>CAWBRP010000005.1:0-245290 GCA_963791275.1 uncultured Actinomycetota bacterium
GGCGCAGACGTCGATCGAGGAGGGGGTGGGTGGCCTGGTGGTGGCCGGCAAGCTCCTGGAGTCGCCCTACGTGATCGACGTGATCGGTGACCCGACGACCCTGCGCAGCGGGATGGCCTTCCTCCGGGGACCCGTCGACCAGCTCGAGGACGACGGCGCCGAGGTCGACATCACGGAGTTCAGCTCGCTCGACATCACCGCGGTGCGCAACTCGGTGCGCCCCGAGTTCGCCCAACCCGACGAGTGACCCGCCGACGCAGTAGCCTCATCAGCCAACCCGACACCGAGACACTCCGGAGGAGAGCCGTGTACCCCGAGGAACTGAAGTACACCAGCGAGCACGAGTGGGTCCTCGCGCCCGGCGAGTCCGATGGGTCGGTGCGGATCGGCATCACGCACTACGCGCAAGACGCCCTCGGCGACATCGTGTACGTCTCCCTCCCCGAGGTCGGCGAGACCGTCGCCGGCGGCAGCACCTGCGGCGAGCTGGAGTCCACCAAGTCGGTCAGCGACGTGTACGCGCCGGTGTCGGGAGAGGTGGTCGCCGTCAACGACGCCCTGACCAACACCCCGGAGCTGGTCAACAACGATCCCGTACGGCGGCGGCTGGCTGTTCGAGGTGGTCCCGTCGGACGCGGGGGCCGTCGACGGCCTGATGGACGCCGCGACGTACCGCGCCTCGCTCGAGAGCTGACCGGACGAGCACGGACCCTTTGATAGGTTCGGGTCATGCCGTTCTGCACCGCCTGCGGGAAGCCGAATCCCGACGACGCGCGGTTCTGCGCGCAGTGCGGCACCCGGTTGGTGACCGCCGACGCCACCGGCTCCGCTGCGGCTGAGCCCGCCGTGGAGGCGACCGCCACCATCACCTTCGGCGCGCCGGAGAAGGTCGAGACCTCGGACCGCAAGCTCAGCCCGGTCGACGCGGCCGCGGTCGACGCCCTCCCGGCGGGCCACGCGCTCCTCGTCGTGCAGCGCGGGCCGGGCGCCGGCAGCCGGTTCCTGCTGGACCTCGACGTGGTGCACGCCGGCCGGCACCCCGAGAGCGAGATCTTCCTCGACGACGTGACCGTCTCCCGTCGGCACGCGGAGTTCCACCGGTCCGGCCCGTCGTTCTCGGTGCGGGACGCGGGCAGCCTCAACGGCACCTACGTCAACCGCGACCGCATCGACAACGTCGACCTGCGCGACGGCGACGAGGTGCAGATCGGCAAGTACCGCCTCGTGTTCTTCTCGGGCCCGGGGCAGTAGTCGATGGCGCCCCCCGCCACGCCGTCCTCTTCCACATCCTCGTCCGCCGCCCCTTCGTCGGGGCGCCCGCGCTACAACATCGGCCAGGTGCTCGACCAGCTGCGTCCGGACTTCCCGGGCGTGACGATCCCCAAGATCCGCTTCCTCGAGGACAAGGGCCTGATCAAGCCCGAGCGCACCCCGGCGGGCTACCGAAAGTTCTCCACCGACGACGTCGAGCGGCTCCGCTACGTGCTGCGCATGCAGCGCGACCACTACCTGCCCCTCAAGGTCATCGGCGAGCACCTCGACGCCATCGACCGCGGGCTGGAGCCGCCCCCGATCGAGTCGGTGGTCCCCACGGTGCCCACGGTCGCGCTGGCGGCCGACGGACTGCCCAGCGCGGCGTCGTTCCGCGCCCGCAGCGACGTCCGGCTGTCCCGCCGGGAGCTGCTCAAGATCGCCGAGATCACCCCGGACCTGCTCGACCAGCTCGAGCAGTACGCCCTCGTGGTGCCGCGACCCGGCACCGGGCACTACGACGCGGACTCGCTGGTGATCGCGACCACCGCGCGCGAGCTCGCCGACTTCGGCTTCGAGCCGCGGCACCTGCGCGCCTTCAAGACCGCCGCCGACCGCGAGGTGGGCCTCGTGGAGCAGGTCGTGGCCCCGCTCCAGCGTGGTCGCGACTCCTCGGCCCAGGCCCGTGCCGACGACGCCGTCACCGAGATCGCCGCGCTGTCGGTGCGGCTGCACGCCACGCTGGTCAAGTCCGGCCTGCGCCGCTCCTGACGCCGGCTCGGCCGCGATCTCGGGCTCGGACCCGGGGGTAGGGTGAAGTCGTGCGCGAAGTCGACGTCATCGGAGTCCGAGTCGAGATGCCCTCGAACCAACCGATCGTGCTGCTCCGGGAGGTGACGGGGGAGCGCTACCTGCCGATCTGGATCGGCGCCGTCGAGGCGACCGCGATCGCGTTCGCGCAGCAGGGCGTGGTGCCGCCGCGGCCGCTCACCCACGACCTGATGAAGGACGTCCTCGACGCGACCGGCAACGAGCTGACCGAGGTGCGGATCACCGACGTCAAGGACGGCGTCTTCTACGCGCTGCTCGTCTTCGGCTCCGGCGCCGAGGTGAGCGCCCGGCCGTCCGACTCCATCGCTCTCGCACTGCGCACGGGGACCCGGATCGTGTGCGCCGAGGAGGTCCTCGACGACGCCGGCCTCGAGGTCCCGGCCGAGCAGGAGGACGAGGTCGAGCGGTTCCGCGAGTTCCTCGACCAGGTCTCCGCCGAAGACTTCGACGAGCACTGACCCTCCCCGCTATCGCCGAGTCGGCGCACGTGGCGCATCGACTCGACCCTGTGAGGCGGGGGAGGGTTGGCGCAGAACCTTCACCCTCTAGTTGAGGTTGAGGGTTGCGACACGCCGAGCGGTGCGTTGACCGGGCCGGGGTCGCGGCCTACCTTGAACTGTCTCTGGTGTAACTCCACCGTTGTCGTTGTCGATCGGGCAGTCTTGGCCGATCAGGTCGCGAAGCGGATTCCCTAGGAGCAACACGCGACGGAGTAGATGCACGGAGGTCGACTGTGGTCGTGGACGAGAACGAACTGGGCAAGCCGAACACCGACGCGGTGATCGCCGCCGAGATGGCCGACGAGCAGGGCCTGCTCTTCACCGACGACGTGTCCCCGCTGCCCAGTGACACCGGCTACCGCGGCCCGACGGCGTGCAACGCCGCCGGCATCACCTACCGCCAGCTCGACTACTGGGCCCGCACCGGCCTCGTCGAGCCGACGGTGCGCGGCGCCAAGGGCTCGGGTTCCCAGCGCCTCTACTCCTTCCGTGACATCTTGATCCTCAAGGTCATCAAACGACTCCTGGACGCGGGCATCTCGCTCCAGCAGATCCGCTCGGCCGTGCAGTTCCTGCGCGAGCGTGGCACCGACGACCTGACCCGCGTGACCCTGATGAGCGACGGCGCCTCGGTCTACGAGTGCACCAGCAACGACGAGGTCATCGACCTCCTCCAGGGCGGTCAAGGCGTCTTCGGCATCGCCATCGGCGGTGTCTGGCGCGAGATCGAGGGCACCCTCGCGGACCTTCCCTCGGAGCGCACGGCCGTCGAGGGTGACGCCACGGACACCCCGTCGGCCGGCGACGAGCTCGCCGCCCGTCGCGCGGCCCGGCAGACCGGCTGACCGGACGGGCTGACCAGACCCGGTTGATCAGTCTGGCTGGCCCACCCCGGTGGTAGATTCAGCCCTGCTGACAATCCCACACGGGAGAGTCTCGGTGGTGCCCGTCCCCTGACCGGGGCCGGATGCCGCGGAGCGCCGAAGGGGCAACTCCTCCCCGGAACCTCTCAGGCGCCAGGACCGTGTGGACGAGGCAACTCTGGAGCGGGCACCGCCACGACGGTGAGCGTGACTGAGGGGGAGGCGACCCGAACGACCCCATTCGAGGAGCGCCTGCCCGTGACCGATCCCGCCCGCCGCCACCGTCTCGAGCCGTCGACCCTGGCCGCTCTGGAAGCCGCCGCCACGGCCGCGTTCGCCAACCGCCACATCGGCCTGTCCGACGCCGACGTCGCCACGATGCTGGACACGCTCGGCTACGACAGCCTCGACGCGTTGATGGCCACCGCCGTGCCCAAGGCGATCCGGCTCGAGGGAGAGGCGCTGGAGCTGCCCGGCCCGCTGTCCGAGGACGCGGTCGCCAAGGAGCTGCGCGGGATCGCCGACGCCAACAGGCCGGGGGAGTCGATGATCGGCCTGGGCTACCACGGCACCCTCACCCCGCCGGTGATCCGCCGCAACGTCCTCGAGGACCCGAGCTGGTACACCGCGTACACGCCGTACCAGCCGGAGATCTCCCAGGGCCGGCTCGAGGCGCTGCTCAACTTCCAGACCGTGGTGAGCGACCTCGCCGGGCTGCCGACGTCCAACTCCTCGCTGCTGGACGAGGCCACGGCCGCCGCCGAGGCGATGACCCTGGTCCGCCGGGCCAACCGCAAGGCGACCGGGCCGTTCGTCGTCGACGCCGACGCGCTCCCGCAGACGATCGACGTGCTGCGCACCCGGGCCGGGGCGATGGGCATCGAGGTGGTCGTCGCCGACCTCGAGGCGGGGCTGCCCGAAGGCGAGCTGTCCGGGGTGCTGGTGCAGTACCCCGGAGCCTCGGGACGGATCCTCGACCCGCGCCCGGTCATCGAGCAGGCGCACGACCGCAACGCCCTGGCCGTGGTGGCGGCGGACCTGCTCGCCCTGACCGTGCTGGAGGCCCCCGGGGCTCTGGGTGCCGACGTCGTCGTCGGCTCCTCCCAGCGCTTCGGCGTACCTCTCTTCTACGGCGGCCCGCACGCCGGCTTCATGGCGGTCGGCGCAGGTCTCGAGCGCCACCTGCCCGGGCGGCTGGTCGGGGTGTCGGTCGACGCCGAGGGCCGGCCGGCCTACCGCCTGGCGCTCCAGACCCGCGAGCAGCACATCCGCCGCGACAAGGCGACCTCCAACATCTGCACGGCCCAGGTGCTGCTCGCGGTGGTCGCCTCGATGTACGCCGTCTACCACGGCCCCGACGGGCTGCGCGCGATCGCCCAGCGGGCGCACGCCTACGCGGCGCGCATCGCCGACTCGCTCCGCGCGGGCGGCTACGACCTCCCCGACGCGCCGTTCTTCGACACCCTGACGGTGGCCGCCCCCGGGCGGGCGGCCGAGATCGTCGCCGCGGCCCGTGACCACGGCCTCCAGCTGCGGTTGGTCGACGCGGACACGGTGGCGCTGTCCACCTCCGAGACCACCACCTGGTCGACCGTGGCCTCGGTGCTGCGCGCCTTCGGCGTCGATCCCGACGCCTCGTCCTCGGACGACGACGCGGCGGACGCCCTGCACCCCGACCTGCGCCGGGCCACGGCCTACCTCACGCACCCGGTCTTCCACGAGCACCGCAGCGAGACCCAGCTGCTGCGCTACCTGCGTCGCCTGTCCGCGCGCGACTACGCACTCGACCGCGGGATGATCCCGCTCGGCTCCTGCACGATGAAGCTCAACGCCACCACCGAGATGGAGCCGGTGAGCCTGGCCGGCTTCGCCGACCTGCACCCCTTCGCCCCCGCCGAGGACGCCACGGGCTACCGCCGGCTCGTCGAGGACCTCGAGGGCTGGCTGGCCGAGGTCACGGGCTACGACAAGGTCTCGATCCAGCCCAACGCGGGCTCCCAGGGTGAGCTCGCCGGGCTGCTGGCCATCAGGGGCTACCACCGCGCCAACGGCAACCCGGGACGCGACGTCATCTTGATCCCGTCGTCCGCCCACGGCACCAACGCGGCCTCCGCCGTGATGGCCGGCATGCGGGTGGTCGTGGTGAAGGCGACCGACGAGGGATCGGTCGACCTCGAGGACCTGCGCCGCCAGTGCGAGCAGCACGCCGACGACCTGGCCGGGATCATGGTGACCTACCCGTCCACCCACGGTGTCTACGAGGACACCGTCACCGACCTGTGCGACCTCGTCCACGAGCACGGCGGTCAGGTGTACGTCGACGGCGCGAACCTGAACGCGCTGCTCGGCTATGCCCGGCCGGGCCGGTTCGGTGGGGACGTCTCCCACCTCAACCTGCACAAGACCTTCTGCATCCCGCACGGCGGCGGCGGCCCGGGCGTCGGGCCGGTCGCGGTCCGGGCGCACCTCGCGCCCTTCCTCCCGTCGCACCCGATGCACCCCGAGGAGGGCAAGCGCGAGGGCGTGGGCGCGATCTCGGCGGCGCCGTACGGCTCCGCGGGGATCCTGCCGATCACCTGGGCCTACATCCGGCTGATGGGCGCGTCGGGGCTGACCCGGGCGACGGCGGCCGCGGTGCTGTCCGCCAACTACGTCGCGGCCCGGCTCGACGAGCACTTCCCGGTGCTCTACAAGGGCGACCACGGACTCGTTGCCCACGAGTGCATCCTCGACGTGCGCGGGCTGACCAAGGACACCGACATCACCGTCGACGACGTCGCCAAGCGGCTCGTCGACTACGGCTTCCACGCACCGACGATGTCGTTCCCGGTCGCCGGCACCTTGATGGTGGAGCCCACGGAGTCCGAGGACCTCGCCGAGATCGACCGGTTCTGCGACGCGATGATCGCCATCCGGCGCGAGATCGACGCGGTGGCGGCGGGGACGTGGAGCGCCGCGGACTCGCCGCTGCGCCACGCCCCGCACACCTCGCGCGCCCTGGTCCAGGACTGGGACCGCGCCTACTCACGCGAGCAGGGCGTCTTCCCGACCGGTCCGGACCCCGACAAGTACTGGCCGCCGGTGGCCCGGATCGACCAGGCGTACGGCGACCGCAACCTGGTCTGCGCCTGCCCGCCGCCCGAGGCGTTCGCCGAGGTCGACTGACCCGTCAGATCGGGGTCTTGGTGACCTCGAGCTTGTAGGAGAACGCCGGCGCGCAGGTCAGCGGGACCGTGGTGCCGGCGTACCGCAGGGACACGTCGGTCGCGAGCCGCCGGTGCCAGCCGTCGGACACGATGTGGTGGCCCGCGTCGTCGAGCTCCTCGTGGACCGGGGTCCGGCCGCCGGTCTGGTGGGCGTCACCGGTGATGGTGGCACGCTGGCCGGCGATCCTGACGCTCGTGGAGACCTGCCCGTCGGACCAGAGGTCTCGAGGCGCGCGCGAGGCGGCGCGTCTCGGGTTGTCGTTCAGCACGACCTGGACGTAGTTGGAGTAGACGTCGTTCTCGTAGAGGTTGACGTAGGCCGAGAGGCCGCCGGCCTCGCCGGTGCACTCCAGGACGATGCCCTTCTCGGTGCGGGTCTGGACGGGGCCCGCGGTCGCGGGGGAGGCCGTGAGACCGAGGCCGACGAGGGCCGCGGACGCGAGGGCGAGGGTGGTGGTGCGCATGATCGTGGTGCTCCTGCTGGATGTGGGGTCGACAGATGACGACACCTAGACGCACGCGGTGCCGGGCGGGTTGCAAATCCTTCGTCAGTGGGCCTGGGAGACGCTCGACATGTTGAAGTCGGGCACCCGCAGGGCCGGCGTGGCGGTGCGGGAGAAGTAGTCGTCGCCCCACTCCCGGCTGAAGCTCGGGGCCGTGGCCGACGCGTGGCTGAACCGGCGCAGCAGGTCGATCGGGCTCTCGTTGAACCGGAAGTTGTTCACCTCACCGGTGATCTCGCCGTTCTCGACGAGGTAGACGCCGTCCCGGGTCAGGCCGGTGAGGAGCAGCACCTGCGGGTCGACCTCGCGGATGTACCACAGGCAGGTCAGCAGCAGGCCGCGCTCGGTGCCGGCGACGAGGTCCTCGATGGAGCCGGTGGCGCCGTCGACGTCCAGGACCAGGTTGTCGACGTACGGCGTCACGGCCTGCTCGGTCATCGCCGCGGAGTGCCGCGTCTGGATGAGGGACGCGAGCCGTCCGTCGGCGATCCAGTCGGTGCGACCCAACGCGAGGCCGTTGTCGAACACCGACTCCGCGTTGCCCGAGGTCGCCGCGGTCACGAACGGCGCGCAGCCGAGGCCGGCGTAGGCAGGATCGGAGAACAGGTGGACGCCCTCGCGCGCGATCTGCTCGCCGATGCGGGTGCCCCCGCCCCGCTTGCTGTAGACCGACTGGCCCTCGTGGGCGTCGCGGGCTCCGGCGTACCAGTAGGCATCGATCATCAGGTCGGCCACGGCAGAGGGGGGCAGGATCGTGTCGTAGCGGCCCGCGGGCAGGGTCGACCTGGCGCGCTCCCCAGCCGAGCCGCTGCTCCAGCGTCGAGTCCAGCGACAGGGCGTCCACCTCGGCGAAGTCGCGGGTGGCCCCGCCGACCCAGGCACTGCGCTTGCGGTCGGCGGTCTTGCCGGTGCAGCCGTAGTGGCCGGTCGGCTGGACATGACGGAGGCGCAGACCGGTGGAGGAGCCCAGATAGGTGGTGGTGACGCCGTGATTGACGAACCCGTAGAGCACCCGGTCGCCCGCCTCCGCCCGGCCGAAGGCCTCGCCGAGCGCCGGGGCGAACCGGTCGTAGACGTGGATGTCGGTCTCGCCGGGCGGCGTCGTCCCAGTCCGCGGCGGGGGAGCCGGTGAGCAGGTCGGCGACGTCCTCGGCCGGTGACCCGGCCCGGGCCGCGGCATCGGCGGCCTCGACGAGCGCGGTGACCTGGTCGGCCGCACTCGCGCTCCCGCTGACCGACCCGGTGGCCACACCACCGTCGGCGGTGCGAGCGAAGGAGACCACGGTGACGCCGACCCCGTGCATGACGCCGTTGGTGGTCAAGGTGTTGTTCGCCCAGCGCAGGTTGGCGCTGGTGTCGTTGTGGACGATCGCCAGGCAGTCGTCCGCGGTGCTGGTGGCCAACGCGTGCTCGACGAGGTCCTGCGGGCTGGTCGGGCTGGTCCGGGTCACTGGCCCGCCTCCTGGAGAGCGTTGAGGATGTTGACGCCCCGGAACCGGGCGGACGGACAGCCGTGGCTGACCGCCGCCACCTGGCCGGGTTGGGCCTTGCCGCAGTTGAAGGCGCCGCCCAGCACCCAGGTCTGGGGTCCGCCGACCGCGTCCATCGAGCCCCAGAAGTCCGTGGTGGTCGCCTGGTACGCCGCGTCGCGGACCTGACCGGTCAGCCGGCCGTCCTCGATCAGGAAGAACCGCTGACCGGTGAACTGGAAGTTGAAGCGCTGCATGTCGATGGACCAGGACTTGTCGCCCACGACGTAGAGCCCGCGCTCGACGCCGGCGATGAGCTCGGCGGTGTCGGGTCCGTCGGCCGCGGGCTGCAGCGACACGTTGGCCATCCGCTGGATGGGGATGTGCCCGGGGGAGTCGGCGTAGGCGCAGCCGTTTGACCGGCCGTCGTTGAGCTCGGCGTGCATCCGGCCCATCTGCCGGTCGAGCTGGTAGCCCACGAGCACGCCGTCCTTGACGATGTCCCACGACTGGGTCTCCACGCCCTCGTCGTCGTACCCCGTGGTGGCCAGGCCGTGCTCGACGGTGCGGTCCCCGGTGACGTTCATCAGCTCCGAGCCGTAGCGGAGGCTGCCGAGCTGGTCGTAGGTCGCGAACGAGGTGCCCGCATAGTTGGCCTCGTAGCCGAGCACCCGGTCGAGCTCGGTGGCGTGCCCGATCGACTCGTGGATGGTGAGCCACAGGTTGGACGGGTCGACGACCAGGTCGTAGGTGCCGGGCTTGACGGTGGTGGCCTTGAGCTTCTCGGCCAGCAGGTCGGGGGTCTCCAGCAGCTCGGTGTCCCAGTCCCACAGGCCGTCGGTGAGGTACTCCCAGCCGTGGGCGGCGGGAGGGGCGATCGTGCGCATCGAGTCGAAGGCGCCGGTGCCGGCGTCGGAGCCCATCGCCTCGAACTGCGGCTGCAGGCGGATCCGCTGCTGGGTGGTGCGGGTGCCGGCGAGGTCGGCGTAGTACTTGTTCTCCTGCACCTGCTGAAGGCTGGCCGTGGCGTGCTCGACGAAGCCGTGCTCGCGAAGGCGGTTGGTCCAGCCGATCAGCAGCGCGGCCTTCTCGGCGGTGGGCACCTCGAGCGGGTTGACGAGGTAGGGCGACACCCAGGTCGCGTCGTCGTGGACCGGTTCGTCGGCGAGCTCCACCGGGGTCGCCGTCATCTCGGCGGCCACCTTGGCGACCGCGACCGCGGTGTCGGCCAACCGCACCGCTTCGTCGTCGGTGAGCACCACGCCGGAGGCGAAGCCCCAGGCGCCACCATGGATGACGCGCACCGCGAACCCGACGTCCTCGGTGTCGGCCGCACCTTGGAGCACGCCGTCGCGGACGCCGAGGCGCTGGTAGCGGATGCGTTCGAAACGGAAGTCGGCGTGGGTGGCACCCAGCGCGGCCGCGCGGGCCAGGGCGACGTCGCCCAGCGCCCGGTAGGGCAGGGCGCTGAACGTCGGATCGAGTCCGGTCATGCGGTCGAACTTAGCGGGTCACCCGGCCCGCGCACCCGAGACCCTCGGCGGCTCTTGGTGACCTCGAGGCGGCACGGGATCCGGTCCCGCATCTCGGCGACGTGGCTCACCACGCCGACCACGCGGCCGCCCTCGCGCAGGGAGTCGAGCGTGTCCATGACGTCGTCGAGGGTGTCCGCGTCGAGGCTCCCGAACCCCTCGTCCACGAAGAGCGTGTCGAGCCGCGAGTCGCCGGCGGCACTGCTGTCGGACTCCTGGGTGATCACGTCGGCGAGGCCGAGCGCGAGGGCGAGGGAGACCACGAACGTCTCTCCACCCGAGAGCGTGGCCGGGTCGCGCTCCTCACCGGACCAGTCGTCGCGCACGAGGAGGCTCAGACCGCCGCGGTTCTCCCCGGCGCCACGCCGCCCGGTCGCCACCAGGCTGTAGCGCTGGTCGCTCATGGTGGCCAGCCGCTCGTTGGCGGCGTCCACCACCTGGGCGAGGCGGTACGCCAGGACGTAGGCGGACAGCCGCATCTGGAGGCGGTTGTCCGCGGACCTGCCCTCGACGAACGCGGCGAGCCCCGTGACCATCGCCAGGTCCGCGCGCACCGGCCGCCAGGCTCGCAGCGCGGCGAGAAGCTCGTCGTGCAGGCGGGCCAGCCGGTCGGCCCGGGTCTCGCTGACCGTCGCCTCGGTGCCCGCGTGGGCCGCGGCCCGGCGCCGACCCTCGGCCACCGAGGCCAGCGAGTCGAGGTCCGGGGCATCGCTGGCGGCGGCCTCGGCCAGGTCGAGGTCGTCGAACACCTTCCGGGCGGCCAGGCGGGCGGCCTCGTGCTCGCGGACGTCCTCGGAGAGCCGGGTGACCTCGGCGGGATCGAGCCGCGCGCCGCGAACCGCGGCGGCGTCGGCCAGGCCGGACTCGGCCAGCACCGCGGTCATGGTGTCGGTGCTGCGAGCCGCCTCGGCGCGGGCCTGGTCGGCCCGCTCCCGGGCGACGAGCGCCTGGTGGCAGGCGGTCGCGAGGCGGGCGAGGCGGGTGGCGCGGGTGGCCAGGTCGGGATCCTCGGTGTCCCACAAGGCGGCCTGGACCTCGGCCGCGATGGCGGCGAGCTCGGACCGCTGCGCCGTCTCGGCGGCCACGACGCCCTGGTGCTCGAGCCTCGCGGCGTCCCGACGCCGGGTGACCTCGTCGGCCTTCGCCTCGAGGTCGCGCAAGGCGGCCACGATCTGCGGCTCGGTGATCGCGAGCGCGCGCACCCGGGTCAGCTCGGCGTCGGCCTCGGCGACCCGCTCCGCCAAGCGGGTCCGGTCGGAGCCGGACAGGAGCTCGGCCATCGCGATCCGGGTCGTGAGGTCGCGGACGTGCTCGTCGTGCACGTGTCGGGCGCCCTCGGCGTCGTCGACGCGCTTGCGCGCCTGCCGCTCGGCCTCGGCGTCGGGTGCACCGACGAGGCCCCGGGCGGGGTGCGGGTGGTGCTCGGAGCCGCAGACCGGGCAGCCGCCGCCGACCACGAGCGTCACCGCCATCTCGGCGGCCATCCCCTCGAGCCGCTGCTCGCGCAGCCGCAGCCAGACCTCGGTGAGCTGCTGCGCCTCGTCGACCGCCACCGTCTGCGCCACCCTGGCCTCGGCGAGCTGGGGGAGGAGCGCGGCGTGCTGGGCCGCCGCGGAGACGCGCTTGCGCAGGTCCTCGACGGCGCGCTCGACGCCCGGCAGGGCCGCGACGGCTGCCGTCGCTGCCCGGAGGTCCGCGCGACACCGCTCCAGCCGCTCGGGAAGCCGGGCCAGGGTCGTCTCGTGGGCGACCAGCTCGCCGTCGAGCTGGGTGATCCGGGCGGCGTACGTCTCGACCTGGCGGCGCAGCCCGACCAGGCGCTCCTCTCGAGGCAGCAGGGCCCGGGCCTCCGCGGCTGCGGTCACCGCGTCGTCGCGGGTCGTCCGGAGGGAGTCGGCGTCGAGGTCCGTGCCCGACCAGCCCAGCCCGGCCAGGTCGGCGCCGGCGGCGGCCTCCTCGGCCCGGGTCTCGATCTCGTGCGCCCGGGCGGCCTCGGCGTGCTCGACGGCGGGCAGGGCCCGCGACGCCCGCGCCGACGCGGCGAGGAGATCGACGGCGCGCTGGTAGCCGATCTCCGCCCGGTCCAGCCGGGACAGCTCGCCGCGGGCGGCCGCGTGGCGGGCCTGCCGGTCGGCGAGCAGCTGCCCGGCCTCGCGCGCGGACTCGGCGATGGCGGCGGCCGAGGTGGCCACCTCCAGCTCGCGGACGGCCCGGTCGCGCTCGGTGGCCGCCGATTCCACCAGCGCGCCGGCCCACAGCTCGAGGGGTGCGCCGTCGGCCAGCTCGTCGAGCGACGGCGGGTCCGCGGCGACCGGGTCCGGTGCGGCGGCCTCGCTCAGGCGGCTGACCAGGTCGGACACCGTGGCCTCGTGCGCCTCCGACGCCCGGCGCAGGGTGATCCGGTGGTCGCGCAGCCAGCGCTCGACGCCCTCGAACCGGCCGGTGCGGAAGAGCTGCTGGAGGAGCTTGTGCCGGTCCTCGGACCGGGCCCGGAGGAAGGCCTGGAACCGGCCCTGCGGCAGCAGCGCGACCTGGCAGAACTGGTCGAGGTTGAGCCCGACGAGCCCACCGATCAGGTAGCCGCTCTCGTCGAGCCTGGTCGAGAGCGTCTGCCAGGCGCCGTCGACGCGCTCGGCGACCACCACGGAGGCCTGCTGGGTGGTGAGCCCGGTGCCGCGCAGCTTGGGCCGCTCCCAGGCGGGGGACCGGGTGATCCGGATCCGGCGACCGGAGAGGGTCGCCTCGAGCACCACCTCGGGGGCGACCCCGGCGGCGGCCTGGTCGGACCGCAGTCGCTTGGCGCTGCTGCGATCGCCGGGGACGTCGCCGTACAGCGCGAAGCAGACGGCGTCGAGGATGCTGGTCTTGCCGGCTCCCGTGGCGCCGCTCAGCAGGAACAGCCCGGCGCCGGAGAGGGCGTCGAAGTCGACGGACACGGGGTCGGCGAAGGGCCCGAAGGCGCGGATCTCGAGGTGGTGGAGCCTCATCCCGGAGCCTCGCTCCCGACCAGGACGTCGCGCTCCGGGTCGTCGCAGCACGCGTCCACCGCGTCGCGGAGCAGGAGGGACTCGGCGTCGGTCGCCGGTGTGCCGCGCAGGTCGGCGACGAAGTCGAGGGCGATCTCGTGGTCGCTCCGCCCGGTCGTGCGCGCCCGGGGGCGGCGTCGCGCTCGCCGCCGGCCGGCTCGAAGGCCAGCACCAGCGTGAAGGGGAACCGGGACCGGACGCGCTCCATCGCCTGCGGTGGGCGGTCGACGTCGGTCAGGGTCACCTGGAGGTACGACGCCTCGTGGCGGTTGTGCCGGGCGTCGCTGAGCAGCGTCGTCGAGGTCGCCGCGCAGCCGGGCCAGCGGCCGGGGGACCGGTGCCTCGACGAACTCCGCGGTGGCGGCGCCGTCCGCGTCGAGGTCGACGACCCAGGAGCCCTTGAGGTGGTCGGTCTCGGAGAAGGAGTAGGCCAGTGGCGAGCCGCTGTAGCGGATCCGGTCGGAGAGGGTGTGCCGGCCGTGCAGGTGGCCGAGGGCGACGTAGTCGACACCGTCGAAGACCCCGGTCGGCACCAGGGAGACGCCTCCGACGCTGATGTCCCGCTCGGAGTCGCTGGCCGCGCCGCCGGCGACGAACGCGTGCGCCAGCACCAGCGACCGCGTGGAGGACCGACGGGAGAGGTCGGTGCGGATCCGGGTCATCGCCGCGCCCAGGGCCGCCTCGTGCGATCGGCCGCTCAGTCCCCACGGCTCGCGGAGCGTGTCGGGCTCGAGGTAGGGGATGCCGTAGACCGCGACGGTGCCGTGCGCGTCCTCGAGCAGCACCGGCGTGCCGACGGAGGCGGCATCGGTGCGGATGAAGACCCCGGCGGCGTCGATGAGCCGGGAGCCGAAGCCGAGCCGTTGGGCGGAGTCGTGGTTGCCGCTGGTGACGACGACCCGGGCCCGCGACGACGCCAGCCTCGCGAAGGCCTCGTCCGCGAGCCGGACCGCGTCGACCTGCGGGAGCGCCCGGTCGTAGACGTCGCCGGCGACCACGACGAGGTCGATCCGCTGCGACTCGACCAGGTCGAGCAGGTGGTCGACGTAGGTCGCCTGGTGCCCGAGCATCCCCTCACGATGGAACGACCGCCCGAGGTGCCAGTCGGAGGTGTGGAGGATGCGCACACGAGGAACCGTAGGTCGCGGCGCCGACCTACGGTGCCTGGACCCGGACCCACGCCGGCGAGGGCCGCGTCGCCGTGACCGATCCCGGGAAGGTCATGGTGGGCGGGACGGCCGGGGGCCGGCCCTTCCTGGTGGACCGGGGAAATCGCGCTCGATCCATCCGCACCCACGGTGCTCCTCGCGGAAGCGCCCCGGAGGAGCCGACGCCCAGCATCGTGGTCCAGACCCCGGCCGGTGGGGTGCTCCTGCACGGCGCGATGTCCATGCCGCTGCCGCCCGGCCGCGTCGAGGGCGCGGTCGCTCAACCGTGGCTTCGACCTCACCCGCTGCTTCGCGATCGTCGACGGCGGGCTGCGCGTCCTCGAGGTCCCGGACTGACCCGCCGGTGCTCGTCAGCCCGGGCGCGGGACGACGCAGCTCGCGGTGACCGGCGCACCCTCGCAGCACGGGCGGATGTGGCCGCAGCGGTCGCAGCGCGAGTGGGACGTCTCCCAGCGCATCCGGGCGCCGCAGTTGTCGCAGTCCATGTCGTCCATCGGTCCGATCCTGCCAAAGCGACCCGGCCCGCGCGACGAGGCGCGCGGGTCAGGAGTAGCGGACGGTCCGGTCGCCCTTGGTGAAGCCGAACAGCGCGAGACCCGCCTCGCGGGCCAGGTGCGCCGCGAGGCTCGTGGGAGCACCCACCGCGACGAGGGAGCCGATGCCGGCGGTCACGGCCTTCTGGACCAGCTCGAACCCGGCCCGGCCGGACACGACGAGGCAGGCCTCCGCGACCGGGTCCCCGGCCAGGAGGCGGGCCCCGGTGACCTTGTCGACGGCGTTGTGCCGACCGACGTCCTCGCGGACCACGAGCAGGTCCCCGTCCGCGGTCGCCAGACCCGCCGCGTGCACCCCGCCGGTGCGCTCGAAGACGGCCTGCTTCTCGCGCAGCCGGTCGGGAAGCCCCCGGACGACGTCCAACGACGGCAGGGGGCCGGTCCAGGCGGGCGGCGCGGGGGACGTCGAGGACCGCCGAGATCGAGTCCTTGCCGCACACGCCGCAGGCAGAACCGGCGCCGACGGCCGCCGGTGCCCGTGTGCCGGTGGGTCGGGTCGACGCGCGGGCGAGTCGACAGGGTCAGCGTCACGACGTTGAACTCCTGCTCCGGCGTCAGGTCCGCGTCGGTGCAGTAGGCCACGCCGTGCACCGCTCCGGCCACGGCCGCGGACCAGGCCCTCGTGGACCACCCACCCGGCCGCCAGCTCGAAGTCGTGGCCCGGTGTCCGCATCGTCACCCAGGCCCGCGTCGGCCGGAGATCCCGGCCAGGCGAGGCGGATCTCCAGCGGCTCCTCGGTGACCAGCCGGTCCTCGCGCTCGATGGCTCGCGGCCCCGCTGGTCTCGGTGACCCGGACCCGGACCGTGGGTCCGGGACGGCGGGCGATGCTCACCCGCTCACTCTAGGCCGAGCACCTACGGCGAGCGTTCGGCCCGCTGCGGGAGCACCTCGAACTGCGCCATCATCCCGTGGTCCTCGTGGTCGAGCATGTGGCAGTGGACCATGAAGGCACCCGGGGAAGTCGGTGAAGCGGGCGGCCACCACGACCACGTCGCCCGGGTCGAGACGCCAGGTGTCCTCCAGGCCCCGCTCCCAGGGCGGTGGTCGCTCGACCGTTGCGGGAGACGGTGTGCCACTGCTCCTCGTGCAGGTGCACGTAGTGGGTCATGGTGCTGACGTTGCGCAGCCGCCACTGCTCCGTGTCGCCCATCCGCACCCGGTAGTCGATGCGGTCCGGGTCGAACATCTTGCCGTTGATCGACCAGAAGCGAGCCGTGGTGCGTCTCGGACAGCCCGAAGGTCCAGGTCTTGGCGATCGCCCTTCGGTTCCGGGATCCGCGGGACCGGGGCGAGGTTCTCGGGCACCCGTGACTTCTGGTGGGCGTGCCCGCGGACCCGGAACTGCATGATGGCGGCCGACCTCGAGCCGGTGCCGGTGCCGGGGTCGCTGCGCGGGATGCTCGACAGCACGACGTCCTCGCCGGACTTGCCGGTGAAGTCCACGACCACGTCGGCGCGCTGGGCCGGCCCGAGCAACAGGTCCTGCGCGGACGACGGGGTGGGGGAGGAGGGAGTTGCCGGTGCCGACCTGGACGAACGGGCTGCCGTCGGACAGCGCGAAGTCGTACGCCGAGAACAGCGACGCGTTGAGCAGGCGGAGTCGGTAGCGCCCCGGCGACACCTTGAGGTACGGCGCGAACCGGCCGTTGACCAGCACCCGCTTGCCCACCGTCGCGTCGTTCGGCGGCGCCTGCGGCCCGGTCATCCAGGCGTGCATGCCACCACCCTCCGGGAACGGGTCGGTGAGCTTGTTGTGCGCGGCGAAGCTGCGCTCGGCGAAGTGCAGCGGGACGTCGAAGCGCCCGTGCGGGAGACCCAGGCTGCTTCTCCGCGGGGTCGGTCACCAGGAACATCCCCTGCAGCCCACGCCAGTTGTTGCGCGCGGTCTGGTCCATGCGGTGGTCGTGGTAGAAGTTGAAGGCCGCCGGCATCGGCTTCCCCGCCTCGCGCAGCGGGTAGGTGTAGGTGCGTCGGCCGCCCTTCTTGATGAGGTGCGTCGTGGGCTGGCCGTCGTCGGCCGAGCTCTGGTGGCCGCCGTGCTGGTGCACGGTCATCGAGCCCGCCTGGCGCGGCAGGTCGTGCACGAAGGTCACCCGGGTCGTCCGACCGGTCGGACGCTTGATCGTCGGGCCGGGGAAGCTGCCGCGCGTAGGTCCACATCGAGGTCTTGGGCCCGTGCGCCATCACCCGGACGTCCTTCTTGCGCATCGGGATGGTGATGTCGCTGCCGGTGAGCACCTTCGGGATCACCAGCGGCTGCTCGAAGTCCGGCTCGACCGGCACCTCTCCGTCCGACTCGCCCTCGATCGTGAGCGTGCCCCGCATCGAGGGGTGGAACGAGCAGTAGAAGGCGTACTCCCCGCCGCCCAGCGTCGAGGCCGTCGGGATGGTCCGCACCTGACCGGCGGGGACCACCACGTCGAAGAGCGGGTCGCCGTCGGTGCCGACCGCCACCGAGGTGACCGAGTGGGCGATCGTGTCGTTGTTGACGACGCTCAACGCGCCGCCGCGACCGATGGTGACCTGCTTGGTCGTGTAGCCGTCCTGCGCTCCGCGGAGGTCGATCACGATGGTGGCCCCGGCCGGCTCGGTGGCCGCCGAGCCGGCCGTGACGGTCCTCGGCGGCGTTGCTTCGGGGGCCGCCATCGCGGTCTGCCCGAGCGCCAGCACGGCGATGGCGGCGACCGCCATCCGTCCCCCCGTCACGAATCGCACGGGACGCATTGTGCGGGAGCGAGGCCGACCGCCACCAGCCCAATATCGGGTGGTCCGGACCGGTTCCGCGTCAGGCGACCGGCTGCTGGAGCTCCGTCACCCAGGAGTCCTGGTCGTCGGGCGGCATCTCGAGGTAGACCTCGCGGCACTTCCCGACCGCGCGCAGTCCCTGCGCCTCGACGGCGCTGGCCAGGGCCTGCCAGGACTGACCGATGGAGTCCATCGCGCCCAGGTGCACCACGGTGAGCGCCCGGTCGACGGCCGGCAGCTCGGCCACCTCGACGTCGGGCACGGTCTGCGGCACGCTGTCCGGTCGTCGTGACTCACCGGCACCGCCGCCGCGATGTGCGTCCGCTCGTCGTCGCCCTCGTACCAGGCGATCCGGGGCTCGAGCAACGACGCTCCCGCCTGGTCTCACCCGCCTGACACGGTGTCAGGGTCAACCAGCCTCAGCCGACGGGCACGGGCACCTCCGGCGACGCGTCGACCGGCTCCGAGACCGGGACCTCACGGTGGCCGTGCCGCTCCCACCAGCGCGGCCAGCGGAGCGGGCGCCCACCAGTTGGCGGTGCCGAGCAGCCGCATGGTGGCCGGCACCAGCAGCGCCCGCACCACGGTCGCGTCGAGGAGCACCGCGACGAGCATGCCGACGCCGATCATCTTGAGGAAGACGATGCCGGACGTCGCGAAGCCGCCGATGACCACGGCCAGCAGCAGCGCGGCGCTGGTGATGATCCGTCCGGTCCGCTGCAGCCCGAGAGCGACGGCGGTCGTGTTGTCGTGGGTGCGGTCCCACTCCTCGCGAATCCGGGACAGCAGGAACACCTCGTAGTCCATCGACAGCCCGAAGAGGATGGCCAGCATCAGGATCGGCTGGGTGACGTCGAGGTAGCCGGGAGGTCGAAGCCGAGCAGCCCGGACAGGTGGCCCTCCTGGAAGATCCAGGTCACCACGCCGAACGACGCCGCGATCGAGAGCAGGTTCATCACGATCGCCTTCACCGGCAGCACCACCGAGCCGAACGCCAGGAACAGCAGCACCAGCATCACCACGGCCACGACAGGCGGCCATCCACGGCAGCCGGTCGAAGACGGAGTCGATCAGGTCGACGGTCTGCGCCGAGGCCCCGCCGACGAGGGCGGTGGCGCCGTCGGGAGCCGGCACCGCGCGCAGGTCCTCGACCAGGTCCTGGCTGGCGCCGGTCTGGGCGTTGCCGAGCCAGGTCGCCTGCACCAGGGAGGACGGCTGACCCGCCACGTCCGTGGTCGTCCACGATCCGCACGTCGACGACGCCGCCGACCTGGCGCAAGGTCGCCGCGTACGCCTCCGTCGCGGCCGGGCCCGCGCCGGTCAGGACCACGTCCGCGCTGCGACGTCTCGCCGCCGAACGTCTCGGCCACCGTCTCCGCGGCCACCCGGCTCGGTGAGTCGGCGGGCAGCACCCGCTCGTCGACCGCTGCCCCAGACGGCACCGAGGACGGGGGAGGCGAGCAGCAGCAGCACCGACACGCTGGTGATCAGGTAGAGGACCGGGCGACGCATCACGCTGCGGGCGATCCGGGCCCAGGCACCGCCGTCGTCGGTGCGCACCACGCGGCGCGCGCCACGGCATCGCGCCCCACTCGAGCCGGCGCCCGAGCAGCGCCAGGACCGCCGGCAGCACGGTCAAGCGAGGCCACCATGGCGACCAGCACCGCCGCCATGCCGCCCGAACCCCATCGAGCGCAGGAAGTTCTGCGGGAAGATCAGCAGCGACGCCGAGCGCGGCGGCGACGATCACGCCGGAGAAGAGGACGGTCCGGCCGGCGGTGGCCATGGTCCGGGCGACGGCGGCCGCGACGTCCTCGCGACCCGTCGCCGGGCTGGCCGGCGAGCTCCTCGCGGAACCGGCTGACGACGAACAGCGCGTAGTCGATCGCCAGGCCCATGCCGAGCAGGGTGATCACGTTGATCGAGAAGACCGACACCGTCGGTCACCTGCGTGATCAGCCGCACCACGGCGAACGCCCCGAACACGGCGATCATGCCGATCATGGTGGGCATCAGCGCGGAGACGAGACTGCCGAAGATGAGGAGGCTGCAGCACGAACACGATCGGCATCGCCAGGGACTCGGCGCGTGCGATGTCCTCGCCCACCTGGGTGTTCACGTCCTCGAACACCGCCGAGACGCCGGCGACGTGCGTGGTGAGACCCTCCGCCTCGAGGGAGTCGCCGAGCCTCTCGTACGACGCGGACTTGGCCTCCTGGTCGGTGCCGGTCAGGGTGACCAGGAGCCGGGTCGCGTGCTGGTCCTCGCTCACCAGACCGGGCTCGCTGGGTGTCGAACCAGCTGGTCACCCGGGCGACCGACGCCGGATCCAGGCCGCGGACCGCGTCGCCGACCGCATCGGCGAACGCCGGGTCCCGGACGGTCAGGTCGGGGCTCGAGTAGACGACCACCAGGTCGGTGCTGCTGTCCGCGAAGCTCGCCTCCTGGGCGGCGAACGCGCGGGCCGACTCGGAGGCGGGGTCCTCGAAGCCGCCGTCGGACAGGGCCCCGAAGACGCCGAGTCCGTAGCCGGCCGCCAGGGCGACCAGGGCGATCGAGACGGCCAGCACCCGGCCGGCCCGGCGGGCGACGAAGGCGCCCCAGCGGTTCATCATGGTCACTCCCGTGTTGCTGCGTCATGAATGTTAATGCCTGTAACAGTGAAGGGTGTTCACTGGAGTTGTCAACCCTTATGCTTGGCTGGTGGGAGCGACCCGAGGCACCCCCAGGAGGACCCGATGACGAGCGTGCAGACCGCGGGAGAGCCGCGCACCCGCCGCGAGCGCCAGCGGCAGGCGACGTACGACGAGATCGTCGCGGTCGCTCGCACCCTGCTGCGCGGGGGACAGGAGGTGTCGCTCCGCGCCGTGGCGGGGGACATGGGTCTGACGCCGCCCGCGCTGTACCGGTACGTCGAGAGCGCCGCGGCCCTCGACGACCTGGTGACCCGCGACATCTTCGTGGATGTCGTCGCCACCATGACCGAGGCCCGTGACGCCTGGCCGGCCGACGACGCGGCGGCCCGGATCGTGGCCGCCTCGACGGCGTTCCGGGCCTGGGCGCTCGGCAACCCGGCGGAGTTCCGACTGGTGTTCGCCTCGCCACCCGCGCCCGGGGCTCCGGAGCCGAAGCAGAGGCACGCCAAGTTCCCGGTCGCGGCGGAGTGCGCTGAGGGGGAGGGGATCTTCACCGACTTCTTCGGCGAGCTCTTCGTCCAGCTGTGGCAGCAGCGCCGGTTCCCGGTCCCGCCCAAGGAGACGCTCGACCCGGCCGTGGTCGCGCTGTGGGAGGAGCCCGGCTCCCCCCGTCAGGCGATGGCCGACCTGTTCGGCGAGGACGGCATCGGCGTCCTGTGGCTCTTCGAGCTCGCCTGGGCCCGCCTGTACGGCATCGTCACGCTCGAGGTCTTCGGGCACATCGACCCGGCGCTGTCGTCGTCGGGCGCGATGTTCCGTGCGGTCATCCTCGAGATCGGCACCACGCTCGGCCTGGCCGACGAGTGGGAGCGGCTGCGCGGCATCGCCGGCTACCCGGACTGAGCCTCGGTCTCCTGACGGATCGCCCGGTCGTGGACCTGGCGACCGGCGGCCGCCAGCAGCGGGTCCAGGTCGTCGTCACCGGAGGCCACCAGCGCGCGGAGCGCGTCGCGCATCCGGGGGTCCCAGAAGGTCTCGATGTGGCGCGCGATGGCGGCGACCGCCTCGTCCTCGGGCAGGTGCGCGAACTGGCGGGCGATGTCGTTGCCCATCCGCTCCTCCGGTGCGGTCACGCGTGCGTCTCGGCCGGCTCGCGGGACTCCTCGACGGCGTGCTCGCCGCGTGAGTTGGCGACGCCTACTTGGACGGCGGTGACCTTGTACTCCGGGCAGTTGGTCGCCCAGTCGGAGTTCTCCGTGGTCACGACGTTCGCGCCGGTGACCGGGTGGTGGAAGGTCGTGTAGACCACCCCGGCCGGCATCCGCTCGGAGACGACGGCGCGCAGGGTCGTGCTGCCCACGCGGCTGGACAGGTCGACGAGGTCGCCCGTCGAGATCCCGCGCACCTCCGCGTCGGCCGGGTGGATCTCCAGCACGTCCTCGGGGTGCCAGGTGTTGTTGGAGGTCCGTCGCGTCTGCGCACCGACGTTGTACTGCGTGAGGATGCGGCCGGTGGTCAGGATCAGCGGGTAGCGGCGGGTGGACCGCTCGGTGGTCGGGACGAAGACGGTCTCCACCAGCCGGCCCTTGCCGCGCACGAACTCGCCGATGTGCATGGTGGGCGTGCCGAGCGGGGCGGCGTCGTTGACCGGCCACTGCATCGAGCCCGCGGCGTCGAGGGCGGCGAACGAGACGCCGGCGAAGGTCGGCGTGGTCGCGGCGATCTCGTCCATGATCTCGCGAGGCCGCGGCGTAGTCCATGTCGAAGCCCATGGCCCGACCGATCTCGCAGGTCACCTGCCACTCGTCCTTCCCGACCTTGGAGGGGAAGACCGGGCGCACCCGGTTGATCCGACGCTCGGCGTTGGTGAACGTGCCGTCCTTCTCGAGGAAGGACGTGCCCGGCAGGAAGACGTGCGCGAACCGCGCCGTCTCGTTGAGGAAGAGGTCCTGCACCACGACCAGGTCCATGGCGCGCAGGGCCGCCTCGACGTGCTGGGTGTTGGGGTCCGACTGGGCGATGTCCTCCCCCTGGACGTAGAGCCCGCGGAAGGTCCCGCCGAGGGCCGCGTCGAACATGTTGGGGATGCGCAGGCCCGGCTCGGGGTCCAGCGTGCGGCCCCACAGCTCTTCGTAGATGCCGCGGACGTCGTCGGAGGAGACGTGCCGGTAGCCGGGGAACTCGTGCGGGAACGACCCCATGTCGCAGGAGCCCTGCACGTTGTTCTGCCCACGCAGCGGGTTGACGCCCACCCCCTCCCGGCCGATGTTGCCGGTGATCATCGCCAGGTTGGCCATCCCCATCACCATGGTCGAGCCCTGGGAGTGCTCGGTGACGCCGAGGCCGTAGTAGATCGCGCCGTTCTCGGCACCGGCGTAGAGCCGGGCGGCGGCCCGCAGCTCGTCGGGCGCGATGCCGGTGATGTCGGCGGTGGCCTCGGGGGAGTTGACCGGCTCGGCGATGAAGGCGAGGTAGTCGTCGACGTTCTCGCAGCGCTCGCGCAGGAAGGCCGTCGTCGTACAGGCCCTCGGTCACCGCGACGTGCGCCATCGCGTTGACGAACGCGACGTTGGAGCCGGGCAGCACGGGCAGGTGGTGGGCGGCCTCGACGTGCGCGCTGCGCACCAGGTCGATGCGGCGCGGGTCGGCCACGATCAGGTCGGCGCCGGCGCGCAGGCGGCGCTTCATCCGGGAGGCGAACACCGGGTGCGCGTCGGTGGGGTTGGCACCGATCAGCAGGATCACGTCGGACTTCTCGACCGAACGGAAGTCCTGGGTGCCCGCGGACGTGCCGAAGGTCTGCTTGAGGCCGTAGCCGGTGGGGGAGTGGCAGACGCGGGCGCAGGTGTCGATGTTGTTGTTGCCGAACGCCGCACGCACCATCTTCTGGACGACGTAGACCTCCTCGTTGGTGCAGCGGCTCGAGGAGATGCCGCCGATGGCCCCGACGCCGTGCTCGGCCTGGAGCGCCAGGAACCCGGTGGCGACCTTGGCGATGGCCTCCTCCCAGGAGACCGCCCGCCACTCGTCGTCGATGGAGTCGCGCACCATCGGACTGAGCTGGCGGTCCTGGTGGGCGGCGTACCCGTAGGCGAACCGGCCCTTCACGCAGCTGTGACCCTCGTTCGCGCCGCCGTTCTTGGACGGCACCATCCGGACGACCCGGGAGTCCTCGCCGTCACCTTGGACCTCGGCGCGGAACGAGCAGCCCACGCCGCAGTAGGCGCAGGTCGTCTCCACCGAGCGCGTCGGCATCCCGAGCTGGACGACCGAGTGCTCCTGGAGCGCGGAGGTCGGGCAGGCCTGCACGCAGGCTCCGCACGAGACGCACTCGGAGGAGAAGAAGTCCGTGCCGCCGGCGCTGATCGTGGAGTCGAAGCCACGGCCCTCCACGGTGAGCGCGAAGGTGCCCTGGGTCTCGGAGCAGGCCCGCACGCAGCGCGAGCAGACGATGCAGGACGAGGCGTCGAAGGCGAAGTAGGGGTTGCTGAGGTCGACCGGCGTCGCATGGGCGACGTCGGCGCGGCTCTCGGGGCGGCCGTACCGGACCTCGGCGGCGTCGACGGTGCGCGCCAGCGCCTGGATCTCGCAGTTGCCGCGGGCGCAGCCGTCGCAGTCCTCGGGGTGGTCGGAGAGGTAGAGCTCCATCACGTTGCGACGCAGCGCCCGGACCTGGTCGGTCGCGGTGCGGACGACCATCCCGTCGCTGCACGGCGTCGTGCAGGATGCCGGCACGCCCTTGGCGCCGTCGACCTCCACCAGGCACATGCGGCACGAGCCGAACGCCTTGAGCGAGTCGGTGGCGCACAGCTTGGGGATCTCCACCCCGGCCTCGGTCGCGGCCCGGAGCACGGAGGTGCCGGCGGGGACCTCGACCGCCCGGCCGTCGATGGTGACGTTGACCGTGTCGCCGGCCACGGCCGGGGTGCCGAAGTCCCTCTCGGGTGCCAGGGTCATTGCAACGCTCCTTCGAAGTCCTGCGGGAAGTGCTTGATCGCGCTCTGCACCGGCATCGGGGTCAGGCCACCCATGGCGCACAGCGAGCCCTTGGTCATGGTGTCGCACAGGTCGTCGAGCAGCACGAGGTTCCGCGCCACGTCGTGGCCGGCGATGATGCGGTCGATGGTCTCGACGCCCCGGGTCGAGCCGATGCGGCACGGCGTGCACTTGCCGCAGGACTCGATGGCGCAGAACTCCATGGCGAACCGGGCCATCCGCGCCATGTCGACGGTCTCGTCGAAGACCACGATGCCGCCGTGGCCGACCATGGCGCCGGCTTCGGCGAACGCCTCGTAGTCCATCGGCAGGTCGAACTGCTCCGGCGGCAGGTAGGCGCCGAGCGGACCCCCGACCTGGACGGCCCGGATCGGGCGGCCGGTCAGCGTGCCGCCGCCGTAGGTCTCGACGAGCTCGCCCAGCGTGACGCCGAAGGGCAGCTCGACGATGCCGCCCTGCTTGACGTTCCCCGCGAGCTGGAAGACCTGGGTGCCACGGGAGCGGCCCGTCCCCAGCTCGGCGTACGCCGCTCCGCCATCGGCCAGGATCATCGGCACCGCGCACAGCGTGAGCACGTTGTTGACGGCCGTCGGCTGCCCGAACAGTCCCGAGATCGCCGGGATCGGCGGCTTGGCCCGGACCTCGCCGCGGCGGCCCTCGAGGCTGTCCAGCATCGAGGACTCCTCGCCGCAGATGTAGGCGCCGGCACCGACCCGCACGTGCAGGTCGAAGGTCAGCCCGCTGCCGAGGACGTCGGCGCCCAGGTAGCCGTGGGTGTACGCCGCGTCGATGGCCCGGCGGAGAGCGGCGACGGCGTGGGGGTACTCCGAGCGGACGTAGATGTAGCCCTCCACCGCGCCGACCGCGTGAGCCGCGATGGTCATGCCCTCGATCAGCGTGAACGGGTCGCCCTCGACGATCATCCGGTCCGCGAAGGTGCCGGAGTCGCCCTCGTCGAAGTTGCAGGCCACGAACTTCAGGTCGGCGGGGGTCTCGAGGACGGTCTTCCACTTGATGCCGGCCGGGAAGCCCGCCCCGCCACGGCCCCGAAGCCCGGACTCGGTCACCTCGGCCACCACGTCGGCGGGGGAGAGCGTGAGTGCGCGGCGCAGCCCGGCCCAGCCGCCGTGGGCCTCGTAGTCCGTGATCGAGGACGGGTCGACCACGCCGACCCGGCCGAAGCTGACCCGGCGCTGGCCAGTGAGCCACGGATGCTGGTCGACCACCCCGATGCCGTGCGGATGGGCGCCGCCCAGCACCGCGTCGACCTCGGAGGGCTCGACGTTCCCGAAGCCGACGCGCCCCGTGTCGGTCTCGACCTCGACGAGCGGCTCGAGCCAGAGCATCCCGCGCGAGCCGTTGCGCACCACCCGGGCACCGGCGGCCTCGAAGGCCGCCGCCACCTCGTCGGCCCCGACCGAGGTCGCGGCCGCGTCGCCGGGGACGTAGACCGTCGTCACGCGCGCCAGCCCGCGGTCAGGGCGGTGATCCGCTCCCTGCTCAACCGACCGTGCAGCCGGCCGTCGAGCATCCCCGACGGGCCCAGCGCGCAGTTGCCGAAGCAGAAGACCTCGTCCACCTCCACGTCGTCGCCGAGCTCGGCCGCGCGGGCCCGCGTCTCGGCGTACAGCCCCTCGGCGCCGACGGCCTGGCAGGCCTCGGCGCGGCACAGGGCGACGGTGTGCGCGGGGGCGGGTGTCGTGCGGAAGTCCTTGTAGAACGAGACGACGCCGTGGACGTCGGCGACCGAGAGGTTCAGCACGTCGGCGATGGTCTCGACGTCCTCGCGGGCGATGTGGCCGAGCTCCTCGAGCACCTCGTGCAGGACCGGCATCAGGGCTCCCCGGTCCCCGGCGCGCTGGGTGGCGATGGCGCGCACGAGCGCGACGCGATCGGTCGCGGGCGCAGTCGACATGGCAGCTCCGGAGGGCGTGGGGGACCCGGGTGTGACCCCGGTCTCAGTCTACGCAGGTCATGGTCCTGACCCGACGACGGGAATGACGCGGCCTGGTCTTGCGTTGTAATGTTGTAATCACGTAATCAGAAGGGATTCACCATGAGACACCACGACAAACGACACGAGGGCCGGCGCGGCCGCCGCGGCGGCTGGCAGGCGGCCGACGTGCCGCCCGCCGACGACGCCGCCGAGTGGTTCACCGGCCGACTGCCGGGGGACTGGTTCAGCACGGTCGACGTGACCGTCGACCGCGAGGAGATCACCGTCGTCGGCACGTTGGCGGACGCCGACGCGACCGAGGGCGCAGCAGCGGAGGGCCGGATCGACAGGTTCCGCGAGGAGACCCGCGGCGCCCGCATGCAGGTCGCCGACGAGGCCGAGGCCCGCTACGGCCGCAAGGTCGCCTGGGGCGTCCGGCACGGCGACGTCGAGGCGCTGTTCACGCACCTCGCCGTCCCGGTCATGACCCGGCTGCGCCAGCCCGAGCGGCAGGTCCTCGACACCCTGGTCGATGCCGGCATCGCCCGGTCCCGCTCCGACGCACTCGCGTGGTCGGTCCGCCTGGTCGGCGAGCACGCGGAGGAGTGGCTCGGCCAGCTCCGCGAGGCGATGGCCGAGGTCGACAAGGTCCGCAGCGAGGGCCCCGGGCTCTGAGCTGAGCCCGCTCTGACCCCTGGGGCTAGGCGACGCCCACCGCGGCGTCGCGTCGGCGGTCGCCGGCGGCCTCGAGGCTGCCGGCGACCGTCCGGTGGGCGGCCCCGACGCCGCCGAAGTACATGTGCGGCTCCGGGTACTCGTGCCCGGCCAGCCCCGACGCCGACACGGCGGCCGCGATCTCGGGGTCGCGCTCGTGCTCGACCACGAAGGCGCCGTCGGCGCCCAGCCGCAGGTGCAGCCGCGGGTCGTCGATCGCCTCGCGCAGGTCGGCCCCCCGCAGGCAGCCCTGCCCCAGCACCAGCATCAACGCGGTGGTGATCCGGTCGGCACCGGGGGAGCCGACGGCCAGCGTCCGCCCGTCCGCGGTGCGGCCGGTGGTCGGCGCCATGTTGGACGCCAGCCGGGTGCCGGGCGGCAACGCGTGCAGCCCGTGCCGGTTGAGCTCGACCTCGCCGAGCGAGTTGTTGAGCAGGATGCCGGTGCCCGGGATGCACAGGCCGGCGCCGTACCCGCTGCTCATCGTGATCGCACAGGCGTTCCCCTCGTCGTCCACGGCCGAGATGTGCGCCGTGGACGGACGAGCCGCGGAGCGCCGCGATCCCGTGCTCCGACACCCGCGCCAGCAGGTCCCGGCCATCGGCGTCGAGGTCGGTCGAGCGGTCGTGCACCGCGTTGCGGTAGCCCAGCACCTCACGCTGGACCTCGATGGCGTCGGTCCAGGTCCAGTCGCGTCGTCGCGCGAGCTCGCCGAGCATCACCGCGAGGATCGGACCACCCACGGACGGCGGCGGGTTGACCGCCACGGTCCAGTCACCGACCGGCAGCGTGTGCGCGGGGCGCACCACGGGGACGTACGCCGCGAGGTCGGCCGCGGAGACCAGCCCGCCGTCGTGCATCTGGTCGACCAACGCCCGGCCGACGCGACCGGTCGTGAACAACGAGGCGCCCTCGACGCCAGCTCGTCGAGCACGTCGGCCAGGGCCGGGTTGCGGGTCGCCTCCCCCGCCGGCCAGGACGGTGCCGTCCGCTCGGGTCATCAGGGCGTGGGCCTCGGGGTCCTCGCCGAACAGGCTGTGCGCGACGAGTCCGAGGTAACGGGAGGCGGCCGGACTCATCGGGTAGCCGTCCCGGGCGGCGGCGGTCGCCGGCGCCAGCAGCCGCGCCCACGGCAGCCGGGCATGGCTCGCGTGCGCGACCTCGAAGGCCTGGACGATCCCCGGCGTGGCGACCGACCCTGCGCCGGCGTGCATGGTGACCCCGCCGCCGTACGTCGTGAAGACCTCGCGGACCCCGGCCCCGAACCGCTCGTCGGCCGCGCCCCGGCCGGGCATCTCGACGTTGCCGTCCACCACCACGGGGTCCCCGTCGGCCGGCCAGACCGCGACGTAGCCGCCCCCGCCGAAGCTGACCATCCCGGGCTCGGTGGCCAGCGCGACGAAGGCCGCGGCGAGCGCGGCGTCGACCGCTCCGCCACCGTCCGCGGCCACGCCGAGGCCGGCCGCCAGGGACTGTGCCCCGGTGGCCGCGACGGCGATGCGCTGACCCGACACGGGACCAGTCTCGCGTGCCCTCGACACGTGGGCGAGATCACCCCGTCACCGATGCGGGAGGGAATTAATTGTCGGTCTAGACTGTAATAGTCAACAACGGCAAACATTCATTACGAACGAACAACCTGCCCCACGGGGCGAAAGGGATGATCTCCACCATGACGACGCAGCTGCACCTGGCCCTCGGACTCATCGAGGGAAGGGTCTGGTCGGATCAGGACCAGGCGATCCTGCGGGACGTCGAGCTGGCCCGCCAGGATGCCCGCCGCGCCCGGCGGACCCGTCGCGCCAAGCACCGCTGAGCCCCGCCGGACGGCTCGTGGCAGGCTGAGCGCCATGAGCGACAGACGCCACGCCGACCAGTGACCAGACCCTGCGGTTCGTGGACCTCGTCCAGATCGGGCAGGGTCGCTACAAGGCGATCAACCGGCGCGGGGGAGTGCTTCCGATCGGGTCGGGGGACGACCCCGACTTCAGCCCGGTCGAGCTGCTGCTGGCGGCGATTGCCGGCTGCAGCGTCCTCGACGTCGCGCACGTCACCGACAAGCGGGCGCCCGCGACCGACGTCCGGGTCCGCACCGAGGGACACAAGATCCGCGACGAGCAGGGCAACCGGCTCGTCGACCTGCGCGTGAGCTTCGACCTCACCTTCCCCGAGGGGGAGGCGGGCGACGCCGCCCGGGCGGTGCTGCCGCGCACCCTCGCCCAGGTGCGCGACCGCCTGTGCACCGTCGCGCGGACGGTGAAGGTCGGCGCCGACATCGCGTACGACGGCGCCGAGGACTGAACCGGCTCAGTTGACGGTGACCGACTCGATGGTCACGGTGTCCTTGGGGGCCCCGTCGGGGCCGCCGTCCACGGTGCCCTTGGCGGCGATGTCCTGGACGACCGCGGTGCTCGCCTCGTCGAGCTGGCCGAACACGGTGTAGACGGGCGACAGCTCGGTGTCGTCGTACACGATGAAGAACTGCGACCCGTTGGTGTTCGGACCCGCGTTGGCCATCGCCAGGGTGCCGGCGGGATACGTCTCGGAGCCGCTCAGCTCGTCGGCGAAGGAGTAGCCGGGGCCGCCGGTCCCGGTGCCCGTCGGGTCACCGCACTGGAGCACGAAGATGCCCTGCGTGGTGAGCCGGTGGCAGTCGGTGTCGTCGAAGTACATCTGCTCGGCCAGCGAGACGAAGCTGTTGACCGTGCACGGCGCCGCGGCGCCGTCGAGATCTGCGTTGATGGTGCCCGCGTTGGTCTCCAGCGTGACCGAGACGGAGCCCGTGGACGTGGGCTCGGAGGGCGGCACCTCGACCTCCTTGGCCGCCGGCATGGCGTCGGCGGGGTACTCGCACGCGCCGGCGTCCGCGGTGGCCTCCGGGGTGGAGGACTCCGAGGTGGCGGCCGAGGAGGGGGCAGAGTCGGTGGCCGTGTCATCCCCGTTCTCGCTGCCGCAGGCGCCCAGCAGGGCCAGGCAGAGCGTCGCGGCGGCAACGGTGGCGAAGGTGCGGAGGGGCGACGAGGTCGGGGAACGCATGGGCTCGATGGTAGGGGAGTCGTGGTTCCCGGCCCGTCCACGGGGGCTCAGCGCAGGCCGAGGTGATGCTCGAGGTTGGCGCCGAACCGGCCACCCATTCCGGCCATCACCGTCCTCATCACGCCGCGGACCGCGAAGGACGAGGCCTTCGGCAGCGGCAGGTCCACCTCGACGCTCAGCGACGTGCGCAGCAGCGTGCCGCCGTCCACCTGGTCGAGGGTGTACCACCCGTCCACTCCGGCGCGCTCGGCCGAACCCGGCGGCGGAGCATGGGTGAAGGTGATCCGCGTCATCGGCTCGAAGGTCATCTGCTCGGTGAAGCTCGGCGCGACCGCGAGGCCCAGGACCGGGATCTTGGCCAGGTCCCAGCGCCACCGGTCGCCGTCGGCCTCGACGTGCTCCAGGAACGGCGTCATCTGCGTCAGGAGCACCGGATCGGTCAGCACGGCCCAGATCGCGTCGCGCTCGGCGGCCACGACGGCCTCGGACTCGGTGCGCGCGGAGAAGCGGGTCATCTCGAGGAGGACCCTAGACCCCGAGCGGGCGTGCCCGGTCTGGCGGCTGTGCGAGCATGCGGCGGGTGAAGAAGTACATCCTCTTCGATCACGACGGTGTCCTGGTCGACACCGAGCTCTGGTACTTCAGAGCCGGAGAGCGTGCCCTGGCGGACATTGGTCTGGCCTTGGACAAGGACGAGTACCTCGTGGACATGAGCCAGGGACTGGCCACGTGGGCCCAGGCCAGGGCGGCGGGTGTCGATGAACAGACGATCAGCAGGCAGCGCGAGGTTCGCGATGCCTACTACCAGGAGTACCTGAGAACAGAAGCCATCGAGATCGACGGCGTCGTCGAGGCTCTTGCGGAGCTGTCACAGCACGTCCGCATGGCCATCGTGACGACCTCGAAACGGGTCGACTTCGACCTGATCCATGAAGAGCGCGGCATTCGGCAGTTCATGGACTTCGTCCTCGTGCGCGAGGACTACGTCAACGCCAAGCCGCACCCGGAGCCCTACCTGACCGGCTTGTCGCGCTTCGGAGCCACCCCGGACGACACTCTGGTCGTCGAGGACTCATCCAGAGGATTGCGATCGGCCGTGGCGGCCGGTATCGACTGTGTCGTCGTCCACAACGACTTCACCAAGGCTCAGGACTTCTCCCAGGCCAGCCATCGCATCGACACCCTGGCCGAGCTGAAGGACCTCCTCGGAAGCCGATGAGTATTCCGTGCCGTGTTGATCTGTACGCCCAATGCCGACTCACGTGAGGCTGACGCCATGCGGAAACTGACCTTTGGCATGAACGTGAGCTTGGACGGCTACATCGCCGCGCCCGGCGACGACCTCGGCTGGGGCGTGCAGAGCGACGAGCTGTTCCAGTGGTGGTCCGACCGGGTGGGGGCGACGGGCCTGGCGCTGTACGGGCGCAAGCTGTGGGAGACGATGAGCTCCCACTGGCCGACCGCCGACCAGCAGCCTGGCGCCACACCGGCGCAGATCGAGTTCGCCCACCGCTGGCGGAACATGCCGAAGGTGGTGTTCTCCTCGACGACGAGCGCGGTCGACTGGAACGCCCGCCTGGTCACCGGCGACGCTGTCACCGAGATCACCCGGCTCAAGACCGAGGATGGCGGTCCCATGGACGTCGCCGGCGCCACCCTCGCCGCGGCGGCCATGCGGGCCGGGCTGATCGACGAGTACGCGATCGTCACCCACCCGGTCCTGGTGGGCGGCGGCGCGCCGTACTTCACGGCCCTGGACAACTGGGTGAACCTGAACCTGCTGGAGACCCGGCCATTTCCCGACGGCGTGCTCCTGACCAGGTACGAGACCAGGCGCTGAATCGGCTTCGACCGAGGACAGATCTGACTTGCATTCCCACGGTCATCCCTGAAGAAGCGGGCCGGTCACATGATTGGCCCGCCCACACTGTCTCCTGGTCTTGTTGATTGGCGCACCGAGGTGGCGGTCAAGGCTCGGGCGGTGCGACGGCATGACAGCCGGAGTCGCCGCGACGGCTATCCCGATCATCGACCTGCGTGCTCGCCCATCCAGCGCAAGCCTTCCGTCACCACTGCCGGGACCTAGATGAACAGCAGCTGCGCCCCGTCGGTCTTCTCGATGAAGTCCGAAGCGCTGATGATGGCCTCGACCTCGTCGTAGAGGTCCTCCTTCTCGAGGTGCTGCATGTCCGCGGACATCCGGCACGCCCACAGGTGACCTCCGGAGTCGACGATCTGCTGGAGGAACTCCGGGACCTCCGGCACGCCGAGGTCCGCGATCGACTTCTTCATCTGATGGGTGGCCATCGCGGTCATGCCGGGCAGTCCGCCCAGACCCTGCGGCAGGTGCGTCGCGGTGTTGCCGAGCATCGTGAACTTCAGGTCACCCATCGTCTTCTTGTTGATCATGTCGAAGCCCCAGAAGGTGAAGAACAGGTGCGTCTCCACGCCCTCCCCGAGAGCGGCGTTGGCCAGGATCAGGCCCGGGTAGGCCATGTCCAGGTTGCCCTTGGAGCAGATGATCGCGAGCTTGCGGCCGCTCTCGAGGTCCCCGAACATCGGGACGAGGGGGGCTGTCTGGGTGGTGGTCATGATCGGTCTCCTGTCCGGTTCACACGCAGCCGCGGGGCTTGGGCAGCCCGGCGACGTACGCCATCTTCTTGGCGGGCTTCTGGGGGAACAGCGCGAAGAGCCGCTTCGTGGGGATCCCCCCGACGGTCGACACCCGGCGGAGCGTGGCCGTCTCGCCCTGCTCGGGGAAGTCGCTGCGCAGGAAGCGGACCGCCTGCCAGTGCTCGTCGGTCATCGCGATCCCGATCTGGGCGGCGAGCACCTCGCCGAGCGGCTCGTCCCACTCGTCGTACTGCGTCATGAAGCCCTCGTCGTCCACGTGGATCTCGTGGCCGCTGATTGTCGTGGTGGGCATGTCATTCCTCCTGCCAGTCGCGGTCTCCTGCTGGTGCGTGCTTGCCGGCCATCGACATCCGGGCCGGGAGCGGGATGAGGCGTCCCGGGAGCAGGACGTTCCAGTAGATCCACCGGAACGCGAGCTTGCCGAGGTGGTTGACCCGGGTCTCCTTCAACAGGTCCATCGGGCCGAGCAGCGGGATCGGGTACTTGCCCGTCAGCGGCTCGGTCTCGTAGTTGAAGTCGATGAGCAGCGCCTTGTCGTCGCCCGACTCCACGAAGCAGTTCGCGTGGCCGTCGAAGGAGCCGGTCATCGGCTCACCGGCGATGTGCTGGAGGAAGTTGTCGACGAAGATCTCGACGGCGAAGTGCGCCACCGACCCGGCCTTCGACGCCGGGATGTCGCTGGCGTCCCCGACCGCGAAGACGTTGTCGTGACCCTTGGCCAGCAGCGTGTGCGGGTCGACGCGGACGTAGTTCAGCTCGTCTCCGAGGCCCGAGCGCCCGACGAAGTCGGCGCCCATGTTGAGGGGCACGGTGACCAGCAGGTCGAAGGCGATCTCACGCTCGTCGTAGGACACGAGCACCTTCCGCTCGGGGTCGATCCGCTCGACCATGAAGTCGGTCTCGACGTGCACCTTGCGCTCCTCGAGCATGCCGCCGAGGTGGGCGGAGGCGACCGGCCTGGTGAAGGCCCCGTCGAGGGGAGTGACGTAGACGAGCTCGACCCGGTCCCGCAGGCCCCGCCTGCGCAGCCAGGCCTCGGCCAGGAAGGTGAACTCCAGCGGCGCCACCGGGCACTTGATAGGGGTCTCGGTGATGTGCACGACCAGCCGCCCGCGGTCGAACCGGGTGAGGGCCTCGGCCAGCGCCTCGGCGCCGTCCAGGGTGTAGAAGTCGAAGATGCTGCGCCGCCACTCCAACCCGAGCAGGCCGGGGGTCTCGTCCGGGCGCGGACTGGTGCCGGTGGCGACCACCAGCTGGTCGTAGGGCAGCGTCCGGCCGTCCTCCAACCGGACCACGTCCTCCGCGGTGTCGATGGCATCGACCGACCCGATGACGAACTCCACCCCGTCCGGCAGGAAGGCGTGCCGGGAACGCACCACCTGCTCGCGCGTGTAGTCGCCGAAGGGCACGAACAGGTAGCCGGGCTGGTAGTGGTGCTCGTCGTCGCGGTCGACGACGGTGATGCTCCACTCCCGGCGGTCCAGACGGCTCCGGAGCTTGTTGGCGATCATGGTCCCGGCCGTTCCGCTGCCGAGGATGACGAGGTTCTTCATGGCGCTCTCCTGAGCTCGTGTCCCTCTCGACGCTAGTCCGGAGCGAGCATGCTCAGCAGGTGCCAAGGTCCCGCAGCCTCGGGACCAATGCACCCAGGACCCAGGGCCGGCTCAACGGCCGAAGAGGGGCCGAGGAGACGCCCGCCGCGGGTGCGCTCGGCCTTGGGGTGTCCGGGGCAGCGCAGGTCCTTCGGCACCCCTGCCATGACCTGGCCGGACATTCATGCCGCAGCCTGCCCAGGAGGTCTTGCGGCAGGTCTTGCAGGTGACGGGTCGACACATCGTGTCTCCTTGGACAGCGCGAGTCGAGTGGACGGGTCAGACGAGGACCGGCAGCGCTTGGGACGCGGTGCAGACGGCGAAGCCGAGGACGAGGACGTTGGACGCAGGCGAGCCCGCCGGCGTCGACCGGCGGCAAATCCTGCATCGACGACCACGGCTCACGTGGTCGACGCGGCGGTGGCGGCATCGGCGAACCGCAGACCTCGGCGTACTCGCGCGGACCGTAGGTCGTGCAGTCCGGCGCTCATCGTGAGGTGTCACTGCCAGTTGACTTCTACCTCGCCGAACACGAGGAGGTGGTGAGAGGATGAGTCCAGCAGCCGGATAGGCGACGCGGGCGGGTTCATCGGATCGTCGTCGGGACGAAGGATGCCCAGGTCAGGCCAAAGGACCCTGGGACGGTCGTGTGACGGGGGTCACGCTGGGGGTATCCGGACGCCATCAGGCGCCCCTTTATCCAGGGGGTCGGGATGCCAGTCATCGCTGCTTTCCCCGCGTGGGCGATGGCCGCGGCGGGGCACTATCTCCACTGGGGCGTGATCAGCGTCAGCATCACCAATCTGCTCATCGTCATCGCCATGCTCGTGCTCTTCGGTCTCGCCCTGGTCGTGCCGTTCCCCGGACACCGCACGACGGCGCACTCGACGGTCGAACGGGCCGAGGGCGGTGCGTCATGACCACCGTGCCACGCGCGGTCGCGCCGCCGCCCGACGACGCCAGCTGGACCGTCCGGCTCCGCGGGCGGATCGGAGGGTTGGTGCCCGCGGGCGAGGCCCTTCCGGACAGCCAACCGTCGTACGTCTCGTCGTGGATCTACGTGTTCGGGGTGCTCACGCTGGCCGCCCTCACGCTGGTGCTCGGGTCCGGGATCCTGCTGACCCTCGGGGGCTCGGCCTGGTGGCACGTCTCGCCGGTGGGCCACTTCGTGAACTCGCTCCACCTGTGGAGCGTGGAGCTGTTCTTCATGTTCATGGTGATCCACCTGTGGGGGAAGTTCTGGATGGCCGCTTGGCGCGGCCGGCGCACGATGACCTGGGTCACCGGCGTCGTCGCGTTCGTGGCCTCGATCGGCACGGCCTTCACCGGCTACCTCTCGCAGTCCAACTTCGACTCGCAATGGATCGGCGCCGAGGGCAAGGACGGCATCAACGCGATCGGTGCAGGAGCCTTCTTCAACGTGCTGAACCCCGGACAGATGCTGCTCTGGCACGTGGTGCTGCTGCCCCTCGTGGTGGGCGCTCTGACCGTCATCCACATCGTGCTGGTCCGGCGCCATGGCGTCGTGCCGCCCATCGACGCCACCGAGGGTGACTGACATGACGCGGCCCTCGAGCTACCCCCGACGCGCACAACTTCTCCAAACGGCCGTACGACCTGGTCAAGGAGTTCGTCATCGCGCTCGGTGTCGTCAGCATCCTCACCGTCGTCCTGGCGGCGGTCTTCTCCTCACCGGACGAACCCGCGATCACCATGCAGACCTGGGCCCAAACGGACCCGGCCGACGTGATCGCCACCGCCACCGGCGAGCTGGCCGGCACCACGACCAGCGCGACCTACGGCCCGCCCTACAACCACAACGCCGACGGCCAGAGCGTCCTGGGGGTGCCACTGCAGAAGATCGGCGGCGTCCGGATCCCGGTCGACAGCGCCGAGCTGGTCCTGCAGCCCCTCACAGACCAGGCCGGCGACCCCGCCCTGACCGACGGCCTCACGCAGTGGCAGTCTGCGGAACCGAGCCAGCGCACGGCGTGGGCAGCCGCGTACGCCGACGCCCTCGCCGCCGCCCCGGACGGGGACCCCGCCCAGGCGCCTGCCGGCGACTACGGACCGGTACCGAGCCTGGCGGCAGCATTCCTCGACGTGGCTCGGTCGGGCTACCTCGAGGGGTCGCTCACCTCCTCGGGCAACTTCTACGGCGGCGACCAGACCAGGAGCCTGCTCCTGCTCTCCGACGGCGCCTACCTCGAGGACCGCGCCGTCGCCCAACAGCTCGGCGGCGACCAGTGGGGCATGATGAACGAGACCGGCAACTACCCCGGCCAACCGTGGATGTGGCTCTACACGTTCTGGTACCAGGTCCGGCCATTCTCGACGTCCGAGAACGCGGACGCCCAGGTCTGGGCGCTGATGATGCTGCTGACGCTCGCACTGATGTTCGTGCCGCTCATCCCCGGCCTGCGCGACATCCCGCGCTGGATTCCGGTACACAAGCTGATCTGGCGCGACTACTACCGGACCCATCCACGGGCTTAGCGCGGTGACGGGACGTTGGTCCTGCGGCCGGTGTAGTTCCGGCCCTGACCACGGCGCGCGCGTGGCGACATGGTGGAGGTGCAAGAAACACCCACTGGATGACCCCCACGGTTGTGCGGCGCCGTTCACTTTCACGTCCGGCACCAGGAGGTTCGAGATGTTCGCAGTGCGGATCCACGGCCGTGGCGGCCAAGGCGCCGTCACGGCGGCCGAGATGCTGTCCGTCGCGGCCTTCAGCGAGGGTCGCCACGCGCAGGCGTTCCCGACCTTCGGCTCCGAGCGGACCGGGGCGCCGGTGGTCTCCTTCTGCCGCATGGACGACCGCCCGATCCGGCTCCGGGAGCCAATTGCCCGGCCCGACGCGGTGATCGTGCAGGACCCGACCCTGCTGCACCAGGTCGACGTGTTCGGTGGGCTCTCGCCCTCCGGCTACCTGCTGCTCAACACCAGCCACAGCCTCGCCGAGCTCGGGCTCGGCGACCTCCTCGCGATGCTGCCGGCCGCCCGCGTGGTGACGGTGCCCGCCACCGAGCTCGCCCGTGAGCACCTTGGCCGGCCGTTGCCCAACGCGGCCCTGCTCGGCGGGTTCGCCGCGCTCACCGGCCAGGTGTCGCTGCCGTCGGTGCTCGCGGCGATCCGGCACCGGTTCGCCGGCGCGACCGGTGAGGGGAACGCCGCGGCAGCCGGCGCGACGTACGCCCATGTCCAGGAGCAGCTGAGGAGCAGGGCCCATGCGTGAGCAGATCGAGGGATCCCAGGCGGTCGCCAGGACCGTCGCCCGCTGCCGCCCCGAGGTCGTGGCCGCCTACCCGATCTCACCGCAGACCCACATCGTCGAGGGCCTCTCCGACCTGGTCCGGATGGGTCAGCTGAACCAGTGCGAGTACCTGATGGTGGAGTCGGAGTTCGGGGCGATGTCCGCCTGCATCGGGGCGTCCGCGGCCGGAGCACGGGCCTACACCGCGACCTCCAGCCAGGGCCTGCTGTTCATGGCTGAGGCGCTCTTCAACGCGTCCGGGCTGGGGCTGCCGATCGTGATGACGGTGGCCAACCGCGCCATCGGGGCACCCATCAACATCTGGAACGACCACTCGGACGCGATGGCGATGCGCGACTCCGGTTGGATCCAGCTCTACGCCGAGTCCAACCAGGAGGCGGTGGACCTGCACCTGCAGGCGTTCCGGCTGGCCGAGCGGCTCTCGGTGCCGGTCATGGTCTGCATGGACGGCTTCATCCTCACCCACGCCTTCGAGGCGGTGGACGTGCCGGAGCAGGACGAGGTCGACAGGTTCGTGCCGGCGTTCCAGCCCCACCAGATGCTGGACCCCGCGGATCCGGTCACCATCGGCGCCATGGTCGGGCCCGAGGCCTTCACCGAGGTCAAGTTCCTGATGCACGCCAAGCAGGTGCAGGCCCTCGACGAGATCCCGCGGATCGCCGCCGAGTTCACCGAGCAGTTCGGGCGCGCGTCGGGCGGACTGGTGCGCGGCTACCGGCTCGAGGACGCTCAGACGGTCGTGGTCGGCCTCGGGTCGATGCTCGGCACCCTGGAAGAGGTCGTGGACGAGCTTCGCGACGCGCGGCGAGCGGTCGGCGTGCTCGGCATCACCTGCTTCCGGCCGTGGCCCAAGGACGAGGTCCGCCGCGCGCTGCGGCACGCCGCCCGCGTGGTGGTCGTCGAGAAGGCGTTCGCCGTGGGCGCCGGCGGCATCGTCGGCCAGAACGTCCGGCTCGCCCTGCAGGGGCTACCGGTCGAGGTGTACGACGTGGTCGCCGGGCTCGGCGGACGACCGGTGACCATGGCCGCAGTCCGCGGGCTGCTCGACGACGTGCTGGCGGACCGGATCGACCCGTTGGGGCTGCACTTCCTCGGCCTCGACACCGCGCTCGTCGAGCGCGAGCTGCACCGCGCCCGTGGACTCGATCGGCCGGGCCCGCACGCGGAGCACATGCTCCGCGACCTCGGCACCGTCGCCTCGCGACCCGTCTGACCACCCACCCGACCAAGGAGCCAAGTGATGGCCGTACAGGACCTGAAGTTCTACCAGACCGGCACCTTCGTGGTGGGCAACCGGCTGCTCGGCCCCGACCAGCGGTCCGTCCAGGCCGACACCGGCCGCTCCAACTCCCTGACTTCCGGCCACCGCGCCTGCCAAGGCTGTGGCGAGGCCCTCGGCGCGCGCTACGTCCTCGATGCCGCCATGCGGGCCACCGACGGCAACCTCGTGGCGGTCAACTCCACCGGTTGCCTCGAGGTGTTCTCCACGCCCTACCCCGAGTCGTCCTGGCAGCTCCCCTGGCTGCACTCGCTCTTCGGCAACGGCCCCGCCGTCGCAGCGGGGGTGGCCGCAGCCCTACGGGCCAAAGGCCGTGAGGACATTCGAGTAGTGGGCCAGGCCGGCGACGGCGGCACCGTCGACATCGGCTTCGGCTGCCTGTCGGGCATGTTCGAGCGCAACGACGACGTGCTCTTCGTCTGCTACGACAACGAGGGCTACATGAACACCGGCGTCCAACGCTCGGGAGCGACCCCACCCGCGGCGCGGACCTCCACCACCAAGCCGCTCGGGCCGGAACCCGGCAACGTCTTCGGCCAGGGGAAGTACCTCCCGGGCATCGCGATGGCCCACGAGATCCCGTACGTCGCCACCGCCACGGTCGCGGACCTGCGCGACCTGGAGGCCAAGGTGGCGCGCGCCATGGAGTTCCGCGGCGCCCGCTATCTGCACGTCTTCGTTCCCTGCCCGCTGGGATGGGGAGCGGATTCCGCGCTCACCATCGAGCTCGCGCGGTTGGCCCACCAGTCGGGCGTCTTCCCGGTCTTCGAGGCGGTGGGCGGCGAGGTCACCTCCGTCTCACCCATCCGCCGCCGCGTGCCGGTCGAGGACTACCTGCGACCCCAACGCCGCTACGCCCACCTGTTCGGGCAGCCGGGACGGCCAGACGTCGTGGCTCGGCTCCAGGCGCTCGCGGACCGGAACATCGCCCGTTACGGGCTGTTGGACGAGGAGGTGGAGGCGTGATGGACAAGCCCTTCGCGATCACGCTTGACGTGGGGTCGAGCCGGGCCAACAAGACCGGCTCCTGGCGCACCGAGCGAGCCGTCTACGTCGACCGGATGCCACCGTGCAACGACGGCTGCCCGGCCGGCGAGAACATCCAGGCCTGGCTGTACGACGCCGAGGCGGGTGGCGAGGCGTACGAGCAAGCCTGGCGGCAGATCATGGCCGACAACCCGTTCCCCGCGGTGATGGGTCGCGTGTGCTACCACCCGTGCGAGACCGCATGCAACCGCGCCCACCTCGACGAGGCGGTCGGGATCAACTCCGTTGAGAGGTTCCTCGGTGACGAGGCGATCCGCTCCGGCTGGCGCGTGAGCGTCGACGTGCCGCCGACCGGACGGCGGGTCCTGGTCGTGGGCGCCGGGCCGTCGGGACTCGCGGCGGCCTACCACCTCGCGCTCCGCGGGCACGCGGTCACCATCAAGGAGTCGGGTCCGCGGGCCGGCGGCATGATGCGCTACGGCATCCCGAAGTACCGCCTCGACCGCGACGTGCTGGATGCCGAGATCCAACGGATCCTCGACCTCGGCGTGGACCTGGAGCTCGACGCCACCGTCACCGACCTGGAGGCGCTGCGCGCCGACTACGACGCAGTGTTCCTCGCCGTCGGGGCCCAGCTCGGCAAGCGGGCCTACATCCCGGCCGGCTCGGCGGCCAAGGTGGTCGACGCGGTCACCATGCTGCACGACCTCGAGGAGGGGGGACAGCCCCGGCTCGGGCGCCGGGTCGCGGTGTACGGCGGCGGCAACACCGCCCTCGACGCCGCCCGGACCGCGAAGCGGCTGGGCGCGTCGGAGGCGATCGTCATCTACCGGCGCACCCAGGACCGGATGCCGGCTCACGCCTCCGAGCTCGAGGAGGCGACCGCGGAAGGCGTCCTGGTCAAGTGGCTGACGACCATCAAGCAGGTCGAGTCCGGGACGCTGGTCGTCGAGCGGATGGAGCTCGACGAGAACGGCTTCCCCCAGCCCACCGGGGAGCTCGAGGAGCTGGCCGCAGACTCGCTGGTCCTCGCGCTCGGCCAGGACACCGACCTGTCGCTGCTCGAGGGGGTGCCAGGCCTGGAGGTCCGCGACGGTGTCGTGGTCGTCGACAAGCAGATGCGCACCGGCTGCGAGGGTGTCTTTGCCGGCGGGGACATGGTGCCGCTGGAGCGCTCGGTGACGGCGGCGATCGGACACGGCAAGCGAGCCGCACGACACATCGACGGCTGGCTGTCGGGTGCGGCCCCCGAGCCCGGCGTCCGTGCCGCGCTGGCGACCTTCGACAGCCTGCACACGTCGTACTACTCCGAGGCGCCCCGCGCCCACCGGCCGGTTCTCGACGCCGCCCGACGCTCCTCGACCTTCGACGAGGTGGTGCTGGGGCTCGACGAGTCGACGGCGCTGTTCGAGGCCCGTCGGTGCCTGTCGTGCGGGAACTGCTTCGGCTGCGACAACTGCTACGGCATGTGCCCCGACAACGCGGTGATCAAGACCGGGAACCCCGGTCAGCCGTACCTGATCGACCTCGACTACTGCAAGGGCTGTGGCATCTGCGCTCACGAGTGCCCCTCTGGGGCCATCTCGATGTTCCCGGAGCAGATCTAGGCGGCCGGCGATGGGAACGCACATCGAGGTGGCCGGAGTCGGCACGCGGCCGCGGGTGGGTCGGGCGCACGTCGATCTGTGCTGGATCCCGTTGGGCGCCGGCGCCGGCGGCGGACTTGTTCGTCTCAGCGGCCGCGGCTACGAGGCGCTGGTCGCCCGTCGCGAGCGACGCCCCCGGGTGCCGCTCTACCACTCGGCACTGCTGGTCGAGGTGGCCGACGGCCGGTTCGCCATCGAGATGGCCCCGGTGTGGAGCACCCGGGTCGCGGACCGGGGCGTGGTGGCCGAGGGCCCTGTCGGGCTGCGGTGGCTGGGGCGCTTTCGGCTCTTCCGCTACGAGGTGCGCCGTTGGCATGGTGGCCGCATCCCCGACCTGGACGCCGTGGTGGGCACACCCGTGCCGATCGCCACGGACCCCCTGGCGTGCCGCCGGCTTCTGGCGCTGGTGCCGGACTTCCCCACCGCGACCTGGGGGCTTGACGAGCAAGGACTCGGCGAGATGTGGAACTCCAACAGCCTGACGTCGTGGCTGCTGGCCGGCAGCGGACACGACCTCACCGGTGTCCGGCCTCCGGCCGGCGGCCGGGCACCAGGCTGGCAAGCGGGGCTGCAGGCGGCCCTGGCTGCCGCGTCCCGCTGACCAGGCCTCGCGGCAGGGGAGCGGCAGGACCTTCCGCCCTACCCGGCGCTCAGCCGCGGCGCGAGGCTGGTGACAGCCGAGCAACGCACCCGGTGGCGGTCCTGCGGGGCCGCAGGAGAACAGGAGAACCACCATGAAGGCACTCGTCTACCACGGTCCCGGCCAGAAGTCGTGGGAGGAGGTGCCCGATCCTGTCATCCTGAAGCCAACCGACGTGATCGTGCGGATGACCACCACGACGATCTGCGGCACCGACCTGCACATCCTCAAGGGCGACGTCCCGGCCGTCGCCGACGGTCGCATCCTCGGGCACGAGGGTGTCGGCATCGTGGCGGAGATCGGCGACGCCGTCACCACCGTCGAGGTAGGGGATCGCGTTCTGCTGTCCTGCATCAGCTCGTGCGGCAGCTGCTCCTACTGCCACCAGGGTCTCTACGCCCACTGTCTCGCCGACGAGGGAGCGAGCGGCATCGGGTGGATCTTCGGTCACCTGATCGACGGCACCCAGGCGGAGCTCGTCCGGGTGCCCTTCGCCGACAACTCGGTCTATCTGCTCCCGGCCAACGTGACCGACGAGGCGGCCGTCATGCTGTCCGACATCCTGCCGACGGGATTCGAGATCGGTGTGCGCTACGGGCGGGTCAAGCCCGGAGACGTCGTGGCCGTCGTGGGCTCCGGGCCCGTGGGCCTGGCCGCGATGATGACGGCCGGCCTCTACGGCGCCGCCCGCGTCATCGCGCTCGACCTCGATGCCGGCCGGCTCGAGAAGGCCCGGCGGTTCGGTGCGACCGACACGGTGAACACCGGTGCGGCGGACTGGGTCGAGCAGGTGATGGCGAAGACCGATGGGCTCGGTGTGGACGTGGCGATCGAAGCGGTCGGCATCCCCGAGACCTTCACCGCCTGCACCAAGATCGTCCGGCCCGGCGGGTCCGTGGCCAACGTGGGCGTGCACGGTGCCCCGGTCGAACTCGCCCTGCAGGACCTGTGGATCCAGGACCTCTCGATCACCATGGGACTGGTGAGCACCTCGACGACCCCGATGCTGCTCAAGCTGGTGGCGCAGCACAAGCTAGCCGCCGAGGAGTTCGCTACGCACTCCTTCGCCTTCGACCAGATGATCGAGGCCTACGACACCTTCGGCCGCGCTGCCGAGACCGACGCCCTGAAGGTGGTCATCAAGCGCTGAGCAGTGAGCGACCCGGGCTCGGTCCGCGAGGAGGTCAGGTCATGGCCGCGCGACTTGATGAACAGGGCCGTGCCACCAGTAGCGGTCGGGCGCGGCCGGGATGGCCAAGGAGGCATGCATTCATGGGAGAGCGCACCGCCGCCGTGGGCTCTTGGAACCTGTTTCCGCTGCAGAGACGGATGCGGCCTCTCGTCTGGGCGGATCCTCGGGCCACTATCGGCGAGGGCGCGCAGCAGCTCGACGGTACAGAGCACTCATGCGCGGTCCTCGGGCTCACGGGACAGCGAACGGAGGAGCACATGAACCGCGACTCGGTCACCGAGCTGGCGCTCGAGGAGTGCTGGGAGCTGCTGCGGGCACATGCCATGGGCAGACTGGCCTTTCACCTGGCCGACCAGGTGGGCATTGCCCCGATCAACTACGTTGTCGACAAGGGCACGTTGCTGTTCCGGACGGCAGAGACCAGCAAGCTGGCCGGCGTCGTCTCGGTGCCGGACATCGCCTTCGAGATCGACGGAGAGAATGGTGACACCGCGTGGAGCGTGGTGGTGCGCGGCACCGCGGAGCTCCTCGACGAGCGGGCGGGGCAGCGCGCTGACGACCTCGCGCTGAAGCCGTGGGTGTCGTTTGACAAGGACTACGTCGTCGAGATCACTCCCGTCGCGATCACCGGACGGCGCTTCCGGCTGGACCCACGCGCTCGGCACCCGTGGCTCGACGGGTGATCGCAGGGTCCTGCCGATCGTCGGCGCACGTCCGGTTCACTCTCGAGGGGCGCGGAACAGATGTCTCCCTCCCGGTGTAGCCGCGGCTTGGGCCGACAACAGCCGACGTCCGACGGTCGCCCGCTCAGGTCTCGCGAAGGGCGTCCCGGTCTCGCCCCCACGAAGGTGACTGGGCCATGTTCGTGACTCGACCGACATTCTTGGCGCGATGCCGAGGAGTCAGTCTCAGGGCACCGGCTGGTCGAAGATCGTCGGCGCGGCCAACCGCTGGCAGCGCGCGCACATGACGTACGTCGCCTTCCCGTCGACGTGCACTCGGACCCACCTGTGCCACAGGTGCAGCCGGCAGGACAGCGGTGGACGCGGCGACGGGGCCGGCGCCTCGTCGACCCACGCCAGGTCGGAGATCTCCAGCATCACAGACACCTCCCCTCGAGCTCGCCCGGGGCCGGAGCGATGGTGAGACTTCCATCTACTCCCAGTGTGCGACGCGGACCCTGGCGGTGCAGGGTCAGCCAGGCTCCGACGAGGAGCGCGACCGCGAGGCGTCTCATGGCGGGTCTCCGGCCGGGGCATGGACGTCCGTCGGCAGCTCGGCTCGTTCCTTGAGGTGCAACAGCATCCGGCGCTGCATCGGGTAGTCCCCGATCTCGAGCAGGACCAGGCTGGACAGCCAGGTGCCCCAGCGACGTCGGTCGTGCTCGGCGCGGACCCGGGTGACCAGGCGGGTGCCGCCCTCCTCGGTCGGTGTCAGGGTCCAGACCCAGGTGCTGTCCGGTTTGCGCCACAGGAGCTCGTGGGGCACTCGAACCTCGGCCACCCGGAACGCTGTGCGCGGGGTGATCTTCTCCGCCATCGGGACCCACTGCCCGATGTGCAGCCGCTGCTGCTCGGGTTCGACCGTCCGGGCGCTGGGCACCGCGCCGTTGTCGAGCAGGTCGTCGCTGTAGAAGCCCGCGCGTCCGCGACCCACCTGGACCAGCCAGGGCCAGACCTGCTCCGGCGCGGCGGCGATCGTGAGCGCCCGGGTGGAGACGTAGTCGGGCTCGGTGATCGAGTCGTCGCCGAGGAGGGGCGCGATGACCTCCTCGTCGGTGGCGCCCCAGCGAAGGTGGCGCCGACGGACCAGGGGAGCGGCCATGAACCGTGGCAGGTCCACGATCACGTCTCGCAGCTCCTCGACCAGCGACGTGGCCGCGACACCGAGGTCGAGCCGCACTACCCGGAAGCCGGCCCAGATCATGACCAAGCCCACGGCGACGTAGAGCGGGTGGAAGAAGCTGAGCTCGCGGATGAACGCGAGCTCGACCAGGATCCAGACCACCAGGGCGGCGCCGACCGCGATGCCGACCAGCCCGGTGTAGCGGCCGCGCCGCAGGGCGACCGCCGCGAGCACGGCGTTGGGAAGGGCGACGAGCAGCGCGAGGGCGGCCCCGGCGACGACGGGACTCTGCCACGGGAGCCGCTCGTTGACGGTCGAGCCGAGATCCAGCGAGCCACTCGCCAGTCCCCAGGCGCCGGCGAGCGCACCGACGGTGTTGAGGACGGCGAGCAGGAGCAGTACGACCCGGGGCCAGCTGACCGTGCGCGGTGTCGTGGCCATGGCGACCTCACGCCTCGATCAGCCGGCGGCCGGTGACCGCGTCGGGCGTCAGCCGGAGGTGCAGGGTGCGGTGGCCCTCCGGCCACGGCGTCGGAAGCTCTCCCAGAGCCCGGACGTCGTCGTTCTCCACCGCCTCGATGCTCCCGCGGAGGACCACGCTCCATCCGCTCCGGGTGAAGTAGTCGAACTCGTCCACCTCGAACGCCGCGAGCGCGTCGGGCAGGTGCCGGGCGAGCTGTGAGTACGGCGCGACCCGGAACAGCACCGTCTCGCCGTCGAGCACGAAGGTGACCGGCACGACCATGGGGCCGCGTTCGTCGTCGTACGCCATCCGGCCCACCTCGCGTGAGCGGACCAGCTCCCAGCACTCGTCCTCGTCCAGCTCGTGCAGATGTCCCTGGAACCATCGCTCGTCGGCGCTCATGACGCTCTCCTCACCTTCGTCCGTCCTGGTTGTTCCAGCCTTCGCCGTCGGGCACCGCGCGCAGCAGCCGCAGCATCGGCACCAGGCCCACGACGGCTGTGGCGGCGAACAGCACGACCGCACCTGTCGACGCCCAGGTCGACGAGGGGTCGGACTGGTGGCCCCACCACTGGTCGACGGCCACTCCGAGCGACTCCACCACCCAGAACACGAGGCCGGCCGCGGCCAGTGCAACCGCGGGCGGGCGCGCCCTCCACACCCCCCAGCCCAGCCAGACCATTGCCGGGAGCCAGAACGCAAGGTCCTGCACGATGACCGGGTTCGTGGTCAGGCCGGTGCCGGCCAGCCACTCGGTGGGGTCCTCGTCGGCCATCGCCGGCAGGACCCTGGCCAGCCAGACGGTCGTGTTGAGCACGACGACCAGCCACAGGTACGCCGGCACCCACCGGGGCACGCGGGTGACCGACTGGCCCGCCCGGCCCCACAGGGCCAGGCACTGCGCGATCAGCGCCCACACGGCCAGGCCCAGCATCGCGACGTACAAGAGGAACGCCTCGTTGAACGGAGTGGCGAAGGCGAACATCACGCCGTTGTAGACCAGGTACGCCGTGATGCCGGTCGCCACGACGAGGGCCCGGAGCGATCCTGCGCCGGCCCGTCGGGTCGCGATCGTGAGGATGGGCACCGCGATCGCGAGGACGACGAGCGCGGTCCCCATCGCCGATCCGTTCATCACCGGGGTACCGCTGAGCAGGTCGGGGACGGTCAGGGTCACCACGGAGGCGGCCAGGGCAGCCGCCGCGAGCAGCCAGGAGAGGCCGAGCGCGACGCCCGTGGTCCGGTCCACTGGGGCCGGGCTTGGTCCCGTCGTTGGCGTGGTCTGTGCCGCCGTGGTCATGTTCCTAGGCTCGTCCGCAAAGCCGGCCCAGGGCAGGGTCCAACGTCTCGCGCCGAAGGGACCACCGTCCCGACGTCGGACTCAGCGCATCATCGAGGGGCCGACCCGGCTGTGATCGCCGCTCCACCGGCCGCCGGGGTCGTCCCACCACGAGTCGTCCATCCAGCGGGAGCCGCCCATCATCGAGCGAAGTCCGCGGCCCATGGGCTGGCCGTGGCCGCCATGCCAGACCTCGCCGTACCAGGACGACAGCCATCGCTGCATCCGGAGGATCTCGGTGTGCTGCTGGTCGCGGACGGTGCGCGCCAGCTCCGCCACCTCGGAGTGGGTCGCCAGCCGGCGGGCGAGCAGCTGCTGCGACATCATGACCGCGGCCATGTGGTGGACGGTCATGTCGCGCAGGAACGCGCGGTCGAGGGCGTCGCCGGACAGGTCGGTCAGCTCGCGCATCATCGACTGGTAGTCGCGGTCAGCGGGGTCCTCGGGGTGCCACTGGTCGAGCCACGCGTTCATCTGCTCGATCTGGGCGGACTGGGTCTTCACGATGTCGGCGCCGAAGGCCCGCATCTGGGGCCGGTCGGAGCGGGTGAGCTGAGCAGCGGCGGCGACGGCTTCGCGGTGGTGGGCCACCATCCGGCTCAGGTAGCCGGCCTCGTCGTCGACCTGACCATGCTTCCACACCCAGGACGTGCCGCGGTCGTCGTCACGGGAGGCGCCGGCACGGCGATCGTGGTGATCCAGACCGATGACCGCGGCAGCAGTGGTGGCGGCAACGAGCACCGCCGCGGCTGTGAAGGCGACGATCAGCCAGGTACGCGTGTTCGCCCAGGACCTGGTCATGCGACCAGTCTCGGCCGGTGTCCGGAATCTCGTCAGGGCCATGAGAAGGGGGTGTAGGTGCCGGAGGTCCCTGGAGGCGCGGGACGGATGGCCTGGCCCCGCGGGTCAGGAGACGTCCCAGAGAGACCGACTCCTTGCTGGTCCCGGTTCACCGCAGCCCCGCCTCTACGTCCTCACTCGGGCTGATGGCGCAGCTGGCGGGGGATGCCGGCGTTCACCGACCTGGCCTCTGCCAGGCGGACCTTGACGTCGACGAGGACGACGTCAGTGGGCGTGCACATCACCGGGTTGAGGTCGAGCTCCGCGACCTCGGGAACCTCGACGGCGAGCTCGCCCAACGTCACCAGGAGGTGCTCGAGGCGATCGGTGTCGGCACGGGGGGCCCCGCGGTACCCGTCGAGCATCGGCCAGGTCCGCAGTGACCGGATCGCGCGCGCCGCGTCCAGCCGGGTGAACGGGGGCAGCAAGAAGGCGCGGTCATCCAGGATGCCGGTGGCGATGCCTCCGGCCGCCACCATGACGAGGGGCCCGAACCCTGGATCGCGGACCACGCCCAGCGCGATCTCGACACCGCTGACCATGGGCTGGACGAGCACGGGCACCTCGTCCTGGCTGAGCTCGCGTCCGAAGGCACGGGTGGCCGCGATGATTTCAGCTGCGGACTCGAGCCCGACCCGGACCAGCCCACGATCCGTCTTGTGGACGACGTTGCGGTCCGCGACCTTGACCGCGACCGGGAACCCGAGCCGCTCTGCCAGCTCGGCGGCCTCCAGGGGATTCCTGGCGAGCCCGCCGACCGGCACCAGGCCGTAGGGGTCCAGCAACCTCGTGACGTCTTCGGGAGACGCCCATCCGGCCTGCTCCCACGCGCCGAGCAGGCCCCGAGCAACCTCGCGCGCACGGGACGCGCGTTCGGGGTCGTGGGCGGGGGCCTCGCCGCGAGGCGCTCGCCGCCACTCGGCGTAGTCGGCTGCCCGACCGATGGCATCGATCGCGTGGTCGACCGCGTGGTAGACGGTGACCCGCGGGACGTCGGCGCCGAGGCCGCCCAGGCCGACCAGGACGACGGGCTTGTCGGGTCGGGCAGCGCCGGCCCGGGCGGTCGCCGCGACCAGGGGCTCCGCCGGCGCGACGCTGGTGGGCACCAGGACCACGAGCAGGATGTCGACGTCGGGGCTGTCCAGGAGGGGTTCGACGACGCCGGAAAGGTTCTCCGCCGTGGCTCCAGCTCCGAGGTCTATCGGGTTGCTGGTACCGGTCGTGCCGGACACGAGTCCGTCGAGGCGGGCGCGGAGCCGGTCCGGCAGCTCCGGGACGATCAGCCCCTGAGCGTCCGCAGCGTCGGCGGCAAGGACGCCGAGGCCACCGGCGTTGCTGACGATGGCGACGCGTCGTCCCATCGGCAACGGTTGCTCGGCGAGGAGGAGCGCGGTCCGGCCCATCGCCTCGGCGCTCTGACACGGTATGACGCCGGCCTGGGCGAAGAGGGCGTCGACGCCGACCGCAGGTGACGCGGCTGCGGCGGTGTGCGAAGCCCCGGCCCGTCGACCGCCGGCGGATCGGCCGCCGACCACGGCCAGGAGCGGCTTGCGCTCGGCGAAGCGTCGCGCCAACCTCGCGAACTTGGCTGCGTTGCCGAAGGACTCGAGGTAGAGCGCGGCCGCCGTGACGTGCGGATTGTCGATCCACGCGGCCAGCAGGTCGTTGCCAGACACGTCGGCCTTGTTTCCCAGGGAGACGAAGGCATGTACGCCGAGCCCGAGCTCCCTCGCCACGTCGAGGAGCGCGATCCCCACCCCGCCCGACTGGGACGCCACGGCCAGTCCACCCGGCGGCGGGTCGCTGAGGGCGAAGGTCGCGTTCAGGCTGGTGCCCGGGTCGTTGGACATGACCCCCAGACAGTTCGGCCCGACCAGCCTGATGTTGTGCCTGCGGGCCACGCGGAGGATCTGACGCTGGATCTCAGCGCCCTGCGCGCCGAGCTCTCCGAACCCGGACGAGATGACGACGACCGAGGAGACCGCGGCGGCCGCCGCGTCCTCGACAGCGGCGAGCACCCGGACAGCAGGGACCGCGATGATGGCCAGGTCGACGTGCGCCGGGATGTCGGCGAGCCGGGGATAGGCGGTCACGTCATCGATGGCCGGGACGTCGGGATGGACGACGAACAGCCGTCCCTGGAAACCACCCTGGATGATCGATGCGAGCACGGCGTGTCCCAGGCCGACGCCCTCGCGCCGGACCCCGACCACAGCCACGGTCTCGGGGTACAGCAACGGGGCCAGCGAGTTCGCCTCTGACACCGACTCGCGCAGGTCGGCGGCCGCGACCGCGTCCACCGAGGCGGTCGTGCTCATCTCCACCATGACGACCCCGGACTGCGTACTGCGAGAGACGTCGAAACCGACGTCGCCGAAGACACGGATCATCGCGGCGTTCTCGGGGAGAACCTCGGCCACCAATCGTCGAACACCGTTGTCACGGCACGCTGCCGCGAGGTGCTCGAGCAGCAGGCTTCCGAGCCCGTGACCGTGCTCGTCGTCCGCTACCAGCAGGGCCACCTCCGCCGTGTCGGGACCAGTCCGTTCGGCAGTAGCAACAGCGACGATGTGGTTGCGCACCGTGGCCACGAGGGTGGCCACGGTGGTGCCTGTCCCGTGGACCAGGTGTTCCACGTACCGATGAGCCGACTCTCGGTTCAGCGAGAAGAACCGCAGCCGGAGGTTGTCGTCGCCCACCCCGTCGTGCAGGGCGATCAGGTCCGCCTGGTCCTCGCCGACCATGGGGCGGATCGAGGCGATCCTGCCGTCGGCCAGGAGCACGTCGGCCGCCCGGGGCAACATCTGTGTCATCACCCACCTCCGGGGCCAGTCTTGGACTCACGATGACCTCAGGCAAGGGTCGAGGTCGGACGCCGGTTCGCCGAGAACGGCGTCGTAGCGTTTCGAGAGGGGGTGTGTGAGTCTGGCGGAGCAGGTGGAGGCAACCCGCAGGAGTGAGGCCCTCGCATGATCCGGAGAGAAGGACTCCCGCCAGCCCTGGAACGCGGCCACGCAGTGAAGGGCAAGACCGCTGGAGCACAACGTCAGCGCTTCTCGCACCGAGATGCAGGTGACCGGCCGTCGGCCACCGGCTCTGAAGCGCTGCCCACCAGGTTGGCTGGCTCTTCCGCGGGCACACGGAGTCCCTGGCCCCGGCTCGGGCTGCCAGTGCGATCGCGTCGACTCGACCGCGCGGCGGAGTCGTGATGGAGGAGGTAGCGGTCGAGTCCGTCTCGCTGGACCGACTGGCGGCCGTCCTACCGCCAGCTCGGCGGACACGGCTGGCGGCCAACGCTGAACGCGCCCGTGCCGGTTTCGGAACTCGAACGGTGTGGCACGTCAACGCCACCGCCCACGGCGGAGGGGTCGCGGAGATGCTGCAGACCCTGCTGGCCTACGGCAGGGGCGCTGGCATCGAGAACCGCTGGCTCGTGCTCGACGCGGATCCAGACTTCTTCGCCATCACCAAGCGCCTCCACAACATGCTGCACGGCGAGCCGGGGGACGGCGGTGCGCTGGAGGAGCCCGAGCGCGAACACTACGAGGCAGTGCTGGCAGCGAACCTCGCCGAGCTGGTACGTCAGGTCGCGCCGCGCGACATCGTCGTGCTGCACGATCCCCAGACCGCAGGACTGGCGCAGGGCGTGCGACGGCTCGGGGCACTCGTCGTCTGGCGGTGCCACGTCGGTCGCGATCGACCCAATGATCTCACCTCCGACGCCTGGGGGTTCCTGCGCCGCTACCTCGCCCACGCCCACTCGCTGGTGTTCTCGCGACGCACCTACGCCCCGTCCTGGGTCGAAGACGCCCGCGTGGTGGTGATCCCTCCGTCGATCGACCCGTTCGCCGCGAAGAATGCGCCGCTCGATGCAGGACCAGATCGCCGCTGTCTTGACCAGGGTCGGTCTCGTGTGCGGGCCCCGACTCGCACGCTTCGATCAGCTTCACCCGCCGGGACGGCACGATCGGCACCCTTCGGCCGTACGCGGAGAATGGCGGCCTGCTTCACCACACCGAGCCACCCCCACTGCTCACGCCGCTCGTGGTCCAGGTCAGCCGATGGGACCGACTCAAGGACATGACAGGAGTCATGGCCGGCTTCGCCTGGGCGGTCGAGGGCAACGACGCGGGTGGAGCTCACCTGATGCTGGCCGGACCGGACGTCGCCGCCGTGAGCGACGACCCCGAGGGGGCCGCGGTGCTGGCGGAGTGCCAGGACCAGTGGCGATCGCTGCCAGAGCAGGTGAGGGGCCGGGTGCACCTGGCGTTGATCCCCATGGACGACGGCGCCGAGAACGCCTTGATCGTCAACGCACTGCAGCGGCACGCCGAGGTGGTGGTGCAGAAGAGTCTGGTCGAGGGCTTCGGGTTGACGGTCACCGAGGCCATGTGGAAGGGGCGCGCGGTCGTGGCCACCAAGGTGGGTGGCATCCAGGACCAGATCACCGATGGCAGGGACGGGCTCCTTGTCAACGACGCCTACGACCTCGATGAGTTCGGGGACGTGCTGCAGCGAGTGCTGCGCGACAAGCAGTTGCGGGACCGGTTGGGGCAGCCGCCCACGCGCGGGTCCTCGAGGAGTACCTGGGCGACCGGCACCTGGGTCAGTACGTTGACCTGTTCATGGCGCTCGTCCGCGGCAGCGCGCAGTGAATGCCTGCAGGCCTCCACCGCCGTCGGCAGGGTGGCAAAGATGTGGTCTTCCCCGATCCGGTCGAGCAGTCCGGTCCTGGCCAGCTGGTCGCGCAGGTCCTGCTTTCATGCGGGCCAGGGCGAAAGTGATGCCGCGCCGATTCAGCTCCACCCGCAGCGACTCCAGCGCGTCCGCGCCGGTGATGTCGACCTCGACGTTGGCTTCGACGTTGAGAACGAACCACCGAACCGGCCCCTGCGCATGTGCAGCCGCCGCGAGTGCTCGGGAGCGAAAGTTCTCGGCATTGGCGAAGAAGAGTGGGGAGTCGCAGCGGTTCGTCTTCGCCGTTCCGCCGCCGTCCGACGGGTGTCGACGGGTCGGTGCGTGGACGTCGCATCGAGGGGAGTGGAAGCGCAGGTACTGATTGACATAATGTCAGTTATCGGCGATATCCAGAGGCTTGGTCAGGAACACCCGGCTGGTGCCGGGTGGGTCGCACGGGATGTTGCCGAAGACCCGCCAGCCGTGGCGTTCGTAGAAGCCGGGCGCCTGGAAGCTGATCGTGTACAGCACCCCGGCGCGGCAGCCACGACGACGCGCCTCCGTCTCCGCCGTCTCGAGGATCTCGCTGCCGAGACCTCGGCCGCGCAGGTGCGCGGGCACGAAGAACAGGTCGACGAACCACAGCCCCAGGGACGAGCGTCCGGTCAGCCCGCCCAGCGTCGCCCCGGTCTCGTCCCTGGCGAACACCGCCAGCGGTCGCCAGTCGTCGGTGCCGACCACCTCCACGTTGAACGCGTCGAGCCCGTCGGAGACGAGCGCGACGTCGGCCGAGGACGGATGGTCGGTGAGGACGAGGTCAGCGGTCCACATGCCGATCGAGGCTAGTGGCCCGCACCGACAGCGGGCCGTGACCCGACGTTGTCGGCGCCGTCGACCATAGTGCCGGTGGTGCTCTCCGATCGTCGGGCGGCACCGTCTCGAGGAGGTCGCCATGGCAGAAGTGCTGCTGTTCCACCACGCGCAGGGGCTCACGGCGGGCGTCACCGCGTTCGCCGACGTGCTGCGGTCCGCCGGGCACACCGTGCACACGCCGGACCTGTACGACGGCCGCACGTTCGCGACCCTCGACGAGGGCATGGCCCATGCGGAGGGTCTCGGCTTCGAGTCGATCCGGGAGCGCGGCGCCCGGATCGCCGACGAGCTGCCCGCCACCCTCGTCTACGCCGGCTTCTCCCTGGGCGAGATGACCGCGCAGATGCTCGCCCAGACGCGGCCGGGCGCCCGAGGGGCCCTGCTGTTCTACTCGTGCATCCCGATCACCGGCGACTGGGCCTTCGGTCCCTGGCCGGACGGTGTTCCCGTCCAGATCCACGGCATGGACGCCGACCCGATCTTCGTGGGCGAGGGCGACGTCGACGCGGCCCGCGAGATCGTCGCGAGCGTCGACGACGCCGAGCTGTTCCTCTACCCCGGTGACCAGCACTACTTCGCCGACAGTTCCCTGCCGTCGTACGACGCCGACGCCACCGCCCTGCTCACCGAACGGGTGCTGGCCTTCCTGGCGCGCGCTGACCGGCGCTGACGGGCCCCGCAAATCGACCGCGACGCGGCGCGCGGGCTGCGTCAGACTGGTCGGATGGACCTGAGCACCTTCTACGCCGTGGTGGCCGGCACCTGCTTCACGCTGGTCGGCCTGTGGTGGAACGTCGTGGAGCGGCGCCCCGACTGGCTGGCGGACCCGCACCTGCGGCGGCTCGTCGGCGGCGTCTACGTCTCGTTCCTGCTGCCGGCCCTGATGAGCCTCTTCGCCCAGATCGACCCGTCCGAACCGCTGATCTGGCGGATCACCTTCGTGATCGCCTCGGCCGTCGGCGCCTGGAGCACCCTGAGCCTGATCCGCGTCGACCGCCAGGTCGTCTCCCCGGGCCTCATCCGGAGACACCGCTGGCTGGTCGCCGTCGTCTACGGCCTGGTCGCGGTTCTTGGTGTGGTGCCCGAGCTCGCCGGGAACTTCGGGCTCACCGCACCGCAGGCCGCGGCGTTCCTGCTGGTCCTGCTGGTCGTGCTGGCCCACGCGCTGACCTGGGAGTTCATGACCCAGACCCGCGAGGGGGTCACCGGAGCGTCGCCGACCGTCGCGGACTGAACCAGGCACAATCCCCGGCATGAGGATGCCGGCCGTGGTGACGGCAGTCGTGCTGGGGCTGGCCGCCGGGTTGCTGGCCGCCCCGGCCGGGTCGCTGCCCCGCACGGCCGGCGCCCCCGGCGCGGAGCCGCCCGCGCGGCCGAATGTCGTCGTGGTGCTGACCGACGACATGCGTGAGGACGACCTGGCGTACGCGCCATACCTGCGGCGGTTCTTCGCGAAGGGGCTGCACTTCCGCAACTCGTTCTCCAACAACCCGATGTGCTGCCCGGCCCGGGCCACGATCCTCACCGGCCAGCAGTCCCACAACCACCACGTCGTCACCGTCGAGCCGCCGTGGGGGTTCGGGTCCTTCGACGACAGCGTCACCGTGGCCACGGCCCTGAAGGGCGCCGGCTACCAGACCGGCTACGTCGGCAAGTACCTCAACGGCTACGGCATCCAGCGCTCGAAGGTGACCGGCCAGGACTCCAGCCACTACGTCCCCGCGGGCTGGGACCACTGGGCCGCCAGCCTGGACGACAACAGCGCCGGCGTCCCGGGCGGCACCTACAAGTACTTCGACACCACCCTCAACGTCGACGGCCGGGTCGTGCGCAACAAGGGCGTCTACTCCACGAACCTGATCTTCAACCGGGCGCGGGCACTGGTGGACACGTTCCACCAGAAGGACCAGCCCTTCTTCTTGTACGTCAACCCCGTCGCCCCCCACTTCGGCGGTCCGCGGGAGCCCGACGACCCGCCGATCCTGCGGCAGTTCACCCCCGCGCGGCCCGCGTGGGTGAAGGGCCGCTTCGACGACCTCCTGCGCAAGTCCCCCGGTGTCCCCAAGTTCGGCGTCTCCCCCGAGCGCGACGTCTCCGACAAGACCTGGCCCACCCGGTCCCTGCCGGACCTCGACCTCACCCGACAGCGCGCCGTGCGCGAGCTGGCCCGGCAGCGGGCCGAGGCGGTGTTCGTGGTGGACCGCGAGTTCAAGAAGCTGGTGGCGACCCTCAAGGCCAGCGGCGAGTGGGACGACACCGTCGTCGTGTTCAGCTCGGACAACGGGCACTTCCTCGGGGAGCACCGCAAGCTGACCGGCAAGCTGCTCCCCTACGAGCCGTCCTTCCGGGTCCCCCTGCTGGTCCGGGCCCCGGGCGGGCGCACCGGTGACCGGTTCGGCCCGGTCGCCACCGTCGACCTCGGGGCGACGCTGCTCGACATCGCGGGTGCCACCGACCTGTGGCCCAAGCGCCTCGACGGCGTGTCGTTCTGGCCGATGGTCCACGGCGAGGACCGCCCGTGGACGGCGGCGGCGTACTACGAGGCCGTGGTCGGCGCGATGAACGCCAACCGACCCGGACTCTCCGGGTTCGGGGTGCGCACCAGCCGCTGGAAGTTCGTCCTCTACAACAACGGCAAGCGCGAGCTCTACGACCTGGTGCGCGACCCGCACGAGCTCGACAACCTGGTGGTCACCGGGAAACGGCGCCCCCGGGTCCTCGCGGACCTGACCCGCCTGACCCTCCGGCTCAAGAAGTGCCAGGGCCAGGCGTGCCACGCCCGCCTGCCCCGGGCCTACCGGCGCACCGTGGAGCAGGCCCGCCACGACCTCGCGAAACAGACCGCGCGCGCGTGGTTCCGCCCCTGACGGTTTTCGATGACTCGCGGGTCGGCGACAGGTCTCACTGTTAGGCGATCTTGCCGATGTATCAACGGCCGAAATGCGCGATCTTTTCTGGTGGAACCACCGTCACAGTTCTCGAGCAGCACCGTCATTACTAGTGAAAGCAAAGGGAAGGAGGTCAGCCATGTGGGACACCGTCGTCCACTCACCCGGCGCGCACGACGTCGCCGAGCACCTGTCGCACGACCTCCCCTGCCTGCGCTGCGGACACGCCTTCCATGTGTACCTGGCCTGCGACGAGGGCTGCTCGTGCCCGCCCGTCGCCGTGCCCCACACCCACGCCGCCTGACGCCGGCCCGGTCCGCCACCGGGCCGGTCGCCGGTCCCTGGACCTGCGGTTTGGTCACAAACCGCAGGAAATCGGGCCGAAAGCTGCGGTTTGTCACCAAACCGCAGGCCACAGGCCACCCGCGACGCGGGCCAAGCCCCCGCTCCCCCGGCCAACACGCCGGGTCGCGAGGAATGGCGTTATCTCATATCTGAGATACCGTGGATTCCATGACGCAGGACTACCAGGGCCGGATCGGGAACCTCATCCGGGACGCGCGCAAGCACCGCGGACTGACCCAGCAGCAGCTCGCCGAGACCCTCGGCACGAGCCAGAGCGCCATCAACCGCATCGAGCGCGGCCACCAGAACCTCTCCCTCCAGATGCTCGCCCGGATCGGGGCGGCCCTCGACTCCGAGATCGTCGCTCTCGGCGCCGGCCCGACGCACCTGCGGGTCACCGGCCCGACGCGACTGTCGGGGACCATCGCGGTCAAGACGTCGAAGAACGCCGGCGTCGCGCTGCTCTGCGCCTCGCTGCTCAACCAGGGGCGCACCACGCTGCGCAAGGTCGCGCGCATCGAGGAGGTCAACCGCCTTCTGGAGGTGCTCAGCAGCCTCGGCGTGCAGACCCGCTGGTTCAACGACAACGACCTCGAGATCATCCCGCCCGCCGAGCTGGACCTGGCCAACATCGACGAGACCGCGGCGCGGCGGACCCGCTCGGTGATCATGTTCCTGGGCCCGCTGCTGCACCGCGCGGAGGTCTTCGAGCTGCCGTACGCCGGCGGCTGCAACCTCGGGACCCGCACCGTCGAGCCGCACATGTCGGCCCTGCGCCCCTTCGGGCTCGAGGTCAAGGCCACCGACGGGATGTACCACGCGCAGGTCAACCGCGCGGTCTCACCGCAGCGGGCGATCGTGCTCACCGAGCGCGGCGACACCGTCACCGAGAACGCCCTGATGGCCGCCGCCCTGCACGAGGGCACCACCGTCATCCGCAACGCCTCGTCCAACTACATGGTCCAGGACCTGTGCTTCTACCTCCAGAAGCTGGGGGTCGGCGTCGACGGCATCGGCACCACCACCTTGACGGTCACCGGCCGGCGCAACATCGACGTCGACGTCGACTACGCGCCCAGCGAGGACCCGATCGAGGCGATGTCACTCCTCGCCGCCGCGATCGTCACGTCGTCCTCGATCACCATCACGCGGGTGCCGATCGAGTTCCTCGAGATCGAGCTCGCGACCTTGGAGGAGATGGGCTTCGAGTACTCCCGCTCCGAGGAGTACGACGCCCTCAACGGCCACACCCGGCTCGTGGACATCACCACCAAGCCCTCGCTCCTGCACGCCCCGCTCGACAAGATCCACCCGATGCCGTTCCCCGGGCTCAACATCGACAACCTGCCGTTCTTCGCGGTCATCGCCGCGGTCGCGACGGGCCAGACGCTGCTGCACGACTGGGTCTACGAGAACCGCGCGATCTACCTCACCGAGCTCAACAAGCTCGGCGGCCAGGTCAAGCTGCTCGACCCGCACCGGGTGATGATCGAGGGACCGACCCACTTCTCGGGCGCCGAGATCATGTGTCCGCCGGCGCTACGTCCCGCCGTGGTGATCCTGCTCGCGATGCTGGCCGCCAAGGGCACCTCGGTGCTCCGGTCGACGTACGTCATCTCACGTGGCTACGAGGACCTCGCCGAGCGCCTCAACGAGCTCGGCGCCAACATCGAGACCTTCCGGGACATCTGAGCTGAGCCCAGCGCAGCTCAGAACAGTGTCTCCACCCAGGCGCGCGCGTGCGGGGTCGGGGCCGGCGGCTCGGTCATGTCGCTGGTGATCCGCGGCAGCCGCGCGGTGTCGTGCACGCTCCGGCTGTTCCAGTCGGTCTCGGCCTCGATGAGGCTGCCGAGGTCGGCACGCTCGAGGAAGACTCCGTGGCCCTCGGGGCACTGCAGCGCGAGGGTCCGGCGGACCATCTCGGCACCGCACTTGGGACAGGTCAGGGACTCCATGGGCCCGACCGTACTCCCTCGCCGCCGACCCCACTGAGCATCGACGCGGATGCTGCATCGGCGTGATTGCCGTCACGATCGGAGCATGCCGGTGAATACTCCTTTCGTGAGGATCCGCAAGGGTCCCGGGCGCCCGAGTCCGGAGACCGGGTACGCCTATCTCGACGCCCGACACGAGGGCTCCGCCGGGGTCCTCGCCTTCGCGCACCGAGGCGGGGCCGAGCACCCGGAGATCGCCGGGCTTGGAGAACACGCTGCACGCGTTCCAGCACGCCCACGACCTCGGCTACACCTACCTCGAGACCGACGTCCACGTCACCCGCGACGGCGTGCTGCTCGCGTTCCACGACACGGTCCTCGACCGGGTCACCGACGCCAACGGCGCCATCTCCGACCTGACCCACGCCGAGGTGCAGCGCGCCCTGATCGGCGGCCGTGAGCAGGTGCCGACCCTCGCCGCGGTGTTCGACGCCTTCCCGGACGCCCTCTTCAACATCGACCTCAAGTCGGGGGCGGCGGTGCGAGCGCTCGCCGACTTCATCGAGGTGCGCGAGGTGCACGACCGGGTGCTGGTCGGCTCCTTCTCCCGGCGTCGTCTCGACGAGTTCCGCCGGATCACCGGGGGCCGGGTGCCGACCTCCGCCGCTCCGCTGGAGGTCGCGGCGTTCCGGTTGCTGCCCAGCGGCCGGCTCGCCGACTTCGTCACCCGTGGTCGGGTGCGGGTGCTCCAGGTGCCGCACCGGCGCGGTCGGCTCACCGTCGTCACCCCCGGCCTGGTCCGGCGCGCACACGCCGCGGGCAAGCACGTGCACGTGTGGACGATCGACGACCCCGACGAGATGCGGGCGCTGATCGACCGTGGTGTCGACGGTCTGATGACCGACCGCACCGACATACTCAAGGCCGTGCTCACCGAGGGCGGGCAGTGGAGGGGACGACCATGACCGACCAGGCGTCGAACGCGCAGGGCATCGCCGACCTCCGGCCGCTGATCCGGGCCAAGGAGCAGCGGGCCTGGTACTGGTACGACTGGGCCAACTCCGCCTACGTCACCACGATCGCCGCGGTGCTGTTCGCGCCGTACCTCACCTCGGTCGCCGAGGTCAGCGCCTGTGGCAAGGCCTCCGGCGACGACTTCGACTGCAACGTCCCGCTCCAGATCCTGGGCCTCGACATCTCGGCCGGCTCGCTCGTCTTCTACCTGGTCACGGCCGCCACCATCTTGTCGGCGCTGGTCCTCCCGGTCGTGGGGGCGATCGCCGACCGGTCGTCGGCCAAGACCACCCTGATGGCGCGCTTCGCCTGGGCCGGTAGCGCGATGGCGATGCTGATGTACTTCGTCGCCGGCTCGAACTGGCAGCTCGGCGCGGTGCTGCTCGTCGTTCGCGACGCTCTTCCTCGGCTCCAGCCTCGTCGTGTACGACGCGATCCTGGTCGACATCGCCGAGCCCGCCGAGCGCGACCGCGTCTCGTCGCGAGGCTGGGCGCTGGGCTACCTCGGCGGCGGCATCCTCCTGGCCCTCAACTTCGGGCTGCTGACCGTGATGTCGGACAGCACCGAGATGGCCGTGCGGATCTCGCTGCTGAGCGCCGGCATCTGGTGGGCGGTCTTCACGATCATCCCGTTCCGGGGGGTCAAGAACCGTCCGGCGAAGAACGTCGTGCCCGAGTCCGGAGGCCTGGTCAGGGAGAGCTTCGGCCAGCTGTTCCGGACCCTCAAGGACATGCGCGGCTACCCGGTGACGCTGACCTTCCTGCTCGCGTACCTCTTCTACAACGACGGCATCCAGACCGTCATCTACGCGGCCTCGGTCTACGGCGAGAAGCAGCTGCACTTCGAGAAGTCCACCGTCTTGTCGGCCTTCCTGGTCGTGCAGTTCGTCGGCATCGGCGGCGCGCTGCTCTTCGGCCGGATCGCGCAGCGGCGGGGCACCCGGGGCACCATCCTGGCCGGCCTGGTCATCTGGATCGTGGTGGTGATCGGCGGGTACTTCACGCCCGAGAAGAACTTCGGGCTGTTCCTGGTCCTCGCGGCCAGCATCGGCCTGGTCCTGGGCGGCACCCAGGCCCTCTCCCGCTCGTACTACAGCCAGCTCATCCCGCGGGGACGCGAGGCGGAGTACTTCTCGCTCTACCAGGCCGCCGAGCGCGGCACGAGCTGGTTCGGCACCCTGATCTTCGGTCTGGTGCACCAGTGGACCGGCTCCTACCGGCCGGCCCTGCTGGCGCTGATCCTGCTGTTCGTCCTGGGTGTGATCCTGCTCTCACGCGTGAACACCGCGCGGGGCATCGCCGAGGCCGGAAACGACCTCCCGCCCGTGATCTGAGACACGTCCCAGGCGTGCGCGGGCCGAACTTTTCCGGAATCTGAGACGTCCCACTAACGTTGAAGCGGGTACAAGCGTTGTACAGGCGTCAGGGCGCTACCGCGTCATAAACGTCACTCCCGTCCGTCACACCAGTACGACGGGGGAAACCATCATTGGGAGGTGGCTCCATGGCGGAGCGCACACTGCGAGGAGCACGGCTCGGGGGGCAGAGCTTCGAGGACGAGCGGGGCATCGAGTTCGCCGCACGTCAGCAGGTCGGCTACGACTGTCCGCAGGGGCACTTGTTCGAGATCACGATGTCGGTCGAGGCCGACGTCCCGGCGGTCTGGGAGTGCCCGCGCTGCGGCGCCGAGGCCCTCAGCCGGTCCGGGATCGTGAAGGAGGAGAAGGCTGAGAAGCCGGTCCGCACGCACTGGGACATGCTCCTGGAGCGCCGCTCGGTCGGCGAGCTCGAGGACATCCTCAAGGAGCGTCTCGAGCTGCTGCGCGGCGGCGAGATCGGTCCCGCGCACCTGCACCGAGCGAACGCGAAGAAGCGAAAGGTGTCCTAGCTCTCCACGGCGGAGCTAGTCCACGACTTCGCCCCGGACCACGGATCCGTCAGATCCTGGTCCGGGGTTTCGTGCGTCCGGACCCCGGGCGACGGTGACCAGGTGCGCGGCGACGACCCGGGTCAGCAGCCGGCGGGCCACCGGCCGGGTGAAGGGCAGGATCACCAGCAGCCCGAGGATGTCGGTGAGGAAGCCCGGCGCGAGCATCAAGGTGCCGCCGATGAGGATGAGCGCCGCGTCCGCGAGCTCGCGGGCGGGCATCCGCCCCGACTGCAAGCGACTCGGTCAGCGACTGCCAGGCCCGGCCTCCCTCGCGGCGGACCAGCCACGCTCCCAGGAGCGCGTCGGCCCAGCAGCAGGGCGATGGTCCACCAGGCGCCGATCACCTGTCCGACCTGGATGAGCACGTAGATCTCGAGCAGCGGCACCACCACGAAGGCGACGAAGAGCACCCACCTCGAGACGCGGGTCCGCCGGCGGGGGGTCATCGTCGGAGCCGACGCGCCCGCCGGACCGCGCGGCGTACCTGCTCGACGCGCTCCTGCAGACCCCAGACAGTGATGCGCTGCAGCGACTCGCGCGGCCACCGCGCCGGACATCTTCGAGTCACCGCGGACCCGCTCGACGAACTCGATCGGCACCTCGACCACGCGCAGCCCCGCCTGGAGGGTGCGGTAGGCCATGTCGGTCTGGAACACGTAGCCCATCGACCGCACCGTCCCCACCTCGATCTTCTCCAAGGTGGTGCGCCGGAACAGGCGGAAGCCGGCCGTGGCGTCGCGGACCTTCATCCCGAGCAGCAGCCGCACGTAGAGGTTGCCGCCGCGCGAGAGGGCCTCGCGCCGCAGCGGCCAGTTGACCACCGAGCCGCCGGGGACCCAGCGGGAGCCGATCACCAGGTCGGCCCCTTCCAGGGCGGCCAGCAGCAGGTGCAGCTGCTCGGGCTGGTGGGAGCCGTCGGCGTCCATCTCGCCGATCACGTCGTAGCCGGCGTCCAGCGCGCACCCGGAAGCCGTGCAGGTACGCCGCGCCCAGGCCGGCCTTCTCGGTGCGGTGGAGGACCCGGACCTGCGGGTCGGCCGCCGCGAGGCGGTCGGCGATGGCGCCGGTGCCGTCCGGCGAGCCGTCGTCGACGACGAGGACGTCGACGTCGGGCTGGGCGGCGCGCAGCCGCCCGACGATCCACTCCAGGTTGGTCGGCCTCGTTGTAGGTGGGCACCACCATCACGGCGCGGCCCAGGGAGCGGGTCGGGTCGGTCATCGGTGTTCCTCGGCGGTCAGGGCCGGGTCGGGGACCTCGGGCGTGCGGAGCGGGGCCCTCCGACGATACGGGAGCAGCGGTAGCACGAGGGCGCAAACCCCCACAACGAGGCAGCCGAGTCCGATCCACGGACCCAGCCGCATGCCCGGCGGCACCGCCGAGGTGAGGGGGACCCGCTCGACGACGTAGCCCTGGGTGCGGCGCTCCAGGACGCTGGTGGCGGTGCCGTCGGGGGCGATGATGCCGGTGATCCCGTTGGTCGCGGCCACGACGACGTGGCGGCCGCTCTCGAGCGCGCGCACCCGGGTGATCTCGAACTGCTGGTCCAGCTGGCTGGTCCGGCTGAAGGTGGCGTTGCTGGTCTGCACGACGAGCAGCCGGGCGCCCGCCTCGACCTGCGCGTAGATCCCCTCGTCGTAGGCCACGTCGAAGCAGATGGCGTCTGCCACGTCGACCCCCGCGATCCGCAGCGGGTCGGCGCGGGTGCCCGCCTGCATGTCGCGGGCCACCCGGGCGAGCTCGTCGAAGCGGCTCGTCAGGGGGTTGCTGTCCCGCCAGGGGATGTACTCGCCGTACGGGCACCGGGTGCCACTTGGTGTAGCGGTCGGCCGCACCGGTGGTGGGCGTCCAGACGATGCCCTGGTTGAGGATCTTGCCCGGCTCCGGGTCGTCGGTGATCGCGCCGACCAGCACGGGCACGCCGACGGCGGCCACCGCCTCGCGGATGTCGCTGTTGAGGGAGGCGTCGAGGAACGGGTCGAGGGCCGTGGAGTTCTCCGGCCACACCACGAAGTCGGGGGCCGGCACCTTGCCGGCCGCGGCGTCGGCGGCCAGCTGGATCGTGGCGTCCACGTGGTTGCGGGTCACCTGGCGGTGGTCGTAGAGGATGTCGGTCCCCGGCCCGGGCACGTTGCCCTGCACCGCGGCGACGGTGAGCTCGCCGTCGCTGGTGGCGGCGTACGGCGCCAGGTTCGGCAGCAGCGTGACCAGCCCCAGGCCGAGGGCGGCCACGATCACGGCCACCGGGCGGGTCCGGACGTGCAGCACCGCCCACGCCGCGGTGGTCCCGACGAGGGCGATCAGGAGGCTCACGCCGACGGTGCCGACGTACGGCAGAGCGCGGCGCGAAGGGGGTGTCGGCGGAGGCGAAGGCCAGCCGGCCCCAGGGCATCCCGCCGAACGGCCAGCCGGACCGCCAGACCTCGACGGCGACCCATAGCGCGGCGGTCCACACCGGCCAGCCGCGGCGCCGGGACACGGCCGCGCTGGCCCCGCCCAGCGGCACGAAGAAGGCCGTCTCGAGGGTGGAGAGCATGAGCCAGGCGTCCCAGCCGACCGACCGCATCCAGAACAGGTGGACGAACATGAAGGCCGCGCCGGTGAGCGAGCCCGAGCCAGAGGCCGCGGCGGACCCGCACCCCGTGGACGGCCAGCGTGAAGCCGGCCACGCCCACCGGCAGCAGCACGGGCAGCTCGTAGGGCTCGAAGGACAGCGCCAGCGCCAAGCCGGCGAGCACCGCGACCCCCGCGCGGACCGCACCGGGCCACGCAGGAGTCGTCACCGGGGCCATGGGTAGAAGTATCCCTTGCAGCACAACGGGAGGGGTCCGGACCCTTCGGACCAACCCGCCACCGACCGGATGCCGGTGCCAGGAAGTTGTCTACGGAGCCCGCACCCCTCCCGTATCCCCCTTCGCGGGGCGAGACCGGGTCCGTGCACCACGTTGGACCAGTGGGTGGCATCCCCACACTCCGACGCAGGCCACTCGGACACCGGTCCCCCGACCACGATCTGCAGAGGAGGACTCCCGAACCTTCGGGGTACGACCGCCCCGGCTGTCAACCGGTCGCTGACCTGCGAGAACGCGCAAATCCGCAGGTCAACGGGCCTATGCCCCGCCAAAATCCGCTCGGCCATTTCTTGGCCGCGCGGCGTGTCGGTCGGCGACACGCCGAACCCCGTGCCACGTGGCTTGGAACGTGCCAACCGGCGTCGCCGGATCGCCGTCAGCCGGCCGGCGGTGGGACCACGACGGTGCCGGTCGCGGTGGTGGCCAGCAGCGGCTCGTCGAGCATCTCCGCGGCCCCTGGTCGGGCCTGCGTCGCGGCCCCGCGGGCCACCACGTGGACGGTGAACTCGAGCGCCCGGCTGCGGGTGCCGACCCGCACCAGGGTGCAGGTGATCTCGAGGACGTCCCCGGCCCGCACGGGCTGCGAGGAACTGCACGTCGGCGTACGACGCGAAGAGGCCCTCGTCGCCGTCGGTGCGGATGCACATCTCGGTGGCCACGTCGCCGAACAGCCCGAGGCAGTAGGCGCCGTCGACGAGGTGGCCGGCGTAGTGCGCGTGGGAGTACGGGACGTAGCGGCGGTGCACCACGGTGCTGCCGACGATCCCGCCCGTCGAGCCGGTCGAGCCTGTCGTGACCATCAGGACGCCTTTCGCTGGAGGATCCGGTCGACGAGGAACGACGCGACCTCGCCGGGGGTGGTGCCGCGGGTGAAGACCCGGTCGACGCCGAGCTCGGCGGCCATGGACTCGTCGAAGCGGGGCCCGCCCACGACCAGGAGCGGGTCGCTTCTCGGCGGGGTAGGACTCGCGGAAGGCGGCGCTCATCTCTCGGGTGTTGAGCAGGTGCGCGTCGCGCTGGGTGACGACCTGGGAGACCAGGACCGCGTCGGCCTTCTCGTCCCGGGCCCGCTCGACGAGCTGCGGGACGGAGACCTGGGCGCCGAGGTTCACGACCTTGAGCTCGCGGTAGTACTCCAGGCCCTTCTCCCCCGCGAAGCCCTTGATGTTGAGGATCGCGTCGATGCCGACCGTGTGGGCGTCGGTGCCGATGCACCCGCCGACCACGACCAGCCGGCGCCGCAGGGCACGCTTGACGGCCGCGTTGACCTCCTTGGGCGTCAGCAGCGGGTAGTCGCGCTCGACCACCTCGACCTGGGACGACGTCGACGAGGTGGTTGACCCGCCCGTAGACGACGAAGAACGTGAAATCCGCCCCCATCGGCTTGCTGTGCACGACGAGCGCGGGGTCGATGCCCATCTTGTTGGCCAGCTGGACCGCGGCGCCGTCGGCGATCTTGTCGTGCGGGACAGGCAGCGTGAAGCTCAGCTGCACCATGCCGTCGCCGGTGGTGTCGCCGTACGGCCGGACGATCTGGCTGTCGCTCACGTCGCCTCCAGGATCTCGGCCGCGGGGTTGTAGTAGTCGCGGGCCTTCTTCGCGACGCCGTCGAGACCACGGCCCTTGTCGGGCGGCCGCTTCATCAGCCCGAAGGTGCCGTCCGCGATCGCGGCCAGCAGCGGCGGGTCGCCGTGGTCGTCGGTGTCGTGGGCGATCTCCTCCAGCAGGTCGATGGTCTCCTGGAGCACCTGCTGCGCCCGGCTGACGATGAAGCCGCCGGGCGCCGGGCGGAAGTCCTCGTGGAGGTTGCCGGCGGCGTTCATCACGTAGCGGACGTTCTGCAGGGCCAGGTCGCGGTCGGAGATCCAGGGGGTCACCACGGCCTCGGTCATCATCCCGACCAGCAGGATGCCCTGGTCGGTGAGCGCGCCGACGAGGTTGAAGAACCCGTCCAGCAGGTAGCCCTTGAACACGTCGCCGGTCATGTGCCGGGTCGGCGGCATCCACTTCAGTGGGGCCTGCGGGAACAGGTCGCGGGCCAGCATCGCGTGGGCGAGCTCGAGCCGGAAGGAGTCGGGCACGTCGGGGTCGATCTCGAAGGCGTGGCCCAGACCGAGCTGCCAGTCCTCGAGCCCCGCCTCCTTGCCGAAGTACTCGTTGAGGAGCTGGCTGGTGGTGACCGTGTGGGCGGCCTCGACGGCGTCGGCGGTGGTGAGGTAGTTGTCCTCGCCGGTGTTGATGATGATCCCGGCGCGGGCGTGGATCTGGCGGCTGAAGCGCTGGTCGACGAAGGTGCGGATCGGGTTGATGTCGCGGAAGAGGATGCCGTACATCGAGTCGTTGAGCATCATGTCGAGCCGCTCGAGGCCGGCCAGCGTGGCGATCTCGGGCATGCAGAGGCCGGAGGCGTAGTTGGTGAGCCGCACGTAGCGGCCGAGCTCGCGGCTGGTCTCGTCGAGCGCGGCCCGCATCAGCCGGAAGTTCTCCTGGGTCGCGTAGGTGCCGGCGAAGCCCTCGCGGGTGGCGCCCTCGGGCACGTAGTCGAGCAGGGACTGGCCGGTCGAGCGGATCACCGCGATCACGTCCGCGCCCTCGCGGGCGGCCGCCTGCGCCTGCGGGATGTCCTCGTAGATGTCGCCGGTGGCCACGATCAGGTAGATCCAGGGCTTGCGCGGCGCGTCGCCGACCTTCCGGATCATCCGCTCGCGCTCCGTGCGTCGGGCGTCGATGCGCTTGATGCCCTTGCCGACCGCGGTCCGGGCCGCGGTGGTCGCCGCCTTCGCGTCGCGACCCTCCGGGAGCCGGAAGCGCACGCTCCCGGCCGACGCCTTCTGGGCCAGGGTGGCCAGGTCGTCGGCCTCGCCGCGGCGCAGCGCGTCCCACACCGGCAGGGCCACGCCGTGCGCGAGGCCGCCCTGGTCGTGGAGGTCGGCGCGCACCACGTCGGTGAGCCGGTTGACCCACGGGATGCCGTCGGCGTCGGCGCCCTGCAGGCCGGCCAGCCGCAGCGTGGCCCGCTCGACGGAGACGGTGGTGTGCTTCTTGGCCAGGGAGACGATGGGCCGGCCGACGGTGCGGGCCAGTCCGCGCGCCCGGCGGAAGTCGGCGGGATCGAGCCCGAGCTTGCCGGTCATGGAGAGTCCTCGGTGTGGTGGACGGTGCGGCCGTCGACGACGGTCCGCGCGCAGGTGGGCAGGGTGGTGCCGGGCGTGAGGTCGGGCAGTCCGGCGCCGTCGAGGCCGGCCGGGCGTGTCCCACACGGCGTACGTCGGCCGGGGCACCGAGGCGCAGCACGTCCTCCGTCGACGCGCGCGGCCAACCAGCCGCCGCGGGTGTGGGCGCGGAAGGCGTCGGCGGGATCGAGCCGCTGGCCCTCGGTGTGGTGGTGGACGGCGGCCTGGACGGCCCGCCAGGGATCGGCGGGGGTGACCGGGGAGTCGGACCCGAAGGCCAGCGGGACGCCGGCGAGGTGGAGGTCGCGGTAGGGGTTCAGCTCGCGCCAGCGCGCGCCCAGCCGCTCGGCGTACATCCCGTCCGGGCCGCCCCACAGGCCGTCGAACATCGGCTGGACGCTGGCGATGACCCCGAGCCGGGCGAAGAGCGCCACCGCCTCGACCGACGGCATCTCGCAGTGCTCGAGCCGGTGCCCCCGCGCGCGCAGGGCGTCGTCGCCGAGCAGCCGGGCAGCGGCGTCGAAACCCTCCGCGACGGCGTCGAGGGCGGCGTCGCCGATGCAGTGGAAGCCGGCCTGCACGCCCGAGCCGGGTGCAGCCGACGACGTGCTCGGCGATCTGGGTGGCGTCCAGGTAGCCGTGGCCGCAGTGTCCGGGCTGGTCGGCGTACTCGCCCCGCATCGAGGCGGTGCGCGAGCCCACGGCGCCGTCGGCGACCAGGTCCCCGGCGAGGCCGGAGACGCCGAGCTCGGCCACCCGGTCGAACGCGCCGAGCTCGCCCCAGTAGAGCGTGGCGTGCAGCCCGGCCTCGTCGGCGGCCTGGCGGACCAGGGCGACCTCGTAGTCGGGGCCGATGTGCGGGGCGGCGTTCTCGTGGAAGGCGCCGATGCCGCGGGCGGCCAGCGCGGCGACGGCCTGCCGGGCCGCGTCGAGGCGCTGCTCGGGTCCGACGAGGTCGGAGAGACGGTCGCTGACGGTGTGCTTGGCGTCGCCGCTGCAGCCGGCCGTCGTCGGACCAGCCGTCCTGGGCTGCGGGCCTGCGGGGTCTCGGCGAGCAGCGCGTGGCAGACGATGGCGGAGTGCCCGTCCACGCGGGAGAGGTAGAGCCGGCGGCCGGGCGCCACGCGCTCGAGGTCGTCGGCGGTGGGGTGGTCGCGGTCGGGCCAGTCGGTCTCGTCCCACCCGGCACCGATCACGCACCTCGGCCGCGGGGACGCGGGCGACGTGGGCGCCGATCCGGTCCAGGGCGTCCTGCCGGCTGGTGCAGCCGGTGAGGTCGAGCCCGTCGAGCTGGCGGCCGGTCTGCACGAGGTGCAGGTGCGCGTCCACGAACGCCGGTCCGACCCAGCGTCCCCGCAGGTCGACCACCTCGTCGGCACCGTCGTACGCCGCGGCGTGGGCGTCGTCGCCGAGCCAGGCGACCCGGCCGTCCTCGACGGCGAGCGCGGTGATCGGCTCGCCGGTGCCGGTGTGGACGACTCCGTTGCGGAGCAGGGTCCTCATCACCGGGTCACAGACGTCGCTCGAAGAGACCTCGCACACCGGCATTCTCGCGCAGCACGTCGAGGGCGTACGCCGCGTGGCCGGGCACGTAGCCGTTGCCGACCAGCATCGTGACGTCGGCGGCGAGCCCCTCGGCCCCCAGCGCGGCCGCGGAGAAGGACGTGGCCATCGAGAAGAAGATGACGGTGCCGCGCGGCGCGGTGGCGAGGATCGCGCCGCCCTCGCAGCCGGGGACGTCGACGCACACGACGGTGATGTCGGCCGGTCCGCCGGCCGCCACGACCGCGTCGCGCAGGGCGATCGGGTCGCGGGCGTCGGCGACGACCACCGCGTCCGCGATCCCCGACTCCTCGAGGAGCGCGGCCTCGGCGGCGTGCGGGACGACGCCGATCACCCGCTGGGCGCCGGCGCGGGCGGCGGCCGCGATGCTCAGGGAGCCCGACTTGCCGGCGCCGCCGATGACCGCCACGACGGGCTGCTCGTACTGCGCCACCAGCCGGTGCGGTGAGCGCCGGGGCGCCGCAGACATCCATCACCGACAGGCGACAGCGCGGGGTCGAGGTCGTCGGGGATCACCGCCGCGATCGAGCGGCCGAACAGGACGGCGTACCCGTCGCACGGCACCTGCTCGGAGGCGCCGTCCCAGCCGGCCAGCCCGTCCTCGATCACCAGCGGGGTGAGGGTCAGCGAGACCAGGGTGGCCACCCGGTCCCCCACCGCCAGGCCGAGGGTGGACTGCGGGCCGACCTCCTCGACGGTGCCGATGAGCATGCCGCCGGACCCGGTCTCGGGGTTCTGCATCTTGCCGCGCGCCTCGACGATGGCGAGGACCTCGGCGCGGACCGCGTCCCCGTCGCGGTCGTGCTTGCGCTCGAGCTGGCGGAACGACGCGGCGTCGAGGTTGAGCCGCTCCACGCGCACCCGGACCTCGTCGGGCCACAGGTCGCGACGCGTGTCGAGCCGCTGCGCCGCCTGGGGCAGCACGGTGGCCTCGTCGAGGACCCGGTGCAGACCGGTCGGATCGCCCACCGACGTACGCTCGCTGGCCGCCATCACCGCTGGTCCTCCCATGGATCCGCTCTCGAACAGGAAATTATCCGGCGTGGCATTGGACTTGCCGGAGGCTGTCCGCCTACTCTGGCATGAGCCGCGCGCGTCACACAACCGACGCGCCCGGTGCCGCGCCCCACCACCACGCACCCGCAGGAGCAGCCATGAGCATCGAGACCGCGATCGGTCTGGAGACGGGTCAGCCCTATCCCTACCAGCGCGTCGAGCTCGTGGAGCCCGACTGGACGCGGTTCCCCGGCTGGAAGGACGTCACCACAGCCGAGTGGGAGTCTGTGCAGTGGCAGCGCGCGCACTGCGTCAAGAACGTCAAGCAGCTGCGCGAGCTCCTCGGCGACCTCGTCGACGACCGGTTCTACGCCGACCTCGAGCGCGACCAGGCCGAGCGGGCCACCATGTCGATGCTGGTGCCGCCGCAGATGATGAACACGATGGTGCCGACCTCGACGCCCGCCGGCGCCGGGTCGCTGACCGACGCGTTCTACGCCGACCCGATCCGGCACTACATGATCCCGGTGTTCTCGGACCGGCGCACCGACTGGCCCTCGCACCCGCACGCCACCCGCGACTCGCTGCACGAGCACGACATGTGGGTGGCCGAGGGGCTGACCCACCGCTACCCGACGAAGGTGCTGGCCGAGCTGCTGCCGACCTGCCCGCAGTACTGCGGTCACTGCACCCGGATGGACCTGGTCGGGAACTCGACGCCGGTCATCGAGAAGCTGAAGTTCGCGGCCAAGCCGGCCGACCGGCTCGGCGACATGATGGAGTACCTCCGTCGTACGCCCTCGGTGCGCGACGTCGTGGTCTCCGGCGGCGACGTGGCGAACATGCCGTGGCCGCGGCTCGAGGACTTCCTCACCAAGCTGCTCGAGGTCGACAACATCCGCGACATCCGGCTGGCGACCAAGGCCCTGATGGGTCTCCCCCAGCACTGGCTGCAGGACGACGTGGTCGACGGCATGGCGCGGGTCGCCGGCCTCGCGCGCTCGCGGGGCGTGTCGATCGCGATCCACACGCACGTCAACCACGCCAACTCGGTGACCCCGCTGGTCGCCAAGGCCACCCGGGCGATGCTCGACACCGGCATCCGGGACGTGCGCAACCAGGGCGTGCTGATGAACGGCGTCAACGCCGACCCCGAGGCGCTGCTCGACCTGTGCTTCCGGCTCCTCGACGGCGCGCAGATCATGCCCTACTACTTCTACATGTGCGACCTGATCCCCTTCGCGGAGCACTGGCGGGTCTCGGTCGCCGACGCCCAGCGCCTGCAGCACGCGATCATGGGCTACCTGCCCGGCTTCGCGACGCCGCGGATCGTCTGCGACGTGCCGTTCGTCGGCAAGCGGTGGGTGCACCAGCTCGAGTCCTACGACACCGAGCGCGGCATCTCGCACTGGACCAAGAACTACCGGACCTCCATCGAGGCCACCGACCCCGAGGCCCTGAACCGGACCTACGAGTACTACGACCCCATCCACACCCTCCCCGCCACCGGCCAGGCCTGGTGGCAGGAGCACGGTCGCCTCGACGAGTCCGCCCTCAAGGCCGCCGAGGTCGCCGAGGCGTCCCGGCGTACCGCTGCTCTCCAGGCGTACTGAGGTCCGCTCCTGAGTCGTTGCGGTTTGGTCCCAAACCGCAGCTGTCGGCGCAGATCGGTGCGGTTTGCCACCATTCGTTGGCGGCCCGACCGGGCGGCAGCCGGCTGCGGATTGGTCCCAAACCGCAGCTGTCGCGCAGATCGGTGGGGTTCCTGACCATTCGCCCGCGACCGGTCGGCAGCAGCTGGCCAGCTGCGGATTGGTCACGAACCGCAACAATCCGGCCCCAAAACCTGCGGTTTGTGACCAAACCGCAGACCCAGCGGGCCGGCGGCTACGTGACGGGGCGGTTCTCGAACGGCGTCGACAGCACGATGGTGGTGCGCGTGGAGACGTTGGCGACCGACCGGATCTGGGCGAGCAGCTCCTCGAGCTGGCTGGGGGTGGCGACCCGGACCTTGAGGATGTACGACTCGTCGCCGGCGACCGACCAGCAGGACTCGATGGCCTCGATGTTCGCGAGGCGGGACGGGTAGTCGTCGGGCTCGGACGGGTCGATCGGCTTGATCGACACGAACGCCGTCAGCGGGAGTCCCATCTGCTCGTGGTCGACGGTCGCGCCGTACCCCTTGATCAGGCCGCGCTGCTCGAGCCGCTTGACCCGCTGGTGGACCGCGGAGGTCGACAGCGACGTGGCCTTGCCGAGGTCGGTGAACGACATCCGGCCGTCGGCGCGAGCAGCCTCAGGATCAGGCGGTCGGTGTCCTCCACGCGCGACAGAGTACGACACCGGCGGCCCGCCGGACGGGCCTCGCTAGACCGGCGTCGTAGCGTGTCCGCATGAGCCGCATCGCCGTCGTCGGGGGCCATGGCCAGGTCGCCCGCCACCTCCACCCCCTGCTCGTCGCCGCGGGACACACCCCCGTCGCCCTGGTGCGCGCGCGAGGGCTACCGCGACGACCTCGAGGCTCTCGGCGCCGAGGTCCGGCTCCTCGACCTGGAGAAGGGCGGTGTCGACGAGTACGCCGCGGCGTTCCACGGCTGCGCCGCGGTGGTGTTCGCCGCCGGGGGTGGCCCGGACGGCAACGTCGAGCGCAAGCGCACGGTCGACCTCGAGGGTTCCCTGAAGTCCGTTGCCGCAGCCCGGCGGGTCGGCATCGGCCGGTTCGTGCAGATCTCGGCGATCGGCGTGGACGAACCCGTCGCGGCGGACGCCGGCGACGTCTGGACGGCGTACGTCGAGGCGAAGCGCGACGCCGACGCCGCGCTGCGCGCCAGCGACCTGGCGTGGACGATCCTCCGACCCGGACGTCTCACCGACGACCCGCCCACGGGCCTGGTCGCCCTCGCCGACCACCTCGATCGCGGCGACGTCACCCGCGCCGACGTCGCGGCCGTCGTGGCCGCCGTGCTGGCGGACGACGAGACGGTCGGCCGGCAGTGGGTGCTGGTCGGCGGCACGACGCCGATCCCCGAGGCGATCCGGGAAGCCCTCACCGACTGATGGCAAGATGCCGGGCGTGACCTCCAGGGACGACCAGCGGCTGATGGTGCTCGACACCGCCTCGATGTACTTCCGGGCGTTCTACGGCGTCCCGGAGATCAAGGCGGACGACGGCACCAACGTCAACGCGGTGCGCGGGCTGCTCGAGTTCATCGCCCGCCTGGTCACCGACTACTCCCCCAGCCACCTGGTCTGCGCCTGGGACAACGACTGGCGGCCCCAGTGGCGCGTCGACCTGCTGCCGACGTACAAGGCGCACCGTGTCGAGTACGTCGTGCCTGGCGCCGCGCCGGACGTCGAGGAGGTCCCCGACCCGCTCGAGGTGCAGGTGCCGATCATCCTCGACGTGCTCGCGGCGCTCGGCATCTGCGTCATCGGCGCCGACGGCTACGAGGCCGACGACGTCATCGGCACCCTGGCCACGGGTGCGCCGATGCCGGTCGACATCGTCACCGGCGACCGGGACCTCTTCCAGCTGGTCGACGACGACGCGGAGGTCCGGGTGCTCTACATCGCCCGTGGCGTCGGCCGCCACGAGCGGGTGACCAACGACGTCGTGCGGGAGAAGTACGGCGTCGACGCCTCGCAGTACGCCGACTTCGCCACCCTGCGCGGCGACGCCTCCGACGGACTGCCCGGGGTCGCCGGCGTGGGCGACAAGACCGCCGCGTCGCTGCTGGCCAAGTTCGGGGACATCGACGGGGTCGTCGCCGGCGCCGACGACGACGACTCCGAGCTCGGGCCGGGCCCGCGGGGCAAGATCAAGGCCGCCCGCGACTACCTCGCGGTCGCCCCGCAGGTGGTCGCCGTGGCCCGCGAGATCGATCTCGGCGGGTACGACGCGACCCTCCCGCGCACGCCGGCCGACCACGCCGCCGTGGTCGAGCTCAGCAACCGGTGGAACCTCGAGTCCCCGCTGGCCCGTGTCGTCGAGGCGATGACGAGCAGGTGAGCCGATGCCGACGCCACCGTCCCGACCCGTCCCACCGCCGGTGCTCGAGCTGGCCCTGGACCTGCGCGGGTGGCCGACTCGTCCGAGCGCTCACCGCCGAGGTCGTCATGGTCATCTGGGCGCTCGCGACGCTCGTCGCCGGTGTCGTGCTGGTGGTGGTCGGGCTGGACTCCACGGTGAGCCTGGTGCGCAGGTGGCGTGCTGATACTCGGCTACGGGCTCTGGGCCGGGCGCGGCTGGGTACGACGACTGCGCGCCAAGTACCGCGTCCTGACCTCCGGCTTCCCCACCCTGCGCCTGACCGACCTGGGCATCCAGGTCCGCAACGTGTTCGGTCACCTCGACGGCGCCGCGCTCGCGCTGGACCGACTGCGTGGCCGTGGTCGTCAGCCGGGCGCCCGCGGGCTCGACGGCTCCCGCCCCGGTGACCCGCTACGTGCATTTCGTCCCCGTCGACGAGGCCCGGGTGTCTGGCCGACCATTGGCTGCCGACCTGCGGCCGCGGCTGCTCGGTCTCACGGAGACCCAGTCCCTCACCGTGTGGCTCGAGATCGCAGGGCAACGACCCGGAGCCGACGACGTGGTCGCCTGGGTGCGGGACCGACGCCCGAGTCAGCGGCTGGTGGGCGCCCTCAGTCCGCCAGCGACGAGTAGGCGACCACGCCACGGCGCAGCAGCCGGACGGCGTCCCGCGCCGTGCGCCGCAACGGGGTGTCGCCGGCCGCGTCGGCCACCTGGCCGCACAGGTCGATGAGCTGCTTGGTCCAGCGCACGAAGTCGCCGGCCGCCAGCGTGGTGCCGCCGAGCACCTCGTCGAGGTCGTCGCCCTCGGCCCAGCGGAACGCCGCCCGGGCGAAGCCGGGATCCGGCTCGCGCAGGAAGTCCAGCTTGTGCTCGCGCTCCAGGGCCGCGAGCTCGCGCCACAGGCCCCACATCTGCTCCACGACCGGCGCGATCCGGCCGCCCGGCACGCGGGGGGCCGCGTCCTCGGCCCGGCGGGACTCGAAGACGAGCACCGACAGCACCGCCGCGAGCTCCGCGGGGGTGAGGTCGTCCCAGATCCCGTGGCGCAGCGCCTCCGCCGCGACCAGGTCGCTCTCGGAGTAGATCCGCATCAGGTGCTTGCCCTCGTCGGTCACCCGGGTGTCCCCGCCCTCCTCGACCAGGTAGCCGAGCGAGGTGAGGACGTCGCAGACCCGGTCGAAGGTCCGGGCCACCGTGTTGGTCCGGGTCTCGATCCGGCGGCGCAGGGTGTCGGCGTCGCGGTCCAGCTTGAACCAGCGCTCGGCCCAGCGCGCGTGGTCCTCGCGGTCCGGGCACGCGTGGCAGGGGTGCTCCCGCAGGTGGCGCGCGGAGCCGGTCCACCTCGTCGAAGGTCGTCGCCGGCCCCCGGGCAGCCTGCCTGGCGCGCTCGACGCTCGGCGGCGGTGGCGCGAGGTCGTGGGTCTTGGCCCGCAGCGCCGAGGCGAGGTCCCGGCGGGCCTGCGGGTTGCGGCCGTTGAAGCTGCGCGGCACCCGCACCTTGCCCAGCGACCGCACCGGCGTCGGGAAGTCGATCACCGCGAGCCGGCGGGCCTGGCGCTCGGCGGTGAGCACGTACGGCCGCGGCTCGAGCCCGGTGGTCCCCGGGTCCACGACGACGGCGTAGCCCGCGAACTTCCCCGACGGCACCTCGATGACGTCGCCCGGACGCAGCAGCGCCAGGGAGGTGAGCACCTCCTCACGGCGGTCCGCCCGGCGGGCCCGCGCCGAGCCCTTCTCGGCCTCGGAGATGCTCCGCCGCAGCGCGGCGTACTCCATGAAGTCGCCGAGGTGACAGGTCGCGGCCTCGGCGTACCCGTCCAGCGCGTCCTCGGCCTTGCGGAGCTGCCGGGCCAGCCCGACCACCGCCTGGTCGGCCTGGAACTGCGCGAAGGACATCTCCAGCAGCTCGCGCGACCTGGCCCGGCCGAACTGGTGCACGAGGTTGACGGCCATGTTGTACGACGGGCGGAACGACGACGTGAGCGGGTAGGTCCGGGTGGAGGCGAGGCCGGCCAGGTCGCCGGGGTTCATCCCCGGCTGCCACAACACGACGCCGTGGCCTTCCACGTCGAGCCCGCGGCGGCCGGCACGGCCGGTGAGCTGGGTGTACTCCCCCGGCGTGATGTCGGCGTGGGTCTCGCCGTTGAACTTCACCAGCTTCTCGATGACCACGGTCCGCGCCGGCATGTTGATGCCCAGCGCCAGAGTCTCGGTGGCGAACACCACCTTGCAGAGCCCGCGGACGTAGAGCTGCTCCACGCACTCCTTGAACACCGGCAGCAGCCCGGCGTGGTGGGCCGCCACGCCCCGCTCCAGACCCTCGAGGAAGCGCGCGTACCCGAGCACCTGGAGGTCCTCGTCGGGCAGGTGCCGGCAGCTGGCCTCGACGAAGTCGTGGATCTCGGAGCGCTCGGCGGGCGTGGTCAGCCGGATCCGGGAGTCCAGGCACTGGGCGACGGCCGCGTCGCAGCCGACCCGGCTGAAGATGAACACGATCGCGGGCAGCAGCCCGTCGCGGTCGAGCCGCTCGATCACCTCGACCCGGGACGGGATCCAGACGCGCCGCCCGTTGCCGACCGCGCGCGGGTTCTTCGACGAGCCCGGCTTGCCCTTGCGCGGGGACCGACGGTCGCGCATCAGCCGGCTGCTGGCCCAGTCGTCGCGGGCGATCCGCAGCAGCTCGGGGTTGACCGGTGCGCCCTCGCGGACGAAGCCGGCGGACGCGTCGACGTCGGAGGACGCGAACAGGTCCATCATCTGCCGCCCGACCATCACGTGCTGGAAGAGCGGCACCGGGCGGCGCTCCTCCACGATGGTGGTCGTCTCGCCGCGGACCGTCGCCAGCCAGGCGCCGAACTCCTCCGCGTTGGAGACGGTCGCCGACAGGGAGATGACCGCCACCGACTCGGGCAGGTGGATGATCACCTCCTCCCACACCGCGCCGCGCATCCGGTCCGCGAGGTAGTGGACCTCGTCCATCACCACGAAGCCGAGGCCCAGCAGCGTCCGGGAGCCGGCGTACAGCATGTTGCGCAGCACCTCGGTGGTCATCACCACGATCGGTGCCTCGCCGTTGACGGAGTTGTCGCCGGTGAGCAGACCGACCTGCTCGGGCCCGTAGCGGGCGACCAGGTCGTTGTACTTCTGGTTGGACAGCGCCTTGATCGGCGTGGTGTAGAAGCACTTGCGGCCGGTCTTCAGGGCCAGGTGGACCGCGAACTCCCCGACGATCGTCTTGCCGGAGCCGGTGGGCGCGGCGACAAGAACCCCGCGGCCGGCCTCGATCTCCTCGCAGGCCCGCACCTGGAAGCCGTCCAGCGGGAAGGGGACCCCGGTGGTGAAGTCGTCCAGGACCGTCATCGGGCCAGCACCGTGAGCGCCGCGGGAGCGCACTCGATGGTCAGCGGCAGCGCGCCGAAGCGTTCCCCGTCGGCGTACGACACGATGCCGGGCGCGGCGACGGTCACCCGGGAGACCCGGTGCCGCTCGTACTGCGGGTGGGTGGTGTGGGTGCCCCGGAACAGCTTCGGGTAGGTGCGCACCAGGTCGAGCTTGGTCATCGTCTTGATGATGACCACGTCGAGCAAACCGTCGTCGAGCAGGGCGCCCTCGGTGATCCGCAGGCCGCCACCGAACGACGGCCCGTTGCCGACCGCGACCAGCATCGCCTCCACCTGCCGGGTCACCCCGTCCAGCTCGAGGGTGTAGGCGAGCGGCTTGAAGGTACGCAGCTCGGCCAGGGTGGCCAGGTTGTAGCGCATCTGGCCGCGGGGCCAGGTCATCTGGTTGGCCCGCTCGTTGACGATGGCGTCGAAGCCGGCCGCGAGCACCGTCATGAAGTACGTCGAGCCGCTGCGGGCCAGGTCGAGCGTGCGGGTGCGCCCGGCCACCACGACGTCGGCCGCGGCCGCGGCGTCCCTGCGCGGGATGTCGAGGTAGCGGGCCGCGTCGTTGCCGGTGCCGGCCGGGATGACGCCGAGCCGGGTCGGCGTGCCGGCCAGCGCCTGGACGGCCAGGTGCACCATCCCGTCGCCCCCGACCACCACCAACGACTCGACGCCGTCGGCGACGCACTGGCGGGCCAGCGACAGGGCCTCGGCGGCGTCGGCGCCTTGGAGGTCCCGGACCACGAACCCGGCGTCGCGGAGCCGCGGCAGCGCGACCGCGCGGGCCTTGGCGCCCTTCCCCTTGCCCGCAGTGGGATTCGTCAGCAGCGCGATCTCGGGCACGCTCCGGACCCTACCGAGAACGGTCGGTGCCGAGCCGCAGCAGCGCCGCGAAGTCGTCCGGCGTCGCGCCGACCGCCAGCGCCAGCCTGGCCAGGGCGTCCAGGACCCGGTTGGCGCCGAACTCCCGACCCGGCACCGCCAGCGTCAACCGGTCGTCGTACGACAGGAGCAGCACCTGGCCGTGCCGCCAGGCCTGGTGGGAACGGGTGCGGGTGTCGTCGTCGGTGACCGGGGCCGGGTAGGCCTCGTCGACCGCGAACAGGTCGCACGCCAGGCGGTCGCCGCCCGCTCCGGTCAGCAGGCCGGGGACGAGGTGGCCGACCCGGATGCCCTGGTCGGGCTGCCAGGTCACCCGTCCGGCGCCCAGCCAGTCGGGCAGGTCGAACGGATCGACGTCCCGCGCCCCGCCGGCGGCGGTTGGCGAGCTCACAGGGGCGAGACCTGGTCGTCGGCGAGATCGGCCCCGGGCTTGTACGCGCCGCGGCCGCGGGCCTTGTCGAGGATCCGGGCGATGATCTCGGCGATCATGAACAGGATCAGCATCGGGATGGCCAGCATCAGCATCCCGAACGGGTCCGTGGACGGCGTGGCGACGGCGGCGAACACCGCGGTGCCGATGATGATCCAGGGGCGGTAGCGCCCCAGCGCCTGCCCGGAGACGACGCCGGCGAGGTTCAGAAGCACCACGAAGAGCGGGATCTCGAAGCCGATACCGAAGACCAGCAGCATCCGGGTCAGGAAGGAGAAGTACTCCCCGAACTCCACGAGGTTCTGCAGCGCGGCAGGGGTGAACCCGATCAGCACCTCGAGGCCCTTGGGAAGCACGTAGTAGCCGATGGCGACGCCGAGGAAGAACAGCGGCCCGGCGACCGCGGCGAACACCCGCGTCCACTTCCGCTCCTCCGGGTGCAGCCCCGGCACGATGAAGGCCCACAGCTGGTAGATCCAGTACGGGCTGGAGACCACCACGGCCGCGACCCCGGCCAGCTTGAGCTGGAGCAGCAGACCGCCGCCGGCGCCGCTGACGTACGGCGTGCTCTGGACGCTGTCACCGAGCTGCTCCACCGCGGTCTCGTAGGGCCCGAGCACGAGGTTCAGCAGCTCGTCGGTGAAGAACAGGCCGATGATGAACACCACGAACAAGAACAGGAACGACTTCATCAGCCGGGCGCGCAGCTCGCGCATGTGGTCCGAGAGGGCCATCCGCCCGTCGTCGCCGACCGGGTGCACCGGGTTGCCGCGCAGCATCGCGGCGAACCCCCTGATGCTCACGTGACGGCTCGGGCTTCCGGGTCAGGCGGTGGGGTCGTCGCGACGCCGGCGGATCGTCTCGGCGTCGGTGTCCAGGACCACCGGGTCGGTCGTCTGCCCGCGGGACTCGATCTCCCGCTGCTCGGGAGTCTTGGTGGTCGGGTCGTCGTCGTCGTCCATCAGACCCTTGGTCTCGGACTTGAAGATGCGCAGCGCCCGACCGCTGCCGCGCGCCAGCTCGGGCAGCTTGGCCGCGCCGAACAGCAAGATGATGATGCCCGCAATGATGAGGAGCTCGGTGGGGCCGAGACCCATGACGGCTGGGGCGAACATGTGTGACCTCTTCGCGTGGTTGGGAGTGGTTCGATCCTACGCTGCTTCATGTGTACAGGTTGAGTGTCTGTCGCACGACCCCGATGAACTCGTCGGCGAGCTCCGGTGGATGGACCACCGTCGCGTGCGGCGCCAGCCGCAGGAGCAGCCGCTGGAGCCACCGCGGGTCGGCCACGAGGAGCTCTATCTCCAGTTCGTCACCGTCGAGCTCACGGATGGCCTCCACGGCGTAGTACTCCGTGACCCAGCGCGCCTGGCCGGCGAGCCGCAGGGTCACCAGGCGGGCGTCCTCGGAGGTCTGGAACAACCCCGCGGACAGGTCCCGGGGCTCCTCGACCGGTGTCTGCACCTCCGTGTCCAAGACCTCGGCCGCGTGGATCCGGTCCAGGCGGAACAGCCGGGGTGCGTGCGCGGTGTGGCACCAGGCGTCGAGGTAGGCGATGTTGCGGTTTGTGACCAGACCGCGAGGATCCACCACGCGCGCGGACTCCTCGTCGCGGGCGGGCACGTAGTAGGTGATCCGGAGCTGCCGGTGCCGACGGGTGGCGTCCTCGAGCACGGGGCGGATCCGCGCGTCCGGACCGTCGGCGCCCTGGTCGGTGACGGCCAGCGGTGGCGTCACCCGGGTGCCCTCGTCGGCGGCCGCCTCGAGCTTGGCGATGGTGCGGTCCACGACATCGCGGGTGGAGTCGTCGGCACCGGCCAGCAGGGCCCGCAGGGCCACGATCAGCGCGCTGGCCTCGGTGGGCGTCAGCCGCAGCGGTCGGGCGAGGTAGTCGGCGTTGCTGACCCGGATCACCCCGTCGCCCTCGTCGCTCTCCAGCGCGTCCAGGTCCACGTCGATCAGGTCGTCGGGGTAGCCGCCGGGCAGCCCGCACATCAGCAGCACCTTGAGGTCGGCGAGCACCTGCTGCGGCGGCACCCCGAGGGCCTGGGCGGCCTCGTCGAGGCGGACCCCCTTGCGGGCGTGCAGGAACGGCACCAACTGCAGGAGCCGGGCGACCTGGTCCTTGGCGCCCCCAGCGACGGTGCTCACGAGACGCTCGCGACGGTGGTGAGGCGGGCGATCAGGTCTCTGCGGAGGCCCGTGGGGGCCTCCACGACCAGGTCGGGTCCCAGGCTGAGCATCTCCTCGTCCGACCAGCCGCCGGCCGGCAGCACGACGCGGTCCCACTCCCGGCCGTCCGGACCCTCGACCCCCTCGGTGACCTCGGCGGCCCGGCGGCGCAGCAACGGACCGGCGCCGGGTCGGAGCAGCACGGTGGCGGGCTCGGAGGGTGCCGTCGGCGCGAGCCGCTCGGCGATCGCGCGGACGTCGGTCCCGGGCGGGATGCGGTAGGAGCCGGGCTCGCCGTCGAGGCGGGCCGCACCGAGCACCCGGGACAGCCGGAAGATCCGCTCGTCCTGACGGTCGGTGTCCCAGCCGACGGCGTACCAACGCCCCGAGAAACGGACCACTCCCCACGGCTGCAGGTGCCGGGTGCCGGGCTCCTGGCCGACGCGCCGGTAGTCGAAGGTGATGGGGGTGCGCTCGAGCGCGGCGGCCCAGAAGACGTCGAAGGAGGGCTCCTCGGCCCCGATCCGCGCCTCGCCGATCTCCAGCGCGCCGACGTCGACCGGGACGCCGTACGCCGTGAGCTTGCGCACCGCCTCGGTCGTGGCCGCGGCCAGCTTGGCGTGCTCCCAGACCTTCGTGGCCAGGCCGACGACCGCGGCCTCGTCGGCGGTGAGGCTGATGTCGGGCAGGGCGAGCTGGTCGGGGCGGATCCGGTAGCCGGGCTCGTCGTCGAAGTAGACGTCCATCCCGCCCACCTCGATCGGCACGCCGAGGCTGCGCAGCTCCTCCTTGTCGCGCTCGAACATCTTCTCGAACGCGTCGGTGGTCTGGTCCGGGTACAGGATCTCCCGGATCCGGTCCTTGCTGACGAACCGGCGCTGCACGAGGAGCATGATCAGCAGGTTGAACAGGCGTTCGGTCTTCCTGTTGCCGCTCATCGCTCCCCTCCTGCCGCGCGGGCTAGACGGCCGCGAGGACGTCGATGACGAAGTAGAGCGTGTCGGTGCCCTTGATCCCCGCGTCGGGGTTGCCGGCCTTGCCGTAGCCCTGCTCCGGCGGCACGGCGATCAGCACCCGGCTGCCGACCGGGACGCCTTCGAGCAGGGTGTCCCAGCCCTCCACGACCGCACCGGCACCCACGACGAAGGAGAACGCCTCGCGCTGGTACGACGCGTCGAAGGGCTCCTTGGCGCCGTAGACCTGGCCCAGGTAGTTCACGTAGACGGTCTGGCCCTTCTCGACCGGAGGACCGTCGCCTTCGACCAGGGTGGTCAGGCGAAGCTTGTCTGTGGGCTCGGGAGTGCCCTTGAAGTCCAGTCCGGTCGGGTCGCCGTCGCCCTCGACGGTGGGCGCCCAGGCTGCGGGCTCCTGGTCGGTGCCCGAGGGCTCCTCGGGCAGCACGGAGAGGATGTCGACGAGGAACAGCACCGAGTCGCCGTTGCCGATGCCGAGCTGGCTGTTGCCGACCTCGCCGAAGGCATCCTTGGGCGGGGCGGCGACCGCGACCCGGGAGCCGACGGTCGCGCCGTCGAGCGCCTTGCTGATCGCCGGGCTCAGGTCACCCCCGACGGTGAGCGGGTCGGGGGCGGCGTCCTTGGCGAAGGTGGAGTACGCCGTGGTCTTGTTGAACCCGTTGGCGATGAGCAGCCGGGTGAGGACTTGCTGGCCGTCCTCGAGCACCGGCCCGTCGCCGGTGACCAGGGTCTTGGACTCGAGCTCGTCGACGTCCATCTGCTCGGCCCAGGTGAGCTCGGGCTCCTCGCCGAAGTCGCCGCTGACCGACACCGCGGAGAGCCCTTGCCCTCCGGTGGTCGTGGTCCCGTTGTCGTCGCCGCAGGCACCGAGCAGCAGGACGGGCACGGTGAGCAGCGCGGCGAGGCGGAAGGAGCGGGTGGTACGTCGGGACACGGGAGTCGCTTTCACGGGGGTGGCGGATCGGCGGGGTCACCCTACCCGGCGGGTCGTGAGCGTCCGCGGACGCCGTACCGCCCGCCGTACCGCCGTCTACATGCCGTCGATGAGGCGCTGGACCCGCTCGTCGTGGGAGCGGAACGGGTCCTTGCACAAGACGGTGCGCTGGGCCTGGTCGTTGAGCTTGAGGTGCACCCAGTCGACGGTGAAGTCGCGGCGGCGCTCCTGCGCCTTGCGGATGAACTCGCCGCGCAGCCGGGCCCGGGTGGTCTGCGGGGGCACCGACTTGGCCTCGAAGACCTTGAGGTCGGTGGTGACCCGGGCGACCGCGCCGCGCTTCTCCAGGAGGTAGTAGAGGCCGCGGTCACGCTTGATGTCGTGGTAGGCGAGGTCGATCTGGGCGATCCGGGGGTGACCGAGCGGCAGCCCGTTCTTGGCGCGGTAGCGCTCGATCAGCTTCCACTTGATGACCCAGTCGATCTCCCGGTCGACCAGGCCGAGGTCGTCGGACTCGACGGCCTTCAGCCCGCGCTCCCACAGGTCCAGGGTGCGCTCGATGGTGGGGGTGCTGATGCCGCGGCGGTCCACGAAGTCGCGGGCCTTGGCGAGGTACTCCCCCTGGATGTCGAGGGCGCTGGCCTCGCGGCCGTTGACCAGGCGCACCTTGCGGCGGCCGGTGATGTCGTGGGAGATCTCGCGGATGGCGCGGATCGGGTTCTCCATCGTGAGGTCGCGCATCACCACGCCCTCCTCGATCATCCGGAGCACCAGGTCGCACGAGGCGACCTTGAGCATGGTGGTCGTCTCGCTCATGTTGGAGTCGCCGACGATGACGTGGAGGCGGCGGTACTTCTCGGCGTCCGCGTGCGGCTCGTCGCGGGTGTTGATGATCGGCCGGCTCCGGGTCGTGGCGCTGGAGACGCCCTCCCAGATGTGCTCGGCCCGCTGGCTGACCGAGAACAGCGCACCGCGGGGCGTCTGGGTGACCTTCCCAGCCCCGACGACGATCTGCCGGGTCACCAGGAAGGGGATCAGCACGTCGGCGAGGCGGGTGAACTCCCCCGCGCGGCTGACCAGGTAGTTCTCGTGGCAGCCGTAGGAGTTGCCGGCCGAGTCGGTGTTGTTCTTGAACAGGTAGATGTCGCCGGCGATGCCCTCGTCGTGCAGCCGCTGCTCGGCGTCGAGCAGAAGGCCCTCGAGGACCCGCTCCCCCGCCTTGTCGTGGGTGACCAGCTCGATCGACGTCGTCGCACTCGGGCGTGGCGTACTCCGGGTGGCTGCCGACGTCGAGGTAGAGCCGGGCGCCGTTGCGCAGGAAGACGTTGCTGCTGCGTCCCCAGCTGACGACCTTGCGGAACAGGTAGCGCGCCACCTCGTCCGGGCTCAGCCGCCGCTGGCCCCTGAACGTGCACGTGACGCCGTACTCGTTCTCGATCCCGAAGATCCGCCGGTCCACGACCGCCACCCTACGGCGCCGGTGGGCCTCCCGGCCCGACCTCACGCCGAACGGACGGGTCGGCTCGCCGTCCGGCTCGCCGTTTGGTCCCCAACCGCAAGTTTCGGGGCCGATCTCATGAGGTTTCCGACCATTCGGTGATCCCCATCTGCCGTCGCCACCGATTCAGGACCCGACACCGCCCACGGGGTCGTACAGCGACTCGGCGACCAGTCTGCCGCCACCGGCGCAGCCGGTCGAGGTCATGGGCGCGGTCGAGCTGCGGTCGAGCTCGTGCATGACCACGCCGGGGTGGTTGAGCAGGTCGTCGAGCGTGAACCCGGCCCGTACGGTACGCAGTCCCCTCCCAGCCACGCTCGCGGCGCAGGTCCGAGCGGTGCTGGTGTCTTGTCCCGGTGTCCGGCTCCGTCGTACTCGTGCACCATCGTGGTGCCGGAGACCAGGAGGTCGGCCCGCCCGAGCAGCCGGCCACGCCCGTCGAAGAGCTCGACCTGCGGCTCGACGGGCACCTCCATGACCCGGTGGAACACCCGGAGGAGCGTCTCTCCGGCGGACTCACACTTCGGCGTGGCGAGGGCGTACGCCGCGCGGAGCCGCCGCACACCCGGCCGTCGGCTCTCGAGGAGGGCGGTCAACCGCTGCAGGATCCAGGTGCCCGAGCTCCAACGCGGAATCAATCAGGATGACCAGGTCGAGCACGCCGAGGTCCCGTGCCGCCCGCAGCAGGATCTCCTCCGCGGTGTCGATCGGGAAGCGACGGCCAGGCACCGTCGACGTGGACCGCACCAGGCGCGAGCAGACCAGCCCGGCCCGTCGCGGCCCGGAGACCTCGGCCTCGACCGCGGCGAACACGGGCACCTGCTCGGGAATGCCGGCAGCCGCCATCCGAGCAGCCGGGCCGCAGTGACGTGCGTGAAGACCGCCGACTCGGGCAGCACCAGCAGCCACGCCTCGAGGTCCCGCGCGAACTCCTCGTCGTCGTTCAGTCCGCTGCGTTCGCGGCGGAAGAGCCCGTGGCTCACCCGTCGGAAGCCGACTCGACGGACCTCACCACGGATCGGGGAGGTCGATGCTCTCGTGCTTGTCCATGCCGAGAGGTCTGCGCCGGCGGGCATCGGCCGAAACCACGAGCTGCGCCACCTGTGGACGGCTCCGCGGCCCTGCCGCTCATCCGGGACGCGTTCGCTGCGGATTGGTCACAAACCGCAACAGAATCGGCCCTGGGGCTGCGGTTCGGGACCAATCCGCGGGCCGACCGGCCGGACTACGGCGGGGTTTCGCCGGGTTGGGCGGGAGGCGGGGGCTGGACCGGGTCGGTGGGCTCGGGCTTCGGGGCGGCGGGCCGTCCCGGAGGCGCGATCGGCGGAGCGACGGGGGGCTCGCCGGTGACCGGGTTCTCCAGCGGCGGAGTCTGGCCGCTCACCTGGTCGGTTGGGTCCGCCGGGTCGTCGGGTGCCGGCTCCTGGGCGGGCTTGGGTGCGGTCGCGTCCTCGGGGGCCGGCGCATCCGGGGTGACCGGGCCGCGCTCCCCCAGCAGCGCGACCAGCCGCGCGCCGACCAGGCGCACGAACTTGCGGGGCTGGGTGCGGGTCCGGTCCAGGACGGCGACCTCGAGGTGCTCGACCGGGATCACCCGGTCGGCGGCCTCGCCCTTGTCGTTGTCGACCCGCCCGAGCGCCTCGACCGCGAGGCGGAGCGCGTCCTCGAGGGAGGCGCCCTCGCTGGTAGTGCTCGCGCAGGTGCGCGGCCACCACCTCGGTGGTGCCGCCCATGACCGCGAACCCGTGCTCGTCGGCGACCTGGCCGTCGTACGTCAACCGGTAGATCTGGTCCTCGGCCGCCGCGTCGCCGACCTCGGCGACGAAGAGCTCCACCTCGTAGGGCTTCTCGCCGCCGCTGGAGAAGATCGTGCCCAGGGTCTGGGCGTAGGCGTTCGCCAGGCCGCGTCCGGTCACGTCGCGCCGGTCGTAGGCGTAGCCGCGCATGTCGGCGAGGCGGACGCCGGCGATCCGCAGGTTCTCGAACTCGTTGTAGCGCCCGACCGCGGCGAAGGCGATCCGGTCGTAGATCTCGGAGACCTTGTGCAGCGCCTGCGAGGGGTTCTCGGAGACGAACAGGATGCCGTCGGCGTACTGCACGGTGACCACCGAACGTCCGCGGGCGATGCCCTTGCGCGCGAAGTCGGCCCGGTCCTTCATCAGCTGCTCGGGCGAGACGTAGAACGGCATGCTCATGACTCGCTCCTCACGTGAGGCCCGCTGCCGGTCCGTCGGGGCGCGACATCCGGCCGGCGATCACCCGGTCGGCGATCTCGGCGACCTCCTCCTCGCCCAGGCGGCGCTCGCCGTCGGCGGTGATCGTGTACGCACCGGGAAGATCCGCCGGGTGAGGTCGGGGCCGCCGGTGGCCGAGTCGTCGTCGGCGGCGTCGTACAGCGCCTGCACGACGGCCGTCGCGCACTCCTCCTCGGTGAGGTCCTCGCGGTAGAGCTTCTTCAGGGAGCCGCGGGCGAAGAGCGAGCCGGAGCCGACCGAGTGGAAGGCGGTGCTCCTCGTAGCGACCGCCGGTGACGTCGTAGCAGAAGATCCGGCCCTGCTCGGCGTCCAGGTCGTAGCCCGCGAAGAGCGGGACGACGGCGAGCCCCTGCATGGCCATGCCCGAGGTTCGCGCGGATCAGCGCGGCCAGCCGGTTGGCCTTGCCGTCCATCGAGAGCGTGATGCCCTCGATCTTCTCGTAGTGCTCGAGCTCGGTCTGGAACAGCCGGACCATCTCGACCGCGAGGCCGGCGGCGCCGGCGATGCCGACCAGCGGAGTACTCGTCGGCCGGGAAGACCTTCTCGATGTCGCGCTGGGCGATGATGTTGCCCATGGTGGCGCGCCGGTCGCCCGCCATGACCACGCCGCCGGGGAAGGTGGCGGCGACGATCGTGGTGCCGTGCGGCGCGAGGTCGCCGGCGTTGCCGGTGCGGTACGGCGCGTCGGGACGGCAGCAGGTCCGGTGCCTGCGCGGCCAGGAAGTCGGTGAACGACGAGGTGCCCGGCGCGAGGAACGCACGCCGGCAGGCGCGAGTCGGTCACCGGCTCACTCCCCGCCCTTCTGGATGAACGACTTCACGAAGTCCTCGGCGTTGGCCTCGAGCACGTCGTCGATCTCGTCGAGGATCGCGTCGACGTCGTCGTCGAGCGCCTCCTTGCGCTCGGCGACGTCCGTCTCGGCGACCTCCTCGGTCACCTCTTGCGCGTCGGTCGACTTGCGCGGTTGCTTCTGCTCCTGAGCCATGTCACCGACCCTATCCACTTGACGATGGCGGCGCGCAGCATGCTCGCCGCGGCGGCGGTCGGGCGTGTGCGGTTTGGTCCCAAACCGCAGGTCCGAAGGCGGTTTCGTTGCGGTTCGTGACCAAACCGCGAGGAGCGGACGCTCAGCGCGGGTGAGCGCCGGGAACAGCTCCTCGGCGGTGTCGCAGCGGTCGAGCAGCGCACCGACGTGGGCCTTGCTGCCGCGCAGCGGGTCGATCGTGGGCACCCGCTGCAGCGACTCGCGCCCGGGCAGGTCGAAGATCACCGAGTCCCACGACGCGGCGGCGACGTAGTCGGCGTACTTCTCCAGGCAGCGGCCGCGGAAGTACGCGCGGGTGTCCTCCGGCGGGTCGTGCATCGCGTCCTCGACCTCACGGTCGTCGAGCAGCCGCTCGATCCGCCCCGCCGCGACCAGCCGGTGGTAGAGGCCCTTCTCGGGCCGGATGTCGGCGTACTGCAGGTCGATCAGGTGCAGCTTGGCGTCGTCCCAGTCCAGGCCGTCGCGGTGGCGGTACTGCTCGAGCAGCTTGAGCTTGGCGACCCAGTCCAGCTCCTCGGCGCACAGCATCGGGTCGCGCTCGAGCCGGTCGAGCACCGACTCCCAGCGGGCGAGCACGTCGACGGTCTGGTCGTCGGCGTCGGCGCCGTACCGGTCCTCGACGTACTTCCGGGCCAGGTCGAGGTACTCCATCTGGAGCTGGACCGCGGTCAGCCGCCGCCCGTCGAGCAGCGTGATCAGCTGCTTGAGGGTCGGGTCGTGGGAGACCGCGCGCAGCGCCGAGACCGAGCCCTCGACGGTGAGGTCGGCGGTGATGAAGCGGTCCTCGATCATCGCCAGGACGAGCGCGGTGGTGCCGACCTTGAGGTACGTCGAGATCTCGGCCAGGTTGGCGTCGCCGATGATGACGTGCAGCCGCCGGTACTGCTCCGGGTCGGCGTGCGGCTCGTCGCGGGTGTTGATGATCGGCCGCTTGAGCGTCGTCTCGAGCCCGACCTCGACCTCGAAGAAGTCGGCGCGCTGGCTGATCTGGAAGCCGTGCTCGCGCCCGTCCTGGCCGATGCCGACCCGACCGGCGCCGCAGACCACCTGCCGGCGAGACGAAGAACGGCGTCAGGTGGCGGACGATGTCGCCGAACGGGGTGGAGCGGCGCATCAGGTAGTTCTCGTGGGCGCCGTACGACGCGCCCTTGTTGTCGGTGTTGTTCTTGTAGAGCAGCGATCGGGGCGCCGCCCGGCAGCTGGCCGGCCCGGCTCGCGGCGTCGAGCATCACCAGCTCGCCGGCCTTGTCCCACCGCACGACGTCCAGCGGGGTGGTGACCTCGGGCGAGGAGTACTCCGGGTGCGCGTGGTCGACGTACAGCCGGGCCCCGTTGGTGAGGATGACGTTGGCCAGGCCGAGGTCCTCGTCGGTGAGCTGGGTCGGGTCGGCGACCTGGCGGGACATGTCGAAGCCGCGCGCGTCGCGCAGCGGCGACTCCTCCTCGAAGTCCCAGCGGGCCCGCCGCGCCCTGCACCGTCGCCGACGCGTAGGCGTTGACGACCTGGGACGAGGCGACCATCGGGTTGGCCAGGGGCTGGCCCGCACGGAGATGCCGTACTCGACCTCGGTCGCCCATCACCCGCCGCACGCTCATCCGGGGTCCCTGTTCGAAGCGGAGCGCAGCGAGCATTCGAATGGGGTGGAACTCATGCGACCGAGCCTACGCTGACCGCATGTGGACCGAGCACGTCGTCCCGCGGCTGACCGACGCGTCGCTGCGCGGTCACGAGGTCGGCGAGCTGCGCGGCCTGACCTGCGCCGGCCTGGGCGGACGGGTCCTCGAGATCGGCTTCGGCAGCGGGCTGAACGTCCGCTGGTACCCCGCGGCGGTGACCGCCGTGTGACGCCGTCGAGCCGTCCGACCTCGGCTGGCGCCTCTCCGAGCGACGGCGGGCCGCGGACCACGATCCCGATCGAGCGCCGCGGGCTGGACGGCCAGCGCCTCGACGAGCCGGACGCGTCCGTACGACGCCGTGCTGTCGACGTTCACGCTGTGCACGATCCCCGACCCCGTCGCCGCGCTGGCGGAGGTACGGCGGGTGCTGCGGCCGGGTGGCACGCTCCACGTCCTCGAGCACGGCCTGGCCCCCGACGCCGGCGTGGTCCGCTGGCAGCGCCGGCTCGAGCCGCTCCAGCGGCGGGTCGCGGCGGCTGCCACCTGACCCGCGACGTGCCGGCCCTGGTGGCGGCCGCGGGGCTCGACCCTCGACGGAGCCGAGAGCGCCTACCTGCCCGGGCCGCGGATCAACCGGCCGTGGAGCTACGTCCACCGGCTCCGGGCCCGTCGGTAGCTACCGCTTGCTCTGCCAGGCGTGCGCGTAGTTGACCGCGACGATGCTCGCCATCGCCACGATCAGGGCGAGGAACTCTCCCTGGATGCCCAAGACGATGCAGATCGGGATGGCGGCGACCAGCGAGATGATCGCGAGGGCCAGCTGCCGCGGTCCGGCGCCGGCAACGGCGGCATCGGCCCGAGTCCGCCGGGTCAGCTCCGCGGTGACCCGCTTGTCGACCGCGCGCTCGATCCGGTCGGCGAAGCCGTCGACCAGCTCGGCGTCGTACCGCAGCCCCAGCTCGCGACGGGTCTCCAGGACCGCCTCGACCTCGGTGCGCTCGAGGTCGTCCTCCTGGGCCATCGAGCCGATCGCCTAGAGGTACTGACCGGTGTTGGCCACCGTGTCGATGGACCGGCCCGGCTCGGTGCCCTGCTTGCCGGTGATGAGCGTGCGGATGAACACGATCCGCTCGCCCTTCTTGCCGGAGATGCGGGCCCAGTCGTCGGGGTTGGTGGTGTTGGGCAGGTCCTCGTTCTCCTTGAACTCGTCGACGCACGCCTGGAGCAGGTGCGAGACCCGCAGGCCCTTCTGGTCGTGGTCGAGGAAGTCCTTGATCGCCATCTTCTTGGCCCGGTCGACGATGTTCTGGATCATCGCGCCGGAGTTGAAGTCCTTGAAGTACAGGACCTCCTTGTCGCCGTTGGCGTAGGTGACCTCGAGGAAGCGGTTCTCCTCGGTCTCGGTGTACATCCGCTCGACGGTGGCCTGGATCATCCCGGCGACGCAGGCGTCCCGGTCGCCGCCGAACTCGGCGAGGTCGTCGGCGTGCAGCGGCAGGTCGGCGGTGAGGTACTTGCTGAAGATGTCGCGGGCCGACTCGGCGTCGGGACGCTCGATCTTGATCTTCACGTCGAGCCGGCCGGGTCGCAGGATCGCGGGGTCGATCATGTCCTCGCGGTTGGAGGCGCCGATGACCAGGACGTTCTCCAGCAGCTCGACGCCGTCGATCTCGCTGAGCAGCTGCGGGACGATGGTGTTCTCGACGTCGGAGGAGACGCCGGAGCCGCGGGTGCGGAACAGCGAGTCCATCTCGTCGAAGAACACGATGACCGGCGTGCCCTCGCTGGCCTTCTCCCGGGCCCGCTGGAAGACCAGGCGGATGTGCCGCTCGGTCTCGCCGACGTACTTGTTGAGCAGCTCGGGGCCCTTGATGTTGAGGAAGTAGGACTTCCCCTCCTGGCCGGTCTTCGCGGCGACCTTCTTGGCCAGCGAGTTGGCGACCGCCTTGGCGATCAGCGTCTTGCCGCAGCCCGGGCGGGCCGTAGAGCAGCACGCCCTTCGGCGGCTTGAGCTCGTGCTCCTTGAAGAGGTCGGGGTGCAGGTAGGGCAGCTCGACGGCGTCGCGGATCTGCTCGATCTGGGCGACCAGGCCACCGATCGAGTCGTAGTCGATGTCCGGGACCTCCTCGAGGACCAGCTCCTCGACCTCGGACTTCGGGACCTTCTCGTAGACGTAGCCGGCGCGGGAGTCGAGCAGCAGCGAGTCGCCGGCGCGGATGGTGTCTCGCGCAGCGGCTCGGCGAGCCGGACGACGCGCTCCTCGTCGGCGTTGGCGATGACCAGGGCGCGCTCGCCGTCGGCGAGCAGCTCCTTGAACATCACGACCTCGCCGACCTCCTCGAAGCTCGAGGGCGGCGACGACGTTGAGCGCCTCGTTGAGCATGACCTCCTGGCCACGCTGGAGCTCGTCGAGGTCGACGCTGGGGCTGACGTTGCACCCGCAGCTTGCGGCCGCCGGTGAAGACGTCGATCGAGTCGTCCTCGTTGCGGCTGCAGGAAGGTGCCGAAGCCGGCCGGCGGCTGCGCGAGCCGGTCGACCTCCTCCTTGAGCTTCATGATCTGGTCGCGGGCCTCGCGCAGGGTCTGGGCGAGCCGCTCGTTCTGGCAGGTGACGCCCGGCCAGCGAGCGCTGCGCGTCGGCGAGCCGGAGCTCGAGGCCGCGCGAGCTGGCCGGCGCGTCGCTCAGCCGGCGGCGCAGGTCGGTGACCTCGGCCTCCAGGAACCGGACCTGGCTCGCGAGCTCGTCGGGGCTGCGGCCACCCGTGCTGGAAACGCCTTCCGATGTCGACATCAGCGCCACCTCCTGTGCTGGCGACCCTACCCGCGGGCGACCCCAGCGGAAGAGGACATGACGCGGGTGTTGGTCACGATTTCGGAAAACGCCCGGTGTCGGTCGGGTCAGGACTCGGCCGCGGACTCCTCCGAGACGTCGCGCCGTCGATGCCCGCGTCGCTACCCCCGTCGATGCCCGCGTCGAGAGGCGGCACGTCGGCCGGGCGCGGGCCGGTGTAGTCGGGGCCGTACGCGCCCGGGCGCCGGCCGGCGCTTCTTCAGCGGCGGCCGCTGGCCCGGGGGCCATCCGGCGCGCGGTGACCAGGAACGCGGTGTGGCCGATCATCTTGTGGCCCGGGCCGCACCGCGAGGCCCTCGACGTGCCAGTCGCGCACCAGCGACTCCCAGGCCTGCGGCTCGGTGAAGCCGCCGTGCACCCGCACGCGTCTCGACGAACCGCGAGAGCTGCGTGGTGGTGGCGACGTACGCGCAGACGATGCCGCCGGGACGCAGCGCGTCGGCGGCGGCGTCGAGGCACTCCCACGGCGCGAGCATGTCGAGGATGACCCGGTCGGCGCGCTCGCCGGACGCCGGCAGCGCCTCGGCGAGGTCGCCGAGGGTGAGGCTCCAGGCCGGGTGGGTCGCCGCCGCCGAAGAACTGGGTGACGTTGCGTGCGGGCGACGTCGGCGAACTCCTCGCGCCGCTCGTACGACGACACCCGGCCGTGCGGGCCGACCGCGCGCAGCAGCGAGCAGGTCAGCGCGCCGGAGCCGACGCCGGCCTCGACGACGTGGGCGCCCGGGAAGATGTCGGCGAGCGCGACGATCTGGGCGGCGTCCTTGGGGTAGACGACCGCGGCGCCGCGCGGCATCGAGACGACGAACTCGGAGAGCAGCGGCCGGAAGACGAGGTACTCGCCGCCCGAGGACGAGGTGATCGTGAAGCCCTCCTCGCGACCGATCAGGTCGTCGTGCTCGAGATGGCCGCGGTTGGAGAAGAAGCGCTTGCCGGGCTCGAGGCAGATGTTGTGGCGGCGGCCCTTCTCGTCGAGTCAGCCGCACCCACTCGCCGGCGCGCAGCGGGCCGCGGTGGACACCGGACCAGGCCTCGGCCGGGACGTCGGGCTCGGACATGACGCCGACCCTAGTGCCGGTGGTCCGGGGTCGATCCGGCCGGCTCCGGTGTGCGGTTTGGTCACAAACCGCAGGTCCAGGGGCCGAATCGCTGCGGTTGTGCCCGAACCGCAACGCGGTCAGCGATGCGCTCGCGGAACGCCTTGTCGACGTCGGCGGTGGTCAGGACGCCGAAGATGCTGCCGTCCTCCTCGACCAGGAGGTACTCCGCGCCGGGGTGCGGCTGATCGCCAGGACCAGGTCCTCGCCGGCGATCGCGGCGGGCAGGCGCAGCCCGTCCTCGAGCGCTGCGGGCGACCGTCGAGACCGCCACCCACGGCCGGCGGTCCTCGGGCGTGGCCAGCAGCGCCGCCTCGCTCGACGATGCCGACCGGCAGACCGCCGCCGGTGACGGTGACGATGCTGCCGGCCTCGGCCTCCTGCGCCCGGCGTACCGCCTCGGCCAGCGGCAGGTCGTCGGGGACGGCGAGGGTACGGCGGGCCAGGTCGCGCGCGACCAGGTGCGGCAGCCGCCGCCGCAGCCGGGCCGAGGCCATCGCCGCCGTCGCGCCCGACCACAGGAACAGCCGCGATCACGAAGGCGAGCACGAAGTCGAGGAGGTCGGGCTCCAGGTCCGAGCACCCGACGGCAGCCAGACAGCGGCCACGAGCAGCCGGCCACCGCCGCGACCCGGCCGCCCCAGCCGGCCACGATCGTGCCGCGGTGGACGTTGCCGGTGATCCGCCAGACCGCGACTTCAGCACCCGGCCGCCGTCGAGCGGCAGCCCGGGCACCAGGTTGAGGAGCCCGACCAGCAGGTTGGCGCCGGCGAGCCCCTCGACCGCCATCAGCAGCAGCCCGTCGGGGGTGACGAACCGCAGCGCCGAGCGGCCGCGACGCCGACGGCGAGCGAGGTCAGCGGGCCGACGACGGCGATCAAGAACTCCTGCGCGGGCGTGCGGGCCTCGCCCTCGATCGCGGTCATGCCGCCGAGGAAGTGCAGGGTGATCGAGGTGACCGGGAAGCCGTAGCGCCGCGCCATCACCGCGTGCGAGGCCTCGTGCAGCAGCACCGAGAGGTAGAGGATGACCGCGAAGGCGAGCCCGGCGACGTACTTCCAGCGCCCCGAGGCCCGGCTGGGCCTGCTCGACCGCCGGCGCGATCGATGACCGCGATCAGCCCGGCGACCAGGAACCAGGAGGACGAGACGAGGACGTCGCTGCCCGCGATGCGTGCCGATCCTTGAGCGTGCCGCGAGGCGCCGGCGGCGCCGGCTCGGGCGGGGGTCGGACACGCCTCGAGGCTATCCGGACGCGGCCGCACGGTCGGGCTGTCGGCGCGCTCGCCTAGGGTGGCGCCGTGCGCTGTGACCGCAGGACGCCTCCTCCGCCGCGACGCGGCTCTCGACCCCCGTCGACGGCGTCGAGGTGCTCGGGGCGCTGTCCCCGAGCCGGGCCGGCGACTTCATGAGCTGCCCGCTGCTCTACCGCTTCCGCACCATCGACCGGCTGCCCGAGCCGCCCTCGCCCGACGCCGTCCGCGGCACCGTCGTCCACAAGGTGCTCGAGGACCTCTTCGACCTGCCCGCCGGCGAGCGCACCCCCGAGCAGGCGCGCGCGATGCTGGTCCCGGCGTGGGAGGCGCTGGTCGAGGCGGAGCCCGAGCTCGCCGAGATGTTCGGCCGGCGGCGCCGAGGCGGCCCGACATCGCGGCCTGGCTCGACGTGCTGCCGCACGGTCCTGGAGCGCTACTTCACGCTCGAGGACCCGCGCCGGCTCGAGCCCGCCGAGCGCGAGCTGTACGTCGAGGCGCTGCTCGACTCCCGGCTGCTGCTGCGCGGCTTCGTCGACCGGATCGACGTCGCGCCCGGACGGCGCGATCCGGGTCGTCGACTACAAGACCGGCCGCTCGCCGGGCGAGGTGTTCGAGGCCAAGGCGCTGTTCCAGATGAAGTTCTACGCCCTGGTCATCTGGCGCACCCGCGGCGTCGTGCCCGGCGATGCTGCAGCTGGTCTACCTCGGCAACGGCGAGATGCTGCGCTACGTCCCCGACGAGGCCGACCTGCTCGCCACCGAGCGCAAGGTCGAGGCGATCTGGCAGGCGATCCGGCGGGCCGAGGAGACCGGCGACTGGCGGCCGAGCCCGAGCCGGCTGTGCGACTGGTGCGCCCACCAGGCGATCTGCCCGGCGTTCGGCGGCACTCCCCCGCCGCTGCCGGCCGCCGCGCCCCCGTCGGTCGCGGTGGACCCCGCCGGCGACATCGTCACCGAGCAGGAGCTCGACGGGTCAGCCCTGAGCGTCCCGCTGCCGCTCGGCCCACAGGGCGGCCTGGGTGCGGTCGACGACGCCGATCGCGGCGAACGCCGAGGTGAGGTGGGCCTTGACGGTGCGCTCGCTGATCCCGAGGCGGCGGGCGATCTGCTTGTTGGCCAGGCCCTGCCGGACCAGCGCGAGCACCTCGGCCTCGCGCGGCGTGAGCTCGGTCGGCGGCGCGACGGCCGCGCCGCGCCGCCAGCAGCTGCGCGGGCCGCCCGGGGATGGATCGGCGACTCGCCCCGGCTGCACGGCCCGGATGCCGGCCAGGACGTCCTCGGGGTCGGCGTCCTTGAGCAGGTAGCCCACCGCGCCCGCGTCGAGGGCGGCCGACGATCCGCTCGGAGTCGGAGAACGAGGTGAGCACCAGGACGTCGGCCAGGCCGTCCTCGGCGATGATCCGCGGGTCGCGTGACCCCGTCGACGCCCGGCATCTGCAGGTCCATCAGCACCACGTCGGGCCGCGTCCGCCGCACGACCTCGATCGCCTCGGCACCGTCGCCGGCCGCTCCGACGACCTCGATGTCGCTCGGCGCCGGCCAGCAGCTGCTCGAGGCCGCGCGCGGACCACGGCGTGGTCGTCGACCAGCACCACCCGGATGGGACTGAGGGGGTCATCGGGCCGGCACCTCCAGGCGGACCGTCGTCCCGTCGCCGGGGGCGGACCGGACGTCGAGGCGTCCCGCCGGCGTCGACGACCAGGCTGCGCCAGCCCGCGCAGCCCGTAGTGGGCCGGTTCGCGCGACCGTCGCCGGGGTCGAAGCCGACCCCGTCGTCGACGACCTCGAGCGTCAGCCGCGTCGCCCGTCGGCGACGCCGGTCACGTCGAGGCGGGTGGCCCGGCCGTGCCGCAGCGCGTTGCGGACCGCCTCCTGGGCGACCCGCCAGACGAGCGCGGCCTGCTGTCGGCGACGCGCCGGCGACGCCGTCCACCTCGACGGCGCGGCGAGCCCGGCGCGGGCGGCCGGGGCGGTGAGGTCCTCCAGGGCCGCGGCCAGCCCGTCGGCGTCGAGGTCCGGCGGGTGGATCTCGACCAGCAGCGACCGCAGCGACCGCAGCTGACTCGCGCAGCGAGCCGCCGGCCGTCCCGGACCGACGTGCGCGCGACCCGGGGACAGCTCGGGTCACGGGCGCAGCGCTGCAGGGCGAACGCCGGTGCCGGCCAGGTCCTGGACCACGCCGTCGTGCAGGTCGCGGGCGATCCGGCGGCGCTCCGCCGTCCGAGGCGTCCGCGGCCCGCAGCAGGAGCCGCTCCCGCTCGCGCGGAGGCCCGGGTGAGCCGGCGGGTGAGCGCGAAGAGCATCGCGCTGGCCAGCAGCACCAGGGCGAGCAGGGCGCCCATGGTGATCCGCCGGAACGGCGCGAAGACCTCGGCCTCGCGCTGCCTCGAGGTCGGCGTCGGAGTAGTAGGCCTCGAACAGCAGCGGCTCCCCCTCGGGCGACCAGATCCGCGTGTACACCTCGACCACGCCGCCGAAGTCGCGCTCGTAGCGGTTCTCCTCCTTGGCCAGGTCGGACACCTCGGCCACGACCCGCCGTCCTCGACGACCTCGATGCTCCTCCTCGTCGAGGTCGAACTGGCTGCCGATCAGCTGGGTGTCGTCGGAGTAGACGACCACACCGTCGCGGTTCCAGATCTTGATCCGGCAGCACCTCCCCGACCAGCAGCCGGTCGAGGACCAGCCGGTCCAGCCGGTCCACCGCCCCCGCGTCCCCGTCCACCAGTCCGGTGGGGATCGCCGGCTCGGCGACCGACCGGGCCAGCAGCAGCGTGGTCGCGCGCGCGTCGTTGATCGCCTCGCGCTCGGCGGCCGCCCGGACGAACAGGTCCGAGGCGACGACGATGCCGGCCAGCACGCACGCGCCGGCCACCAGGAACAGCACCACCGGGTTCCGGAGGACTTTCAACGGGTGGCTCCTCGCGGTCCTCGGTCGGGCGGTTCAGCATAGTCAGGCGGACGGGCGCTCAGAAGGCGAGCGTGCCCGTGCACACCTCGCCGCTCGACGGGTTCTTGGCCTTGAAGACGAGCTGGTCGGTGCCGGCCAGGTTGGTCAGACGCCGCTCCACCTCGAAGGACCCGCTCGGGCCGGTGGTGGTCGAGGTCCCCTTCGCCGAGACGCTGCCGTTGTGCTTGATCTTCCAGGACCAGGCCTGGCCGTTGCGGTTGCTGTCGATCTCGCCCTCGAACTCGATGCGGCCGTCGTCGGACTTGGCCTTGACCTTCCAGTCGGTGCTCCCGGTGCAGGAGCCCTCGCGGATCACCTCGTCGTCGTCGCCACCGCCGGCGAAGGCCGGGGTCGCGGTCAGCAGCGAGGCGGCGACCAGGGTGGTGACGAGGGCGCCGGCGGTGGTGCGGGTACGTCGGGTCATGGTGAGCTCCTTGGGTTCGGGTGGGTGACCCCAGCATCGGTCGGCGCCGGTCTGGTCCACCATCGGACGCAGGTCCTAGTACCTCACCGGTCGAGCGCGGCCAGCCGCAGCGCGGCCTGGACCAGGGTCAGGTGGCTGAAGGCCTGCGGGAAGTTGCCGGCCATCCGGCCGTGCGCCACGTCGTACTCCTCCGAGAGCAGCCCCACGTCGTTGGCCAGCCCGCACAGCCGGTCGAACAGCTCCACCGCCTCGTCGCGCCGTCCGGCGAGGGCGTACGCCGAGACCAGCCAGAAGGAGCAGGCCAGGAACGGGTGCTCGTCCCCCGGCAGCCCGTCCACCCCGGTCTCGGTGCGGTAGCGGTGCAGGAAGCCGTCGACCATCAGGTCCTCCTCGACCGCGCGGATGGTGCCGGCCACCAGCGGGTCGTCGACGGGGAGGAAACCCACGAGCGGGACCATCAGCAGGGAGGCGTCCACCTCCCTGGTGTCGTAGTGCTGCGTGAGGGTGCCGCGGTCGTGGTCGACGCCCCGCTCGAGCACCTCGGCGCGCACCTCGTCACGGATCTGCCGCCAGCGGTCCACGGGTCCGTCGAGTCCGTGCACCTCGACGGCCCGGACCGCCCGGTCGAAGGCCGCCCACACCATCACCCGCGAGTGGGTGAAGTGTCGTCGCGGGCCCCGGATCTCCCACAGCCCGTTGTCGGGCTGGTCCCAGTGGGTGGCGAGGTCGTCGACGAGCGCACGCTGCAGCGACCAGCTGTTGCGGGTCTCGTTCATCCCGGCGCGTCGGGCCTCCTCGAAGGCGATCATCACCTCACCCAGCACGTCGGTCTGGAGCTGGTCGACGGCCCCGTTGCCGATCCGGACCGGGTCGATCCGGCGTACCCGGCCAGGTGGTCCAGCTCGTGCTCGGGCAGGCGTCGGGCGCCGTCGACGGCGTACATGATCTGGAGGTCCTCGGGGTCGCCGGCGACGGCCCGGAGCAGCCAGCTGCGCCACAGGCTGGCCTCGTCGGTGAAGCCCGCGTCGACGAGTGCCTCGACCGTGAGCGAGGCGTCGCGGAGCCAGGTGTAGCGGTAGTCCCAGTTGCGCACCCCGCCGAAGTCCTCGGGCAGCGAGGTGGTCGGCGCGGCGACGATGCCGCCGGTCTCGGCGTGGGTGAGCAGCCGCAGGGTCAGCAGGCTCCGCACGACGAGGTCCCGCTGCGGGACGTCGCCCGGGCAGCCATGGCTCCAGGCCTCCTCCTCGGCGCGGGTGCTCTCGATCGCGACGTCGAGCTCGGCGGCAGCGGGTACGGCGGCCCAGGACGGCACCCAGGTCGTCGCGAAGGTCAGCACCTCTCCCTCGCCCACATCGAACTCGTCGACGTGCCGGCCGTCGACTGCCTTCGGCAGCCGCGGTCCCCGGAGGACGAGCTTGTCCGGCCCGGCGACGGCGACGATGGCCTCCTCGCCGTCGCCGCCGTCGCGACGGCGGGTCACCCAGGGCCGGATCTTCCCGTAGTCGAGGCGCACCACCCACTCGTGCCGCAAGCGGACGGTGCCGTGCACGCCCGTGACGCGACGCACCAGGTCCGCGCGGCCGTCGTTGGTGGGCATCACGTCGAGGATCGTGACGGTGCCGGTCGCGGTGGTGAAGGTGGTCTCGAGGAGCGCCGTGTCGCCGACGTACGACCGGGTGACCTCGAAGGCGTCGGCGGGCGCCAGCAGCCAGCGCCCGTTGTCCTCGTCGCCGAGCAGCGCCGCGAAGCACGCCGGTGAGTCGAAGCGCGGCAGGCAGAGCCAGTCCACCGAGCCGTCGTTGCCGACCAGGGCAGCGGTGCCGCGGTCGCCGATCAGGGCGTAGTCCTCGATCGGCAGCGGCATGGGGTGAGGCTAGCCAGCGTCGGGAGCGAGACTCCGCAGCAGGGCGTGGTCGACGCCCTCGAGCGTGTCGCGGTGCACCCGCCGCTCGCCCGGACCCACGGGCACGTGCAGCGGCACGACCAGGACCGTGCAGCCGGCGGCGACCGCGCTGGTGGTGCCGGGCTCGGAGTCCTCGATGGCCAGGCAGTCCTCCGGAGCGACGCCGAGCAGCCGCGCCGCGGTGAGGTACGGCTCCGGGTGCGGCTTGCCGCGGGACACGGCGTCCCCGGTGACGACGTGGTCGAAGAGACCGGCCGGCAGCGCGGCGAGGACCGGGTCCACGAAGCGCGCGTAGGACATGGTCACCAGGGCCAGCGGCACGCCGGCCGCGCGGAGGTCGTCGATCAGGTCGAGGGCGCCCCGTCGGAACGGGACGGCGCCCTCGACCTGGGCGACCACGTCGTCGAGCAGCTCCTCCACGATCTCCTCGGGCGGCAGCTCGATGCCCATGTGCTCACGGATGTAGACCCCGGAGTCGAACAGGTCGTTCCCGACCAGGTTGAGGGCGTGCTCGTCGTCCCAGGTGCCGCCGTACCGCTCCGCGAGGCGGTACTCCGCCGCGACCCAGTAGGGCTCGGTGTCGACGAGGGTGCCGTCCATGTCCCAGAGCACGGCCGCCGGCCATGCGGTTTGGTCACCAACCGCAACAAAACCGGCCTCGGAGCTGCGGTTTGTCACCAAACCGCGATCCTCCGGAGCGCCGGCCCCGTCAGTCCTCAGGGTCGTACCCCAGGCTCGGGGACAGCCAGCGCTCGGTCTCGGCGAGCGTCCAGCCCTTCCGCTCGGCGTAGTCGGCCACCTGGTCGCGGCCGAGACGACCGACGACGAAGTACTGCGACTGGGGGTGGGAGAAGTACCACCCGGACACGCTGGCGCCGGGCCACATGGCCATCGACTCGGTGAGCGTCATGCCGGTGGCCGCCTCGACGTCGAGCAAGTCCCACAGGGCGAGCTTCTCGGTGTGGTCGGGGCAGGCGGGGTAGCCGGGGGCGGGACGGATGCCGGTGTACCGCTCCCGGATCAGGTCGTCGGGCGAGAGGTCCTCGTCGGCGGAGTGTCCCCACAGCTCGCGGCGGACCCGCTGGTGGAGCCGCTCGGCGAACGCCTCGGCGAGCCGGTCGGCCAGCGCCTCGACCATGATCGCGGAGTAGTCGTCGAGGTCGGCCTGGAACTGCTTGACCTTCTCCGGCGAGGCCGAGCCCGGCGGTGACCGCGAAGGCTCCGACGTGGTCGGGGATCCCGGTCCCACCGGGGCGACGAAGTCGGCCAGCGACCGGTTCGGGACGCCGTCGCGGTGCTGCCCCTGCTGCCGGAGCTGGTGCAGCGTGGTGCGCACCTCGGCGCGGCCGTCGTCGGTGTAGACAGTGATGTCGTCGCCCGCGGCCGCCGCGGGGAAGAAGCCGAGCACGCCGCGGGCGGTGATCCACTTCTCCGCGACGATCGCGTCGAGCATCTCCTGCGCGTCGTCGTAGAGCTTGCGGGCCGCCTCCCCCGTGGTGGGGTTGTTCAGGATGTCGGGGAACTTGCCCTTCATCTCCCAGGCGTTGAAGAACGGCTGCCAGTCGATGTACTCCCGCAGCTCGGCGAGGTCGTAGTCGTCGAGCACGGTCACGCCAGGCTGCGCCGGCGCGGGGGCGGCGTACGACGACCAGTCGATCGGCGTCGCGTTGGCCCGCGCGTCGGCGAGCGTCGTCATCGGGCGCTCGTGCTTGGCGGCGTGCCGGGTGCGGAGCGCGTCGAAGTCGGCCTTGACGTCGCCCATCAGCTTGTCGCGCTGGCGCGGGTCGAGCAGGGCGGCGGCCACCGGCACCGACCGGGAGGCGTCCTTGACCCAGACGACCGGCCCGTCGTACTTCGGGTCGATCTTGACCGCGGTGTGCGCGCGGCTGGTGGTCGCCCCGCCGATCAGCAGGGGGATGCGTGAGGCCGAGTCGCTGCATCTCGGCGGCGAAGTCGACCATCTCGTCGAGGGACGGGGTGATCAGGCCGGAGAGGCCGATCAGGTCGGCACCCACCTCGGCGGCGGTGTCCAGGATCTTCTGCGCAGGCACCATCACCCCGAGGTCGATCACCTCGTAGTTGTTGCACTGCAGCACCACGCCGACGATGTTCTTGCCGATGTCGTGGACGTCGCCCTTGACGGTGGCCATCACGATCGTGCCGTTGGTGTCCTTGGCGGTGGCGTACTCGGGGTTGTCGAGCTTCTCCTGCTCGATGAACGGGATCAGGTAGGCCACGGCCTTCTTCATCACCCGCGCGCTCTTCACCACCTGCGGCAGGAACATCTTGCCGGCCCCGAACAGGTCGCCGACCACGTTCATGCCGTCCATCAGCGGGCCCTCGATCACCTCGATCGGGCGGCCGCCGGCCGCGGCGATCTCGGCGCGCAGCACCTCGGTGTCGGCCTCCACGTGCGCGTCGAGGCCCTTGACCAGCGCGTGGGTGATCCGCTCCCGCACCGGCAGCGAGCGCCACTCCTCCTCGGTGCCCTCCTCGACGACGCCCGCGCGGTTGTGCGTCTCGGCGATCTCGAGCAGGCGCTCGGCGGCGTCGGGCCGCCGGTTGAGGACGACGTCCTCGATCCGCTCGCGCAGCTCGGGGTCGACCTGGTCGTAGACCACGAGCGCGCCGGCGTTGACGATGCCCATGTCCAGGCCGGCCCGGATCGCGTGGAACAGGAAGACCGCGTGGATCGCCTCGCGCACCGGGTTGTTGCCGCGGAAGGAGAAGGACACGTTGGAGATGCCGCCGGAGACCTTGGCCCCGGGGAGGTTCTCCTTGATCCAGCGGGTGGCCTCGATGAAGTCCACGCCGTACGACGCGTGCTCCTCGATGCCGGTCGCCACGGCGAAGACGTTGGGGTCGAAGATGATGTCCTCGGCCGGGAAGCCGACCTCGTCGATCAGGATCCGGTAGGCCCGCTCGCAGATCGCCTTGCGCTCGTCGAGGTAGTCGGCCTGGCCGTCCTCGTCGAAGGCCATCACCACCGCGGCCGCGCCGTACTTGCGGCACAGGCGGGCGTGCTCGACGAACGCGTCCTCGCCCTCCTTCAGGGAGATCGAGTTGACGATCGCCTTGCCCTGCACGCACTTCAGCCCGGCCTCGATCACCTCCCACTTGGAGGAGTCGACCATCACCGGGACCCGGCCGATGTCGGGCTCGGACGGCGACCAGGTTGAGGAAGCGGTCCATGGCGGCGACGCCGTCGATCATCCCCTCGTCCATGTTCACGTCGATGACCTGGGCGCCGCTCTCGACCTGCTGGGCGGCCACCGTCAGGGCGGTGTCGTAGTCGCCGTCCTTGATCAGGTTGCGGAACTTGGCCGAGCCGGTGATGTTGGTGCGCTCGCCGACGTTGACGAAGAGGCTGTCCTCGGTGATCGAGAACGGCTCCAGGCCGGACAGCCGCATCGCCGGCCGGATGGTCGGGGACCTCGCGGCGCGCCGTCCCCTCGACGGCCTCGGCGATCGCCGCGATGTGGTCCGGGGTGGTGCCGCAGCAGCCGCCCACGAGGTTGACGCAGCCCGGCCTCGGCGAACTCGCCGAGGACGGCCGCCATCTCCTCGGCGGCCTCGTCGTACTCGCCGAAGGCGTTGGGCAGCCCGGCGTTGGGGTAGCAGGACACGAACGAGTCGGCGATCCGGCTCAGCTCGTCGATGTAGGGCCGCATCTCGGTCGCGCCGAGCGCGCAGTTCGAGGCCGACCGCCAGCGGCCGGACGTGCGCGACCGAGTTCCAGAACGCCTCGGTCATCTGACCCGACAGGGTGCGTCCGCGAGGCGTCGGTGATCGTGCCGGACACGATCACCGGCCAGCGGCGGCCGTGCTCCTCGAACAGCGTCTCGACGGCGAAGATCGCGGCCTTGGCGTTGAGGGTGTCGAAGATCGTCTCGATGAGCAGGAGGTCCGCTCCGCCGTCGACCAGCCCGCGGCCTGCTCGGGGTACGCCGCGACGAGCTCGTCGAAGGTCACGTTGCGGGCGCCGGGGTCGTTGACGTCGGGCGAGATCGACGCGGTGCGGGTGGTCGGCCCGAGGGCGCCGGCGACGTAGCGCGGGCGGTCGGTCCTGCGCCGACACCTCGTCGCAGACCCGGCGGGCCAGGCCGGGCGGACTCGAGGTTGATCTCGTAGGCCAGGTCCTCCAGCCCGTAGTCGGCCAGGGAGATCGCGGTCGCGTTGAAGGTGTTGGTCTCGATGATGTCCGCGCCGGCCTCGAGGTACTCGCGGTGGATCGATCTCGATGATCTCCGGCTGGGTCAGGGAGAGCAGGTCGTTGTTGCCCTTGAGGTCGCGTCGGCCAGTCGGCGAAGCGCTCGCCGCGGTAGTCCGCCTCGCCAGGGCTGGTGCCCTGGATCAGCGTGCCCATGGCGCCGTCGAGGATCACGATCCGCTCCCGGAGGAGCGCCGTGAGCTCGTCGGTGGCGTCGGGCCGGAGCTCGACGCCGAGTTCGTCTGACACCTCGCTCCTTTCCTCGGGCGTTGCGCCACGCCGAGCCTAGGCACCACGTCCGACAGGTGGACCCACTTCCCGCATCGTGACACCGCACGCCGAGCGAGCCGAAATCCTCGGGCGGCCGCGCCGCACTACTGTGGACGCGTGATCGAGATCGAGGACGTCGACGGACTCGTCGACCCACTGGTCATCGCCGCCTTCGAGGGTTGGAACGACGCTGCCGACGCGGCCTCGAGCGTCGGTGGACCACCTCGATGCGGGTCTGGAAGGCGCGCGTCGTCGGCGCGATCGACCCGGAGGACTTCTACGACTTCCAGGTCAACCGGCCGCTGGTGGGCAGCGACGAGATCGGCCACCGGCGCATCACCTGGCCGTCGACCCAGATCGCGGTCGCCTCGCCGCCCGACCTCGACCGCGACGTCGTGCTGATCCGGGGCATCGAGCCCAACATGCGGTGGCGGCAGTTCTGCGCCGAGCTGCTCGCGGCGTGCGACGAGCTCGGCGGCGGCCTGGTGATCACCCTCGGTGCGCTGCTGGCCGACACCCCGCACACCCGCCCGGTCCCGGTGACCGGCACCGCCACCGAGCCCGACCTGGTCGACCGGCTCAAGCTGGAGCAGTCGACGTACGAAGGTCCGACCGGCATCGTCGGCGTCTTCCAGGACGCCTGCGTGCGCCTGGACATCCCGGCCGTCTCCTACTGGGCGGCGGTGCCGCACTACGTCGCCGCGCCACCGTGCCCCAAGGCCACCCTGGCCCTGGTCGGCGTGCTGGAGGAGCTCTTGGAGTGCAGCATCCCGCTCGGCGACCTGCTCGAGGACTCGCGCGCCTGGGAGCGCGGCGTCGACGAGCTCGCCGAGGAGGACGAGGAGATCGCCGACTACGTCCGCGCCCTCGAGGAGACCCGGGACACCACCGAGCTCCCGGAGGCCCAGGGTGACGCCATCGCCCGCGACTTCGAGCGCTACCTCAAGCGCGGCGGCGACGCGGAGTAGCGCTCAGAGCGCGAGCACCGAGGGCGGCGTCGAGCAGCGTCCGGACGGACTCGGCCGCGGCGCGGTCCGAGGTCTCGGCGAGATGTCCGGTGACACCGAGGGTCGCGTCGACCCAGACCTGCACGGCCTCGAGGGCGGTCGGGGCGTCCAGGTCATCGGCGAGGGCGGCCAGCACCGCCTCGACGACCGGCCGTGCCGGGGCGCCCGCACCCAGGGACAGCGCCTTGCGCCAGGACTCGACCGTGTCGACCGCGTCCCAGAGCTGGTCGTCGGTCCACTCCCAGTCGCTGCGGTAGTGGTGGCGCAGCAGCACCAGCCGGATCGCCATCGGGTCGACCTCGCTGTTGCGCAGGGCCGAGACGAAGACCAGGTTGCCCTTGGACTTCGACATCTTCTCCCCGTCGTAGGCCACCATCCCGGCGTGCGCGTAGGCGCGCGCGAAGCGCTCGCCGGGCAGCGCGACCTGGGCCTCGCCGGCGGACATCTCGTGGTGCGGGAAGACCAGGTCGCTGCCGCCGCCCTGGACGTCGAAGCCGGCACCGAGGTGCTCGAGCGCGATGGCGCTGCACTCGATGTGCCAGCCGGGCCGACCGGGCCCGAAGGGGCTCGGCCAGGAGGGCTCGCCGGGCCGCTCGCCCCGCCACACGACGCAGTCGAGCGGGTCCCGCTTGCCGACGCGGTCGGGGTCGCCGCCCCGCTCGCCGAAGATCTCCAGCATCCGGGCGCGGTTCCACCCGGACACCGCACCGAAGGCCGGGTCGGCGGTCACCGAGAAGTAGAGGTCGTCCTCGACCCGGTAGATGGCGCCGGCCTCGTCGAGCCGTTGGATCAGGTCCACGACCAGGCCGATCGACTCCACGGCGCCCACGAAGTGCGCCGGGGCGAGCACCCGGAGCGCGCTCATGTCCTGGCGGAAGAGCTCGGTCTCGCGCTCGGCGAGCTCCACCCAGTCGAGGTGGATCGCGTCGGCGCGCTCGAGCAGCGGGTCGTCGACGTCGGTCACGTTCTGCACGTAGGTCACCTCGTGCCCGGCGTTGCGCCAGGCGCGGACCAGCAGGTCGAAGGCGACGTACGTCGCGGCATGGCCCATGTGGGTCGCGTCGTACGGCGTGATGCCGCAGACGTAGAGGCGGGCCGGCCCGTCCGGCTCGGTGGTGGCCAGGGCCCCGGTGGCGGTGTCGTGCACGCGCACAGGAGGTCCCACCACGTCCAGGGTGGGGAGGTCGGGAGAGGGCCAGCCGCGCATGGCGCGAGTCTAGGTGCGCAGGTCGCGCCCTCAGAACGGTGGCCAGGGGATGACCGGCCAGGCCCCGCCCGGCTCGGGCATCGTGCGTCGACGCAGCAGTCGTTCGCACCGCCCCACGAAGGCCGCGAGCTCCCGCGCGGTCACCAGGCCGACCAGCCGCTCACCCAGGTCGCCGGTGGCGTCGTCGCGGACCCGCTCGACCGCCTCGAGCTCCGCGGTGGTCAGCTGCTCCCCCATCCAGCCCCAGAGGACCGTGCGGAGCTTGTTCTCGACGTGGAAGGTGACGCCGTGGTCGACGCCGTAGCGGTGCCCGTCGGTCATCGCCAGCACGTGCCCGCCCTTGCGGTCCGCGTTGTTGACGAGCGCGTCGAAGACCGCCATCCGGCGCACCGGCTCGGTGTCCTCGTGCACCAGGGCGACCCCGCGGTCGTGCTCGTCGACGCCGTCGAAGACGTGCAGCCAGCCCGTCGGGACCCGACCCTCCGGGACCAGGTCGACGGCCGCCTGCGTGTCGTCGGGCTCCTGCCAGCGCTGCACCATGCCGAGGCCGTGGGGTCCGTCACGGAGGAAGGTGTGCGGCACGACGTTCCACCCCAGCGCCTCCGACACGGCGTACGACGCGACCTCGCGCCCTGCCAGCGTGCCGTCGGGGAAGTCCCAGAGCGGTCGCTCCCCCGCCACCGGCTTGTAGACCACGCGCACGCCGTCGACCTCACCGACGAAGGTCGCGTTGGACGCCGGCAGTACCCGCCCGTGCAGGGTCAGCTCGCCGGTGAGCAGGTCGGTGCCCACGGAGCGTGCTACTCCAGGCCCGCGGGGTCACGCCGACGGAAGCCGTTGGCGCGCACGCAGAGGTGGCCGTCCGGGTCGATCGGCCCGCCGCAGAAGGGACAGCTCGGCCGGCCGGCCTCGATGACCTGCCCGGCCCGCTTCACGAACGCCCGCGCCGGTCCGGCCGCGAGCCGCACCAGGAAGATCTCGTCCGGCTCGGGCTCCTCGAGGTCCTCACCGAGCTGCTCGGGCGACACGACCGCCGCCTCGGTGAACGGGAAGACCTCGATCACCACCCGCGCGTCCTCGGGATCCCAGGAGAGCGTCATCGTGCCGGCCCGGAACTCCTCCTCGATCGGCTGCTCGAGGGGCTCGGCGTCCTCGAGCCCCAGCGGCGCCACCGCGGGCACCAGGGACGTCTCCCCTTGGCTGCTCATCACCTCGTCGAGCAGCTCGTCGATGCGCTCGGCCAACGCCTGGACCTGCTGCTTCTCGAGGGAGACGCTGACGACGCGGGCGCCGCTGCGCGCCTGGAGGAAGAAGGTGCGCTGTCCGGGCGACCCGACGGTGCCGGCGACGAAGCGCTCGGGCGGGTCGAACTCGTGGATCACCGGCATGGCCTCCACCATAGGACCGTGGGCCAGCGCGCCGCCCGACGGGGGCACCTGGCCGGAGGCGAGCATGCCCACGAGGGCGGCCAGCACGACGACGGCCGCGTCGCCTTCGGACCCCACGGGACCGCCTGGCGGCGGACCAGGTCCGGGCAGTCGACCAGCAGGACGTCGCGGTCCCGGTTGAGCTGGTCGAGGGCCGACCAGCGACCGTGGAGGAGGATCGCGTCGCCCTCGGCGAGCTCCATCGGACCGTCGCCGAGGTCCTTCCCGAGCCGCTGCACGGCCAGGATGATCAGGTCGTGCTGGCGCTTCATGCCGGGGTACACGCGCTCGCCGACCAGCCGCGAGCGGGGCGGGACGACGACCTCCGCCACCCCCGCCTCGCGGGTGAGCAGGTCCTGGGCGTCGCCCGAGCCGACCATGCCGACGGCCAGGCCGTGGTCGAGCGCGTAGCCCGTCACGTCGGCGGGCGCCCCGGTGACCACCAGCACGTCGTCGTCGTGGATGACGTCGACGACGGGCCGGCCGTCCGGGGACTCGACGGCGACGACCCGCACGTCGCGGTGCTCGCCGACGTCGACCCCGGCCAGTCCCCGGCCGATCAGGGCGGACCGGGTCCGCACGCGCAGCCGGTAGAAGCCGTCGGTCAGCTGGTACTGCCCCTCGAGGGTCTCGGCGTGCCGGCCGAGGTCCGGCGGCGCGTGCGCCGGCACCCGGCGCGGCAGGAGCCGGCCGCCGAGGAACAGGCAGATGAGCACGGTGCCGAGCAGGAGCGGGAGGCCGACCAGGGCGAAGGAGAAGAACGAGAAGGGCCCCTCGCCGGCGTCCTCGGCGGCCTCGGAGACGATCACGTTGACCGGGCTGCTCATCAGCATCAGCAGCCCGCCGGCGCTCCCGGCGAAGGCCACCGGCATCAACAGCTGGGACGGCGACTGCCCGATGCGCTGGGCGAGCAGCACGACGAGCGGCAGCAGCGCGGCGACCGCTCCGTTGAGCGTGATCAGCGAGGTGAGCAGCGCCGAGAGCAGGCACACCGCGACCAGCACCCGCGAGTGCCCCGTCCCGGCCCGCTCCAGCAGTCCCTGGCCGGCCCACGTGGTCACTCCGGTGGAGTCGATGCCCTCGCTGACCACGAACAGCGTGGCGATGAAGATGACGACCGGGTCGCCGAAGCCGGCGACGGCCTGCTCGGTGGTGACCAGGCCGGTGGCCCACAGCGCGAGGGTCGCGAGGATCGCGACCACGCCCACGGGCAGCCGGTTCCACACGAACAGGGCGACGACGAGCCCGAGGACGACCAGCGCCGTGGTCGCGTCATCCATGGACGCGGGTCCTAGTCGAGATGGACCGGAGAGCCGGGTCCCCAGGGGATGTCGAGGACGTACCAGCCGACGAAGAACAGCGTCCAGGTCACGAGCACGACCACGGTGTACGGGATCATCATCGAGATCACGGTGCCGATGCCGGCCTTCGCCCGGTACCGCTGGCAGACCAGGATGATGAACGGCAGGTAGACCATCAGCGGGGTGACGACGTTCATCGGTCCGTCACCGACGCGGTACGCCGCGACCACGGTCTGCGGGGCGATGCCGAGGTTGTAGAAGAGCGGGATGAAGATCGGCGCCATGATCGCCCACTTCGGGATCACCCCCGGCATGATCAGGTCGATCACGAACACCAGCAGGATGAAGCCGATCAGCAGCGGCAGGGCGCCGATGTCGGCGCGGCCGAGCAGGTCCGCGAGCTTGGTGGCCGCGATCGCGGAGATGTTGGAGTAGTTGAAGAACGCGATGAACTGGGCGATCAGCAGCATCAGGAAGATCAGGCCGCCCAGCCCGTTGAACGTCTTCACGATCGCGTTGATCACGTTGGTGCTGCCCATGAGGCTGCCCGCACCCTTGCCGTAGCCGAGCCCCGCCGCGAGGAACAGCATGGAGATGATGAAGAGCAGGCTGCTCATGAACGGCGAGTTGCCGAAGATCTCGCCGGTCTCGGGATTCCGGAGCGGCGCTCCGGGGATGAACGTCAGCGCCGAGACGATCGCGACCGCCACCAGCAGGTAGATCAGCGACAGCCGCAGCCCGCGCGACTCGAGGGACAGCTCGTCGCCGCTCGGGACGTGGTCGACCGGCGCGTCGGCGGGTCGCTCGGCCGGGTCCCACGGTCCGAGGCGGGGCTCGACGTACCGCTCGGTGAGCACGGTCATCACCACGCGCCAGGAAGAGCGTCGAGGCGATCGCGAAGTAGAAGTTGCTCGTGACGTTGAGCGGCTCCGCGTTCGGGGCGACGCCGGCCATGATCTCGTTGGTGACCTCGGTGATGATGCCGTCGGCCGGGGTGATCAGGACGTTGACGAAGAACGCCGCGCTGACACCGGCGTACGCCGCCGCGATGCCCGCCAGGGGGTTGCGCCCGAGGCTGGCGAAGGCGGCCGCGCCGAGCGGGATCAGCACCAGGTAGCCGGCGTCCGAGGCGACGCTCGAGAGCCCGCCGAGCAGCACGATGATGAACGTGATCGCGCCCTTCGGCGCGACCTGCACCATCTTGCGGATCAGGGCGGCGATCAGCCCGGCCTCCTCGGCGACGCCGACACCGATCATCGCGACCAGGATCACCGCGACGACGCCGAAGTCGTTGAAGTTCTGGACCGCCGTCGTGAAGATGTAGCGGATCCCGTCGCCGCTGAGCAGGCTCTTGACCTCGGTCGTCTCGGTGACGATCTCGTAGTCCGGGACCGGCTCCTCGGGCGCGTGGTCCAGGGACGGGTACGTCGTGCCGCCGTCGTACTCCTGCGTCACCGTCGTGGGCACCTGCTCGGCGACCTCCGAGGTGACGCTGACGTCGAACCAGGACAGCACCGCCGAGAACACGATCACGCCGACGATGAGCCCGAGGAAGATGATCGCCGGGTGCGGGACCTTGTTGCCGACCCGCTCGACCCAGCCGAGGAAGCCGCCGGAGCCCGGTGTCCTCGGTCTCGGCGGCCGGCGGCGGTCATCGCGCGCCGGCTTCCGGGGACTCGAAGGCGGTGGCCAGCTCGATCAGGAGCTTGGCCCCGAACCCGCTGGCGCCCTTGTTCCGCCAGCCGCGCACCGCCGGCTGCTGGGCGGTGCCGGCGATGTCGACGTGCGCCCACGGGGTGTCGTCGACGAACTCCTCGAGGAAGAGGGCGGCGGTGATCGACCCCGCGTTGACGCCGCCCATGTTGGTCAGGTCGGCGATCGCGGAGTCGAGCTGGGACCGGTAGGGACGGTGCAGCGGCAGCTCCCACAGCGGCTCGTCGGCGACCGCACCGGCCGCTTGGAGCTGGCCGACGAGACGCGCGTCGTTGCCCATCACGCCGGCGATGTCGACGCCGAAGGTGCGCAGGCAGGCGCCGGTGAGCGTGGCGATGTCGACGACGGCGTCCACCCCGTCCTCGACCGCCAGGCACAACCCGTCGGCCATCACGAGCCGGCCCTCGGCGTCGGTGTTGAGCACCTCGACGGTCTTCCCGTTGCGCATGCGCAGCACGTCGCCGAGCTTCATCGCCGAGCCGGACGGCATGTTGTCGGTGCAGCACAGGTACGCCGTGACCGCGGCCGCGCATCCGAGGTCCTGCAGCGCGGTCATCGCCCCGAGGATCGCGGCGGCACCCGTCATGTCGTTCTTCATCTGGGCGTGCGACTCGTCGCTCGGCTTGAGGCTGATGCCGCCGGAGTCGTACATGACGCCCTTGCCCACCAGCCCCAGGTGGCCGCGGGGGGACTCCGGCGCGTAGGTCAGCTTGATCAGCCGGGGCTCGTCGATGCTGCCGAGGTTGACGCCGAGGATGCCCCCGCAGCCCATCTCGATCAGCTCCTGCTCGCCGAAGAGCTCGACCTCGAGACCGGCGGCGGGGGCGAGCTCGAGGGCGACCTCGCCCATCCGGGCGGCGGTGAGCGTGCTGGCCGGGCAGTTGGCCAGGTCGCGGCTGATGGCCGCGGCGCGCGCCACGCTCGCGCCGCGCGCGGCGCCGGTGCGTACCTCGTCGGCCACGGCCTCCGGCGCGACGATCGTCAGCGAGGTCAGCGTGGGCTCGTCGCCACCGGTGCCGACGAAGAAGCGCCAGCGGGCGAGGAGCACGCCCTCGACGACCACCTGGGCGAAGTCGCCGGGCGAGAGCCCCAGGTCCCGGTCGGGCAGCTCGACGGCCAGGGACTTGTGCTGCGGCACGCTGCGCGCGAAGTCGGCGGCGAGGTCGCGCACCCGGGTGCGGTCGACGGTCGCGACGTCACCGATGCCCACGGCGACGAGCGCTCGCCCGTCGGCGCCCGGGAAGACCAGCGACTGACCGGCGGCGCCGCTGAACCCGGCGACGGCCAGGTGCGCGGCGTCGGTGCCGAGGTCCGCGGGTGGAGCCGCCCCCTCGGCGACGGGGACGGCGAGTGCGGCGGCGGCGGAGACCGGCGGCAGGGCACTGGCGACGGTCACGCTGACGGGCCGCCGGGTCGAGGGAATGGGATCGAAGTCGCCGCGTGCGGGATTGCTGGTCATCACGAGCCTCCTGGACAGCCGAACCTGCAGGCTAGCGCCGCGAGGGTGAATGTTGCACCCCCCATCGACCAGGTCCGGTCAGCCGGTCAGGAGGGCCCGGCGCCGCCGCCCACGGCGGCGTCGTGACTGCGGTGGGCGCGCGTCTTCCGCGCGGGCGGGCGCAGCCAGTCGAGCTTCCCCTCGTGGGTGTTCATGCCGAGGACGAAGGGCCGGGTCTCGGTGAAGCGCACCATCGACAGGGACGCCGGGTCCACGTGCAGGCGCTGGAACAGGTCGAGATGGGTGCCGAGCGCGTCGGCGAGGATCGCCTTGATGACGTCGCCGTGGCTGACGGCCACCCACACCGCCCCCGGGCCGTGCTCCGCCTCGACCGCCGCGTCGTGCCGGCGTACGGCGGCCACGCCGCGGTCCTGCATCGACCGCATCGTCTCGCCGCCGGGGAACTCCACCGACGACGGCTGCACCTGGACGGCCTTCCAGAGCTTCTCCTTGGCCAGGTCCTTGAGGGCCCGGCCCTGCCACTCGCCGTAGTCGCACTCGGTGAGGCCCTTGTCGGTGCGCACCGCGGGACGCCCCGCCGCCGACCCCGCCTGGGCCTTCGCGATCGCCACCGCGGTCTGCCGGCACCGCTCGAGAGGGCTGGTGACGATGCGGGCCAGCGGGACACCGGCGATCCGCGCCGCGGCACGGAGCACCTGGTCGGACCCCACGTCGTCGAGACGCACCCCCGGCGTCCGGCCGGCGAGCACGCCGGACGCGTTGGCGGTCGTGCGACCGTGCCGGACCAGGATCACGGTTGCCATGTCGCGGACTCTACGGGGGCAGGCGCCCACTAGCCTGACGAGGTGATCGTCGACAGCGCCCTCTACCGCGATGGGGTGCGCGTCCCGGTCGACTGCGGAACCGAGGACCTGGACACCCTGCGAAGCCACGCGACCCAGAAGGGCGACTTCGTGTGGGTCGGGCTCTACCAGCCCGAGCTGGCCGAGCTCGACCGCGGTCGCCGGCGTCTTCGGGCTCCACCAGCTCGCCGTCGAGGACGCGGTGTCGGCGCACCAGCGGCCCAAGCTCGAGCGCTACGCGGACAACCTGTTCCTCACCCTCAAGACGCTGTCGTACGTCGATGCCGAGGACGCCGTCGAGACCGGCGAGATCAGCATCTTCGTCGGTCCCGACTTCGTCGTCACCGTTCGGCACGGCGAGCACGGCGCGCTCCACGAGGCGCGCATCTCCTTGGAGAGCAGGGAGAACGTGCTGGCGCACGGTCCGTCCTCGGTCGTCTACGCGGTCTGCGACGCCGTCGTGGACCGCTACGAGGAGGTGGCCGCCGCCCTGGAGACCGATGTCGACGAGGTCGAGGAGTCCGTCTTCTCCCCCGCCCGCACCAACGACTCGGTCCGCATCTACACGCTCAAGCGGGAGATCGCGGAGGTACGCCGGGCGGTGCTGCCGCTGCGCGACCCGATGAGCCGGTTCGCGTCGGGCTCGGTGCCGGGCATCGACCCGGCGGCGGCGCCGTTCTTCCGCGACGTCTCCGACCACCTGAGCCGGACCGCCGACGTCATCGACACCCTGGACTCCCTGCTCTCCACCGCCTTCGACGCGCACCTCGCCCGGATCTCGGTGCAGCAGAACGAGGACATGCGCAAGATCTCGGCCGGTGCCGCGCTCGTGGTCGTGCCGACCTTCATCGCCGGCGTCTACGGCATGAACTTCGAGCACATGCCCGAGCTGCGCTGGGACCTGGGCTACCCGTTCGCCCTGGCGCTGATGCTCAGCGTCTCGATCGCGTTGTTCGTCTGGTTCAAGAAGTCCGGCTGGCTGTAGGTCAGGCGCTGAGCACGCCGGCGCCGAGCAGGATGAACGTGGCCACGCCCAGCGCGATGCGGTAGATGACGAACGGCAGGAACGAGTTCGTCGTGACGTAGCGCAGGAGCCAGGCGATCACGGCGTACCCGACGAGGAACGCCACCACCGAGGCCACCAGGGTCGGACCCCAGCCGTAGGCGTTGTCCCCGCCCGGGATCTCCTTGAGCTCGAACAGCCCGGCACCGACGACCGCCGGGATGGCGAGCAGGAACGCGTAGCGGGTGGTCGCCTCGCGCTCGTAGCCGAGGAAGCGGCCCATCGAGATCGTCGCGCCGGAGCGGGAGACGCCCGGGATCAGCGCGAGCGCCTGCGCGAGCCCCATGAGCACCGCGTCGCGCAGCGAGATGTCCTTCAGGGTCAGGCGGTCGGCGCTGACCCGGTCCGCGATGCCGAGGACGACGCCCATGACGATCAGCATCGTCGCGATGATCCAGAGGTTGCGGAAGTCCTGCTCGATGACGTCCTTGAGCAGCACGCCGAGCACCACGATCGGCAGCGAGCCGATGATGATGAACCAGCCCATCCGGGCGTCGAGGTGGCCGCGGCAGCTCGGGCTTGACCAGCGACCGCGACCACATCGACGCGATCCGCCAGATGTCCTTGCGGAAGTAGATCAGCACCGCCAGCTCGGTGCCGATCTGGACGACGGCCGTGAACGCCGCGCCCGGGTCGCCCCAGCCGAACAGCTCGGGGTAGATCCGCAGGTGCGCGCTGCTGGAGATCGGCAGGAACTCGGTGAGTCCCTGGATCGCGCCGAGCACCACGGCCTTGAGCAGATCGAGCACGAGGCAGAAGCCTACGGTTCGAGATCCCCGCCGCCGCACCGCCCCGACGGCGAGCCTCGGTGCCTCCTGGGTGGATGCGACTAATCTGCCTCCATGCAGCAGCGCTCCGTGGGCCGCACCGGTCTCAAGGTCTCCCGCCTGGGGCTGGGCACCATGACGTGGGGGCGCGACACCGACGAGCACGAGGCGCGCGAGCAGCTCTTGTCGTTCGTCGAGGCGGGCGGCACCCTCGTCGACACGGCCGCCGGGTACGCCGACGGCGACTCCGAGAGCCTGCTCGGCAGCCTGGTCGGCGACGTGGTCCCCCGCGACGAGCTCGTCATCGCCACCAAGGCCGGCATCTCCCGGCGGACCGGCGATCGGGTCGTCGACGTCTCCCGCGGCCACCTGCTCCGCACCCTGGACGCGTCGCTCGCCCGGCTCGGCGTCGACGCGGTCGACCTGTGGCAGGTGCACATCTGGTCCGACGAGGCCCCCATCGAGGAGACGCTGTCCGCCCTGGACCTGGCCGTCTCGTCCGGTCGCACGGCGCACGTCGGGGTCTCGAACTACAGCGGCTGGCAGACCGCGCAGGCCGCGACGTGGCAGCGGGCCGTCCCGGGCCGCGTCCCCCTCGCGTCCACCCAGGTGGAGTACTCCCTGCTCAACCGCAGCATCGAGCGCGAGGTGCTCCCCGCGTGCGCGGCGCTCGGCCTGGGCGTGCTCCCGTGGTCGCCCCTCGGCCGCGGGGTGCTGACCGGCAAGTACCGCACCGGCACGCCCGCGGACTCCCGCGGGGCGTCATCGATGTTCGCGGCGTTCGTCAACGCCTACCTCGACGACCGCAGCACCCGCGTGGTCGACGCGGTGGTCCGCGCCGCGGACGGCCTGGACTGGTCACCGCTGGAGGTGGCGCTCACCTGGGTGCGGGACCGTCCCGGGGTGACCGCCCCGATCCTGGGCGCCCGCACCGCCGCCCAGCTCAAGGCGGCCCTGGCGGTGGAGGAGCTCAGCCTGCCGAACGAGATCGTCGACGCCCTCGACGACGTGTCGGAGGGCTGAGCATGGCCCCCCGCGTCGACCGCCGCCCGCCGTCGCCCGGGGTCGAGTGGGAGTTCGAGCGGCTGACCATTCCCCGCGACTTCTCGCGCAGCTTCGTCACCCGGATGCTCGTGCACCGCGCCGAGCACGGCGGCTGGGAGCTCGACCGGGTGCGGATCTCCCCCGACGGCACGCGCCGCGTGGTGCTGCGCCGCAAGATCATCCGCCAGCGCGTCCGCGAGAGCCTCTACGTCTGAGCGGCGGCCCGTTCCCCAGGCGCGTCTCAGACCTGGTCGAGGAAGCGGTCGAAGACCCGGGCGCCGAACTCCAGTGCGTCGGTCGGGACCCGCTCGTCCACGCCGTGGAACAGTGCGGTGAAGTCCAGGTCCGCGGGCAGCCGGAGCGGCGCGAAGCCGTAGGTGCGCATCCCGAGCCGGCCGAAGTGCTTGGCGTCCGTGCCGCCGCTCATGAGGTACGGCGCGACCAGCGCGTCCGGGTCCTCCGCGAGGAGGCTGCGGCTCATCGCGTCGACCAGCGAGCCGTCGTACGGCATCTCCCACGCGGGCTGCCTGGTGAGGAAGTCGATCTCGATGTCGTCCCCGCACAGCGCGGCGAGGGTGGCGAAGAACTCGTCCTCGTAGCCCGGCAGGAACCGTCCGTCGATGTGCGCGCCGGCCTCGGTCGGGATCACGTTGACCTTGTAGCCGGCCGCGAGCATCGTCGGGTTCGCGGTGTTGCGGATCACCGCGCCCAGCATCCGCGCGGCGCTGCCGAACTCCTCGACCAGTGCCTCCGCGTTCTCCGGCGTGGCCTCGGTGCCGGCGAGGTCGGCCACGGCGGCCAGCAGCACCTCCATGGTCGGCGTGAGCCGCACCGGCCACTCGTGCGCGCCGATCCGGGCGACCGCGGCGGCGAGGGAGGTCACGGCGTTCTCCCGGTTGATCATGGAGCCGTGCCCCGCGCGACCGCGCGCGGTCAGCCGCATCCAGGCCATCCCCTTCTCCGCGGCCTCGACGAGGTAGACGCGCCGGCCGCGGATCGTGGTGCTGAAGCCGCCCACCTCACCCACCGCCTCGGTGCAGCCCTCCAGCAGGTCGGGGTGGTCGTCGACGACCACCCGGGCCCCCTTGAGCCCGCCGGCCTCCTCGTCGGCGGTGAAGCAGAGCACCAGGGGCCGGTCGGGCACGGCGCCCGCCGCCGCGCGGGCCCGCACCACCGAGAGGAGCATCGCGTCGAAGTCCTTCATGTCGACCGCGCCACGCCCCCAGACGTAGCCGTCGCGGACCTCCCCGGACAGCGGGTGCACCTGCCAGTCCGCCGGCGCCGACGGGACGACGTCGAGGTGCCCGTGCAGGAGCAGGGCGTCCGAGCGGTCCGCGTCGGCGCCGCCCCAGCGGGCCACGAGCGAGGACCGGCCCGCGTCGGACTCGATGATCTCGCTCTCGATGCCGACCTCGTCGAGCAGCGTCGCGACGTACTCCGCCGCCTTCCGCTCCCCCGGTCCGTCGTCGTCCCCGGCGTTGGTCGTGTCGATGGCGATGAGCTCGCTGCACAGGGCCACGACCTCCCGCGCCGGGTCGTAGGACGGGCCGGCCTGGGGGGTCTCGCGCTCGCTCGCCATGGCTCCATCTTGGCACTCCCGGAGGCCGTCCCCGATGCATGGCTCGACCCCTCGTTTTGCTACAGTTCCGAGCGCACTCGTCCGGGTGGCGGAATTGGCAGACGCGCTAGCTTGAGGTGCTAGTGCCCGTATTAGGGCGTGGGGGTTCAAGTCCCCCCTCGGACACTCAGAAGGCTCCGGCTCCACGGGGCCTTCTGTTCATTTCGGAGGCCTGGCGCGCTCCCTCGAGCGCCCTTCTTGATCGATTCAAGAATTCCCGACAGACTGCGGAGATGCCCGCCACCCCGGACGTCGAGAACGCCCTGCGCGCGGCGTCGCTCCGGGTGACCCGTCCCCGGGTGGCCGTGCTGAGCGCGGTCTACGCACACCCGCACGCCGACACGGACTCCCTGATCGGCGTCGTCCGCGCCGACCTCGGCGAGGTCTCCCACCAGGCGGTGTACGACGTGCTGCGGGCCCTCACGACCGCCGGTCTGGTCCGTCGCATCCAGCCGTCCGGCTCGGTGGCGCGCTACGAGTCCCGGGTCGGCGACAACCACCACCACGTCGTGTGCCGGTCGTGCGGCGCCATCGCCGACGTCGACTGCGCCGTCGAGGCGACCCCGTGCCTGACCGCGTCCCACGACCACGGCTACGCGATCGACGAGGCCGAGGTCATCTACTGGGGTCGCTGCCCCGCCTGCACCGCCAAGATCCACCCTGACCACTCGCCACCGCAACCCCGGAAGGAATCGCATGCCTGAGAACCACGACGCCGTCGTCGGAGACATGAACTCGGAGGAGAGCGAGGCCACCTGCCCGGTCGCGCACACCCGGGTCCCGAACCACCCGACCGAGGGCGCGGGCAACCGCGACTGGTGGCCCAACCAGCTGAACCTGAAGATCCTCCGCAAGCACCCGGCCGTGGCCAACCCCCTCGGCGAGGAGTTCGACTACGCGGCGGCCTTCCAGAGCCTCGACCTCGACGCGCTGACCCGCGACGTCGACGCGCTGATGACCGACTCGCAGGACTGGTGGCCGGCCGACTTCGGCCACTACGGCGGCTTCTTCATCCGGATGGCCTGGCACAGCGCCGGCACCTACCGGATCAGCGACGGCCGCGGCGGCGCCGGTGCCGGGATGCAGCGCTTCGCCCCGCTCAACAGCTGGCCCGACAACGCCAACCTCGACAAGGCCCGCCGGCTGCTCTGGCCGGTCAAGCAGAAGTACGGCCAGCAGATCTCCTGGGCCGACCTGATGGTCTTCGCCGGCAACCGGGCGCTGGAGACGATGGGCTTCACCACCTTCGGCTTCGCCGGCGGCCGCGCCGACGTGTGGGAGCCCGACGAGGACGTCTACTGGGGACCCGAGGACACCTGGCTGGGCGACGACCGGTACACCGGCGACCGCGAGCTCGAGAACCCGCTCGCCGCGGTCCAGATGGGCCTCATCTACGTCAACCCCGAGGGACCGAACGGCGTCTCGGACCCGCTGGCCTCGGCGCGCGACATCCGCGAGACGTTCGCCCGGATGGCGATGAACGACGAGGAGACCGTGGCGCTCATCGCCGGGGGGCACACCTTCGGCAAGACCCACGGCGCGGCGGACCCCGACGAGCACGTCGGGGCCGAGCCGGAGGGGGCGCCGCTCGAGCAGCAGGGCCTGGGCTGGCAGAACAGCTACGGCACCGGCAAGGGCCGCGACGCGATCACCAGTGGGCTGGAGGTCACCTGGACCTCGACGCCGACGCGCTGGAGCAACCAGTTCTTCGAGAACCTCTTCGCCCACGAGTGGGAGCTGGTGAAGAGCCCGGCCGGGGCCAACCAGTGGCAGCCCGTGAACGGCGCCGGGGCCGGCACGGTGCCCGACCCGGAGGACGGCTCGCTGACCCGGCCCCCGACCATGCTCACCACCGACCTGGCCCTGCGCTTCGACCCGGTCTACGAGGAGATCTCCCGGCGGTTCCTCGCGAACCCGGACCAGTTCGCCGACGCGTTCGCCCGGGCCTGGTTCAAGCTGACCCACCGGGACATGGGTCCGATCCAGCGCTACCTCGGCCCGCTGGTCCCGCAGGAGACGCTGCTGTGGCAGGACCCCGTCCCCGCCGTCGACCACCCGCTGGTCGACGCCGACGACGTGGCGTCGCTCAAGGAACAGGTCCTGGCCTCGGGCCTGTCCGTCGCCCAGCTGGTCTCGACCGCGTGGGCCTCCGCGTCGACGTTCCGGGGCAGCGACAAGCGGGGCGGCGCCAACGGCGGTCGTCTCCGCCTGGCGCCCCAGTCCGGCTGGGAGGTCAACCGGCCCGACGAGCTGGCCCGGGTGCTGCGCACGCTCGAGGAGATCCAGGACCGCTTCAACGCCGCCCAGACCGGTGGCAAGCGGGTCTCGCTCGCCGACCTCATCGTGCTGGCCGGCGCTGCGGGGGTCGAGCAGGCCGCGCGGGCCGGCGGCCACGACGTCCGCGTGCCGTTCTCGCCGGGGCGCACGGACGCGTCCCAGGAGCTGACCGACGTCGACTCCTTCGCCGCGCTCGAGCCGAGCGCCGACGGGTTCCGCAACTACCTGGGCAAGGGGCACCGGCTGCCGGCCGAGTACCTCCTGCTGGACCGCGCGAACCTCCTCACCCTCAGCGCGCCCGAGATGACCGTGCTCGTCGGCGGCCTCCGGGTCCTCGGCGCGACGGCTCCCGACTCGACGCTGGGTGTCCTGACCTCGACCCCCGGATCGCTGACCAACGACTTCTTCGTCAACCTGCTCGACCTCGAGACGACCTGGTCGCCGACGTCGGAGGACGCAGGAGACCTTCGAGGGCCGCAACGCGGCCGGCGAGGTCGTCTGGACCGGCAGCCGGGTCGACCTGGTCTTCGGCTCGAACTCCGAGCTCCGGGCGATCGCGGAGGTCTACGCGAGCGACGACGCGCGGGAGAAGTTCGCGCGCGACTTCGTCGCGGCCTGGGACAAGGTGATGAACCTCGACCGTTTCGACCTGGCCTGATCCAGAACCACGACTGCGACACCGGCCCGTCGCGTCATCCCGGGCGGGCGATGCCGCTACGCTCACGAGCGCTCAGGGTGGTTCACGAGCACTGACCCGTGCCCGCCGGGCGCGGCGCGCAACAAGGATGGAGTCACGCATGGCATCGACATCGACCGGACCGAGCCAGGACAACTACAGCGGCGGCGCCGTCGCGGTCACTGCGACCGCCGGCATCGTCATGATGCTCATCGGGATCCTGCACGGCATGCAGGGCTTCGTGGCCCTGCTGAACGACGAGTTCTACGTCGTCGGGAACGAGTACGCCTTCCAGTTCGACCTGACGACCTGGGGCTGGATCCACCTGATCGCGGGCGTGGTGTTCGTGTTCGCCGGCTACGGTCTCTTCTCCGGCGCGGTCTGGGCGCGGACGGTCGCGGTCATCCTCGCGTGCGTCAGCATCGTGGCGAACTTCGCCTGGATGCCGTACTACCCGCTGTGGAGCCTGACCGTCATCGCCTTCGACATGTTCGTCATCTGGGCGGTCACCGCCCACGGCCGGGACATCACCCGCGCCTGACACCAGCACCGCCCACGAGGGCCGGAGCAGCACGTCTGCTCCGGCCCTCGTTGCACGTGACCGGGCTGGAGCGCTCAGGACTGGGCGGGCACCGACCACGTCAGCCGGGTCCCCGTCTCCGGAGAGGTCACGACCGACAGCGTCCCGCCGCGCCGGGCAGCCCGCTCCCGCATGTTGCGCAGCCCGCTCTCGGTGATCCCGGGTGGAATGCCCCGGCCGTCGTCGCTGATCGACAGCACGATCGGGTCGCCGGCCGACAGCAGGACCTCGACCGTGTCCGCCTGGGCATGCCGACTGGCGTTGGACAGCGCCTCGCCGAGGACGGCGAGCAGGTCGGGCGCGAGGTCCGCGTCGACCAGGGTCCGGATGGGCCCCTCGAACCGCAGGGTCGGACGGAAGCCCAGCGTCCCGGACGCCCGGTCCAGGAGCCGGGTCACCTCGGTCTGCACGTCGGTCGTCGCGTCCAGCGCGCCGAGCGCGAAGATCGACCGCCGGATGTCCTTGATGGTGGCGTCGAGGTCGTCCACCGCCTGCCCGAGGCGGCTCACCAGGGTGGGCTCCACGGCCTGGCGCGCGAGCCCCTGGAGGCTCAGCCCGACCGCGAACAGGCGTTGGATGACCAGGTCGTGGAGGTCGCGACCGATGCGGTCGCGGTCCTCGAACACCGCGAGGCGCTGCTGGCTGTCCCGGGTCCGGGACACCTGCAGGGCCAGCGCGGCCTGCTCGACGTATCGCCCGACCTGCGCGGGCTCCACCGCCAGGGCGTGGGCGGCGCGCGCCGGTGTCCAGGCCAGGACCAGCACGCCGGTCGCACCGGACGACGCACCCAGCGGCGCCACCACGGCCGGGACGACGCCCGTGCCGACGACCTCGAACCTCGCCGCGCGGCCGCTCTCCATGACCGTGGCGCAGACCTCCGCGTGGGCGGTCGAGGCGCGCACCTCCTCGCCCAGGTCGGCGGCTCCCGTCTGCGCCACCAGGGACAGGCCCACGGTCGATTCCCCGGCGACGACCCAGGCCGCGTCCGCCTCGGCGACGGTGCGCGCCAGCTCGGCGACCAGGTCGAGGTCTCCGTGGCCCTCCGGGCCGGTCAGCACGCGGGTGATCTCGGCACTCGCGGCCAGCCATCGCTCACGCTGCGCCGCCTGCTCGTACAGCCGAGCGTTCTCGATCGCCACCCCGGCCGCGGCGGCCAGGGCGACGACGATGTTCTCGTCGTCCAGGGTGAAGTCCCCGCCACCGAGCTTCTCGGTCAGGTAGAGGTTCCCGAACACCTGGTCGCGGATCCGGACCGGCACTCCCAGGAACGAGCTCATCGGCGGATGGTGCGGCGGGAAGCCGTACGACGCCGGGTGCTCGGCGATGTGGCGCAGCCGCAACGGCTCCGGGTGGTCGATGATCAACCCCAGCAGACCGTGTCCCCTGGGCAGCTCACCGATCTCGGCGACCTGGGCGTCGGTGAAGCCGTGGTGCACGAAGGTGCGCAGCGGGCGCTCCGGGCCGCTGCCGATCACTCCCAACGCGGCGTACTGCGCGTCGACGATCCGGCTCGCGATCGTCACGATGCGGGCCAGGACACCGTCGAGCGACAGGTCGGCGGCCATCGTGACCACGGCGTCGAGGAGCAGTCGCAGCCGGTCCTGCTCGTCGAGGGCCCCCTGCACGCGGGTCAGCACCTCGCGGAGCAGGTTGTCGAGCTCGACGGCGGCGAGACCTGGCTCCTGCTCGCCCTGCGGCCGATCGCTGGGGCTGGCGCCCACGGTGTCCTCCTCCCGGCGGCGCCACGCTAGCAACGCAGGGGTTCCGGTGGGGCGGTCGGTCAGGGTTGGGGGTGCTTGGTCGAGAAGATGGCGGCCTGGGTGCGGCTCGTGAGGTCAAGCTTGGCCAGCAGTGCCGAGACGTAGTTCTTGACGGTCTTCTCGGCGAGGTACATCCGCTCGGCGATCTGGCGGTTGGTCAGGCCCTCTCCGATCAGCCCGAGGATGCGCTGCTCCTGCGCCGTGAGCCGGGCCAGCTGCTGGTCCTCGGGCGGACCACTGCGCAGGCGGTCGAGCACCTGCCGGGTCACGTTGGGGTCCAGGGTCGACTGCCCCGCCGCCACCCGCCGCACCGTGTCGATGAGGTCGGTGCCGCGCACCTGCTTGAGGAGGTAGCCCGCGGCTCCGGCCATGATCGCGGCGAAGAGGGCGTCGTCGTCGTCGTACGACGTCAGGATGAGCGCCTTGATGTGCGGGTCCTGCGACCTGATCTCCCGGCACACGTCGATGCCGGAGCCGTCCGGGAGCCGTCCGTCGAGGATGGCCACGTCCGGACGCAGTGCGGGGATCCGACGCGTCGCCTCCTCGGCCAGTCCGGACTCGCCGACGACCACGATGTCTCCCTCGCTCTCGAGGAGCTCGCGGATCCCGCGCCGGACGATCTCGTGGTCGTCGAGCAGGAACACCCGGATGGGCTCGGCAGGCGCGGCCGCGTCGGTCATGCTCCCACCGTAGTCCGGCGCGACGACGCGCCGGACGGGATCAAGGCCCCCGGACGCCGGGACCTTCGTCCCTGCCGCCGGGTCGGCGTACGGCGCACCGTGGCAGGAGTCCCTTCACCGAGGAGTCCGCCATGCCCGTCCGAACGGAGGTGCTGCGGTCGGTGGTGGAGCTCGCCTGCCTCGCGCCGAGCATCCACAACACCCAACCCTGGACCTGGCGGGTCCGTCGCGGCCTGCTCGAGCTGCACGCCGACCACACCCGCCGGCTGTCCGCCGCGGACCCGACGGGCCGCAGCCTCGTCATCAGCTGCGGCACCGCTCTGCACCACGCCCAGGTGGCGGCGCACGCGCTGGGCTGGCGGGCCGAGGTCGACCGGCTCCCCGGCGGGCCGGCCTCTTCGCTGCTCGCGACCCTGCGGCTGCGGCGGTCGACGCCGTCGCCCACCGCGACGGACGACCTGCGCTGCCTCGAGGAGCGCCGCACCGACCGGCGCCGCTTCACCTCATGGCCGGTACCGGACGACCGCCTCGCGACGCTGGCAGCGCTGGCACGGACGCCGGGCTGCGAGGCCGTCGTCCTGCGCGACGTCCCCGCCCGCTTCGCCGTCGGGCTGCTGACCAGCCGGGCGCGCGGGGTCCAGGCCCACGACCCAGGCCTCCGTGAGGAGGTGGCCGCATGGCTGGACCGGGGGCGACGCGACGGTCTGGTCTCCTCGAGCCTCCCCGCGGTTCCCCGCGGGGAGTCGAGGTTCCCGGGCGGCGTGCTGGAGGACTCCGAGCGGGACGTCGACGGCACCGACGCGCTCATCGTGCTGGCGAGCCCGGCCGACGACGTGCCGGGGTGGCTGGCGACCGGCGAGGGGCTGAGCGCCCTGTGGTTGGACGCCACGCGCAGCGGCCTGTCGGTCGTCCCCCTCAGCCAGGTGATCGAGGTCGACGAGACCCGCGCCGCCCTCCAGCACGAGGTGCTGCAGAGCGGAATGGCTCCGCACCTGCTCGTGCGGATCGGCTGGCAGGCCATCGGCCGCAGCGACCTCCCGGCCACCCCGCGCCGGAGGTTGGCCGAGGTGCTGGAGTGACCCGGAGGCGCTGACCCGGGTCAGGTGCCGAGCAGGCGCCGGCCGGTCACCGAGAGGGCGTCGATGACGACGTGGACCGGGTGCTGTCCCGCGGGCCAGGGGCCCGGGTCGTCCCCGTCGGGGCGCAGGTCGGGCGGCAGCAGCCGCGCCCGGCCACGGACCAGCACGCTCCAGGCGGCCTGGTTGAACTCGTCCACGTCGTCGACCTCGAACGCCACCCGACAGCCTTCCAGCCGGGATGCGAGGACACCGTGCGCCGACGTGCGGAACCGGACCGTCCCGTGGGCCACGGTGTGGTTGACCGGCAGGACGGTCGGTCCGGCGCCGTCGTCGAAGGCCACCCGGCCGACCGATCGAGTGGCGAGCAGCTCCCAGCACTCGCGTTCCTTGAGCTCGATCAGCCGTCCGCCGTACCCGCTCGTGGTGCTGTCCATGGGGCTCACTCCCTCGTGCTCGTCGCTTACCGACGACGCTTCCGCACGCCCTCGGGTGCGGCCAGGGCCACCGGTCCGTCGCGCCCGGGACCAAGGTCCATCGGGGTGGGGCAGTGACCAGGGCGGCCGTGTAGACACGGGGGGTGGCGAACGAGGCGGACTCCCCTGACGGCCAGGGCGGTAGCGAGTCGCTGGTGACCGTCCTCGTGGCCCTGGTCGCCAACGGGCTGCTGGCGGCGACCAAGTCCGTGGTCGGGGCGCTGACCGGCTCGGCCGCGATGGTGGCCGAGGCGGCACACTCGTGGGCCGACACCGGCAACGAGGTCTTCCTGCTCATCGCCGAGCGCCGCGGCCGGCGGCCGCGCGACGACGCGCACCCGCGTGGGTACGGCCGGTCGACGTACATCTGGTCCCTGGTGGCGGCCTTCGGGCTGTTCTCCGCGGGCGCGATGGTGTCGGTGTGGCACGGCGTTTCCGAGCTCTCCAGCACCGCCGAGGAGACGCGGTTCACGATCAACTACGTCGTGCTCGCGGTGGCCTTCGTGCTGGAGGGCGGCTCGTTCCTGCAGGCCAGCCGCCAGGTCCGCGGCGAGGCGCGGAGCCGGGGTCTGCACTCGCTGCGCTACGTCAACCACACGTCCGACCCGACGGTGCGCGCGGTGTTCCTCGAGGACTTCGCGGCGCTGCTGGGCCTGCTGATCGCGGCGGCCGGCATCGGGCTCCACCAGCTGACCGGGGACCCGGTCTGGGACGCGCTCGGCTCGATCGCGGTCGGCGTGCTGCTGGCGGTCGTGGCCGTCTTCTTGATGCGCCGCAACATGGAGTACCTCCTGGGCCGCGGCGTCACTGCCGAGCAGCAGGCGGAGGTCTTGTCCCGGCTGCTGGCCCATCCCGAGATCGAGCGCATCACCTATCTCCACCTGGAGTACGTCGGGCCGCAGCGGGTGTTCGTGGTCGCCGCCGTCGACCTGGCCGGCAACGACACCGAGGACCACCTGGCGCTCCGGTTCCGCCGCCTCGAGGACGACCTCGAGACGGACGCGCGCATCGAGGACCTGGTCCTCACCTTGGCCCCGCCCGACGATCCCGCGCTCCAGCCCTGAGCCGACGGTCCGGACGCACGAGGGCCCGGAGGACTTCACGTCCTCCGGGCCCTCGTGTCACACCGGTCCTGCCCTCCCGATCAGGGCAGGCTCGTCGGGGTCAGCTCCGGGCCGTCGACGACCACGCGAGCGTTGCCGCTGCTGAGGCAGCCCGCGTCCATGCCGGACTGCTTCAGGCCCGAGAGGTCACCGGCACCGAACAGCGCGGGGCGCGTGGGGTCGGTGTACGGGTACATGATCTGCAGCGGGTCGTTGCTGTGGCCGAGGCCGGCCGCGTGCGTGAGCTCGTGCATGTGCACGGCGCCCAGACCGCCGCCGTTGGCGAAGCCGCGGTCCTCGTAGGTGTCGCTGGCGTCCATCAGCAGACCGGTCTTGGTCAGCTTGTAGGTCTTGCGCTTGGCGACCCACTGGGCCTTGGTGAAGCCACCGCGGGCCAGCACGCCACCGGCGAGGTTGGAGGCGTCGGTGTCCGGCGTGCTCCACGCCACCGACAGGTTGGCCTTCTTGTCCTGCTCCTTGCCCGGTGTGGTGCGGAACGGGATGGCGCTGGTCGCACCGGAGTACTTGTACTTCAGCCCGGTGGCCAGCTCGATGCGGAAGATCGCCTCGTTGAGCACGGCGATGCCGTCCGCGGGCAGCATGCTCGGGTTCACGGCGAACTTGATCGTCTGGCACGGGTTGTAGCGCGTCTTGTACGACGAGATGCGCGTCCAGGCCTTCTTGTTGCCGGCGGGGACGTAGCCCTCGGTCACCTTCACGGCGACCTTCTTGACCTTGCCCTGGAACTGCCGGGTCGCCGGCACCACGACGCGCATCTTCTTCTTGCCGTACCACTTGGTCGGCACCTCGAGCGCGTACTTCCCCTTCTTGTTGCTCTTGTCCTTGTCGACCTTCTTCCAGCCGTAGGCGTTCTTCAGCTGGAGCATGACCTTGCGCTTGGGGCCGTTCACCTTGCCGGACACGACCGCGGGCTGCAGCACGACGACCGCGTTGGCGGTGGTCTTGACCTTGAGCTTGGTCTTGCGCCTCCCGAGCGCCAGGGCGGAGGCGTGCACGCCGGCGGACGCCTGGAAGGCCTGGCCCTGCACGGGACCCGACTGGGCGGCGGTCGCTGGCGCTATCGACATGACGGTGGCGGTCAGCGCCAGGGTGGCCCCTGCCGCGACGACGGAGACTCGTGTGTTCTTCATGGTGCGAATCATGCGCCAGGCCACCGACCGATAAACCACCCGGGAGGAGTTTTTCCTCGACGGGGGTTCAGGTCGCTACTTTGGTCGCATGACCCCGACGGCCCCACCACGGCCGCCCGCGCTGCGCATCGGCTTCGTCACCGGGGTGGTCCCGGACAAGTGGGCCCGGACCTGGCGCGAACGCCGACCGCGTGACCCCCTTGAGCTCGTGCCCCTCGAACCCGAGGACGCCGAGGCCGCCCTCCGGGGTGGCGAGGTCGACATGGTGCTCGTGCGCGGACCGGTCGACCGGGAGGGGCTCCACCGCATCCCGCTCTACCAGGAGCTGCCGGTGGTCGTCGTGTCGCGCGACCACGTCGTCTCGGCGTACGACGAGATCCCGCTGGCCGACCTCGGCGGCGAGCAGTTCGCCCTCGGGCCGCCGGAGGGGTTCGTGCCCGACGTCCCCCAGGTCGACTTCCCACCGATGACAACGGGCGAGGCGGTCGAGGTCGCCGCCTCCGGCAGTGCGGTGGTCGTGCTGCCGATGTCCGTCGCGCGGTTGCACCACCGCAAGGACGTCGTGGCGGTGCGGGTCCTCGACGTGCCCGAGACCGAGATCGCGCTGGCCTGGCTGGTGGCGCGCGACGACGAACGCACGCAGGAGTTCGTCGGCGTGGTGCGCGGTCGCACGGCGCGCAGCTCGCGCTAGCTCCAGGAGGAGGCGAGGGGGCGGCCCTCGTGGAAGCCCGCCGCGCTCTGCACGCCGACGACGGCCCGCTCGTGGAGCTCCTCCAGGGTGGTCGCACCGGCGTAGGTGCAGGCGGACCGCAGGCCGGAGCAGATCTCGTCGATCAGGTCCTCCACCCCCGACCGGGCCGGGTCGAGGTACATGCGCGAGGAGGAGATGCCCTCCTCGTAGAGGCCCTTGCGGGCGCGGTCGAAGGCCGACTCCCCCGCCGTTCGGCTGGCCACCGCGCGCGCGGACGCCATGCCGAAGGACCGCTTGAAGGCTCGCCCGTCGGCGTCGTGCAGGAGGTCCCCCGGCGACTCGTGGGTCCCCGCGAACCACGAGCCGATCATCACCGACGCCGCCCCGGCCGCCAGCGCGAGGGCGACGTCTCGCGGGTGCCGGACCCCGCCGTCGGCCCACACGTGGCGGCCACGCTCGCGGGCCGCGGTGGCGCACTCGTGCACGGCCGAGAACTGCGGACGGCCGACGCCGGTCATCATCCGCGTCGTGCACATGGCGCCCGGGCCGACGCCGACCTTGACGATGTCCGCGCCGGCGTCGATCAGGGCCTCCGTGCCCTCCCGGGACGACCACGTTGCCGGCCACCACGGGCACCTGCGGGTCGAGCGCGCGGACCGCGCCGCAGCGCCTCCAGCATCCGCTCCTGATGACCGTGCGCGGTGTCGAGGACCAGGCAGTCGACACCGGCCTCGAGCAGGGCGGCCGCCTTGACGGCGACGTCGCCGTTGACGCCGACGGCGGCGGCGATCCGCAGCGACCCGTCGACGTCGAGGGCCGGGGCGTAGAGCGTCGCGCGCAGCGCACCGATCCGGGTCAGCACGCCCACGAGGCGGCCCGCACCGTCCACGGCGACCGCGAGCGGCGCGTGCGCCGCGGCGTCGAGCCGCTCGAAGGCGGTGCGCGGCTCCGTGCCGGCGTCGATGAGGACCATCGTCGGGTTCATCACGTCCTGGACCTGGGCGAAACGGTCGACGTCGGCGCAGTCGGCCTCGGCGACCACGCCCAGCGGGACGCCGTCGCGGGTGACCACGGCGGCCCGGTGTGCCCGCTTGGGGATCAGCGACAGGGCCTCGGCGACCGTCTGGGTGGGCGACAGCTCGATGGGAGTGTCGAAGACCCGGTGCCGGGCCTTGACGAAGGCCACGACGTCGGCGACCACCGGCAGCGGGATGTCCTGCGGGATCACCGTCAGCCCGCCCCGCCGGGCCACGGTCTCGGCCATCCGCTTGCCCGCGATCGCGGTCATGTTCGCCACCACGAGGGGCACCGTGGCGCCGGTGCCGTCCTGGGTCGCCAGGTCCACGTCGTACCTGCTCGCGACGGCCGAGTGCCGCGGCACCATGAAGACGTCGTCGTAGGTCAGGTCGTGCCCGGGCCGGGTGTCGTGGAGGAAGTGCACGAGCGTCGAATCTACCCCGCCCGCGGACGCGCCCCGCCCGGATCGGTCCCGGGCCGGGCGCCCCCACAGCTCCGCGGGTGCCGCCCACCGAACCCCATGGACGATGGACGGCGGCTCGTGGGTAGTCAGTCCAACGAGCACCCGATCGGGAGGTCACGGCCTAGGGTTCAGCCATGCCGCACCACCTCGCGCCCGGTGACCCGCAGCACCTCGTCGCCTCGACCCGCGCGGCGTTCGCCGCGGCGTACGCCGGCGAGGCCGCGGTGGTGGGTCACGCGCCGGGCCGGGTGAACCTGATCGGCGAGCACACCGACTACAACGGCGGGCTGTGCCTGCCGGTCGCCCTCCCGCACCGCACCTACGTGGCCGCGGCGCCGCGCTCGGACGGCCGGCTGCGGCTGACGAGCAGCCAGCAGTCCGACGGTCTGGGAGGGCCACCTCGACGACGTGGGACCGGGCACGGTGCCCGGCTGGGCGGCGTACGCCGCCGGGGTGCCGTGGGCGCTGCGCGAGAGCGGCGTCGAGGTCACGGGCGCCGACCTGTTCGTGGACAGCACGGTCCCGCTGGGGGCCGGGCTGTCCAGCTCGGCGGCGATCGAGTGCGCCGTGGCGATGGCGGTGATGGCGCTGGTCGGGGAGCCGGTCACTCCCGGGCTGCGCCAGGCCCTCGTCGAGGCCTGCATGCGCGCGGAGACCGAGATCGCCGGCGCGCCCACGGGCGGCATGGACCAGACGGTGTCCATGCTCGCCGAGCCCGGCACCGCGCTCCTCATCGACTTCACCGCCGGATCCAGCCGTCCGGTGGCCCTGGGGCGGGACGCTCCCGCGGTGCTGGTGATGGACACCGGTGTCTCGCACGCCCTGAACGACGGCGGGTACGCCTCGCGACGGCACGACTGCGAGGAGGCCGCCCGCCTGCTCGGGGTGCCCACCCTCCGCGCGGCCAGCGAGGAGGACGTGGCCGGCCTCGACGACGAGCGCCTCGCTCGACGAGGCCGTCACGTGGTCACCGAGATCGCCCGCGTCACCGCGGCGGTCACCGCCATCGACGCGGCCGACTGGTCGGGGCTCGGTCGGCTGTTCCTCGGGTCCCACGCCTCCTTGCGCGACGACTTCGAGGTGTCCTGCCCCGAGCTCGACCTCGCCGTCGAGGCGGCCGTGGCGGCCGGTGCGCTCGGGGCGCGGATGACCGGCGGCGGCTTCGGCGGCTCCGCCATCGCCCTCGTCGCCGTCGACGAGGTGGACCGGGTGGCCGCCGAGGTCGGCCGGGCCTTCGACGCCGCCGGGTGGACGCCGCCGGCGACCCTGGTCGCCACCCCGTCCGGCCCCGCGGCGAACGACTGAGCCCGGGGCTGGTCCGGCGGGCCTGAGCTTGACGGGTTGCGTCAGGTCGCCGAGACGCCGATCTTCCCCTCGCGGAAGGCGTCGACGAACAGGGCGTGGTCGGCGCGCACGGTGCTGGCGTACGTCATCGCGAAGTCGGTCAGCCAGGTGACGAACTCCCGACGCCGACCCTGCACGCTGGCCGCGATCGCCTCCTCCACCTGGAAGTCGACGAGGTCCTGGTCGCTGTCCTCGTCGGAGGCGCAGTGGATCTTGGCCGTGGCCCGGCCGAGCAGGTCCACCACGCCCGCAATCTCGTCGGGCTCGGAGAGCTCATCCCAGTCGAGGTCGATCTCGTAGGGCGACACCTCCGAGACGACGTACCCCACGCCGTCGAGATCGGTGTAGCCCAGCAGCGGGTCCGTGTGCACCTGCAGCGCGCGCTGGCTCGCGACGGTGCGGTGACCCTCGTGGGTGAAGTAGGCGTCCACGTCGGCGGTGTCCACGAAGCGGCTCACCGCCGGGACGTTCGCCTGCTTCATCGACAGCACGACGTCGTTGTCCAGAGCCTGGCTGTAGCCCTCGACGAGCACGTTGTACGCCGGCAGCCCGGCGCTGCCGATGCCGAACCCGGACTTGCCGACCACGTCGCGCAGGTCGTAGAAGAGGTCGCGGTCGAAGCGCTTGTCGTCGGGGATCGTCGCGAGGTACGCCTCGAAGGCGGCGACGACCTTCTTCTTCTCCGGTGCCCGGAGCGGGCGGAGGGTGTCGTCGGCGGCGAACATCCGCACCCCCTTCTGCACGATCGTCAGGTCGTCGAGCAGGTCGGCGCGGCGCTGGAGCCGCGCGACCTCGAGCGCCGCGTGGATCGCACCCTCGGTGTTGTCGAGGTAGAGCGCGAAGTCGTCGGCGTCGTCGTCGGTGCGTCGGTAGGCGTCCACCTGGCCCAGGTAGGCGCGGGCGTAGCGGCCGACCAGCCGTCGCACGGCCTCCTCCGGCAATGCCTTCTGCCAGCCGACCAGGGCCAGCGAGGCGGCGAAGCGCTGGAGGTCCCAGGTGAACCGGCCCAGGTAGGCCTCGTCGAAGTCGTTGATGTCGAAGACCAGGCGGCCGTCGGCGTTGAGGTAGGTGCCGAAGTTCTCCACGTGCAGGTCACCGTGGATCCAGATCCGCCCGCTGTCCCCGGCGGCGAACGGGTCGTCCCGCGCGGTCACGTCGGCGTAGAACAGGCAGGCGCTGCCCCGGTAGAAGGCGTGCGGGTCACCGGCCATCTTCCGGTACTTGCCCCGGAAGGCGCGCGGGTCCGCCTTCATCAACGGGGCGAACGCCTCCTGGAGCGTCTCGATGATGAGCTTGCTGCGGGCCGTCGCCATGGCGGTCATCCTGCCTGCACGCGCGGGGGGCGCAGGCCGTTGGCCCGCAGCTCCAGCTCGGCCAGGGTGCGCGTGACCACCGGGTCCTGCCGGCGCCACGCCCCGGCGGGGTCGTCGCTGACCTTGGCCAGCACGTGCATCGGCTGCCGGGCCAGAGCCCGGAGCGCGAACAGGTCGAGGTCCTCCCCGGCGTCGACGAAGCGCTGTCCCGCGGTCGCGCGCCGGATGAAGCGGTAGCGCACCGGCAGGTAGAACGCGGACACCACCAGGATGGGGATCGCCCCGACGGCGAGGCCGAGCCAGAACGCCAGGTCCTCCACCGCCTCCACCTGGGCCCGGCCGGCCGCAGCGATGCCGTCGGAGGCGTCGGCCGCCTCGTCGAACGGCGTGGCGATCCCGTCCCCGACCAGCGGCAGGTCGTCGAGGGAGCTGCCCGCGTCGCGGAGCTTCTCCGACAGGGCGGTGGCCGACTCCTCGGTCTGCCGGCCGGGACCGGCCAGCAGCAAGGTCGTGTCGTGGACGGTGCCGGCCATCCAGACCCACAGGACCAGCCAGAGGACGAAGAGCAGGTCGGCGATGATCTGACGGGTGGCGCGGGCCGGCGCGGCGGCGTACATCCTCATGCGGGACATCCGACCACATCGGGTAGCGCTACTCAGGCCGACGGAGTACGACGACGGGTCCCTGGGCATCCCTGGTGCGGCCAGAGTGCTCCCATGAGTCAGCCCACCTCGTCCAAGAACACCAACGCCTTCTTCCTGCAGTCCGGCATCGCGTTCATCGTCGCGATGCTCGGCATGCTCTTCGCCATCTACTACATCCCCGCCGACCCCTGGGTCCGCGCGTTCCTCTCCCTCGGCACGATCTTCCTGGTCACCTCGTCGTTCTCCCTGGCCAAGTGCGTGCGCGACGCCCAGGAGGAGCAGCAGATCCTGGCTCGGCTCGACCGGATCCGGATGGAGGCCAAGCTCGCCGACCACGACCCGTACCGCGCCGCCTGACCTCCTGGCGCTCCTGTCCCCTGCCACCCGCCCCGCCCCGCTCCGATCACCGGAGCGGGGCGGTCCCACGTCTGGGAGACTCCGCACGTGCGGCTCCCGGACCCGGCTCTCGTGGTGCTGGTCGGCGCGTCGGGCTCGGGCAAGTCGACCTGGGCCGCGGCGCGGTACCGCGCCGCGGAGGTGGTCTCGTCGGACGACCTGCGGGGGGTCGTCGGCAGCGGGCCGCACGACCTCGACGCCTCCGCCGACGCCTTCGCCCTGCTCGAGACGGTCGTGGCCGCCCGACTCGGTCGCGGGCTCACCACCGTGGTGGACACGCTCGGCCTGGACGCCGACCGGCGGCGGGCCTGGCTGGCCGCAGCCCGAGCCGCCGGACTGCCGGCCGTGGTCGTCGTGATGCAGACCCCCGCCGCGGAGTGCCGCCGCCGGAACGCGACCCGCGAGCGGCCCGTGCCCGCCCCGGTGCTCGCCTCCCAGCTCGCCCGGGTCGCCACCACGCCCACCGAGCTGGCTCTCGAGGGCTGGGACCAGGTGGTGCCCGTGGACGTCGAGGAGGCAGCGCGACCCGCGGCTCCGCAACCGCGGTCGGCCGCCAGCGGACCCGACCGCCGCGCGAGCACCGGGGTCGAGGTCGTCCTGCAGGTGTCGCGCTTCCCGTGGGGCGAGGATCCGCTGCTCTGGCTGCAGGAGATGGCCCGGGCGGCCGACGAGGCCGGGTTCGCCGGGACTCGCGCTGATGGACCACCTGATCCAGATCCCGCAGGTCGGCCGGGCCTGGGAGCCGATCCCGGAGCCGTGGGTCACGCTGGGCGCCCTGGCGGGCGCCGGGACCGGGCTGCGGCTCGGCACCCTGTGCACGCCGGTGACCTTCCGCTCCGCCGGCATCACCGCGAAGGCGGCGGCCACCCTCTCGGCGCTGACCGGTGGGCGAGCCTTCGTGGGCATCGGGGCGGGCTGGTGGGAGCGCGAGCACCTCGCCCACGGGCTGGCCTTCCCGCCCGCCCGGGACCGCCTCGACGCCCTCGAGTCCGCGATCGTCACCATGCGCGCCCTGTGGGCACCCGGCACGAAGGCCGATCCGGTCTCCGGGCTGCCGGAGACGACGTCGTACCCCCGTCCGGCCGGCCCGGTCCCCGTCATCGTGGGCGGGTCGGGCGAGCGTCGTACCCTCCGCATCGCGGCCACGCACGGCGACGCCTGCAACCTCCCCGCGGGCGACGACGCCGTCCTGGCGCACAAGGTCGCCGTCCTGCGGCGCCACTGCGCGGAGGTCGGCCGCGACCCCGCCGAGGTCGCGGTCACCGTGCTCGACCTGCCGGTCATCGGCCGCGACCGGGACGACGTCTGGGCCCGGGTGGAGCGCCACCGCGGGCGGACGGCCGCGGCCGCGTTCGCGGCCCGCAAGCACGCCGGCACCGTCGCCGACCAGCGGGAGCGGTACGCCGCCCTCGCCGCCCGCGACGTCAGCACCGTCTTCCTCGCCACGCCCGACCTGGACGGCCCCGACGACGTGCTCGCCCTGGCCGGTCTCAACGCCTGAGGCGTTGCGGTTTGGTGACAAACCGCAACAAATCGGCGCCGAAACCTGCGGTTTGTGACCAAACCGCAGGTCCAGACGGCCGGCGGCTACTTGAGCTCGGCGCTGGTGAGCCCGAGGATCCGGCGGGCCACGATCAGCTGCTGGATCTGCTGGGTGCCCTCGAAGATGTCGAGGATCTTGGAGTCGCGGGCCCACTTCTCGAGCAGCTCGGACTCGCTGTAGCCGACCGACGCGCACAGCTCGACGCAGGACAGGGTGATGTCGGAGCCGACCCGGCCCGCCTTCGCCTTCGCCATCGAGGCCTCCAGCGAGTTCGGCGTGCGGTTGTCGGCCAGCCACGCGGCCTGCATCGTCAGCAACCTGGCGGCCTCGAGGTCGGCCTCCATCTGGAGGAACTTCGCCGCCGCGGCGGACTGGTTCTGGGCCGGCCGGTCGTAGTCCACCTCGACGCCGGCGGAGGCCAGCAGGTCGCGGGTCAGGTCGAGGGAGGCCCGGGCGCAGCCGACGGCCATCGCGGCCACCAGCGGGCGGGTGTTGTCGAAGGTCGCCATCGCCCCGGCGAACCCCTGCTTGGCGTCCACGTCGGGCGAGCCCAGCAGGTTGGCGGCCGGCACCCGGCAGTCGGTGAAGCGGATCGTCGCCGTGTCCGAGGCGCGGATCCCCAGCTTGCGCTCGAGCCGCTCCACGGTCATGCCCGGCGTTCCCTTGGGGACCACGAAGGACTTGATGGCGGCTCGCCCGAGCGACCTGTCCAGGGTCGCCCACACGACGACGGCGTCCGAGCGCTCGCCGGAGGTGACGTAGATCTTCTCCCCGTTGAGGACGTACTCGTCGCCGTCGAGGATCGCGGTGGTCGCGATGCCGGCGGAGTCGGAGCCGGTCCCCGGCTCGGTGATCGCCATCGAGGCCCACAGACCCGCGAACCGCTGGGACTGCTCCTCGTCGGCGACCGAGGCGATCGCGGAGTTGCCCAGGCCCTGGCGCGGCATGGAGAGCAGCAGCCCGGTGTCGCCCCAGCACATCTCGGCCACGGACAGCACGGAGGCGAGGTTGGCGCCGTTGCGCACCCGGCCGTCGCCGTCGTCCTCCTCGCGCCGCACGCCGACGGCACCGGCCCCCTCGTTGCCGCCCGATTTCTCCAGCCCGTCGATCATCGCCGCGAGCATGTCGAGCTCGTGGGGATAGGCGTGCTCGGCGCGGTCGTACTTGCGCGAGATGGGCCGCAGCATGTTCATCGCGACCTGGTGCGCCTGGTCGATCAGCACCCGGTGCTTCTTCGGGGTCTCGAGATTGATCATCAGACCAGCACCGCACCTTCCATGACGCCGACGGCCCGGAGGTCGCGGTACCACCGCTCCACCGGGTGCTCCTTGACGAAGCCGTGCCCGCCGAGCAGCTGGACGCCGTCCAGGCCGATCCGCATGCCCTTGCTCGCGCACAGCGAGCGGGCCAGCGCGACATCCCGCGTGAAGTCCTCGCCGCGCGCGGCCCGGGAGGCCGCCTTGTAGGTCAGCAGCCGCATCGACTGCAGCTCGATGGCCAGGTCGGCGACCATGAAGGCCACCGACTGGCGGTGCGCGATCGGCTCGCCGAAGGCCCGGCGTTCCTTGACGTACGGCGTCACGTAGTCGAGCACCGCCTGGCCGGTGCCGACGGCGAGGGCGCACCACGCGAGCCGCGACAGCCGCACACACTCGACGTACGACGACCCGTCGGTGCCGCCGAGCACGGCCGAGGCCGGCACCCGCACCCCGTCGAGTGTGAGGCGCGACAAGGCGGCGGCCCGCACGCCCATGGATCGGTCGTCGGCGACGCTGAGCCCGTCGGTGCCACCCTCGACGAGGACGAGCACCGGCTCGTCGTCGAGCAGGGCCCCCACCACGAAGAGGACGGCGTCGGTGCCCCGCGGCACAGCGGACTTGATCCCGTCCAGCACCAGGTCGTCACCGTCGCGGCGGGCCGTGGTCTGCGGCCGCAGCACGTCGAAGAGGACGGTGGGCTCCATCAGGGCCAGGGCGGCCGCGGGCACGTCGTCGCCGGTGAACTCCGGCAGGTAGGTCTGCTGCTGCTCGTCGCTCCCCCACAGGGCGAGCGCCGTCGCCACGGAGCCCGGCGCCAGGGTCGCCACGGCGAGGCCCAGGTCCCCGTGCGCGAGCGCCTCGGCGACGAGGGTGCCGGCCATCGCCGAGCGCTCCTCGGCGATGCCGCCGAGCGACTCGGGCACGCCGAGCACCGGCAGCCCGATCTCCAAGGAGGCCTTCAGCACGGCCTCGGGGGGTGCGCAGGCCTCGTCCGCCTCGGCCGCGGCGGGCCGCACCACCTCGGCGGCGAACTCGGTGACCACGTCGACGAGCAGCTGCTCGTCCTCGGTGGGCGTCAGGTCGAACACGCCGTGCGCCGTGGCCGCCGGCGCCCGGACGCCGTCGGCGCCGCGGGTGCCCCGGGTCGTGAAGGCCCGGCTCGCCGTGGCGAGGGTGCGGAAGCCGGTGCGGGTGACGGCGAAGACGGCGCGCTCGACCGGCTTGCGCAGCCCCACCCGGTCCAGCAGGTCGCTCTGGGCCAGCCGGTTGAGACCGGCGACCAGCAGCCCGATCGGGTCACGCGACTCCCCTGCGGCGAGACCGTGGGTCCTCGAGGTGGGGTCCATACCCTCAACGTAACCCGCAGTTTCACCTTCCGGCACCGGCCCTTCCCCGTGTCGGTGGTCACGCCGACCGGCACTAGCATTCCGGCCATGCCCGACCAGCCCCTGACCCCGCACGGGCCGCTTCCCGACGGCGGCTCCGTCCGGTCCATCACCCGGTGGGGGACCGACGTGATGCACCGGCCCAACCGGCCGGTCACGACGTACGACGACGGCCTCCGCACCCTGGTCGCCGACATGGTCGCGACCATGTACGCCGCCGACGGTGTCGGGTTGGCGGCCTGCCAGATCGGGGTCGACCTCGCGGTGTTCTGCTTCGACTGCCCCGACGAGAGCGGCACCCACACGGTGGGGGTCGTCTGCAACCCGGTCGTGACGCTCCCGGAGGGCAAGGACCGCAACCTCGACGACGCGGACGAGGGCTGCCTGTCCTACCCGGGGGCGTTCGTCGAGTGCGCCCGGCCCGACTGGGCGTCGGTCACCGGGACCGGCCTGGACGGCGAGCCGGTCTCGTTCTCCGGCGACGGGCTGCTGGCCCGGTGCCTCCAGCACGAGACCGACCACACCTACGGCACCGTCTTCGGCGACCGGCTGCCCACCAAGGCCCGCAAGAGGCTGGGCAAGGCGCACGACAAGGCCGCCGACGAGTTCCCGCCGGGCTGGCCCGCGTGAGGACCTGCCGGTGAGAGTCACGACCCGCAACGCCCGGTTCCAGCAGTGGCAGGCGCTGCTGGACAACCGCACCAAGCGCCATCGTCTCGGCGAGTTCCTGGTCCAGGGGGTCCGGCCGATCTCGGCCGCGGTCGAGCACGGCTGGACGGTCCGCGCCCTGCTCGGCGACGACCGGGACCGGCGCTCGGCCTGGGCGGCCCACCTCTGGGACTCCCGCGAGCCGGCCCTGGCGCGCGCCGAGCGCGTGGTCCTCGCGCCGGCGTTGCTCGCCGAGCTCGGTGGCAAGGACGAGACCCCCGAGCTGGTCGCCGTCGTCGCGATCCCCGAGGACGACCTGGGCCGGCTCGCCGCCGGACTCGCTCGTGGTCGCCCTGGACCGCCCCACCAGCCCCGGAAACATCGGCACGGTCGCCCGCTCGGCCGACGCGTTCGGCGCCGGCGGGTCGGTCGTCACCGGCCACGCCGCGGATCCCTACGACCCGCGCGCGGTGCGGGCCAGCACCGGCTCCCTGTTCGCGCTCGATCTGGCGCGCGTCCCGTCGCCGCGCGAGGTGCTCGACTGGGCGGCCGGCACCGGCCACCGGGTCGTCGGCCTCGACGAGGGCGCCGGACTCGACGTCCGGGACGCCGATCTCACCGGACCGCTCGTGATCGTCGTCGGCAACGAGACGACCGGCCTGGCGGCCGGCTGGCGCGAGGGCGCCGACGCGACGGTGTCGATCCCCATGCGCGGCGCGGCCAGCTCGCTCAACATGGCCGCGGCGGCCTCGATCGTCCTGCACGAGGCCCTGCGGCAGCGGACCTCATGACCGTCACCATCGCGCAGCTCCCGCTCCCCACCCTCCGCGCGCTCGCAGCGGGGGACGCCGCGGCAGCGACCCGGCTCTCCCCCGTGCCGCTCTCGCCGTGGCTGACGAGCGCGGAGTCCCGGAGCACGTGGGTGCGGCGCGCGGAGCAGGTCGCCGTCACCCCGGAGGACGAGGCGTGGGTGACCGGCGTCGTCCTGGCCGACGGGGTCCCGGTGGGCAAGGCCGGCTTCCACGAGGCACCCCACGCGGACGGGACGGTCGAGGTCGGCTACGCCATCGACCCGGCCCACCGCCGGCGCGGCCTCGCCCGCGCCACGCTCGCCCTCCTGCTCGACCGGGCCCGCGAGGCGCCCGAGGTCACCCGCGTGCTGGCGTCGGTCGGCCCGTGGAACGTGCCGTCGCTCCGGCTGGTGCGCGCCCGCGGCTTCGTGGCGATCGGCGAGGAGATGGACGAGGAGGACGGGCTCGAGATCGTGCACGCGCTCGACGTGGCCGCGCGCCCGACCGGGTCGGCGGACACCCGCCTCGTGGTCCTGCGCGGCAACTCCGGCTCGGGCAAGAGCACCGTGGCGCGCGCCCTGCAGCGCGAGCGGGAGCGCGATCTCGCCTGGGTCTCCCAGGACCTCCTGCGCCGCGAGGTGCTCCGCGCCCGGGACGTGCCCGGCACCATGGCCGTGGACCTGGTCGACGCCGCCGCTCGCTTCGCCCTGGACCGGGGAATGCACGTGGTGGTCGACGGCATCCTCGGCGCCGGGAAGTACGGCGCGATGCTGCGCTGCCTGGTCCGTGACCACGTCGGCCTCTCCACGGCGTACCTGTGGGACGTGCCGCTGGAGGAGACCGTGCGCCGGCACGCGACCAAGCCGGTCGCCGACGACTTCGGGGAGGCCGAGCTGCGGGAGTGGTACCACCCACGGCCGCTCGTCCAGGGCCTCGACGAGGTCGTGCTCGGTCCCGAGGTGACCGCCGCCGCGGCGCTGGCGCTGATCCGCGAGGACGCCGGGCTCTGAGCGGGTCGGACCGACGTCAGCGCCGGGCGGCGACGTAGCAGGCGACCGCCGAGGCGGCCGCGACGTTCAGCGAGTCGATGCCGGGAGCCATCGGGATCGTCGTCCGCACGTCGGCGGCGGCCTCCCACCGGGGGGACAGCCCGTGCCCCTCGGAGCCGAGCACGAGGGCCAGCCGGTCGACGCCGTGGACGGCCTCCTCGATGGGCACGGAGTCCTCGGCCAGGGTCAGGGCCATCGTGGTGAAGCCGCGGGCCGAGAGCGCCGGAAGGGCGTCGTACCAGTCCTCGAGGCGGGTCCACGGGACCGAGAAGACGGCGCCCATCGCGACCTTGACCGCACGGCGGTAGAGCGGGTCGGCGCAGCGCGGCGCGAGGAGCACCGCGTCGAAGCCCATCGCCGCCCCGGACCGGAACACCGCGCCGACGTTGGTGTGGTCGACCAGGTCCTCGAGAACCAGCACCGAGCGCGCGCCGGCGAGCACGTCGTCGAGGTCGGGCAGCGGCGTCCGCGCCAGGGACGCCAGGGCTCCTCGGTGCACGTGGAAGCCGGTGACCTCCTCGGCCAGCGCCTCGGTCATCACGAAGCAGGGCGCGTCGGTGCTCTCGAGCAGGTCCGCCAGCCCGGGCAGCCACCGCTCGGCCATCAGGAAGGACCGCGGGGCGTAGCCCGCCTCGACCGCGCGCCGCACCACCTTCTCCCCCTCGGCGAGGAAGAGCCCGTGCGCCGCCTCGAGGCTCTTGCGCAGCTCCACGTCGCGCAGGTCGCGGTAGTCGGCCAGCCGCGGGTCGTCGGCCGACGTCACCGCGACGAGCTCAGCCATCGACGTGCGCGGGTCCGTAGATCTCGGGGCGTGCCACGGCCACCACGTCGCCGATGACGATGATCGCCGGCGGCCGCACGGCGTCGCGGGCCAGGTCGTCGCCGAGCCGACCCAGGGTGGAGTACGTCGCCCGCTCCCCCGGGAGCGTGCCCTCGACCAGCACGGCGACGGGCGTGTCCGCGGGGCGTCCCCCGGCCACCAGGCTGGCCGCGATGGCCGGCGCGTTGTCGACGGCCATCAGCAGCACGAGGGTGCCGCGCAGCCTGGCCAGGGCGTCCCAGGCGACCAGTGACTCGGGATGGCCCGGCGGCAGGTGTCCGGACACCACGGTGAACTCGTGGGCGACGCCGCGGTGGGTGACCGGGATGCCCGCTCGGGCCGGGACGGCGAGGGCCGAGGTCAGGCCGGGCACCACGGTGACCGGCACCCCGGCCGCGGCGCAGGCCTCGAGCTCCTCGAAGCCGCGCCCGAAGACGAAGCTGTCCCCGCCCTTGAAGCGCACCACGCGCTTCCCCGCCAGCGCCCGCGCGACGATCAGCGCGTTGATGTCCTCCTGGCGGGCCGACCGCCCGCGCGGCAGCTTGGCGACGTCGACCAGCTCAACGTGCGGACCGAGCTCGTCGAGGAGCTCGCGGGGAGCCAGCCGGTCGGCCACCACCACGTCGGCGGACGCGAGCGCGTGCCGCGCGGCCACGGTGACCAGCTCCGGATCGCCCGGGCCGCCCCCGACCAGCACCACGCCCGGCGCGTGCTCCAACGCCCCCGTCGTCGCGAGGTGGCCGTCGCGCAGCGCGGTGACGATCTCGTCGCGCAGCGCCGCCGACTGCCGTGGCTCGCGGTTGCCCACCACCGCCACCGTCACGCTGCCGTGGTGGCCGGCGGCCATCGTCCAGGCGCTCGACTCGCGGGCGTCGTCGGCCCGGGCGCAGAAGACCCGCCGCTCCTCGGCGGCAATTGCGACCGCGGCGTTGACGACGGGGTCGTCGGTGGCGGCCAGGACGTACCACGCGCCGTCGAGGTCGGGTTCCTCGAAGCGCCGCTCGTGCCAGGTGATCTCGCCGGCCAGGCCCTCGATCGCCGGGGTCACCTCCGGCGACACCAGCACCACCTGGGCGCCCGCACCCAGCAACGCCGGCACCCGCCGCTGCGCGACGTGCCCACCGCCGACCACGACGACCCGGCGCCCCGCGAGCCGGAGACCCACGGGATAGGGCCAGTGGCGCGGCGCGTCGGACATCCGGCCATTCTCCCCGGCCGGTCCCGCCGTCGTCGCTAGGGTCCGGGGCATGAGCAGCCCGCGACGCCCGCTGCCGTGGTGGCTGCCCGTCTGCGTCTACGTGCTCACCCTGGCCCAGCTGGCCTTCGCCGCGCTCGTGCCGGGCATCGAGCGGTTCGCCGACAAGGCGTTCGGAGCCAGGCTGCTCGCCTACGCGCTGCTGATGGCCGTCGTACCCGTGATCTGGTTCGTCGCCGAGCGACGCCGGCAGTCGCGGCGGCGGCCGCCGTACGGCGCCTTCACGCTGGTGATGCTGCCCTTCCTCATCGACGTGACCGGCAACAGCCTGGACCTCTACGACAGCGTGGTGTTCTGGGACGACCTCAACCACTTCGTGAACTGGGCCCTCCTGTGCTCCGGCCTGGGCGCGATCTGGCTGGTGGGGATCCGCCCGGCGTGGGCCGTCGTGCTTGCCGTCACCGGGCTCGGGGCCGTCCTGGCGATCGGCTGGGAGCTCGGCGAGTGGTGGACCTTCATCCGGCACGGGACCGAGCTCGACACGGCGTACGAGGACACCCTCGGGGACCTGACACTGGGCACCCTCGGTGCGCTCGTGGCCGGGCTGGCCGTGCGTCGCTGGGCACCCGCGACAACACCCGCGACGGGACCGCGCTGACCGAAGGCCTCGTCGCGGCGCATGGCATGATGGCGCGCTCCCCATCGGAGCCACCCCACGCTCGGCCCGGAGGTCCCCGCATGCTCTACGTCGCCATCGCGACGCGCGGCTTCCGGCGCTACTCCACCTACCGGGCGGCGACGCTCGCGGGCATCTTCACCAACTGCGTGTTCGGGGTCATCTACTCCTACGCCTACCTAGCGCTCTGGGCGCAGCAGCCCGACGCCGGCGGCTACGACGCCACCGACGCGGTCACCTACGTCTGGATCGGCCAGGCGCTGCTGATGACCGTGGCCCTCTGGGGCGGCGGCACCACCGACGACCTGGCGGAGCGGATCCGCACGGGTGACGTCGCCATCGACCTCTACCGCCCGGTGGGGCTGGTGCCGTGGTACCTCGCGTCCGACCTCGGCCGTGCGACGTACCACTTCCTGACCCGCGGGCTGGCCCCGACCGTGGTCGGGTTCGTGCTGTTCGAGATCGCGCTGCCGGCGTCGTGGGCCGCGGCGGTCGCCTTCCTGGTCAGCCTGGTGCTGGCGGTGACGACGAGCTTCGCGATCCGCTTCCTGGTCGCTGCCTCCGCCTTCTGGCTGCTCGACCAGAGCGGCGTGCGGATGCTCTCGGGGGTGACCGCGCTGTTCCTCAGCGGGATGGTGCTGCCGCTGGTGATCTTCCCCGAGCCCTTGCGGTCCATCGCGCTCGCGCTGCCGTGGGCGTCGTACCTCCAGACCCCCGCGGACATCTGGCTCGGCCACCGGGTCGGCCTCGACCTGCTCGCCGCCCTGGGCCTCCAGGTCTTCTGGGTCGTGGTGCTGCTCGGGGCCTGCCAGGTGACGGTGGCAGCCGCGACCCGCAAGGTGGTGGTCCAAGGTGGCTGACGTCCTCGACGCGGTGTGGGAGGCCCCGCGTCAGTACGCCCGGATCGCCCGCCTCTGGATCCGCTCCTCCCTCGCCTACCGCACGTCCTTTGCGATCCTGACCCTCTCGAGCATGCTCATCACCTTCCTCGACTTCGTCGGGCTGGCCCTGATGCTCAACCTGATCGGCGACCTCGACGGGTGGTCGCTGTGGGAGATCGCCCTGCTGTACGGCGCCTCCGGGATCGGGATCGGCGTGGCCGACCTGCTGATCGGCAGCGTCGAGCAGATCGGCCAGCACATCCGGACCGGCACCCTGGACGCGATGATGGTGCGGCCGGTGCCGCTCCTGGTGCAGGTGTGCGCGGACCGGTTCGCGATCCGGCGGCTCGGTCGGATCACCCAGGCCACCGTGGTCTTCGCGTGGGGCGCGTGGCACGTCGACTGGACGCCGAGCAAGGTGGTGGTGGCGCTGCTGATGGTGGTGTCGGCCGGCGTGATCTTCTTCGCACTGTTCGTGACCTTCTCCTGCGTGCAGTTCTGGACCCAGGACGCCTCCGAGTTCGCCAACGCCTTCACCTACGGCGGCAACACGATGACGCAGTACCCGCTCAGCATCTTCCCCCTCGAGGTCGTCAAGATGCTGACGTTCGTGATCCCGGTCGCGTTCGTGAACTGGTACCCCTGCCTCTACCTCCTCGACCGCGAGGACCCGTTCGGCTTCCCCGGCTGGTTCGCCCTCGCCCCACCCCTCGTCGGCGCCCTCATGTGCGCGGTCGCCGCCCTGGCCTGGCGCACCGGCGTGCGCCGCTACACCTCCACCGGGAGCTGACATGGCACTCATCGACGCGCGGGACCTCGAGCGGACCTTCGTGGTCCGCAAGAAGGCCGGCGCCCTCCGCCGGACGAGCACCGAGGTCCGGGCCGTGCGCGACCTGACGTTCTCCGTCGAGGCGGGCGAGATGGTCGGCTACATCGGTCCGAACGGCGCCGGCAAGTCCACGACCATCAAGATGCTCACCGGCATCCTGGTGCCGACGTCGGGGCACCTGCACGTGGCGGGCCTCGAGCCGAGCCGGCACCGCACCGAGCTGGCCCGCCGGATCGGGGTCGTCTTCGGCCAGCGCACCACCTTGTGGTGGGACCTGCCGCTGCGGGACTCCTACGAGCTCCTCCAGAAGATCTACCGGATCGACAGCGAGCGCTTCCGCGCCAACCTCGCGGAGTACGTCGAGCTGCTCGACCTCGGCGACCTGCTCGACACCCCGGTGCGCCAGCTCTCGCTCGGGCAGCGGATGCGCGGGGACATCACCGCGGCGCTGCTGCACGACCCCGAGGTGCTCTACCTCGACGAGCCGACGATCGGGCTCGACGTGGTGAGCAAGGGCCGGCTGCGGGACTTCCTGCGCACCCTCAACGCCGAGCGCGGCACCACCTTGCTGCTGACCACGCACGACCTCCAGGACATCGAGGCACTGTGCCGACGGGTGATGGTGATCGACCACGGGACGCTGGTGTTCGACGGGGACCTGGCCGCGCTGCACCGGCAGGGAGGCTCGTCCCGCACGCTCGTGGTGGACCTCATCGACGAGGCCCCGCCGATCGACGTCCCGGGCGCCACGGTGCGCCGGGTGGAGGGGCCCCGCCAGTGGCTCTCGTTCCCCGCCGACGCGAGCGCGGCGCCCATCGTCGCGGCCGTGGCCGCGGCGTACGACGTCGCGGACCTGTCCATCCAGGAGCCGGAGATCGAGGACGTCATCCGCGACCTCTACGGCCGCGCCTGACGCGCGCGGCGGGTCTGCTCCGCGTGGTGGGCTACGCCGGGCTCGGGCCGGGTACGGCCAAGACCTCGACCACGATCCGAGGAGACACCCATGCCCGACCTGCCCACGCCCGGCGACCACGAGTCGATCGCGACCGCGCCCTCGGAGGAGGCAGCCCTCGGCTCGACCACCGACACCGGCGCCCCCGCGCCGAGCGACCGGAACTCGCTGACCCTCGGCGCCGACGGCCCGATCCTGCTGCACGACGTGCACTTCCTGAACCAGATGGCCCACTTCAACCGCGAGCGGGTGCCCGAGCGCAACGTGCACGCCAAGGGCTCGGGCGCGTTCGGGGAGTTCGAGACGACCGAGGACGTGTCGGCGTACACCAAGGCGGCGCTGTTCCAGCCCGGCGTCACCACCGAGATGCTGGCCCGCTTCTCCACGGTGGCCGGCGAGCAGGGCTCCCCCGACACCTGGCGGGACCCGCGCGGGTTCTCGCTGAAGTTCTACACGTCCGAGGGCAACTACGACCTCGTCGGCAACAACACGCCGGTCTTCTTCATCCGCGACACGATGAAGTTCCCGCACTTCATCCGCTCGCAGAAGCGGCGCGGTGGCTCCGGCCTGCGCGACAACAACATGCAGTGGGACTTCTGGTCGCTCAACCCCGAGTCGGCCCACCAGGTGACCTACCTGATGGGTGATCGCGGGATCCCCAGGACCTACCGGCACATGAACGGCTACGGCTCCCACACCTACCTGTGGGTCAACGACGCGGGCGAGAAGCACTGGATCAAGTACCACTTCCACAGCGACCAGGGCGTCGAGAGCCTCACCGACGCGGATGCCACGCGCATCGCCGGCGAGGACGCCGACTTCCACCGACGCGACCTCTACGACTCGATCGCGAACGGTGACTTCCCCTCGTGGACGCTCTCGATCCAGGCGATGCCCTACGAGGAGGCGAAGACCTACCGGATCAACCCGTTCGACCTGACGAAGGTGTGGCCGCACCGCGACTACCCCCTGATCAAGGTCGGCACGATGACGCTGAACCGCAACCCGGAGAACTTCTTCGCCCAGATCGAGCAGGCGGCCTTCGAGCCCAGTGCTCTGGTCCCGGGCATCGGGTTCAGCCCCGACAAGATGCTGCTGGGTCGGGCGTTCGCGTACGCCGACACGCACCGGCACCGGATCGGTCCCAACTACCTCCAGCTGCCGGTCAACCGCCCTCACGTGGACGTGAACACGTACACCAAGGACGGCCCGATGGCCTACGAGCACACGGGCGACGAGCCGGTCTATGCGCCGAACTCGTTCGGTCGGGGCTACGCCGACAACGTCGGTCCCGACGAGGCCGGCTGGGAGGCCGACGGAGCGATGGTGCGCCAGGCGTACACCCTGCGCGAGGACGACGACGACTTCTCCCAGCCCGGCACGCTGGTGCGCGAGGTGTGGACCGACGAGATCCGGGACGCCTTCGTGGAGACCGTCGCGGGACACCTGCTCGCCGGGGTCGAGGGCGACGTGCTCGAGCGCGCGTTCCAGTACTGGACGAGCGTCGACGCCGAGACCGGAAAGCGGATCGAGGAGAAGGTCCGCTCGACGACCGAGGGCGACGCGCCCGGTGGGCAGCCGAAGGGGGCGAAGACAGACGCCTCAAACCCGATCGTGGAGACGAGGACGCAGGCCGGCGACTCCGCTCACGGGTGACGCGGCCTCACGGTCGCCAGCCCGGGGGCGGGTCCTCCCCGACGAGGCCGTCGACGGCCTCGCGGAGCAGGTCCGCCTGCCCGGTGTGCCGCCCGTACTCCTCGATCAGGTCGCACACGAGTCGGCGCAGGTTGGCGTGGTTGCCGTCCGCGTCGGCGGCGTGGATGTGCTGGTCCAGGCCGCCGTCGGCGACGGCCGCCGCCAGCCGGGCGCGGGAGCGGGCGACCGCCTCGTCCCAGAGCGCGTAGAGCTCCTCGGGCGAGTCCTCGGCCGCGCTGGTGAACTCCCAGTCGTTGTCGCCGTCCCAGCCGGTGGACTCCCAGGGCGCACCGATGGGCGCGCCGCTGAGCTTGACGGTGGTGTTGAAGTCCTCGGCGGCCGCGAGGTGCTTGAGGAGCCCTCCGAGGGTGAGCGACGACCTGCCGATCCGGACCTGGAGCCCGGCCGCGTCGAGGTGGCCCGCCTTCCAGCGGAACGTGGTGCGCAGCCGGTCCAGGGCGCCGAAGAGCTGCTCCACCTCGGTGCCGGCCAGCGGCGGCTCCCACGGGGTGTCGTTCTGGGTGTCGTTGTCGGCCATGGGTGCCACGCTAGCCACCATTCCGGACGATCTGCCGCCGGAGCTCAGGCGTGGCCGCCGACGGTCACCGGGCCCACCGTGAGCGCGGGGTCGGCCTCGAGGATCGCGCCCACCCGCTCCACCTCGGCCTCGAGCGCCGCGGTGTGGGCGCGGTCGAGACGCTCCAGCGGTTCGACCGTCACGGCGACGCGGCGGCCCGACCGCCGCTGGTGCCACACGCCCGCGACCACGCCGTCCACGAGGAGCACGGGGAAGTTGCCCGCCTGGCCCGACGGTGCGAGCGCGCGGGCGGCGGCCGGTCCGGGGAACAGTCGCTCGCGGGGACGAGAGCCGATGACGAAGGCGTCGAAGTACGGCAGCAGCACGACCGGCGGCACCGGCGCGTCCGTGAACGTCGTGTCGTCGGCCGCCACGTAGGCCGGAGTGCCGACGTACGACACCTCCGTGAGGTCGGCCGCGTGCTCGGCGAACCGATCGGCGGCCCAGCGCGGAGGGGCGCCGATCCACTGGGCGAAGTGCTGCGACGTCGCCGGTCCGTAGGCCCGCAGGTAGCGCCGGATCACCGCGCCGACGGCCTCGTGGACGGGCGCCGGACGGAAGTCCGGAAGCCAGCGCCGCGGGTGGGCGTAGGTCACCCGGCGTCCGCGCGGACGACCGAAGCAGAGGGCGCCGCGGTGCCCCGCGGTGTCCAGCGCCTGGCGCCACCGGGGCCACAGGTCCTGGAAGGCGGGCATCACCCGCTCCCCCGCCCAGGGACCCACACGCTCGACCACCGCGTCGGAGAGCTCGTCGATGGTCAGGTCGTCGACGGCCAGCGCTTCCTCGATGGCGCCGACCACCGCATCGGTCTCGGCCGGTGAGAGCCGCACCTCCTCGGCGAAGGGGCTGCGCCACGGCACCGCCCCCAGCGCTCCGGTCCAGCTCGGGAGGTCCTCCGTGGGCAGCAGGTGGACGGTGCCGCGCGGCCCGTGGACCCGGATCAGGCTGTGGTCGTCCCAGAGCGCGGCCTGCACGTCGCTCCGCGTCGCGCCGGACGTTCGACGCGCGACCGAGTGCTCGGCCGAGGCCTGCATCTGCGCTTGTGCCCCGGCCATCCCCGCGACCGCTGCGCTCGGCGTTGCGTGAGCGTGGTCCGGTGCCAGGCCGTGGCGCTCCAGCCGGCGGCGGTGGGCGGACTCCCACGTCACGACCGGGATGCTCATCGTCCGAGACTAGGGGTCGGCGCGGACATCGACAGCCAGGAACCCTTGTGGAGAAGGGGTTCTGAGCCGATCTGACTGTCGGTGGTGGGTGCTTGACTGGGGTCATGTCCGAAGGTGTGTTCACTCCCGATCCGCGGCACCGCGTTGCGCGGTTCGTGGCGTGCGATGCGGGCGGACCTGGAGGGTCTGGCTGGCGTGTCGTTGTGGTCGATGACCCGTGCGGAGACGGCGTCGACGTTGGTCGAGCTGACCCGGTTGAAGGCGCAGGTGGCCGAGCTCGAGCTCCGGGTGGCCCGGCATGCCGAATCGGTGGAGGTGGGTCTGGACCAGGGCGCCACGTCGACGGCGTCCTGGTGGTCGCAAGCCGCGAGGCTGACCCGCGCCGAGGCGCACCGGCTGTCGCGGCTCGCCGGGCGCCTGGGTGAGGTGCACGAGCCGGTCCGCGACCGCGTTGGCTTCCGGTGTGGTGTTGGTGGACCAGGCGGCGGTGATCGTGGACGCCGTCGACGCCCTCCCGGCTGACCTGGTCGACGCGACCGTGGTCGCCGAGGCGGAGGGGGTGCTGCTCGCGCACGCGGCGGACCATGACGCGAAGGCGTTGCGGGTGCTGGGCCGGCGGATCCTCGACGTGGTCGCCCCCGAGATCGGCGAGGCCCACGAAGCCCGCGTGCTCGAGGCCGAGGAGCAGGCCGCCCGGGCGGCCGCGTCGTTCACCATGGTCGAGGACGGCCACGGCCAGTGCCACGGCCGGTTCACCCTCCCGGCCCTGCACGGCGCGATGCTCCGCAAGCACCTCCTCGCCCACGCCCCCAAGACCGACCACCAGGTGCTGACCAAGCACCGGTCGGGCAGGCGTTCTGCGAGTACGTCGAAACCCGACCCGCCTCCTCGGTCGGCAAGGCCGGCGGTGTCTGCGCCACCGTCGTGGTCACCATGACCCTCGACACCCTCCTCGGCGGGCTCAGGTGGCGTCGCTGGACACCGGCGGCCACCTCTCACCCGGCGAGGCCCGCCGGCTCGCCTGCGGGGCCGGGATCATCCCCGCCGTCCTCGGCGGCGACTCCCAGGTCCTCGACCTCGGCCGCCGACGCCGTTTCCACACCCAACCCCAGCGGATCGCCCTCGCGCTGCGGGACGGCGGCTGCACCGCCGACGGCTGTGACGCCCCACCCGGGCTGTGTCACGCCCACCACGACCACCCCTGGTCCCGCGGCGGACCCACCGACACCAAGACCGGACGCCTCCTCTGCCCCCGCCACCACACGCTCGCCCACGACCCCCGCTACACCGCGAACCCCACCGCCCACGGCAAGCTCAAGTTCACCCGAGCGGACGTAGGCCGACGACCGCAGCCGCGACACACGCTCACTCGGCCTCCCAACGCAACAGGTCTCCGGGCTGGCAGTCGAGCGCCTCACAAAGAGCCGCGAGCGTCGTGAAGCGCACGGCCTTGGCGCGACCGTTCTTGAGGACCGCGAGGTTGGCCGGCGTGATCCCGACGCGCTCCGCGAGCCCGCCGACCGACATCTTGCGCCGGGCCAGCATCACGTCGACGTCGACGACGATCGGCATCAGATGACCTCGCTCAGCTCCGCCTGGAGATGCCTGGTCTCGACGTCGAGGGCGACCGCCTGCGCGAGCAGCATCCGGAGGACCAGGACCACCAGCGCAACGCCGGCGACCAGCACTCCGAGCCCGCCGATCAGCAGCACGACTCCCGGGGCGACGCCCTCGCCCGGGGCCAGCACCACACCGAGGGCGAACGCGAGCAGGGAGGCGACCACGACGGCGCCGAAGACGACGTCGACGTACCGGAAGGCCGCGTGGGAGAACACGGTCCCCCGTCGCACCATCGTCAGCAGCCGCCACACGCAGACCATGGTCACCTGGATCGTGACGATGCCCAGGACCACGATGACCAGGACCGGGACCCGCACGTCGACGTCGTCCAGGTCGACCGCGAGGAGCGGCACCATCACGGCCTGCACGAACAACGAGCCGGCGAGCCCGGCGACGAGCACCGCCCGTAGTGCCAGCACAGTCCACCGACCCATGGCCTTCTCCTTCGATTGACGAACGATGTCAATCTATCGATAAACAACAGGTCAGGCAAGCCGTCGCCCAGGATGTCTGCCAGACTCGTTCCATGGCGGGAGGTCAGCTCGGGTCGTGACAGCGGCCGTGACGCGCGCGCCCGCTCCCCTCGGCTTCGCCGTCGTTGGCGCGGTCGTCCTCGGGATCCTCGGCGGCGTGCTCGGGCTCGTCCTCGGTCTGGTCAGCTACCCCCGCACCGCGTGGTTCGCGGTGCTCGAGGTCGGCGTGCCCGCGGCCGTCCTCGGCGCCGTGGTCGGGGCCCTGACCGGGACCGTCACCTGGCTGCTGCGCCGCCAGCGCACGACCACCCGCGCCTCCTGACCGACCAAAGTCAAGACTCGCGCAAGCGCAGGACGCGCAGGCGCTCGCGGACGTAGCGTCGCCTCGTCGCCCCGTCGTCCCCCATGGACGCGGGGCGGCGCCACTTCCCGGGCGTCGTGGTTGCTGACACCCTCGGCTCCGTGGACGACGGAGCGGACGACGCGGCGGCGCAGGTCCTGCGAGCCATCGAGATCGAGGGCGGCGTGGTCCACCGACCCGCGGGTCCGTGGACGCCGACCGTGCACGCGTTCCTCGGGCACCTGCGCGCACAGGGGCTCACGAGCGTGCCGGAGCCGTTGGGGATCGCCGACGGCGTCGAGACCCTGGGCTACCTCGAGGGCGCGAGCGGCCGCGACGGCTGGTTCCACCAGCACCCGGAAGCGGGCCTCCGCTCCGCGGCGACTCTGCTGCGCCGGCTGCACGACGCCTCCGTCGGGTGGCGTCCTCCCGCCGGACGCCGTGTGGGGCGCGCCCGACCGTGCCCGGGTCCGACCTCGTCCTGTGCCACGGCGACCCGGGACCGTGGAACTTCGTGTGGCACGGCGACGAGGCCGTGGGACTCCTCGACTGGGACTTCCTGCACCCGGCGCCACGGGCCGACGACGTGGCGTACGCCCTGCGCTGGTTCGCACCCCTGCGCCCGGACGAGGACGCGCTCGAGTGGCACCACTTCCCGACGGTCCCGGACCGTCGGTCCCGCGTGGCCGCGTTCCTCGACGCCTACGGACCGTTGCCGGCGTTCGACGTCACCGAGACGGTGGCGTCCCGAGCGGAGGCGACCATCGCTCTCGAGCAGCAGCTGGCCGCGGCAGGTGTCGAGCCGCAGCGCACCTGGGTCGCGGAAGGAAGCCTGGACCGCCAGCGCGCCGAGGTGCGCTGGATCCGCGCGAACGGCGGACTCTGGACCTGACGACCCGGCTACAGGCGCTTGGCGTGTCCGGGAGGCAGCGGCTTCTCGCAACCGGTGCGGCCCGCGGCGACGCACTTCCCGAACGCCTTCATGCCCTGGGCGTGCTCGGTCGCCAGCCGCTCCATCAGGGCGGATCGCTGCGCCGGCGTGAGCACCTTCCAGGCTGCTCCCGGGCCGTGGCTCTTGAGCTCCTCTGCGGCCGTGGGCCCAGGGCGGCGGGCCGGTCTCGCGGCCGTCGTCGCCCGTGTCGGCCTCCTTCTCGGCGGCCTTGTCGGCCTCTTTCTCGGCGCCCTTGTCGGACCCATGATCGGCCGCGTCGATCGCCACGGCGGCGGTGCCGTCACCGAGCACGACGAGCGCCGACACGGCTCCGGCGGCGAGGACCAACCCCGCCACGAGCACCGCCAACCATCGCTTCACCACCACACTGTGAGCCACCGCTCGACGCTGACGCAATAGCCCGTTCGGGCCCTACAGCGGTGCCTGAAGCGACAGCCTGACGGCGTGCCGCACGCCGGCGACGTCCACCTCGAAGCCGCCACGATCGAGCCAGTCCTGCCGGACCGGTCCGTCGTGGCGGACATAGGCGAGCCCGACGCAGGATCCCGAGTGTGCCGCCCCACGCCGCGCTGGTGACCTGGCCGACCGGCGCTCCGTCGAGCAGCAGCAGCTCTCCGCCCCAGAGCATCGGCTCGGCGTCCTCGACCACGACCGACACGAGCCGCCGACGCGACCCGCCCGACGCCAGCGCCGCGCGGTGGGCCGCCAGCGCGTCCCGGCCCAGGAAGTCCTTCTCCGCCGCGAGGGCCGTGGCGAAGACCAGCCCCGCCTCGACGGGCGTGTAGTCCGGCGTGAGCTCGCGACCGAACGCCCGGTAGCCCTTCTCCAGTCGCATCGACTCGATGGCGTGGTAGCCGGCGTCCACGATGCCGAGCGGGGCTCCCGCCGCGCGGACGGCGTCGTACACCGCCAACGCGCTCTCGCACGGGCACCATCAGCTCCCAGCCGAGCTCACCGACGTAGGTCATCCGGGTGGCTCGCACGGGCGCCCCGGCCAGCGTCAGCTGCCGGCTGGTCGCGAAGGGGAACCCGTCGTCCGACAGGTCGGCGTCGGTCAGCGGCGCGAGGAGGTCCCGCGACCGTGGGCCCATGACCCCCAGGACGGAGTGCCGGTCGGTGAGGTCCTCGACGGTGCACGCGTCGCCCACCCGCTCCCACGCCCGCCGCCCGATCCAGTCCAGGTCGCGGATCGTGGTCGCCGAGCTGCTCACCAGCAGGAAGTCGTCGGCGCCGACCCGGGTGACCGTCAGGTCGGCCTCGTAGGTGCCCCGCCGGTTGAGCAGCGGCGTGTAGACGCAGTCGTCGACGGCGACGTCGACGTCTGCCGCGCAGATCCACTGCAGGGCCGCGAGCGCGCCGGGCCCGCGGACGGCGTACTTCGAGAACGACGTCTGGTCGAAGACCGCGACCGCGGTGCGGCAGGCGCGCTGCTCGGCGACCGACCACGCGAGCCAGGCGGGTCGCCCCCAGGTCTCGAACGACTCGACCGGCTCGGCCGGCCGACCCGCGGGTGCGAACACGTTGGGCCGCTCCCAGCCCATCCTCGAGCCGTACGACGCTCCCGCGTCCGCGAGCCGCGCGTGCAGCGGGGACAGCCGCAGGTCCCGGCCGGTGCGCAGCTCGTGGAGCGGCCACGGGATCGCGTAGTGCAGCCCGAGGGTCTCCGCCACCCGGCTGCGGAGCCAGTCGTTGTCGGCCGCCTGAGGGGGAAACCTGCGCACGTCGACGCCCGACCAGGTCGCTCGTCGGTTCGCCGGCGACGATCCACTCCGCCAGCGCCCGACCCGCGCCGCCCGCCGACGCGATGCCGACCGAGTTGAAGCCCGCCCCGACGAAGAAGCCCCGCAGCCCCGGCATCTCGCCGAGCAGGAACTGGTTGTCCGGCGTGAAGCTCTCGGGCCCGTTGTAGAACTTCCTGATCCCCGCCTCCGCCAGGGCGGGGATCCGCACCAGAGCCTGGTCCATGAGCACCGAGAAGTGCTCCCAGTCCTCCTCGAGCAGCTGGAACTCGAAGGGGTGCGGGATCGCGTCCGGGGCGACCCACGGCTTGGCGTCGGGCTCGAAGCCGCCGACCACCAGGCCGCCGACCTCCTCCTTGAAGTACGTCCAGCCGTCGGGGTCGCGCATGATCGGCAGGTCGGGGTGCACGCCCGGCACCTGGTCGGTGACCACGTAGAAGTGCTCGGCGCTGTGCAGCGGGACGGTCAGCGGCACGTCCGCCAGGTCCGCGACGGCCTTGGCCCACTGCCCGGCACAGTTGACGACCACCTCGGCCTCGATCTCGCCGGCGTCCGTGCGGACCCCCCGGATCCGCGGCCCGCCGGGTCCGGGCTCGGTGAGCAGGCCCAGGACGCGCACGCCCTCGCGGATCCGGGCACCTCCCTGGCGCGCGCCCTTGGCCAGGGACTGGGTCAGGTCGGTGGGGTTGACCTTGCCGTCGCCGGGCAGCCAGAGCGCGCCGAGCAGGTCGTCGACGCGCATCGGCGGCCAGAGCTCCCCGGCCTCGTCGGGTGTGAGCACCCGCGCCTCGAGGTCGTACGCCGCGGCGTTGGCCGCGGTGCGCCGCAGCTGCACCATGCGCTCCTCGGTGCGCGCCACGATCACCCCGCCGACGTTGCGGTACCCGGTGGCCAGCCCGGTCTCGGCCTCCAGCCGGTCGTAGAGCTCGGCGGAGTACTGCACCAGCCGGGTGCCGCTCTCGGTCGCGCGGAGGGGTCCGACCAGCCCCGCGGCGTGCCAGGTCGTCCCGCCCGAGAGGTGCCCCTGCTCCAGGAGCAGCACGTCGGTCCAGCCGAGCTTCGTGAGGTGGTAGGCCGTCGAGCAGCCCACCACTCCCCCGCCGATGACGACGACCCGGGCGCGGTCAGTCACCGGCGGCCTCGGTCAGCAGCCGCGCGAAGTCGGGACTGCGGAAGGTGCGCGCGGCCTTCTCGTAGCGGTGCTGACCCCAGCCGTGGAAGTCGAAGTCGAGCGGGCTCGAGGCCGCTTGGATGAATCCCCACAGCGCCCAGCCGTAGGCGCTGCGCAGCGCCCCGAGCCGCACCCGGGCCAGGTCGCCGCGGGTGGGTCGGCCGTAGTAGGCCTCGGCGTACGCCTCCACCCGCTCCGGCGGGAACTCGCACTCCGTGGCCGTGTTGCCGAGCTCGAAGGCCGCGTCGTTGTTGCCGCTGTACTCGTAGTCGATGAGCCAGACCCGCTCGCCGTCGTCGATGAAGTTGCCCGCCAGCAGGTCGTTGTTGCAGGGCACCGTGAGCCGCGGTCGCGCCGCGAGCACCCGCCGGACGTCCGCCCACGCGTCGGCGTGGTCGTCGTAGCCCGGAGGCAGGGCGAAGCCCTGCTCCTCGACCGTGGCGCGGTAGGTGGCCTGCCGGGCGAACATGTCGAACTCACCGGCGAACCGCGGACCGGCGTGCAGCCGGCGGGTGGCGTCGGCCGCGCGGGCCAGGACGCCGGCATCGGCGAACGCGTCGTCCACCAGCGCGGACCCGGGCAGGAAGCCGATCACCAGCATCCCGAGGTCGGGTCGGTAGTCGAACACCTCCGCTCCGACGCCCGCCGCCGCCGCAGCCCGGGTGTTGAAGTGCTCGGCGTCGCGGTCGATGCCGAGCAAGGAGGCGTCGCTGCTGCTCCACCGCACGACGTACGTCGCGTGGGGGGTCACCACCTTGAAGTTGCGGTTGGTGAGGCCGCCCGACAGCTCCTCGACCAGGACCCGGCTGGACAGACGGGGGACCTGGTCGAGGAGCGCGTCGAGCGCGGGTGCGCTCAAGCGTCGAAGGCCTCGACCACGGCCTCGTCGATCGTGTTCTTCGGACCGTTGAACCAGGTGTGGGCCGACGTCTTCCACCAGATCGTCAGCAGGAGCAGCGCACCCAGCGTGACGATCGGGGCGTAGTTGACGAACTTCCAGCTGAAGTCCTCGCTGAACGGCACGGCGCCCGGCACGAAGGGCATCATCAGGTAGAAGGACACGACCAGGATCTCGACGACCGCGATGATGTTCATCCACTTGTACTTCGCGCCGTTGTTCCAGGAGCCGACCTCGAAGCGCTCGCCGTACTTCCAGCGCAGGAAGATCGGGATCGCGAAGGCGAGGTACAGACCGATCACCGCGATCGACGTGACCGCGTAGAACGCGACCGGCACGATCAGCGGGGCCTCCGCCGTCCCGATGTTGACCTCGATCAGCGCCGGCAGCGTCACGATGGCGGCGATCACCGACACGAACATCACCGCGTTCGCCGGGACCCTGCTCCCGGTCAGCTTCTTCAGCCAGTCCGAGCCGGGGATGGCGCCGTCGCGGCTGAAGGCGAAGGTCATCCGCGACGCCGACGTCATGCAGGAGGTCGCGCAGAAGAACTGCGCCGACGCGGAGATGAACAGCACCAGGGTCGCCCAGTCCTGCCCGAGCGACGCGTTGAAGATGTAGGCCACGCCGCCGCCGCCGACGCCCGCGTTGTCCGGGGCGCCGTCGACGTTCGGGACGGCGAACACGACGCACAGCAGCAGGATGTAGCCGCCGATGACGGAGTAGAGGATCGACTGCCAGATGCCCTTCGCCGCCGCGTTGCTCGCCGACTCCGTCTCCTCGGACAGGTGGGCCGAGGCGTCGAAGCCGGTGATCGTGTACTGCGTCAGCAGGAAGCCGAAGGGCACGATCGCGAACCAGAAGGCGAAGCCGCCCGTGCTCCCGTCGTCGAAGCCGGAGTTGTTGAACCGCTCGGTGAAGACGTAGCTGAACGACTGGTGCTGGTCGGGCACGAGAAGCAGGATCAGCACGATCGCCGAGGCGCCGACGACGTGCCACCACACCGACACGTTGTTCATGATCGCCATCAGGTGGCTGCTGAAGATGTTCAGCAGGGCGGCCAGGAACAACACGACGACGAAGATGATGAAGACCCGGGTCAGGGAGTAGTCCGCCGCATAGCTCTCGGAGAACGTGCTCACCGTCAGGTCGATGAAGGTGGCGCAGCCGTACGACACACCCGCGGTCACCGCGACGAGGCCGATCAGGTTGAGCCAGCCGGTGAAGAAGCCGGCGGCCGGGCCGCCCAGCTTGGCCGCCCACCAGTAGATGCCACCGGAGGTCGGGTACGCCGACACCAGCTCGGACATGGTGAAGCCGATGATCAGGATGAACACACCCAGGATCGGCCAGGACCACGAGATGGAGATCGGGCCGCCGTTGTTCCAGCCGGCACCGAAGTTCGTGAAGCATCCCGCCAGGATCGAGATGATCGAGAACGAGATGGCGAAGTTGGAGAATCCGGACCACGAGCGGTTGAGCTCCTGGCTGTACCCGAGCTTGGCAAGGTGCTTCTCGTCGTCCGAGAGATGGGCAACTGGTTCGTGCGCTTCGGGCATGGGGACACCTTCTCGGGAGCGGGACACCAACTGAGGTGGAGGCTAGACCCGCCGGGATTCGCCGTCCAGAGCCCGGCGTAAAATTGGTATGAACTCCGACCATTGACACCGTTCCCGAATTCTCATGAGACTGACGACGTGACCGCCGAGCCCCACGAGCACCTCTCCGAGGCGGTGCTGCGCCCGGTTCGCGGCCACCACGCCTTCGAGGCGTGCGTGGAGCAGCTCGCCACGGCGATCCGTCTGGGCGTCTACCCGGTCGGCAGCACCCTGCCGCCCGAGCGCGACCTCGCCGAGCGGCTGGCGGTCAGCCGCGCCACCTTGCGCGAAGCCATGGCGGCACTGCGCCAGGCCGGACTCGTCGAGACCACGCGCGGCCGCGGCGGCGGCACCGTCGTCACCCCCCGTGCGCGGGGCTCGTTCGCCCGCAAGGCGGCGCGGCTCACTCCGCTGCAACGCCAGGACTGGCACGACGCGCTGGAGTTCCGGCGCGTCGTCGAGCCAGGCGCCGCGGCCCTCGCGGCCTCGATGCGACTCGGCGAGCCCGACCTCGACCGCCTCCGGGAGGCCCGCGACCTGGTGACCGCCGCGACCCGCCCGGTCGAGCACCGCCAGGCGGACTCACGGTTCCACCTCACGCTCGCGGCGCTCACCGGCTCGACGCGCCTGATCGGGGCCGTGACCTCCGTGCAGTCGGCCCTGCACGAGATGCTGATGTCCATCCCCGTCCTCGAGGCGAACATCGGCCACTCGCACCGTCAGCACGCGAGCCTCGTCACCGCGGTGGTGCGCGGGCGGCCCGACCGGGCCCGCCGGGTGATGGAGGAGCACTGCGACGACACCGCCGCCCTGCTGCGAGGACTGCTCGGATGACCGCGACCCGATCCCGGAGGAACCCATGACCGCACCCAACGACCGCTACCTGACCCAGGACCGGTTGCGCGCGCTCATCGACGACGGCGAGGTCGACACCGTCGTCCTGGCCTTCACCGACATGCAGGGGCGGCTCCAGGGCAAGCGGCTGCACGGGCGCTACTTCCTCGACGTCGCGCTCGAGGCCGGGACCGAGGGCTGCAACTACCTGCTCGCGGTCGACGTCGACATGAACACCGTCGACGGCTACGAGATCTCGTCGTGGCAGCGCGGCTACGGCGACATGGAGTTCGTGCCCGACTGGGACACCCTGCGGCTCCTCCCCCACCTCCCCGCCACCGCGATGGTCCAGTGCGACCTGGTCTGGCTCGACCACCAGCCGGTGCTCCAGTCGCCCCGTACCGTCCTCAAGCACCAGCTGGACCGGGTGGCCGAGCGCGGGATGGTCGCGCTGGCCGGCACCGAGCTCGAGTTCATCGCCTTCCACACGACGTACGAGGATGCCCACCGACTCTCGCTACCGTGGCCTGGACCCGGTGAACCAGTACAACGTCGACTACTCCATCCTCGGCACCACGCGGATCGAGCCCCTGCTGCGCGACATCCGCAACTCCTCCTATGCCGCCGGCATGGACGTCGAAGGCGCCAAGGGCGAGTGCAACTTCGGCCAGCACGAGATCGGCTTCCTCTACGCCGACGCCCTGGTGACCGCCGACAACCACAGCGTCTACAAGACGATGGCCAAGGAGATCGCGGCCCTGCAGGGCAAGTCGATCACCTTCATGGCGAAGTACGACGAGCGCGAGGGCAACTCCTGCCACATCCACCTGTCGCTGCGTGGCGAGGACGGCGACGTCGTGTTCTGGGACGGGGAGCAGCGGTCGGCGCTGTACGACCAGTTCGTCGCCGGGGTGCTCGCGACGATGGCCGACTTCACGCTGCTGTACGCGCCGAACATCAACTCCTACAAGCGGTTCGCGGCCGGCTCCTTCGCGCCGACCACGATCGCGTGGGGGCTGGACAACCGGACCTGCGCGGTCCGCCTGGTCGGGCACGGCCGGAGCGCGCGCATGGAGAACCGGGTGCCGGGTGGCGACGTGAACCCCTACCTCGCCCTGGCCGCCATGCTCGCTGGCGGCCTGCACGGCATCGAGCAGGAGCTGGTGCTCGAGGACGAGCTGGTCGGCAACGCCTACACCAGCGAGGACCACGACCGCGTTCCGCACACGCTGCGCGCCGCCCGGGACGCGTTCGCGTCGTCGGCGCTCGCGCGGGCCGCGTTCGGGGACGCCGTGGTCGACCACTACACCAACATGGCCGACGTCGAGCTGGCCTCCTTCGACGCGGCGGTGACGGACTGGGAGCTCCGCCGGACCTTCGAGAGGATGTGACGTGACCGTCCTGATCTCTCCCGTCACCGAACGGGAGATCGGCGAGGTCCCCTCGACCTCGCTCGAGGAGACCGACGCCGCCATCGAGCGATCCCAGGACGCGTTCGCCGGCTGGCGGGCCGTCGCGCCCGGCGAACGGGCCCGCCTGCTCCGCTCCTTCGCGGCCATCGTCGACGCCCACAACGAGGAGCTGCGCGCAGCTCGAGGTGCGCAACGCCGGGCACACCATCGGCAACGCACGCTGGGAGGCGGGCAACGTCCGGGACTGCCTGAACTACTACAGCGCCGCGCCCGAACGGCTCTTCGGCCGCCAGATCCCCGTGCCCGGAGGAATCGACGTCACCTTCCACGAGCCGTTGGGCGTGGTGTCGGTGATCGTCCCGTGGAACTTCCCGATGCCGATCGCGGGCTGGGGCTTCGCACCAGCCCTCGCCGCGGGGAACACCGTGGTGCTGAAGCCGGCCGAGCTCACCCCGCTCACCGCGATCCGCCTGGGCGAGCTAGCCCTCGAGGCCGGGCTGCCGCCCGACGTCCTCACTGTGCTGCCCGGCAAGGGCTCGGTCGTCGGGCAGCGGTTCGTCACGCACCCCCTCGTCCGCAAGGTGTGCTTCACCGGCTCGACGGACGTCGGCAAGCAGATCATGGCCGGCTGCGCCGACCAGGTGAAGCGGGTGACCCTCGAGCTCGGCGGCAAGAGCGCCAACATCGTGTTCGCCGACACCGACGTCGCGGCCGCGGCGGCGGCGGCACCCGGTGCGGCGTTCGACAACACCGGACAGGACTGCTGCGCCCGTTCGCGCATCCTGGTCGAGCGGCCGGCGTACGACGAGTTCGTCGGTCGGCTGGAGGCCGCGGTCACGGCGATGCGGGTCGCCGACCCCGCCGACGAGGCGACCGAGATGGGTCCGCTGGTGTCGGCGGCGCAGCGCGACGCGGTGCAGGCCTACGTCGACGGCGCGACCGTCGCCTTCACCGGCAGCGCCCCTGACGGTCCCGGCTGGTGGCTGCCGCCGACGGTCGTGGAGTCGCGGGACACCGCGGAGGCGGTCTGGCGCGAGGAGGTCTTCGGCCCGCTGGTAGCGGTGATGCCGTTCGACACCGAGGAGGAGGCCGTCGCCCTCGCCAACGACTCGGAGTACGGCCTGTCCGGGTCGATCTTCACCGCCGACCTCGGCCGGGCCCTGCGGGTCGCGCGCGGTGTCGAGGCCGGCAACCTCAGCGTCAACAGCCACTCCTCGGTGCGCTACTGGACACCGTTCGGCGGCTACAAGCAGAGCGGCCTCGGCCGCGAGCTCGGTCCCGACGCCCCCCAGGCGTTCACCGAGGAGAAGAACGTCTTCATCGCGCACTAACCGTTGAGTCGGGGCAAATGGCCCAGCGAGTCGGGGATTGTGGTCCCCGCTCGTGACCATTCGCCCCGACTCACGGGACCATCTGGCCCAACTCAACGAGGAGAAGCACATGGCAGGTCGGCTGGACGGGAAGGTCGCCGTCGTCACGGGAGGGTGCTCGGGGATCGGGCTGGCCACGGTGGAGCGGTTCGTGGAGGAAGGGGCCCGGGTCGTCATCGGGGACATCGACGACGAGCGGGGGCGCGAGCTCGTCGGTCGGCTCGGCGGCGAGGACGTCGCGACGTACGTCCACGTCGACGTGACCTCCCCCGAGGAGGTCGACGCCCTCTTCGCCACCGCCAAGGACCGCTACGGGTCGCTGGACATCGCCTTCAACAACGCCGGCATCTCGCCGCCCGACGACGACTCGATCCTCGACACCGGGCTGGACGCCTGGCGCCGGGTGCAGGAGGTGAACCTCACCAGCGTCTACCTCTGCTGCAAGGCCGCGCTGCCCTACATGCTCGAGCAGAAGTCCGGCTCGATCATCAACACCGCGTCGTTCGTCGCGGTGATGGGGGCCGCGACGTCGCAGATCTCGTACTCGGCGTCCAAGGGCGGCGTGCTCTCGATGAGCCGTGAGCTCGGCGTGCAGTTCGCGCGCGAGGGGGTCCGCGTCAACGCGCTCTGCCCGGGCCCGGTCAACACTCCGCTGCTCAAGGAGCTGTTCGCCAAGGACGCCGAGCGCGCCGCGCGCCGGCTGGTGCACGTGCCGATGGGGCGCTTCGCCGAGCCGGCCGAGATGGCCAACGCGGTGCTCTTCTTGGCCTCCGACGAGTCCAGCTTCATCACCGCGAGCACGTTCCTGGTCGACGGAGGCATCTCCGGCGCCTACGTCACGCCGCTGTGACCGGCGGAGTGACCGTGCCACTGATCGGGATCACCACCTACCGCGAGGACGCGATGTGGGGGGTGTGGCGCCAGCGCGCGGACGTCCTCCAGGTGGAGTACGCCGACGCGGTGGTGCGGGCGGGCGGGGTCCCGGTGCTGCTGCCCCCGGCCTCGGCCGACCTGGACTCGGCCCGGGCGGTGGTCGGTCGGATCGACGGGCTGGTCGTGGCGGGTGGGGCCGACGTCGAGCCGGCGCGCTACCGCGAGGAGCCGCACGACCGCACGGCCGCCTGGCGCCCGGACCGGGACGCCTGGGAGCTCGCGCTGCTCACGGCCGCGGAGGAGGTCGCCCTGCCCACGCTGGGGGTCTGTCGCGGCATGCAGCTGATGGCGGTGGCCGCGGGTGGGTCCCTCGACCAGCACACGCCTGAGGTCGTCGGCCACGAGCAGCACAGTCCGGGCGGCGACGTGTTCGGCCGGCTGCCGGTGCGCACCGCCCCCGACTCGCTGATCTCCCGCATCCACGGGCCCGATCTCGAGGCGCACTGCCACCACCACCAGTCGGTGCGCGAGCACCCGGGCTACGTCGCCTCGGCCTGGGCCGAGGACGGGACGGTGGAGGCGATGGAGCGGGCGGCGGACCGCTTCTGCCTCGGCGTGCAGTGGCACCCCGAGATGGCCCGTGACCAACGACTGTTCGACGCGCTCGTCGAGGCCGCCCGGGTGTCACAATCGGAGGCGTGAGCACTCGCGACGGACTCGGACCTGGCGACCGACGTGCTCGGGGCGCCGTACGTCGTCGAGACGCTGGTGCTCGACCCCCGACGCGGAAGGGTGCGGTCGAGGCCAACCTCGTGCATCGGCCGGCCGACGAGCCGACCCGCCGGGCGGTGCTCTACGTGCACGGCTTCGCCGACTACTTCTTCCAGACCGAGTTCGCGGAGTGGTGGACCAGCCGCGGCTACGACTTCTACGCCCTCGACCTGCGGAAGTACGGCCGCTCGCTGCGGGAGCACCAGACCCCCAACTACGTCGACGACGTGCACACCTACTTCGAGGACATCGACGCCGCGTGGTCGCGGGTCGTGGACCGCGACGGGCACGACCACGTGGTCCTGGCGGCGCACTCGACGGGCGGACTGGTCGCGTCGCTGTGGGCCCACCACCGCCGGCCGGACCTGGCGGCACTGGTGCTGAACTCGCCCTGGTTCGACATGCAGGGCCCGTTCCTCCTGCGCACGGTAGGCACCGTCGCCGTCCGGGGCGTCGCCAGCCGGCGCCCGATGCGGGCGATCGGCCGGAACCTCAACACCTTCTACGGCCAGAGCCTGCACCGTGACCACGGAGGCGAGTGGGACTACGACCTGGCCTGGAAGCCCCTCGACTCCTGGCCCATCTACTACGGATGGCTGGCCGCCATCCGCCGGGCGCACGCCGAGCTGCACCGCGGGCTCGAGGTGGGGTGCCCGGTCCTGGTCCTGTGCTCGGGCGCGAGCCTGTGGCCCAAGGAGATGTCGGAGCAGGTGCACGGCCACGACATCGTGCTCGACGTCGAGCAGATCCGGCGCTGGGCGCCGGTCATCGGCCGCCACGTCACGGTCGTCTCGATCCCGGGCGCCCGGCACGACGTCGTGCTGTCCCGCCCGGAGGTGCGCAGCCACGCGTACGCCGAGCTGGACCGGTGGGTCACGACGTACGCCGAGTCCACGGACTCCCCCACGCCGCCCCCCGGGCGATGACCACGCCGGTGCCGGGCGGTCTCCTGGACCGGTTCGTCGCCCGCCTGATCGACAGCATCCTGGTCGCCATCCTCGACGTCGCGGTCACCTATCTGATCGTCGCCGGCGTGAGCCTGGGCTCGAGCGACGTCGAATCCTCCTACGCCGCCGGCGCCGCGCTGGCGGTCATCGCCATCGCCGTCTCCCTGGGCTACTTCTCCTACCTGGAGCACACGCGCGGCCAGACCGTCGGCAAGATGCTGCTCAGGCTGCAGACCGTCGGCCCGGCCGGGGGCAACCCGAGCGTGGCGGAGGCCGTCAAGAGGAACAGCTACATCCTCCTCGGGCTGCTGGGTCTGATCCCCGTCATCGGCTGGACCGCCACCCTGGCCAGCCTCGCGGCCATCATCGCGATCGCGGTGACCATCCACCGCGACCCCGTCAACCGGCAGGGCTGGCACGACAGGTTCGCCGGCGGCACGCAGGTCCTCAAGGTCGGCTGAGTCCGGCGCGTCAGGTGAGCAGCAGCGCGACCACGGCCGCGGTGCCCACCACCACGATCACTCCGCGCAGCACGGCGGGTCGGAACCGTCGCCCGACCGTGGCACCCAGCTGGCCCCCGACGACCGAGCCGACCGCGATCAGGCCGGCGACCGGCCAGTCGACGTCGGCGACCGCGATGAAGATGACCGCGGCGACCCCGTTCACCAGCAGGGCGAGGACGTTCTTGGTCGCGTTGAGCCGCTGCAGGTCGTCGGGGACGCCGATGCCCATGATGGCCATCAGCAGCACACCCTGGGCGGCCCCGAAGTAGCCGCCGTACATCCCGGCGGCGCCGATGGCCGGCCACACCCAGCCGGCGCCGTTCTCGGGCAACCCACCGGTCCGCTCGTGCCGGACCGCGACCCGCTTCTGCACGGCCGGACCGATCGCGACCAGCACCACCCCGAGGGCCACCAGCACGGGCACGATCGCGTCGAAGGCCGACGACGGCAGCCACAGCAGCAGGAGCGCCCCGACCGTCCCGCCGAGCAGCGAGGCCGACCCGAGCCGGACCAACCGCGACCGTTGGCCGACGAGCTCGGCGCGGTAGCCGAGGGCACCGGAGAGCGTGCCGGGCACCAGACCGACGGTGTTCGACACGTTGGCGGTGACCGGCGGCACCCCGAAGGCCAGCAGGGTCGGGAAGGTGATCAGGGTGCCCGACCCGACGACGGTGTTGATCGTGCCCGCCGCGAGCCCGGCCAGCAGGATCGCGACGATCTCGAACGCGCTCACTCGGGCGGGGCGACTCCCGGCACCGGCCCTGGTGCCCGGGTGCGCCGCGCTCTCGGCCTCCGCGATCGCGGCCCGGACCGCGGCGTTGGTGGCCGACAGCTCCGGGTCGCTCACGCCGGCTCGCGGGCAGCTGCGGCTCGGACGGACCCATGTCGACGCGCTTGAGCGGTCCGTCGACCTTGGCGGGGATCCCGGCGACCTCGTGGATGGAGGACCCGAGCCCTTCGAGGGCCTTGGTGATCTCGGACGGGATGACCCACACCTTGTTGGCGCTGCCCTCGGCGATCTTGGGCATCATCTGGAGGTACTGGTAGGCGAGCAGCGACTGGTCGGGCTGGCCGTCGTGGATGGCCTGGAAGACCGTCTGGATGGCCTGCCCCTCGCCCTGGGCGCGCAGGATCTGCGACTCCCGGTCGGCCTGGGCGCGCAGGATCTGCGACTCCCGGTCGCCCTCGGCGTTGAGGATCGAGGACTGCTTCGAGCCCTCGGCGGTCAGGATCGCGGCCTGCCGCTGGCCCTCGGCGGTGAGGATGACCGCGCGCTTCTCGCGGTCGGCGCGCATCTGCTTCTCCATCGAGTCCTTGATCGACGGCGGCGGGTCGATGCCCTTGAGCTCGACCCGGTTCACCCGGATGCCCCACTTGCCGGTCGCCTCGTCGAGCACCCCGCGCAGGCCGGAGTTGATCGAGTCGCGACTGGTCAGCGTCTCCTCCAGGTCCATGCCGCCGACGATGTTGCGCAGCGTGGTCATGGTGAGCTGCTCGATCGCCTGGATGTAGTTCGCGATCTCGTACGTCGCGGCCACCGGGTCGGTGACCTGGAAGTAGATGACGGTGTCGATCGAGACGACCAGGTTGTCCTCGGTGATCACCGGCTGGGGCGGGAAGCTCACCACCTGCTCGCGCAGGTCGATGAGGTAGCGCACCCGGTCGACGAACGGGACCACGATGTTGAGGCCGGCGGGCAGCGTCTCCTTGTACTTGCCGAACCGCTCGACGATGCCGGCCCGCGCCTGCGGGATGATCCGCACGGTCTTGGCCAGCAGCAGGATGACGAACAGGAACACCAGGGCGAACAGGCCGAGGAAGATGGCTTCGGGCATGTATTGCTCCATATCGTCAGTCGAGGCTCGGGATCGGGTGGACGTACGCCGTGGCGCCGCGGATCTCCAGGACCTCCACGGTCTCGCCCGGACCGATGGTCAGCGACTCGTCGTAGGGCTCCGCGGTCCAGATCTCACCGGACAGCCGGACCCGGCCGGGCGCGAAGGCGGAGATCTGCTCGGTCACGATGCCCTGGCGGCCGACGAGCTTGCCGTGGCCGAGCCGGAGCTCGGGGCCCTGGTGGAGCTTCTTGACCAGGTTGGGACGGAGCAGGGCCAGCATCGCGACGGAGGCGGCCGCGGCCACGATGACCTGGGCGGCGACCGGCAGTCCGATGAGCGCGGCGAGCATGCCCAGGAACGCGCCACCCGCCAGCATGAGCAAGATCAGGTCCATGCTCACCAGCTCGGCCATGCCGAGCAGGATGGTCATCGCGAGCCACGTCTCCCACGCGTGATCTTGCAACCAGTCCATGCGTCGAGCCTATCTCGCGTCCGCGCGCCGCCCGGTCCTCCGGCGCGCGGTCCACCGGTCCTCGCTGTGCGTGACCACCAGGGGCATCCCGAAGGTGGCCGACAGGTTGCGCTCGTTGACCACGTCGGGCAGCCGGCCCTGGGCGACCACCCGGCCCTCGCGCAGCAGCATCGCGTGGCTGAAGCCGGGCGGGATCTCCTCGACGTGGTGGGACACCAGCACGGTCGCCGGGCTGTCGGCGTCCATCGCGAGCACCGAGAGCGTGGACACCAGGTCCTCACGGCCGCCGAGGTCGAGGCCCGCCGCGGGCTCGTCGAGCAGCAGCAGCTCGGGGTCGGTCATCAGCGCGCGGGCCACCTGGACCCGCTTGCGCTCGCCCTCGGACAGGGTGCCGAAGGTCCGGCCCGCCAGGTGCGCGGCGCCCACCTCGACCAGCAGCTCGGCGGCGCGACCGTGGTCGAGCGAGTCGTACTCCTCGCGCCACCGACCGATGACGCCGTACGACGCGGACACGACCACGTCGCGGACCAGCTCGTGCCGGGGGATCCGCTCGGCCAGCGCCGCGGACGTGAGCCCGATCCGCGGCCGGAGCTCGAACACGTCCACCGACCCGAGCATCTCGCCCAGGACCGCGACCAGCCCCGACGACGGGTGGGTCTGCGCGGCGGCGACCTGGATGAGCGTGGTCTTGCCGGCGCCGTTGGGACCGAGGATCACCCAGCGCTCGTCCTCCTCGACCGTCCAGGTCACCGCGTCGAGGAGGAGGGCCGTCCCACGCCGGACAGTCACGTCGGCGAACTCCAGGACGGCGGCCATGTCGCACACCCTAGCGAGGCCACAACGTGGTCCGACGCGCATCGGCGGGTAGCGTCGCGGCCCGTGACGAGTGGTCTTCCCGACGCCGGGCTGGTGGCCTGGTGGAGCACCGCGTGGCTGCGCGGAGACGTGGTGACCGACCTGCTCCTGGACGCGCTCGGCCACCTCGAGGTGGCCGGCGGGTGGCTCGACCTGTTGGTGGACCTCCGTCGCGCCGGCGCGACCGGAGCGGGCCTGGCGCTGCCCGCCGAGGGCGATCCCCTGGGGCTGGGCGGACCGCCCGCCTTCAACGCGTTGGCGATGGAGGCCGGGTCCGCCGTGGTCTTCGCCGACGCCGGCGCCGGGCTGGTCCCCGACGACCTGGGCGACCGGATGACGTTCCGCCGGGTGGCCGCCCAGCGCCGCCAGGTGCCGGACCTGGGTGAGGCCGACCGCGGGTTGCGGCTCGCGCTCACCACCGCCGCCGCGGAGCTGACCGACCTCGACGTGGGCCGGTGGCGGCCCGAGGTCGCCGACGAGCTGATGGACCTGAGACGGCCGGCCGTCGTCGCCCCGCCGCCGGGAGTCCCGGCGCTGGCGGGGACCCTGGCGGCCCGGGCGCTGCGGGCGTCCACGATCGTCTCGCTCGGGCTCGCCGACGACGGCGCCGCCACGTCGGCGTACGAGATCGACAGCCGCCGGGCCGCTCTGAGTCCGCTCGACCGGGCCGCGCGAGCCGGCCTGGTCGCGGCCTGCTCGGCGGAGGCCTGGCCTCCCGCCCGAGCCGGTGACGAGGACTCCTGAAGACCCCGAGATCGTTGCCGCTCGGGTCGTCCGAGCGGCTGAGGACGAGCGGTCCGCCGCGCACCGGCGTCGCTCGCGCGTTCAGCCCACCGACCTCGCCCCCACCCCCGGGGCCGCGGTGCTGCGTACCGGTCATGGAACGGACAGGAGAGATGGCCGCCGACAGCAGCGATAGCCTCGGGACCGCGATGACCCTCGACGACGCTCACGACCCGCCGCGGACCCTGCTGATCACCATGACCGGCAAGGATCGCCCCGGAGTCACCGCGGCGGTCTTCGAGACGCTGGCCGCGTCCGGCGTCGAGGTGCTCGACATCGAGCAGATCGTGCTCCGTCGGCGTCTGGTGCTCGGGGTGCTGGTCTCGGCCCCGCGGGACTGGAAGCGGCTCCGGGACGCCGTCGAGCAGACCGCGACGGACCTCGGCATGACCGTCGACGTCGACCGTGGGTCCGGTGACAACCGCGCTCGTCGCGAGGGCCGCTCCCACGTGACCGTGCTCGGCATCCCGCTCAAGGCGTCGGCCTTCGCAGCGGTCGCCGGCCGGATCGCCGACAGCGGTGCCAACATCGACCGGATCGAGCGGATGGCGCGCTACCCCGTCACGGCGATCGACCTGCACGTGTCGGGCGCCGACCCGGAGCAGCTCCGGAGCGTCCTGGCCGCCGAGGCCGCCACCCAGGGCATCGACATCGCCGTGCAGCCGGTCAACCTGCTGCGCCGCGCCATGCGCCTGGTCGTGCTCGACGTGGACTCCACCCTGATCCAGGGCGAGGTGATCGAGATGCTCGCCGCGCACGCGGGCGTCGAGGCCGAGGTCGCGGAGATCACCGGTGCCGCGATGCGCGGCGAGGTCGACTTCGAGGACTCCTTGCGCCGGCGGGTCGCGCTGCTCGCGGGACTCGACGAGGCCGCGCTCGACAAGGTGTACGACGAGATCGTGATCACGCCCGGCGCCCGCACCATGGTCCGCACCCTGCGCCGACTCGGCTACCGCTTCGCGATCGTGTCGGGGGGCTTCACCCGGATCACCGAGCGGCTCGCCGAGGACCTGCAGATCCACTTCTCGCGGGCCAACGAGCTCGAGATCGTCGACGGGAAGCTCACCGGACGGATCCTCGGCGCCATCGTCGACCGGGCGGGGAAGGCCACCGCGCTGCGCGACTTCGCCGCCGAGGTCGGCGTGCCCGAGGCCGCGGTGATCGCCATCGGCGACGGAGCCAACGACCTGGACATGCTCAACGCCGCTGGTCTCGGCATCGCCTACAACGCCAAGCCGATCGTCCAGGACCAGGCGGACACCGCCGTCAACGTGCCGTACCTGGACGCCATCCTCTACCTGCTCGGCATCTCCCGGGAGGAGATCGAGGACGCCGACGCGGAGGCCGGGTTCGTCACGCCGGCGCCGCCGGTCTAGGCACTCAGGCAGGTTCTCGGGGTCAGCTGTGCGGGGTGTGGAACCCGACCAGGCGGCACTCGCCCTCCTCGAGACCGGCCCAGCGCCCGTCGAACTCGAACACCGCGACCGCGCTGGTCGGGAAGCCGGTCGCCATCTCGTTGGACAGGTCGTCCTCGCCGTTGTCCAGGACCTGGGCGAGGTACGCCATGGTCGGGTTGTGGCCGATGACCACCAGCGTCCGGACGTCGTCGTCGGTCTCCCGGATGAGGTCCAGCGCGGCCTCCGGGCCGGCGGCGTACAACGCCTCGCTGGTCTCGGCCCGGCAGGTCCAGCCGGCACCCTCGGCGACCCCGGCCCAGGTCTCGCGGGTCCGCGCGGCCGCGGACACGAGCGCACCGTCGGGCACCAGCCCGAGCTCGGCGAACCACTGACCGGCCGCCTCCGCGTCCCGCACGCCACGGTCGGCGAGCTCACGCTGGAGATCCGGCTTCTCGTAGCCCTCGGCCTTCGAGTGACGCATCAGCGCGAGCCGGCGACCCCCCTGCCCCGGCTCGTTGTCTGCGACCCCCATCGCTCTCCCTCCGCTACCCCACTGACTGCTGCACGCGCACACTCTCGCACCGGCTAGCCTGCCTGTCATGCAGTTGCCCGCGACGACGACGCATCGGGGCGACGGCGCCGCCCGCCGCGGCCCGCTGATGATCATCGGGGGCGCCGAGGACAAGCTCCGCAAGCGCACGATCCTCAAGGAGTTCGTGGCCGCGAGCGGGGGCACCGAGGCCGTCATCGCGCTGGTGCCGACCGCGTCGTCGTTGGGCGACGAGGTCGTCGACGTGTACGACGCGTTGTTCCGGAGGCTCGGCGCCGCCGAGGTGGTGCCGGTGCGGCCGGAGTCCCGCGAGGACGCCCACGACCCGACGCTGGTGGCGATGCTGGACAAGGCCACCGGGGTCTTCATGACCGGTGGCAACCAGCTCAAGCTGTCGGCGATCGTCTGCGGCACGCCCCTCGGCGACGCGATCGTGGCCGCGCACGAGCGGGGCGCGGTCGTCGCCGGCACCTCGGCCGGCGCCAGCATCCAGTCCTCCCACATGGTCGCCTTCGGGACCGGCGGCGCCACCGCCAAGCAGCGGATGACCCAGGTGGCCGCCGGCCTGGGGCTGCTCCGCTCCGCCGTGATCGACCAGCACTTCGACCAGCGCAACCGCTACGGACGACTGCTGATGATCGTCGCCCAGTCGCCTCAGCTCCTCGGCATCGGAGTCGACGAGGACACCTGCGCGGTGGTGACCTGCGAGGACGACCGCGAGGTGCTGCGGGTGATCGGACGCGGCGCGGTGACGATCTTCGACCCGGCCAGGATGACCACCAACGCGTTCGAGGCCAAGCGCTCGTCGCCCCTGCTCGCGAGCGGTGTCGTGCTGCACATGCTGCCGGCCGGCTCCGCCTTCGACCTCAGCACCCGGACGCTGGTCCCGTCGCCCACCACCACCGTGGATCCCGAGGACGCCGCCGAGATCCTCGAGGCACAGCGCGACATGCGCCAGATGGCGCGTGACATCGCGGCCTCCGACAAGTCGCCCGCCGCGTTGCGGCGCCGGCTAGCCCGGACCCGGAAGACAAGCAGGACGGAGCCTCCGCATGACCCCCTCCCCTGACCTGGCCATCGTCGAGACCCGCGTGTACCGCGGCGCGAACATCTGGTCCTACGAGAAGGCGATCCACCTCGTGGTCGACCTCGGGTCGCTGGAGGACTTCCCGTCCGACACGCTCCCCGACTTCACCGACAACCTCCTCCAGATGCTCCCTGGGCTGCGGGAGCACTCCTGCTCGCGCGGCCGGCGCGGCGGGTTCGTGGAGCGGCTGCACGAGGGCACGTGGCTCGGCCACGTGGCCGAGCACTGCGCGCTGGCGCTCCAGCAGGTCGTGGGCCACGACATCCGGCGCGGCAAGACGCGACAGGTCAAGGGCACCCCGGGCCGCTACAACGTGGTCTTCGGCTACGTCGACGAGAACGTCGCGCTCGCCGCCTCCGCGCTCGCGGTGCGACTCGTCAACCACCTGGTGTCCGTGGACCCCGACTTCGACTGGGACGAGGAGCTCGAGGGCTTCATCCGCCGGGCCGAGCGCACCGCCTTCGGTCCGTCAACCCAGGCGATCGTCGACGAGGCCGTCTCGCGGGACATCCCGTGGATCCGGCTCAACCAGTACTCCCTCGTCCAGCTCGGCCAAGGGGTCCATGCCAAGCGGATCCGGGCCACGATGACCTCCGCGACCTCCGCGATCGCCGTGGACATCGCCTCGGACAAGGACCTCACCACGCGCCTCCTGGGTGCCGCGGGGCTCCCGGTGCCCAAGCAGGAGTCCGTGCGCTCCGCGGACCAGGCCGTCGCCATGGCCCGTCGGATCGGCTTCCCGGTCGTGGTCAAGCCACTGGACGGCAACCACGGCCGCGGCGTGTGCCTGAACCTCACCGACGACGAGGCGGTCAGGGAGGCCTTCACGATCGCCGAGGAGCAGTCGCGTCGCGGCACGGTCGTGGTCGAGAGCTTCGTGACCGGCAAGGACTACCGGTGCCTGATCATCGACGGGCGGCTCGCGGCCGTGGCCGAGCGGGTGCCGGCGCACGTGGTCGGCGACGGGACGTCGACGGTCCAGCAGCTGGTGGACCTCACGAACGCCGACCCCCGGCGCGGGGTCGGCCACGAGAAGGTGTTGACCCGGATCAAGATCGACAAGGCCGCCACCGAGCTCCTCGAGACGCACGGCCACTCCCTCGACTCGGTGCCCGACGCCGGCGAGCAGGTCAAGCTGACCCTGACCGGCAACATGTCCACGGGGGGCATCTCGATCGACCGCACCTTCGAGGCGCACCCGGAGAACATCGAGATCGCCGAGGAGGCGGCCCGGATGATCGGGCTGGACATCGCCGGCATCGACTTCATCTGCCCCGACATCACCGAGCCCGTGCGGGAGACCGGTGGCGCCATCTGCGAGGTGAACGCCGCCCCCGGCTTCCGGATGCACACGCACCCGACCATCGGTGACCCCCAGTTCATCTCCAAGCCGGTGGTCGACATGCTCTTCCCGCCCGGTGCGCCCGCGCGGATCCCGATCGTCGCGGTGACCGGCACCAACGGCAAGACGACGACGTCGCGGATGATCTCGCACATCTTCAAGGGCCTCGGCCGCAAGGTCGGCATGACCAGCACCGACGGGGTGGTCATCGACGAGCGCCTGCTGATCCGCGCCGACGCGTCGGGCCCGCGCTCGGCGCGGATGGTGCTGCAGAACCCGCGGGTCGACTTCGCGGTGTTCGAGGTGGCCCGTGGCGGGATCCTCCGCGAGGGACTCGGCTACGAGCGCAACGACGTCGCGGTCGTGCTCAACGTGCAGCCCGACCACCTCGGGTTGCGAGGCATCGACACCGTCGAGCAGCTCGCCGACGTCAAGGCGGTCGTGGTCGAGGCGGTGCCCCGGGACGGGCACGCGGTGCTGAACGCCGACGACCCGCTGGTCCGCGCGATGCGCCGCCGGTGCTCGGGGCAGGTGGTGTGGTTCTCGATGGCCGAGCCCGGCACCGAGGTCCGCGACATGATCGACGCCCACTGCCGCCGCGGTGGCAAGGCGCTGGTGCTCAGCTCGTCCGACCGCGGCGAGATGATCGTGGTCAAGCACGGGCCCCGGGAGATGCAGCTCGCCTGGACCCACCTGCTGCCCGCCACGTTCGGCGGCCGGGCCCGGATGAACGTGCAGAACTCCCTGGCCGCCGCGGCCGCCGCCTTCGCGGCCGGCGCTCCGCTGCACGACATCCGCCAGGGGCTGCGCACGTTCTCGACGAGCTACTACCTCTCCCCCGGTCGCCTCAACGAGGTCGAGGTCAACGGGGTCAGCGTCATCGTCGACTACTGCCACAACGCGCCGGGCATGCGCGCCCTCGGGGACTTCGTCGACCGGGTCGGCGAGACCCTGACCTCCACGCACGAGCTGGGCAAGCCGTCGCGCATCGGCGTCATCGCCACGGCCGGCGACCGGCGCGACGAGGACATGCGGGAGCTCGGGCAGGTCGCCGCGGAGCACTTCGACGTGGTCATCGTGCGGGAGGACGTCGCCCTCCGGCGGCGTACCCGGGGCGAGACCGCGCGCCTGGTCGAGGAGGGCGTGCGCACCGCGATGGCGGCCGGCGTCCGGTGCAAGCAGGTCGAGACGGAGCTGGACGAGATCGATGCCGTCCGCAACGCGATGACGCGGGCCAACCCGGGCGACCTGGTGGTCCTCTGCGTGGACAAGCACCCGGCCGTGATGGCCGAGCTGGAGACGTGGTCGAGCATGGCCCAGGCGGGGGCCGGCGCCAACGACGGGGCCCCGGCGGCAGACCCCGACTACGTCCCCACGCCCCACCCCTAGGGAGGGGCCCCGCTCGGACCCACGAGGTCTAGCGTGACGTGAACTCTATTCGGGAGGAGTCGTCACATGAGGCTCGCAGAGCTCACTACCGCCTGGGCCACACTGATCGACGTCGGGACCGTCGACTACGTGATCCTCGCGATCTACTTCGCGTTCGTGCTCGGCATCGGCTTCATGGCCAAGGCCCGGGTGTCGGAGTCCATCGACTTCTTCCTGTCCGGGCGATCGCTCCCTGCCTGGGTCACCGGTCTCGCATTCATCTCCGCGAACCTCGGGGCCGTCGAGATCATGGGCATGTCCGCCACGGGTGCGGAGATCGGCCTGCTCCACGGTCCACTACTTCTGGGTCGGCGCGATCCCCGCCATGCTGTTCCTCGGCGTGGTGATGATGCCGTTCTACTACGGCTCGAAGGTGCGCTCGGTCCCGGAGTTCATGCTCCGCCGCTTCGGTCCCGGCGCCCACCTGGTGAACGCGATCTCCTTCGCCGTGGCCCAGCTGCTCATCGCCGGCGTCAACCTCTACCTGCTCGGCACGATCCTCCACGCCCTACTGGGCTGGTCGCTCCCGGTGGCCCTGGTGGTCGCCGCCGCCATCGTGCTGTCGTACATCACCCTGGGCGGTCTGTCCGCGGCGATCTACAACGAGGTGCTGCAGTTCTTCGTCATCGTGGCCGGGCTGCTCCCGCTCACCCTGCTCGGCCTCTACAACGTGGGTGGCTGGAGCGGGCTCACCGACAAGATCACCGAGGCCGCCAACAACGGGGCCGGTCCCCCGGCGGAGCAACAGCTGAAGTCCTGGCCCGGCCAGGCGCTCTCCGGCTTCGACTCGCCGCTGCTGTCGGTGATCGGCATCGTCTTCGGCCTGGGCTTCGTGCTGTCGTTCGGCTACTGGACGACGAACTTCGTCGAGGTGCAGCGGGCGATGGCCTCGGACTCGATGTCCGCGGCCCGGCGGACCCCGATCATCGGCGCCTTCCCCAAGATGTTCGTCCCGTTCATCACCATCGTGCCGGGCATGATCGCCGCGGTGATGGTCGCGGAGATGGTCGACCTCAAGGCGGGCGGCTCTCCGGCGGGCGGCGCCTCCGGCGACGGAGTGGCCTACAACGACGCCCTGCTCTTCATGATGCGCGACCTGCTGCCCAACGGCCTGCTGGGGCTGGCGATCACCGGCCTGCTCGCCGCCTTCATGGCCGGCATGGCCGCGAACATCTCCGCCTTCAACACGGTCCTGTCCTACGACCTGTGGCAGGACTACATCGTCAAGGACCGGTCCGACGACTACTACCTGCGCGTCGGTCGGATCGCCACGGTGGCCGCCACGGCGATCGCCATCGGCACGGCGTCGATCGCCGGTCAGTTCACCAACATCATGGACTACCTCCAGACGCTGTTCGGGTTCTTCAACGCCCCGCTGTTCGCCACCTTCATCCTCGGGATGTTCTGGAAGCGGATGACGCCGACCGCGGGCTGGATGGGGCTGGTCGCCGGGACGGTGTCCGCGGTCGCCGTGTGGGCGAGCAACGAATGGGGTCCGCTCGACCTGCCCGGACAGGGTGCGGCCTTCCTGGCCGCCTCCGTCGCCTTCGTCGTCGACGTCGGGCTCAGCATCGTGGTCTCCCTGGTCACCACCCCGAAACCGGCCGACCAGCTGGTCGGTCTGGTGTACTCCGAGACCCCCAAGGACCAGCGCACGGACCCGTTGGAGCACACCTACCCGTGGTACCGCCGTACGCTGCCGCTCGCGGGCCTGGCGCTGGCCATGGTCATCGTCTTGAACGCGGCGTTCTGAGGAGGACGACATGACCGAGCACGAAGTCACGACGTCGAGTGGCAAGAGCGCGCACACCGCCGGCATCTACGACATCCGCAACATCATCGGGTCCCTGCTCAGCATCTACGGCGCCATCCTGACGGCGATGGGGCTCTTCGGCGATCCGGACACCGACAAGACCGGCGGCCCCAACGCGAACCTGTGGGCCGGACTGGCGCTGCTCGTCGTCGGCCTCGGCTTCATCGCCTGGGCCCGGCTGCGGCCGGTGGTGGTGCCCGAGGACTTCGAGGCGGACGACGAGGACGGGCCACCACCCGGGCACTGACCCGATTCGCGGACGCCCGTCGGCACGGCACGGCGGGATGCGCAAGGATCCTCTGCATGCGGATCCTGGTGGTGTCGGACCTGCACTACCGGCTCCCGCACTACGACTGGCTCCTCGACGCTGCGGACCGGGTCGACGCGGTCGCCCTGGTCGGCGACCTGGCGGACGTGGTCAGCCCGGTCCCGCACGACGTGCAGACCGTGGTCGTGTCCAAGTACCTCGGACTCCTGGCCGAGCGGACCCGGGTCTTCGCCGCGTCGGGCAACCACGACCTCGACGGGCCCGGTCCGCACGGGGAGCAGGTGGCCTCCTGGCTGCGTCGGCTCGATCGCGACCGGTTGCACGTGGACGGCGTCTCGGTGGACGTCGGGGACACCAGGGTGACCGTCTGCCCCTGGTGGGACGGTCCGACGACCCGTGCCGAGGTCGCCGCCCAGCTCGCGGCGGCCGCCGTCGACCGACCGGCCCGGTGGGTGTGGCTCTACCACGCGCCGCCCGCGGGGACGGTCCTGTGCCACGACGGACGGCGTACCTTCCCGGACCAGGACCTGGCGGACTGGATCGCCGAGCACACCCCCGACGTCGTCCTGTGCGGGCACATCCACCAGGCGCCCTGGACCGAGAACGGCTCGTGGCACGCCCGGCTGGGCGACACCTGGGTGTTCAACGCCGGCAAGGCGATCGGTCCGGTGCCGGCCCACATCACGCTCGACCTGGAGGCGCGGACGGCCGAGTGGTTCGGGGTCTACGAGTCGGGGACGCTCGACCTGGGCTGACGACGCCGACGACCGACGGTCAGTGGTCGTGGTCGTGGTCGCCCTCGGGGTCGCGGGCCGAGCCGGTCGTCCGCTGCGGACCCTGGTGGTGGACGAGCTGGTCGAGGATCTGGTCGACCATGCCGAGATGGCCGCCGGCGTCGGAGAACTGCTGCTTGACGTCGACGAGGTAGTGGGTGAGGCCGTCGAGCCGGGAGGCCGTGGTCCGCAGCACCGCGAGCGCGGCACCGGGGTGGGCGGTGAGGAAGTCCACAGGATCCTGGACGGCGCGCACCGTCACGTCGCCGACCGCCCGCACGGTGGCGGTCGCGGGCCGTCCCAGCACCGCCGACATCTCGCCGAACACGGCGCCCGCGTGGTCGATCCGCGCGAACGGCACCCCGTCGTGCTCGACCACCACGCTCCCGTCGACGAGGACCAGCAGGCGACCGGGGTCGTGACCCTCCTCGATCATCACGTCGCCGTCACGCACGACGAGCAGGGGATGGTCCGCGCTGAGGGCCAGCAGATCGATCACCCCCGCAGTCTTGCCCACCCGCGCCGGGCGCGACAGACCGTCTCGCCCGGCGCGTGCCGACTGGCGAAACCGTCGCCGGACCTCTTTAATGGGGCCAGCGACCGTCACACTGACGACGCCGAGCCTCGGGGCTGCGCTCGCAGCCCGGGGGGTATCTCCACATGATCCACACCGCCTCAGCCTTCGTACGTCGCCGCGCCCGGCGCCGTCGTGTCAGGCGTCAGTCGTCGCCGTCGCCTCGCTGCTCGTGACCGGCCTCTCGGCCGTCGCCTTCGGCGCGGCCGCCGCCGGGACCGGCGTCGTGCCGCAGCTCGGTCGTCTCGGTGTCGACGGACAACACCGGGTTGGACGGCGGCGCCGTTCCGGGGATCCTCGCCGACACCGACACGGACATCACCGTGGCCCTGCGCCTCAGCGACGGCTCCGAGTCTGGCCAAGGGCACGGTCATCGAGCTGAAGGCGCTCAAGCAGGCGGGGCCGCCCGCTCCGACGACTCGCGGCCACGGGAGCCTTCACGCCGGCGACCTACACGGTGCCGGCGCCGAGCGCTGGAGAACTGCCGGGTCTGAGCGACGACCTCTGCTTCAAGTTCCGGTGAAGTACTCGATCAGGCGGACACCGACATCTACCTCAAGGCGTCGGTCAAGAAGCCGAACCCCAAGTCCCCGACCGCCGGTGTGACCGCGGGCCGTTCGACGTCCTCACGGAGCTGACGTTCGTCGACAGAAGGACGACGCCGGCAACCTCGTCACGTCAGATCGGGGCCGACGACTGCACGAGCTCGGCAACCGCCAAGGTGTGCGCCATCGTCGATCTCCCGCTGGGCATCTCTTCCGCCCGTGCGGCGCTCTCGTCGGGCCTCTGCTCCGCGCCCACCGGGTGCGGGACCGACCAGATGGTCCAGTTCATCGCGGGCGCAGGATGGCACGCCGACGTGTGAGGGCTACTCGCGGACGAACCCCGCGACGTTGACCCTGCGGTGCGACAAGGCCAAGTGCAAGGGTAAGGGCGTCAGCTCCTACACGGCCCGGATCTCGCTCGCGGCCGCGGGCGACCGCTGACGCGTCCTCCGCCGTGCGCGGTCAAGGGTCAGATCACGGGCACCCTCAACGAGAACGGCTGCCTGCCGAGTTCTGCACCGACTACGTGTCGAGCAAGCGCGACAACGCCGGCGACCTGCTGCTCCGGGTGCTCTTCTTCCGCGACGTGCGCGGCATGATCTGGCGGAGATCCGCTCACCCGATGACGGCGTCGAGCCCGTAGGGCAGCACGACGACGCCGAGCGACGCCACGGTGGCCCGGGCTTCTGCGCCCGGGCCGCTGGTCGTCTCGTCCTGGGCCCGGGCCAGGCCCGAGCCGGTTGAGCGCGCGACGTGCAGCCGCCGTCGCCGGCGTCGGGAGCGGCCAGCCCGGCCTCGAACGCCTCCGCGGCCGCCTCGGCCGTCCCTGCCGCAGCCGGACCGCTCCGAGGTGGCAGTGCAGCGCCGCCAGCACGGATCCGTGTCCCATGGCTTCGGCCGTCGCCAGGGCCGTCGAGCAGGCTCCGCCTCGGCGCCGTCGAGGTCACCCTCGATCGCGAGGCACTCGGCGAGGCCGGCGTCCATCTCGACCATCTCGTTGTCCAGGCCGGCCGTCGCCAGGCCCGCGCGCGCCTCGGCGAACGCGCTCCGCGCCTCCGCCACCCGGCCCTGGCCGACGCGCACCTTGCCCGTCTCCCGGAGGATCAGGGCCGAGCAGCTCGACGTCGTCGGCGATCCGGGCCGACCGGTCGGCCCGCTCGAGCTGCATCTCGGCGAAGTCGAAGCGGCCCTGCCGGATGGCCGATCTCGGCCTGGTTGTACGGCCGCGATCGCCTCGTTGGCGGTGTCGCCGACCCGGTGCAGCAGCTCGGCGGCCAGGGCGAACCGGTCCTGCGCGAGGGGCCACTGGCCCTCCAGGAACGCCCGCATCGCGAGGTTGTTGATGCACCGCGACTGCATCAGCAGGTCGCCCGCCTCCTCGTAGCGGGCCAGGGCCAGCTCACCGTACGGCTGGTCCCCCACCTTCCCCGCACCCGGTCAGGGTGAGGTCCCGGACGTTGTACGCGAACGCCAGCGCCACCGTGTCCTCGCTGCGCAGCGCCTCGTCGACGGCGAGGGCGCTCCAGCGCAGGGCGTCGGCGTGCTTCGCGCGCACGTGGTTGACGAACGCCAGCCGGCCGGTGAGCTGGGAGCGGACCCGACAGGCGCGGGGGGAGTCGTCGCGCGCGAGGCCGCGGGCGTGGGCGATGATGCGCAGGGCCGTGGTGAGCTGGCCGACCCGGTGGTGGAGCGCCACCTCCTTGGTCATCAGGGCGGCCAGCGCGAGCGGGTCGTCGCGCACGAACTCGCGGGCGCGACGGTAGGCCGCGATGGACTCCCGGGACAGGCCGGCCAGGTCGGCCACGTCGCCCTGCGCCTCGAGGATGTCGGCGACCTCGCGAGGCGGCACCCCCTCCACCCGAGCGGCGGCGTAGGCCGCGCGCTGGTACTGGTCCAAGGCCGCGGCGTAGGAGTAGACCGCCCGCGACCGGTCCGCCGCCACGCGCGCGTGGACCCAGGCGCGGGCCAGGTCGCCCGCCTCGAAGAAGTGCGTCGCCAGCTGCTCGGACACGACGGCTCGCGGTCCGGCGACGGACCTCTCGAGGGTCTCACCGGCGTGGAGGTGCATGCGGCGTCGCAGCCGGAACGGCAGCCCCGTGGTACGCCGCGTCCCGCACGACCGAGTTGGTGAACCGCCACCACACGGTGTCGGCGCCCTGCGGCTCGATGAAGGCGTCGAGCCGACGCAGGTCGTCCGGGTCCACGGCCCACCCCTCACCGCTGACCAGGCGTGCGGAGCGACGCGAGGGCGAACTGGTCGCCGAGCACCGACGCGAAGCGGAGCACCGTGCGGTCCCGCGGGGCGAGCCGGTCGATCTGGCCCGAGACGACCGCGCCGACGGAGTCCGGCAGGTCGGCGACGGTCCCACGCTCGCGCGCCGACGTCGAGCAGCGCCTCGAGGAACAGCGGGTTCCCGCCGGCCTTGGCTGCGATCGCGCTGCAGCAGGGCGCCGCTCACCGGCCGGTCCCGCGTCCACGCCTCCAGCAGCGCCGAGGGACTCCTCCTCGTCGAGGGGCGGCAGCTCGACGGCCACGAACGGGGCTCCGGGGACCGGCTGCAGCCCGCCGGGTCCGCGGGAGCGGGTCGCGAGCAGCACCCAGGGCCGGTCCTCGAGGTGCTCGGCCATCTCCGAGACGATGGCCACCGAGGACTCGTCCATCTCCTCGGCGTCCTCGAACAGGAAGATCGTCGGCATGGTTGCGACCTGACGGAGGAAGGCGACCACCACCTCCACCAGCTTGGTCCCCCGGAACCGCTCGTCGAGGTCGCGGGTCTCGGCGGTGTCTGGCACGGCCACATCGAGCACCGCGGCGAGCAGCGGGAACCACCCCAGCAGCTCGGGACAGCGCTCCGCGACCAGGCCGCGCAGAGCGGCCACCTGATCGTCGCGGGGGGTGCCGCCGTCCACGCCCGCCAGCTCACGCAGCATCCGGCGGACCGCGTTGTAGGCCGCGGCGCCGCCGAAGTGGCCGCTCGGGCACCGCACCACCCGGTAGTCCGGGACCTCGTCGCACAGCTGTCCGGCGAAGGCCGACTTGCCCGAGCCCGGGATCGGCCACCACGTGGACGAGCGCCCCCGAGCCCGTGGCCGCCCGGGCGAGCGCCGGCCGAACCGCGGCCAGCTCGCGCTCACGCCCGGCGAAGGTGGCGACGACCTCGGTCGCCTCCTCGTTGGTGGAGTCCCCCACCGCCTCGACCGCGACCGCGACGATCGGCAGCACGTGCCCCTTCACCAGGAACGGCTCGACCTCGCGCACATCGACCTGCACGTGGGCACGGGACACCGCCTCGAGGGTGGCGAGGACGTCGCCCCAGGGTGTCTTGCCCATCACCCGGGCCGCGATGTTGATCGCGTCGCCCTTCACGGAGTAGGTCCGCCGGTGCTCGGGACCGAAATCGCCCCCGAAGACGGCACCACGATTGACGCCGGCTCGCAACGGCAGCCGGAACGCCCTGTCCACGATCAGCCGCGCCGTGCCCAGGATCCGGTCCTCGACGTCGCGACCGCCCCCGGGTGCGCCCGCTACGAGCATGAGCTTGCCACCGTTGCGCCCGATGTCGCTCTCCAGGAACGTGGTGGCGTGCCGTGCGCAGGCGTCCTGAGCGTTGCGGACCAGCTCGTCCAAGGCCTCTGCGGTTGCCTCCGGGCCGGCGGTGTCCAGCAGCTCGTCGGTCCCGGAGAACTGCACGAACGCGACCCCGACCGCCCGGTGCTCCGACGATCCCGCGGCCGCCAGCAGGTGCGCGCGTAGCGGCGGTGTGAGCAGACCGGCGACATCCACGTCGCCGTCGCGCTCGATGCCGACCATGGGCGGGGCCGACGACGGAGGACGACGGATGAGCCGGGCACCCTCGACAGCAGCGCCGAGCACCGACGGGTCGAGCAGCGCCGCCGTCTCGTTGCTGACGAGCACCTGGCCGGCGTTGGCGAGCTCCTCCAGCTCCGCGGTCCGGCTTGCCGCCGGGCCGCTGACGACCAGCTCGCGGTGCAGAGCAGGGTCGCCGACGAGGAAGAAGTGGAAGGTTCCGCTGTGCACACCGACGGACATCCTGAGCTTCACACCGCCGGCCGAGGACTGAGCACGCCCGGCTGTCCGCAGCTCGGTGCGCATGTCCATCGCCGCACGGACCGCCCGGCTGGCGTGGTCGGGACCGCGGAACAGCAGCAGGACGGCGTCGCCGCCCCACTTCACCAGGTCGCCCCCCTCGCGCCGGGCGTGCGCCAGGAGCGCGCTGAAAACGGCGTGGAGGATGTCGCTCAGCTCCTCCGAGCCGACCGCGCCCTGTCGGGTGAGCCGCCTGGCGAGGGCGGTGAACCCCGAGATGTCGACGAAGGCCATGGTGCCCTCCACGACTCGGGCACGCTCCGCCGGATGGTCCCGGAGCCACTCGACCGCCAGGTCGGGAACGTAGGGGCGCAGGGGGTCCGTCGTGGGCTCGACCTGGGTCTGTGCCATCACCCTCCTCACGACTGGTCACCGCCCGGCGCCGGCGCCCTCGCCGTGGACGGTCACCCGAGAGGCGACGACGTGCTCAGGTGCGCGCGGCGCGCACCTTGGCGGTCAGCGTATCGGGCGAGTCCGGCGTGCCCCCGTGCTCGGTGATCCACGCGTTGCAGGCCACGCGCTGTGCGTGGCACATCAGGCCCACCACGTCACCGGGTCGGGCCTGCCCGGCCAGTGCTGCCAGGCACTCCACCTCGGTGGGGTACGACGTGATGTCGGTGACGCCGACCCGCTCGGCCCCGGCCCTCAGCAGGCCGTCCATCTCCGCCATCGTGCGGCCACGGAGGTAGTCCTGCTTGTGCCCGATCGCCACCACGTCGCTGTCGCGGGCCCCGATCTCCCCGAGCTTGTCGAGCAGGTCGTCCTGCCGGTCCCCCACCGCCCCGAGCCCGAGGAGCAGCCGGCTGCCGGGGCGTCGTACGCCGTTCATGATCTCCAGCATGGCCTCGAGGCCGGCCTCGTTGTGGGCGAGGTCCAGGACGACGGAGAAGTCGCCGGGGAGCGAGAAGAAGTTCATCCGGCCGGGGTTGTGCTCGGCGTCGGGCCGGAACGTGCGGAGTCCCTCGATGACCTTGTCCCTCGGGATGCCGATGGCCAGCGCGGCGGAGGCGGCCGCGAGGGTGTTCTCGACGTTGAAGCGGGACAGTCCGGCCAGCGTCATCGGGACGTCGACCAGCTCGACCAGGGGGTCCGCGTCGGCGTCCGAGGCCAGCACGGACACCCAGCCGTCGATGACGGTCGTGGCCCGCGCGCCGCCGGTCGAGAGCATGTCCCGCAGCGCCGGCGAGTCGGGGTCGCGGGAGAAGACCCAGGGCCTGGCCTTGGTCGTGGTCCGCATCGCGAGGACCCGCGGGTCGTCCGCGTTGAGGACGGCCCAGCCGTCCTTGCGGGTGATCTTCGGGACCACGGCCTTGACCTCGGCGAGCTGGTCGACGGTGTCGATGCCCTGGAGGCCGAGGTGGTCGGCGGTGACGTTGGTGACGACCGAGACGTCGTTGCGGGTCAGCCCGATCCCCTTGAGCAGGATCCCGCCGCGGGCCGTCTCGGTGACCGCGAGCTGGACCTCGGGGTGCGCGAGCACCCGGCCCGCTCCGCTCGGACCGGAGTAGTCGCCGGCCTCGACGAGCTCACCGTCGATGTAGATGCCGTCGGTGTTGCTCCAGCCCACCAGCAGCCCGCTGGTCCGCGCGATGTGCGCGATCATCCGGCTGGTCGTGGTCTTGCCGTTGGTGCCGGTCACCGCCACGACGGGGATCCGCGGCGTGATCGTCGTGGGGCCCGGGCCGGGCTCGGCCGCGGCCACGGTCGCCGCCGCCCGGCTCACCGCCTCGTCGACGTCGCCACCAGGCAGGGCGTCCAGGACGTCGACCACGGCCCGGGCCAGGGCCTCGGCACGGGTGCGCCGCCGCCACGGGAACGCCACCACGACCTGGTGCGGGTCGTTGGTCGGCCGGACCCGCACGGCCAGCCGCGCCGTCCCGCTCTCGTGGGCCACCGCGCGCACCAGCCGGGTCAGGGCCCGGGCGGCGAACCGTTGGCGGAAGCCGGTGTCCGGCTCCCCCGGCCGCGCGTTCTTCAGACCGATGCGGCGGGCCAGGCGCCGGGCGTTCTCGGTCGACAACGAGCCCAGCGCGCTGATGTCCACGGTCAGCTTCACCGCCGCCCGCGGGAAGTACAGGTTCGGCCCTTCGAGGATCCGCAGCTCGACGAGTGAGGTCACCGGCGCACGCTATCGAAGGGGTCGTGGGCATCCGGCGGCGGCGGCGGTGCGGGGGCGGTGAGACAGCCACCGTTCCGCGCCGACGAAGGGTGGCTAGGCCACCGCCGGCGGGTGGCGGCGGTTGCGACCGATCAGGTCGGAGGTGCGGGCGAACAGAGTCCGCCACCGGTCGTCGAAGGCGGGTGCCGGTCCTCGGTACCCGCGCTGCACGAGGGCCTGGTAGATCCGACCCACCATCAACCGAGGCGTCCTGACCAGCTCTCGGGTGACCTGGACGTAGGCGAGGTGCCCCCGTCGCATCGCGGCGTACCTGCTCAAGTCGAGGACGTACTGGTCGCGGTCCGTCTGGTGCTGCTCACCTTCGTACTCGACGACCACGCCCCACTGTCGGAACACCAGGTCGCCGATGACGCAGCTCCCCTCCCGACCGACGTCGACGTTGACCTCCGGCCGTGGGAGCCCGGAGAAGTGCACGAGCGCCCGGGTCTCGGACTCCATCAGCGAACGGGATCGTGCATCGAGATGTTCGAGGACCCAGACCGTCTCGTGAGCGCCGTCGCGCCAGAGCTGGGCCAGTGCCAGGTCTCGGGCCTCGACGAGAGCCAGGTGCTCGTGGAGCAACCAGTCCCCGACCTTGATGGCGTCGATGACCCGTGCCTTGGCGCAGAAGGCCACGAAGGCGGCCGCCGGAGTCACCCCGATCCCGTCGGTCGGGGCACGGGTCCGGTGCAGGAAGATCCCGTCGAGCGCAAGATGCAGGTCGCCGGGTACGACGAACCGGAGAGGCCGGCGCGGCCCGTAGTCCAGGCCGAGCTGCTGGATCCGGGTGACACCGGTCGTGGAGTGCGCACGTGCGCCGGTAGCGCCAGCGCGGCGGCTCGGAGGTCGTCCGCGGGTGACATCTCGTGGCCCCGGTGACGCCATACCCGCGGATGGATCCGCACGAACCGGTTGCCCTCCAGCATCCGGGACGACACCCCGAGGGCGGACGCGCGCTCGCGGGTGAACGGCCCGGTGAGCAGCTCGGATGGGATCGTGCGCATCCGGTCATGGCAGTCGAAGCGACGCGTCTGCGGGCCGGTCGGCGGCGCGGCTGTGCACAGCACCGGTCAGCCGTCACGGTGTGCACGCTCGCGGGCGTGGTGGGGAGTGGTTGGTCGCCGTGGCGCGCACGGTAGCGGTGAGCTGGCCACCGAACGACCGGCGTGAACGGTGGCTAGCTCACCGCTCCCGGGGACCGGGCAGGACGCGACGGTGCGGCCGGACTCAGGCGCCCATCGCGTGGAAGCCGCCGTCGACGTGCACGATCTCGCCGGTGGTGGCGGGGAAGAGGTCGGAGAGGAGCGCGCAGACCGCCTTGGCGGTGGGGGTCTGGTCGGCGTTGTCCCAGCCCAGCGGAGCCCGGGTCGACCACATGTCCTCGAGGTCGGAGAAGCCGGGGATCGCCTTGGCGGCGAGCGTGCGCAGCGGGCCCGCGCTGACCAGGTTGACCCGGATGCCGTCGGGGCCGAGGTCCCGGGCCAGGTAGCGCGACGTCGACTCGAGGCCGGCCTTCGCCACGCCCATCCAGTCGTACGCCGGCCACGCGACGGTCGCGTCGAAGGTCAGCCCGACGACGGAGCCGCCGGGCTCATCAGCGGCCGGCAGGCGACGGCCAGCGACTTCAGCGAGTACGCCGAGACCTGGACCGCCTGGGCGACGTCCGGCCACGGACCCTCGAGGAACTTGCCGCCGAGGAGCGTCTCGGGGTTGCCGTACGCGATCGAGTGGACCACGCCGTCGAGGCCGTCCACGTGCTCGCGCACCAGGTCGGGCAGCCGGGCCAGGTGCTCGTCGTCGGTGACGTCCAGCTCGAGCACGACCGGCTCGGTGGGCAGCCGCTTGGCGATCCGGCGGGTGATGCCGAGCGCCCGGCCGAAGTTCGAGATCAGCACCGTCGCGCCCTGTTCCTGCGCGACCCGCGCGGTGGCGAAACCGATCGAGGAGTCCATGGTCACGCCCGCGACCAGGATCCGCTTGCCGTCGAGGATTCCCATGTCAGTGCCCCATTCCGAGTCCGCCGTCGACCGGGATCACGGCCCCGGTGATGTAGCCCGCGCCGTCCGACGCCAGCCAGGTGACCGCCGAGGCGATCTCGTCCGTGGACGCGTAGCGCCCGAGGGGCACCTGCGTCTTGATCAGGTTCTTCTGCTCGTCGGTCAGCACCTCGGTCATGTCGGTCTCGACGAACCCCGGCGCCACGACGTTCGCGGTGATCCCGCGCGAGCCGTACTCCCGGGCGATCGAGCGCGCCATGCCGACCAGGCCCGCCTTGGAAGCCGCGTAGTTGACCTGGCCGCCGGAGCCGAGCAGCCCGACCACCGACGAGATGAAGACGATCCGGCCACGGCGCAGGCGCATCATCTTCGACACCGCCCGCTTGGCGAGCCGGAACGACCCGGTGAGGTTGGTGTCGATCACCGACGACCAGTCCTCCTCGCTCATCCGGACCAGGAGCGTGTCGGCGGTGATCCCGGCGTTGGCCACGAGCACCTCCACGGGGCCGTGCGCCTCCTCGACCGCCACGAACGCCGCCTCGACGGCAGCCGGGTCGGTGATGTCGCAGCGCACGTCGAGAGCCCCGTCGGGGGCCCCGCCGTTGCGGGTGGTCACCGCGACGCGGTCGCCCTGGGCGAGGAACGCCTCGGCGATCGCCCGGCCGATCCCGCGGTTGCCGCCGGTGACGAGGACCGACCTGGGTCCTGGACTGGCTTCTGGGTTGGCTTCTGGGCTCACGCGACCCGACGCTAGTGCCTACCTCCGGGTAGGCGAAACGACGGGGACTACTCGTCCTCGAGCCGGAAGCCGACCTTCATGCCCACCTGGAAGTGCTCCACGACCCCGTCCTTGGCCTGGCCGCGCACCTGGGTCACCTCGAACCAGTCGATGTGGCGCAGCGTGCGGCCGGCGCGTTCGATCCCGTTGCGGATGGCCTGGTCCACGCCGTCGGGGGACGTCCCGACGATCTCGGTCACGCGGTAGGTGCGGTCGGACATGGCTCCCTCTCGACGGACGGCCGGGCGCCGGCACCCGCGGGTCGCGTTGATGGTAGCGACGTACGATGGAGGCATGGCGGAGCGGCGTACGGCGCACTCGGTCCGGGTCACCACGGCCCCGAGGAGCCGGGCCGACGAGCAGCCGCCCGACAGCGCCGCTACCTCATCTCGATGGGCATCCGCACGCTCTGCTTCGTGGGCGCCGTGGTCACCGACGGTGTGCTCCGGTGGGTGCTCGTCGCCGGCGCCGTGCTCCTGCCCTACCTCGCCGTGGTGTTCGCCAACACCGAGGGTCGTCGCGACGACGGCTTTCCTGCTCGACGACCCGGGGCGCCCTCACCCCGCCGCCCGAAGCTCCCGCGGCACCCGTCCGCCAGGGCCCGACACGCCCGGGACCGGAGTTTTGGCGGATACGACTTGTCGTCGTGCCATGCTCGTCGGGCGCGACGGACTCCTCTCCCGCCGTGGAGAGCCCAGTGCGTCGGTGCCGGGCGGCACCCCCCCCGTGGCCGTCCGGCACCCACCTGTCGAGGCGTGCGCCGGGCCTGCTAACCGCCGATGGCCGACATCGGGCGGTCCGGCTGGAGGAACGACGGGTCGTCGATCCCGTGGCCCGGGAAGCTTGCCGGCCATCGCGACCACCCAGCGCTCCGCGATCTCCTCGTCGGTCGCGCCGGCCCGCAGCGCCGCCCGCAGGTCGGACTCCTGGCGGGCGAAGAGGCAGTTGCGCACCTGGCCGTCCGCGGTCGAGCCGGACCCGGTCGCAGTCGCCGCAGAAGGGCCGGGTCACCGAGGCGATGACCCCTACCGTGGCCGGGCCGCCGTCGACCTCGAACAGCTCGGCCGGTGCGCTGCCGCGTGGCTCGGTGGCCGGGGTGAGGACGAACTCGCGCTCGAGCGAGGCGAAGATCTCCTCGGCGGTGATCATGGCCTCGCGGCTCCAGCCGTGCTGGGCGTCGAGCGGCATCTGCTCGATGAAGCGCAGGTCGTAGCCCTCGGCGATGGCCCAGCGCAGGAGGTCCGGCGCCTCGTCGTCGTTGACACCGCGGAGCAGCACCGCGTTCACCTTGACCGGCCCCAGGCCGGCTGCGCGGGCCGCGGCGAGGCCGTCGAGCACGTCGTCGATCCGGTCCCGCCGGGTGATCTCGTGGAAGGTCTCCTTGCGCAGCGTGTCGAGGCTGACGTTGACCCGGTCGAGGCCGGCCGCCTTCAGGGCGGTCGCCTGCCGCGAGAGCCCCAGCGCGTTGGTGGTGATCGACAGCTCGAGCGTCGGGTCGATGGCCCTGGTCCGGGCGACGATGTCGACGAGCCCGCGACGCACCAGCGGCTCGCCACCGGTGAAGCGCACCTCGCGCACCCCGAGCAGCCGGACGCCGATGTCGATGAGCCGGACCACCTCGTCGTCGGTGAGCACGGTCTCGTCCGGCAGCCAGTCGAGTCCCTCCGCGGGCATGCAGTAGGAGCAGCGCAGGTTGCACCGGTCGGTCAGGGACACGCGCAGGTCCGTGGCCACCCGGCCGTACGAGTCGGCGAGGGGTCGGCTCGGCACGGAGGTCATCACCCTCCGAGTCTAGGTGGTGCCGCCGACTACCCTTCCCAGAGTGCGCTCCCTGCGGTTCCTGGCCTCTCGCCGCTGGGTCCTCTTCGCACTCGCGGTGGTGGCGCTCGCCTACCTCGCCTGGATCCTCGGGGAGTGGCAGTTCGGCCGGCTCGACGACCGGCGGGCCCACAACGCGATCGTGGAGCGCAACGAGGGCGCCCAGCCGGCGCCCGTGGGCTCGGTCCTGGCACGGGGCCGGCCCGCGGCCGAGTCCGACGAGTGGAGGCTGGTGACCGCGACCGGGACCTACGAGCCGGACGACACGGTGATCGTGCGCTACCGGACCCGCGACGGCATCGCGGGCGTCGACGTCGTCGTGCCGCTGGTGACCGCCGACGGCACCGCGCTGCTCGTGGACCGGGGCTGGCTGGCCACCGAGAACCGCGCCGTCCGCGACGTCGTCGCCCCCGCCCCGCCTCCGGGTCAGGTCGAGGTCACGGGCTACGTCCGGCTCGACGCCACCGGCGACAGCGCGGCGGTGGAGGACGCGTCCACCCGGGCCATCTCCAGCGCGGAGATCGGGGCCGCCCTGGACCGTCCCCTCTACGGCGGCTTCGTCGAGCTCGCGTCGGAGTCGCCCGGACCGGCTGAGCCGCTCGCGGCGGTGGAGATGCCGGACCTCGGGGAGGGTCCGCACTTCTTCTACGGGTTGCAGTGGTGGTTCTTCGGGCTGCTGGCGATCTTCGGCTTCTGCTACCTCGCGTACGACGAGTGGCGCGGCGGCGCGCGACGGCCTCGGACCGGCCCGCTGGCCCGGCTCCGGTCAGAGGGCCCTGAGCATGCCTCCGTCGACCGGGAGCATCACGCCGGTCAGGAATGACGCCGCGGGCGAGAGCAGGAACGCCGCGGCCCGACCGAACTCCTCGGGCTCGCCGTACCGACCCAGCGGGATCTGCTTGACCGCGGCCGCGCGGGCCCCCTCGGGGTCGCCGCCCATCGCGTCGAGCTCGGCCACCCGGTCGGTGCCGACCCGCCCGGGAAGCAACCCGTTGACGCGGATGCCGCGCGGGCCGAGCTCGTCGGCCATCGTCTTGGCGACCATCGCCAGGCCGGGCCGCAGCCCGTTGGACACGGCCAGACCGGCGATCGGGGACCGCACGCTGGAGGACAGCACCAGGGCGATCGAGCCACCGTCGTGCAGCGACTCCGCGATCTCGCGGGTCAGCCGTACCGCACCGAGGAACACGGACTCGAAGGCGCGCGTCCAGTCACCGTCGGAGATCGCACCGACCGGTCCCGGCGGCGGTCCGCCCACGCTGATCAGGGCGCCGTCGACGCGACCCCAGCGCTCGTTGGCGGCGTGCAGCAGGCGCCCGGTGTGGCCGGGTGCGCGTTGTCGGCGACGACCGTGATCGCCCGCTCGCCGAGGTCGATGGCGGCGTCGGTCAGGCTCTCCTCCGAGCGACCGGAGAGCACGACGCAGGCACCTTCGTCGACCAGCACCTGAGCGGTGGCCCTGCCGAGGCCCCGGGCCCCTCCGGTGACGATGTAGACGTGATCGGTGAGTCCGAGATCCATGGCGCGACGCTACTCCACGCCGGCGGGCTCCACCGCGGTCGCGAACTGGGTGCGGTAGAGGTCGGCGTAGAGGCCGCCGGCCGCCAGCAGGTCGGCGTGGGTGCCGCGACTGGACGATCCGGCCACCCTCGAGCACGAGGATCCGATCCGCGTCGCGGACGGTGGAGAGACGGTGCGCGATGACGAGTGAGGTGCGGCCCTCCAGCGCGGCGTCCAGGGCCCGCTGGACGGCGGCTTCGGACTCGCTGTCCAGGTGCGCGGTCGCCTCGTCGAGGACCACGATGCCCGGCGCCTTGAGCAGCAGGCGCGCGATGGCCAGCCGCTGCCGCTCGCCGCCCGACAGGCGGTAGCCGCGGTCCCCCACCACGGTGTCGAGCCCGTCGGGCAGTGCCTTGATGAGCGGGGCGATCTGCGCGGCCTCCAGCGCGGACCAGACGGCCCGCTCGTCCGCCTCGGGCCGGGCGTAGAGCAGGTTGGCCCGGATGGTGTCGTGGAACATGTGGGCGTCCTGCGTGACGTAGCCGACCGCGTCCTCGATCGACTGCAGCGTGACGTCACGGACGTCGTGCCCGCCGACCCGGACGGCGCCCGACCGCACGTCGTACAGCCGCGCGACCAGGTTGGTGACGGTGGTCTTGCCCGCTCCGGAGGGCCCGACCAGGGCCACCATCTCGCCGGGCGCCGCCCGGAAGCTGACGTCCTCGAGCACCGGTCCGGACTCGCGGGACTCGGCGCGGGCGACGACCTCGAGCGAGGCCAGGGAGACCTCGTCGGCCGTGGGGTAGCGGAACGCCACCCGGTCGAACTCCAGGCTGCTGGCCGCCGGGGGCAGGGCCTTGGCGTCGGGCTTCTCCTGGATCAGCGACGGCAGGTCGAGGACCTCGAAGACCCGCTCGAAGCTGACCAGGGCGGTCATGACGTCGATCCGGACGTTGGACAGTCCCTGGAGCGGCCCGAGGAGGCGGACCAGCAAGATGGCGAGCGCGGTCACGGTGCCCACGGTCAGGGTGCCGTCGATGGCGAGGCTGCCCACCGACGCCGTACACCAACGCGGTGGCCAGCGCCGGGACGGTCATCATCGCGGCCACGAAGAACCGCTGGATCAGGGCGATCTGCACACCCAGGTCCCGGACCACGGCGGCCTTGGTGGCGAACGTCGCGTCCTCCTCGGCCCGGCGGCCGAAGAGCTTGAGCAGCATCGCGCCGCCGACGTTGAAGCGCTCGGTCATCGCGTTGCCGAGGTCGGCGTTGCCGTTCATCTGCTCGCGGGTCAGCCCGGCGAGCCGGGAGCCGACCATGCGCGAGCTGATGAGGAGGATCGGGAACATCAGCAGGCAGAGCAGCGTCACCTGCCAGCTGAGCGCGAACATCGCGATGCCGACGACCACGACGGAGATGGCGTTGGACACGGTCCCCGACAGCGTGGACGTGAAGGCCCGCTGGGCGCCGATGACGTCGTTGTTGAGGCGCGAGACCAGGGCGCCGGTCTGGGTGCGGGTGAAGAAGGCCAGGGACTGTCGCTGGACGTGCGCGAAGACGTCGGTCCGGAGCCGGAAGATCAGCCCCTCACCGATCCGCGAGGAGCAGTAGCCGATCAGCACGGACAGGGCGGCGTCGACCAGCGACACACAGGCCATCGCCACCGCCAACCAGGTCACCAGCTGGCTGTCGCCCGCGAGGATGCCGTCGTCGATGATCCGCTGCACCAGGAGCGGGATGACGACGACGAGCCCGGCGTCGATGACGGTGAAGACGAGGAAGACCGCGATCAGGCCACGCATGGACCGGGCGTACGACAGCACGCGCAGGACCGTGCCCTTGGCGACGCGCTGGTTGACGGCGCTCCGGTCGGTGCGGACGGCCCGGAACGCGGGTCCCATGCCCATGCCTGACACGGTGGTTCCTCTCAGGCGCCCATCAGGGCGGCCAGCTCACGGAAGCGCCGGGTCTGCGCCTCGCGCTCGAACCTACGGTGGTCGTCCAGGGTCCGGGCCGAGGCACCGAGCAGCAGCGCCTTGGTCTCTCGGACCGCCCCCGCGAGGGGCGCGGTCAGGGCGCCGACGAGGTCCGCGACCGCCGCGTCCAGCTCCGCCGCCGGTACGACGGCGGTGGCCAGCCCGATCGCCGCGGCCTCTGCCGCGCCGACCATGCGAGCGGTCACGCAGATCTCCAGTGCCCTGGCATAACCAACGCACTCGACGAGGGGCTTTGTTCCCGTGAGGTCCGGGACGAGCCCGAGGGCGGACTCCTTCATGCACAGCTGGGCGTCCTCGGTCAGCACCCGCAGGTCGCAGGACAGCGCCAGCTGGAAGCCGGCCCCGATCGCGTAGCCCTGCACCGCGGCGACGGAGATGAAGCGCGGGTCGCGCAGCCAGGTGAAGCCCTGCTGGAACTCGTCGATGGCCGTCGAGACCTCGGCGTCGGACAGCGCCAGCAGCCCGGCGACGGTCTCCTCGTCCGCGACCGCGCGGGTCGGGTCGAGCATGGCCCGGTCGAGCCCGGCCGAGAACGCGGTCCCGCTCCCCCGGACCACCACGACCCGGACCTCGTCGGGGATCGCACGGCCGATGCCCGCCAGGGCTCGCCACATCGCCGGGGTCTGCGCGTTGCGCACCTCGGGCCGGTCGAGGGTGACGGTCGCGACCGGGCCGTCCACGGCGTACTGCAGTCCCACGCTCGTCAGGTCGTCCATCGTTCCCCTTCTCTCGGTGGTGGAGCAGGCGGGTCGAGACCTAGGCCAGCGACACCAGGTCGGCGTAGTCCTCGGTCCACAGGTCCTCGACCCCGTCGGGGAGGATCAGCACCCGGTCTGGCTCGAGGGCGCGGACGGCGCCCTCGTCGTGGGTCACCAGGATGATCGCCCCGGCGTACGTGCGGATCGCCGCGAGCACCTCCTCGCGGGAGGCGGGGTCGAGGTTGTTGGTGGGCTCGTCGAGGAGCAGCACGTTGGCGCTCGAGACGACGAGGATCGCCAGCGCCAGTCGGGTCTTCTCGCCGCCGGACAGCACGGAGGCGGGCTTCGCCGCGTCGTCACCGGAGAAGAGGAACGAGCCCAGCACCGACCGGGCCTCGGTGTCGGTGAGCTGCGGCGCGGCCGTGTGCAGGTTCTCCAGGACCGAGCGCCCGGTGTCGAGGGTCTCGTGCTCCTGCGCGTAGTAGCCGAGCTTGAGGCCGTGACCGGGGGTCGACCACCCCGGTGTCCGGCTGGTCGACGCCGCCGAGGATGCGCAGCAGCGTGGTCTTGCCGGCGCCGTTGAGGCCGAGGATGACCACCCGGGAGCCCTTGTCGATCGCCAGGTCGACGTCGGTGAAGACCTCGAGGGAACCGTAGGACTTCGACAGCTCGGCGGCGGTGAGCGGGGTCTTCCCGCAGGGCGCGGGTGCCGGGAACTTGATCTTGGCCACCCGGTCGGAGCGGCGCTCGCCCTCGAGGCCGGACATCATCTTCTCGGCGCGCTTGAGCATCGACTGCGCGGCCTGCGCCTTGGTCGCCTTGGCCCGCATCTTGTTGGCCTGGTCGGTGAGGGTCTTGGCCTTGTTCTCGGTGTTGACCCGCTCCCGCTTGCGGCGCTTCTCGTCGGTCTCCCGCTGCTGGAGGTAGGCCTTCCAGCCGACGTTGTAGACGTCGATCTCGGCCCGGTTGGCGTCGAGGTGCAGCACCCGGTTGACGGTGGCGTCCAGCAGGGCGGTGTCGTGGCTGATCACGACCAGGCCGCCCTTGTGCGCGACCAGGAAGTCGCGCAGCCAGACGATCGAGTCCGCGTCGAGGTGGTTGGTCGGCTCGTCCAGCAGCAACGTCTCCGCCCCGCTGAAGAGGATCCGGGCCAGCTCGACCCGGCGCCGCTGGCCGCCGGACAGCGTGCGCAGCGGCTGGGCGAGGATCCGGTCCTCGATGCCGAGGCTGTGCGCGATCTGGGCCGCCTCGGACTCCGCGGCGTACCCACCGCCGGCGTGCAGCTCGGCGTCGGCCTGGCCGTAGCGACGCATCGCCCGGTCCCGGACCGTGTCGTCCTCGCTGCCCATCTCGACCTCGGCCTCGCGCAGCCGGCGGATCACGTCACCCAGACCCCGCGCGGCCAGGATCCGGTCCCGGGCCAGCAGGTCGGGATCCCCCGTCCGCGGGTCCTGCGGCAGGTAGCCGACCTCGCCGGAGGCCGTCACCCGCCCGGAGGCGGGCAGCGCCTCGCCGGCGAGGATCTTGGTGAGGGTCGTCTTGCCGGCGCCGTTGCGGCCCACCAGACCGATCTTGTCCCCCGCGGCCACGCGGAAGCTCACCCGGTCCATGAGGAGTCGCGCCCCGGCGCGGACCTCGAGTGCGTGGGCGGTGATCATGCTGGTAGTTATTGTACGGACGCCAGCGGCACGCGGTGCGGCCGGAGGGGCCCTGACGAAAGGTCGGCTTGCGATGCGATTCAACCCGAAGGCCAGGCTCGACACCGGCCGGGTGCACGACGCCGGCAGCGGCGGTGGCGGTGGGATGGGCGGCGGCGGGATGCGGCTGCCGATCCCCGGCGGCTCCAAGGCCGGCGGCGGCGCCGCCGGGCTCATCTTGGTGCTGGTCATCTTCGTGATCTCCCAGTGCAGTGGTGTCGACATCACCGGCGGCGGTGGACCGACCGGCTCGTCCGGCTCGGCCTTCGACACCAGCCGGGTCGCGAGCGACTCCGACCGCTACGCCAACTGCCAGACCGGCGCCGATGCCAACGAGGACGTCGACTGCGCTCGGATCGCGGTCGAGAACTCGCTCTACGACTACTGGTCGGCCAGCCTGCCCGACCAGTCCGGCACCCCGTTCCAGGGAGCCTCGATGGTGACCTTCAGCGGGGCCGTCAACACCGGCTGCGGGCAGGCGAGCTCGCAGGTCGGGCCGTTCTACTGCCCGCCGGACGCCACCATCTACCTCGACACGACGTTCTTCGACGACGTGCTCGAGAAGCAGCTCGGCGGCCCCGACGGCGGTTTCGTGGAGCCCTACGTGCTCGCGCACGAGTACGGCCACCACATCCAGAACCTGCTCGGCACCATGGGGCAGGTGCGGACCCAGCAGGGCCCGTTGAGCGACGCCGTCCGGCTCGAGCTCCAGGCCGACTGCTACGCCGGCATGTGGGCGCGGGCGGCCACGAGCACCGAGGACGAGGCGGGCAACACGCTCTTCGCCCAGCTCACCCAGGAGGACGTCCAGCAGGCCATCGAGGCCGCCGAGGCCGTCGGCGACGACCGGATCCAGCAGAAGACCCAGGGCCAGGTCACCAAGGAGTCCTGGACGCACGGCTCGGCGGCCCAGCGGGTCGCCTGGTTCCGGACCGGGTTCAACGAGGGCACCCTGCAGGCCTGCGACACGTTCTCCGCAGAGACGCTGTAGACCGGGGCCTCAGGGGCGCTACAGCAGGGCCTCCACCTGCGGGTACAGCCGCTGGAGGGCCAGGAGGTACGGCGCCACGCCGGGTGGGTGAACTTGCCGGCGAGGGCCCCCTCGCCGGGTGCCACCCGGGCCAGCGCCCACTCGGCCCGGCTCAGGGCGGTGTAGACGGCGGTGAGGCGGGCGCCCAGGGCCACCTGCTCGTCGGACGCGGTGTCGGGGGCCAGGGCGGCGGCGTACGCCGCGAGCAGCGGCTCGAACTCCTCCCGGGCCGAGAGCGCGTAGTAGCCGAGGTCGCCGCCGACCGGTCCCCGGCCGAGGTTGTCCCAGTCGATCGCCACCACGTCGTCGGCGAGCCGGCCGAGCAGGTTCGGTCCGGTGGGGTCGCCGTGCTGGGCCACCAGGGGCAGGACGTCGAGCGCGACCAGGCGCTCCTCGCGGTGCCGCCAGAGGTGGTCGGCCACGTCCGCCACCGGGGTCCGCGCCAGGGTCGTCCAGCCACCCGCCGCGCTCGACCCGCCCGAGCCGGGTGCGGAGCTGGTCGTGGGCCAGCCAGGTCGCGCTGCCGAGGTCGGCGGCCGCGAACCGGCCCAGGCAGGTCGCCACGAACAGTCCGTTGGCCGGCTCGGGCGCCACCCACTCCGAGACCAGGGTGATCCCGTCGGGGTCCTCCTCCACCGCGGTGGCCGGCGCCCGCAGGCCCGGTGTCGTGTCGACCAGCCCCGCGAGGGCGATGTCGGCGGCGCGACGCCACGCGCCGTCGGGGACCGCGGGAGCCGTCAGTCGCTTGACGACCACCGGAGCGACCGCCGACGACGGCGCGCCACACCCCGACGGTGGTGGGTCCGAGACCGCCCGGGAGCCGCTGCCACTCAGGGTCCGGCTGCCACATGGCGGCGACGCTAGCGCAGGGCCTGGCCGCGCACCCGGGCCAGCGCCCGCTGGGCCTGGGCCTCCCAGCGCCGGCTGCCCGCGGTCGCGTTGACCTCGACGGCCCGGGCCAGCAGCCGCTCGGCCCGCGCCGGGTCGCCCAGCGCGGCGGCACCGATCCCGATGAAGTACGCCGTGGAGCCCGCTGAGATCACCGATCCGTAGGTGGCCATCTCGTCGACGTACGGCTCGACCCTCTCCAGTGCCGCGGGCACCTCGTCGAGCCGCCCGGTGATCGTCAGGACCTCGACCCGCAGGCAGTGGGCGAAGTGGCTGGCGTAGTCGTACTCGTGCTCGGGCCCCGGGTCGCCCATCAGCCGCAGGGCGCGCTCGTGCTCACCGGAGCGGGCCAGCGCGTGCGCCACGTAGGTGCGGTAGGACCGGTGCGGCAGGTTCTCGGCCGTCGCGACCACGTCCGCGGGCACCGGACCGGACGCCGGCGGCCGTTCGAGCACGGTCAGCCCGGTGAGCTCCTCGAGGCCCACGACGCTCGTGCGGCGGTGCAGGGCCAGGGCCTGCTGGCCGATCTCGTTCGCCTCCGGGTCGCCCCGCTCGGTCGCCCGCAGCCAGCGCCACCAGGCCATCGGCACGTCACAGCCGCTGTGCCGCAGCCGGGCGGCCACCGTGAAGGCGCGGTCCATCGCGGCGTCCGCCTCGCCCGCCCGGCCCTGGCGGTGCAGCGCGTTGGCGAGGTGGAAGCGGGCCGCGATCTCGTGCTCGTCGGGGTAGCCGAGCGCGAGGTACTCCCGCGCGCAGGTCCTCGAGCTCGTGGTACTTCCCCGGCAGGTACAGCGCGATGCACCGCGACTCCAGGCAGGCCCGCAGCACCGCAGGGTCGCCGCTGCGCCGGGCCAGCTCCAGCGAGCGCGCGCCCGCCTCGTCGGCCCCGCGGCGAGTCGTAGCCGACGTACCGCTCCAGGCTCATGCTGGCCCACAGCTGCGCCTGCAGCCCGGGGTCGCGACACCCGCTCCAGGCACTCCAGGAGCACCTCGAGGGTGGTCTGGTCCATGGTGCCCATCTCACGCCAGTGCCAGACCCCGAAGGACCGGAACGCGGTCGCCGCCTCGGCCATCTGCCGGTGGTCGCCGACCGAGCGGGCCAGCGCCACGGCCTCGTCGAGGACCGTCTGCGCCCCGCGGAGGTCGCCGAGCCGCTGCCGGGCCGAGGCCGCGCCCAGCAACAGCTCGTGCCGGCGCCGGGCGTCCGGCTCCGGCGCGCGCCGCTCGACGTCGACGGCGCGGGTCCACAGCCCCGCGGCCTCCTCGAAGGCACCGCGTCGCTCGGCCGCCCGGGCGGCCGACCGGCCGTGCTCGACGGCGCGTCCGACGACCTCGGGGCGCAGGGAGGCGGCGCGGGAGTAGTGGTGGGCCACCTCGGTGACCAGGTCCGGCTCGCGCGCCAGGCGGTCGCGGAGCGCGTCTCCCACCTCGGCGTGCCAGGCGGCCCGCCGACCGGGCCGGAGGTCGCCGTAGGCCGTCTCGCGGGTCAGGGCGTGCACGAACCGGAAGGCGCCCGGCGTGTCGCCGGTCGTCACCAGGCCGACGTCGAGCGCCTCGTCGAGGTCGTCGAGCACGGGACGGCCCAGCGCGGCCTCGACGACGGCGACGTCGAACTCGCGCCCGACGACGGAGGCGACCGCCAGGGTCTCCCGGGCGCTCTCGCTGAGCTGCAGCAGGCGCAGCCGGAGCACGTCGGCGATGCCGTCCGGGACGTCGAGGTCGGCCGCGCGAGCGGCGGTGACTCACCGGTGGCGGTGAGCAGCCGCGCCATCTCGAGGACGAAGAACGGGTTGCCGTCGGTGCGTCGCGCACAGCACCTCGGCCAGGTCGTCGCCGGGGTCGGGCACCTCGTCGTGCAACAGCTCGGCCACCGCGTCGACGCCCAGGTGCGGCACCCGCAGCCGGACCGCACCGACGCGCGCCAGCGCGGCGAGGGCCTGGGTCAGGCCGGGTCGCGCCACCGCGCTCGACTCTCCCGGACCGTGACCAGCAGCAGCACCGGCGCGTCGCGCAGCGCCTCCGCGGCGTAGGCCAGCAGCCGCAACGACGAGGTGTCGGCCCAGTGCAGGTCCTCCAGCGCCACCAGCAGCGGCACCGGGCTCGGCCGCGAGCAGCCGCGACACCGCGTCGTACGTGCGGAGCGCGGCAGCGCCGCCGCTGACCGCCTCCGGCGCGTCGGCACCCAGGTCGCCGACGAGGAGCGCCACCTCGGGGCTCCGGGTCGCGGGTCCGGCGACCGGCGCGAGCACCGGCAGCCAGGGCCAGTACGCCGGGGACAGGTCCGCCTCGTGGCAGCGCCCGACGGCCACGCGGACGCCACGCTCGCGGGCCCGGCGGGCGATCTCGGCCGACAGCATGCTCTTGCCGATGCCGGCCTCGCCGGTCAGCACCCGCACCCCACCGCGGCCCGTGGTCACCAACCGGTCGAGGGCCTCCTCGAGCTCGGCGAGAACCCGCGAGCGCCCGACGACCCCGCCGCTGCGGGAGCGGGTCGCGTCGTCCGTGGCGGCGGCCACCGGGACGGCCCGGCGGGGCCCCTCCGGCGGCGCGAGGTGCGGGGCCTGGGTGAGCAGGTCCTCCTCGAGGGCGCGCACCGACGGTGACGGGTCGACGCCGAGCTCCTCGGCGAGCGTGGTGCGCAGGCGGCGCAGGGTCTCGAGCGCCTCCGCCTGCCGGTCGCAGCGGTAGAGCGCGACGGCGAGCAGCGACCAGAGCCGCTCGCGGAACGGGTGGTCCTCGACCAGCGTGGCCAGCATCGCCTGGGCCTCGTCGTGGCGGCCGAGGTCGAGCAGCCCGGCGGCGCGTGCCTCGAGCAGGCGCAGCCGGTCCTCGCGGAGCCGGGCGACCTCGGCGTCGAAGGCCGACACGTCCCGCAGGTCGGCGTAGGGCTCGCCGTGCCACAGCGCCAGCGCGGCCTCGGTCAGCTCGGCGACCTCGGCCGGGCCGCGGCCGACCACGGCGCTCGCGGCCGCCGAGAGCTCGTCGGCGTCGACATCCGCCTCGAGGGCGTAGCCGCCGGGCCCGCGCGAGATCACCGACGACTCCCCCGAGCGCCGGCCGGGAGCGAGCGAGGCGCGCAGGCGGCTCACCGCGACCTGGAGCGAGCCCTGCGCCGAGGCCGGGGCCTCGTCACCCCAGAGCGCGTCCACGAGTCGCTCGACGGGGACCGGGCGGCCGGCCGACGCGGCCAGGAGCCCGAGCACCAGCCGCTCCCGGCGGCCGCCGATCCGCTGCTCGACGCCGTCCACCTGGGCCCGCAAGGGCCCCAGCACCTCGATGCGCACGTCGTTCACGCGCCCCCCTCCGTCCGCTGGATCCTAGGACCAACGAGGGGAAGTGCCGTCGGCACCGACCGCCGGGGCGGACGGATCCCTCAGCGCAGGTCGCGACGTCCGAACGCGACGTGCGCGGCCACGCCGAGGCCGAGCGCGACGACGAGCAGGCCGGTGAAGGCCGCCGGTGCGAAGGGCTCGGCGGGCACCAGCGCCAGGTGCTCGAAGGGCGAGAGGTCCTGGAGCACCTGGGGCAGGTCGAGCAACGGGCCGAAGAACGCCACCACCACGCCCAGCCCGAGGCCGACCCAGGCCAACGACGCCCAGCGCGGCACCAGACCGTGCAGGAGGGCCGCCACGCCGGCGAGCACGAGGACCGGAGCGGCGTACCCCAGCACCTCACGGGGGAACGACGCCAGCGCCTCGGCGTCACCGGTGGCCGCGGCGTAGCCCAGCCCGAGCCCGATGCCGCCGGCGAGCAGCACGACCAGGCTGCCGGCGACGACGATCGCGAGGTGCCCGAGCTGCCAGGCGCTGCGGGACAGGCCGGTCGCGAGCAGGTCCTCGACGCGGCCGGACTCCTCCTCGGTGCGCGGGCGCAGGGCGGCCGAGATCGCGTACCCCGAGGCGAGCAGCGCGAGGGTCAGCAGCGCCGTGGCGTAGAAGCCGTCCACGAGGTCGGTGCCGCCCTGGGCGAGCAGGTCGCGCGAGGCCTGGCTGTCCCCGACGAGGTCGCTCACCTGGGAGCCGAGCGACCCGTAGGAGAGCCCGACGAAGAACACCCCGAGCGACCAGCCGAGGACCGCGCCCCGGTGCAGCCGCCAGGCCAGCCCGAGGCCGCTGCGCAGCCCGGCCGGCGCCCGCGCCGGTCCGGGCCGGCTGGGGAGCACGCCCGCGCCGAAGTCCCGGCGCCCGAACACGGCGTACGCGGCCACCAGCGTCGCGGCGGCGGCCGCCAGCAGGAGCAGCGCGGGCCACCACCGGACCCCGGAGAACGCGTGCATCGCCTGGTACCACCCGATCGGCGAGAGCCAGGTCAGCGCTGGGTAGCCCACGTCGCCGACGGCGCGGAGGACGTAGGCGAGACCGAGGACCGCGCCGGTCAGGCCGTACATGGCGCGGGTGCTCGACGTCAGCTGCGCGGCGAGCAGCGCGACACCGGTGAACACCCAGCCGGTGAGGGTCAGCCCGAGGCCGAGGGCGAGGGAGTCCGCCACCGCGAGGGGGAACGAGATGAGGCTCAGCGCCACCAGGAGGCCGAGCAGGACGTTGGCCAGCAGCGCGACCACGACCCCGGCCGTCATCGGCGCGTGCCGCTCGACGGCGGCGGCGCGCAGCAGCTCGTCGCGGCCGCTCTCCTCCTCGGCGCGGGTGTGGCGGCCGACCAGGAACATGCTCATCAGCCCGGCGACCACGGCGCCGAACGCGGTGGCCTGCCAGGTCACCTGGCCGCCGATGGTGTTGAGGGCGCGGGCCGGGCCCGCCATGGCGATGAACGCGGTGTTGGACTGCATGGTCGCCGCCGCCCGGTCGAACTCCGCCTGGGTCGCGTACAGGCCCTTCACGCTGACGGCCTGGCTGTAGTAGAGCAGCGCGCAGCCCAGCCCCCACCACACCAGCATCCAGCGGTCGCGACGCAGGAACCGGCGGACCAGCACCCCGGTCACGGCTGCTCCACGCGGTCGCCGTAGTGGCGCAGGAACAGCTCCTCGAGCGTCGGCGGCTGGGTGGTGAGCGACCGGACCCCCGCCTGCACGAGCACGGCGAGCGCCGGGTCCAGCCGGGTGCCGTCCACCTGGAAGCGGGCCCGGGTGCCCTCGAGGACCAGGTCGTGGACGCCGTCGAGGGCGTCGAGTCCCACCGGCGGCGCCTCCAGCTCCGCGACCACCGAGGTGCGGGTGAGGTGCCGGAGCTCGGCGAGGGTGCCGGTCTCGACGCGGCGGCCCGCACGGATGATGCTGACCCGGTCGCACAGGCGCTCCACCTCGGCCAGGATGTGGCTGGAGAGCAGCACGGTCCGACCGCTCTCACGGAACGCGTCGACGTAGTCGGTGAACACCGACTCCATCAGCGGGTCCAGCCCGGACGTGGGCTCGTCGAGCATCAGCAGCTCGACGTCGGAGGCGAGCGCCGCGATCAGCGCGACCTTCTGCCGGTTGCCCTTGGAGTAGGTCCGGCACTTCTTGGTCGGGTCGAGCTCGAAGCGCTCGACCAGCTCGGCGCGGCGCGGCTCGTCCAGCCCACCGCGCAGCCGTCCCAGCAGGTCGATGACCTCGCCACCGGTGAGCGTCGGCCAGAGGTTCACGTCGCCGGGCACGTAGGCGAGCCGGCGGTGCAGCGCGGCCGCCTCGCGCCAGGGGTCCCCGCCCAGCAGTCGGACCTCGCCGGCGTCCTTGCGCAGCAGGCCGAGGAGCACCCGGATCGTCGTCGACTTGCCGGCGCCGTTGGGGCCGAGGAAGCCGTGCACCTCGCCCTCGCGCACGGTCAGGTCGAGCCCGTCGAGGGCGCGGGTGCTGCCGAAGGTCTTGACCAGTCCGGCGATGTCGATCGGTGCGTTCACGGCCACCACCGTACTCTCACTTTCACAACGTTCTGAAACTTGTATGCTGTCTGCATGTCCGACCCCGCCGCCACCTTCGTCAGCCGCATGGGTGGCGCGCTCGCGGATGCCGGCCTGCCACCCCTGCCGTCGCGGGTGTTCGCCGCGCTGCTGGTCGACGACGACGGACGGATGACCTCGGCCGAGCTGGCGCGGGCCCTCGAGGTGAGCCCCGCCGGGGTCTCCGGCGCCGTGAACTACCTGGCTCGCATCGGGATGCTGCGTCGTGAGCGGGAGCCCGGCTCGCGCCGCGACGTGTACGTCGTCGATGACGACGCGTGGCACGGCGCGATGATGCGCGAGAGCCAGGCCTACCAGCCGCTCCTGGCCGCCCTCGACGCCGCGCTCGCCACGCTCGCGCCGGGGGCACCGGCGCGACACCGGCTGGTGCTGAGCCGCGAGTTCCTCGCCTTCATCGACGCGGAGCTCGGCTCGTTGGGGGCCAAGTGGGAGGTACGCCGGGCCGAGCTGGAGGGCTAGTCGGCCGCGGCGCGCCGCAGCCTCTCCCCCAGCTCCCGGACCTCCTCCCGCAGCTCTTGCGGCGCGCAGACCCGGAAGTCGGCGCCGAGGCCGGCCAGGTGGGCGGCGTACCAGTCGAGCTCGTCGGTGCTGCCGACCAGGCGGGTGCGGCGCTCGTCGATCGCCTCGAGGCGGCCGAGCTTGCGGGGCAGCTTCCGGGCCACCTCCTCCAGCGGCGCCTCGACGACGACGTCGACGGCGTGGCGCCACCCCTCGGAGAGGTGCTCCTCGAGGGTCTGGACGGGGTCGAGGTCGGCGGGCGGGACGAAGGGGTCCGCGAGCGCCTCGACGTGCTCCACCCGGTCCACCCGGAGCACCCGGCGGGCGTCCTTGCTGTGCGACCAGCCCAGCAGGTACCAGCGGCCGTGGCGCACCACCACGGCCCACGGGTCGACGTCCATCTCCCGGGTCGTCGTGGGGCTCAGCCGGTAGCGCAGCCGCACCCGCAGTCCGGCGGCCGCCGCCTGCACGAGCCGGGCCGTGGTGCCCGGGTCCGGACGGACCGCCGCCGGGTCGGTCCGCCGCGCGCTCACCGTGCGCACCGTCTCGGCGGGGTCGGCCACCGGCTCCGGGAGCACCCTGATGATCTTGCCGAGCGCGCTCGCCACCGGGTCGTCGGCCGCGTCCCCGGGCCCCTCGATGACCGCCATCACCAGCGCCAGCGCCTCGTCGGTGGTGAACATCAGCGGCGGGAGCCGCAGCCCCCGGCCGACGCGGTAGCCGCCGTACGGCCCCCGGGTCGACTCGATCGGTACGCCGGCCTCCCGGAGCACGGCCACGTACCGCCGGGCCGCCCGCTCCGAGACGCCGAGCCGCTCCGCGAGCCGGTCCGCGGTGGTGCCCGGGGCGGCCTGGATCAGCTCGAGGGCGAGCAGCGCGCGGGCGGTCGGACTGTTCTCGGGCATGGTGGAGTGACCCGGTTCAGCCGGTGGTCCAGCACTGCCACTCGTCGACGGTCCGGAAGCCGAGCCGCTCGTAGCAGTGGTAGCCGGCCTCGGACGACTGGAGCCAGGCCATCCGCGCGCCGGCGCGTCGACCCTCGGCCACGACGTGCGCCGTGATCGCGGTGCCGTAGCCCGCCCCACGGTGCTCGGGCGGGGTCGCGATGTTGAAGACGCCGAGACCCCCCGATCCGCGCACGCCGAGGCCGGTCGTCACCGCGACGCCGTCGACCTCCCCGACGTAGACCTCCACGGCGGGTGAGTCCAAGACGGCGGGGACCACCAGCGGCGCCACCATCTCGGCCGGCGCGCCGAAGCCGCGGGCGAAGAGGTCCGCGTGGAGCGGGCCCTCGTGGGGGGCCAGGAGCCGGAACGTCAGCCCCGGGCTGGTCGGCTCACCGCCGGCCGGCAGCGCGTCGGTCAGGCGCATGAGGGGGATGTCGCCCTCCCGGTGCAGCCCGCGGTCGCCGGCCATCTGCGCCACCGCTGCTGGCGCGCTCGCGGAGAACTGGAGGCAGTGCGGCAGCCCGGTGCCGGCGACCTCGTCGAGCCTGGCCGCCGCCTCCGCGGGGTCCAGACGGTCGGAGCCCGACCAGACGCCGTTGAGGGTCGGCGCGGGGACGCCGGTGATGCCGTAGACGGTGTTCTCACCGCGGCGCAGCCACGCGTCCTCGACCAGCTCGCCGAGCAGCTCCCAGATCTCGTAGAAGGACTGGTTGACGCTCTCGTCGGGCACGTGCGCACGCTAACACCGGCCCTGCGGGCGACGGGTCCGTCGAGGGAGCCTCAGGCGTTGACGACGTCGACGCGCAGCGCCTGGGCGTCGGCGACGGCCGCGTCCAGGACGGCACGGCGCGGGTCCGGCACCGGCAGCCAGGGACCGACCCGACGCACGCCCCGCAGCCGCACGTCGTCGAGGACCTCGTCGATGGCGGCATGGTCGCCGCCGACCACGACCACGGGCACCCGGTCCAGGATCCGGGCCGCGTGCTCGGCGGCCGCCTCGTAGGCCTGCCGGGCCTGGTTGTCCCGGCGCCGGGCGAAGCGCTGCTGGCTCTGCCCGCCCGCCTTGGTGCGACCCTGCACGTGCCGCTGCCCGATCTTGTGCTCGGCGAGATCGGTCGCGGCGAGCCGGGCGACGGCGAAGCCGCCCTTGCGCACCAGCAGCACCCCCCACGAGGGCGGGGCCCCGGCGGCGGCCGCCAGCGCGGCGACCCGCGCCGGTCCGTCGTACGCCTTGTCGAAGGGCAACCGGGCCGCGAAGCGCGACCCGTCCTCCGCCAGGCCGGCCAGCGCGCCCTGGACCACCTCGAGCGTGGTCGCGCCGTGCCGCGCGGTGAAGTTGTCGACCCAGCGCTCCAGCCGGACGGCCGGGACCAGGACCTCTGTCATGAGGGGGTCATGACGGGGTCACGAGGAGGCCATCAGGCCGTGTAGAGGACGTGGAAGCGCTCGAGGACCACCGGCATGTCCGGCGCGAAGCCACGGTCGTGGGTCGCGATGTCGACGAAGAAGCGCTCGTGCACCTCGCGCCACTGGGCCAGCGAGCGGTCGCCCTCGCCCTCGAGGAAGGCGTGCTCCTCGCTCACCTCGTCGAACGGCACGACGGCCACCTCGGTGGCCTCGATCAGGGCGCGCGGGGTTCCCTCACCGTCCAGCAGGATGCTCAGGGTGCCCAGCTCGGGCAGCGGCTCGCCCTCGTGCTCGTAGTCCCACAGGGCGCCCGAGGTCGCGGTCTTGGTGCCCTCGAGCACCAGGTCGAGGAGCACGTCGGCCTCCTCGGCGGACCCACCGAACGACCAGGCCGGGGGCGCGAGGACCTCGAGCGTGCCGGGCCCGAAGTAGCCCGGCATCGCGGTGATCCGGGCCTGGCTGCGCGCCATGGTCCAGAACCGCTCGACCGCTGCCTCGTCCACGCCGGTCAGACGTTGAAGCCGAGGGCGCGGAGCTGCTCGCGACCGTCCGGGGTGATCTTGTCGGGGCCCCAGGGCGGCATCCAGACCCAGTTGATGGCCACGTCGTTGACGAGCCCCTCGAGGGCCTGGTTGGTCTGGTCCATGATCACGTCGGTCAGCGGGCAGGCCGCCGAGGTCAGCGTCATGTCGAGGATGAGGTTGCTGCCCTCCTCGAGGTGCACGCCGTAGATGAGCCCCAGGTCGACGACGTTGATCCCGAGCTCGGGGTCGACGACGTCCTTCATCGCCTCGGTGACGTCCTCGACGGTCACCGTCGTGGTGGCGCCGGAGTTGATCGCGTCGGGGTCGACCTCGGGAAGATCGCTGTGCTCAGTCACTGGTCTGTCTCCTTCTCGACGGCGGTCAACGTTGCGTCCTTCCAGGCCATCCACGCCAGCAGCGCGCACTTCACGCGGGCCGGGAAGCGGGCCACGCCGGCGAACGCGACCGCGTCCTCCAGCACCTCCTCGTCGGGCACCACCTGGCCCTTGCCCTGCATCAGGGTCAGGAAGGCCGCGTGGATCGTCATCGCCTCGTCGACCGACTTGCCGATGACGAGGTCGGTGAGCACCGACGTGGACGCCTGCGAGATCGAGCAGCCCACCGCGTCGTACGACACGTCGGACACCGTCGACCCGTCCGCTCCCTCGTCGAGGTGGACGCGCAGGGTGACCTCGTCGCCGCAGGTCGGGTTGACGTGGTGCACCTCGGCCTCGAAGGGGTCGCGCAGGCCCTTGTTCAGCGGGTTCTTGTAGTGGTCCAGGATGATCTCCTGGTAGAGCGAGTCGAGCTCGCCGGACTGCCCAGAGGTCACGGTCATCGGGTCACTCCCACCTTGAAGTAGTCGCGGGTGTAGACGAGGCCCTCGACGAGCGCGTCGATCTCGGCGGGCGTCGTGTAGAGGTACGACGACATCCGCGAGGACGACTGCACCCCGAAGCGGGCGTGCGCGGGCTTGGCGCAGTGGTGGCCGGCCCGGATGGCGATGCCGCGGGTGTCGAGCACCGTCGCGACGTCGTGCGGGTGCACCCCGGCCAGCTCGAAGGAGATCGCGCCGCCGCGCGAGGCGGCGTCGAGCGGTCCGAGCACCGTGAGGCCCGGCACGCTCTGGAGGCCCTCGAGCGCGTACGCCGTGATGGCCTGCTCGTGCCGGTGGACGTGCTCCATGCCGATGTGACCGAGGTAGTCCACGGCCGCGCCCAGCCCGACCGCCTCGACGATGGGCGGGGTGCCGGCCTCGAACTTGTGCGGGATCGGGGCGTAGGTCGAGCGGGCCATGGTGACCGTCTCGATCATCTCGCCACCGCCGTGGAAGGGCGGCAGCTGGTCGAGGACCTCGCGCTTGCCCCACAGCACGCCGATGCCCGTGGGGCCGACGACCTTGTGGCCGGTGAAGCCGACGATGTCCGCGCCGCTGGCGACCACGTCGACCGGCAGCTGGGGCACCGCCTGGGCGGCGTCGACGATGACCAGCGCGCCGACCTCGTGCGCGCGGTCCGCGATCTGCCGGACCGGGTTGATCGTGCCGAGCATGTTGGAGACCCAGGTCAGCGAGACGACCTTGGTGCGCTCGGTGATCAGGTCGTCGATGTTCGACAGGTCGAGCCGGCCGTCGTCGGTCAGGCCGAACCAGCGCAGCGTCGCGCCGGTGCGCTCGGTGAGCAGCTGCCAGGGCACGATGTTGGAGTGGTGCTCCATCTCGGTGATGAGCACCTCGTCGCCGGGCCCCACCTGCAGGGCGCCGGGCCAGGCCAGGGTGTTCGACACCAGGTTGAGGCCCTCGGTGATGTTCTTGGTGAAGATCACCTCGTCCCGCGAGGGAGCGCCGATGAACGCCGCCACCTTGTCGCGGGCCGACTCGAACGCCTCGGTCGACTCCGCGCCGAGGGTGTGCATGGCGCGGGCGATGTTGGCGTTGTGCCGCTCGAGGTGGTCGACCATCGTGTCGATGACGACCTGCGGCTTCTGCGAGGTGTTGGCGCTGTCGAGGTAGACCAAGGGCTGCCCGGCCCCACCGTTGCCCGGCACGGTGCGCAGCAGGATCGGGAAGTCCTTGCGGATGACCTCCAGGTCCGGGAGCAGTCCTTCCAGCGTCATCTCAGACCGCCGCGGCCTTGACGTACTTGTCGTAGCCCTCGGCCTCGAGCTGCTCGGCGAGCTCCGGGCCGCCCTCCTCGGCGATCCGGCCGTCCACGAACACGTGCACGTAGTCGGGGGTGATGTAGCGCAGGATCCGGGTGTAGTGCGTGATCAGCAGGACGCCCTTGTCGCCGGCCTCGGCGAACCGGTTGACCCCGGCGGAGACCACCTTGAGCGCGTCGATGTCGAGACCGGAGTCGGTCTCGTCGAGGACCGCGATCTTCGGGTCGAGCAGCTGCATCTGGGCGATCTCGTGGCGCTTCTTCTCGCCGCCGGAGAAGCCCTCGTTGACGTTGCGCTGGGAGAACGTCGGGTCGAGCCCGGCCTCCTCGAGGGTGGCGTTGACGTCCTTGACCCAGGTGCGCAGCTTGGGGGCCTCGCCGTCGATCGCGGTCTTGGCGGTGCGCAGGAAGTTGGCGACGGAGACGCCGGGCACCTCGACGGGGTACTGCATGGCCAGGAACATCCCGGCCCGGGCGCGCTCGTCGACGCTCATCGCGAGGACGTCGGCGCCGTCGAGGGTGACCGAGCCGCCGGTGACGGTGTACTTCGGGTGGCCCGCGATCGAGTAGGCGAGGGTGGACTTGCCCGAGCCGTTGGGGCCCATGATCGCGTGGGTCTCGCCGCCGTTGATGGTCAGCGTGACGCCCTTGAGGATCTCCTTGGGGCCGTCCTCGGTCTCGACCGTGACGCGCAGGTCCTTGATTTCGAGGGTGCTCATGCTGGCGTGACTCCGTTCAGGGTGGTGTCGGTGTCGACGTACACGTCGGCACCGCGTAGCTCGACAGGGAAGGTGGCGACCGGCTCGGTCGCCGGGAAGGCCGATGGGCTTGCCGGTGCGCAGGTCGAAGCGGGAGCCGTGCAGCCAGCACTCGACGGTGCAGTTCTCGACGTCGCCCTCGCTCAGCGCGACGGCGGCGTGGGAGCACTGGTCCTCGACGGCGAAGATCTCCTCGCCGTCCCTGGCCAGGGCCACGTCGTAGGCCCCGACGGTGACCGCGAGGGCGGCGTCGTCGCGGAGGTCGCTGAGGGCGCAGGCGCGCTCGAACCCCATCAGAAGTGCTTCCCGGCGACGTTCTTGTCCAGCTCGGCCTCGACGGTGGCGACCAGCCGCTCCTCGATGGCCGGCACGCCGACCTTGCGGATCAGGTCGTGGAAGAAGCCGTGCACCACGAGTCGCCGGGCGTCGGCCTCGGCGATCCCGCGCGAGCGCAGGTAGAACAGCTGGTTGTCGTCGAAGCGGCCGGTGGCCGAGGCGTGGCCGGCGCCCTCGATCTCGCCGGTCTCGATCTCCAGGTTGGGCACGGAGTCGGCCTGGCAGCCGTCGGTGAGGACCAGGTTGCGGTTCTCCTCGAAGGTCTCGATGCCCTCGGCGACCTTGCGGATCAGCACGTTGCCGATCCAGACCGTGTGGGCGCCCTTGCCCTGCAGCGCCCCCTTGTAGACCACGTGGCTCTTGGTGTGCGGGGCGTCGTGGTCGGCGAAGAGGCGGTGCTCGAGGTGCTGGCCGGCGTCGGCGAAGTAGAGGCCGAGCAGCTCGGCGCTGCCGCCGGGGCCGCCGTAGGTCACGTTGGCGTCCATCCGCACCACGCTGCCGCCGAAGCTGATCGCGGCATGCTTGTACGACGCGTCGCGACCGACCCGGGCCTGCGTCTGGGTGAGGTGCACGGCGTCGTCGGCCCAGTCCTGGATCGACACGACCGTGACGTCGGCCCCGTCCCCGACCTGCACCTCGACGACCTGGGCCAGCGAGGCGCTGCCGGTGTGGTTGAGCACCACCGTCGCCCGGGCGTGGGCGCCGAAGCGGAGCGCGACGTGACCGGCCTCGGTGGTGCCGGCGTCCTTGCCCTCGAGGTCGACGATGATCGGCACGGCGATGTCGGCGTCGGCGGGCACGTCCACCAGCAGCGTCGAGGGGACCTCGGCGAGCACGCGCGCGGCGTACCGGCTGTTGGGCACCAGGCCGCTGATCCCGCGCAGGGACCGCGCCTCGTCACCCTCCACACCTTCGACCCGGACGCCGTCGGGGGCGTTCCAGGTGGTGGTCGTGGTGCTGGGCAGGAACTCCGCGTCGGCGTGCAGGCCGCGGAGACGCTTCAGCGGCGTGAACCGCCAGATCTCCTCGCGACCCGTGGGCACGACGTGGTCGGCCACGTCGAAGGAACCCTGCGGGTGCAGGTGGGACTCGACCCTCGGTGTCTCGAGGGCTTCTGCAACGGCAGTCATGCGGGGTCCCTGTCCAAAGCGGAACGAAGTGAGCATTTGGATGGGGTGCTCATCAGCCGACGGCACCTTCCATTTGCAGCTCGATGAGGCGGTTGAGCTCGAGGGCGTACTCCATCGGGAGCTCCTTCGCGATCGGCTCCACGAAGCCGCGGACGATCATGGCCATCGCCTCGTCCTGCTCCATGCCGCGCGACATCAGGTAGAACAGCTGGTCCTCGGAGACCTTCGAGACGCTCGCCTCGTGGCCCATGGACACGTCGTCCTCGCGGATGTCGACATAGGGGTAGGTGTCGCTGCGGCTGATCTGGTCGACCAGGAGCGCGTCGCACAGCACGTTGGACTTGGAGCCGTGCGCGCCCTCGTTGATCTGGATCAGGCCGCGGTAGGACGTCCGCCCGCCCCCGCGCGCCACCGACTTGCTCAGGATCGAGGCTCGAGGTGTGCGGAGCGGCGTGCACCATCTTGGCGCCGGCGTCCTGGTGCTGGCCCTCGCCCGCGAACGCGATCGACAGCGTCTCGCCCTTGGCGTGCTCGCCCATCAGGTAGATGGCGGGGTACTTCATGGTCACCTTGGAGCCGATGTTGCCGTCGACCCACTCCATGGTGGCGCCGGCCTCGCAGGTCGCGCGCTTGGTGACGAGGTTGTAGACGTTGTTGGACCAGTTCTGGATCGTCGTGTAGCGGCAGCGGCCACCCTTCTTCACGATGATCTCGACGACCGCGGAGTGCAGCGAGTCCGAGCTGTAGATCGGCGCGGTGCAGCCCTCGACGTAGTGCACGTAGGCGTCCTCGTCGACGATGATCAGCGTCCGCTCGAACTGGCCCATGTTCTCGGTGTTGATCCGGAAGTAGGCCTGCAGCGGGATGTCGACGTGGACACCCTTGGGCACGTAGATGAACGAGCCGCCCGACCACACCGAGGTGTTGAGCGCGGCGAACTTGTTGTCGCCCACGGGGATGACGGTGCCGAAGTACTCCCGGAAGAGCTCCGGCTGGTCGCGCAGCGCGGTGTCGGTGTCCAGGAAGAGGACGCCCTGCTCCTCGAGGTCCTCGCGGATCGAGTGGTAGACGACCTCGGACTCGTACTGCGCGGCGACACCGGCGACCAGGCGCTGCTTCTCCGCCTCGGGGATGCCGAGCCGGTCGTAGGTGTTCTTGATGTCCTCGGGGAGGTCCTCCCACGAGGTGGCCTGCTTCTCGCTGGACCGGACGAAGTACTTGATGTTGTCGAAGTCGATCGCCGAGAGGTCCGAGCCCCAGGTCGGCATCGGCTTGCGGTGGAAGAGCTTGAGGCCCTTCAGGCGCAGGTCGAGCATCCACTGCGGCTCGTTCTTCTTCGACGAGATGTCGCGCACGACGTCCTCGTTGAGACCCCGGGTCGCCGTGGCGCCCGCGGTGTCGCTGTCGGCCCAGCCGAACTGGTAGCGGCCGATGCCCTTCAGCTCGGGGTTGAGCTCTTCGATGGAGGTCATCGCTTCTCCTTCTCGGTGGTCACGCTCGGGATGCAGGTCGTGCACACACCGTCGCCGTGGGCGATGGTGGCAAGTCGTTGGACGTGGGTGCCGAGCACCCGGCCGATCGCCTCGGTCTCGGCCTCGCACAGCTGGGGGAACTCGTGCGCGACGTGGGACACCGGGCAGTGCTGCTGGCACAACTGGTCACCCACCACCGGTAATTCCCGGATCGAGGCGGCGTACCCGCCGGCGGTGAGCACCTGGGCGAGGGCCTGGGCCGGCGAGAGGTCGGGCTGCTCGGCGAGCACCCGGGCGCAGTCGCGCTCGATGAAGGCGACCCGGCGCCGGGCGAACTCCATGACCGCCTCGTCGCCGGCCGTCTCGGAGAGGTACCGCAGGGCGGCCGAGGCGAGGTCGTCGTACTGCTGGTCGAAAGCGTCGCGACCGGTCTCGGTGAGCGCGAACACCTTCGCCGGGCGGCCGCGCCCCCGGGCGCCGTACACGCGGCGCTCCCGCGCCTCGACGGTGCCGTTCTCGGCGAGATGGTCCAGGTGGCGGCGCACGGCGGCGGCCGTCAGGTCGAGCCGGGCGGCCAGGTCGGCCGCGCTGGACGGGCCGTTCTCGAGGATCGACCGGACCACGCGCTCACGCGTCGGTGCGTCTCCCACGAATTCCACAACACCAGTGTGACGTTAATGCCCGACCCGTTTCAAGTAAGGGTCGCCTAAGGCGCATGATCCCTGCGCGCGGACGGTCGCGGGCCGATTCCTAGACTGGCCGCGTGCCGTCCGCTCCCGCCGTCGAGATCGACGGCCTCGTCATGCGGTACGGCGCCACCCGGGCCGTCGACGGGCTGTCGCTGTGCGTCGACCGGAACACCATCACCGCCGTGCTCGGCCCCAACGGCGCCGGCAAGACGACCACCCTGGAGACCTGCGAGGGCTACCGCCGCGCGCAGTCCGGGACCGTGCGGGTGCTCGGTCTGGACCCGCACCGCCAGCAGCGGGCCCTGCTCCCCCGGATCGGCGTGATGCTCCAGGAGGGCGGCGCCTGGTCGGGCGTCCGGGCCGTCGAGATGCTCCGCCACCTCGCCCGGTTGCACGCCCATCCGCTCGACGTCGCCCTGCTCGCCGAGCGGCTGGGACTGCACGAGTGCGGGCGCACGCCGTACCGCCGCCTCTCCGGCGGCCAGAAGCAGCGCCTCGCGCTGGCCATGGCGGTGGTGGGCCGCCCCGAGCTGGTCTTCGTCGACGAGCCGACCGCGGGCATGGACCCGCACGCCCGTCGGACCACCTGGGAGCTGCTCCGCGAGCTCCGCGCCAGCGGCGTGACCGTGGTGCTCACCACCCACCACATGGACGAGGCCGAGCGCCTCGCGGACCGGATCCACATCCTCGACCGCGGCCGGATCGTCGCCGCCGGCACCCCCAGCGAGCTCACCTCGGACGGGCGCACCCTCGAGGACGTCTTCCTCGACCTCACCACCGGCGGGCCGACATGACCGAGCAGCGCTGGCGCGACCCGCACGCCACCGCGCGCCTCGACCTGACCCCGGCGCCCGGGGCCGCCCCGCTGGCCCGTCAGGTCGTCGCGCAGGCGTCGATGGAGACCCGTCTCCTGCTCCGCAACGGCGAGCAGGTGGTGCTCGCCCTGGTCATCCCGGTCCTGGTCCTGATCGGCGGGGTGGTCGGTGCCGACCGCCTCGGGCTCGACCTGGACCACCCCGCCGTGGACGTGCTCACGCCGGGCGTGCTCGCCCTGGCGGTGCTCTCGACGGCGTTCGCCTCGTTGGCGATCGCGACCGGCTACGAGCGGCGCTACGGCGTCCTCAAGCGTCTCGGCGCCTCGCCACTCCCCCGCCACGGCCTGCTCCTCGGCAAGGTCGGCGCGCTGCTGGTCGTCGAGGCCCTGCAGTTCGCGGTGATCATCGTGGTCGGCCTCGTGCTCGGCTGGGACCCGGACCCGGGCTGGCTCCCCGCGCTGCTCGCCGTCGTGCTGGGCACCTCCGCCTTCGCGTCCCTGGGCCTGCTGCTCGCCGGCCTGCTGCGCGCCGAGGCGACGTTGGCCGCGGCGAACCTGATCTACCTGCTGCTCGTCGCCCTGGGCGGGGTGGTGCTGCCGACGACGTCGTACGGCGCCCTGGCCCCGTTCATCGCCTGGCTGCCCTCCGGGGCCCTGGGGGACGCGCTGCGGGCCGCCCTCGAGGACGGCGCCACCGACGTGACCAGCCTGGTCGTGCTCCTGGGCTGGACCGTGGTCGGCACGGTGCTGACCGCGAGGACCTTCACGTGGGAGTAGCCACCCGGTGGCTCTGGCCACTGGCGCTCGCCAACCTGGTCGCCAACATCGCCATCGTCGTGACCGGCGGCGCCGTCCGGGTGACCGGCTCCGGGCTGGGCTGCCCGACCTGGCCGCGCTGCACCGACGAGTCCTACGTCGTGCACGGCGAGCTCGGCATCCACGGGGCGATCGAGTTCGGCAACCGGATGCTCACCTTCGTGCTGGTGGCCCTGGCCGTCGCCCTCTGGGTCGCCGCCCTCCTGGCCCGGCAGCGCCGGCCGCTGGTGCTCTCCTCGATCATCGTGCTGGGCATCCCCCTCCAGGCGGTCATCGGCGGCATCACCGTGCACACCGACCTGAACCCCTGGGTCGTGTCGCTGCACCTGCTGGTGTCGATGGCGATCATCGCCGTCTGCGTGCTGCTCGTCGACGCGTTGCGCGGTCCGGAGCGCCCGGCGGCGCCCGTGCGCGTGCGCCGGATGACCTGGCTGGTGTTCGCCAACGCGTGGGTGGTGCTCTACCTGGGCACCGTGGTCACCGGCAGCGGGCCGCACTCGGGCGACACCGACGCCCGCCGGACGGGCCTGGACCCGCAGGTGCTCTCGCACGTGCACGCGGTCGCCGTCTACTTCCTGGTGGCGCTGACGGTGGGGCTGCTGGTCCTCGCCCGCCGCTCCGGCGCCCCGCTGGTGGCGCGGGCGGCGGCCGCCCTGCTCGTCGTCGAGGTGCTGCAGGGACTGGTCGGCTTCACGCAGTACTTCCTGGACCTGCCCGAGGGGCTCGTCGTGCTGCACCTGCTCGGCGCCGGGCTCGTCTCGGCCACGGTCACCTGGGTGGTGGCGTCGGCGCGTCAGCGCAGCAGCGGGTCGATCGCGACCGCGACGAACAGCAGCGCGAGGTAGAGGTTCGACACGTGGAACAGCCGCATCGGGTCGATGCCGGCGACGTTCTCGTCGGGTCCGCAGGGCCCGGGCGCGGGCCCAGAGCCGGTGCGACTCGACCAGGAACACCGCGCCGAGCACGACCGCGGCCGCGACGTACACGAGGCCGGTGTCGGCCACCGGCCACAGCAGCAGGGACGTGGCGACCGTCGCCCAGGTGTAGAGCACGATCTGGCGGCCGACCACGGCCGGGGGCGCGACCACCGGCAGCATCGGCACGTCCACGCCGGCGTAGTCGTCGCGGTAGCGCAGGGCCAGGGCCCACGTGTGCGGCGGGGTCCAGAAGAACACCACCATGAAGAGCACCACCGGCGGCCAGGCGAGCTCGCCGGTGACCGCGGTCCAGCCGATGAGCGCCGGGAAGCAGCCGGCCAGCCCGCCCCAGACGATGTTCTGGGTGGTCCGGCGCTTGAGCCAGACCGTGTAGACGAGCAGGTAGAACGCCTCCGCGACCAGGGCCAGCCCGGCGGACAGGACGTTGACCCAGACGGCCAGGACCACCGTCGCCAGCACACCCAGGGTGACCCCGAAGACGGTGGCCGCCACCGGCGAGACGATGTGCCGCGGCAGCGCGCGTCGCCTCGTCCTGCGCATCTGCTCGTCGATGTCGCGGTCGTAGACGCAGTTGAGCGCCGAGGCCGAGCCCGCCGACAGGGTGCCGCCGATGACCGTGGCGGCCACCAGACCGAGGCCGGGCACCCCACCCTCGGCGAAGAACATCACCGGCACGGTGGTGAGCAGCAGGAGCTCGATGACCCGGGGCTTGGTGAGCCCGACGTAGGCCATCACGACGTCGCGGAACCCGGCCCTCTCGGTCGCCGTCGACGTGGCCGGTCCCGAGGTCCGCTGACCGACGTAGGACACGGGCGACCTCTCTCGTCGGGCTCTGTCAGCGGGCTGCTGGGACGGTGGGATTTCGGGTACTGACGCGCCATCGAGTCTATCCCCGGAGATGAGTAGGCTCGGAGACGGCCTTGACCGACGCGTGCACCGACTGCAGTGAGGACCCCCGTGAGCAGCATCCCGCAACGGCTGGACTGGACCGATCTGGACGCCAAGGCGGTGGACACCGTGCGGGTCCTCGCCATGGACGCCGTGCAGAAGGTCGGCAACGGCCACCCCGGCACCGCGATGAGCCTGGCGCCGGCGGCGTACCTCCTGTTCCAGAAGGTCATGCGCCACAACCCCGCCGACCCGCACTGGCCCGGGCGCGACCGGTTCGTCCTGTCCTGCGGCCACTCCTCCCTCACGCTCTACCTCCAGCTGTTCCTCGGCGGCTGGGGTCTGGAGCTCGACGACATCAAGGCGCTGCGCACCTGGGGGTCCAAGACCCCCGGCCATCCGGAGTACGGCCACACCGCCGGTGTCGAGACCACGACCGGGCCGCTCGGCCAGGGCATCGGCAACGCGGTCGGCATGGCGATGGCCGCCCGCCGGGAGCGAGGGCTCCTCGACCCCAACGCCGGCGACTCGTCACCCGTTCGACCACCACATCTACGCGATGTGCAGCGACGGCGACATCGAGGAGGGCGTGAGCGCCGAGGCCTCCGCCATCGCCGGCGTCCAGCGGCTCGGCAACCTCACCGTCATCTACGACGCCAACCGCATCTCGATCGAGGACGACACCGACATCGCGCTCGCCGAGGACGTGGGGGCGCGCTACGAGGCCTACGGCTGGCACGTGCAGACCGTCGACTGGACCCACGACGACACGACCTACGAGGAGGATGTCCCCGCGCTGTACGCCGCCCTTCGCAAGGCCGAGGCCGTCACCGACCGGCCCAGCTTCATCGTGCTGCGCACGATCATCGCCTGGCCGGCGCCGAAGCTGCAGAACACCGGCAAGTCCCACGGCTCGGCCCTCGGTGACGAGGAGGTGGCCGCCACCAAGCGGATCCTCGGCTTCGACCCCGAGCAGACCTTCGAGGTCCCTCCCGGCGTCCTCGAGCACACCCGCGAGGCGGTGGCCCGGGGCAAGGCGGCCCAGGCGGCGTGGGAGGGCGACTTCGACCGGTGGGCCAAGAAGCCGTCCGCCGACGTCGCGCTCTTCGAGCGGATGCAGACCCGCACCCTGCCCGAGGGCTGGGACGCCGCCCTGCCGACCTTCGACGCCGATCCCAAGGGCGTCGCCACCCGGGTCGCCTCCGGCAAGGTGATCAATGCCGTCGCCGGTGCGGTGCCCGAGCTGTGGGGCGGCTCGGCCGACCTGGCCGGCTCCAACAACACCACCATCGAGGGCGTCCCGTCCTTCCTGCCCAAGGACCGCTCCACGAAGATGTTCCCGGGCGACCCCCACGCCGGCCGGGTGCTGCACTTCGGCATCCGCGAGCACGCGATGGGCTCGATCATGAACGGCATCGCGGTGCACGGCGGCACCCGCGTCTTCGGCGGCACGTTCCTCACCTTCTCCGACTACATGCGTCCGGCCGTCCGGCTGGCCGCGATCATGGGGCTCCCGGTCACCTACGTGTGGACCCACGACTCCATCGGTCTCGGGGAGGACGGCCCCACCCACCAGCCGATCGAGCACTTGGCGGCGCTGCGCGCGATCCCGGGCCTCGACGTGGTCCGCCCCGGCGACGCCAACGAGACCACCGCGGTGTGGAAGGCCATCCTGGAGCGCACCGACCGACCCGCCGGACTGTGCCTGAGCCGGCAGAACCTGCCGGTCTTCCCGCGCGGCGAGGCCGGGTTCTCCGACACCTCCAACGTCCACCGCGGCGGCTACGTGCTGGTCGACGCGCCCGACCTCGACGGCCGCAGCGGGCTTCCGGACGTGGTGCTCGTCGGCACGGGGTCCGAGGTCCAGCTCGCCGTCGAGGCCCGCGATCTGCTGGCCGCCGACGGGATCCGGGCCCGCGTGGTCTCGATGCCCTGCCGTGAGTGGTTCGACGAGCAGGAGGCGTCGTACCGCGAGACGGTGATCCCGCCGATCGTGAAGGCGCGGGTGTCCGTCGAGGCCGGCATCGCCCAGGGTTGGCGCGACGTGGTCGGCGACCTCGGCCGCATCGTCGCGATCGACACCTACGGCGCCAGCGCCGACTACCAGCGGATCTACACCGAGTACGGCGTCACCGCCGAGGCGGTGGCCAACGCGGCCCGCGACTCGCACGCCGCCGCGAGCGCCTGACCGCCCAGCAAGCCCATCCAGCCCCAAGTAGGAGGCAGCACCATGTCCGACAACCTCAAGGCCCTGACCGACGCCGGCGTGTCCATCTGGCTCGACGACCTCTCCCGGGAGCGGCTCGAGACCGGCAACCTCGCCGACCTGGTGAAGAACAGCCACGTCACCGGTGTGACCACGAACCCGTCGATCTTTGCCGCGGCCCTGGCCGACGGTGAGCGCTACGACGCCCAGGTGCGCGAGCTCGCGGCGGACGGCGCCGACGTGGACCGAACGGTCTTCGCGCTCACGACGTCGGACGTGCGCGACGCCTGCGACGTGATGCGCGAGGTCTTCGACGCGACCAACGGCGTCGACGGCCGGGTGTCGATCGAGGTCGCCCCCGACCTCGCGCACGACGAGGAGGAGACCACCGCCTCGGCCCGCGAGCTGTCCGACGCGGTCGACCGCCCCAACGTGCTGATCAAGATCCCGGCCACCACCGAGGGTGCGCCCGCCATCACGACCACCATCGGGTCCGGCATCAGCGTCAACGTGACGCTGATCTTCGGCCTCGATCGCTACCAGGGCGTGATGGAGGCCTACGTCAAGGGCCTCGAGCAGGCCCGCGACAACGGGCACGACCTCTCGAAGATCCAGTCCGTGGCGTCCTTCTTCGTCTCCCGCGTGGACACCGAGATCGACAAGCGGCTCGCGGCGACCAACGCGCACGACGACCTCCTCGGCAAGGCCGGGGTCGCCAACGCGCGGCTCGCGTACCGCGCCTACGAGGAGTTCTTCTCCGGCGCCCGGTGGGAGTCGCTGGCCGCGGCGGGCGCCCACAAGCAGCGTCCGCTGTGGGCCTCGACGGGCGTGAAGAACCCCGACTACCGCGACACGATGTACGTCGACGACCTGGTCGTCGGCAACACCGTCAACACGATGCCCGAGAAGACCCTGGACGCGGTCCGCGACCACAGCGAGATCGTCGGCGACCAGGTGACCGGGAACTACGACGACGCCGAGCGGGTGATGGCCGACCTGAAGGCAGCCGGCATCGACTACGACGACGTCATCGCGGTGCTCGAGCGCGAGGGCGTCGAGAAGTTCGAGGCGTCCTGGAACGAGCTCCTCGCGACCGTGCAGGGCCAGCTCGACCAGGCGAAGGCGGCGCAGTGACGGATTCCCCCGTCGATGCCACGGCCACGCCGGCCTGGGAGCGGCTCACCGCGCTCGCGGACGGATTCGACCCCGACCTGCGGCGGTGGTTCGCGGACGACCCGGGCCGGGTCGAGCGCCTCACCTTCGACGCTGCCGACCTGCATGTCGACCTGTCCAAGGGCCTGCTCGACGAGGCGGTCCTCGCTGCGCTGCTCGCGCTGGCGGAGGAGGTCGGGCTGGCGGACCGGCGCGACGCGATGTTCCGGGGTGACCACATCAACGTCACCGAGGACCGGGCCGTGCTGCACACGGCGCTCCGTGACCCCGCGGGCCTGACGCTCGAGGTCGACGGCCACGACGTGGTCGCCGACGTCCACGCCGTGCTCGCCCGGGTGTACGCCTTCGCCGAGCAGGTGCGCTCCGGTGCCTGGACCGGCGCGACCGGGGAGCGCATCCGCACGGTGGTGAACATCGGCATCGGCGGCTCCGACCTCGGGCCGGTGATGGCCTACGAAGCGCTCGAGCCCTACGTGCAGGACGGCCTGGAGTGCCGCTTCATCAGCAACATCGACCCGACGGACGCCGCGCAGACGCTCGCCGACCTCGATCCGGCGACGACCTTGTTCATCGTGTCGAGCAAGACCTTCGGCACGCTGGAGACGCTCACCAACGCCCGCCTCTGCAAGGCCTGGCTCCTCGACGGCCTGCGGGCCGCCGGTGCCGACGAGGCCGCGGCCGTTGCCAAGCACTTCGTTGCGGTCTCCACGGCGCTCGACAAGGTCGCCGACTTCGGGATCGACCCGGCCAACGCGTTCGGGTTCTGGGACTGGGTCGGTGGCCGCTACTCCCTGGACTCCGCGATCGGGACCTCCCTCGTGGTCGCGATCGGCCCCGAGCGCTTCGCCGAGCTCCTGGCCGGCATGCACGCCGTCGACGAGCACTTCCGCACCGCAGACCTCGCCGACAACGTGCCGGCGCTGATGGGACTCCTCAACGTCTGGTACGTCAACTTCCTCGGCGCCGAGACCCACGCCGTCCTGCCGTACGCGCAGCTGCTGCACCGCTTCCCGGCGTACCTCCAGCAGCTGACGATGGAGTCCAACGGCAAGGGCGTGCGCTGGGACGGCACGCCCGTCACGACCGGGACCGGCGAGATCTTCTGGGGCGAGCCCGGCACCAACGGCCAGCACGCGTTCTACCAGCTGATCCACCAGGGCACCCGGCTCGTCCCGGCCGACTTCATCGCCGTCGCGAACCCGGCGTACCCACTGACGGACGGTGACGCCGACGTGCACGAGCTCTTCCTCGCCAACTTCTTCGCCCAGACCCGGGCCCTGGCGTTCGGCAAGACCGCCGACGAGGTGCGCGCCGACGGGACCGCCGAGGCGGTCGTGCCGGCGCGGGTGTTCTCCGGGAACCGGCCGACCACCTCGATCATGGCGCCCGAGCTGACGCCGTCCGTCCTGGGTCAGCTGATCGCGCTGTACGAGCACATCACCTTCACCTGCGGGGTGGTGTGGGGCATCGACAGCTTCGACCAGTGGGGAGTCGAGCTCGGCAAACAGCTCGCCCAGGAGGTCGGACCGGCCGTCGCCGGCGACGCCGCGGCGCTGGCCGCCCAGGACGCGTCCACGCAGTCGCTGATCACCTACTACCGCTCGAACCGCCGCTGATGGCGACGAGCGCGCGCACCAATCCGCTGCGCGACCCCCAGGACCGTCGGCTGCCCCGGATCGCCGGGCCGTGCGGCCTGGTGCTGTTCGGGGTCACCGGTGACCTGTCGCGGAAGAAGATCATGCCCGCGATCTACGACCTCGCGAACCGCGGCCTGCTGCCGCCCGGCTTCTCGCTCGTCGGCTTCGCCCGCCGCGACTGGGCCGACCAGGACTTCGCGCAGATCGTGCACGACTCCGTCAAGGAGTACGCCCGGACCGAGTTCCGCGAGGAGGTGTGGCGCCAGCTCGCGGAGGGGTTCCGGTTCGTGCCAGGCGACTTCGACGACGACGTCGCCTTCGAGCGCCTGCGGCACACCATCGAGGAGCTCGACGAGGTCCGTGGCACGGCCGGCAACCACGCGTTCTACCTCTCGATCCCGCCGAAGTTCTTCGGCAACGTCGTCCAGCAGCTCCAGGAGCACAAGCTGGCCGAGCCGGCGGGTGAGTCCTGGCGGCGGGTGGTGGTGGAGAAGCCGTTCGGTCACGACCTGGCCTCGGCGCGCGAGCTCAACGACATCCTGGCCGGGGTGTTCCCGCCGGAGTCGGTGTTCCGCATCGACCACTACCTCGGCAAGGAGACGGTCCAGAACATCCTGGCGATGCGCTTCGCCAACGCGATGTTCGAGCCGCTCTGGAACTCCAACTACGTCGACCACGTGCAGATCACGATGGCCGAGGACATCGGCATCGGCGGGCGCGCGGGCTACTACGACGGCATCGGCGCCGCCCGCGACGTCATCCAGAACCACCTCCTCCAGCTGATGGCGCTGGTGGCGATGGAGGAGCCCCTGGCCTTCGACGCCGACAGCCTGCGCACCGAGAAGCTCAAGGTGCTCAAGTCCGTGCGGCTGCCCGCCCGGCTCGACCTGGCCACCGCCCGCGGGCAGTACGTCGAGGGTTGGTCGGGTGGCCTCAAGGCGTCGGGGTTCCTCGACGAGGACGGCATCCCCAAGAGCTCGCACACCGAGACGTACGCCGCGGTCACTCTGCACGTCGACACCCGTCGCTGGGCGGGCGTGCCGTTCTACCTGCGCACCGGCAAGCGGCTGGGCCGCCGGGTCACCGAGGTCGCGGTCGTCTTCAAGCCGGCGCCGCACCAGCCGTTCAGCGTCGCCGCGACCGAGGACCTGAGCCCGAACACGCTGGTGATCCGGGTGCAGCCCGACGAGGGCATGACCCTGCGGTTCGGTTCGAAGGTGCCCGGTACCGCGATGGAGATCCGCGACGTGAACATGGACTTCGCCTACGGCGGCACCTTCACCGAGGCGTCGCCCGAGGCCTACGAGCGGCTGATCCTCGACGTGCTCCTCGGCGACCCGCCGCTGTTCCCCCGGCACGAGGAGGTCGAGGAGTCCTGGAAGATCCTGGACCCGATCCTGGACAACTGGGCCCGCAAGGGGAAGCCGGACACCTACGCGTCCGGCACCTGGGGACCTCCCAGCGCCGACAAGATGCTCGCGCGCGACGGCCGGAACTGGAGGAGGCCCTAGATGATGGAGGCTCACGGACACCTCGTCGTCCGGGATCGCGGCGGAGTTCATGCGGGCGCGCACCCGCGCCGGCAGCCCGGTGATGGGCATGGTGATGACCCTGATCATCGTGGTCGACGAGGACGGCGCCACCGACGCACTCGACGCCGCCAAGGCCGCCTCGCACGAGCACCCCGCCCGGGTGCTCGGGGTGATCCTCGGCGACGGCCGCGGCGCGGGCACCGTCAACGCCCAGGTCGGCACCGGCGGCGGCTGGGCCGGCGAGGTGGCCCTGATCCGGCTCAAGGGCGAGGTGGTGAAGCACCCCGACTCGGTGGTGCTGCCGCTGCTGCTCCCCGACTCCCCCGTCGCCGTCTGGTGGCCCAAGGACCACCCCGAGGACCCGGCGGCCGACCCGATCGGCGCGCTGTCGAAGCGCCGCATCACGGACGCGGCGTACGTCACCCGCGGCAAGCTCAAGGCGCTGCGCGCCCAGTGCTCCTCCTACTCGTCGGGCAACACCGACCTCGCCTGGACGCGGCTGACGCCGTGGCGCGCGCTGCTCGCCTCGGCGCTGGACCAGCACCCGGCCAAGGTGACCTCGGCGGAGGTCACCGCCGAGCGGATCAGCCCGAGCGCGGACCTGCTGGTGGCCTGGCTGGCCGACCGGCTCAAGGTGCCCGTCACCCGCAAGTCCTCCGACGGGCCCGGCATCACCTCGGTGCTGATGGAGACCAAGGACGGGCCGATCCGGATCGACCGCTCCGACGGCAAGCTCGCCACGTTCACCTCGCCCGGGAAGCCGGACCGGCCGGTGGCGCTCAAGCGCAAGACCCTGCCCGAGCTGCTGGCCGAGGAGCTGCGGCACCTCGACGAGGACGACGTGTACGCCGCGACCGCCCGGTCGCTCGTCAAGCGGGGCACCCGATGAGCCTCGAGCCCGGGATCGAGGTCCTGCCCGACGCGGACACGCTCGCCGACACCGTGGCCCGCCGGCTGCTCGAACGGCTGGCGTCGGCCCAGGCCGCGGGCGGCGTCCCCCAGATCGGGCTGACCGGCGGCTCCATCGCCGAGTCGCTGCACCGGCGGATCGCGGCGCTGTCCCCCGAGTCGCCGGTGGACTGGTCGCGGGTGGTGATCTGGTGGGGAGACGAGCGCTTCGTGGCCCCCGACAGCCCGGACCGCAACGCCGGCCAGGCTCGTGAGGCCTTCCTCGACTCCGTCGGGGTCGACCCGGCCCACGTGCACGAGATGCCCTCGACGGCGGACGCCGAGGACGCCGAGGCCGGCGCCGCGGCGTACGCGTCGACGCTCCGCGAGCACGGCGCGGGCGAGTTCGACGTGCTCATGCTCGGCATCGGCCCCGACGGCCACTGCGCCTCGCTCTTCCCCGGTCACGCCGCCCTCGACGTCGACGACCGGGTCGCCGCCGCGGTCCTGGACTCCCCCAAGCCCCCGCCGCAGCGGATCACCCTCACCTTCGCTGCGCTCAACCGCAGCCGCGCCGTCTGGTTCCTCGCCGCGGGGGCCGGCAAGGCCGAGGCCGTCGCCGCTGCCCTCGCCGAGGACGGGACCATCCGCGCGACCCCCGCCCGCGGCGTCCGCGGCCGCGAGGAGACCACCTGGTTCCTCGACCCCCCCGCCGCCCCCCACCCCCACTGACCAGGCAGTTCTGCTCACTCTCCTCGCGCTGACCGGGCGCTTGGACAGACAAGGACTTGATCGAGCGGGCATTCCTGCCGCGTCAACTCCGGTGATACCGCGTCTGCGGCACCCACAGACCGACCTGGGACCGGGCCCTTCGTATGCCGTCCTTGAGGCGGGGACCCGGATCGCCGGCCCGGCCGAAGAGGTCGGCGCTCACGAACACGTCGACGACCCAAGCCTGCTGATCCCAGAGCCACGCCCGTCGGTCGGCATCGTGCTGAGCGTCGTCGGGGGTGTGGAAGAGCACGCCGTCATACTCGGCGGCGTACAGGCAGTCCGGAAGCGCGAGATCGAGACGAAAGGCCGGGACCCCGTCACGGTGCACCCACCACTGCAGCTCGGGAGGGGGAAGACCGGCGTCGTGCCAGTGCAGGCGGAGCGCCGACTCGGGCGGTGACTCGGCACGGCCGTCCGCCAGCGGCGCGAGAAACCTCAGCTGGACGACGCCCCGCTCGCCCTTGAAGCGTTCGACACTGAGCAGCACGTGGTCGTGTGGCACGCCGAGCCGCAGGAACCCGTCAAGGGCAGCGAGGGCATCGAACCTGCCGAGCAGCCGGCCGAGGTCCAGAGCGCTACGCAGCGGTGTCGTCACCTGGATCCCGGACACTTCCATGACATCGGAGTCGGGAAGAGTGCGGATGCCGCTCACCACTCCGGGCCGGCGCAGCCGCGATGCTGCGCGGCTGAACACCTGTACGGGCGGTGGCTCCCGGATAGCGCTGCGCGGCAGGATGTCGACGCCATGGAGCCAAGCCGCGGTTCGGTCGGTCACCACGGCGGTGTCCGCGACGACGAGGCGCAGGGCCGCAGCACGGAGCTCGATGGTGTCGACGACCTGCGCTGCGACGTACGTCCCGCGGGAGACGGGCCGGACCAGCGCCATCTCGACGAGGCGGGTGAGCAGGTGTCGCGAGACGCCCAGGCCGGCGGCCTGGGCCGTCGTGAAGGGTCGATCGAGTGGCAGCGGGCAGCTGTCGTCGAGGAAGACCAGCTCAGTGGACATCCACCTCGGCGAAGCTCCCATGCCTTCAGCATCGGCACCTACGCCACCCTGTGCAGCCGCTCTCCACAGGAGCGTGCCCGAGTTGCTCGAATCGCCCGGTCGGCCGTTCCCGACCTGCAGAACTGCCCGGTCGGCGTCCTGCCGTTCAGCTGGAGTGCCCGGTCAGCTAGAAGACGATGTCGCCGGACTTGCGGCGGGAGCGGAGGAGCTGGATGGCTTCGTCGAGGATGTCGGCGGCCTCCTTGTCGGAGCGCCGCTCCTTCACGTAGGCCAGGTGGGTCTTGTAGGGCTCGATCTTGGGGGCCGGGGGTGGGTTCTCGCTGTCCAGCGAGGCCGGGAGGCCGCACTTGGGGCAGTCCCACGACTCGGGCACGGTGGCCTCGACGGAGAAGGTCACCACCGAGCGGTGCTCGTGCGAGCAGAAGTACGTGACGGCCTGCCGCGGGGCGGCCTCGCCGCGCTCGGCCTCTCCCATCGGGCCTGCGCCGACCCGGCTCCCCCGGATTGCGTTTCCTCCACCAGCCACGAGCGTGTCCCTTCTCGAACTCAGACCTGGTAGGCGAGCAGCAGGCCGAGGGCCATGATGCAGGCGAACCAGATGACAGCGATGCCGACCGTGAGCCGGTCGAGGTTGCGCTCAGCGACGGACGAGCCACCCAGCGAACTGGAGATGCCGCCGCCGAACATGTCCGAGAGGCCGCCTCCCCGCCCCTTGTGCATGAGCACGAGGAGGATCAGCAGCCCACTGGTGATCATGAGCAGGATCGTGAAGGCGATAGTCACAGGAAAACCTTACGTCACGGGGGCGAGAGCGCTAAACGCGGCCACACCGGCGGACTAGTCCGGCGCGGCTCGACGGGCGGATCAGAGGACCGGCATGGCGTAGAAGCGACAGATCCCACCGAACTCGTCGACCTGCAGGCTCGCCCCGCCGACCAGGCACCCGTCGACGTCGTCCTTGGCCATGATGCCCGCCACGTTCGCGGCCTTGACCGAGCCGCCGTACAGGATGCGGACACCGTCGGCGGCCGCGTCGCCGTGCACCTCGCGGACCCGGTCCCGGATCGCGGCGCACACCTCCTGGGCGTCCTCGGGGGTGGCCACCTCGCCGGTGCCGATCGCCCAGACCGGCTCGTAGGCCACCACCAGACCGGCCACCTGCTCGGCGGTGAAGCCTGCTAACGATCCGTCGAGCTGCGCCAGCGTGTAGGGCACCTGCTCACCGGCCTGCCGGATGTCGAGGCCCTCGCCGACGCACACGATCGGCACCACGCCGGCCGCCAGTCCGCGGTGCGCCTTGGTGTTGACGGTGGCGTCGGACTCCTGGTGGTACTCCCGGCGCTCCGAGTGACCCACCACGACGTAGGAACAGCCGAGCTTGGCGAGCATCGCGGCCGAGATCTCGCCGGTGTAGGCACCGGAGTCCTGGGTCGAGACGTCCTGCGCGGCGTACCTGATCGAGAGCCGGTCCCCGTCCACGAGCGTCTGCACCGAGCGGAGGTCGGTGTACGGCGGGCAGACCACCACCTCGACCTTCGCGTAGTCGTGCCGCTTGTCCGAGAGCGTCCAGGCGAGCTTCTGGACCAGGACCACCGCTTCCTGGTGGTTGAGGTTCATCTTCCAGTTGCCCGCCATCAGCGGGACCGCGTGCAGCCATGGTCACCTTCGCTCGGGTGATCTCGTCAGTTCGCCACCGAGGGTCAACGTTCGAGGACGGAGATGCCGGGCAGGTCCTTGCCCTCGAGGTACTCCAGGCTGGCGCCGCCACCCGTCGAGATGTGCCCGAAGGCCGCCTCGTCGAAGCCCAGCGTGCGCACCGCGGCGGCGGAGTCGCCGCCACCGACGACCGAGAGGCCGGGCACCTTGGTCAGCGCCTCGGCGACAACGCGGGTGCCCTCGGCGAAGGCGGCGGTCTCGAAGACCCCCATCGGGCCGTTCCAGAAGACCGTCTGCGCGTCGGCGAGCGCCGCCGCGAAGGCCGCCGCCGAGTCGGGGCCGATGTCCAGGCCCAGGCTGTCGGCCGGGATCTCGTCGGCAGGTACGACGCGGGGCTCCGGCTCGCGGTCGCCGGACGGGAAGGCCGTGTCGACCACGATGTCGGTCGGCAGCAGGATCTCGACCCCTCGCTGGGTGGCCTCGTCCAGGTAGCCCCGGCAGACGTCGAGCTGGTCGTCCTCGAGCAGGCTCTTGCCGACCTCGTGACCCTGGGCCTTGAGGAAGGTGAACACCATGCCGCCGCCGATGAGCAGCTTGTCGGCCTTCTCCAGCAGGTTGTCGATCACGCCCAGCTTGTCGGAGACCTTGGAGCCGCCGAGCACCACCACGTAGGGCCGCGCCGGGTCGACGGTCAGCCGCCGGAGCACCTCGATCTCCTTGGCGACCAGCCCGCCCATCGCCGACGGCAGGCGCAGGGCGACGTCGTAGACCGACGCCTGCTTGCGGTGCACGACGCCGAACCCGTCGGACACGAACGCGTCCGCCAGCCCGGCGAGCTGGTCGGCGAAGGACCCTCGGACGTCGTCGTCCTTGCTGGTCTCGCCGTCGTTGAACCGGACGTTCTCCAGCACCGCGACCTGACCGTCGGTCGAGCGCCGCGACGACGTCGTGGGCGCTCTCGCCCACGGTGTCGGTCGCGAACGCCACGTCGGCGCCGAGGAGCTCGCCGAGCCGCGCCGCCACCGGCTTCAGGGAGTACGCCGGGTCCGGCGCGCCCTTGGGCCGGCCGAGGTGCGCGACCACCACGACGCGGGCCCCGGCCTCGGTCAGGGACCGGATGGTGGGCACGCTGGCCCGGATCCGGCCGTCGTCGGTGATCGTGCTGCCGTCGAGCGGCACGTTGAGGTCAGACCGGACCAGGACCCGCTGACCGCGGAGGTCCCCCAGGGATTCGACGTCGCTCACGTCAGAGGGTCTCGCCGACGTAGCCGATCAGGTCGGCGAGCCGGTTGGAGTAGCCCCACTCGTTGTCGTACCACCCGATGACCTTGACCTGGTTGCCGATCACCTTGGTCAGCGGCGCGTCGAAGATGCACGACGCCGGGTCGGTGACGATGTCGGAGGACACGATGGCGTCGGTGGAGTAGCGCGAGGTACCGGCCGTCGGCCGCGGCCTTGACGGCGGCGTTGACCTCGTCGACGGACGTCTCGCGGCCGGCCTCGAAGGTGAGGTCGGTGGCCGACCCGGTGGGCACGGGGACGCGCAGCGCGAAGCCGTCGAGCTTGCCCTTGAGCTCGGGCAGCACCAGGCCGATGGCCTTCGCGGCGCCGGTCGAGGTGGGCACGATGTTGAGGGCGGCGGCGCGGGCGCGGCGCAGGTCCTTGTGGATGTTGTCCTGGAGGTTCTGGTCGGCCGTGTAGGCGTGGATGGTGGTCATCAGGCCCTTGACGATGCCGAACTCGTCGTTGAGGGCCTTGGCCATCGGCGCCAGGCAGTTGGTCGTGCAGGACGCGTTGGAGATGACGTGGTGCGCGGCCGGGTCGTAGTCCTGGTGGTTGACCCCCATGACGACGGTGAAGTCCTCGTTGGACGCGGGCGCGGAGATGATGACCTTCTTGGCACCGGCGTCGATGTGGGCGTGGGCCTTGGTGGCGTCGGTGAAGAAGCCGGTGGACTCGACGACCACGTCGGCGCCGATGTCGCCCCACTTCAGGGCCGACGGGTCGCGCTCGGCGAAGGCGTGGATCTGCTGGTCGCCGACCTTGATCGAGGTGTCGTCGGAGGACACGTCGGCGTCGAGCCGGCCGAGGATGGTGTCGAACTTGAGCAGGTGGGCGAGCGAGGCGTTGTCGGTCAGGTCGTTGACACCGACGATCTCGATGTCGGCTCCTGACGCGCGCACGGCGCGGAAGAAGTTGCGGCCGATCCGACCGAAACCGTTGATGCCTACACGAACAGTCACTGTGACTCCTAGCTAGGGGCAGGTGCCGACCGCACGGGCGGTCAGCCGCTTCGTCACGAACCCTATCCCCTGCGTACGGCGCCGCCGGGCCGTCCGTCTCGTGGTACGTCCGGGTAACCGGGGACCGGCGTGCTTAGCCCTCGTCGGCGAGCATCTCGGGCGTCAGCGAGGCCTCGGTGTCGGGGATCCCGAGCTCCTCGGCGCGCTTGTCGGCCATCGCCAGCAGCCGGCGGATCCGGCCGGCGATCGCATCCTTGGTCAGCACCGGGTCGTGCAGCTGGCCGAGCTCCTCGAGCGAGGCCTGCTTGTGCTCGAGCCGCAGGTCGCCGGCCATCCGCAGGTGGTCGGGGACCTCGTCGGCGAGGATCTCGAGCGCGCGCTCGACGCGGGCGCCGGCGGCGACCGCGGCGCGGGCGGAGCGGCGCAGGTTCGCGTCGTCGAAGTTGGCCAGCCGGTTGGCGGTCGCGCGGACCTCGCGCCGCATCCGGCGCTCCTCCCAGGCCATCAGGGACTCGTGGGCGCCGAGCCGGGTGAGCAGTGCGCCGATGGCGTCACCGTCGCGGACCACGACCCGGTCGACCCCGCGCACCTCGCGGGCCTTGCCCTGGATGCCCAGTCGGCGGGCTACCCCGACGAGGGCCAGCGCGGCCTCGGGGCCGGGACAGGTGACCTCCATGCGAGGACGACCGGCCGGGCTCGGTCAGCGAGCCGTGCGCAAGGAAGGCACCGCGCCAGGCGGCGACCGCGTCGCACGAGCCGCCCGACACCACGGTCGGCGGCAGACCTCGGACCGGTCGACCCCGCTGGTCGAGCAGCCCGGTCTGGCGGGCCAGCGCCTCGCCGTCCTTGACCACCCGGACGATGTAGCGGCTGCCCTTGCGCAGGCCGTTGCCCTGGACCATCACCACGTCGGAGGGGTGGCCGTAGACGTCGGCGATGTCCTTGCGGAGCCGCCGCGCGGCGGCGCCGGTGTCCAGCTCGGCCTCGACGACGATCCGACCGCTCACGATGTGCAGGCCGCCGGCGAACCGGAGCATGGTGGCGACCTCGGCCTTGCGGCAGCACGTCTTGGTGATCTGCGTCGACGCCAGCTCCGCCTTCACCTGCCCCGTCATCGCCATGGGGCCGATCCTGCCACGCCCGTCAATCACCGTCCGGGGCACCCTCGGGGGCAGGCTCCGGGGCACCCTCGGGCGCCCGACCGTCGTCCAGGATCCGCGCGAATGCCGCGGCCAGCTTCCGCGTGTCGTGCCGCGGGGAACCGTCGCCGACGGCGACGTCGGCGACCTCGAGCCGGGCTCCCCAGGAGGCCACGGCCTGCTCGAGGGTCTGCGCGTCCGTGAGCGTCGAGGGGTCTACCAGGACGGTGTGCAGGGTGAGGTCCGGGGCGTGCTCGTGCAGCGCGGCCAGGTGGTCCTCGGGGTCGTACCCGTGGGTCTCCCCCTGCTGCCCCTCGAGGTTGAGGACGACGACCAACCGGGCGTCGGTCTCGACCAGCGCCCGGCGCAGCGCCGGCACCATCAGGTGCGGGATCACTGAGGAGTACCACGAGCCCGGCCCGAGCACGACCCAGTCGGCGGCGAGCACGGCGGCGACCGCCTCCGGGCACGCGACCGGGTCGGCCGGGTCGAGGCTGATCGAGACGATCTCGCCGTCCGTGGTGGCGACCTCGACCTGGCCACGCACCGTGGTGGTCCGCGCCGGGTCCGCGGGGTCGAGGCCGCGCACCTCGGCGGTGATGTCCATGGGCGTGGTGGCCATCGGCAGCACGGTGCCCTGCGCGCCGAGCAGCCGCGCCACCCACTGCAGCGCCGCGACGTGGTCCCCGAGCAGCTCCCAGAGCGACACGATGAGCAGGTTGCCGACCACGTGGCCGCGCATCTCCCCGTCGCCGGCGAAGCGGTGCTGGAGCACCCGCTCCCAGGTCTGCCCCCACTCGTCGTCCCCGCACAGCGCAGCGAGCGCCATCCGCAGGTCGCCGGGCGGCAGCACCCCGAACTCGCCGCGCAGCCGTCCCGACGAGCCGCCGTTGTCGGCGACCGTCACCACCGCGGTCGGATGGTCGACGACGTGCCGGAGGGCGGACAGCGTCGCGTGCAGACCGTGACCGCCCCCGAGCGCGACGACGCGTGGGTTCACTCCCGGCCCAGGTCGCGGTGGGCGGGACGGGCGTCGTGGCCGCGCTCCTGCAGCCGGCGGGTGATCTCCTCGGTCATCGCCACGCTGCGGTGCTTGCCGCCGGTGCAGCCGATGGCCACGGTCATGAAGCGCTTGCCCTCGCCGAGGTACCCCGCGGCGACCGTCTCCAGGACGGGGACGTACTCCACCAGGAACCTTTCCGCGCCGTCGCGCCCCAGGACGTACGTCGCCACGGCCTCGTCGCGGCCGGTCTGGGGGCGGAGCTCGGGGACCCAGTGCGGGTTCGGGAGGAACCGCATGTCGGCCACGAAGTCGGCGTCGACGGGGATGCCGTACTTGAACCCGAAGCTGACCACCGCGATCTTGAGCCGCATCGTGTCGGGGTTCCCGAACGCGTCGGCGACCTGCCGGGTCAGCTGGTGGACGTTGAGGTTCGTCGTGTCGATGACCAGGTCCGCGTTGCCGCGCAGGGGTTCGAGCACCTTGCGCTCACGGGTCAGCCCGTCGAGCAACCGGTCGTTGCCCTGGAGCGGGTGCGGTCGCCGCGCGGCGTCCTGCCGACGGACGAGGACGTCGTCGGAGGCCTCGAGGAAGAGCAGGGTCGAGCGGCGCCCGGTGACCCCGAGGGCCAGGTTGGCCTGCAGGGCGTCGAAGAACGAGCCGGAGCGGACGTCGACCACGACCGCGATGGGCTGCTCGACCCCCCGGCTCTGGTCGACGAGGTGCACGACGTCTGGCAGCAGGCTGGGCGGCATGTTGTCGACGACGTAGAAGCCGAGGTCCTCGAGCTCCTTGGCGGCCGTGCTGCGGCCCGCGCCGGTCATGCCGGTGACCACCACCAGCTCTCCGGGGCGGGATTCGTCGCTCATGGGTCAATCATCCTCGATCTCGCCGGTGGCGGTGTTGACGGCACGAACCTGGCCGCGGGCCGGCTGCTGCTCGACGGCCTCCTTGATGGCGGTGGCCGTCCGGTGGCCGATCCCGGGCACCAGCGCGAGCTCGTCGATGGTCGCCGCGCGCAGCTTCTTCAGGGAGCCGAAGTGCTTGAGCAGCGTCTTGCGCCGCACCTCCCCGAGGCCGGGGACGTCGTCGAGCAGCTGCAGGCCCTCGATGGTCGTGATCGACGTGCCATCGGCCTGCGCGGCCAGCATCGTGCAGCTCTTGACCGACTCGCCGTCGACGTGGAGCGTGCATGATCCGCAGCTCGACGTGTCGCAGCCGATGTTCGTGCCGGTGAGGCCGAGTCCATCTCTGATGTAGTGGACGAGGAGCGTTCGGTCCTCGACCTCGCTCTCGTGCGCGGTCCCGTTGACGGTGACCTGGATCCTCAAGATGGACCACCCCCGTATGTGTGTCCGACGTCTGGGCCGGACGTCCTCGTCCGACGCTGGTGCGCCCCCTGGTCGGGTGCGGCGTCATCATGCACCATCCCGGCCCGCCGCGGGAACCGGCCGCATGGGTAGCGTCGGGCCGGTGAAGGTGGAAGGCGCCGAGCTGCTCATGGTCGAGCTGCCCCTGGTCACGCCGTTCCGCACCTCGTACGCGACCTCGGTCGTCGAGCGCAAGCTGCTCGTCCGCCTCCGGACCGACGCCGGCACCGGCTGGGGGGAGTGCGGCGCACCGGCCGAGCCGCTCTACACGAGCGAGTACGGCGACGCCGCCCGCCACGTCCTCGTCCACCACCTGCTGCCGAGACTGGCGGAGGCGGGCGAGGTGACGCCCGACGACGTGGCCACCGCGCTGGCGCCGGTGCAGGGCCACCGGATGGCCAAGGCCGCGTGCTGGAGATGGCGGTGCTCGATGCCTGGGGCCGGCTCCACGGCCGATCGTTGGCGTCGCTGCTCGGCTCGACCCGATCCGCCGTGCCCGCCGGGGTGGCCGTCGGCGTGACCGGGTCCGTCGACGAGCTGCTCGCCGCTGTCGGGAGCTACGTCGACGAGGGCTACCGGCGCGTCAAGCTGAAGGTACAGCCGGGCTGGGACGTCGAGCCGGTGGCCGCGGTCCGCGGGCGCTTCGGACCGGACCTCGCCCTCCAGGTCGACGCCAACGGCGCGTACCACGCGCTGCGCCGACGCCGCGGGCGCGCTCGGCGGCCCTGGACCCGTTCGCCCTGCAGCTCATCGAGCAGCCCCTCGCCGAGGACGACCTCGCCGGTCACGCCGCGCTGGCGGCGTCGGTGGCGACTCCGATCTGCCTCGACGAGTCCGTGACGTCGCTGGCGACGGCCGTCCTGGCGCTCGACCTGGGCGCTTGCTCGGTCATCAACGTGAAGCCGGGACGGATGGGTGGCTACCTCGAGGCCGGTCGCCTGCACGACCTGGCCCTGGCCCGCGGCGTGCCACTCTGGTGCGGCGGGATGCTGGAGACGGGGTTGGGGCGAGCGGCCAACCTGGCCCTCGCCGCGCTCCCGGGCTTCACGCTGCCGGGCGACCTGTCCGCGTCACGTCGCTACTACGCGCGCGACCTGACCGCCCCGTTCGAGCTGCACGACGGCCACCTCCTGGTGCCGACGGGTCCGGGCCTGGGCGTCGAGGTCGACGAGGACGCGCTGGCGACGATGACCGTCGACCGCCATACCTGGTCCCCCTGAACCCGGCCTGTATCGCCGCCCGAGCAGGGATGGCCGGGAACGTGTCACCGATGTGCCCGGGATCCGGGCCGATCCATGACATGGTCGGAGGCGGTTGGGTGGGTCGGGCGCTGGCCGCACCTCCGCGGTGGTGGCGCGGGTCAGTCGTCGGACAGCGCGGCACAGACCGCGAGGGTCTCGGCCACTGGTGAGGGCGGAAGCGAGTCGGCTCGACGAACTCCTGGTCAGGCCTGGGCGGCGACGGCCCGGACGTGGGCCAGGCGGGCGTCCTGCTCCCGGTCGAGCTCCTCGGCGACCTGCTCGTCCTCGGCCATCGCGGCGTCGAGGTCGGCGTCGGCGAAGGCGATGACGCCCATGTCGGTGAAGCCGGCCGGATCCGCGGACCCCACAGCCCGATGTCCTTGCAGGATCGGCACGATCCGCATGAACAGGAAGCCGCGGAACATGCGCTGCAGCTCGCTGTGCTCGACGTACTCGGCGACCTCGTCCGGGCAGGCCGAGCGTTCCCAGACCTCCTCGCCGAGGAAGCGGTCGCGCATCAGGTAGCAGGCGTCGACGCAGAACTCCTCGCGCTCGTCGCGCTCGGCCTGGGTGAGCTGCGGGTAGTAGTCGCGCAGCGCCAGCCGACCGAACATGACGTGGCGCGCCTCGTCCTGCATCACGTAGGCGTTGACGGCTCGCGCCAGCGGATCGGTGGCCATGTTGCGGATGAGGCCGAAGGCGGCGAGCGCGAGCCCCTCGATCAGCACCTGCATGCCGAGGTAGGTCATGTCCCAGCGGCTGTCGGCGAGCGACGTCGTCGAGCAGCGACTTCGAGGTGCGGGTTGATCGGGTAGACGAGCTCGATCTTCTCGTGGAGGTAGCGGCTGTACACCTCGACGTGGCGGGCCTCGTCGATCACCTGGGTCGCGGCGTAGAACTTGCGAGTCGATGTCGGGGACCGTCTGCACGATCTTGGCGGTGCAGATCAGCGCGCCCTGCTCGCCGTGCATGAACTGGCGAGAACTGCCACGCCTCCACGTGGCGGCGCACCTCGCCCTGCTCGGCGTCGCTCATCTTGTCCCAGCACGGCGAGCCGACGATCGGGATCGACCTCGTCCGGCATGCCCGAGCGGGTTCGTCGGGTCGACGTCGGGCGACCAGTCGATGCGGTCGCTCGCCGATCCACTGGCGGCGCGTGCCCTTGTCGTAGAGCCGGAGCAGCTGCTCGCGCCCGTCCGTGTAGTCGAAGTCGAAGACCGTGGTGCTCGGGCTGTCGATGCCCCACTCGAGCGGACCGGTCTCGGTCACGTGTGCAGTCATCACGCCACCTCCCGCCCGAAGGGTACTCAGGGGGCGTCAGGGTGGGGACGACGCGCCGGCCGAGCCGTCCGCGGCCGCCGCGCCGGCGGCGGTGCGGATCCAGAGGATGGCCTGGAGCTGGTCGAAGGGCCAGCCCGTGGGGAGCGCCGTGGCGGGCGGGGCCGGCAGCACGGACAGCGGGAGCTCGCCGGGTTTGATGAGGCCGAACTGCTCGCGCGCCTGCTGCTCCACGACGGCGTCGGTCTGGAGCTGGTCGTAGAGGTGGTCGAGCCGCTTGTTCTCGGTCCAGAGCTTGTCGAGCTGCTTGTTGCTCTCGGCCAGGGCGCGGCGCTGCCCGAGCCACGCCTGCACGGGGAGGACGAAGAGCGCGGCCACGAGCGCGGCGACCACCAGCACGGCCACCGTGCCCACCGCGAACCGGCCGTGGCGGCGCCGTCCGAACGGCGGGGTGTCGTCGCGGCTGACCGGTCCGGACGGCTCGGCCGGTGGCCGCCGAATCGCACCACTCTCGCCGTCGCCGTCCGACCACCGCGGGACCTTGGACGTCCGCGGCGACGAGCCGGTCGAGTCGTCGGCGCCCTTGGGCTTCCGGCCGCGCGGGGTCGAGCCGGTCGAGTCGTCGGCCCGCTTGGGCTTCCGGCCACGCGGGTTCGACCCGGTGGTGTCGTCCATCAGCGGTCGCCGCGGGCCAGCGCGGCTCGTCCTCGATAGGCGGCCGTCTCGCCGAGCGCGGCTTCGATCCGCAGGAGCCGGTTGTACTTGGCCACCCGGTCGGAGCGGGCCGGGGCGCCGGTCTTGATCTGACCGCAGCCGGTGGCCACCGCGAGGTCGGCGATGGTCGTGTCCTCCGTCTCGCCGGAGCGGTGCGACATGACACTCGTGTAAGCGCGGCGGGTCGCGAGGTCGACCGTCTCCAGCGTCTCCGTCAGGGTGCCGATCTGGTTGACCTTCACGAGGATGCTGTTGGCGACCCCGGCCTCGATGCCCCGGGCCAGGCGCTCGACGTTGGTGACGAAGAGGTCGTCCCCCACCAGCTGCACCCGGTCGCCGAGGGCCGCGGTGAGCGCGGCCCAGCCGTCCCAGTCGTCCTCGGCCATGCCGTCCTCGATCGAGACGATCGGATAGCGGTCGACGAGGTCGACCCAGAACCCGGCCATGTCCTCGGGCGAGAGGACCCGGTCCTCGCTGGCCAGGTGGTAGGCGCCGTCCTTGTAGAGCTCGCTCGTGGCGGGGTCGAGGGCGATGGCGATGTCCTCGCCCGGCGTGTAGCCGGCGCGCTCGACGGCCTCGACGAGGATGCGGATGGCGTCCTCGTTGCTGGCCAGGTCCGGCGCGAACCCGCCCTCGTCACCGACCGCGGTCGACAGCTTCCGCTCCTGGAGGAGGGCCTTGAGGGCGTGGTAGGTCTCGACCCCCCACCGCAACGCCTCCGAGAAGCTCGGCGCGCCGACGGGCATGACCATGAACTCCTGCAGGTCGACGTTGTTGTCGGCGTGGACGCCCCCGTTGACCACGTTCATCATCGGTACCGGCAGCACGTGCGCGTTGGGGCCGCCGACGTAGCGGTACAGCGGGCAGCTCGAGCTCGGCCGCCGCGGCGTGGGCGACGGCCAGGGACACGCCGAGGAGGGCGTTGGCGCCGAGCCGGCTCTTGTTGTCGGTCCCGTCGACGCCGATGAGCTCGCCGTCGATCAACCGCTGGTCCAGGCCCTCGAGGCCGAGGATGGCGTCGGCGATCTCGCCGTTGACGTTCTCGACGGCGCCCCGCACGCCCTTGCCGCCGTAGCGGTCGTCGCCGTCGCGCAGCTCGACCGCCTCGTGCTCGCCGGTCGACGCGCCGGACGGGACGATGGCCCGCCCCTCCGCGCCCGACTCCAGGCCGACCAGGACCTCGACGGTCGGGTTGCCAGCGAATCGAGCACCTCTCGTCCCTCGACCAGGTCGACACCGCTCACTGGATCGTCCGCTCTCCGCCGCTCGGCGGACATCGGCGTTCGCCACGCAGGCGGTCGCTTCGCTCACTGGATCAACGGTAGTGGCGGAGGTCCCTCGGACCCGGGCATCCCCCGTCGGGCCGGCGAGCCGGGTCGTTGGTACACGGATGGAAGTTTCGACTATGCTTCCAACGTTGTTCCACGACGCCGTAAGGAACTCGTGACGACATGGCAACCATCTCCGAAGTCGCGGCTCGGGCCGGAGTTGGCGTCGGCACAGTGTCACGCGTGCTCAACGGAAGCGATCACGTGCGCCCGACCACGAGCGCCAAGGTGCACGCGGCCATGGAGGCGCTGGGCTACAGCCCGACTCGCTCCGCTGCCGGCAGCCGCGGCCCGGCGTCAGGGTTTCGTCGGTGTCCTCGTCCCCTATTTCGACGAGCCGTCCTCATACCAGCGGTTGCGCGGCATCGTCAGGGCACTGCAACCCCACGGCCTCGAGATCGTGCTGTACAACGTCGATGCGCCCGATCGCGCCCGCCGACGCCTGGTGGAAGTTCCACGGCATCAGCTCGATGGGCTGATCATCCTCTCGCTCCCGCTGCGAGCAGACGAAGGCGAACGGCTCGCCCGTGCGCAGTTCCCGATCGTGTTGGTCGACACGTCGCACCCCGCGTTGCCGAGTGTCGTCGTCGACGACCGCGAGGGCGGTCGGATGGCGACCGACTACCTGCTGTCCCTGGGCCACGAGCGGATCGCGTTCATAGGTGAGCCGGAGCGCAACCCATTCGGCTTCGTCTCGAGCCGCAACCGTGAGGCGGGCGTAGCCGGCGCGCTCGCCGCAGCCGGCGTGGCGTTCGAGCGGCGGTACGTGAAGTACGGCCCGCACCTCCGTACCGGCCGCGCAACGACTCGCGGCCGAGCTGTTCGCGATGCCCGAGCCGCCGACGGCGGTCGTTGCCGCCTCCGACCTCCAGGCGCTCGGCGTCCTCGAGGCGGCACGTCTCGCCGGCAAGGCGGTGCCCCGTGACGTGTCGGTGATCGGCTACGACGACATCCACCTCGCCGCGTACAGCGGCTTGACCACGGTGCGCCAGCCGCTCGAGACGTCGGGGCAACGCGGCTCGGAGATCCTGACCGGTGCGCTCGCGACAGGCATCAGGCCGACCCCGTTCGTCGAGGAGCTGGCGCTCGAGCTCGTCGTGCGCGCCACGACGGCAGGTCCGCCAGCGACCTCGAGCAACGGTCAGAACCGACGTAGCCGGACCCGACGGTGACCCGCGCCCGGGTCAGTTCAGCGATCTGAGCGACCGGCCGGTATCGAGGTCGAACAGGTGGATCTGTGTGGTGTCGACGCCGAGCACCGCCCGCTCACCGACCTGCGCCGTCGTGTGCGGCTCGACGCGGGCGACCACGACGCCGCTCGGCGTCTCCGCGTCGTTCTCGGCCGCCGCGGTGTCGACACCGACGGCGTCGGTGGTCATGTGAAGGATGACCTCCGAGCCGAGGCCCTCGCGGACGTCGATGACACCGTTGATGGTGTCGGGGGCGCCATCGGCGGCGGCCGACAGGTGCTCGGGACGGATCCCGACGGCAACCTGCCTGCCGTCGTAGCCCGCGAGCGACGGAACGGCCGCCACGACCGACTCCGGCACGGTGAGGGTGCTGCTGCCCACGCGCACCGTCGTCGCGCCGCCGTTGCTCGACACGGTGGCTTCGAGCAGGTTCATCTGCGGCGAGCCGATGAAGGCGCCGACGAACAGGTTGTCGGGGTTGTCGTAGAGGTTCTGTGGTGTGTCGACCTGCTGCAGGAAGCCACGTGACAGCACCGCGACCCGATCGCCCATCGTCATCGCCTCGATCTGGTCGTGGGTCACGTAGACGGTGGTGACGTTGAGCGTGTGCTGGATCTTGGAGACCTCGGCGCGCATCTGCACCCGCAGCTTGGCATCGAGGTTCGACAGCGGCTCGTCCATCAAGAACGCCTGCGGCTGGCGCACGATCGCCCGACCCATCGCCACCCGCTGGCGCTGGCCGCCCGACAGCTGACCGGGTCGCCGATCGAGGTTCTCGGTGAGCTCGAGGATCTTCGCCGCCTTCTCGACACGCTCGTTGATCTCCGCCTTGGGCATCTTCTTCAGCTTCAGCGCGAAGGCGATGTTGTTGCGCACCGTGAGGTGCGGGTAGAGCGCGTACGACTGGAACACCATCGCGATGTCGTGGTCCTTCGGCTCGAGGTCGTTGACCACCTTGTCACCGATGCGCAGCTCGCCGGACGAGATCGACTCGAGCCCGGCGATCATCCGCAGCGCGGTCGACTTGCCGCAGCCCGACGGGCCGACGAGCACGAGGAACTCGCCGTCGGCTACGTCGAGCGAGAGCTTGTGCACGGCGTGGAAACCGTTCTCGTACACCTTGTCGATCCCGTTGAGCGTGATGCTGCCCACGAACGCTCCCCCTTCCGCTGATGTTCCCGGCGCTCAATTGTTGCCGACGACATCTTCCCCTCGTGTCAAACCTACTGCTATGGTAGCGCTCGGAATCTTCCATGCGATTCCACATCATTTCCAAACGTGACGCAAGCAGCCGCCGGCGTGGGTGGCACCAGCTGGAGCCAGCGGGTGCCGACACGCTCGGCGGCGCTTCTGAAGGGGGAGTTTCTAGATGAGATACGGCAACGCGTGTCGTAGCACTCGGGGCCATCGCGTCCCTGGTCCTCGTGGCCTGTGGTTCCGACAACGGCGGGTCCGCTGATACCACGGGGGCCGCCGGGACCCGGCACCTGCGGAGACGAGCGCTCCGGCGCGGGACGCTCAGCGGGCACGGGCGGTGGTGCTGCCGGCGACAGCCTGCTCGGCGGCGAGATCAAGTGCGAGCAGCAGTACGCCGGCAAGACGGTGTCCCTCCTCTCGCCGGTCCGCAACAGCGAGAACGATCCCAACGCCATCCAGATCTTCACCGACTTCTGGAAGCCGCTCGCAGATTGCACCGGCGTCAAGATCGACTTCCAGGGCACGGACCAGTTCGAGGTCCAGGCCCCGGTGCTGCTCCAGGGTGGGAGCCCGCCTGACGTCATCGACTTCCCGCAGCCGGGTCTGATGCGCACGCTGGCGTCCAGCCTGAAGGAGTTCCCGGACGACGTCGCCGAGCACGTCAAGAACGACTTCATCGAAGGCTGGGCCGACCTCGGCACCGTCGACGGAAAGATCATCGGCATGCCGTGGCGCGCCAACGTGAAGTCGATGGTGTGGTACAGCCCGAAGGCGTTCGAGGCGAAGGGCTACAAGGTGCCCGAGACGCTCGACGAGATGAAGGCGCTGTCCGACCAGATCGTCAAGGACGGGGGCACCCCGTGGTGCGCCGGCATCGAGTCGGGCGTGGCCACCGGTTGGCCGATCACCGACTGGTTCGAGGACTTCATGCTGCGCCTCAACGGTCCCGAGGTCTACGACCAGTGGGTCAACCACGACATCCCGTTCAACGACCCGAAGGTCAAGGCCGTCGCCGACGCGGTCGGCTCGTACCTCAAGAACCCCGACTACATGGGCGGCGAGAACAACGTCAAGGCGATCGCCACGACGAAGTTCCAGGACGGCGGTATCCCGATCACCACGGGCAACTGCTACATGCACCGGCAGGCGAGCTTCTACTCCACGCTGTTCCCCGAGGGGACGAAGGTCGGCCCTCCGGGTGACACCACCGCCGACGTCAGCTACTTCTACCTGCCCGTCGCCAAGGCCGGCGACCCGAAGGTGATGCTCGGCGCCGGCGACATCCTCGCTGCGGGCACCGACAAGCCCGAGGCGTGGGACGTCATCAAGTACGCGGCCTCGGCCGACTACGCGCTGGCGATGGCCAACGGCCACGCGGAGCTCTCGCCCCGCAAGGACACCGACACGTCGAAGATCACCGACCCGCTGCTGGCGTCGTTCGCCGAGCTGCTGGCCAGCTCGGACGTCTTCCGCTTCGACGGTGCCGACCAGATGCCCGGCGCGGTCGGGTCCGGCTCGTTCTGGACGGAGGGGACCGCATGGATCGTCGGTGGCAGCACCGAGGACATGCTGAACAACATCGAGAAGAGCTGGCCCGCCAGCTGATCACACGGATGAGAAGGGAGGGCCCGGGGCTGCGGCTCCGGGCCCTTCGCTCACCTCGGGGTAGTAGTCTCCCCCCACCGCTGGTGGATGGGGTGCGAGCGGGGAAGGGGGGACGAGATGGTTCAGGCATTCGGCCAGGTGATCATCCTGGTGGCGGTCTTCCTCGGCTTCCTCCTCGGGCTGTACGCCCTCACCCGGTTCCTGCCGGGTGCGTGGCGGGAGCGGGGGCAGGTGTTCGTCTTCGTGGCGCCGGCGGTGCTCCTGGTGTTCGCCGGTCTGTTCGTGCCGGCGGTCCGCACGATCGTGGCCAGCTTCCGCGACGACAAGGGCAAGAAGTGGCTCGGGTTCGACAACTTCCACGAGATCTTCGTTGGCAAGGACACCCGGCTCATCTTGTTCAACACCTTCACCTGGGTGATCGGCGGCACGGTGTTCGTGGTGATCGTGGCGCTGGCCGTCGCCCGCTTCGCCGACGGCATGCGCGGTGAGAAGGTGGCCAAGTCGCTGATCTTCATCCCCGCGGCGATCGCGCTGGCCGGCGCCGGGATCATCTGGAAGTTCATCTATGCCGGCCCGCCGTTCAAGGTCGGCCTGGCCAATCAAGCCGCGAAGGCGATCCCCGGTTTGCCGGCCAGCCTCGGGGGCAACGGCGACAAGATCTGGCTGGTCGACCGCAACATCGGTGGCATCACCCCGCCGAGCACCGCGCCGGGAATGAACACGTTCCTCCTGATCGTGATCTTCGTCTGGGCCTCGACAGGGCTGGCGACGGTCATCTTCTCGGCGGCCATGAAGGGCGTGCCCTCGGAGCTCATCGAGGCCGCGAGGGTCGACGGGGCGACCAAGCGCCAGACCTTCTACAAGGTGACCCTGCCGTACATCAGCGTCACGGTCGTCACCGTCGCCACCATCACGGCCATCGCCGGCCTCAAGGTGTTCGACATCGTGGCCGCCACGACGGGCGGCAACTTCGGCACGAGCACGGTCGCCAACGAGTTCTACCGGGTCTACTTCGTGCAGAACCGCCTCGGCTTCGGATCGGCCTACGCCGTGCTCCTGTTCTTGTTGGTGATCCCGGTCGTGGTCATGAACCGACGTGCACAGCAACGGGCGGAGGAGCGGTCATGAGCATCGTCAACCCGAGTGTCAGCTCGAGCGTGGTCGCCGAGCCGGTCGAGGCCACGACGATCGGGTCGGGGGCGCTTCCGGACAGCACGACCGTCGACGCGGCCATGGGAGGCGAGCCGGTCGGGCGGTCGATCAGCGCTTCCCTGTCGAGCCGCTGGGGGCGCGTCATCGTCATAGCGCTCTGCCTCCTGTGGACCATTCCCACGTTCGGTCTGCTCGTCTCCTCGTTTCGACCGGAGCAGGAGGTCAAGACGTCGGGGTGGTGGGAGGCCTTCATCCGACCCAAGTTCACCTTCAACAACTACAAGACCGTGCTCTCGTCGACTCCGGGCCAGGCCAACCTCACCCAGTTCTTCTTCAACTCCATGAAGATCACCATTCCCGCGGTCATCTTGTCGGTGGGCCTCGCCGCGATGGCCGCGTACGCGTTCTCGTGGATGAAGTTCAAGGGCCACGACTGGCTGTTCGTGGCCGTGGTGGCGATGCTCGTCGTGCCGCTGCAGATGGCGTTGATCCCGTTGCTGCGCGTGATCACCGGCGGTGCCCACATCGGCAACGTCACGATCTTCCCCTACCTCCACCTCAACAACAGCGTGGCCGCGGTCTGGGTCGCCCACGTGTGCTTTGGGCTGCCGTTCTGCATCTTCATCCTCAAGAACTTCGTCTCGGCGTTGCCCAAGGAGATCATCGAGGCGGCCCACGTCGACGGGGCCGGTCACCTCACCGTCTTCACCCGCTTGGTGATACCGCTGTCGGTGCCCGCGCTCGCGTCGCTGGCGATCTTCCAGTTCATGTGGATCTGGAACGACCTGCTGATCGGGCTCGTCTACGGCGGCGTCAAGAACAAGCCGATCATCGCCAAGCTGGTCGAGGTCGGCGGTACGTACGGCCAGTCGTGGCACCTGCTCACGGCCGCCGCGTTCGTGTCGATGGTGGTGCCCCTGCTGGTGTTCTTCGCGCTCCAGCGCTACTTCGTCCGCGGTCTGATGGCCGGGGCCGTCAAGGGATGACGGCAGGCGCCTCGCCGAAGGAGCTGGTCGAACAACTCACGCTCGCCGAGGCGGTCTCGCTGATCGCGGGCGTCGACTTCTGGCACACCGCCCGGGTGGATCGTCTGGGCATCCCGGCGCTGCGCGTCAGCGACGGGCCGGTCGGGGCGCGGGGCACGCGCTTCGACGGGCCGGCATCTTTGGACGTGCCCTGCAGCACCGCGCTCGCCGCGACGTGGGAACCCGACCTCGTCGAGCGGATCGGGCAGGTGCTGGGCCGCGAGACGAAGGCCAAGGGCGCCGGTGTCCTGCTGGCGCCGACCGTCAACCTCCACCGAACACCGACCGGTGGTCGCAACTTCGAGTGCATGAGCGAAGACCCCTACCTCACGTCGTGCATTGCGGTCGCGTACGTGCAGGGTCTGCAGTCGGAAGGGGTGGCGGCGTGCGTCAAGCACTTCGTCGGCAACGACACCGAGTTCGAACGCATGTCGATCGACTCGCAGATCGACGAGCGCACGCTGCGCGAGCTGTACCTCGTGCCCTTCGAGGCGGTCGTCAAGCGAGGCGGGCGTGCTCGCCGTGATGACGGCGTACAACCGGATCAACGGGCCGTTCGCCGCGGACAGCGAGCCGCTGGTGCGCGGGGTGCTGCGTGGCGAGTGGGGCTTCGGCGGCCTGGTGATGAGCGACTGGTTCGGGCTGCACTCGACGGTCGAAGCGCTCGCCGCCGGGGTCGACCTCGAGATGCCGGGCCCAACGCGATGCCGTGGCCAGGCGTTGCTCGACGCTGTTGAGCGCGGCGACGTGACCCCCGAGCAGGTTCGCGGCGCGGCGCTGAATGTGCTCACCCTGATGGATCGGGTGGGCGCGCTGGCGACCGACGGCCCGGGATCGGAGCTGACCCGCGACGACCCTGACGACCGGGCGTTGATCCGTCTGGCCGGCGCGACAGGCATGGTGCTGCTGCGCAACGAGCCGGACGCGTCGGGGCGGCCGACGTTGCCGGTCCTGGCAGACGGACTGCGGCGGGTCGCAGTGATCGGCCCCAACGCGGCGGTCGGTCAAGTCATGGGTGGGGGCAGCGCCCACGTCACACCGACGCACGTGATCCACCCGCTCGATGCGCTCGTCGAACGGTTGCGACCGCACGGGGTCGACGTCACCCACGCCCTCGGATGCAACATGAATCGAAGGGTTCCCGAGCTCGACCTCCGGCTGTGCGGCCCGGTCACGATCGACTACTTCGTCGATCCCGACGAGCTCGGTGACGACGGCGCCGATCCGAACAGGACCACCACCACCGGCACTGTCCGGATCAAGTGGGTGGCCGATCCTGTCGGTCGCGACGACGCCAACCCTGAGTTCGGCGCCAGGCTCAGCACGACGTTCACCCCCGACATCTCGGGCCGCTGGGCCTTCGGTGTCGAGTCGGTGGCGCCGACTCGAGTGCTGGTCGACGGGGACCTTCTGCTCGACAATGCCGACGCTCCGGTCGGCGGCTCGTTCTTCGGCGTCGGTCGGGCGGAGGTCACCGGGACCGTCCAACTCCAAGCCGGACGGGCGTACGACCTGACCGTCGAGGTTCGCCATCGGCGTACCGGCATGGGGCTGGGTGGCGTGAACGTCGGCGCCCAGGCACCCCAGATAGGCGATGCGATGGCCGACGCCGTCGACACCGCTGCGGCTGCGGACGTGGCGATCGTGATCGTCGGCACCAACGACGACTGGGAGAGCGAGGGTTGGGATCGTGCCGAGCTCGGACTCCCCGGTCGCCAGGACGAGCTGATCGACCGGGTGGTGGAGGTGTGCCCCCGCACCGTGGTCGTGGTCAACGCGGGCTCGCCCGTGGCGATGCCGTGGGCCGAATCGGTGCCGGCGGTGCTCATGGCCTGGTTCCCGGGCCAGGAGATGGGCGACTCGTTGGTCGACATCCTGCTCGGCGACGTCGAGCCGCAGGGCCGGCTGCCGATCACGTTCCCCCGCCGCCTCGAGGACACGCCGGCGTTCGAGCATCATCCCGGCCGCAACGGCATCGCCGCCTACCGCGAACGCCGTCTCGTGGGCTACCGCTGGTACGACACGGTCGGGCGGGAGCCGCTGTTCGCGTTCGGCCACGGCCTCGGGTACGCGGACGTGACGATCACCG
>CAWBRP010000006.1:0-19309 GCA_963791275.1 uncultured Actinomycetota bacterium
CGGCTACACCGCGGCGTACGACGAGCAGCTGGCTGCGTTGTACGCCGAGGCCTTCGGTGGCTGACGGGGTCCCCGGCCTGCTGCTGGCGGCCGGCGAGGGCCGGCGAATGGGGATGCCCAAGGCGCTGGTCCGCGACGACGACGGCACGTCCTGGCTGCGCCGCTCGCTGGGAGTCCTCCGCGACGGTGGCTGCGCCGAGATCACGGTCGTGCTGGGCGCCGGCGCGGCCGAGGCCCGGCTGCTGCTGGACGGTTCCGTGCACACCGTGATCGCCGACGACTGGGCCGAGGGCATGGGCGCCTCGCTGCGGACCGGCCTGCGTGCCCTCGGCGACGCCGACGCCGATGCCGTGGTCGTGTCGCTGGTCGACCTGCCGGACGTCGGGGCGGAGGTCGTGCGTCGGCTCCTCGACCTGGCCACGGACCCGGGAGTGCTGGCCCGCGCGGCGTACGACGGCGAGCCCGGTCACCCGGTGCTGCTCGGCCACGACCACTGGGCGGGCGTGGCGGCGACCGCCCGCGGGGACCGCGGGGCGCGCGACTACCTGGCCGAGCACGAGGTGCTGCTCGTCGAGTGCGGCGACCTGGCCACCGGCCGCGACCGGGACGAGCCCTGAGCGGACCGGTGCGGCTCCAGCCCCTCACCCGGGCGAAGGTCGCGTCACTCGGCGAGGTGGGACGGGCCTGGGTCGAGAGCCTGCCGCGCCTGATCGCCGAGCTCGAGGAGCGCTGGTCGGTGACGCTGCTCGGGCCGCTGCCCGGTGGCAGCGAGTCCTACGTCGCCCGGGCCCGCACGCGCGACGGCGGCGACCGGGTCGTGAAGCTCGGTATCCCCGGGAACGACCTGACCGGGGAGGCGGCCGTGCTCGCGGCCGCCGACGGCCACGGCTACGCCCTCCTGCACGCGCACGACGTCGAGCGGAGCGCCCTGCTGATGGAGCTGCTGGGCACCTCGCTGCACCGGCTCACCTGGTCGCCCGAGCGGACCCTCGCGGTGCTGGCCGACACCCTGGTCGAGGCCTGGCAGGTGCCGCTCGAGACGGCCCCGGCGGTGACCGCGGGGATCGACGACAAGGCCACCCTGCTGCACGCGATGGTGGCCGACCTGTGGGAGCGGCTGGAGCGGCCGTGCCCGGCGCCGGTCGTGGAGCAGGCCCTGCGGTACGCCGAGCGGCGCGCGGCCGCCTTCGACCCCGAGCGGTGCGTCGTGGTCCACGGGGACGCGCACCCGGGCAACACCCTGCGGGTCACCGCGCCGCGCGAGGGGGCCGCGTCCGGCTTCGTCCTCGTCGACCCCGACGGCTTCCGCTGCGCCGCGGCGTACGACCTCGGGGTTGCGGTGCGCGAGTGGGCCGTCGGACGCAGTGTGCTCGAGGGTTACTGCCGGTTGCTCGCGGACCGCACCGGAGTCGCGGCGCCGGAGATCTGGGAGTGGGGCTACCTGGAGCGCGTCTCCACCGGGCTCTACGTGCTGAGCTTCGGGGCGGAGACCATCGGACGCGCCTTCTTGACGTCGGCCGAGCGGCTGCTCGAGTGAGCCTCACCCCTCCTGGCGCGGGAAGGGCCGGTCTCCGAGGAGGTCGGCCAGGTGCACGGCGTTGCGCACCGCGGCGCGGGTCGCCGACACCGTGGCCTTCGGGCTGGGGTCCAGGTCCTGGTAGTCGGTCGACTGCATGGCCTCGCCGACCCAGTACGTACCCGCGTTCGCTGCCACGGAGAAGCCCGTGTCGTTGAGGGCCTGGAGGCACTCGGCGACCGTGTGGTGGGCGCCGTCCTCGTTGCCGACGGCTCCCACCAGGGCGACCTTGCCGTAGGTGAGCAGCCGGCCCTCGTCGTCGGTCTCGCTGAGCTCGGCGTCGAGGCGCTCGAGCACCATCTTGGTGACCGACGCCGGCTGCCCCATCCAGATCGGGGTGACGATCGCCAGCACCTGCGCCTCCAGCATCTTCGCGCGGATCGACGGCCAGCCGTCCCCGTCGCCCTCGTCGGTGCTGACGCCGAACCGGACGTCGTGGTCCACCACCCGCACCAGCTCACCCAGCCAGCCGTGGGTCTCGATCTCCTCGCGGATCTGCCGGCCCAGCAGGGCGGAGCTCGACTCCGCAGGTGACCGCTTCAGCGTGCACACCAGGACCAGGGCCTTCTTCGTCTGCGACATGGCCGGGACGTACCCCGTCGGCGCCTGCGCGATGCCCCTCCGGCGGGCCAACCGTCGACCAACACCCCGCTGCGTAACCTTGAGCGCATGGACTCGGTGGAGGAGGTCTCCGCGCGCCTCGGCGCGACCGGCTACCTGATCGACGAGGCGCTGGCCACGGTCGTGTTCCTCGCCCAGCGGATGGAGCGTCCCCTGCTGCTGGAGGGCGAGCCCGGCACCGGCAAGACCGCCCTGGCCGAGGCCCTGGCCGAGTCGCTGGACCTCCCCCTCATCCGGCTCCAGTGCTACGAGGGGATCGACGCCACCCAGGCGCTCTACGACTGGGACTTCCCCCGCCAGATCCTGCACCTGCGGGCCCTCGAGGCCGCCGGGGGAGGGACCGACGTCGAGGAGGCCGAGAAGAGCCTGTACGACGCGCGGTTCCTGCTGGCCCGGCCGGTGCTGGCCGCCCTGCAGGAGAGCCCCGTGGTGCTGCTCGTCGACGAGGTGGACCGGGCCGACGACGAGTTCGAGGCGTTCCTGCTCGAGGTGCTGTCGACGTACCAGGTGACGATCCCCGAGCTCGGGACGGTCCGCGCCGCCCATCCGCCGATCGTGGTGCTGACCTCCAACCGCACGCGCGAGCTGCACGACGCCTTGAAGCGGCGCTGCCTCTACCACTGGATCGACCACCCTGGCCTGCAGCGCGAGATCGAGATCGTCCGGTCCCGCGCACCGGAGGTGTCGGCGCGGCTGGCCGAGCAGGTGGTCGGCGTGGTCCAGCAGCTGCGCGACCGCGACGACCTGCTCAAGCCGCCCGGTGTCGCCGAGACCCTGGACTGGGCCCGCGCGCTGCACCACCTCGGCACCGCCGACCTCGACCTGGCCTCGGCGTCCGCGACCCTCGGAGCGTTGGTGAAGTACCGCGAGGACAGCGACCGCGTGAAGCAGGCGCTCGACCGGATGCTGACCCGATGACCCCGGCGACGAGCCCCGTGCGCGAGGCCGACGAGGTGCTGCTCGGCTTCACCCGCGCGTTGCGGGCCTCGGGGGTCCCGGTCACCCACGACCGCTCGGCCGGCTTCTTGGAGGCCGCCTCGATCGTCGGTCTCGACGACCGGCGGGCGACCTACTGGGCGGGACGGGCCACGCTCTGCGGCGGGCCGGACGACCTGGTCCGCTACGACCAGGTCTTCGAGGCGTACTTCAACGCCCGGGACGGGCTGCCGCGGCCCCGACCGGCCACCCGCACGGAGTCCACGGCGGTCGGCCTCGCGACGTCGGACAGCGAGGGCGGCCAGGGCGACCCCGACGACGTGGAGGTGCTCCGGGTGGCCGCCAGCGAGGCCGAGGTGCTCCGCCACCGCGACGTGGCGGCGATGAGCGCGGGGGACAAGCAGCGGCTCGCCCAGATGTTCGCGACCCTGCGGCTGCGGCCCCCCACCCGTCGGACCGCCCGGCACCAGGCGTGGCACCGCGGCGACGTCGACGCCTCGCGCACCCTGCGCGCCAGCCTGCGCCGGATGGGCGAGCCGGGCGAGATCGCCTGGCGCCGACGGGGTGTGCGGCCACGCCGCGTGGTGCTCCTCGTCGACGTGTCCGGCTCGATGAGCGCCTACGCCGACGCGCTGCTCCGGCTCGCGCACCGCTTCACGGTGTCCACGGCCGCGACTCCCGGCGTGGGGGTCGAGACGTTCACCGTCGGCACCCGGCTCACCCACGTCACCCGGGCGATGCGGCTCCGCGACGCGGACCGGGCGATCGTCGCGGCCGGTGAGACGGTGCCCGACTGGTCCGGCGGCACCCGTCTCGGCGAGACGCTGCGGATCTTCCTGGACCGCTGGGGTCAGCGCGGGATGGCCCGCGGCGCGGTGGTGGTGATCTTCAGCGACGGCTGGGAGCGTGGCGACCCGACGTTGCTCGCGGAGCAGATGCGCCGCCTGCACCGGGTGGCCCGGCGAGTGGTGTGGGTCAACCCGCACCGCGGCAAGACCGGCTACGAGCCGGTGCAGCAGGGCGTCGTCGCCGCGCTGCCGTACTGCCAGGACTTCGTCGCGGGGCACTCGCTCGCGACGTTCGAGGAGGTCGCGGAGGTGATCGGACGTGCGTGAGGTGCTCCCCGAGCTGATGGAGTGGTGGCGCGCCGGCGAGACGATCGGGGTCGGCACCGTGGTGGCGACCTTCCAGTCCGCGCCCCGGCCGGCCGGCGCCTCGATGCTCGTCGGCCCCGACGGCACCGCCGTCGGCTCGGTCTCCGGCGGCTGCGTCGAGGGCGCGGTCTACGACCTCGCTCAGCAGGTCGTCGGCTCGGGCGAGCCGGTCCTGGAGCGCTACGGCGTGTCCGACGACGACGCGTTCGCGGTCGGCCTCACCTGCGGCGGGATCCTCGACGTGTACGTCGAGAAGGTCTCCCAGGAGACCTTTCCCGAGCTCGGGGACGTCGTCGAGGACATCGAGGCCGGCCGGCCGGTCGCCTTGGTGACCGTCGTCGAGCACCCCGATCGGGCGTTCGTCGGCCGGCGGCTGGTCCTGCGCCCCGACGCCGCCGACTCGGCCACGACCACCGGCGGTCTGGGATCGCAGCGGATCGACGACGCCGTGCGCGACGATGCCCTGGGCCTGCTCGCGGCCGGCCACAGCGCCACGCTGACCTACGGTCCCGACGGGGAGCGGCGCGGCGAGGGCATGAAGGTGTTCGTGTGGGCGTTCGCGCCGAAGCCGCGGATGTTCGTGTTCGGCGCGATCGACTTCGCGGCCGCCGTGGCCAGGGTCGGGGCGTTCCTCGGCTACCACGTGACCGTGTGCGACGCGCGCCCCGTGTTCGCCACCGCGACCCGCTTCCCCGAGGCCGACGAGGTGGTCGTCGACTGGCCGCACCGCTACCTGCAGAAGGTCGTGGACGCCGGTGGCGTCGACACCCGCACGGTGATCACCGTGCTCACCCACGACCCGAAGTTCGACGTACCCCTTCTCGAGGTCGCGCTCCGCCTGCCGGAGGTCTCCTACGTGGGCGCGATGGGCAGCCGACGCACCCACGACGACCGGATGGCACGGCTGCGCGAGGCCGGCCTGACCGAGGCGGAGCTCGCCCGGCTGTCCAGCCCGATCGGCCTGGACCTGGGTGCGCGGACGCCCGAGGAGACGGCCGTCAGCATCGCGGCCGAGATCATCGCCCGTCAGTGGGGCGGCAGCGGCGAGCGCCTCGCCGGGACCGAGGGCCGCATCCACCACCTGGCGGAGCGCTGACGATCAGGGCAGCAGCGGGTCCGGCTGGGGCTCCTCGCCGGGCTCCGGCGTCTCGATAGGCGTCGGGTCGCCCGAGGGCACGATGTCGGGGTCGGGGAGCGGTTCTTGGGGCGTGGTCGTCATGCCGTCGACGTACCCGGTCGACGGACGCCTCATGAGGGCCACCTGCGGGGGATGGCCGTCGTCCGGATCGGGTACGACCCCGCTCCACGACAACGAGGAGTCACCCCGTGACCCAGAACGACGACCGCCAGAAGCTGGTCGACCTGCTGAGCGACCTGCCGATCGCCATGTTCACGACGTACGGCGGTGCCGGTGTGCGCAGCGTCCCGATGGCACGTCAGGAGGTCGAGCCCGACGCCGAGATGTGGTTCATCGCGAGCCGCGACACCCGGCACGTGGCCGACGTGCAGGCCGAGCCCCGGGTGTCCCTGACCTTCTCCTCGCGCGACTCCTGGGTGGCGCTGACGGGTCGCGCCGAGGTGGTCGAGGACCGGGCCAAGCTCGAGGACCTGTGGAACACCTTCGCGGAGGCCTGGCTCCCGGGCGGGCCCGACAACCCGGACGCCGTGCTGCTGCGCGTGGACGTGGAGGAGGCGGAGTACTGGGACACCCCGGGCAGCACGGTTGCCTCGCTGATCAGCTTCGCCAAGACCAAGCTCACCGGCGCCACCTTCGAGGCCGACCACGGGGTCGTCACTCCCTAGCGCGAGCGCCTGCCGGAGGCTAGGCACCCTGGGCTACCGTGACGGCAGTCACTCCTCAGAGGATGCGCCCGATGGCCACGATCAACCGCCAGAACCTGCAGGACCGCCGGATCGCCGCCGTCCAGGCGTGGGCCGCGTTCGTCGAGCGCGGCGACGACGCCGAGACGCTGATCCGACCCGAGATCCTGCGCAGCTGGGAGCTCTCCCGGCGAGCGATCACGCCGGACGTCACGCAGGCGCCGCTCGCCGACGAGGGCGACACCGCCGAGACCTGGCGCGACTCCCCGTTGGCCCGTGCGGTCGCGGGCGTCGAGGAGGAGCTGCGACGCACGGCCGAGGACGGTGACCTCGTCATCGCGGTCACCGACGCCGACACCCGGATCCTGTGGACCTACGGCGGTCGGGTGATGCGCCGCAAGGCCGAGTCGGTCAACTTCGTGGCGGGCGGTCTCTGGGACGAGGCGAGCGTCGGCACCAACGCGCTGGCGATCGCGATGCGCCAGGGCACCCCGTCGATGGTCTTCAGCGCCGAGCACTACGCCTCGATCGTGCACAACTGGGTGTGCTGGGCGGCGCCGGTCCACGACCCGTCGACGGGCAAGCAGCTCGGCGTCATCGACCTCTCCACGACCTGGGACCGCACGCACCCCATCGGGCTGGCGACCGCGCGGGTGATGGCTCGGCTGATCGAGACCGCGATGCCCCGCTCGGGCTGGTACGCCGACCCCTCCGGGGACGGGCTGGACCAGAGCCCGGGCCTGCTGATGACCCTGCTCGGCACCGCGGAGACCCGCCTCGACGGCCAGCGGCTGCTCCTCAACCGCCGGCAGACCGAGATCCTGGCGCTCCTGGCGCTGCACCCCGAGGGGCTCTCGCTGGAGCAGCTCCACGCGCTGGTGTACGGCGACCAGGCGGTCACGCTGTCGACCCTCAAGGCCGAGGTCTCCCACCTGCGCAGCGCGCTGGGCGGCCAGCTCGCGTCACGCCCCTACCGGCTCACCCTGCCGACGGCCACCGACGTCGACACGGTGCTCGGCCTGCTGCGCCGCGGGGACGTCGGCGCGGCGGTGGCGGCGTACGGCGGTGACCTGCTGCCCGGGACCAACTCGCCGGCACTCACCGAGCTGGCCGACTACGTGGCCGTCGCGCTGCGCGAGGCCCTGCTCGCCGACCCGCAGCCGGATGCGGTGCTCAACTACAGCGAGCTGGCGCCCTACGACACCGAGGTCGTGGAGGCGTGCCTGCTCCGGCTCGGGGACCGCCAGCACCCCGTCAAGGCCCTGCTCCGCGGCCGGCTCGCCGCGTCCGGCCGCTAGCGGGCCGAGCCGGTGAGGCCGCGCTCGATCGTGGTCAGCAGCACGTCCAGCGCCGCGTCGCGCACTTCGACCGGCAGGCTGCGCAGCGGCCCGCTGAGGTGCAGCACCGCGAACCCGTGCACGGCCGCCCAGCAGGCTACGTCCGTGCCGGCCCGACTCGCCGGGGTGAGTGCCCCGACGGCGACGAGCGCGTCGAGCTCGCGACCCAGCAACAGGTAGGGCCCGGCCTCTCCGACGGCGGCCTCGTCGGGCGGCCGGTCGCTGCAGAAGGCGACCTCGAACAGACCCGGCTCGGACAGCGCGAACTCGACGTACGCCCGCCCCACCTCGCGCAGCCGTCGTCGGGCAGCCGTCTCGGGGTCCGCGTCGTCGACGAGCGCCACCCGGCGCAGCATGGCCTGCTCGAGCTTGTCCGCCGCCACCGTGCTGATCTCCCCGATCAGCTCCTCGCGGTCCGCGAAGTGGCGGTACGCCGCGTTGTGCGACACCCCCGTCTGCCGCGCCACCTCGCGCAGGACCACGCCCTCGAGGCCCTTGGTGCGCGCTCCACGCCCGCCTCGACGAGGGCGGCGCGGAGGTTGCCGTGGTGGGCGAGCCGAGCATAGTTCAATGTTGACACTGGATACATCTCGTGTCACGTGATGTGGTCAGTGTCAACATAACGGTCCGGAGGCTCTCATGCGTGGCAAGATCCCCGTCCTGCTCACGGTGTGTGCGGCCGTCCTCGCCATCAACCTCGACACGACGATCGTCAACGTCGCCCTGCCGAGCATCTCCGTCGATCTCGACTCGGGCACCCGCGAGCTGCAGTGGATCGTCGACGGCTACAACCTCGCCTTCGCCGCGCTGGTGCTGGGTCGGAGCGGCGCTGACCGGGCGGGCCTTGGAGCACGTCTTCGACGACAGCTATCCCGGCCTGAGCGTCTACGCGTTCTGCCCCTAGTAGCCCGGGAACACCCGGCGCAGGTCGTCGAGGGTCACGTTGCCGGTGACCTCCACGCCCTCGGGGGTGTGGGCCGGGGCCAGACGGCCCGCGACCAGCCGGAGCACCGCCTCCGGTGGTGCGACGAGGGTGGCGGTCGGCTCCAGGTCGTCCGCCACCAAGCTGACCCTTTCGTCGATCGTCAGGGCCGAGCCGAGGTCGGCGAGGCGGATCCGGGCCGGCTCCGCCAGCGCATCGGCCTTCCCGATGAACCCGAGCATGAAGGACAGCCCGTCCCCGAGGTGCTCGGCGATGACCCGGGCGGTCGTGCCCTCGATGGTGGCGCCTGGCTCAGCGCCGACCCGGACGTCCCACCCGTGCAGCGCGGCCTCGTTGAGGCGCATGCCGAGCGCGGTGGCAAGAGGGATCGGGGCCGGGAGGAAGCCCAGCTTCATCTTGGTGTCCTCGCGCTGCTCGGGAGTCAGTGCCTCGAGGGAGTCGACGAGCTCGGCGTCCTGGGTGAGGAACGCGGTGGCCTGCTCGCGCGGAGCCAGCGCGTTCCAGCGGTCCCAGACCTCCTGGTTGAACCCGTTCGTCGGCGGCTCAGCGCCCTCCAGTGCAGCGCGGTAGCCCGCCAAGGAGATCTCGCCACCGCTGCCCAGGTGCGAGAGCACCTGTGCCACCGGCCAGTCCGCGGCGCCGGAGGCGTCCAGCAGCTGGTCGTCGGAGAGCGCGCGCACGTGGGCGGCCACCTGGTCGTGGGTGCCACGGAGGGCGGCGATGGTCCGGTCGGCGAGTGTGGTCATGCGGCGCCAACCTGCTGCACGAGCGGGTGATTCCCCGCCGAACGTCAGCCCGCCCGGCTCGGGGCCCTCGACAGCTCGGCCCACACGACCTTGCTGTCCGGGAGGACGTCGCAGCCCGACCGGCGGGTCAGCGCCTCCACGATCGCGACGCCGCGACCGTCGAGCAGGTCCCGGGTCGCGGCTCGGCGCTCGGGCCGACCCGGGGCGACGTCCTCCACCGCGATGCGGACCGGGCCACCCGCCCGGCTGACCGACGCCCGGAAGGGCGAGGCGCCGTGCCGCACGGCGTTGGTGGCCAGCTCTGAGGCGACCAGGGCGGCCTCCCACTGCAGGTCGTCCTCGCCCCACACGGCCAGGGCCGCCGCGACGAAGTGCCGCGCCGCGGCGGCGGCCGAGGGCACCGGCAAGAAGATGTCGGACCACAAGGTGTCGGCGGCCGCGGCCCGCGGGCCGAAGCCACCAGGCTCCAGGTCGGCGTACCCGGAAGGAGTGAGCAGCGTGCCGTGCACCTCGCACAGCCGCCCGACGTCGCTGAGCAGGGCACCGCTCAGGGACGCGGTCGAGTAGGCGCACAGCAGGGACAAGGGGCGGGTCCGGAGCAAGTCGTTCCAGATGTCCTCCAGCTCGAGAGCCGCGGCGACGTCTCCGCGCTCCCACAGCAAGGCGACCATCTCGCCGAACGCGCGCACCGGCGCCGCTTCGGGTGCCGAGCCGAGCAGCATGCCGATGGTGCCGACGAAGCGGTCGCGGTCCATCGACCCGTCCACGAAGAAGGTCTGCAGCGTCTCGGCTGCCCCCCACGGGAGGTAGGCGCCGGACCGGCGGGCCCGGGTGCTGTCGATGCCGCGCTCGTGCAGGGCCTCGTCCAGGGCGGCGCGATGGGGATCGGTGATGACCACGACCACGCGCTCGCCGCCGGCCAGACCCTCGGCGACGTACGGCGCCACCATCTCGATGAGCTCGGCGTCGTTCCCGTGGAACGCCGAGGTGTGGGGGTGCGTCACGACGCTCGCAGCGCCCGGCTCACCCATGGCTCCCCCAGGAGTTCTCGTGCCGGCGGACGCCGGCATCCGACGAGTATGCGCCTCCTCGGCGCCCGTGGGAACTGTCCGATCGGGCAGTCCAACCATCCACCAACCTGGGAGGCCTAGCGTGACCGCCATCACAGCTGTCTCCAGGCTGCCCAGGAGGAAGTCCACACATGACCAAGATCGAACTCAAAGTCGACGGGGCCACGGTCTCCGACGACGTCGAACCCCGGATGCTGCTGGTGCAGTACCTCCGCGAGAAGCTCGGGAAGACCGGCACGGTGATCGGCTGCGACACGTCGAACTGTGGCGCCTGCACGGTGCACCTCGACGGGCGCAGCGTGAAGTCCTGCAACGTGCTCGCGGTCCAGGCCGACGGGAGTGAGGTCACGACGGTCGAGGGACTGGCCCAAGACGGCGTGCTGCACAAGGTCCAGGAGTCCTTCCGCGAGTGCCACGGCCTCCAGTGCGGATTCTGCACGCCCGGGATGATCATGCAGAGCGTCGACCTGCTCAACGAGAACCCGCACCCGACCGAGGACGAGGTGCGAGACGGGCTCGAGGGCAACCTGTGCCGCTGCACCGGCTACCACAACATCGTGAAGTCCGTGCTGCACGCGGCCGGGGCCTCGACGAGCTCGACCACCGAAGGCGCGGGGGTGACGGCATGACCGCGACCCAGGAGCGACCCGCCGTCGAGCGGGAGATCGGCAAGGACCGCCGACGCAAGGAGGACCAGCGGCTGATCACCGGCCGCACCCGGTGGACCGACAACATCACCCTGCCGGGGATGCTGCACCTCTCCATGGTGCGCAGCCCCTTCGCCCACGCCACCATCACCTCGATCGACGTGTCCGCCGCCAAGGCCTCGCCCAACGTGGTCACGGTGCTGACCGGCCAGGACCTGGCCGAGACCCAGGGCGTGCTCATCAACGCCTGGGCGATCACTCCCGACCAGGTGACGCCGACGCACCTGCCCATCGCCATCGACCGGGTCGCCTTCGCCGGCGAGGTCGTGGCCGTGGTGGTCGCGCGCACGCCGGCCGAGGCCCGCGACGCGGCCGAGCTCGTCGACGTGGAGTACGTCGAGCTGCCGGCGGCGCTGGAGCTGAAGGCGGCCGCCGAGGCCGACAGCGAGCACGGCGTGCTCGCGCATCCCGACCTGGGCACCAACAAGTCCGCGTTCTGGAAGTTCGACTCGGCCGAGGCCGGCACCGGCGGCAACGTCGACGAGGCCATCGAGAAGGCCCGCGGCGACGGCATCGTGATCGAGCGCGAGTACCGCCAGCAGCGGCTCATCCCGGCGTTCATGGAGCCGCGCAGCACCGTCGTGGACCCGACCGGTGAGCAGATCACCATGTGGTCGGCCACCCAGATCCCGCACATCCTCCGCTTCGCGCTCGCAGCCACGACCGGTGTCCCCGAGTCGAAGATCCGGGTCATCGCCCCGGACGTCGGCGGCGGCTTCGGCGGCAAGCTCCAGACCACCCCCGAGGAGTGGATCGTCTTCGCGATCGCCCGCCGCCTCGGCAAGCCGGTCAAGTTCACCGAGACCCGCAGCGAGAGCCTGATGACCGCCCACCACGGGCGCGACCAGTGGCAGAAGCTCACGCTCGCGGCCACCAAGGACGGCAGCGTCACCGGCCTCAAGGTCGAGCTGCTGGCCGACCTCGGCTCCCACGTCTCGCTCGTGGGTGGTGGGGTGCCGGTGCTCGGCGCCTTCATGTTCAACGCGATCTACAAGTTCCCGGCCTACCAGTTCAACTGCCAGACGGTGCTCACGAACAAGACCTGGACCGACGCCTACCGTGGTGCCGGGCGCCCGGAGGCGACGTACGCCATCGAGCGACTGATGGACGAGCTCGCCGTCGAGGTCGGGGTCGACCCCCTCGAGATCCGCGAGAAGAACTGGATCAAGCACGAGGACTTCCCGTTCACCACGGTCGCCGGGTTGGAGTACGACTCCGGCAACTACGAGGCCGCGACCGCCAAGGCCAAGGAGATGTTCGGCTACGACGAGCTGCGGGCCGAGCAGAAGCAGCGTCGCGAGTCCGGCGACAAGGTCCAGCTCGGCATCGGCATCTCGACCTTCACCGAGATGTGCGGACTGGCACCCAGCAGGGTGCTGGGCAGCCTCAACTACGGCGCCGGCGGCTGGGAGCACGCGAGCGTGCGGATGCTGGCCACCGGCAAGGTCGAGATCGTCACCGGGGCCAGCGCGCACGGGCAGGGTCACGAGACGGCGTTCAGCCAGATCGTCGCCGACCGGCTCGGCGTGCCCTTCGAGGACGTCGAGGTGCTCCACGGCGACACCCAGATCGCGCACAAGGGCCTCGACACCTACGGCTCGCGGTCGCTCGTCGTCGGGGGCGAGGCGTTGGTGCTGGCCGTCGACAAGGTCATCGAGCGGGCCAAGCCGTTGGCGGCACACCTCCTCGAGGCGTCCGCGGACGACCTGGAGTTCGCCGAGGGCCGGTTCACGGTCAAGGGCACCGACCAGGGACTCGGCATCGCCGAGGTCGCGCTCGCGGCGTTCGCGGCGCACAACTACCCGGAGGGCACGGAGCCGGGCATCGACGCGGAGGCGACGTACGACCCGATCAACTTCAACTACCCCCACGGGACCCACCTGTGTGCCATGGAGGTCGACACCGAGACCGGTGCGGTCAAGATGCGGAAGTACGTCTGCTGCGACGACATCGGCAACATCATCAACCCTCTGATCGTCGAGGGTCAGGTGCACGGCGGTCTGGTCCAGGGCATCGCACAGGCGCTCTGGGAGGAGGCGGTGTACGACGACGCCGGCACGTTGGTGTCCGGGTCGTTCGTGGACTACCTGCTGCCCACCGCGGCCGACACGATCAGCTTCGAGGTCGAGCACACCACGTCCCCGTCGCTGACCAACACGCTCGGCACCAAGGGCGTCGGCGAGGCCGGCACCATCGCCTCGACCCCGGCCGTGGTGAACGCGGTCGTCGACGCGATCCGGCACTTCGGGATCAACGACATCCAGATGCCGTGCACCCCGGAGCGGGTGTGGAAGGCCATCAACAGCGCACGTGGCAAGGGTGATGCGCCCACCGAACCCGCGGCGGCGCCCCACTTCGACGAGGGGGCCGCCGGCAACGCGGCGCCGCTCGGCTCGGAAGGAGCGGACCAGTGATCCCCACCCAGTTCGACTACGTGGCCCCGACCTCGGTCGAGGACGCCCTCTCCGCACTCGCGGCAGCACGGCGACGACGCCAAGATCATCGCCGGGGGGCAGAGCCTGCTGCCCGTGCTGCGGATGCGCCTCAACGCACCGGAGATGGTGATCGACCTCGGCCGGATCGACTCGCTGCGCGGCATCCGGGACGACGGCGACGCCATCGTCATCGGCGCGACCACCACGCACTACGACGTGCTCCACGACCCCCTGGTCAACGAGCACTGCGCGCTGATCGCCCGGGCGGTCGCGGAGGTCGCGGACGCGCAGATCCGGCACCGCGGCACCTTCGGCGGCGCGCTCGCGCACGCCGACCCGGCGGGCGACCTCGGCGCCCCGGCGCTCGCTCTCGGCGCGGAGTTCGTCATCGCCGGCCCCGGTGGCACCCGCACCGTGACGGCGGAGGACTTCTTCGTCGACCTCTTCGAGACCGCGGTCGGCGAGGACGAGATCCTCACCGAGGTGCGGGTCCCGAAGCACACCGGCTGGGGGGCGCACTACGAGAAGTTCGTGCGGATCAAGCACCAGTGGGCGATCGTGGCGGTCGCCGCGACCGTGAAGAGCAACGGCGCCACCATCTCCGAGGCCAAGATCGGGCTCACCAACATGGGCAGCACCCCGTTGCGGGCCCGGGCCACCGAGGCCGGGTTGGCGGGTGCCGAGGTCAGTGAGGACGGCGTCCGCGCCGCGTGCGACCGGGCCGCCGAGGGCACCAACCCGCCCAGCGACCTCAACGGGGACGCCGACTACCGGCGCCACCTCGCCACCGTGATCACCCGGCGCGCCGTGCTCGGCGCGGCGGGCGTCTGACCCCATGGAGCTGACACACCGCTTCACCGTGCCCACGGGCATCGAGGAGACCTGGGCTCACTTCGAGGACATCGCGGGTCTGGCGACCTGCTTCCCCGGAGCCCAGGTCACCTCGGTGGACGGGGACACCTTCGCCGGCTCGGTCAAGGTCAAGCTCGGCCCGATCGCGCTGGTCTACAACGGCTCCGGGACCTTCGTCGAGAAGGACGACGAGGCGCACCGCTTCGTGGTCGACGCGAAGGGCAAGGACAAGCGCGGCAACGGCACGGCCGGAGCCAAGGTGACCCTCTCGATGGTGGAGTCGGGGACCTCGACCGACGTCGAGGTGCTCACCGACCTCGCCATCACCGGCAAGCCCGCGCAGTTCGGTCGCGGGGTCATGCAGGACGTGTCGGACAAGCTGCTCGGCCAGTTCGTCGGCTGTCTGGAGCAGCGGCTGACCGGTCCGAGCGACACACCCGAGGTCGTCGAGGCCGTCGCCCCGGCCGACCCCGACGAGGCCGTCACCTCCGACAGCGCGGCGGCCACGGCGGCCGTCGCACCCCCGCCGCCGGTCGAGGCGTCGCCCACTCCGGCGGCGGCCCCGCCGCGACCGGCCCCGGCACCTCCGCCGGCGCAGGACAGCAGCCTCGACCTCGGGTCCACGGTGCTGCCGATCCTGCTCAAGGCCTACTGGAAGCCGATCGTCGGTGGTCTGGGCGCCCTGGCGCTGCTGATCTGGTGGTTCGCCGCGCGCGACTGATCGCCTGACCGCGGCCCCCGGGGCCACTAGGCTCCGCGACGTGAGACGGCTGGTGGCCTACGTGCTGAGCCTGGGGGTGCTCGCGGGCCTGGTGCTCGTGCCAGCGCTCTACTACAACGTCGGCGACGCAGCGGCGACCTACGAGGAAACCTCGATCACGTCCTACGACGCCGAGTTCACCGTCGACGCCGACGGAGACATGACCGTCATCGAGACCCTCGCCGTGCAGTTCCCCAACTACGGCAAGCACGGCATCTTCCGCTTCTTCGACAGCGTGGACCCGAGCGAGCCGCACGCCCGCCGCATCCCGCAGGACATCACCGTCACCCTCGACGGCAGCCCGGAGGACTTCACGATCCTGCGCCAGGGCCGGGGTCGCTACCGGGTCGCGCGGATCGGCCAGGAGGACGTCACCCTCGACCCGGGCGAGCACACCTACGTGATCTCCTACCGGATCGACGGCGTGCTCCAGCCCGGCGACGGCGAGGAGCCTACGCAGTTCTACTGGAACCTCATCCCCGGCGGTTGGCAGCAGTCGATCGCGGCGTCCCGGCTGGTCGTGCACCTGCCCGTCGAGCCCGGTGCCCTCGACTGCGCCGTCGGCGTCGACGAGGTCACCGGCTGCACGCCCGAGGTGGACGGCGCCACGCGTCACCGTCACCACTGGCGCGCTGCCGCCCCGGACGCCGGTCACCCTCCGGGCGGGCCTCGACATGGCGACGCCGCCGGCCGGGGACAGCCTGCCCTGGACGGCCCGGTTCGACCCGGTCTTCGGCACCAGCGTCTACCTGCTGCCCCTGGTCGGGGGACTGGCGTTCCTCTCCGGCCTGGTCGGCCACCGGGCGGCCCGCGGCGCCCGCGAGGTCAAGCCGCCGTACCCGCTGCAGTACGCGCCGCCGGCGGGGGTCGGCCCGGCGCAGGCGGCGTACGTGTTCACGGAGACCGCCGACAAGGAGGCCTTCGTCGCCACGGTGCTGCACGCCGCGGAGCGCGGCGCGGTCAAGGTGGACCGCACCGAGGGGGCGTGGACGATCACCGACCTCGCGGGTCCGGCCGGCTGGGCGCGGCTGGACGAGACGACCGGTCGGATCGCCCGGCTGCTGCCCGGCGAGGGCGGCAGCTTCGTCGCGCTGCCGCACGACGTGAGCACCGGCAAGGTCCTCCAGTCCGAGCTGTCGTCGTTCGCGGCGAGCACCAGGACGTGGGCGCGGGAGCAGGGACTGATGGTCACCAGCGGCCTCGGCGGCGTCGGCGGCTGGCTCGCCGTCGCGGCCTGGATCGCCGCCGCGGTGGTGGCGATCTTCGCCCTGCTCAACATGAGCGTGCTTGCCGTCATCCCGGGTGCCTTCGCGATCACGGCCTCGCCCTTGATGGTGCGCGGCTCGGGCACCAAGCGCACCGCCACCGGCCGGGACCTCTGGTCGCGGGTCGGCGGCTTCCACCGGGTCCTGTCCACCCCGTCGAGCAAGGAACGCTTCGACTTCTCCGGACGCCAGGAGCTCTACACGGCCTACATCCCCTGGGCCGTGGCCCTCGGCTGTGCCGACGAGTGGGCCGCGAAGTACCGCACCGAGATGGGCGTCGAGCCGCCGGTGCCGGCGTACTTCGGCAGCGGGTACGCCGGCGTCCACACGGGGAACCACGTCGACCAGATGCTGGGGGACTTCTCCAGCACCCTGGACTCCGCGATCAGCTCCTACCAGGCCACGCAGAGCTCCTCGTCCAGCAGCGGCGGGGGCGGCTTCTCGGGAGGCGGCGGTGGCGGCGGGGGCGGAGGCGGCTCGTGGTGAGCCCCCGCGGCCGCGCACTCTGCGCCACACTTCTGTCCATGTCAGGCACACCCAGCAGGAGGGTCCACCCATGACCATCGCCGTCATCGTCATCGTGGTGCTGGTCGCGCTCGCGGCCTTCGCCGTGATCGGGTTCAACAAGCTCCGCGCCACCGACGTCGGGGCCGAGGAGGCGCTGGGCGGGATCGACGTCCAGCTCACCCGGCGCGCCGACCTGATCCCCAACCTGGTCGCCACCGTGAAGGGGTACGCCGCGCACGAGAAGGGTGTCTTCGAGGAGGTCACCCGCGCGCGAGCCGGTCTCCAGAAGGCCGCGGCGGGCAACGACGTCGCCGAGAAGGCCGCCGCCGACGCGCAGATGCAGGGCGCGCTGATCAACCTCAACGCCGTCGCCGAGAACTACCCCGAGCTCCAGGCCAACGAGAACTTCCTCGACCTGCAGCGTCAGCTCGCCGAGACCGAGAACCAGCTGTCGTTCTCGCGCCAGTACTACAACGACGCGGTCGCCAAGCTGAACACCCTCACCCGCACGCTGCCGTGGCTGCTGTTCACCGGCATCTCGGGCGTGCACACCCGCGAGTTCTACGAGGCCCCCGCCGGTCAGGACCAGGCGCCCACGGTGTCGTTCTGAGCCGAGCAGTCGGCCGCGACGGAGGATCGGCCGGCTCGGCTCAGAACACATTCCGCGGGCGGAACTGCACCGAGAGGCGCGGGCCCGCGTGGGCCACCTTGGGAACGGCGTGCTCCCAGGTGCGTTGGCACGAGCCACCCATCACCAGCAGGTCGCCGTGCCCCATGGTGAAGGCCAGCGACGGTCCGCCGCCGCGCGGTCGCAGCGCGAGCCGGCGGGGGTCGCCCAGCGACACGATCGCGACCATCGTGTCCTCGCGGTCTCCTCGGCCGATCCGGTCGCCGTGCCAGGCCACCGAGTCAGTGCCGTCGCGGTAGAAGCAGCAGCCCGCGGTCACGAACGGCTCACCCAGCTCGGGTCGGTAGTGCGCGGACAGCGCCTCGCGCGCCTTCTCGAGGGTGGGATGGGGCAGCGGCTCGCCGGCCGCGTAGTTGTGCACGAGCCGCGGCACGTCGACCACCCGGTCGTACATCTGGCGCCGCTCCGCTCGCCACGGCACGTCGTGCACCATCGCGGCGAAGACCTCGTCGGCGTCGGCCAGCCAGTCCCGCCGCACGTCGACCCAGGCACCGCGCGCCAACGGAGTCCGGCTCGTGTCGGCCAGGGAGGCCGCGTCCAGCGGCGCTGACTCGAAGAGCGTCCCTTGGAAGTCCACGACCCGACTCTACCAAACGACTCGAACACCTGTTCGGACTCGGCGTCGGGGATCGGGGGTGGGTCGGGGTCGGCTGGGGGGTTCGTGGTGTGGAACCCGCTGGCCGTCGATCCGGCGGGGTTGGGAGAGTGTCCCCATGACGACGACCGCTGCGCGGGTGCTCAACCTGACCAAGACCTACGGTTCCGGAGACGCGCTGGTCCGGGCGCTCGACGACGTCACGCTGGACCTGTACGCCGGCGAGTTCACCGCCGTGATGGGGCCGAGCGGATCGGGGAAGTCGACGTTGATGCACTGCTGTGCCGCCCTCGACACGGCGGACAGCGGCTCGGTGCTGATCGGCGAGCAGGACCTGTCGCGGATGAAGGACAAGGCGTTGACCCGGCTGCGGCGCGACGAGATCGGCTTCGTGTTCCAGTCCTTCAACCTGGTGCCGACACTCACGGCGGGCGAGAACATCTTGCTCCCGCTGGCGATCGCCGGCCGCAAGCCCGACGCCGGGTGGTACGACCAGGTGATCGACACGGTCAACCTGCGCGATCGTTTGACCCACAAGCCCAACGAGCTCTCCGGCGGCCAGCAGCAGCGCGTGGCGGTGGCCCGGGCACTGGTCAGCCGACCGACGATCGTCTTCGCCGACGAGCCCACGGGCAACCTCGACTCCCAGTCCGGCGCGGAGGTGCTCGACCTGTTGCGGCGCAGCGTCGACGAGCACGGCCAGACGGTGGTCATGGTGACCCACGACCCCGTCGCCGCGGCCTACACCGACCGGGTGGTCTTCCTGGCCGACGGCCGCGTGGTCGACGAGCAGCGCGACCCCAGCCGCGACACCGTGCTGGAGGCCATGGCCGCCATGGCGGCCGCCGCCCTCCCCGGCCCGGGGGCCTGACCGTGCTCAGGGTCGCCATCAAGAGCCTGCTGGGCCGCAAGGTCCGGCTGCTGATGAGCACCTTCGCGATCGTGCTCGGAGTCGCCTTCGTCGCCGGGTCGCTGGTCTTCTCCGACACGCTGTCGCGCAGCTTCACCGCCCTGTTCGCCTCGAGCGTCGGCGACGTCGTCGTGCGCCCCGAGGGCGGCGGGCAGACAGAGGGCGGCGGCTTCTCCGCGCTCACCGTGCCCGGCAGCCTGGTCGAGACCCTGGCCGCTGTGCCGGGCGCGGCCCGCGTGGACGGCAACGTCAACGCGCTCGGTGTCTACGTGGTCGACACCGACAACAAGGTGGTGGGCGGCCTCGGACCGCCGGCCTTCGGCGGGAACTGGAACGACGCCCCCGCCGCGGGCGGCGAGGGGCTCGAGATCATCGACGGCCGCGCC
>CAWBRP010000007.1:0-246383 GCA_963791275.1 uncultured Actinomycetota bacterium
CGCGGGCTGATCGGACACCCCAGGGCAGGCCGCGGTGCGGCCTGCCCTGGCACCGCGCCTATCCGCCGCTCGGGTCGTCGAGGCCGAAGGGCCCCGCCGCGGTGACGGTGATGTCGTCGGCGCGGACGTGGTGGCCGGCCGCGCAGTGCGCCTCGACGGCGACGGGCTCACCGCACCCCCGGTGATGGAGCGCCGGAGGGTACGGCGGGAAGCGGTGCTTCCAGGCAGTCAGGCTGGTTCGACACGCTTCTGGCCGCGCACGTCGGCGATCTTCTCGAGGTCCTCAGGCAGACCGGCTGCGTAGAGGACAGCGGTCCCGCTGGACCAACAGCTCACCGTCCTCGGCGGTTGCCCCTGCTCACCTCACTTGAACCGAGCCGTGTAGGTCGTGGCCCCAGCCGGGGCGACGATCGTGTGGGACTGGGCGCCGCCGTCGGACCAGGACGCGAACGTGTAGCGCTTGTTCGCCTTGTTCTGGGGTGAGACGGCACTCACGGTGTTGCGGGATCCCACGATGACGTTGCGGGTGAAGGCGGCCTTCGTCGGGCTGCTGTTGCCCACGACCAGGCTGAGTCCCCCGGGCACGGTCTGGAACGTCAGCGCCACCAGCCGAGGGTCGAGCCTGCGGGTCGCCGTACTGGTCAGCCCGCCGGAGTCCGTTGCCGTCAACCGCAGCTCCAGGTAGGCCGGCGCCTCGTGGTCGGGGGCGACGAACGAACCCCCGGCCACGCCGACGTAGCTCTGCACGGGGTGCTCGTGACAGTTGCTCGGGCAGTGCTGAAGGACTAGGTCCCAGGTGAGGGCCGACGGCGGGAGGGTGCCGTCCTGCGCGTCACTCGCGTGGCCGGAGAACGTGATGACGTCCCCGACCTTCCACAGCACACCGACCGCCGGCGCGTCGATGACGGCCGACGGAGCCGTGTTGCCGACCGCGATCACCACCGAGTCCGTGGCCGTCGCCCCACCGGTGTCGGTGACGCGCAGGGTCGCGGTGTGGACGCCGGTGCCGGTGTAGGTGTACGACGGCTGCGGCGCGGTCGAGTCGTCGAAGGCCTGGTCACCGTCGAGGTCCCACGCGAAGCTCAGGGTGTCGCCGACGTCTGGGTCGCTCGACGTCGAGCCGTCGAAAGTCACAGTGAGCGGGGCAGGCCCGGTGGTGGGCGTGGCGGTGGCGACGGCAACCGGCGGTTGGTTGCCGCTGGCGTAGCTGATGCGCCGCACGGTGCCGCCGTCGAAGTCGACGTAGAAGAGCTCTCCGGTCGGGCCGATCTGAAGGTTGACCGGATTCGCAGCACCCGCGACGAAGGTGCGGACCAGGCCGGGGGCGGGGGTTCCGTCGGCGCCCTTGGGCATCACCCAGATGCAGTCGCGCGAGTAGTCCGCGAAGAACAGCGCGTTGTCGTACTCCGCCGGGTAAGGACTCTGCCCGGACCCGAAGGCGAACTGGACCCCGGCCATTGACGAGCTTCCGGTCGGACACGTCTCGTTCGGCACCACTCTCGCGGAGTGGTGGTAGGCGAAGTACGGCGACGTGACCGCTCCGGAGGAGGTGTAGAGATTCTCGCAGATCGAAAGGTTCGCGCCGTCGTAGCCGGCCTGTCGCCCGTTGCCCTCGTAGCACGGCCAGCCGAAGTTCCGGACCTCCGAGATCGAGGGCTCGAGACGGTTGATCTCCTCCCAGTCGTTCCACCCGACGTCACCGATCCAGAGCTCGTCCGTACCGGGCCGTTCGGTGATCCGGAAGGGGTTGCGCAGCCCGTAGGCGACGATGCGACGGGCATTGGGGTCGGCGGACGAGGCCAGCGGGTTGGTGGCCAGGCCGGCTCCGGTCGCCGGGTCGACCCGGATCACCGAGCCGTCCAGGCTCACGGGGTCCCCGGGGGTCTGGAGGTCTTGGCTGCGCAGCGCCCCGCCCTGCGCAGTCGGTGGAGAGAGAGTGGCGCCCACGCCACCTGGCGGGTCACCGCAGGGGTTGAGTGGGTTGCCGTCTTGGCCCCAGTCGGCGAAGTTGAAGCTCGCGCCGTCGCCGCCGCTGGCGTAGAGGGCGCCGGAGCGCCCGAACTCGACCGAGCCGATGGAGTGGCTGGGGTACTGCTGGCACCAGTCCTCGACCAGTACCTGCTCGCTTCCCGTCATCGTGTTCCCGCTCGCCGTCAGCCGGGACAGCCGTCCACTGACCAGGCAGCCGTCGGCCGTGGGCCCCGGCGGGGTCGGGCAGGGGTCGGAGTAGACCCCAGGAGTGCCCCACCGAGGGGCGGGCGACGGTGAGCCGAGCTCGTGGTCGTAGGTGTAGAGGACGTAGACATACGGGTTGGCGGGGAACCCCGGGTCCAGCGTCATGCCCAGCAGCCCGCGGTCCCAGAAGTTGTGGACGTTGGCGTTGAGGTCGGCGAAGACGGTGGGCGTCGTGTCGGTGAGAGAGTCGAAGACCTTGATGACACCGCGCTTCTCGGCCACGAAGATCCGGCCGTCGGGCGAGAACCGAAGAGCAGTCGGGTTCGTCAGGCCGCTGAACACGACGGACTCCGAGAAGCCGGTCGGAGTGGTTGCCCCCTGCGCCTCGGACGTCACCGACATCGTGGCCAGTCCACCGGCCACCAGAGAGAACGCCGACGCCAGGACCAACCTGCTTCGGCCCTTTCGGTCTCGCCGTGCGCGCCCGAGCGCGAACCGACGTCCCGAACCGCCTGACACTGTGGCAAACCACCTCATGATCAGACCCCCCGCCCTGCCCCTCCGGGCTGGGACGTCCGCCTCTCGCGGTCGTCCTCTTCGTGAGGATGATCGTGATGAGGCCCCACGTCATCCCCAAGGGTGGTGACGATGGGCACCAAGGGGCGCGAACGACGACGTCATCCGGCGCGACCGGCGGGGACGCCGACGCCTCCATCGACCCCGCGCACTTCGGCCGGCTCCACGACCGTGGAGATCAAGAGCTCACACGTCGCGACGATGAGCCACCCCCAGACCGTGGTCGGGGTGCTCGGCGCTGCTCAGCTGTCCTTGCGCTCCTGCTTCTTGGCGTCGGTGAGGTCGGCGAGGCGATCGGCGTCGGCGCGCTTCTCGGCGGCGGCCCGCTTGGTCTCGCGGGCCTCCTCGAGCTCGGACTTCGCGACCCGCTGAGGATGGCTGGACCTCGGCATGGTCGCCAACTCCGACAAGGGCTCGAACAGCGAGCCCTCGCCGGGCGCCCCGGGCAACTTCACCTGTGAGGGCGCGGGCTGAGGAGAGTCGCCGAGGTCAGGCCGGCGCGGCGGCCCGCAGCTTCTCCAGGAGCGGTCCGGCGGCCTCCTCGAGGAACCGGTCCTGGCCGTCGTCGCCGATCTGGACGAGCGCGATGTCGGTGAAGCCGACCTTCCAGTAGGCGCTGACGGCCTCGACGACCGCGTCGAGGTCGGGACCGCACGGGATCGCGGCCGGCGACGTCCTCGGGTCGCACGAACTGGGTCGCCCCGGCGAAGCCCGCGGGGGTCGGCAGGTCGGCGTTGACCGGCCAGCCGCCGCCGAACCAGCGGAACTGCTCGTGCGCCTTCGCCACCGCCGTCGTCCTCGGTCGGGGTCCCAGCAGATCGGGATCTGCCCGATCGCGCGGGCGCCGTCGCCGATCTGCGGCGCGCCCTCGACGGCGTTCCAGCCGTCCACCAGCGTCGGCCTCGGGCTCGACGCCGACGAGGTGGTCGGCGAGCGGCGCGAACCCGCGATGGCGCGCTCGCCGGCGACGGCGATCCCGATCTCGACGCCCTCGTCCGGCACGTCCCAGATCCGGGCCGAGTCGACCTGGAAGTACTCACCGCGGTGGTCGACCAGGTCGCCCGGTGTGCAGCGCGCGGATGATCTCGACCGCCTCGGCGAGCATGGCCTGCCGGTCCTGGATCGCCGGCCAGCCCTCGCCGACGACGTGCTCGTTGAGGTTCTCGCCGCTGCCGAGGCCGAGGGTGAACCGGCCCTCGGCGAGGATCTGGAGGGTCGCGGACTTCTGGGCCACCACCGCCGGGTGGTAGCGCAGGGTCGGGCAGGTCACGTAGGTCATCAGCCCGACCCGCGAGGTCGCCTGCGCCACCGCGCCGAGGACCGTCCACGCGTACGGCGCGTGGCCCTGCTCGGTGAGCCAGGGCGAGTAGTGGTCGCTCATCACCTCGAAGTCGAAGCCCGCGTCCTCCGCGGCCGCGGCGTACCGGACCAGCTCGCGCGGACCGCTCTGCTCGGTCATCAGGGTGTAGCCGAAGCGGGTCATGCGGACGTCTGCCCCGGCGACGACTGCGGGAGCACGTCGGTGACCCGGACGCTGCCGTGCTCGGACTCGATGGCCGCGGCCAGCGTCGCGACGTCCCCGTCGGAGACGTCGATCCCGGCCTCCTCGAAGCCGCTGCGCAGCTCGGCCTCGACGGTGCCTCCAGGCGCGCCGTCCTGGTAGGACGACACCCGGTCGACGACGCCCTGGATCGCCTCGGCGCGGGCAGTGCTGTTCTCGGTCATGCCGGACCAGTACCCGCCGACGCGCTCCGGCTATGCGCGGTCCCAGGGGGCAGTGTCGCCGAGCTTCTCGTAGTACTTCGCCAGGTGGCTCTTCACCCGGTCGATGTCGCGCTTCGGGAGATCGACCCCACCGCGCGAGCCCTGCATGACGTTGCCGGCCGCCATCACGCCACGCGGGACCGCCTTCAGCCGGCCACCGATCACGTCGGCGACCAGCAGCTTGTAGGCGGTGAAGTTGTCCTTGCTGTCGGCGTCGTACCAGACGTGGGCGTCGCGGTACTTCTGGTTGGGCCCGTCCTCGGCCCCGGCCCACTGGCGCACCCGCTTCTCTGCGGCGTCGCCGTCCCACTCGCGGTCCCGGTCGGCCAGTGGCAGGTCCTGGAAGCTCGTCACAGCCATGGTTCTCCTCCTTCTCCCGGTCGTGAGCGGCTCGTACCCGCCGCGGGGCGAGCCATGCGTCAGGCCGTCTCCGACGAGGCGACCTCGCCGTCGTCGTCCTCGACGTGAGCCGAGTACGCGGCGGCCAGGGCAAGGACGGCACGCCGGTCGACCCGGGGCCGACGACCACCGAGGCGGAGTCGGCCGCGGCCCTCCAGCAGGCCGTCGTGGGGCACGAGCCGGACCCCCAGCCGGCTCAGCAGCGCCACCGACGCCCGGTTGCCGGGCTCGACGGTCGCCTCCAGCCAGCGGACGCCGTTGGCGCAGGCGACCGTGGTGACGGCGTCGACGAGGGCGGACCCGATGCCGCGACCCTGCTCGGCGTCGACGACCTCGAAGGCCACCTCGGCCGTGTCGTGGGCGGTGCGGACGTACCGACAGATGCCGGCGGGCCGGCCGTCGACGAGGGCGACCCAGGCCACGTGGTCGTGGCCGTCGACGTCGGCGAGCAACCGGCGGTGGGATCCCGGCAGTCGGGGCATCGGCACCAGGTAGCGCTGCTGCCGCGACTGCGGGGACAGCCCGTCGAACACGTCCTCCAGAAGCCGGATCTCGCCGCGGCGGAGCGGTCGCAGGACGACCGAGCCGCCGTCGGCGAGCCGGGCTCGGAGATGGCAGGCGCGGGTGGGTGGCCCGTCGGGTCGTGCTCATCGGGCGCCCCTCCGCTTGGCCGTGCGGCGGCGCTCGAGCTCGAGCTCGTGGGCCATCCGCCGGTCGGGCCGGTGGACCAGGCTGCGGAGCTCCCGCTCACGGGAGCTGGCGAGCTGGGCGGTCAGGGTGTGGTGCATCTCGATCTCCAAGGTCGTGTGGGTTGGTCCTCCGAGGTTCGTCGCCCGTCCTTCCCGCGCCCTTCCTTCCCTCCGTCCCGGGGCGCCGGCCCGCGGGGAAGGATCGAGGCAGGCCGGGGGAAGGTCCGCCCGGCAACCTCCTCGCCATGACCACCTGGCAGGTCGGCGCCACGGCCCGACGCACCCGCACCGTCACGCGTCGGGACATCGAGCTCTTCACCGAGATCACCGGCGACCGGAACCCGATCCACTACGACGACGAGCTCGCCGGCCGCTCGCGGTTCGGCGGGGTCGTCGTCCAGGGCGGCGTGACCTCCGGGCTGCTCAACGCGCTGGTCGCCGAGCAGCTGCCCGGACCCGGAAGCGTCTTCCTCGAGACGTCGTGGAGGTACCTCGCGCCGGTGCGACCCGGGGACGTCATCACGGCGCGGGCCACCGTCACCGCCGCGCGCGACGACAAGCCGATCACCACGCTCGCGACGAGTGTCAGCAACCAGGACGGCCTGGTCGTCCTCGATGGCACCGCCGTCGTCTGGCGCGACCCCACGGTCGCGGCCGAGACATCTGCACCACCCACCACCATGCCGGAGACCGGCACCAACACAGGAGGAATCGCATGACCATCACCACCGAGAAGGCCCCGCTCAACGGCGTGGACACCCCGACCCTGTTCGCGACCCGCGACGCGGTCAAGCAGCAGAACGAGATCGCGAAGTTCCAGTTCCGGGCGACCAACACCTGGGTGACCGGGACCCACAGCCGGTCCACGGTGTCGGGCTTCTACGGCGCCATGCAGGAGATGCAGCACGTGCGCAGCACCGTGGTCGACTCCGACCACCCGGCCGTCCTGGTCGGCGAGGACAACGGCCCCACGCCCGTCGAGTACCTCCTGCACGCCATCGCCGCCTGCCTGACCGGCGGCATCGCCAACATCGCGGCGGCCCGCGGGGTCCGCCTCACGAAGGTGTCGTCCACCGTCGCGGGCGACATCGACCTGCTCGGGATCCTCGGGCTGTCGGACGGCACGGTCCGCAACGGCTACGAGCAGATCACGGTCACCTTCCACATCGAGGGCGACGCCGACGACGCCACCCTGCGCGAGATCGTCGAGCAGTCCCGCCGGCGCTCCGCCGTGTACGACGTCCTCACCAACCCCACTCCCGTCGTGATCGACGTGGTCACGGGCTGACCGCCTGCGGTCCCTCACCCACGCGGCCGGCCGGCCTCCACCGGCCGGCCGCGTCGAACATCCGAAAGGAACGCGCATGACCACCCTCGACACCGTCGTCGTCGGCGCCGGCCACGCCGGCCTGGCCGTGAGCAGGCTGCTCACCGACGCCGGTCACGACCACGTCGTCCTCGACCGCGGGCGGGTCGGCGAGCGCTGGCGCACCGAGCGCTGGGACTCGCTCCACCTGCTGACCCCGAGCTGGATGACCCGCCTCCCGGGCTGGAGCCACCCGGGGCCGGATCCCGACGGCTACCTCAGCGTCGGCGAGCTCGTCGGCCTCCTCGAGGGGTACGCCGGGTCGTTCGGGGCGCCGGTGGTGGAGGGCGAGACCGTCCTCTCCATCACGGCCACGGGAACCGACCCGCGTCGCCGCTACCGGATCGTCACCAACGGCGGCACCTGGCACGCCCGCCACGTCGTCCTCGCCACGGGTCCGCACGGGACGGCGTACGTCCCGGAGGGTCTGGAGCGGCTGGCGGGGGTCGAGACGATCACCTCGAACCACTACCGCAACCCCGACCAGGTCCGGCCCGGCGGTGTGCTGGTCGTGGGGGCGTCGTCTTCCGGGCTGCAGATCGCCGACGAGCTGAGCCGAGCCGGGCGGGAGGTCACCCTCGCGGTCGGTCGACACACCCGGATGCCGCGGCGCTACCGCGGCCTGGACATCTTCTGGTGGCTCGAGGCGACCGGCCGGCTGGCCCGGACCATCGACGACGTCGCCGACCCCGAAGCCGCCCGCCGGGAGACCTCGCTGCAGCTCGTCGGAGGCAACGACCCCACCCGCTCCGTCCAGGACCTCGACCTCGGTGTGCTCCAGGCCCGCGGGGTCAGGCTCGTCGGCCGGCTCGAGGCGGTCACCGGCACCCGCGCGCGGTTCCGGGACGACCTGACCACCAGCATCGCCACAGCGGACGCGGCGATGCACCGCCTGCTCGACAGCATCGACCGGTTCGTCGACCGGGTGGGGCTGGCGCGGGAGATCTGGGCCGGCCCCCGGCCCGGACCGGTCGCGCTCCCCGCGGTGCCGGACCGTCTCGACCTGCGAGCGGAGGGCATCGGCACGGTGCTGGTGGCCGCGGGCTATCGCCCGGAGCGCTCCTGGTTGCCGCTGCCCACCCACCCGGACGGCAGCCTTCGCCAGCACCGCGGGGTCACCCCGGCCGAGGGGTTCTACGTCGTCGGGCAGCGCTTCCAGCACCGGCGCGACTCCAGCTACATCGACGGAGCCCGGCACGACGCGCAGGACGTGGTGGGGCACCTCCTGGCCCGAGCCCGCGGGGCGGCCGGGTCGCGGCGGCAGGAGTCGGCGGCATGAGCACCCATGACGTCGTGGTGGTGGGCGGCCGGGTGGCCGGCGCCTCCACCGCCCTGCTGCTGGCCCGTGCCGGGCTCGATGTCGCGCTCGTCGACCGGGGGCGGCGCGGCAGCGACACCCTGTCCACGCACGCGCTGATGCGGGCCGGTGTCCTGCAGCTGTCGCGGTGGGGGGTGCTGGACCGCCTGGTGGCGGAGGGCACCCCGGCCATCCGTCGCACCCGCTTCCACTACCCGGACGGCGAGGACGTCGAGGTGGCCATCAAGCCCCGGGCCGGGGTCGAGGCGTTGTACGCGCCGCGTCGACACCTGCTCGACCGGGTGCTCGTCGACGCTGCCGAGGACGCGGGCGTCCAGGTGCTGCACGAGACCGCCGTGACCGCGCTCCACCGCGACGCGACCGGCCGGGTCCGCGGCGTGTCCGCCCGCGGTGCCGGCGGCGCCCGCGTCGAGCTCGCCGCCGGCCTCACCATCGGCGCCGACGGCCTCCGGTCCGTGGTCGCCGAGCAGGTCGGTGCGGGGGTCAGGTGGCAGGGACGCTCGGCGAGCGCGGTGCTCTACCGGTACGTCGAGGACGCGGCCGCGGACGGCTACGAGTGGGCCTACGGGTCCGGGGCGGGCGCGGGGGTCATCCCCACCAACGCCGGGGCCTCGTGCGTCTTCGTGGCCACCACGCCCGGCCGCCTCCGACGGCTGCGGCGGTCCGGGGTGGAGCACGCGACGGCCGCGTTGCTGGCCGCGGCCGGCGGCGCGCTGGCCGACCGCCTGCACGACGCCCGGCCGGTGTCCCCGGTCCGGGGCTGGTCGGGCGTCCCCGGTCGGGCCCGCCAGTCCTGGGGGCCGGGATGGGCGCTGGTCGGCGACGCGGGCTACTTCAAGGACCCGATCACCTCCCACGGCATCACCGACGCCCTGCGGGACGCCGAGCTGCTCGCCGAGCAGGTGCTGGCCGCGCACGGTGGCTCCGTGGCCGAGGAGGTGGCGCTCGGCCACTACCAGGACGTCCGTGAGCACCTGTCGCGCGAGCTCTTCGAGGTCACCGAGGCGGTCGCGGCGTACGACTGGGACGCCGACGGCATCCGCGCCCTGCTGCGCCGGCTCAGTGCTGCGATGGGCGACGAGGTCGACCATCTCGAGGCCTTCTCCGCGGCCGCGGGAGCCGCCTGAGGATGGTCCCTGCGTCCGCCCCGGCCCTCTTGCCCGCCCCCGCCCGCTTCCTACGATTGACGGGCCGGTCGTCGCGTCTCCACCGACGCGGCTGGGAGGTGCGATGGACGTCGACATCAACCTTCTCGGTGGCTTCTCCGTCGTCGTCGACGGCCGACCCGTCGACGCCCAGGCGTGGACGCGACGCAACGCGGCGACGTTGGTGAAGGTGCTCGCCCTGCGACCGGGGCGCCGGCTGCCGCGCGAGCAGGTGATGGACCTCCTCTGGCCGGACCTGCTCGTCGACCAGGCCGCGCCCCGGCTGCACAAGGCCGCGCACTTCGCGCGCACGGCGCTGGGCCTGCCGAGCGCGGTGGTGCTCTCGGGGGACGCCGTCGCGCTGTTCCCCGACGCGCAGGTCGCGGTCGACGTGGAGCTCTTCGACGAGGCCTCGGGCGATCCCTCGTCCGCCGCGGCGGCGATCGACCTGTACCGCGGCGACCTGCTGCCCGACGACCTGTACGAACCCTGGGCCGACGCGGAGCGCCACCGGCTCCGGATGCGCTATCTCGGCCTGCTCCGCTCGACCGGGCACTGGGCAGACCTCGTCGCCGCCGAGCCGCTCGACGAGGAGGCGCACCTGCGCCTGGTCCACCAGTACCTCGAGGACGGCGACCGGCCCCGGGCCCTGCGCCAGCTCGACGCGATGGGCCGGCTGTGGCGCGACGAGCTCGGCGCCGAGCCCGGCGCGGGGGCCGAGGCGCTGCGCGCGCGGGCCGAGCCCATGTCGGCCGTCGATCCCGCGCGCCTGGCCCCCCGGCACGGGGCGACCCGCGTGCCTCGCCCGGCGACCCGGACCGTCGGTCGCGACCACGACGTGGCCGACGTCCTCGCCCTGCTCGAGCAGCACCAGCTGGTCACGCTGCTCGGCATCGGCGGGGTCGGCAAGACGCGGCTGGCGGCGGAGGTCGCGCACCGCTACCTCGAGGCGCACCTCCCAGCGCTCCTGCTACGTCGACCTCACGAAGGTGGCGGACCCGGCACTCGTGGCGGAGCTGACCGTGCGTGAGCTCGGCATCCGCTCCGGGGAGAACCAGAACGTCGCCCAGATGCTCGAGGAGGCCCTGCACCGGCAGTCCCTGCTGCTGGTGCTCGACAACTTCGAGCACGTCGTCGACGCCGCGGACCTGGTGGGGGAGATGGTCCGGTGGTCCGCGGACCTGCGGGTGCTGGTGACCAGCCGGGCGCGGCTGCGGGTCGCCGGGGAGCAGGTCTTCGAGGTGCAGCCGCTGCCCGTCGTACGCGAGGCGGGGGCGCCCGGTCTCGCGCACGCGGTGGAGCTCTTCGAGCAGGTGGCGACGGCGGTCGACCCGCGCTTCGAGCTGGCCCGGCACGACGAGGACGTGACGGCGATCTGCCGCTCGGTGGACGGGCTGCCCCTCGCGATCGAGATCGCCGCCAACCACCTCCGCACCCTGCCGCCGCCGCTGCTCCGTCAGCGGCTGGCCGGCCGACTCGCGTCGGTGGCCGCCGCGGGACGCGACCTGCCGGACCGGCAGCAGACGATCCCGGCGACCATCGACTGGAGCCTCCAGCTGCTCGGGCCGCCGGAGCGACGGCTGTTCGCCCGGCTCTCCGTCTTCCACGGTGCGGTGCCGCTCGACGCCGTCGAGGCCGTCTGGCCGGACGGCGACGTGCTCGACTCGCTCAGCGTGCTGGTGGACCACAGCCTGGTCCGTCGAACCACCGGCAGCAGGGACGAGCCCCGCTTCGGGATGCTGGCGTTGGTGCGAGAGCACGCCGCCGGGCTCCTCGACGACGACGGAGAGGGAGGCCGTCGGGGCCGCACACGCGGCGTTCGTCGCGGCGTACGTCGAGGATCTCTACGAGCGTCGCTGGACGGACGCGGCCGATCGCTGGCTCGACGACATCACCGAGATGCTCCAGGAGGTGCGCACCGCGCACGACTGGGCCGGCCGCCACGGGGACCTGCCGCTAACCGGCCGCATCACCGCCGCCCTGGGCGCCTACTGGTTCCTGGAGGGTCATCACGCCGAGGGCCTGCGCTGGGTCGACGAGATGCTGGCCCGTGAGGCGGACCTGGCTCCCGCGGTGGCGGCCCGCGTCCGGCTGGCGGCGGGGTTCTTGGCGTTCCCCCGGAGCCAGCCCGACGCCCGCGTCCACTGGCAGCGGGCGACCGAGCTGTTCCGTGAGCTCGGCGAGACCAGGCTCCTGGCCTACTCGCTCGCCGTCGGGTCCGCGACGTACCTCAGCGAGCCCGAGCAGTACGCGCTGGCGATGCAGATCAACGACGAGGCGTTGGCACTCGGCCGCAGCGTCGGCGGCCCGGCCCTGATCGCGCAGGTGCTCAACATCCGCGGCGAGCTCACCCGCGTCGCCGGGGAGGACCGCCTCGCGCAGGCGGCCTACGAGGAGGGGCTCCAGATCTCCACGGCACGATCGACGACGAGATGTACGTCAGCGTGTTCCTCTCGAACCTCAGCTACCTCGCCGACCACCGCGGCGACTACGACGAGGCGCGCCGCCTGACCCACGAGGCGCTGCGGATCTGCTGGTCGCTCGGGCGGCGACTGATGGCGGCGTGGACGATCTCGCAGCTCGCCGGCCCCGAGCACGGCCTGGGCCGCTCGGAGCGCGGAGCCGTCCTGATCGGCGCCGCGGACGAGGCGTTGCGGGTCCTCGGCGCGCGGCGCCACCCCGGCGACCTCCCTGAGCACGAACGGGTGGTCGCCGCGATCCGGGCCGCGGTGGGTGACGAGCGGTTCGAGAGCCTGCACGCCGAGGGTGCCCAGATGTCCCTGGACCAGGCGCTCGCCCTCGTCCTCGACGAGGAGGAGGACGTCGCGCCCTCCTCGTCGTCCTGACTGTGCGGTCGCGGGGTCAGGGTGTCGTGCTCCGCGCGGTTCGCGCCTACGATCCCCACAGCGTGATGGCCATCGGCCGGGTGCTCTTCCTGACCCGCACGGGTCAGTGCATGACGGCGGGCGGGACACCCTGTCCCTCGACGTCTCGCTCGACGTCGGGCATCTCCTCGCGCTTGCGCGGCAGGAGCAGCGCCGGGATCACCGTCAGCAGCACCAGGACCCACGCCACCCAGAACGTGTCGGCGAAGGCGTTCGCCGCGTCCTCCAGCCCCTTGGCGATCGCCGCCGGGGAGAGCTTGTCCGCCAGGGCCGGGTTGCGCAGCGAGGCCATCGCCGGGCCGGCCAGCTTGGACGCCTGGAGGTGGTTGGTCAGCAGCACGGACATGACCGCCACCCCGACCGAGCTGGCGATCTGCTGGTTGATGTTCAGCAGGGTGGAGCCGCGCGCCACCTCGTGGGGCCGCAGGGTCTTCAGGGCGGAGGTGAACAGGGGCATCATCGTGGCGCCCATGCCGAGGCCCATCACGAACAGGCTGGCGACGATCCTCGGGTACGGCGTGGTGGCCGTGAGCTGGGTCATCCCGAACATCCCGACCAGGATGAACACCAGGCCGAACGGCACGATCCGCCCGATCGGGTGCTTGTCCACCTGGGACCCCGCGATCGGCATCGTGATCATCGCGCCGATGCCCTGGGCGGCGACGAGGAGGCCGGCCTGCAGCGTCGACTCCCCGCGGACCTCCTGGAAGTACGTCGGCACCAGCAGCAGCCCGCCGAAGAAGGCCATCACGAACAGGAACATGGTGATGACCGTGATCGAGAGGTTGCGGTTCTTGAACAGGCGCAGGTCGAGCAACGGGTGCTCCGGGCGGAACGAGTGGAACACGAAGAGGACCATCAGCGTCACGCCGATCAGCATCGGGACCCACACCCGCGGGGCCGCGGCCGTCCCCTGCCCGGGGATGGACGACACCCCGAACAGGAACAACGCCAGCCCCGGTGACATGAGCGCCATGCCGAGGAAGTCGAAGGACTCCGACGGTTGCGGGGTGTCCCGGGGCAGCACCCGCCAGGCGTAGATGATCGCGATCACGCCGATCGGCGCGTTGATCAGGAAGATCCAGTGCCAGCTCGCGACCTGGATCAGCCAGCCGCCGAGGATCGGGCCGAGGATCGGGCCGAGCAGCATCGGCACCCCGAGGATCGCCATCAGCCGACCCATCCGGTGCGGTCCCGCGGCGCGCGTCATGATCGTCATCCCGAGCGGCATCAGCATGCCGCCGCCGAGTCCCTGCAGCACCCGGAAGCCGATCAGGGCGCCGATGCTCCACGCGGATGCGCAGAGCACCGAGCCGCAGACGAACAGCGCGATGGCGGTCATGTACAGCCGCTTGGTGCCGAACCGGTCGGCGGCCCAGCCGGTGATCGGGATCACCGTGGCCAGCGCGAGCGTGTAGGCGGTGACCGACCAGGCCACCGTCGAGTAGGCGATCGGATGGCCCGGGGTGCCGAACACGGTCTGGAACGTCGGGAGCGCGACGTTGACGACCGTGATGTCCAGGATCGACATGACCGCGCCGATCACGACCACGCCGGCGATCTTCAAGACGGCGCCGTCGATCTGATCGGGCAACTCGACGCGACTCTCGGACGACGACATGCGGACCCCTTTTCGCCGCTGACAACCCTAGACCCTCGATGGTGACGGGACGCAGACGTTTCGGGGTCGTTCGGGGCCGAACGCCGGCTACGGCCAGGAAAGCTTCTCGGCGCCCACGAGGTCCGGTGCCCCGGCGGGCTCGTCGCCGGTGTCACCCGACGAGTCGGCGGCGGCCCGGCCACGCCGCGCCGCCCACAGCAGGGTGAGCCCGACGCCGACGGCGAGACCGCCGAGTGCCCACCAGACGCCGGCGAACGGGGCCGGGTCTGCCGGAGCCGGGTCCGGGGTGCCCGCCTGCGTGGTGGCGGCCGCGGGCTCGGCCGCGGCCGGGACGGAGGAGTCCGCGGTGCCGTCGACCACGTCGCCCGGCTGGGGCGCGGCCACCCCGACGCCGAGATTGTTGAGCAGCGCCACGAGCTGGCCCGGGGAGGCGGGCTGGTGCCAGACGACCTCGCTGTCCCAGATCGCGCCGCTGTCGTCCGACATCTGGGTCGCGATCCACGGCGCGCCGGCGCCGCCGAGGTAGACGTAGTCGACCCGCCACGGCAGCACGTCGTGGATGAGCCAGGTGACCGTCACGCTGGGACCGTTGGCATGGCTGCGCCCCGACTCGTCGACCGTGCCGGTCCCGGCGGCGCTGGTGATGCCGACCAGGTCGCTGAGGGTGTCGTACTCGGCGTCGGTGTAGGAGAGCGAGGCGGTCCGGCCGCCGCCGGGGACCGACAGCAGCGCGCTGGTCGGCCCACCCGCCTGGACCGGCCCGGCGAGCAGCAGGGACGCCGCGACCAGGACGGCGACGATGAGTGTTGCGCGGACTCGGTGCACGGCTGCCTCCTCGGATCGGACACCCCTGGTACACCGCGGCACACCGGCGGGTTCCCGTCAGTCGACGGGCACGCTCGACTCCGCGATCTCGATGGCCCGCTCGAGGGTCAGGTCACCCTCGAGCCGCAGGGTGGTGCCGTCGGCGAGCCACACCAGCGTGTGCCCGGCCAGCCGGGCCGACTCCGCCCGCCGGCTGCCGTCGGGCTCGAGCAGCACCAACTCGTGCGGCTTGACGAACCACAGCGCGTCGGACCCGTCGACGCTCGTGTAGACGACGTCCGGCGTGCGCTTGACGATCGAGTAGTCGACCTCCGCGTCGAACTGGTCGAGGCGGACCAAACCGTCCTCGGGCGACGACCAGCTCATCGACACCAGCCGCCGGTCGGGTGAGACCTCGACGCCGTCGGGGACGCCGAGCTCCTCCGGCACCAGCACCGTGAAGTCCACCGCGGCCGCCGCCTCGGTCACCGACCGGTCCTGCGTCACGGCCGGCGGCGGGGGAGCGGAGCCGGGACCGGGACGGCCCGTCTCGACCAGGATCCCGCCGAAGCCGAACCAGTCGGCGACCGCCGCCCGCACCGGAGGCGTCGCCAGCAGCGCGAAGAGCGCCGCCGCGACCACCAGCGCGACCCGGCGCGGGCGGGTCCACGCGCTGCGCGGCGGCGTGGGCGCCGGTACGGCGGCGATGCGGTCCATCACGGCGGTCGTGAGGCCGACCGAGGGTGCCGAGAGGTCGATCCCGCGGCCCATCGCGACCAGGTCGCGGACCAGGTCGTCGTCCATGTCCTCAGCCACGCTGGTTCACCTCCGTCGTCCGGTCGAGGTCGGCCTCGGTCTCCAGCACGCCGCGGAGCTTGCCGAGCGCCCGGTGCAGGCGCGACTTCACCGTCCCGCGCGGCCACCCGAGCACGGTCGCGGTCTCCGCCTCGTCGAGGTCGAGGAGGTAGCGGCAGGTCACCACCTGGCGGTGCTCGGGGGAGAGCCCGGCCAGCCCCTGCACCAGTGCCGCCTGCCGTTCCGACGACACCAGCGAGTCGGCGGGGTCGTGGGACCGGGCGAGGAGCAGCGGCTGGGACTGCTCCCACGCCCGGCGCTCGCGGGTCGCCCGCCGGCCGGCGCCGCGGTGCAGGTTGCGGGCCTCGTTGGCGACGATGCGGAGCAGCCAGGGGCGGAACGGTGCTCCGGGGCGGAAGCGGTCCAGGGCGGCGTACGCCTTCACGAACGCCTCCTGCACGACATCCTCCGCTTCCCCGCCCGCGCCGAGCAGGGCGGCGGTGCGGATCGCCACGGGGGCATGACGACTCACCAGCCCGGCGTACGCGTCACGGTCACCGTCGCGCACCCGGGCCAGGATCTCGGCGTCCTCCGGGGTGGTGTTCAGGTCGGGCTGTCCCTCTCCTCGCTCGACCTGTCTACACCGCAGCGGGCCGGGCGGTTCCCTAGTCGGCGATCAGGCTGTCGCCGGGATGGGCCTCCTGCCAGGCCGCGATGGACGCGTCCCAGTCCGCACCGGTGAGAGCCGTGAGCGAGGCGGGGAACAACCCGTCCTCCTCCTTGCCGATGTGCTCGTCCAGGTGCACGATCGCCCGCCGTAGCCGGGCCTGGTCCTCGGGGTCGGCCACGTTGGCCGAGGCCAGGAGACCGGCCAGCTCGCGATGCTCGGCCACGAGCGGAATGATGTGTGCCTCGACCTCCTCGTCGCGCGCCATGATCCGGAAGAGGCCGTTCTCCTCGCCGCGCCAGTGCGCCTCGAGCACGACGGCCATCTCGGCAATGCACCGCTGCGCCTGAGGGAGGTCGCCTGAGTCGATCGCGCGGACGGCGTGGTCGGCCAGGTTGGTGGCGCGCTCGTGCTCGGCGATGTAGTCGCGGAGCAGCGGTATCTGGCGGCACCCGCAGTAGTGGCACACACGGTCATGGTCGCACCCCGCGGATACCGTGCCGGCCTCGCACGTCGCGGGTGGTGCGCGGCGCTCGGTCGGGGTGGGATCGTCCCACCATGGATGGTGGGTGGCTGCCGATTGAGGGGTCGACGCAGGAAGAGGCGTGGCGTGTGGTCCTGCGACCGCTCGCGGGCGAGTTCCGCAAGGCCGTCCCGGACCTGGCGATCGAGATGCTCGAGCACGTCAAGACCCTGATGCCGCACCTCTTCCCCGACGCCCAGGCCGAGGAGGAGGCCAGGGCGAGCGGCGTGGTCAACTTCCTGCTGTTCGCCGACTCGCTCGAGCACGGGCTGGACCCCCGCGACTTCGACCTAGCACCGGTCACCGCGGCGGTCATGCGCTCGGTGGTGCATCGACAGGCCTCCGTCGCCGAGCGGATGCGCTTGTTCCGGCTGGCGCACGAGCTGGTCTGGCCGTGGTTCTTCGACGGCATCAACGCGGCGACCGACGACCCGGCGCAGCGGGAGGTCGCCCTCGGGCTGGTGACGCGCTGGCTCTTCACCTACGTCGACAACGCCGTCACCCGGGCGGAGGCGGCGTACGACGTCGAACGCGAGGCCTGGCTGCAGGGCAACGCGGCCGAGCGGACCGCGGCGATCGAGGCGATCCTCGCCCTGCGCGAGACCGACCCGGCGCGTGCCGGGCGGCGGCTGCGGTTCGAGGTGAACCGGAGCCACGTCGGCGTCGTGGCCTGGGTCGAGACCGCGCGAGACGACACCGATGCCCACCCCGAGCTGATGGCGGCCATCGGCTGTCTCGGCGGCGCCCTTGACGCGCAGCAGGTCCTGCCGCACCCGCTCGGGAGCCTGGTCGTGGCGGCCTGGCTCAGCGGGAAACGGGAGATCCCGTTCGAGGAGCTCAGGAGCGCGGTCGACGCCTGCGCCGCCGAGCTGCCGGACGGCGTCCGGGTCGCGCTCGGCGACCCCGCCGGGGGCCTGGCCGGCTTCCGGCAGACGCACCTGGACGCGGCCCACGCCCGGCGCTTCGCCTCGCTGGTCGGACCCAGCGCGGGTCGGGTCATCCACTTCCGCAAGGTCGCCGTCGCGGCACTCGCCTCGGTCGACCCGGACCTCGCGGCGTCGTTCGTGCACCGGGCGCTGGGACCGCTGGCCGCCCCCGACGAGACGACGTACCGGGTCGCGATGACGCTGGCGGTGTTCCTCGAGGAGAACCGCAGCCGCGGCCGCGCGGCGGAGCGACTGGTCGTGCACCCGAACACGGTCAGCTACCGCGTGCGGCAGGCCGAGGTGATCCTCGGTCGCTCGATCGACGTCGACTCCGTGGAGCTCCAGATCGCGCTGGCGCTCCTGCCCGCGCTGCCCCGGCTGACCTCGTAGCGGCGGCCTGTCGCTCGGTCACAAACAGGGCCGACAAGTCTGTCGTCGCGGGCCGAGACACCGTCGGGTGCGGGTCCCTAGCGTGGCCATCGCGGCCCCTCAGGGCTGCATCGGGATGCCACCCCCGTCGTCCCGATCGGCTGGTGCTGGGGTCATGTGAGGCCCTCGGCACCAGCCACCCCCCACCCGGAGAAACGAGAGCTGCCGCACGTGAGCCGGTTCGACATCACCGCGACCACCGTCGCACTCCGGCGACTCGTCGAGACCACGACGAACCCCCGGCACCGGTACCTGCTCCAGGCCTGCGACCGGCTGCGCCTCCTGGAGATCGCGGGCCGCTGGGAGGACATCTTCGCGTCGGCGATGACCGTGGCGCACCCGGTCTACCACTTCCGCAGCCTGGGCCAGGTGACCGTCCTGGACGGCGCCGACGCCGTGCAGACGGCCTACAAGGAGTGGGCCGCCGACGGCCAGTCCATCGTCTACACCGCGGACGAGCGGCTCGCGGTCGGTGACCACCTGGTCTGTTCGACCGCCACCCTCCACCGACAGACCCCCGGTGAGGCGCTGGTCGACCTCGGCATCTACGCCGACCCGGACGCGACCTACCTGGTCAGCACCGTCGAGCACCTGACCTGGACCTTCGACGACGAGGGCCGCCTGCTGCATGCGGACGCGTGGGAGATCGACGAGTCCACGCGCGAGTTCCTCAAGATCGACCCGTCCGAGGTGCTCACCTCCGAGACGGCTGCCCTGCTGCTCGACCCCTTCATCGCCCCCCTGCCCACGCGTCCCTTCTGACCATCCGGTCCGACGCGTCCCGAGAGGACCCCTGCATGTCGTCATCCGTCCCGCCCGTCGCCCGCGCCACGGCGTACCTGGGCGCCGTCGCGCTCGCCGCCGGCCTCGTCGTCGCGGCTCCCGCTCTCGAGGCGTCGGCCCGGCCCGCGCCCAAGGACAAGCCCACCGCGGCCCCGACGGTCGCGACCGTCACCCTGGTGACCGGCGACGTGGTGCAGGTCTCCACCGGCGCCGACGGCAAGCAGGCCGTCACCGTGCGGCCCCGCCCGGACGGATCCATCCCGCAGGCGGCCATCAACCAGGTGCACGACCACCTCTACGTCGTGCCGGTCGAGGCGTTCGGCCTGCTGGCCGCGCACCGCCTGGACCGCGACCTGTTCGACGTGACCCGGCTGCTCGACTACGAGTACGACGACGCCTCGCGCGGCACGCTTCCGGTGATGGTCGACTACGGTCGCGGCCCCACCGCGGCGGCCGAGTCGCGGACCGCCTCGATCGAGGGCGCGGAGCCCACGGTGACGTTGCCCAGGCTGGGTGTCACCGCGTTCCACGCCGACAAGAGCGAGGCGCGGGCCTTCTGGGCCGACCTCACCAAGGGCGCCGACGCCGCGGGCAACCCGACCGGGCTCTCGGCCGGCGCCGTGCGCGTCGACCTCGACGGCCGGGTGCAGGTGGCGCTGGAGGACTCGGTCCCGCAGATCCACGCCCCCGAGGCCTGGGCCGCCGGCTACGACGGCACCGGCGCCACCGTCGCGGTGCTCGACACGGGCTACGACCCGACCCACCCCGACCTCGAGGGCCGGGTGGCCGACACCGCCAACTTCACCACCGACGACACCGTCACCGACGGCAACGGGCACGGGACGCACGTCGCCTCGACCGTGGCCGGCAGCGGCGCCGCCTCCGACGGGCTCCGCAAGGGCGTGGCCCCGGGCGCCAAGCTGCTGGTCGGCAAGGTGCTCGCCGACGCGGGCTACGGCGAGGACTCGTGGGTGCTCGCCGGCATGGTCTGGGCCGTCGACCACCACGCGGACGTCATCAGCATGAGCCTCGGCGGGGACACCGACGACGGCTCGCACCCGCTCTCGCAGGCGGTCAACGAGCTGTCCGCCGGCTCCGACAGCCTCTTCGTCATCGCCGCCGGCAACAACGGCGCCCAGGGCGCCTCCACCGTCTCCTCGCCGGGCGCGGCCGACGCGGCGCTGACCGTCGGCGCCGTCGACGTCCACGACGTGATGGCTCCCTTCTCCAGCCGCGGCCCCCGCTTCCGCAACGGCGCACTCAAGCCCGAGGTCGTCGCCCCCGGCGTCGACGTCACCGCCGCCCGTGCGGCCGGCACCGCGCTCGGTCCCATCGTCGACGAGCGCTACACGACGATCAGCGGCACCTCGATGGCGACCCCGCACGTCGCCGGCCTCGCCGCGATCCTCAAGCAGCGGCACCCCGCCTGGACCGGCGAGCAGCTCAAGTCGGCCATCGCCAACAGCACCGTGCCCGTCGCCGACGCGACCGGCTTCGACGCCGGCACCGGGCGCGTCGACGCCCTCACCACCATCAACCAGGACGTGCTCGCCCCGGCGTCCCTGTCCCTCGGCTCCTACGCCTGGCCCTACTCCGACCTGGCGGCCAGCAGCACGACCCTGACCTACAGCAACACCGCGGACGCCGACGTCACGCTGGCGCTGGCGCTGACCGCGGAGGACGGCTCGCCCGAGCCGACCGGCTCGATGACCCTGCCCGTCGACCACGTCACCGTGCCGGCCAAGGGCAGCGCCTCGGTCGACGTCATCCTCGACCCGACGGTCGCCGACCCCGGCGCCTACTCGGCCGTGGTCACCGCCACCCCGGACGACGGGGGCGGCACCGTCCGCACCGGCCTGGCGTACCTCCTCGAGCCCGAGGCGTACGACGTCACCGTCACCATCAAGCCGCGCGCCGGCTCCCAGAACGTCTCCCACTCGCTCGGCCTCAGCGGCTACGGCGAGCCGTGGGTCTACGAGCAGCGCCTCTTCGACGCCGCTCCGGGATGCCCAGAGCGCGACGTTCCGTCTCCCGCCGGGCCACTACTCGACCGGGGCCATCTCGTTCGGCCAGGCCGCCGACGGGGCGAAGGAGGGCGTCGTCACCTACGAGCCGTCCTTCACCGTGGATCAGAACACCGAGATCGTGCTCGACGAGAACCAGACCGGGCGCTTCGGCTACCGGGTCGACCGTCCCGTCGTCGACGACGGCGCCATCCTCGACGTCGGCTGGGGTGACGGCACCGACTACACCTCGTTCATGTTCTTCGGCTCGGCCGACCGCGTCTACGCCCGGCCCTCGGCCGGCCTGCCCGGCCAGACCAGCATCGCCGCCAACTACCTGCTCAGCCAGCCGGAGGGTCTCCTCACCCCGCGGAGCGGGAAGCCGGTCGCCCTGCGCCCGCTCACGCCCCTGGGCGGCACGCCGGCCCGGACGCCGGTCGACCGGGTCGACGGCACCTACCGGATCGTCGATGCCGGCTCCGCCGGCGCGCTGCGCACGTCGTCGGTCCGGGGTGCGGTCGCGCTGGTGGCCGGCTCCTGCGCCGACCTGACCGACGCCGCGACCACGCTGCGGAAGGCGGGCGCCAGCGCCATGGTGGCCTACGCCGCGCCCGGGCAGACCTGCCCGGGCACCCTGGAGCCCGGGGTCGGGCTGCCGGCCCTCCAGGCCGGCCCGCTCGCCGTCCCCGGCCTGCTGGCCACCGCCGGCGGGTCCGCCAAGCTCGCCACCGAGCGGTCGCCGTCCTACATGTACGACCTGGTGCGGTTCTGGGACCAGTCGGTCCCCGACGGCGGCACCGTGGACGGCACCGGCAAGTCCGTCTCGGCCCTCGTCGAGCACTACAACGGCCTCGGCAGCACCAGCGCCGACGGCATGGAGGCGGTCGAGGAGCTCATCGGCTGGGTGCCGGAGCGCGGCGGCGTGGCCAACATCGGTCTGGTCCGCGGCGTGCCGTTCCCGACCACGGTGACCCACTACGTCTCCACCGGAGCCGTCTGGGAGCGCACCGTCGCGATCCTGGACTCGGAGTTCGGCGGCGAGTACGGCCGTCTCTACGCGCCACGCCGGACCTACGCCGGCGGCAGCACGACGCACGACTCCTGGTTCGGCGGTCCCATCGGGTCGCGGGTCTCGCCGTTGTCCACGGTGGCCAACGGCAACCCGCCGCCGACCCGCGAGGGCGACGAGCTGTTCGTGACGGTGGGCTCCTACACCGACGCGGCCGGGCACCTGGCGAACTCCGACATCTTCAGCAACGAGTTCAGCGGCCAGATCTACGTCGACGACGAGCTGGAGCTCGACATGTTCGCCTCGGTGTTCATGAACACCACGATTCCCGCGGGCGACCACCGCATCCGCGTCGTCGCCGAGACCCAGCGTGAGAACCGGTTCTGGCAGCGCTCGACCGACGTGCGCACCGAGTGGGCCTTCGACTCCGAGACCCCGGACGGGCCCTTCGCGGTGCTGCCGATGCTCGGCGTCGACTACCGGATGGCGCTCTCGGACACCAACACCGCCAAGGCGGGACCGTACGAGTTCGACGTGCACTTCGCGATGCCCGACACGGTGCCGACCCGCACCGTGGCCGACCGCAGCTTCGAGATCTCCTGGGACGGCGGTCAGACCTGGAAGAGTCCCGACCGGGTCCGCTGCCAGCCGACCTCGTGCACGGTCCGGGTGCGCAACCAGCCGGGCGCCAGCGCGAGCCTCCGGGTCAGCGCGACCGACGTCGCCGGGCGCAGCGTCTCCCAGAAGATCATCGACGCGTACGACGTGGCGCGGCGCCCCTAGGTCGTGACGAGGGCCGCCGTACCCCCCGGCGGCGGTCCTCGTCCCTCACCTGCGAGGCGCGTGCCACCCTGGTCCGATGGACGATCCCCGGGCCGCGCTCGAGCGGGAGCGGGCCTCGACGCTGCGGCGCCTGGCGGAGATGACCGCCGTGCACGACGAGATCGTCGCGGCCTCCCGGGACACCAACGCCGACGACGAGCACGACCCGGAGGGCGCGACCATCGCCTTCGAGCGCGCCCAGGTCGATGCCCTGGCCCGCCGGACCCGTCACCACCTCGACGAGGTGGCGGCCGCGGTCCGACGCCTGGACCTCGGGACCTACGGCACCTGCGAGGCCTGCGGGCGGGCGATCCCGGCCGACCGCCTGACCGCCCGGCCGACGGCGCGCACCTGCGTGGCGTGCGCCGAGCTCACGCCGCGAGCGCGCTGATCAGGTTCCCGAGCATGGGCCAGAGCAGGTCGCGCTCGGGGTCGGGCACGACGTGGTCGAAACCGGCGAGCTCGATCATCACGAAGCCGTGCAGCGCGGTCCACACCTGCCCGGCCACGGCCGCGGGGTCGCCGGCGCGCAGCCGGCCGGCGTCCATGGCCCGGACGATCCCGGCGACCAGCTGGCCGAACGCGACCAGCCCCACGGCGCGCTCGTCCTCGGACAGGCGGTAGCCGCCGAGCGAGGCGGAGCCGAACATCACGGCGTACAGGTGCGGGTTCTCCCGGGCGTTCGCGAGGTACGCCGCGGCGAGCGTCCCGCAGGTCGACCATCGGGTCGTCGGTGATCGGGACGGTGGCCACCCGCCGCTCGAGCCGCGCGAAGCCCTCGGCGACGATCGCGCGGACCAGGTCCGGCATCCCGCCGAAGTGCGTGTAGACCGCCATCGTCGAGGTGCCGACCTCGCGGGCCAGGCGGCGGGTGGTCAGGGCGGCGGGGCCCTCCTCGCCCAGCAGCCGGGCGGCCGCCTCCAGCAGTCGGCCACGGCGGTCGTCCTCGGGGGCGTCGAGAGAATCCATGGTTGCCAGCCTGCCATAACAGCGTTATCTTCTCAGGGATAACACTGTTATCGCGACGGGAGTCGATCATGGCCAACCGCTACCTCCGGGACAACTTCGCCCCGGTGCACGACGAGCTCACCGCCACCGACCTCGCGGTCACCGGCGTGCTCCCGCCGCACCTCGACGGCCGCTACCTGCGGATCGGACCCAACCCCGCGGTCGACCCCGGGCAGCAGTACCACTGGTTCCTCGGCGAGGGCATGGTGCACGGCGTCCGCCTCGCCGACGGGCAGGCGCAGTGGTACCGCAACCGGTGGGTGCGCCCGGAGCCCGGGGACTTCGCCCCGAACACCAACGTGCTCGAGCACGCCGGCCGGACCATGGCGCTCGTCGAGGCCGGCTCCCCGCCGTACGAGCTCAGCCAGGACCTCGACACCGTCGGGCGCTGCGACTTCGAGGGGACCCGCACCGGCGGCTACACCGCGCACCCCCACGAGGACCCCGACACCGGCGAGCTGCACGCGGTGTCCTACGACTGGACCCGGGGCAACCGCCTCGACTACACCGTCCTCGACGCCTCCGGTCGGATCCGCAAGACCGTGGAGATCGAGGTGCAGGGCAGCCCGATGGTGCACGACTTCGCGCTGACCGAGCACTACGTCGTGGTCTACGACCTGCCGGTGACCTTCGACATCGCGATGGCCACCCGCGGGCTGTCGCGGCTCGGCCGGCTCAAGGCCGCGGGCCGCGCTGTCCCTGGTGATCGGACGCAACCCGCTGCCCGAGCCGGTGATCGCCCGGATCGCGCGCGGTGCCAAGGAGGGCGGCCCCTCGCTGCCCTACTCGTGGAACCCCGACTACCCGGCGCGGATCGGGCTGCTCCCGCGCGAGGGCACCTCCGCCGACGTGCGGTGGTTCGACATCGACCCGTGCTACGTCTTCCACACCCTCAACGCCTACGAGGAGGGCGGCGACGTGGTCGTCGACGTGGTGCGGCACGACCGGATGTTCGCCACCGACTTCACCGGCCCCAACGAGGGGCCCGCCTCGCTCACGCGGTTCACCCTCGACCTGGCCGCGGGCAAGGCGCGCGAGGACCGCTTCGAGCAGCACGCCCAGGAGTTCCCGCGCCACGACGAGCGCCGGACCGGGCGCCGGCACCGCTACGGCTACTCCGTGGGCTGTTCGCCGACGCGGTCCCGGGCGACACCGTGCTCAAGCACGACGTCGTGGCCGGCACCACGGTGACCCGCCGGCTCGGTGCGGGGAAGGAGGCCAGCGAGTTCTGCTTCGTCCCGAGCTCCGCGACCGGCGCCGAGGACGACGGGGTGCTGATGGGCTACGTCCACGACCGCGCCTCCGGCCTGAGCGACCTCGTGCTGCTGGACGCCGGGACGCTGGAGGACGTGGCGGCCGTGCACCTGCCGGGCCGGGTGCCGGCCGGCTTCCACGGCAACTGGTCGCCGACCCGGTGTAGGCGCTACCTGCGGTCTACCGGCCAGTCGACCGAGGCCATCCGGGCCAGCACGGGCAGCAGCGCCTGGGTGCCCTTCTGGCCGAGCCCCTGGGCGCGGGCGCCCTGGTACAACGCCTCCGCCAGGCCGAGGCCGAGCAGCGGCAGCCCCATCCGGCGCGCCTCCGCGAGGGCGATCCCGAGGTCCTTGACGAAGTGGTCGATCTTGAAGCCCGGCTCCAGGTCGCCGTGGGCGACGCGGGGAGCGAGGTTGGCCAGCGACCAGGAGCCCGCCGCGCCGCGGCCGATGGTGGCGATCGTGGCGTCCAGGTCGAGCCCGGCCCGGTAGGCGTAGAGCAGCGCCTCGCAGACCCCGATCATGCCGCCGGCGATGGCGATCTGGTTGGTCATCTTGGTGTGCTGGCCCGCGCCGGGGCCGCCGTTCAGCGACGGCGTCCCGAGCACCTCGAGCAGCGGCCGGGCCCGCTCGAAGGCGGTCGGGGTGCCCCCGCACATGATCACGAGCGTCGCGTTGCGGGCCCCCAGGTCCCCGCCCGACACGGGGGCGTCGAGGGCGTCGATGCCCCGCACGGCCGCGGCGTCGGCGACCTCGACCGCCAGCGTCGGCTCGCTCGTGGTCATGTCGACCAGCAGGGAGCCCTCCGGCATCGCCGGCAGCGCCGCGTCGACGGTCGCCCGGACGTCGGCGGGGTAGCCGACCATCAGCACCACGACCTCCGCGGCCTCCGCGACCGACGCCGGTGCGTCGTGCCAGACCGCGCCGTCCGCGACGAGCCCGTCGGCCCGCGCGCGGGTGCGGTTGAAGACGTGCACCTCGTGACCCGCCGCCAGCAGGTGGCCCGCCATCGGCGCACCCATCAGTCCCGTTCCGATCCATCCGACTCGCACGCCGGCGATCCTCGCACGGCCGGGCCGGCCCAGGAGCCGTCCACGTCGGGGCCATCGGGGGCCATAGTGGGGCCATGACCCTGATCACCACCCGCTTCGGAGCCGAGTCGACCGCCGACGAGGTGGTCGCGGGCCTCGACCTGCACGGCACGACCGCGGTCGTCACCGGCGGCGCCTCGGGCATCGGCGTCGAGACGGCCCGCTCGCTCGCGCGGGCCGGTGCCGCCGTCACCCTCGCGGTGCGCGACCCGACGGTCGGCGAGCGGGTGGCCGCGGACATCACGGCCACGACCGGCAACGCCGACGTGCGGGTGGCGTACCTCGACCTCGTCGACCTGGCGTCGGTGCGCGCCTTCACGGAGGCCTGGACCGGACCGCTGCACGTGCTGGTCAACAACGCCGGGGTGATGGCGATCCCGACCCTGGAGCGCACGGCCGATGGGTGGGAGCGGCAGTTCGCCACCAACCACCTCGGCCACTTCGCGCTCACCACCGGCCTGCACGACGCGCTGGCCGCGGCCGGCGGAGCGCGGGTCGTCTCGGTGAGCTCGACCGGCCACCTCCGCTCGCCGGTGCACCTCGACGACCTGCACTTCGAGCGACGTGAGTACGAGCCCTGGCAGGGCTACGGCCAGTCCAAGACCGCCAACGTGCTGCTCGCGGTCGAGGCGACCCGACGCTGGGCCGACGACGGGATCGTGGCCAACGCCCTGATGCCCGGCGGGATCATGACCAACCTGCAGCGCTACGTCACCCAGGAGGTGCGGGACCGCTGGCAGAAGATGGTCGACGAGGGTGTCGGCAACTTCAAGAGCACCCAGCAGGGGGCGGCGACCAGCCTCGTGGCGGCGGTGGCTCCCGAGCTCGAGGGCACCGGCGGGCACTACCTCGAGGACTGCAACGAGGCCGAGACGATCGCCGACGACGCCGAGGCGAGCAAGGGCGTGCGCGCCTGGGCCAAGGACCCCGAGACCGCCGAGCGGCTCTGGGACGTCTCCGCCGCGCTGGTCTCCTGACGGCGGCTCAGAGGAGCAGCCCCGCCAGGCCCATCGCCTCGCCCATCTCCTCCTCCTCGTAGACGAAGTGGGACAACAGCACCTCGTTGAGCGCGGCCACCGCGGTCGCCAGGTCGTCGAAGGCGGCCTCGTCGCCCTGCATCCGGACCAGCACCTCGTCGATGCGGACGAGCCGCTCGTGCACGACGTGGTGCTCGTCCATGAGGCGCTCGACCACGGGCGCGAAGCCGGGCAGCGCCGCCACGGTGGGGAACATCGCCTGGTCCTCGATGGTGTGGTGCATCGTCACGAAGCGGCACAGCTGGCCGCAGAAGCTGCCGATGTCCTCCCGGTGCTGCCGCCAGGTCAGCTGGTGCACCGCGTCCCGGACGTCGCCCGGCGTCGCCTCGCCCTGGCGGACCGCCTCGACGGCCTCCAGCACGACGGCCAGCTCGTGACGGAAGTTGTCGTGGATCGCGCGCAGGTGCCGGCCCGCCGACTGCTGGTCGGGTCGGAGCGGGACGCCGGTCGCGGCGCGCGGGCGGGTGGCCTCGTCGAGCTCACGCACGGGGCCCCCAGGTGGTCGGGATCGTGGACACCCGGCAGGTCTACCGGAGGACTGGTGAGATCGGCGTGCCGACCGGCCCGTGGGACGGCGTGCTTCCATGGTGTCGTGACCAGGCTGATCGTCATCGGCGCGATCGCCGTGACCCTGTGGGCGCTGAGCTGCCTGCTGATGGTGCTGTTCGCGCACCGGCTGCCGCCCGGCCTGCTCCGGCAGACCGCCGAGTTCCTGCCCGCCTGCGTGACGACCGCCCGGCGGTTGCGCGCCCACCCCGACGTACCCCGCCGGGCGAAGGTCGCCCTGCTGATCGCCGTGGTCTGGGTCGTCTCACCGATCGACCTGATCCCGGAGTTCCTGCCCGTGATCGGGCCCCTCGACGACGTCGTCGCCGTGGTGCTGCTGCTGCGCTACGCCGCGCGCAGCATCCCCCGGGAGACCCTGCTCGAGGCGTGGCCGACGGACCCGGCGCTGCTCGAGCGGATGATCGGGGCGCGCGCCCGCCCCGCCGGTCGCTGACACGTCCCGAGCACCGGTCAACCGGCGGGGCTCCGGTCGCCTAGCATCTGCATCGACGATTCTTTTCGACTGCGATGTATCACGGGGCCGCGGCCGGCCTCCATGTCAGCAGAGGGAGGATCGATGCCGACCATGACCGCGGAGCGCATCGCCAGGAGGACCTCGATGGAGCTGGATCCGTCGAACGTCCCCGCACTCGTGCGCGCAGCGAGAGAAGGCGACCCGCAGGCCTGGGAGGCGTTGATCGACCGGTTCCTACCAATGGTGCGGGGGGTCATTGGTAGGTTCCGGCTCCCTCCGCACGACGCCGCCGACGTCAACCAGACGGTGTGGCTGCGACTGGTCGAGCACCTCGACGAGCTGCGCGAGCCGGCTGCACTGCCGGGGTGGCTGGCGACAACGGCGCGACGGGAGGCGATCCGCGCGTTCCAGTCGCACGTCCGGGCGATCCCGGTGGACCCGCAGGGGTCCACCATGGCCGCCGAGGTCGACGAGTCCGAGCTGGACCGCGAGATCCTCGCGCAGGAGCAGGCGCTTGCGCTGCGGGCGGGACTGGGCGAGCTGCCGGCGCAGCGACGGGCCCTGCTCGAGCTGCTGGTCGCGGACCCGCCGGTGTCCTACGACGAGATCAGCCAGGTGCTCGACATCCCGATCGGCAGCGTCGGACCCACCCGGGCCCGCGCGCTGAAGCAGCTGCGCAACACCCGAGCCGTGCGGGCCTGGACCGAGTCGGCCCCGGCCGACGAACAGGAAGGAGCCTGACATGTCCGACAGTCACGACGACGACGTCCTCATGTCCGTGCTCGGCAAGGCCCTGCACCCCGACCCCTCGATCCCCGACCGATGGCGCGAGGCCGCCCTGGCGGCGTACGCCTGGCGCACCGTGGACGAGGAGCTGTTGGCCCTGACCCACGACTCCGACGTGGACGGCGGGGCCGCCGTGCGGGGACTCGGCGAGCCGCGGACCGTGTCCTTCACCGGCGGTGGGCTCAGCCTGGAGGTCGAGCTGACGGAGCGGGAGATCATGGGCCAGCTGACCGCCCCGGCCTCCAGCGACGTCACCTTCGAGTCGGCGGACGGCCGGGTCCGGGAGGTCGCCACCGACGACTCGGGCTTCTTCTCCCTCACCGGCGAGGACCACGGTCTGGTGCGGTTCGCGCTGCGCAGCAACGAGACCCGCTACGTCACGGAGTGGATCGTCCTCTAGGAGAGCGGGCTGCGCTCGGAGGCGTAGAGCCGGAAGAGCAGGTACGCCGCCAGCGCGTCGAGCAGGTGCCACGCGGCGTGCCCCTGGACCAGCGAGTGGGGATCGCACCAGCCGTGCTGGGAGAGGTTCCAGATCGCGAACGCGACCAGCATGCTGGCCAACGCGCCGACGCCGTACCGCAGGTCCGTGCGGGTCGGGCCGCGGCGCCACAGCCGGGTCTCGACCACCACCGCGAGGACCAGCAGCACGCCGAACGCGGCGTTGCCCCCGTCGTGCACGACTGGCACGTCGCCGTCCCACAGCCCGACGAGCTCGCAGGCCGCGACGAGGAGCAGGAAGACCTGCCAGAAGAACACCGGCTCGCGCCGCCACCACCGGGTCAGGGCGTAAGCCGCGGCGAAGCCCGCGACGAGGTACATCGACGTCATGTCGAGCACCCCACCCAGCGAGGACTGGGTGGCGTGCATCGCGGCGCTGGCCGGGCCGAGGAGCACCACCACGCAGGCGTAGCCGGTGGCCAGCCCGGGGAAGCGGGGGAGCGTCTCCCCCAGCAGGTCGGGATCGCGGGCCCGCCAGCCGATCATCAGGCCGGCGATCACGAAGCCGAGGTTGGAGAGGCTGTTGGCGGGCTGCTTCAGGTAGCCGTCCCGCGCGGCCTCGCAGAAGTTCGCGCCGCGGCCGGTGTCCGGGCCGAGCCAGCCGAACCGCACCGCGAGCACGAGCAGGCCGCTGGACACGAGGGCCGTGGTCAGCGCCGCCAGGAACGGAAGCCGGTCGCGGCGCTCGGACACAGCGCGAACCTACCCGTACGGGTGGGCCAGGAGTCCGGGCCGCCCGCTTGGCTGGGGCCGTGACCCGCTTGCACGTGCTGCCCCGCCTGAAGCAGGAGTCCCGATGAGCAGGATGGCGAACACCAGCGACGTCTGGTGGAAGGACGCGGTGGTCTACTGCGTCGACGTCGAGACCTTCCAGGACTCCGACGGGGACGGTATCGGTGACTTCGCGGGCCTGACGAGCCGCATCGACTACCTCGCCGAGCTCGGCATCACCTGCCTGTGGCTGATGCCGTTCTTCCCGACGCCGGACCGCGACGACGGGTACGACGTCACCGACCTCTTCGGCGTCGACCCCAGGCTGGGGACGCACGGGGACCTGGTCGAGCTGATCCGCACCGCCGGCGACCGGGGCATCCGGGTCATCGCCGACCTCGTGGTCAACCACACTTCCAACAAGCACCCGTGGTTCAAGGCCGCCCGCCGCAGCACGACCAACCGCTACCGGGACTTCTACGTCTGGCGCGCCGACCCGCCCCCCGACACCTCCGACCAGGTCGTCTTCCCCGACAAGGAGGACAGCATCTGGAGCCGCGACGACGCGACGGGGGAGTGGTACCTCCACCACTTCTACTCCCACCAGCCCGACCTGAACTTCGCCAACCCCGCCGTGCGCGACGAGATCGCCAAGGCCATGGGCTTCTGGCTCCAGCTGGGTCTCGCGGGCTTCCGCGTCGACGCGGTCCCCTTCCTGGTGCAGGACATCGAGACCGATGACGACTCCGTCCCGGGGGACCCGCACGACTACCTCAAGGCGCTGCGCGCGTTCCTGGGCCGACGCCGCGGTGACGGGGTCCTGCTGGGCGAGGTGAACCTGCCCCGCGCCGAGCAGAAGAGGTACTTCGGGGGTGCCGCGGGCGACGAGCTGCAGATGATGTTCGACTTCATCACCATGCAGGCGGTCTACCTGTCGCTGGCCCGGCAGGACGCGCGGCCCCTGACCCGGGCGCTGAAGGGCCGGCCCGTCCTGCACCCGGACTGCCAGTGGGCGACCTTCTTGCGCAACCACGACGAGCTCACCTTGGACAAGCTCAGCGACGAGGAGCGCCAGGAGGTCTTCGCGGCATTCGGTCCCGAGCCGGCGATGCAGGTCTACGGCCGCGGCCTCAAGAGGCGGGTCCCGCCCATGCTCGACGGCGACCCGCGGCGCATCCGCATGGTCTACAGCCTGCTGTTCTCCCTGCCCGGCACCCCCACGCTGTACTACGGCGAGGAGATCGGCATGGGCGAGGACCTCGATGCCGAGGGCCGGATGGCCGTGCGATCACCCATGCAGTGGAGCCCCGGTCGCACCGGTGGCTTCTCCGACGCCGCCCCCGGGCGGCTGATCCAGCGGCCGGTGCCCGGCGGCTACGGCCCCGACCACGTCAACGTCCGGGACCAGAAGCGCGACCCGGACTCCCTGTGGACGTTCCTGCAGACGTTGATCCGGAGCTACCGCGGCTGCCCGGAGCTCGGGTGGGGCGACTTCAACGCCCTGCCTCAGCCCGCCCGCCAGGTGCTGGCCCACTCCTGCACCTGGGAGGGCTCGACGGTCGTCGCGGTGCACAACCTCGGCGCGGCCCCGGTGTCGGTCGACCTGACCGTGCCGCTGCCGAACGACCGGACCTACGGCCTCGACGACGTCTTCACGCCGGGCAGGGTGGTCCTCGACGACCACGGGCGCGCCTCGCTGCCGCTCGACGGCTACGGCTACCGCTGGTTCCGGTTGGTGCCGACCGCTCACTGACGCATCGCGGCTACGGCCAGGTCTTGGCGACCAGCGTGAGCACGTCGTACGTCGCGACCGGCTCGCCGTCGGCGTTGGTGACCAGGGCGTCCCAGCGGACCTCGCCGTAGTCGGCGTTGCTGCGCGGCGTGATCTGCTTGACGGTCAGGGTCACCGCGATGGTGTCGTCGACCTTGACCGGGGTGAGGAAGCGCAGGCTGTCGACGCCGAAGTTGGCCAGCACCGGTCCGGGGTCGGGGTCGACGAACAGGCCGGCGGCCAGCGACACCACGAGGTACCCGTGCGCGACGATGCCGCCGAAGAGGGGGTTGGCCGCGGCGGCCTCGGGGTCGGTGTGCGCGTAGAACGTGTCACCGGTGAACTCCGCGAAGTGGTCGATGTCGGCGAGCGTCACGGTCCGCGACGCGGAGGCGATCGTGTCGCCGATCCGGAGCTCGGCCAGGCTCTTGCGGAACGGGTGAACGTCGCCGGTCCGGCGCGCCGAACCGGTCGTCCAGCGGCCGGTGATGGCGGTCATCATGTCCGGCGAGGCCTGGATCGCGGTGCGCTGCATGTGGTGGACGATGCCGCGGACGCCACCGAGCTCCTCGCCGCCGCCGGCTCGACCCGGGCCCCCGTGGACCAGCATCGGCAGGGGGGAGCCGTGCCCGGTGGACTCGGCCGCGTCGTCGCGGTCGAGCACGAGGACCCGGCCGTGCCAGGGCGCCAGGCCGAGGGTGATGCTGCGGGCCACGTCGGGGTCGTGGGTGACCAGCGAGCCGACCAGGCTGCCCTTGCCGCGCGCGGCCAGCTCGACCGCCTCGGCGACGGAGTCGTAGGCGAGCACGGTGCTGACCGGACCGAAGGGCTCCACGTCGTGTGGTTCGACCGCACCCGCGGCGGCCCGGAGCAGCACGGGGGAGAGGAACGCGCCGCGCTCGTCGTCGCCGTCGACCACGTCGACGTGGTCGGGGTCGCCGTACACGACCTGCGCCGAGGCGCGCAGGGACTGGATGGCCTTGCGTACCTCCTCGCGCTGCTCGAGGCTGGCGAGTGCGCCGATCCGGGTGTCGGGGTGCGCGGGGTTGCCGACGGGCATCCGGGCCAGCCGCGCCGAGACGGCCTCGATCACCTCGTCGGCGCGGGCGGCGGGGACGATGACGCGGCGGATGGCCGTGCACTTCTGCCCGGCCTTGGCGGTCATCTCCGCGACGACGCCCTTGACGAACAGCTCGAACTCCGGGTCGTCGGTGGTCACGTCGGGACCGAGGATCGAGCAGTTGAGCGAGTCGGCCTCCACGCCGAGCTGGACGCCGCCGTGGAGGACGTTGGTGTGGGTGCGCAGCATCCCGGCGGTGTGCGCGGACCCGGTGAACGCGACGGAGTCCTGCACGGTCAACTCGTCGAGCAGGCCGCCGGCGGAGCCGCTGAGCAGCTGTAGGGTGCCATCGGGGAGCAGCCCGGACTCGATGATCCGGCGGACGACGAGCTCGGTGAGGTACGCCGTCTGGCTGGCCGGCTTCACGATGGTCGGCAGCCCCGCGATGAACGCCGGTGCGAGCTTCTCCAACATCCCCCAGACCGGGAAGTTGAAGGCGTTGATCTGCACCGCGACCCCCGGGCGCGAGGCGTACACGTGCTGGCCGACGAAGGTCCCCTCGCGGCCGAGCCGCTCGAGCCCGCCGTCGAGGACCACGATGTCGTTGGGCAGCTCGCGGGTCGCCTTGCTGGCGATGCCGAAGAGGGTGCCGATGCCGCCCTCGATGTCCACCATGCCGTCCCGCGGGGTGGCCCCCGTGCGGAGCGAGAGCGCGTGGAACTCGTCCTTGATGCTCGTCAGGTGCTTGCCGAGCTCTTTGAGCAGCACGGCCCGCTCGTGGAACGTCATCGCCCGCAGGGCCGGACCGCCGACCCCCTTGGCGTACGCCGTCATCGCGCCCAGGTCGAGCCCGGTGCTGCTGATGCGCGCGACCTCCTCGCCGGTGGTGGCGTCGCGCAGGGGAGCACCCTCATCGGATGCGGTGAACCACTTCCCGGCGGCGTAGCTCTGGAGCAGAGTGGACACGGAGGGTTCCTCTCTCGTTGCGGGGGACCTGACTGCGTGCCAGACTAGTCCTGACCGATCGGTCAGTAATTCGAGGAGCGAAGATGACGTCCGAGGCCGTGCTGGAGTCGGTGCTGCAGGCGCAGTTCGACGACACGATCGAGGCGGGCGATCGCATCGAGCCCCGCGACTGGATGCCCGAGGGCTATCGCAAGACGCTGGTGCGCCAGGTCGCGCAGCACGCGCACTCCGAGATCATCGGCATGCAGCCGGAGGGCGCCTGGATCACCCGCGCCCCGTCGCTGCGCCGCAAGGCCATCCTGCTGGCCAAGGTCCAGGACGAGGCCGGCCACGGGCTCTACCTCTACTCCGCCTGCGAGACCCTCGGCGTCTCCCGCGGGGAGCTCACCCGGATGCTCATCGACGGCAAGCAGAAGTACTCCTCCATCTTCAACTACCCGACCCTCTCCTACGCCGACGTGGGCACCATCGGCTGGCTCGTGGACGGCGCGGCGATCTGCAACCAGGTGCCGCTGTGCCGCACGTCGTTCGGGCCCTACGGCCGGGCGATGATCCGGATCTGCAAGGAGGAGTCCTTCCACCAGCGGCAGGGGTTTGAGCTGCTGATGACGATGATGCGCGGCACCGACGCCCAGCGCGCGATGGTGCAGGAGTCGGTCGACCGGTTCTGGTGGCCGGCGCTGATGATGTTCGGCCCGCCCGACGACGAGTCGCCCAACTCGGCGCAGTCGATGGCCTGGGGCATCAAGCGCAACGGCAACGACGAGCTGCGGCAGCGGTTCGTGGACATGTCCGTGCCGCAGGCGAAGGCCCTGGGAGTGACCCTGCCCGACCCCGATCTGGTGTGGAACGACGAGCGCGGGCACCACGACTTCGGCCAGCCCGACTGGGACGAGTTCATGGCGGTCGTGAAGGGCAACGGCCCCTGCAACGCCCAGCGCATCGCCCACCGCCGCGCCGCGCACGAGGACGGCGCCTGGGTCCGTGAAGCCGCCACCGCCTTCGCCGAGGCAGCGCGATGACCCGGGACGAGTGGCCCCTCTACGAGGTGTTCGTGCGCGGCAAGCGCGGCCTCAACCACGTGCACGTCGGCTCGCTCCACGCCCCCGACGACGAGATGGCCGTCCGGCACGCGCGCGACGTCTACACCCGCCGCAACGAGGGCGTCAGCATCTGGGTGGTCCGCGCCGATGCGATCACCGCGTCCAGCCCGGACGAGAAGGACCCGCTGTTCGCCCCGAGCGGCGACAAGGTCTACCGGCACCCGACGTTCTACGACATCCCCGACAACGTCCCGCACATGTGATGTCGCACCGATGAGCCACCCATGAGCCACCATGAGCCATGAGCCACTCAGCCCCCGACCCCAGCGACGAGCACGGCAGCGTGTACGACGGCCTGCTCGGTCCCGACTCGTCCCAGTGGGCCTTCGGCACCGACTTCGAGGACCCGCTCGCCGGCGTCGACACCACGCTGCCGGACGGCGTCGACGGCGCCGCGCTCGCGGCGTACTGCCTGATGCTCGGCGACGACGCGCTCGTGCTGTCCCACCGGCTCTCGGAGTGGTGCAGTCTCGCGCCCGACCTGGAGGAGGACATCGCGCTGGCCAACATCGCGCTGGACCTGCTGGGACAGGCGCGGTTGCTGCTGGCCCGGGCCGCGGCCGCCGACCCGGCCGTCGTCCCGACGCTGCCCGCGGGTTCGCCGGTGCCGCCGGAGGACGCGCTGGCCTTCTTCCGCGACGCGCAGGACTTCCGCAACGTGCGGCTGGCGGAGGTGCCCAACGGCGACTTCGCGCACGCGGTGGTGCGGGTGCTGCTGTTCAGCACCGCGCGGCTCTCCGTCCTCGAACGGTTGGCCGGGAGCCGCGACCACGTGCTCGCGGCCGTGGCCGCGAAGGGCGTCAAGGAGCTGGCCTACCACCGCGACTACGCCGGCCGCTGGTTCCTGACTCTGGCCCGCGGCACCGAGGAGTCCCGGCGGCGGCTGGTGGCGGCCCTCGACCAGCTGTGGCCGCTCTACCCCGAGCTGGTGACCTCGCACCCCGTCGAGGTCGAGCTGGCCGGCAGTCGGCGTCGGCATCGACCCGGCCACCGTGGCCGACGAGGTCGACGTGGTGCTCGAGCAGGTCTTCGCCGCGAGTGGGGTCGACCGCCCCGAGCGCGGCGCGCTCGCCGGGGTCAACGGCCGCACCGGGCGGCACGGGCTGCACACCGAGGCGCTCAGCCTGCTGCTCGCCGAGATGCAGGTCGTCGCCCGCGCGCACCCGGAGGGGCAGTGGTAACGGCGTAGCGCGGTCGCGCCGGACGGTCACCGACCCCGAGATGCCGATGCTCACCCTGGAGGACCTCGGGGTGCTGCGCGCCGTGGAGGAGCACGACGACCGGGTCGAGGTGGCGATCACGCCGACGTACTCCGGCTGCCCGGCGATGGCGACCATGCGCGACGACCTGGTGCACCGGCTCCGCGACGCGGGGTACGCCGACGTCCGGGTGCGGGTCGAGCTGACGCCGGCCTGGTCGAGCGACTGGATCAGCGCCGAGGGACGTCGCAAGCTCGCCGAGCACGGCATCTCGCCGCCGGGTGCGGCTCCGACCGCGGGTCCGGTCGTCCTGAACCTGCTGCCCACGCGGCGGGCGATCGCCTGCCCGCGCTGCGGCTCGGCCGACGTCGAGCTCACCTCGGAGTTCGGCGCCACCGCGTGCAAGGCGCTCTACCGCTGCACGACGTGCCTCGAGCCGTTCGAGCACGTCAAGGAGATCTGATGACCTCGACCACCGAGCGGGCCACGACGGCACCGAAGGCGCCGACCCGCGCCGTACCCGTCTTCCACACCCTCACCGTCGCCGATGTCGAGCGGCTGACCGACGACAGCGTCGCGGTCACCTTCGACGTGCCCGACGCCCTGCGCGACGCCTACGACTTCGAGGCCGGCCAGTCGCTCACCGTGCGCCGGATGATCGACGGCCGGGAGCACCGCCGGTCGTACTCCATCTGCGCCCCGGCCGGCGCGCGCCCGCGGATCGGCGTGCGGGAGATCCCCAGCGGCACCTTCTCCTCGTGGCTGGTCAACACGGTCCGGCCGGGCATGGAGCTCGAGATCGGCACGCCCACCGGGGCCTTCCGCGCCGACGCCGAGTCCGGTGGCCGGCACCTCTGCATCGCTGCCGGCTCCGGGATCACGCCGATGATCTCGATCGCGGGCACCGTGCTCCGCCACCCCGACGCCGAGGTGGCGCTGCTCTACGGCAACCGCACCAGCCAGTCGGTGATGTTCGCCGAGGAGCTCGGCGACCTGAAGAACCGCTACGGGCCGCGGCTCCAGGTCGTCCATGTCCTGAGCCGCGAGCCCCGTGACGTCGAGCTGTTCTCCGGCCGGCTCGATGCCGACCGGCTGCGCCGGCTGGTCGAGGTGCTGGTGCCGGTGGAGGCGGTCGACCACGTCTGGCTGTGCGGGCCGTTCGAGATGATCAACGACGCGCGCGCGGTGCTCGAGGAGCTCGGCGTACCGGCCGACCGCGTGCACTTCGAGCTCTTCTACGTCGACGAGCCGCCCCCCGAGCTCCACCGCTCCGACCCCGCGCTCGAGGGTGAGGTCAGCGAGGTGACCGTCGTCCTCGACGGGCTGAGCTCCACCGCGCCGATGCCGCGGTCCTCGACGATCCTGGACGCCGCGCAGACGTCCCGCTCCGACCTGCCCTTCGCCTGCAAGGGCGGCGTCTGCGGCACCTGCCGGGCGCTGGTCCGCGACGGCGAGGTCGACATGCGCCGCAACTACGCCCTCGAGGCCGCCGAGGTCGACGCCGGCTTCGTCCTCACCTGCCAGTCCTACCCCGTCTCCGACACCCTCACCGTCGACTTCGACGCCTGATAGGTGAGCGGGCAGTTCAGCTCACACAAGACCCGCCGAGCGGGCACTCGCGGCGCACGAAGTGCCCGCTGGAACGGGTCTGAGTGGCATGAAGTGCCCGGTCACGTGGGGGGTCAGGAGCCGAGGACGGCGGGGGCGCCGCGCTTGAGGAGCTGGCGGCCGACGATCAGGCGCTGGAGCTCGCTGGCGCCCTCCCAGATGCGCTCGACGCGGAGCTCGCGGTACATCCGTTCGGCGACGTTCTCGCGCATGTAGCCGCGGCCGCCGAAGACCTGCACGGCGCGGTCGGCGACCCTACCGGCGGTCTCGGAGCAGAGCAGCTTGACCATCGACGCGCGGGCGTGGAGCACGGCGCGGTCCTCGCCGGCGTCGATCGAGCGCGCGACCTCGTAGAGCGCGGCCCGGGCGGCGAAGAGCTCGGTGGCCGAGTCGGCGAGCATCGCGGTCACCAGCTGGTGCTCGCCGAGCGGCTGGCCGCCGACGATCCGGGACCCGGCGAACGCCGTCATCTCGTCGACCAGCCGCGCGGACGCGCCGACGCACCGGGCGGCCACCATCACCCGCTCGAAGCGGAACCAGTCCTGCGCGAAGGTCATCCCCGCACCCTCCTCGCCGATCAGCTGAGCGGCGGGGACGCGGACGTCGGTGAAGGAGACGATCGGGTGCTCGTCGGCGATGTGGTGGGAGTACGCCGGCGTCCGCACCACCTCGATGCCCGGCGTCGGCAGGTCCACGACCAGCAGCACGTGCTCGCCCGCGTGCGGACCGTCGGTGAGGACGGCCTGCACGAAGCAGTAGTCGGCGACGTTGTACGACGTGACGTGCCACTTCGTGCCGTTCACGACGTAGTCGTCGCCGTCGCGCCGCGCGGTGGTCGTCAGGGCGCTGACGTCACTGCCCGCGAGCTCCTCGGTGATGGCGTAGCACTCGTGCCGGTCCCCGGCCACCGCCGGCCGCAGCCAGCGCTCGAGCTGCTCCTCGGTGGCGACCTCCGCCCACCACTGGGGAGGCGTGTGCATGACCCAGGCGAGGCCGTTGGTGACCCGGCCCACCTGCTCCTGCACCAGCACCTGCTGCAGGGCGGTGAAGCCCGGCCCGCCCACCGAGGTCGGCATGTTGGTCGCGTAGAGCCCTCGGCGCAGCGCGTCCTTGTGGTGCTCGCGCGCGACGGCCGGGTCGAGCGCGCCGCCGGCGAGCTCGACCTCCACCTCGTGCGGGATCAGCGTGTCGGTGAAGGCCCGGGCCCGGTCCCGGATCCGACGGTCGTCCTCGCTCAGCCCGTGCATGGGTTCTCCTCGTCGTTGTTGTTGTCGTCGTGGTCCGTCCGGCGGGGAAGGACCAGTGCATCCACCGCGATCGCCCCGTCGGGCCCGGCGATCACCGGGTTGAGGTCGAGCGCCTCGAGGTCGTCCCCGAGCTCGAGAGCCAGCCGCGACACCGCCGCCACCAGGTCGGCCAGGGCGTCGAGGTCGGCCGGTGCGCCGCCGCGCCAGCCGTCGAGGAGCGGCCGCACCCGCAGCCGGTCGAGAATCCGATGGGCCGCGTCGGCCGACAGCGGCGGGAGGGCCACGGCCCGGTCGGCCAGCAGCTCGACCAGCACGCCGCCGGCGGCCACCACCACCATCGGCCCGAGCCGCGGGTCGCGCACCACACCCACGGAGAGCTCCACCCCGGTCGGCACCTGTCGATGGACGGTCACCGCCGGGCCCAGCCGCCCGGCGAGCTCGGCGTACGCCGCCGCGACCGCGCCCTCGTCGGCCAGACCCAGCACCACACCACCCACGTCGGAGCGGTGCCCGAGGCCGGCTGCGGCCGTCTTCAGCACCACCGGCCAGCCGACCTGTCGAGCGGCGGCGGTGGCCTCCTCGACCGTCGCGGCCGCCCGGGCCGCCGGAGCGGGAATGTCGTAGTCGGCGAGCAGCCGCCCGATCCCGACGGCGTCCAGCGCGGCCAGCCGACCGCGCCACCGGGCCGCCCGCGTCGCGTCGACGACGGTGTCCAGCGCGGGGAGCGACCGGTCCGCGGCGAGCAGGTGGCGCACCGCGAGCAGGCCGCTGCGGAAGCCCTCGAGGACCGGCACGCCCGCCTCCCGGAGCCGCGCGGCGGCCGCCTCGTCGAGGGCGGCAGGCAGCCCGGCGAGCACCACCAGCGGTCGGTCGGTCGCCGAGGCGGCGTCCAGGACGGCGTCGAGGTACGACGTGTCGCCGTCGTACTCCGGCACCAGGTCGACGGCCAGTGCCGTCACCCCGATCCCGGGGTCGGCGCTCACGGCGGTCAGGCAGTCGGCGAAGAGACCGTGGGTGTCCGCGCCCCCGCCCCAGACGTCCAGCGGGTTCGCGGGCTCCAGGCCGTCGTCCAGCCGGGCGGCCAGCCGGGATCGCGTGGAGGCGGCGAGCGCGGGCAGCGGGACGTCGAGCGCGTGGGCGAGGTCGGCCACCAGGCTCCGCTCCGCACCCGAGTCGTGCACGGTCGCCAGGCCGCGACCCGTGCCCGGCCGGCGCGGTGAGGCGAGCACCGCCAGCGTGTCGGCGAGCTCGGCGAGATCGCCGACCAGGTGCCCGCCCACGTCGTCGACGAGCGCCTCCCAGGTGGCCGAGTCGCCGGCGACCGCCCCGGAGTGCGCCGCGACCAGCGCGGACCCGAGCGGCGAGCCGCCCACCGGCAGCAGCACGACCTCGATGCCGGCCTCGCGCGCGCGGCGCAGGGCGAGCCGCAGCCGCGGGCCGTCCCGCACCGTCTCGAGCACGAGCGCCAGCACCCGGGTGTCGGTGCGGTCGACGACATGGTCGACGTAGTCGGCGGTGGTGGTCACGAGCTCCTGACCCGACGACACCGCAAGGTCGAAGCCGAGCCGCAACCGGGTGCGCAGCAGCGTCGAGAAGACCGAGCCCGAGTGCGTGACCAGCGAGACCGGTCCGACCGGCAGCGCGTCTCGCTCGACGTAGCCGAGCGCGCGGCGACCGCCGCGCACGTCCCAGAACCCCATGCAGCCGGCGCCGCACAGCGCCATCCCGGCATCGTGCGCCACTCGCAGGAGTCCCTCGCGGACCCCCGGGCCGTGGGCGCTGCCGAAGACGACGGCGCCCCGCGCCCCGGCCTCGGCCGCGGCCTCGAGCTGGCGCAACGACGCGGCCGTCACCCACGCCGAGCAGGACCAGGTCGGGGGACTCGTCCAGGGCCGCGAGCTCGGGCAGGCACGCGCGCCCGGCGACCTCCGGGTAGCCCGGGTTGACCAGCCAGACCTTCCGGAAGCCGGGAGAGCGGAGCACCTCGCCGACCATCCGCTCCCCGAGGCTCCCGGGCCGGGGACTGGCCCCCACGACGGCGACGGACTCCGCCTCGAGCATCGCCCGGACGGCATCGTTCAAGACGCGGGCCTCACGCGGTGCTTGATCCGGCCCCAGCGGGTCCGGCGGTCGGCCAGCGCGGCGCGGGCGGCCTGCCACCCGGGGATGCCGCACACCCCGCCGCCGCCGTGCGTCGCCGAGCTCGCGTTGTAGAGCCCGGCGATCGGGGTGCGGTAGTCGGCGTAGCCCGGCGCGGGACGCATGTGGAACAGCTGCTCGGGCGTGAGCTCGCCGTGGAAGATGTTGCCACCGACCAGGCCGTACTCCTCCTGCATCTCGTGCGGCCCGACGATGTCGCGATGGGTGATGGAGGCGGCGAAGCCCGGCGCGACCTGGTCGTAGAGGTCGATCAACCGGTCGGCGTACGCCTCGAGCTCCTCGGTGTGCGGCTGCTCGCTCCACTCGTGCGGGACGTACTGGGTGAACAGCGAGAAGATGTGCGTCCCGTCCGGGTTCAGCGTCTTGTCGAGCGTGGTCGGGATGACCCCGTCGCTGAAGGGCAGCAGGGCGGCGCGGCCCTCCCGAGCGTCCTGGAAGGCGCGCTCGATGAAGTCCATCGAGGGCGCCATCTCGACCGAGCCGGTGTGGTGCTCGGCCAGCCCGTCGCTCGGGTCCGCGGTGAAGCTGGGCAGCTCGCCGAGCGCGAGGTTGATCTTGACCACGCCGCTGCGGGAGTTCCAGCGCTCGATGTCGGCGACGAAGTCCTCGGGCAGGTCGGTGCGGGCGAGGTGCTCGAGGAAGGCGATCTTGGGGTGCAGGCTGGTGACCACGAACGGGGCCGTGAGCTCCTCGCCGCCCTCGAGCACCACGCCGGTCGCCCGGCCGCCGTGGGTCCGCACGCTCTCGACGCGGGCGTTGGTGCGGACCTCGGCGCCGAAGCCGACGGCGGCCCGGCCGATGGCCGCGGAGACGGCGCCCATGCCGCCCTCCGGGTAGCCCCAGCTGCCCAGCCCGGCGCCGTCGCCGACGTCGCCGATGGAGTGGTGCGCCATCACGTACGCCGTGCCCGGCGCGTAGGGGCCTGCCCAGGTGCCGATCACGCCGTTCACCGCCAGGGCCCCCTTGACCTGGGGCGACTCGAACCAGTCGTCGAGCAGGTCGGCGATGCTCATCGTCATCAGCCGGGTCAGGTCGGCGACCGTGCGGACGTCGACCCCCCGGTTGGTCCACACCAGCCGGGCCAGGTCGGCCACCTCGGCGGGGGAGTGGGACCCGATGGTGGGCGGCACCCGCGTCAGCAGCGGACCCATCACCTCGGCCAGGCCGGCGAGCCAGGCGTTCCACCGCGGCCAGGCCGCGGCGTCCTTCTTCGACCAACGGCTGATCTCGTCGAAGGTCCGCGCCTCATCGTCCTCGTAGATCGTCAGCGACCCGCCCTCGGGGAAGGCCTGGTAGTACGGCCCCATCGGGTGCACCACGTAGCCGTGCCGGCCCAGGTCGAGGTCGCGCACGATGGTGGGCGGCATCAGGCTCATCACGTAGGAGAGCCGCGACACCCGCAGGTGGGGCGCGTCCGGCCAGGGCGACTCGGTGGTCGCGGCGCCGCCCACGGTCGGCCGCGCCTCCAGGACCAGCGTGCGGGCGCCGGCGCGGGCCAGGTAGGCGGCGGCGACGAGGCCGTTGTGGCCACCGCCGACCACGATCGCGTCGTAGGACTGGGACATCGCGAGCCTTCCGGTCGGCCGGTGCGGTGTTTGACTGACTGTTCAATCTAACGAGGTGATAGCCTCGCTGACAAGGGGCCGGAGCGGCCCGCCGAGGACGGGAGACCAGCGCCGATGGCCCAGGCCGCGCCCGCCACCGAGGGGAACGAGGCCCGCCGCCGGGCGATGCTCGAGGCCGCGGCGGAGCTGATCAGCGAGCGCGGGTTCGGCGAGACCCGGATCGCCGACGTCGCCAAGCGCGCCGGGGCGAGCTCCGCCCTCGTCATCTACTACTTCGGCACCCGCGACCGGCTGCTGGTCGACGCGCTGCGCTTCTCCGAGGAGTCGTTCTACGACGCGGCCAGCACGCTGCTCGCGGAGGAGCCCGACTTCCGCAAGCGCCTCTCCCTGCTCGTGGAGTGGTCCTGCGTGCCGCAGAACGAGGGCGAGATCAGCGGTGCCTGGGGCCTGTGGCTGGACCTCTGGGCCACCGCGTTCCGGCACCCCGAGGTCCGCGAGGCCCGCGTCGAGCTCGACGGGCGGTGGCGCGACCTGATCGAGCAGGTCGTCCGCGCCGGCCAGGAGGACGGCGTCGTCGGCGACCTCGACGTCCGCCGTTTCGCGCTCACCTACAGCGTGCTCCTCGACGGCCTCGCCACCCAGGTCGCGCTCGCCGACCAGGAGATCACCTCCGAGGTCGCCTACGACATGGCGATGGAGTACGCCGAGCAGCGGCTCGGCATCGACGGGTTGCCCCGTCGTCCCGGCGGCACCCGCACCCGGCGCCGCCGGGCCGCCGTCAGCGGCTGATCTCGACCTCGAGCTCGACGGGCGCGGCCACCGCGCCCCGCGGCAGCACCTGCACGGCCGTCGGCGAGAACCAGCACGCCACCCGGTCACCCGGGCTCGCCAGGAACGAGCGCGGCCCGGCCTGGTTGGCCACCTGCACCAGCAGCACCTGGCCGGCGACCTCGACGCGGACCTGGGTCGCGGCGCCGAGGTAGACGACGTCCTGGACGGTGCCGGTGAGCCGGTTGTGGCCCGTGGGTCCGGGCGAGTCCTCCTCCGCGACCGCGATCCGCTCCGGCCGGATGACCACGGCGGCCGGTCCGGTGCCGACGTCACCGGCCACCTCGGCGGTCAGGCCGGTGCCGAGCGCGGTGCAGGTCGCGGTCGCGCCGTCGAGCCCGGTGACCTCGGCGTCGAAGATGTTCGCCGACCCGAGGAAGCCGGCGACGTACGCCGTGGCCGGGCGCGCGTAGATCTCCTCGGGGGTGCCGACCTGCTCGACCTTCCCCTCGGCGATCACGGCGATCCGGTCGCTCATCGTGAGCGCTTCCTCCTGGTCGTGCGTGACGTAGACGAAGGTGATGCCGACGTCGCGCTGGAGCTGACGGAGCTGCAGCTGGAGGTGCTTGCGCAGCTGGGCGTCCAGCGCGCCCAGCGGCTCGTCGAGCAGCAGGACCCGGGGGTTCAGCACGAGCGCCCGGGCCAGCGCCACCCGCTGCTGCTGACCGCCGGAGAGCTGGGCCGGCCGGCGGTGGCCGAGCTCCTCGATCCGGGCGAGCGCGAGCGCCTCGCCGACCCGGCGCTTCGTCTCGGCCCGGTCGACGTCCTGGTAGCGCAGCCCGAAGGCGACGTTGTCCCAGACCGTCATCAGCGGGAACAGCGCGTAGTTCTGGAAGACGGTGTTGACCGGGCGCACGTGCGGCGGGTCGGGAGCCATGTCCCGGCCGTCGAGGAGGATCTGGCCGCCGTCGGGGCGCTCGAAGCCCGCGATCATCCGCAGGGTCGTGGTCTTCCCGCACCCGGAGGCGCCGAGCAGGGAGCAGAACTCGCCCGCGGGCATCTCGAGGTCGATGCCGTCGACGGCGACGACGTCGCCGAACGACTTGGTCAGCGCGACCAGGCTCAGCGCGCCGCCCGGCATCAGGCGGCCCCGGCGGCGCCGGCGACCCTGGCCAGCCGGCCGAAGTTGGCGACGAGGCGGTCGACGTCGTCGTCGGTGTGCTGCACCGACAGCAGCCACTGCTCGACCTTGCCCCAGGGTGGGAGGAACACCCCGCCATTGTGCTGCAGGAGCCAGTGCAGCTGGCCCCAGCGGTCGTCGACCTCGAGGAAGTCGCGGTAGTTGCGGACCGGCACCCCGGTGAAGGCGACGCAGCCCTTGGCCCCGACGCTGACCACGTGCCAGTCCAGGCCCTCGGCCTCGATGTGCCCCTCGATGCCGCGCCGGGCCCGGGCCGCGAGCGCGTCGAGGCGCGCGTAGCCGGCGTCGTCGAGCACGTGGGAGAGGTTGGCGCGGGTCGCGGCCATCGCCAGCGGGTTGCCGTTGAAGGTGCCGACCTGCTCGTAGCGACCGTCGGCGATGGCCGACATGATCTCCTCGGTGCCGCCGATCGCGGCGACGGGGATGCCGCCGCCCAGGGCCTTCGCCAGGCAGACCAGGTCGGGGACGACGCCGTAGCGTCCGATGGCGCCCGCCGGCCCGGTGGTGAACCCGGTCTTCACCTCGTCGAAGGTGAGGTAGGCGCCCTCGGCGTGCAGCAGGTCGCGCAGCCCGGCGAGGTAGCCGTCGTCGGGCCGGATGATGCCGGCGTTCATCATCACCGGCTCGACGATCATGCCCGCGATGCGCCCGCGGTACGCCGCCAGGGCCCGGGCCACGGCGGCCAGGTCGTTGAACGGGACGACCACGATCAGGTCCATGATCGCCTGCGGGATGCCGGTGTTCCCGGGCACGCGCAGCGGCGCGTCGACCGGCCCGATCTCGTCGGCCTCCGGCAGCACCGACACCTGCACCGAGTCGTGGTGGCCGTGGTAGCAGCCCTCGACCTTGAGCACCAGGTCCCGCCCGGTGAGCGCCCGCATCAGGTGGAGGGCGTCCATGGTGGCCTCGGTGCCGGAGTTGGCGAACCGCCACAGCGGCAGGCCGAAGCGCCGGGCCAGCTCCTCGGCGACCCAGATCGCGTCCTCGGTCGGCTGGGCGAAGTGCGTGCCGCGCCGGACCCGGGCCGACACCGCCTCGACGATGGCCGGGTGGCCGTGGCCGGCGATCGAGGCGCCGTACCCGCCGTGCATGTCGACGTACTCGTTGCCGTCGACGTCCCAGACGTGCGAGCCCTCGCCGTGGCTCATCCACACCGCCTGCGGCTCGGCGATCTGCCAGTTGGAGGTCGCGCCGCCGGCGAGCGAGCGGGCGGCCGAGGCGATCATCGCCGTGCTGCGCGGCTGGCGCCGGACGAACGCCTCGGACTCGCTGTCGATGAGGGCGTCGACAGCGTCGAGGGGCCGGTCGAGTGCCACGGAGTCGGTCACGAGGAGCCTTTCGGTCGGGCACCGGAAACGATTGACTGAGCATTCAGTTTATGTGACGGTGAACGGGCCCGACAACACCCCGGACCTCCGGAGGCCGGCATGGCTCGTGCCCGCAGATCCGCGCCCCGACGCGCTCCGGCACGCCCCGGCACGGGTGGCCCGGCGATCGACCGGCGGACGTTGCTGCGCAACGCCGCCCTGCTCGGGATCTCGGTGCCGACCCTGTCGGCGTTGCTGCAGGCCTGCGCGGACGCTCCGGGCACCACGACGGGGAAGGGGGAGACGCTCACCATCGCGTCGCCCGACAACCCGGTCACCTGGCCGATCAGCGACGACAACCAGCCGATCGCGGACGGGCTGCCGCCCGAGGCCGGGCCGTTGCTGCTCTACAACTACGCCGACTACATCGCCCCGAGCGTGGTGAAGTCCTTCGAGGAGAAGTACGGCGTCGAGGTCAAGATCTCGACCTTCAACGACACCGACGAGGCGATCACCAAGATCCGCACCGGCGCGGTCCCCTTCGACATCTACTTCCCGAGCTACGACCAGATCGGCCGGCTGGTGACCGCGGCGCTGGTGCGTCCGCTCAACCACAGCTACCTCAGCAACCTCGGCAACGTGTGGGAGACGTTCGAGAGCCCGTGGTACGACGGCGAGGCCCGCTACTCGGTGCCCTACAGCGTCTACACCACCGGGATCGGGTGGCGGACGGACCAGGTGACCGAGGACGTGGCCGCGCTCCCGAACCCGTACGACGCGCTGTGGGACCCGGCGTACGCGGGCGAGGTGGCGGTCATCGACGACTGGCACACGTGCATGGCCATGGTCGGGCTGCGCGCCGGCATCACCGACGTCAACACCGACAAGCCCGCGGACCTCCAGGTCATCGACGACGGGCTGACCGAGCTGAGCGAGGCGGTCAAGCCCAAGGTCACCGTCTCGATGTACAACGACCTGCCGTCGGGGCAGCTCGGCATCAGCCAGATGTGGTCGGGCGACGCGGTCAACGCGCAGTACTACCTCCCCGAGGGCCAGTCGGCCGACATCCTGCGCTACTGGTTCCCCGAGGACGGGCTGGGCCTGGTCGACAACGACCTGATGATGGTGCTCACCGGCGGCCAGAACCCGGTGCTGGCGCACCTCTTCCTCCAGCACATGCTCGACGAGAAGAACTCGCTGAAGAACTTCGGCTTCATCGGGTACCAGCCGCCGCAGCAGGCGCTCGACCCGGAGCGCCTGGTCGCCGACGGCTACCTGCCGGCGAACCTCGCCACCGCCGCGGTCCGCGAGGAGTGGTTCGCGACGCGGCTACCGGCTCCTCGAGCTGTCGGTCGAGAACGACGCCGCGTGGCACCGGATCTGGCAGCAGTTCAAGGCGGGCGGGTGACGGCCGCTCCCGTGCCGCTCACCCAGGAGCCCGCGGAGGGTCCGGGGGCGAGCGGCGGCACGAGGCCCGCGCGGCCCGGTAGGAGGAGCCGGGCGCTCGGACCGGTGCTGGCGCTGCCGGGGATGGCCTGGCTCGCGCTGTTCTTCCTCGCCCCGCTGTACGTCGTCCTCGCCGTCGTGTTCGGCGGCGTCGACCCGGTGTTCCGCACCGTCATCCCCGTCTGGAACCCGCTGCAGTGGTCCTCGGACCAGCCGCAGTACGTCGTCACCCACATCGTCGGCCCGGACGCGATCTTCGGTCCCGCCCTGCTGCGCACCGCGGTCTACGTGCTCAGCGCGAGCGTGCTGTGCCTGCTCATCGCCTTCCCGATCGCCTACTACGTCGCACGGTTGGCCGGCCCGTGGCGCGGGCTGCTCCTCACGCTGCTGATCGCACCGTTCTGGATCAGCTACATGATGCGGATGCTGGCGTGGGTCAACCTGCTGGCCAACGACGGCCTGGTCAACCGGATCGTCTCGATCGGCGGCTTCCTGCCCGGTGACACCGACTGGCTGTCGGGGCACTCGACGGTGGTGGTGCTGGGACTGGTCTACGGCTACGTGCCGTACATGATCATCCCGCTCTACGCCGGCCTCGACCGGCTGCCCTCGTCGCTGGTGGAGAGCGCCCGCGACCTCGGCGCCAGCCGGTCGTCGGCGTTCTTCCGGGTCACCCTCCCGATGGCCCGCCCGATCATCGTGGCCAGCGTGCTGCTCACCTGCCTGCCGATGCTCGGCGACTACTTCACCAGCGACCTGCTGAGCGGCTCGCCCCGCACCTCGATGGTGGGCAACCTGATCAACGAGACGGTGCTGACACCCGGGCAGACCGGCCAGGCCGGGGCGTTCGTGCTGCTCGTGCTGCTGGTCTCGCTGCTGCCGATGCTCTACTACGTGCGCTCGGTGTCCCGCGCGGACGGCGGGGCGATGTGAGCAGCGTCGCGGCGTGGTGGCGGGACCCGTGGCGCAAGCCCCGGGTGCTGGCGGCCGTCACCATCGCCTACCTCCTCTGGTCGCTGCTGCCGGTGCTGGTCGCCGTGCTGTTCTCGTTCAACTCCGGGCGGTCGCGGACCAGCTGGCAGGGCTTCTCGATGCGCTGGTACTACGGCGACCCGTTCCGCTCGGTGTGGCACGACGACACCCTGCAGGCGGCGCTGGTGCAGACGCTCAAGCTCGGGGTGCTGGTCACCCTGGTCACGGTGCCACTGGGGGTCGCCCTGGCGATCGGGCTGGACCGCTGGCACGGTCGGCTGCCGAGCGGTGCCAACGCGATGCTGCTGCTGTCCTTCGTCCTCCCCGAGACCCTGCTGGCGGTCGCACTGCTCTTCGTCGTGACGACGCTGGTGCTGCCGGTCACGCTCGGCACCAGTGCCCAGGTCGTCGGCCTGGTGACCTTCCAGCTGGCCTACCCGGCGATCCTGGTGCGCGCCCGGCTGGCCACGATCGGGTCCGACCTCGAGGAGGCGGCGATGGACCTCGGGGCGTCGCCCATGTCGGCGCAGCGCCGGGTGATCCTGCCGATGCTGGTCCCGGCGATCGTGGCCAGCGCCGTCCTGGTGTTCGCCGACGTGATCGACGACTTCGTCATCGTCCGCTACCTCTCCGGCGACTCGTCCACCGAGCCGACGTCGGTGAAGATCTACAACACCGCCCGGGCCGCCCCGACACCGGCGCTCAACGCCCTGGCCACGCTGATGCTCGTCGCGGCCATGCTCGCGGTCGCGCTGGGCTTCGTGGTCTACCGTCGCATGGGGCGCCGGACCGGCACCCGCGAGTCGATCGGGAGCTTCGCGGGCGAGACCTGACCGTGGCTCCCCAGACCTGGACCCGACACGACGAGCAGAACTAGGATTGACTGTATGTTCAATCAACTCCGCGGAACCCTCGCTCCGCTGCCCGCCGAGGACCTGGCGGCGTCGTACGCCCCCTTCGGCTCGTCGCGGATGCTGCCGCGCCTCGCGTACGTCGACCCGGCGGTGCTGGCCTGGGAGCAGGCCAACATCTTCTCGCGGCTGGCAGTGCCTGGGCCTGACCGGCGAGCTTCGGCGAGCGGGGCACCCAGCACTCCGTGGAGACCGGGGCCGGCGGCGTGCTGGTCGTGCGGGACGACGACGGCGTGCTGCGGGCCTTCGCCAACGTGTGCCGGCACCGCGGCCACGAGCTGGTGCCGTGCGGGAGCACCGTGAAGCGGCACTCGATCGTCTGCCCGTACCACGCGTGGACCTACCGGCTCGACGGCAGCCTGCGGGTCGCCCCGGGCGGCTTCCGCAAGCTCGAGGGCTTCGACACCATCGCAGTTCGGGCTGGCCGAGCTGGACGCCGTCGAGTGGCACGGCTACCTGTTCGTGGACCCCAGCGGCGAGGCCGGGCGCGTTCGCCGACCACGTGGCCGGGCTGGACGCGATCGTGACGCCGTACCGCCAGGAGGACCTGGTCACGGTGGCGACCCACTCCTACGAGCTCGAGACCAACTGGAAGGTCATCGTCGAGAACTACCAGGAGTGCTACCACTGCTCCTCGATCCACCCCGAGCTGTGCCGGGTGAGCCCGCCGCAGAGCGGCGAGAACCTCGAGCCCGACGGGGAGTGGGTCGGCGGGTGGATGGACCTGGTGCCCGGCGCCGAGACGATGTCGCTGGACGGCCGCAGCGCCGGCGTCATGATCGAGGGGCTCTCGGAGGTCGAGCAGCGCACGGTGATGTACCTCGTGGCCTTCCCCAACCTGCTGATCAGCCTGCACCCCGACTACGTGATGACCCACCTGCTGCGCCCGGTCGCCGCCGACCGCACCCACGTCGAGTGCTCGTGGGCGTTCCCGCGGGCGGTCGCCGAGCGCGAGGGCTTCGACCCGTCGTACGCCGTGGACTTCTGGGACCTGACCAACCGGCAGGACTGGGCGGCCTGCGAGTCGGTGCAGCGGGGGCTGACCAGCCCGCACGCCATCCCCGGACCGCTGGCGCCCGAGGAGGACGGCGTCTACCAGTTCGTCAGCCGGATGGCGCGCGCGTACGCCGGTCTCGGTCGCGCCGACGAGTCCCGTCCGTCGATCGTCACCGCGGAGCTCGCCCCCCACGAGGCGGCCGTCGTCGAGGACCTCGCCTCCAGCTGACCGACCCCCGCCGACCGGGCACTCGTGTTCACCAGGACCGGGCCGACCGGGCGATCGTGCCGCGAGCGCGGGAGAAGTGCCCGCTCGGGGCAGGTCTCGCCGGCAGGAGTGCCCGGTCAGCGAGGGGCGTTGAGTCCGTCGAAGGCCAGCGTGGTGATGGTGGCGCTGAGCAGGTCGGCGTCGACGACGCCGTCGGGGCGGTACCACTCGACCAGGGAGTTGACCATGCCGAACAGCAGCCGGCTGATCAGGTCGGGGGAGAGGTCGCTGCGCAGGGCTCCCTCGTCGACGGCGGCCTGGACGAGGGCGGCGAGCCGGGCGTCGAGCGCGCGGCGTCGGTCCAGCGCGGCCTGCTCGGGCTCGCTGTTGCCCCGCACCCGGAGCAGCAGGGTCACCGCCGGCTGGTGGGCCACCAGCACGTGCACGCTGCGCTCCACCACCCGCCGCAGCCGCTCGTAGGCGCTGACACCCTCCGGGTCCGCGGTCGCGGACTCCACGACGGCGGTGAGCTCGTCGAGGGCCTCGTGCAGGGCCTGCTCGAGCAGGTGACCCTTGCTGGGCACGTGGTGGTAGATCGCGGACTTGGTGAACCCCAGCTCGCGAGCGAGGTCCCCCATGCTGGTGCCGTCGTACCCCTGCTTGTTGAACAGCTCGATGGCACGGCGCAGCACGGTCGCCTGGTCGTAGCCGGGGCGACCGCGCCGGGGCGTGTCGTCGGTCATGGGCCGGCTACTTCCGCGCGACGGCCTTGAGAGTGAAGCCCGCGCCGTCGTCCTTCGGGTTGCCGCTGCACGACCAGCTGGTCTGCCGGAAGCAGCTGAACCGGGTGGAGGCGTTGGCGAGCGTGATCGTCACGGACTTCACCTTGCGGCTGCTGAAGTCCAGCTTGACGCTCGCCCGGCCCTTGCCGTCGAGCTTCACGAACCGCTTCTCGGTCTTGCCGTGCCGCCGGTCGACCAGGACGTACGCCGCCGGCGCGGTCTTGCGCTGCGGGCCGTCGATGGGACCTTGAGCCGCCAGGACTTCTTCCGCAGCGAGGCGTCCGGGCGCAGCACGTAGTTGCTCGACGACAGGTGGTTGAGCGTCGCGGGGACCACGCCGGTGCTGCGCGCCGAGGCGGACAGGGTGGCGTCCAGCGCGATCGCGGCCCGGGGCCAGCGGCCGCCCTCGGGGTAGGTCCGGCCGGGGACGGTGTTGCCGGCGGCGTACTCCGCGAAGTTCTTGGCGAACCCGCCCCTCGACCTGAGCACCCGGACGACGGCCTGGGTGGAGTAGAGGTCCGGCGACTTCTTGTCCGCGGCCATCTTGCTCCAGATCTCGCGGACGATGCCGGTGCCGTACCGGTGGGAGAGGAACTCGAAGAACGCCCAGTTGCCGTACTGGTTGAGCGCGCCGCCACCGGCGGTGTCGAGCGGGGAGTAGGGGTCCTTGACCTGGCCGTAGGGGAGGTACTGGCGGTTGTCGTTGGCGCCGTCGGCGACCCGCTCCTCCATCCACGTGGCCGTGGCCTCGAGCAGCCAGCGGTCGTCCTCGGCGTCGTACGCCGCCTGCACGGCGTGGAAGAACTCGTGCGCGGCGGTGACCTTGAGGCTCTTCTTGGGCGAGGACGGGAACTGGGCGGTCGAGAAGTCGTTGTCGAGGACGCAGTAGCCCGAGGCCAGGAACCGCTGGATCCGCGTCTCGTTGGCGCAGTAGCCGTACAGCCCCACGGCGCCGACGTCCTTGAGGTACACGTCGAACTTCTTGTTGCCGCCGCGGTGGCCGTCGCTCAGGGGCTTGCGGTAGCCCAGCCGTCCGGTCTCGGCGCGCCAGACCTTCTGCATCTGCTTGAGGTTGGTCTTCACCCAGGACTTGCTGGGGGGCGCGTCGGTCGTGGTCGGGACCCAGTGCAGGCAGACGTTCTTGGCGCACTTCGAGCGCGCCCCCACCGTGTAGCCGAAGCCGTAGGGGTCCGCCGCGCCGTCGGTCGGTCGGGCGAGCAGGGCCTCGGCACGGCGTCGCTCGGACCCGGCGAGCGCCGGGAGCGCGGTCCACAGGTCGCGCAGCGCCAGCGTGGCCGACGGGTCGGAACGGCCCGGGCGCCCGTCGAGCACCCGGGTGGCGACCGAGAAGGCCTGCCGCGCGGCCCGCTCGCTGCTGCCCTCCGGTCCGGCGCGGTGGCCGGGATCGGCCGACCCGGTCGCGGCGACCGCGAGCGTGCCGGTGACCGCCAGGGCCAGGGCCATCGTGAGGGCGGCGAACGTGCGGCGCATGGGCGAGATCCTCTCGTCGGGGGGCAGGGGCAGGCTCACGGTGTGATGTCGGGCGAGCCGCGCAGGTTCACCGCGACAGCGTCGCGGTGACGGCGAACGCGCCGTCGTCGTCCTTCGGGTCGCCCTGGCAGGAGTACGACGTGCCCTGCCAGCAGGGCTTGAACCGGGTGGACCCGTTGGCCAGCACCACCGTCACGCTGCTGACGGAGCGCGAGAAGGCGAGCGTGCGCGCGCCGTCCCCCGCCTTGGACAGGGACACCGGTCGGACCGCGACGCCGCCGTCGCGCCGGCGCACGCAGGAGCGTCGCCGTCGCTCCGGTCGCGGCCGCGGGACCGGCCACCGCGATCCGGAGCCGCCACTCGCCCCGGAGGGAGCCGGCCGGCTCCAGCCGGTAGGCGGTGCTGGTCAGGTGGTCCAGGCGGGTGGCCTCGGTGACGGTGCGCCGGCGTGCGTCCAGCCGGGAGACGTGGGCGACCGGCGCGTGCCGGTAGGACGCGCCCTCGCTGTAGAACCGTCCCGGGAGCTGGTTGACGGTGGCGAAGCGTGCGTAGAAGTCCGCGAAGGCCCGCTGGGCCCCGCCCGGAGTTCACCACCCGCTTGACGGCGTCGGTCGAGTAGCGGTCCGGAGCGCCACGGGTCGCGTCGGCGAGGTTCCAGATCCGGCGGACCACGTCGTCGCCGATAGTCCTGGGAGAGCAGCTCGAAGAACAGCCAGTTGCCGTACTGGCTCTGGCCGAACGAGTCGAACTCGTCGAGCGGCTGGCGCGGTCGGCCGAGCTGGCCGTAGCGGAGGTACTGCCGGTTGTCGTCGATCGCGTCGGCGTACCGCTCCTCCACCCAGGTGGCCGTCGCCTCCATGAACCAGCGGTCCTCGGTGGCGTCGTAGTCGAACTGGATCGCGTGGAAGAACTCGTGGGCCGCGGTCACCTGGAGACTGGGCAGTGGGCCGAGCGGGAACTCCGCGAAGTCGTTGTCGAGGACGCAGTAGCCGGAGTAGACGAAGCGCTGGCCGGGCACCTTCTCCTCGGGGGCGCAGAAGCCGTAGAGGCCGTCGTCGCCGATCTGGGAGAGGTAGACGTCGAACTGCGCGTTGCCGCCGCGCACCCCGTCCGTCGCCGGGCGCCGGTAGCCGAGCGGCCCGGTCTCGAACGCGGCCACCGACTCGAGCTCGGCCAGGGTCGTCTCCACCCAGTCCGGGACGCCGTCGAGGTCCGCGTCGAGCGGGACCGGCGCGTCGGCGGTGGTGGCGACGTAGTGCACGCAGAAGGTCGGGCCGCACACCGGGGCCGCCTCCGCCGTGGTGTACCCGAACTGCTCGGGGTCGGCGGCACCGTCGGTGGGCCGGGCCAGGAGCGCGTCGGCGGCGGCCCGTTCGCCGGCCGAGAGGGACGGGTAGGCCAGGCGCAGCCGGGTGAGGGCCAGGGTCGTGTCGTGGCCGCCCCGCCCGGCCAGGGCCGCCCGGGCGTTGCCCAGGGCGGGTGCCGTCGGAACGCTGGGGCGCTGCGCATCGGCACGACCGGGGCGGTCGGCGGCGTCGGCGGCGACCGGGACGGTGAGCGCGATCCCGAGGGTCAGGGCCGCGGTCAGCGTCGCGGCCAGACCGCGGGAGTGGTGGAACACGGGGCCAAGCGTACGGGTCATGTCCCCGAGATCTTCTCGATCAGCGCGGTCGTGGAGATGGCGGGGGTGCGCGCGAGGTAGACCACCTCGCAGATGTCCCCGAACTCGTCGAAGCGGCCGCGCCAGTCGTCGCCCATCACGAGCACGTCGGCGCCGTGCTGGAGGAGGTAGTCGCGCTTGAGCTCCAGGCTCTCCTCGACGAACACCTCGTCGACGGCCTTCAGGGCCCGGACGATCTCCAGGCGCTCGGCCTGGCTGAAGACCGGCTCGCGGCCCTTCTTGCGCAGGTTGAGGGCGTCGGCCGAGACGCCCACCACCAGGCGGTCGCCGAGGGCGGCGGCCCGCTCGATCACCCGGAGGTGCCCGACGTGGAAGACGTCGAAGGTGCCGAAGGTGACGACCGTGCGTGCCATGGCGGGCATTCTGGCACGCTCGAGGGCGACGTCCGCCGCGGCCGGCGAGGGGCCGGACGGGTGCTCGGCGGGGACGGTGCGGTGGCCGCGACGACCGTGGGGGACAATCGGTCGCGATGAGCGCGACCGTCTCGATGATCACCCCCGACCCCGCCGCCGACGAGGCGCGTCGGCAAGGCCTGCGCCGGATGCGCACGGTCGCGGTCGGCCTGCTCGCCTTCGCCGCCGTGGTGTACGTCGCGACGCTCGGCGAGGACGGCTTCCTGGGCTTCGTCAACGCCGGCGCCGAGGCCTCCATGGTCGGTGCGATCGCCGACTGGTTCGCGGTCACCGCCCTCTTCAAGCACCCGCTCGGCCTGCCCATCCCGCACACCGCGCTGATCCCGAAGCGCAAGGACGAGCTCGGGCGCGGGCTCCAGGAGTTCGTGGCGGAGAACTTCCTCCAGGAGGCGATCATCCGGGAGCGGGTCGCCGCCGCGACGATCACGCTGCGGGTGGCCGAGTGGCTCTCGGTCCCCGCGCACGTGCGCCGGCTCGTCGACGAGGTGGCCGACGTCGCCGCCATCGCCCTGTCCAAGGTGCGCGACGAGCACGTCGAGGAGCTGGTGCTCACCGCCCTGGTCCCACGCTTCCGCGAGGAGCCCATCTCCCCGCTGCTCGGCGGCCTGCTGCAGGAGGTCGTCGCCGACGACCTGCACCACGGGCTCGTCGACCTGACGCTGGAGGAGCTGCACCGCTGGCTGGCGCTCAACGAGGACACCTTCACCGAGATGCTCTCGGAGCGGGCCCCGTGGTGGGCGCCGCCGCGGCTCAACGAGGCCGTCACCCACCGCATCCACACCGAGACGATCCGCTGGATCGAGGACATCCGCAACGATCCCGACCACCACGCGCGGGCCGCGCTGGACTCGATGCTCACGCAGCTCGCGCACGACCTGATCTTCGACCCCGCCACCCAGGCGCGTGCGGAAGGGCTCAAGCAGCGGATGCTGGACCACCCGGCGGTGCTGACCTCGTCGGTCTCGCTGTGGAACGCCCTGCGGCGCTCGCTGGTCTCCTCGCTGCGCGACCCCGCCGGCGCGGTGCGGACCCGGCTCCAGACCGAGGTGACCGCGTTCGGGACGCGGCTGCTCCACGACGACGACCTCCGCCACCGCATGGACCTGGTCGCCGCGGACATCGCCGTCTTCACCGTGGAGCGGTACGGCGCCGAGCTGACCACCGTCATCACCCACACCATCGAGCGCTGGGACGGCCAGGAGGCCGCCCGGCGGATCGAGCTGCACGTGGGCCGGGACCTGCAGTTCATCCGGATCAACGGCACCATCGTCGGCGGGCTGGTGGGCGTGGTCATCCACGGCTTCACGGTGCTGCTGTGATCGTCGACGTCCCGCTGCGCGACGAGTCGATCCGGCTGGGTCAGTTCCTGAAGCTGGCCAACCTCATCGACTCCGGCAGCGACGCGAAGCCGCTGCTGGCCGGCGGCCAGGTGCTGGTCAACGGCGAGGTGGAGACCCGACGGGGCCGGCAGCTCGCGGTCGGCGACGTGGTCACGCTCGGCGGGGCGAGCGCCCGTGTCGGCGGCGCCGCGTAGGCTCGTGCTGTGATCCGACGATGAGCAAGCTGGACGCGCAGCGCGCGATGCGAGAAGCCAAGTTCGCCCGCTCCCAGGAGCGCCCGGGCACCCCCGCGGCGCGGATCAACCGGCCGCCCGTGGCCCCGGCGGCGCCGGTCGCCGAGACCACGGCCGAGGCCGTCACGGAAGGCCTGTGCGGGCACCGGTCGATGAACGGCCGCACCTGCACCCGCGAGTCAGGTCACGCGGCGAAGAGCCACCGCTACTCCTGATCGCGTCGTCGAGGTCAGGGCCAGCTGGCCGGCGCGAGCTCCTGCACGGTGACCGACTCGCACTTGTAGGCGAAGGAGCCGCCGATGTTGTCGGTGACGTCCTGGGTGCCGACCCAGACCACCTGGTCGTAGCCGTCGTCGCAGAAGACGTCGTCACGGACACCGTCGTTGAAGAGGTAGATGATGTCGTCGCCCTCCTCGCTGTAGACCTCGTCCGCGCCGGGGCCGACGAACAAGACGTCGTTCCCCTCGTCGCCGGTGACCTGGTCGTCGCCGTACCCGTCGATGAGCACGTCGTTGCCGAGGCCCCCGTCGAGCTCGTCGTTGCCGAGGCCGCCGTCGACCCAGTCGTCGCCCTGCGCGCCGGAGACGTGGTCGGTGCCGTCGAGTCCGAAGACCCGGTCGTTGCCCTCCATGCCCTGGAGCTGGTCGTCGCCCGGACCACCGTCGAGGTAGTCGTCGCCGAGCACGCCGATCAGGACGTCGTTGCCGTCCTCGCCCCACAGCTGGTCGTTGCCCGCCGCGCCGATGATCCGGTCGTTCTCGGTGCCGCCGTAGCCGACGTCGTCACCGTCGTGCAGCAGCAGGAGGTCGTTGCCCGGACCGCCGTAGAGCAGGTCGTTGCCGATCTGACCCTTCACGACGTCGTCGCCGCCGCGGGCGTAGACGAGGTCGTTGCCGGCCTTGGCGTCGATGACCTCGGAGCGGGCCGTGCCCTTGAGCCGGTCGCTCTGGGGGGTCGCCTTGCGCGCGGAGACGGTGTCGGCGAGCGCGGTCACCGGCGCAGCCAGCAGCACGGAGGCAGCCAGAGCCGCGACGACGACGGTCGTCCGGCGTCGCGACGGTGAACGGCGACGTTCCGGGCGCGCGACAGTACGGTCACTCGAGTGGGGGGCCATTTGTCCTCAAAGGGGGGTGGACGAATGCTCGGTTCTCCCCGACGGTAACAACACACCGCCCGGAGCGCCGAATTATCGGCGATCCTTTACTTCGAGGACCGGCCCCGCAGGGCCGCTCGCTCAGGTCAGCTGACGCCCATCAGGTCGCACACGAAGATCAGCGTCTCGCCCGGCTTGATGGCCCCGCCGGCGCCGCGGTCGCCGTACCCGAGGTGCGGCGGGATCACCAGCTGGCGGCGACCGCCGACCTTCATGCCCTGCACGCCCTGGTCCCAGCCGGCGATGACCTGGCCGACGCCGAGGCGGAACGACAGCGGCGCGCCGCGGTTGTACGACGCGTCGAACTCCTCGCCCGTCGAGTGCGCGACGCCCACGTAGTGCACCGACACGGTCGACCCGGAGGTCGCCTCGGCGCCGTCGCCCTCGACGAGGTCGGTCACCTCGAGGTCGGTGGGCGGGTCGAAGTCGGGGAAGTCGATCTCAGGCTTGTCCACGCGAGCAGTCTGCCACCCGCGTCGGTCGGGTGCGAAGGCGCCCTCGGGTCAGGTCTGGTGGACGTAGTGGTCGAGCTGGTCGCGCTCGAACTCCAGCTCGGCCATCCGGCTCTTCACGACGTCGCCGATGCTGATGATCCCGGTGAGGCGGCCGTCGGTGACCACGGGGACGTGGCGGAAGCGGTGCTCGGTCATCAGCGCCATCAGCTCGTCGACGGACGCGCTCGGCTCGCACGTGTGGACCGAGGACGTCATGATCCCCGCGACGGGGCTGTCGAGCACCTCGGGGTCGCGGTGCAGGTTCCTGACGACGTCGCGCTCGCTGACGATGCCGTCGACGGCGGTGCCGTCGACACTGACGATCAGCGCCCCGACGTTGTGCTCGGCGAGCAGCGACAGCAGCTCGCGCACCGTCGCGTCCGGGGCGATCGTGATCACGCCCTGGGGCTTGCCCTTGAGAACCTCGTTGATCCGCATGATCGCTCCTGTTTGCCCGGTAGGCGGTCCAACCTAGCCAAGCTGCCACGGCGCCGCCAGAGCCCCGGGGCCACTCAACCGAGGGGTGGTCCGTCCCCCTCGGCGGCCGACTCCGAGCGGGGTCGGCGCGACCGGATCTCGCTCACCGAACCGGCGCCGGGACGGCGCGCGTCCGGGTCGGAGTCGTCGTCGGCCATGGTGCCGAGGAAGGCCAGCGCGGCCTCGTGCAGGTGCCCGTTGCTGGCCAGCGCATTCCCCCCGAAGGGGCCGTCGGTGCCGTCCAGCGAGGTGAACCGGCCGCCGGCCTCGGTGACGATGATGTCGAGGGCGGCCATGTCGTAGAGCTGGAGCTGCGGTTCGGCGGCGATGTCGACGGCGCCCTCGGCGATCAGCATGTAGGACCAGAAGTCGCCGTACGCCCGGGTGCGCCAGCAGCGCCGGGCCAGCGACAGGAAGTCGTCGAGCCGGTCCCGCTCGTCCCAGCCGCCGAGACCGCTGTAGGACAGGGACGCGTCCTCCAGCCGGCGGACGTCGGAGACCTGGCACTGGACGGCCTTGAGCAGCGACCGACCGGTCCAGGCGCCGTTGCCCTTCGACGCCCACCACCGGCGCTGGAGCAGGGGCGCGGACACGACCCCGAGCACGACCTCGCCGTCCACGACCAGGGAGATGAGCGTGGCCCACACCGGCACGCCGCGGACGAAGTTCTTGGTGCCGTCGATCGGGTCGATCACCCACTGGCGCTGCGAGTGCCCCGTCGTGCCGTGCTCCTCGCCGATGACCGCGTCGCGCGACCGCACCCGCCCGAGGGTCCGGCGCAGGCTCTCCTCGACCGCGAGGTCGGCCTCGGTGACCGGGGTGAGGTCCGGCTTGCTCATCACGTGCAGGTCGAGGGCCTTGAAGCGCGAGCCGGTCAGCGAGTCCGCGTCGTCGGCCAGCACGTGGGCGAGGCGGAGATCGTCGGTGTAGTCGGGGGACCCGGGCTTCGGCATGCCGACAGGCTAGTCGTGCGGGTACTAGTACCAACGTACGACGCGAGGCGACGCGGCGCCTGGATAGGCTCCGGCCGTGGAGATCAACGGCGTCCCCCTGCACCCGCTGGTCGTGCACGCCGTGGTGGTCTTCGCCCCGCTGGCCGCACTCTTCGGCATCGCCTACGCCGTCCTCCCGAACTGGCGCTGGGCGTTGCGCTGGCCGCTCGTCGTGGCCACCGGCATCGCCGTCGTCACCGCCTACGTCGCCACGCTGAGCGGGCACAACCTCGCCGAGAGTCGCGGGCTGGACGCCCTGCCCGCGGTGCAGACCCACCAGGAGCGCGGCACGTTGCTGCGCAACATCCTGATCGCGTTCACCGTGGTCGTCGGACTGGCCGCGTGGCGGCTGGGTGGGCCCAGCGGCCTGAAGTCCGGCAAGGGCGAGCGCCCCAACCCCGGTGGTCCGGCCTACCTGGTCATCCTGGGCCTGCTGGTGCTCGGCTCCGTCGCGGTGGGCGTCGCGGTGTTCCTGGCCGGTGACTCCGGCGCTCGTGCCGTCTGGGGCGCCTAGCCCGGGCCGTCGCGCTGGGGAGCGTCGTACCGCGCGGCCAGCAGCCGCCGGAACGACTCCACGCGGTCGGGGTCCGCCTCGCCCGCGGTCACCGCGACGTCCAGCCCGCACTCGGGCTCGTCGCCACCGTGGGTGCAGCCGCGCGGGCAGTCCTCGGTCATCTCGTCGAGGTCGGGGAAGGCCTCGATCAACCGCTCCGGCCGGACGTGCGCCAGGCCGAAGGACCGGATGCCGGGGGTGTCGATGATGAAGCCACCACCGGGTAGGGCGAGCATGTACGCCGAGACCGAGGTGTGCCGGCCCCGGCCGGTCACCGCGTTGACGATGCCGACGTCGCGGTGCGCATCGGGGACCAGGGCGTTGACGAGCGTCGACTTGCCGACGCCGCTGTGGCCGATCAGCACGCTGGTCCGGTCCGCGAGCCGGGAGCGGAGCTCGGTCAGGTCGCTGCCGCGCTGGGTCACGAGCCAGGGGACGCCGAGGGACCGGTAGGTCGACAGGAGCGTCTCGGGGTCGGCGAGGTCGGCCTTGGTCAGGCACAGCAGGGGTTGCATGCCGGCGTCGAAGGCCGCGACCAGGGCGCGGTCGATGAGTCGGGGCCGGGGCTCGGGGTCGGCAAGGGCGGTGACCACGACGAGCTGGCTGGCGTTGGCCACGATGATGCGCTCGACGGGGTCGTCGTCGTCGGCGGTCCGGCGCAGCACCGTCTCGCGCTCGGCGACCTCGACGATCCGGGCGAGGGAGCCGTCGACGCCGGAGGTGTCGCCGACCACCCGGACCCGGTCCCCGACGATCACGCCCTTGCGGCCCAGGGGTCGCGACTTCATGGCGGTCACGGTGCGGCCGTCCAGGGTGAGGGTGTAGCGACCCCGGTCGACCGTGACCACGAAGGCGTCCTCGGCGTCGGCGTACGTCGGCCGCTCCTTGGTGCGCGGGCGGGTCCGCCGCCGGGGTCGTTCGTAGTGCTCCTGGTCGTGCTCGCCGTACCGCCCGCTCATCGCGGGGCCTCCGCGTCCACGAGGCCGGCCCAGAACGGCGCGAAGTCGGTGAAGGTCTTCGACGTGGTCGCGACGTCCTCGACGAGGACCCCGTCCACGGCCGCGCCGAGGATGACGCCGGCGTGCGCCATCCGGTGGTCGGCGTAGGTGCGGAACACGCCGCCGTGCAGCGTGGCGGGCCGCAGGCTGAGCCCGTCCTCGCGCTCGGTGACGTCGGCCCCGAGCCGGGTGAGCTCCGTGGTGAGTGCCGCGAGGCGGTCGGTCTCGTGACCGCGGATGTGCGCGATGCCGCGCAGGTGCGAGGGGGAGTCCGCCAACGCGCAGAGCGCCGCCACCGCGGGCGCGAGCTCGCCGGCGTCGTGGAGGTCGAGATCGACGCCGTGCAGCCCGCCGGTGCCCCGCACCGTCAGCCCGTCGTCGGTCAGGGTCACCAGGCAGCCCATGGCACCGAGGATCTCCCGCAGCAGGTCCCCGGCCTGGGTGGTCCTGCTGGGCCAGTCGCGCACCGTCACGGCGCCGCCGGACACCGCGGCCAGCGCCAGGAACGGTGCGGCGTTGGAGAGATCCGGCTCGATGACGACGTCCACGGCGCCCACCTGACCGGGTGCGACGACCCAGCGGTTGGCGTCGGTGTCGTCGACGACGACGCCACGCTCGCGCAGCATCGTCACGGTCATGTCGACGTGGGGGAGTGACGGCATCGGCTTGCCGTCGTGGCGCACGTCGACGCCCTCGTCGTAGCGGGCGCCCGTCAACAGCAGCCCGGACACGAACTGCGACGACGCGGAGGCGTCGATCACCACCCGACCGCCGCGTGCCGCCCCGGTGCCGTGCACGGTGAACGGGACCCCCGCACCCTCGATGTCGACGCCGAGGCCGCGCAGGGCCGCGAGCACCTCCCCGACCGGGCGGGTGCGCAGGTGCGGGTCGCCGTCGAACGTGACCGGCCCGGTGGCCAGGCCCGCCACCGGCGGCACGAAGCGCAGCACCGTCCCGGCCAGGCCGCAGTCGATGTCGACCCCGCCGGTCAAGGGGCTGGGAGTCACCGCCCAGTCGTCGTCCCGGCGGTCGATGCGGGTGCCCAGCGAGGCCAGTCCGGCCACCATCAGCGCGGTGTCGCGAGACCGGAGGGGCTTGCGGACCAGGGAGGGGCCGTCCGCCAGGGCGGCGAGCACCAGGGCCCGGTTGGTCAGGGACTTGCTGCCGGGGAGAGAGACCACCGCCTCGACCGGCAGGCGGGCGCGCGGGGCCGGCCAGGGGTCCTGGACCACGTCGCGGGCTGCCGTCACCCGCTCAGCCTCTCAGGAGTGGGGCCACCCGCGCCGCAACAGGTGTCGGCGCGAATCCTTCTGCCGCCCGTCACCCCGCAGGTTCGCCGTCGCGTGGGGCTTCGTGTGGGCCGAGGGCTGCCGGACCTTCTCGGGTGAGGAGGAGACGGCCCGGGACTCGCGCTGAGCGGCCAGCCGGGTGTCTCCGAGGGCCGCCGCCGCGCCGCCGAAGGTCACCTCGGCGGTGTTGTTGGACAGATCCGGGTCGGTGGTCTCGTTGGGCGTGATGACGAAGGTCACGTGCCCGGGACCGCCCGCCGCCGGCGAGGCGTTGAAACTGAGGTTGGCGGCAGAGCCCGTGTTGATGAGGCAGGTGCCACCCGTCGTCCCGACCAGCGTGCACTGCCCGTCACCGGTGGTGAGCAGGTCGAGGCCGGAACCGGTGACCGTGAGCGTGGCCGTGCCCTGAGGGTCGAGGCCACGCAGCACCACACGGATGTTCCAGCGATCACCGCCGGCCTGCGACAGCGACGCCGTCACCGAGGCGTCCCTGCCCAACGGAGGCGTGGTGGGGTCGGTCGGTCCGGTGGTGGGGTCGGTCGGTCCGGTGGTGGGGTCGGTCGGTCCGGTGGTGGGGTCGGTCGGTCCGGTGGTGGGGTCGGTCGGTCCGGTGGTCGGGTCGGTCGGTCCGGTGGTCGGGTCGGTGGGTCCGGTGGTCGGGTCCGGCGCGAGGGTCGTCGGGGCGGGCGAGCCCGTCGGTCCGGTGGTCGGGTCGGTCGGTCCGGTGGTCGGGTCGGTCGGTCCGGTGGTCGGGTCGGTCGGTCCGGTGGTCGGGTCCGGCGCGAGGGTCGTCGGGGCGGGCGAGCCCGTCGGACCCGTGGTGGGGTTCACCGTCGGGCCGGAGGTGGGCTCCGTCGGGCCGGACGTCGGGCCTGCCGTCGGGTCCGGACGTCGGATCCGCCCGTCGGGGTCGAGAGGTCGGGTCCCCCGTGGGGTCAGCGGTCGGGTCCCCGGTGGGGTCGACGGACGGGTCCCCGCTCGGGTCGACCGTCGGTGCGGCGCTGGGCGCCGACGACGTCGGCGGCGCTCCCGGGACCGGGAGCTCGGGCGGCGCGCCCGGGTCTCCGACGTCGGTGCCGTCGGGGCCACCCGGATCGCCCGGATCGCCCACGGCCGAGGCGACCGGCGCGCCCGGTCCGGCACCGGCGCCACCCTGGGTCGCGACGACGCCCGGCTGCGCGTCGGCGGTCGAGAGGACCGCGGCGGACTCGGGGCGGAGCGCCAGGAAGGCGGTGCCGGCGATGACGACCGTGGCCGCGACCCCGGCGACGGCAGCCCCCGCCGACTGGCTGGCCACGAAGTCCCTGGCGCGGCCCAGGACGACCAGCAGGCCGCCCTTGGCGAGCACGTCGCCCGCGGCGATGTACGCCGCGGCGGCGCCACCGAGCACGATCGGCCCGATGATCCCGGCGAGGTTCGAGTTGACCTCGGTGAGCTCGAGGTAGACCGCCATGCACTTGCGGCACTCGCCGAGGTGGTCCTGGATCTTGGCCGTGTCCCGCCGCGAGACGCCGTTGCGCACGTAGGCGCCGAGGTTCTGGTGCGTGAACCGGCAGTCGTCCTCGTCGAGGTCACCCGCGTGCATCGTCAGGAACGCCTGACGCAGACCTTCCCGGGCGCGGTAGGCGAGCGCGGCCACCGAGTTGGCGCTCATGCCCATCAGGGGAGCGATGTCGGCGGGCTTGTTGCCCTCCACCTCGGTGTGCCAGAGCACCAGCTGCCAACGCTCCGGCAGCGAGGCGAACGCCTTGGCGGCCGCGGCGTTCTCGAAGCCCTCGACCGCGGTGTCCCGGAACGGCTCGCCGGGGTCGAAGGCGGCGATGTCGTCGGTGGTCTGCAGCTTGCTGCCGGCCCGGATCTGGTCGACGTGCAACCGCCGGACGGCGGTCAGCAGGTAGGCGCGGAACGCGACGTCCGGTCCGCCGCCGCGCTGCAGGACGGCGAGGACCTTGGCGAAGGCGTTCGACACCAGGTCGTCGGCGTCCGCGGGGGAGACCAGCTGCCGCGCCAGGCGGCGAGCGGCCTCGACGTGGCGCTCGAAGAGCTCGCCGTAGGCAGAGACGTCTCCACCCCGGACGGCCGAGATGAGCTCGGCGTCAGCGGGGCCCTCGATACGGGGCAGGGTCGAGCTCACGATAGATACGACGCTCCGGGGGGACGTTGATGACGCCATCGTACGTCCGCAATGCGTACGCCGCCGGAAAACCTCGACAAGGCCCGACCTGCCGCCGGCGACCCAGGACGGAGAAAACTGCCACGACCCGCGTCATAGGGGCCCCGGACCCTCGTCTCATCGGCATCAACCCGGTGCATCGGGCACTCGGGTCAACACGACCAAGCCAAGGGGGCTGGAGCCCGTGGGGATCTTCGCAGCCAGGGGATCTGTCACGGACGATCCCGGAGCAAGAGCAGAGTCGACCGCAAAGGTGAGTGCCATGGGGTCACCGGTGAACATGGGGTTGCCGGCGCGCTTCGAAGCGGTAGGCGAGGCTCTTGCTTCGGGATCGGATTCGGCAGATGCGTGCGCCGTCGTGGGGCGCGACCTGGCCCGCGACGGTGCCTCGCTGCACGAGGGCCTCGAGGCGCTGCGGACGACGTACCAGCGCGTGCGCGGCGCCGATCCGGCCTACGACGACGTGCTGGCCTTGTCCTTGGCGTGGAGCGAGTCGACCCTGGGCTACCTGCACCAGATCTCGTGCGCGGACCCGATGACCGGGCTCGCCAGCCTCGCGCACCTGCGCAGCCGGCTCGCCGACCTGTACCGCGGCCAGGGTCCGGAGTTCGGCCGGGTGCGGCACCGCTACGCACTGGTCGTCGCCGACCTGCCGGGTGATCGCTACGGCGCCGAGGCCGAGACCGAGCCGTTGACCCGGTCGCTGCGGCTCAGCCGGCTCGGTGAGGCGGCGCGCACCGTCTTCGCCGGAGCCGAGACGGTCGCCGGCGCGGGCACCAACCGGGTGGTCGTCCTGGCGACCCGCGACGAGCGGCTCGGCCAGCGCGCCGCGCTGCTGCGCCGGATGGTCGACACGCTGGACCTGCACGGCCACCTGGCCCGGGTCTGGATCGAGGGTCTGCCGCCCACCGACGCCGGCGCGGTCGCGCTCCTCGACGAGCTCGCCCGCCCCTAGACCCCCCGGACATGGCCATCGCCGACACCCGGCCGCGCACGTGCGCAGCCGGGTGTCGGTGTGTCTCGTTAGATTGAGGCGCATGTGCGGTCGCTACGCCTCCAGCCGGCGTCCGGAGGACCTCGTCGCCGAGTTCGAGATCTCCGACGCGCGGGTCGGCACAGCCTTGGATCCCGACTACAACGTCGCGCCCACCAAGGAGGTGTACGCCGTCGTGCAGCGGCCACCCCGGCCGCCCGAAGGCGCTCCCGCCGACACGCCCCGCGGCCCGGCCGAGCGCCAGCTGCGGGTGCTGCGCTGGGGCCTGGTGCCGTCGTGGGCCAAGGACCCCTCGATCGGCAACCGGATGATCAACGCCCGCATGGAGACGGTGGCCGAGAAGCCGGCCTACCGCCGCGCGTTCGCGAGTCGCCGGTGCCTGCTGCCCGCCGACGGCTACTTCGAGTGGTACCCCACCCAGCAGCTCACCAAGGCCGGCAAGCCGGTCAAGCAGCCGTTCTTCATCACCCCCAAGGACGGCGGGGTCCTGGCGATGGCGGGCCTCTACGAGATCTGGCGCGACCCGACTCGCGGCGAGGACGACCCGGACCGGTTCCGCTGGACCTGCACCGTGCTCACCACCGAGGCCGAGGACGCCGTCGGGCACATCCACGACCGGATGCCGCTGATGGTCGACCGCGAGCGGTGGGGAGCGTGGCTCGACCCGGAGCCCGCGCCCACCGCGGACCTCCTGGGCCTGCTCACGCCCGCCGCCCCCGGCCGGCTGGACGCCTACCCGGTGGCCACGCTGGTCAACAACGTCCGCAACAACGGCCCCGAGCTGCTCGACCCGCTGCCCCTCGACGAGGCTCCGCTCGGTGACTGAGGAGGTCACGGTCGCGACGCCGTACGGCGCCGGCCGCCTGGTGCTCGCCCGCGCCGGCGCCTGCGCCGACGAAGCCTGCGCCGACGGGGCCACGCTGCTCCTGAGCCACGGCGCCGGCAAGGGCATCGACGCCGTCGACCTCGCGGCGCTGGCCGCGGGCCTGCCTCCGCAGGGCGTGAGCGTGGCACTGTTCGAGCAGCCGTGGGTGGCCGCGGGCCGCAAGGTCGCCTCCGCGCCGGCCACGCTTGACGTGGGACTGCGGCGGCCGCCGCCGCCCTGGCCGCCTTCGGGACGACTGGGCCGCTGGTGGTCGGCGGGCGCTCTGCCGGCGCCCGGTCCGCGGCGCGCTGCGCCTCCGGGCTCGGCGCGGCCGGCTGCGTGGCCCTGTCGTTCCCGCTCCACCCGCCCGGGCGCCCCGAGAAGTCCCGGCTCGACGAGCTGGCCGGAGCCGGGGTGCCGACCCTGGTGCTGCAGGGCGAGCGGGACGCGATGGGACGCCCCGAGGAGTTCCCCGGCGGGTTGCCGGGTCTGCGGCTCGTGGTGGTGCCGTACGCCGACCACGGACTCGCGGTCCCCGCCCGCGCCCCGGTCTCGCGGACCGAGGCCCTGCAGCTGGTCGTGGACGAGACCGCGGCCTGGATCTCCTCGACCGTCCTCGGGAATCACTGACCGCCGATGCCTGTTCTCCTCCCATGCTTGCTTTGCTGTCACACCCGGGTGCCGTGCTGCCGGCGACGTCCGGAAGCTCGTCCGGTGGGAGTGCGGGTCTAGTCTGGAAGGCGATGACAGACTCCTACACCGACGAGCCCACCGAGGTGGACGTCGCCACCGAGACCGACGACGAGCGCGCGCTGCGCTTCGAGCGGGACGCCCTGCCCTTCCTCGACCAGCTCTACTCCGCGGCAATGCGGATGACCCGCAACCCCCCGGACGCCGAGGACCTGGTGCAGGAGACGTTCGCGAAGGCGTACGGCTCCTTCCACCAGTTCCGGCCGGGCACCAACCTCAAGGCGTGGCTCTACCGGATCCTCACCAACACGTTCATCAACACCTACCGCAAGAAGCAGCGCGCAGCCGCAGCAGTCGATGTCCGAGGACGTCGAGGACTGGCAGCTGGCCCGCGCCGAGTCGCACACGTCGAGCGGTCTGAAGTCCGCGGAGATGCGAGGCGCTCGAGCACCTGCCCGACTCGCAGGTCAAGGACGCGCTCCAGCGGCTGCCTGAGGAGTTCCGGCTCGCGGTCTACCTCGCCGACGTCGAGGGCTTCGCCTACAAGGAGATCGCCGAGATCATGGGGACGCCGATCGGCACCGTGATGTCGCGGCTCCACCGCGGTCGTCGCCAGCTGCGCGGCATCCTCTCGGACTACGTGCGGGCCCATGACCTGGTCCGCGTCCCCGAAGGAGCGGACGTCGTGAGCCACACGGGAGTGGCAGGCCTTCCTCGAGCAGATCGTCTACTTCCTCGACAACGAGCTCGCCGAGGACGACGCTCGTCGAGGTGCGGGTGCACCTGGACGGGTGCGACCCTGCTTCGAGCAGTACGACCTGCAGCGGGCCATCAAGACCCTGGTCGCCCGTTCGTGCTCCGAGCGTGCCCCCGAGGCGCTGAAGGCGAAGGTCCTCTACTCCATCCGTGAGGTCCAGGTCCGCTCACCGAGTCCTGACCCCGGACGACAACAAGCCCCCCAGCGGTGCTCGGGGGCTCGTGACGTTCGGGTGCGCGCTCAGGCGTTAGGGCGCTTGCCGTGGTTCGCGGCCTTCTTCTTGCGCGCGCGGCGCTTGCGTCCGGTCTTGCTCATGGTGACCTCCTGGATCGAATGCTCCGTCGATCCTCTCAGGCGAGGTCGTCCGCGACCAACTCGTCGCTCCGACCGCGCTTTGTGCGGATCAGAGACGGGCGAGGAAGCGCTCCACGTCGACGACCACGCCGGGTCACCTCGCCGGTGGCGACCACCGCGCCGTCCGGGAGGTGTGCGGGCGGCGACGGAGAACCGGTGCAGCCGCCCGTCGACGTACGACGCCGAGGCGGTCACCTCGACCTGGCGGCCGACCACGCTGGCCCCCCGGTGCTCGAGCTCGACCCGGGTGCCGACGCTGGTGCTGCCCGGGGAGAGGGCCGGCGCGATGGCCGCACAGGTGGCCGCCTCGCACCAGGCCAGCAGCCGGGGCGTGCCGAGGACGGCCAGGTCGCCGGAGCCGACCGCGAGGGCCGTGTCGTCGGCACCGACGGTGAAGGTCAGGGTCGCGGTCAGGTCGCTCATGCGGGCTCCAGGTCGAGGCGGAAGGCGATGAGCAGGACCCCGGGCACGGGGTACCAGTCGAGCCCGGGGTCCCGGCGGAAGCCCAGCCGGCCGTAGAGCCGGTGTGCCGCGGACATGTCCGGCAGGCTCGAGATCACCACCGCCCGGTGACCCCTGGCCCGGGAACGGTCGACGACGTGCCGGGCCAGGGCCTCGCCGACGCCCCGCCCCTGCGCCGCCGGCGAGACCGCCAGCATCCGGAACTCACCCTCGTCGTCGCGACCGAGCTCGCGGTAGTCCGAGCCCGCCGGAGGGTCGGTGACGCTGCCGAGGACCGACGCCGTCGTCGTCCGACGGCCACCCACAAGTCGGCGTGCGCGGCCCGGGTGGCCGCGTCGCGCAGCCGAGCGGCGTAGGGGTCGGACGGACCGAGCAGGAACGGCGCGTACGCCGCGACGGTGATCTCGCCGACCTCCGCGTACTCCTCGGGCGCGGCGAGCCGGATCTCCATCAGATCGCCGAACGTGGCCCGCGGGTAGGCCGCCGTGACGTCGGTGACCACGTTGACCAGGTAGGGGACGTTCGCGGCGAAGGCGCGGTCGAGCGCCGGGCCGATCTCGCGCGGGTCGGTGACCGTCTCGCCGGCCCCGCCGAGGGCGCGCACGACGCTCGTCGTACGGACGTGCGGGGGAGAGGTCGGCGACCACGTCGTAGCCGTAGAGCATCTGCATCGGGCCCTTCTCCAGGCCCCAGGCCGCGTTGTTGCCCATCACCATGACGACCGGCAGGTCGTGCCGGACCAGGGTGTCGACGTCCATGAGCGAGAAGCCGGCGGCCCCGTCGCCCAGCAGCAGGGTCACCTGCGCCGCCGGGCGCGCCAGGCGCGCGGCGATGGCGGCGCCCAGACCCGCGCCGAGGCAGCCGTAGGGGCCGGGGTCCAGCCAGCCGCCGGGTCGCTTCGGCTCCACGAACTTGCCCGCGAAGGACACGAAGTCGCCGCCGTCCCCGATCACGACCGCGTCGTCGGCCAGCCGGGGCACCAGCTCGCCGTAGATGCGCGCCGGGTGGATCGGGTCCGCCTCGGCGCCGAGCAGCGCCGCGTCGCGCTCGATCGCGAGCTTCGACCGACGCCTGCAGGTCGCCGACCCAGGCGTCGCCAGTCGGGCCGCTTGCCGAGCCGGTCGACGGCGCTGAGCAGCGCGTCGAGGACCGTGGTCAGGTCCCCGGACGCCGAGGCAGCGAGCTCCGCGTGGCCGGACACCTGGCCCGGCGAGTCGGCGATGTGCACGACCCGCGCCGGGGTCGCACCCGTCCTTGCCGCCGAAGACGCCGTACCCCAGCCGGAAGTCCAGCGGGGTGCCGACCACGACCACCAGGTCGCTGGCGCCGAGCGCCTGGCCCCGGGCCTTGGTGACCAGCAGGGGATGACCGCCGGGCACGACGCCGCGGCCCATGCCGTTGGTGATCGTCGGGAGGCCGAGCGTCCTCGACGAGCCGCAGGGCGGCCACCTCCGCGCCGTCCGCCCACACGTCGGTGCCCAGGATCAGGACCGGTCGGCGGGCCTCACCGAGCAGCCGGGCGATCGGTCGCGACCGCGTCCGGGTCGGGCTCGCGCGGGTCGGCGCGCGGGGCCGTCGGCAGCCGGGCCGCTCGAGGAGTTGAAGAACTCGTCCATCGGCACGTCGACGAAGGCCGGGCCGCGGTGCGAGGACCGGGCGGCGGTGAAGGCCTCGTCGAAGCCGCCGAGCACGTCGCCGGCGGTGTGGCAGGGTGCGCGCGTGCTTGGAGACCGGCGCGACGAGCGGGCACGTGGTCGAGCTCCTGGAGGCTGCCGCTGCCCCACCGGTTGGCCGGCGCGCGCCCACCGACGACGACCAGCGGAGAGCCGGCGAACTGCGCCTGCGCGATGGCGCTGACACCGTTGGTCACGCCCGGCCCGGCGGTCAGCACGGCGAGGCCGGGCACCCGGGTCAGCTTGCCGGTGGCCTCGGCCGCGAAGGCCGCGGTCTGCTCGTGCCGCACGTCGAGGAGCCGCATCGGCGGCTCGGCCTTGACCGCACCGTCGTACATCGGGAACACGTGGGCCCCGGAGAGGGTGAACATCGTCTCGACGCCGTGCGCGCGGGCGACCGCGACGGCGAGCGCGCCGGCGTGCCCGGAGATCTCAGCGGTGGATCGGTGGCTGCTCTCCTCGGTCATGACCGAGCAGAGGCCTACTCGACCGGTGAGCGACCTCGAGGTACGACGGGTTGGCGGCTCGCAGCGCGTCGCCGAGGACCAGCAGCAGGTCCGACGCGGATCTCCGGTGGCCTCGCCGGCCAGCAGCAGCTGGAGGTGCAGGGCCCGCAGGAACGCCTCGGCGTTGCCGCGGCGCAGGAACGGGTCCGCGGCCACCGGCGCCTCGGCGGCGGCGGTCGCAGTCGAGCCGCGGCCACCCACGGCTCGACGCACGCCGCAGCGGGACGAGGTCGCGGCGCAGCACCGCCATCGTGGCCGCGGCCAGCCGGTCGGGCTCGCCGGCGGTGAAGACCGCGTCGGCGGGCAGCAGCAGCCGGTCGGCGAGCACGTCGAGCAGGACGGTCAGCTCGTGGCTCCAGAGGTGCGGGGACCGGGCGAGGCAGCCGCAGCGCGTCCGCGCCGTGCGCGACCGTGTGCGCCCAGCCCTTGTCCGGCACGTAGCCGCGGGGGTCCTTCTCCCGCACGAACCACGTGGTCACCCGGTCACCCCACTCGAGCACCTTCGTGGGCGAGACGAGGGCGGCGACGTTGTCGCGCTCGATGCACTCGGCAGGATCAGCGTGGAGACGCTGCGCCGGAAGACGGTGTCCGTGCCGTTCTGACCGAGGCCGATGGTCATCCCCGCGGCCATGCCGTCGCCGAGCCCGGCCAGCAGGTCGTCGTACACCCCACGCTCGATCCACGTGGCCAGCACCGGGTAGGCGACGCCGTCGCGCAGATCCGGGTCGGTGGAGCCGAGCATCGTGGTGAGCTCGGCGGTGAGGTCGTCGAGCGACGATCGGTCGGGACCGGTGATCGGCGGCTGCCACCTGTTGCCAGTACGCCGAGACCATGGGGGTCATCCTGAGCACCCTTTCGGTGCCCAACCCGTGGTCGGTGCCGTCCCGGCGCACGCCGGTGGTCATTACGCTGACCGGCGTGCCCTCCATGAACGAACTCGTCCGCAGCACACCGCCCTCGGCGACTCCGACCTCGAGTGGCTGCACCTGCTGCTGGCGGAGTGGCAGCTGCTCTCCGACCTGTCCTTCGCCGACCTCGTGCTGTGGGTCCCCAACCGCGACGGCACGCGCTTCTGCCGGCGCCCAGATGCGGCCCAACACCGGCCCCACCTCGTACCAGGACGACATGGTCGGCCACCTCGTCGCCGCGCGGCCGCCGCCCCCTGCTGGACGCGGCCTGGACGAGGGCCGGATCGTGCGCGAGGGCGACCCGGAGTGGCGCGAGGAGGTCCCGGTGCGGGTCGAGTCGATCCCGGTGCGCCGGGAGGGACGCGTCCTCGGGGTCATCGCGCGCAACACCAACCTGCTCACCGTCCGCACCCCGAGCCGCCTCGAGCTGACCTATCTCCAGAGCGCCTCCGACCTGGCCCAGATGATCGCCGCCGGCACGCTTCCCCTTCCCGGACCAGCGCGGTGGACCACGACGACTCGCCGCGGGTCGGCGACGGCCTGATCCGGCTCGACGCCGACGGCATCGTCGCGTACGCCAGCCCCAACGCGCTGTCCGCCTACCACCGGCTCGGCCTCGCCGCCGACCTCGTCGGCGCATCACCTGGCCGCGACCACCGCCGAACTCGCCCCGCCCGCGGCGCCGGTGGACGAGGCGCTCTCAGCAAGGTCGCCAGCGGCTGGGCGCCGCGCGAGATCGAGATCGAGCGCCGGCGCGAGGGTCGCTGATCGTCCGGGCCATCCCGCTCAAGCCCAAGGGCACCCGCATCGGTTCGCTCGTCCTGCTCCGCGACGTCACCGAACTGCGCCGCCGCGAGCGCGAGTTGATCACCAAGGACGCGACCATCCGGGAGATCCACCACCGGGTGAAGAACAACCTCCAGACGGTCGCCGCCCTGCTGCGCCTCCAGGCCCGGCGTATCGACGTCCGGCGGCCCGCGAGGCGCTCGAGGAGGCGGTACGCCGGGTCGGCTCGATCGCGATCGTGCACGAGACGCTGTCCCAGACCCTGGACGAGAGCGTGGAGTTCGACGAGATCGCCGACCGGGTGCGGCGATGGTCCCGACGTGATCTCGGCGGGGGGCGCGGTCCGGGTCCGCCGGGACGGGCCCTTCGGCGTGCTCGACGCGGAGGTCGCCACCCCGCTGTCCATGGTGCTGACCGAGGTGCTGCAGAACGCCCTGGAGCACGGCTTCTCGGAGCCGGGCGACGCTCGGCTCGGGACCGAGGCGGCGATCGTGATGACGCGCGCCGGCGCGCCGAGGGTCGGCTGCTCGTGACCGTCGACGACGACGGCGTCGGCCTGCCGGCGGACTTCGACCCGACCAGTCGACGAGCCTCGGCCTGCCGATCGTGCGGACGCTGGTGGAGGGGGAGCTCGGCGGTCAGCTCACCCTCGGCCCCGCGGCGGCGCGGGCCGAGGCACGCGGGTCGCCGTCGAGTACCCGTCCTCCGGACCTTGTGAGGGCGCGGCTCAGCGGAGGTGCGGACCCGGGCGCGGGCGTTGCGGCGCTTGAGTGCACGCCGCTCGTCCTCACTCAGACCGCCCCAGACACCGTGGTCCTGCCCGGCCTCGAGCGCCCACCGAGACACTGCTCGCGCACGTCGCAGCGACGGCACACCTGCTTGGCCTCCTCGATCTGGAGGATGGCCGGACCGGTGTTGCCGATCGGGAAGAACAGTTCCGGGTCCTCGTCGAGGCAGGCGGAGCGGTGACGCCAATCCATGGCTGGACAGTCTCACTTTCGATCGGGGGATCCGTGACGGGCACGAAAAGAGGCACTCGTGTGAAGAGATTCACGAGCGCAACGTCCAGAGTCGCAAGAGATGAAGCCCGGGCACAACCCCTGACGGCCGCCGACTTGTGGTCGCCTTGGTCACAACCAGACGCCGGATGAGGGCGCCTACCCTGCTCCCATGACCTCCTCGCCCCCCGCTCCGCTGCTCGTCGCGGCCTCGCTGGTGGGCGTCGAGGGACTGATCCTGGTGCTGTACGGCGTGCTTGAGGCCGCCTCCGTCACCGGCGGGCGGGTGACCATGGGCGTGACCACGGCGGTCTTCTTCCTCGCCTACGGCGGCGGCCTGCTCGCCTGCGCGTGGGCGTTGCGCGGGCGGCACTCCTGGGCGCGCGGCCCCGTCGTCCTGGCCCAGCTCATCCAGCTGGGGCTCGCGTGGAGCTTCCGCGGCAGCGCGCCGCTCGCGCTGGTCCTGGGGCTCGCCGGCGTGGCCCTGGTCGTGCTGGGCGGGGTGTTCCACCCCGCCAGCCTCGACGCGCTGGCGCGACGACCCCGATCCGGCCTAGGACTCCTCCTCGAGAGAGGCCCGCAGCGAGTCGAGCGTGCGGGTGAGCAGCCTCGAGACGTGCATCTGGGAGACCCCGATCTCGACGGCGATCTGCGACTGGGTCATGTTCTTGAAGAACCGCAGCAGGAGGATCCGCTTCTCCCGCGACTCCAGGCGGTCCAGGAGCGGCTTGATCGACTCACGGATCTCGACGTGCTCGAGCCCGGCGTCGTCGATCCCGATGGCGTCGAGCATCGAGGAGGATCCGTCGTCGTTGTCGTCGGACGCGTCCAACGACAGCGTGGAGTAGGCGTTGCTCGACTCCAGACCCTCGATGATCTCTTCCACCGTGCAGCCGATCTTCTCGGCCAGCTCGCGCGGTCGTGGGGACCGCCCCAACGACTGGGCGAGCTCGGCGGTCGCCGAGCCGATCTGCATCCGCAGCTCCTGGAGCCGACGGGGGACCCGGATCGCCCAGCCCTTGTCCCTGAAGTAGCGCTTGATCTCGCCGATGATCGTCGGCGTGGCGTACGTCGAGAACTCCACGCCGCGCTCGGTGTCGAACCGGTCGATCGACTTGATCAGGCCGATCGTGCCCACCTGCACGAGGTCCTCGAACGGCTCGCCCCGGTTGCGGAACCGGCGCGCACAGTGCTCGACGAGCGGCAGGTGCAGGTGCACCAGCCCGTCGCGCGCGGTCACCCGACCGGCCGCGTCGGTGCTCGCGTCGTGCAGCACGACGAACAGCTCGGCGCTCTGCCGCCGCGTGAGCTCGAGTCCCCGGGGCATGGTGCCCCCGTCCTCCCCCATGGTCTCGGACGTCATCTCAGGCGCCGGCACCCGCCAGATCGGAGACGACGGTGAGCCGGACCGTGAGCTCGCCGCCTCCGAGATCGATGGACGCCTCGGTCGCCACGGTGGTGAGCACCTGCCAGGCGAAGCTGTCCTTGTCCACCTCGATGGGGTCGGCGGTGGCGACGGACACCGTGACGGTGAGCCGGCCCGGGGTCATGAAGAAGCGGCAGGTCAGGTCGGCGCCCCCGGCGGCCTCGGGCAGGACCAGCGCGCTCGCCTCTCCCACCGCCATCCGCAGGTCCTCGATGTCGTCGATGGTGAAGTCCAGCCGCGCGGCCAGCCCGGCGGTGGTCGTCCGGAGCACCGACACGTAGGCGCTGTCGGCCGGCAGCCGCAGCTCGACGTCGGCTCGGCCCTCACCGTCCGACGGTGCCGCGGATGAAGACTCGTGCGTCATGGGCCGTCCTTCGTGCCTGGGGGTGCGATGGCTGCAGCATAAGGAAGACGGACCGCCGCTCGCGGGACGACAGGCCCGATGGTGGAGACGGCGCCGGCCGTCGGGTCCTATCGCGAGCCGGCCGCGTCGAGCGTGGCGGTGATGGGCTCGAGGTCCGCGACGAGCCGGTCGAGCTCGCTCGCGCTCAGGCTGTCGTACGGCGCTGCCGCGAGGTCGTCGGTGAGCGACTCGACACGCTCCTTGGTCTCGCGGCCGGCCTCGCTGAGCCAACCGGAGGAGTCGACGAGGCCGCGGGCGCGCATCCCGTCCACGACCGCGGACAGCCGCGCCGCGGGAAGGTGATGGACCCGGCCGAACTTCTCCGCGGGCAGGCCCTCGGAGAGCGCGTGGAGCACGTGGGCCTCCGTCCCGCCGATGCCCTCGGCGACCAGGGCCGCGACGTGGCCGTCCCCGCGATGCTCCCGGAGCAGGGTGGCAGCGTGCCACAGCCGGGCGACGGGCTCGACGGGCACCGGGACCGAGCGGAGCGCGGCGTACAGGACCCGTCCCTCCATCGGCGCGCTGGTCGCCGCCTGGGCGGCGAGCTCGGCGGCACGCGCGAGCTCCGGGGTGTCGCTGAGGTCGCGCGAGGATCCTGCGCAGCGCCGCGACGCTGCCCCGCTCGCGCGCGGCCAGCGCCTCCGCGGGGGTGGTGGTGTCCCAGACGCGGGGGATGTGGCGGGCCACCTCGCCGTCGGCGAAGTTGTAGAAGGTCGCATGGACGACCTCGGCCGGGACCCGGCCCAGCGGCGCGGCCCGGCCCGCGAAGTAGCCGTCCCAGTAGTTCCGGAGGCCGAGCGCGACGAGCGCGTCGGTCGGCTCCTGGGAGAAGTAGGTGACCAGGTGGATCGGCTCGACGAGCCGGTACAGGCGGCGGGCGTCGGCCTTGAGCTGGTGCATCTCCGCGTCATCTCCTGAGGTGTCGCGGCGTCCTCGTGGACGACCGCTCACCCCTTCGACGAACGCGACGGCCGCGATCCGACAGCTCTAGTGCGCCGTGGGGTCGCGGACGGACTCGAGCGGGAAGCCGTGCTGCAGCCCCCACGTGACCGCCTGGGACCGGCTGGCGACCTCCATCTTCCGGTAGGCACTGCGGATGTAGCTCTTGACCGTGTTCGTGCTGAGGAACATCTCCTCGCCGATGTCACGGTTGCTCCGACCCTGCACGATCAGGCCGATCACGCCGGCCTCACGGTGTGTCAGGCCGACCTCTCGGCCGAGGCGGCTGCCCTCCTCGGCATCCTGCGCGACGCGGCTGTCGGCGATGTGCCCGGTCAGGGCCGCCTCGATCACCTCGAGGAAGTCCTCGGCCGTGGCGCCCAGGGAGATCGCCGCGATGGCTCCGCGCGCGAACGCCTCGGCAGCGAGGTCGGGCCGCAGGTCCCGCGCCACCGCGACCACGATGGAGGACGTGTGGGCGACCCAGCGGTCGAGGTCGCTCCCGTCGCCCTCGTGCAGGCCGATGACGTCGTAGAAGACCACGTCCGGCTCAGCGTCGAGCGGCCCGTCCGTCGTGATCAGGAGCCTGCCGTGCCTGCCCTCGAGGAGAGCCACGATCCCGCCGGCGACGACGGGCTGGGTAGTCACGACCTGGATCCAGACGCGTTCGGGCACTGCGCCATCGTCGACTGGACCTGCCACGGCCGTGATCCTTACCCAACGGGGGGGTCAGCGTATTCACCCTTATGGGCACACATCAGACTTTAGTACAGGCTGGCGTGACGCCTCCGGGACACGACAAGGGGAAGCGGCTTCGAACGGGATGCCGTAACGTTGATGAGAGAGGCCCAACTTTCTGAGGCCCAGGGTGCCCCGGACCCAGGTATCCCAGTCGTTCCACGACGGGATCGCGATGGATGCCGAGCCAGTCCCGCATCGACGACGACAGCTTCTTCACGTCCATGCGCAACGCACTCCGGAAGGCGAAGCCTCCGGACCCCGCGGAACCGGGCGGCAACGGACAAGCGCCACGGGCTTTCGAGGACGGGCAAGACCTCACCCAGCCCTGGCCCTCGGAGACCACCCAACAGGTCGAAGCCTCCAGGCGAGACTGGATCACGACGTGGTGAGGACCGATGTCGCAGCCGCCTGCGGCGAGGCTAGCGTTCGAACAGCCCTCAGCGCCCACAGGCTCATGCGCCGCTTCCACCTTGCCCGAGACGTGGACGTCTCGGGCGTGTCGGGCACGGGCATCGTGGCAGAGGGAGTCGAGTTCTCGGACGGTACCGCCGTCACCCGCTGGGTGACGGGCGAGCACCCGTCCACGGTGGTCTGGGTCGACGTCGCCAGCGTCGAGGCCGTCCACGGACACGGTGGCACCACGCGCGTCGTGTGGCGCGACTGAACACCCCTGGACGATCGCCGCATCGCCCTGCCGGAAGATCCGACTGCGGGAGGGACCGTCAGGCCTTCTTGGTCTCCCAGAAGATCTCCGCGATCTCGTCGATCTTGGCCAGCAGCTCGTCGGCCTTGCCGGCGTCGAGCTCGCCCTTGGTGCCCGAGGCGCCCGCCAGCTTGGTGGCCTCGTTGACCAGGGTGTGCAGCTGCGGGTACTTCTCGAAGTGCGGGGGCTTGAAGTAGTCGGTCCACAGCACCCACAGGTGGTGCTTGACCAGTTCGGAGCGCTCCTCCTTGATCACGATCGCCCGGGTGCGGAAGTCCGCGTCGTCGTTGTCGGCGACCTTGGCGATGATCGCCTTGATCGACTCGGCCTCGATCCGCGCCTGGGCGGGGTCGTACACGCCGCAGGGGAGGTCGCAGTGGGCCGAGACCTCGACGGTGGGGGCGAACAGTCGCGAAAGCATGGTGCGGTCCTCTCGATCGGGAGTCCTGCTGACTCCCTGCGACACTACCGCCCGTGACGGAGGCCGCTACACCCCCAGGCAGGGCCCTCGGCATGGCCCGGGTGCGGGGCGACTCGATGCGCCCGCTGCTGCGTCCCGGGGACCGGCTCCTGGTCCGGTACGGCGCTGCCGTGCGACCCGACGCCCTGGTGCTGGCCCGGTTCCCCGACGGCAGCCTGGTGGTCAAACGGGCCGTCGAGCCCCGCCCGACCAGGACCGGGGAACCCGGGTGGTGGCTGCTCAGCGACAACCCCGGGGACGGCGTCGACTCACGCCACCGCGGCCCGATCGCGGCCACCGACGTCGTGGCCGTGGTCCGCGTCCGCCTGTGGCCGTCGCCCCGGTGGCTCTAGCGGGGCTGTGGGAGACTCCGGACCGTGGTCGAGTCGCGCTCATCCGGGCACCCGTTCGCCGGTGACCCCGTCTTCGACCTGCACCTCGGCGGCAAGATGGAGACCGTCTCGACCGTCGCCCTGACCGGCAAGGCCGAGCTCTCGCTGGCCTACACGCCGGGCGTGGCCAGGGTCTGCGAGGCGATCGCCGCCGACCCGGGCATGACCCAGCACTACACGTGGGTGCCCAACACCGTCGCCGTCGTCACCGACGGCACGGCGGTCCTGGGGCTCGGCGACATCGGGCCGGCGGCCGCGATGCCGGTGATGGAGGGCAAGGCGGTGCTGTTCAAGCAGTTCGGCGGCGTCGACGCCGTGCCGATCTGCCTGGCGACCACCGACGTCGAGGAGATCATCGAGACCGTCGCCCGGCTCGCGCCGAGCTTCGGCGGCATCAACCTGGAGGACATCTCGGCGCCGCGGTGCTTCGAGATCGAGGACCGGCTCAAGGCGATGCTCGACATCCCGGTCTTCCACGACGACCAGCACGGCACCGCCGTCGTGGCGCTGGCGGCCCTCACCAACGCCCTGCGGCTGACCGGGCGGGACCCCGCCACCACGCGGGTGGTCATCTCCGGCGCCGGCGCCGCCGGCGTGGCGGTCGCCAAGATCCTGCTCGGCGCCGGGGTCCGGGACCTCGCCGTCCTCGACCGCCAGGGTGTGCTCAACTCCCGGCGTACCGACCTGACCCCGGTCAAGGCCGCGCTGGCCCGGGTCACCGGCGACACCTTCGAGCGGTCCGGCTCGCTCGCCGACGCGATGGCGGGGGCGGACGTCTACATCGGGGTGTCGGGCGGCACCGTCGCCGAGGAGGTGGTGGCCGCCATGGCACCCGACTCGATCATCTTCGGACTGGCGAACCCGACGCCCGAGGTGCCCGTCGAGATCGCCCGACGGCACGCCCGGGTCGTCGCCACCGGGCGCTCGGACCACCCCAACCAGATCAACAACGTGCTGGCCTTCCCGGGCATCTTCCGGGGGGCCTTCGACGTGCACGCCACGGCCATCACCGAGGGCATGAAGCTCGCCGCCGCCTCGGCCCTGGCCGACCTCGTCGGCGCCGACCTCACCGAGGACCTGATCATCCCGTCGCCGTTCGACCCGCGCGTCGGACCGGCCGTGTCCACTGCGGTGGCCGCGGCGGCCCGCCGCGACGGGGTCGCCCGCCGCTGACGCGACCGCGGTGGCTCGGTAGCGTGGCGAGCATGTTCGCCGTGTACGCCGAGTCCTTCTCGCCCGAGTCCCCGCTGGACGGCCTGGTGGTCGGGGAGCGCCCCGCCCCGACGGTGCCGGACGGCTGGACCACCGTGACCGTCAAGGCCGCCTCCCTCAACCACCACGACCTGTTCTCGCTCCAGGGGGTCGGGCTGAAGCAGGAGGCGCTGCCGATGATCCTCGGCTGCGACGCCGCCGGTCTCGACCCCGACGGCAACGAGGTCGTCGTGCACGCGGTGGTCAGCGACCCGTCCTGGATCGGCGGGGACGAGACCCTGGACCCGCGCCGGTCGCTGCTGTCCGAGCGCCACCAGGGCACCTTCGCCGACCAGGTCGTGGTCCCCGCCGGCAACGTGGTGCCCAAGCCGGCGTCGTTGTCGTTCGCCGAGGCCGCCTGCCTGCCCACCGCCTGGCTGACGGCGTACCGGATGCTCTTCGTGCAGGGCGGCTGCAAGCCCGGCGACACCGTGCTGGTCCAGGGCGCGGGCGGCGGAGTCGCGACCGCGCTCATCACGCTCGGGGCGGCCGGCGGGCTGCGCGTGCTCGCCACCAGCCGTGACGAGGCCAAGCGCACCAAGGCGCTCGCGCTCGGCGCGCACGAGGTCTACGAGACCGGTGAGCGCTTGCCCACGACGGTCGACGCCGTGATGGAGACCGTGGGCCAGGCGACCTGGCTGCACTCGATCCGCTCGCTGCGGCCGGGCGGCACCCTGGTCACCAGCGGCACCACCTCGGGTCCCAAGCTGGAGGACGCCGGCCTGACCCGGATCTTCTTCCTCCAGCTGAGGGTGATCGGCTCGACCATGGGCACGCGCACCGAGCTGGCGTCCTTGATGCGGTTCCTGGACGCCACCGGCGCCCGGCCGCTCATCGACCGCACGCATGCCCATGGAGGACGCCCGCGACGGGTTCGCCGCCATGGAGTCGGGGGACGTGTTCGGCAAGATCGTGTTCACCCGCCCGTGACCACGCACCTGCTCACCGGCGCCGGGTCGGGCATCGGTGCCGCCGTCGCGGACCTGCTGCACGCACGCGGTGACCGCCTCGTGCTGGTGGCCCGCTCCACGGCCCGGGCGGCCGAGCTCGAGGCGGCGTACCCCGGCTCCACGACGTTGGTCGCCGACCTGGCCGACCCCGAGGCGCTCGACGCCGCCCTGACGACGGCGGACCTGCCCGAGGAGCTCGACTCGGTGCTGCACGTCGCCGGCGTCGTGGACCTCAACGCCGTCGACGCGGTGCCACTCGCCCAGTGGCGCGAGCAGCTCGACGTCAACCTGGTGGCGCCGGCGCTCCTCACCCGGGCGTGCCTCCCGGCGGTCCGGCGCACCCGCGGCACCGTGGTGTTCGTGAACTCGTCGGCCGGCCTGAGCGCGAGCGCCTCGTGGAGTGCGTACGCCGCCTCGAAGTTCGGGCTCCGCGCCCTCGCCGACTCCCTGCGCGCCGAGGAGGTCGCCCACGGCGTCCGGGTCACCACGGTCTTCCCGAGCCGGACCGCGACCCCGATGCAGGAGAAGGTGCACGAGCAGGAGGGTGGGACCTACGACTCGTCGCGGTGGATCCGTCCCGAGACCGTCGCCCGGACGGTCCTGCACGTCCTGGACCTGCCCCGCGACGCGACCATCCCCGAGGTCACGGTCCGTCCGGTGGTGCCGCGCGCTCCTGGCTGAGCCTCGCTGCCGGGCGCGACGGGTCGCTCGGGCACGCCCAGCAGGCCCAGCCCGCCGAGGATCGGCGGCACCAGGGCCCACGGGCACATGAGCGCCACGAGGGCGCCCAGCGGCCACGAGTCGGTGCCGGCACCGTCCACCGGCAGCGCGCGCGCGGCCTGCAGCTGGTCCACCGCCAGCAGGGCCAGCACGGCGACGAGCCCGAGCACGAGCAGGGACCAGCCGAGCGCCGCCCGCGCGTGGAGCAGGGCCGGCAGCCCGGAGACCAGCACGAGGGCGCCGACGACGAACGCGGCGACGGCGGTGAGGTGGTCGCCCCGGTCCGCGGCGACGCCGAAGAACTGGAGGTTCACGAAGTACCACCCCACCGCCAGGGAGCTGAGGAAGGTGAGGACCGAGCACCCGACGACCCCGACGACGACGCCCTTCACGCCGCCGCCACCTCCGGCCGGCGCGGCCCGCGGCCGACGACGGCCAGCAGACCGAGGACCAGCGGCGGCCAGGCCCACGGGAAGAGCAGCACGGCGCCGGTGCCGTCCCACCAGTGGCTGGTACGGGACCGAAGTCGTCGTCCATGCCCAGGCCGATCGCGAGGCTGCGGAGCGCGAGGAGGGCCAGCAGCCCGACCGAGGCCGGCGACCAGGACCACCACCCACCTCGGTGTCCCGAGCCGGACCACCGAGACGAGTCCGACGAGGAGGACCAGCGCGGCGGCGGCGTAGCCCGCCGAAGGAGACGAGGTACTCCTCGCGGCCGGCCTGCGACCCCGCCAGCTGGAACCAGATGATCCCGTAGCCGACCACCAGGCCGTTGAGGAAGGTCGCCAGCAGGCAGCCGATCAGGAGCGCAGTGAGCCAGCGGTGTCGCATGCGTCGAAGGATGCGCCACGCACAGGGGGCCGCGTCAGCCGTTCGCGTACTCAGTCGTCGGGGTCGTCGAGGCGGGCCAGCCAGGTGGCCAGCCGCTCGACGGCGGTCTCGAACTCCGGGTGGGTGTCGGTGAACTCCTGGAGCCGGTCGGCGAGCCAGGCGAGGGTGACCTCCTCGTCCCCGCGTCGTCGCTCGAGCTCCTCGATGCCGCGGTCGGTGAAGTACACGGGCGCTCAGTAGTCCTCGCGCCCGCGACCCGGCAGCGGGGCGAAGGCGCGGGCGATCAGGTCCCGCTGCTCCTCGCTGTGCCGCTTGACGGTGCCCACCGACGGGGACGACGAGGCGTGCCGGGTGACGCCCTCGACGTCCCAGCCGAGCTCCGGCCAGGTGTTCAGCGCGTAGTGCGGCCACGGGCCCATGTTCTGCGGCTCGTCCTGGATCCAGCGCACATGCTTCAGGCCGGGGTAGCGCGCCGCCTCCGCCGTGAGCTCCGCGATCGGCCGCGGGTACAGCCGCTCGACCCGGGCGATGGCGAACCGTCCGGCGTCCTCGCGCTTGGCCCGCTCCACCATCAGGTCCCAGGTGATCCGGCCCGAGCAGAGGAGCAGCGTGTCCACCGCCTCGGCGGAGGCGTTCGCGTCGCCGATCACGGGCCGGAACTCACCGGTGGTGAAGTCCTCGGGGACCGAGGCGGCCTCCTTGCGCTTCAGCATCGACTTGGGCGTGAACACGATGAGGGGCTTGTGCTCCTCGCCGAGCGAGTGTCCGCGCAGCAGGTGGAAGTACGACGCGGGGGTCGACGGCTGCGCCACCACGAACGCCTCGTCGGCACACATCGTCATGAAGCGCTCGATCCGGGCCGAGGAGTGGTCGGGGCCCTGGCCCTCGTAGCCGTGGGGCAGCAGCAGCACCACCCCGGACTGCTGGCGCCACTTGGTCTCGCCGGAGCTGATGAACTCGTCGATCACCGTCTGGGCGCCGTTGACGAAGTCGCCGAACTGCGCCTCCCAGAGGACGAGCGCGTTGGGCCGGGCCACGGAGTAGCCGTACTCGAAGCCGAGCGCGGCGAACTCCGAGAGCAGGGAGTCGTAGACGTGGAACTTCGCCTGGTCCTCGGTGAGCGTGCGCCAGCGGGGTCCACTCGTCGGCGTTGACCCGGTCGATGATCGTGGCGAACCGGGACACGAAGGTGCCGCGGCGGGAGTCCTGGCCGGCCAGGCGCACCGGGCGACCGTCCATGAGCAGGGAGCCGAAGGCGAGGATCTCACCGGTGCCCCAGTCGATCGGGCCGTCGGTGATCGCGGCCGCCCGCCGCTGGAGCTGCGGCATCACCTTGGGGTGCACGGTGAAGCCACTGGGCGGGGTGATGTAGGCGTCGGCGATCCGCTTGAGCATCTCGGGCGTCACCGCGGTCACGGCCGAGCCGCCGCCCTGCTTCTCGGGGTAGTCCGGGACGGTGGTCCACTCGGAGGGCTGCGAGTCGGCGTCGCGCACCTCGGTGAAGACCCGCTCCAGCTGCTGCTGGTAGTCCTTGAGGACCTGCTCGGCCTCGTCGATGGTGATGTCGCCACGACCGATCAGCGACTCGGTGTAGAGCTTGCGCACCGACCGTTTCTGCTCGATCAGGTCGTACATCAGGGGCTGGGTGTACGACGGGTCGTCGCCCTCGTTGTGACCGCGTCGGCGGTAGCAGACCAGATCGATGACGACGTCCTTGTTGAACGCCTGGCGGTACTCGAAGGACAGCCGGGCCACCCGGATGCAGGCCTCGGGGTCGTCGCCGTTCACGTGGAAGATCGGCGCCTGCACCATCCGGGCGACGTCGGTGCAGTAGAGCGAAGAGCGCGAGGAGCCGGGCGAGGTGGTGAAACCGACCTGGTTGTTGACGACCAGGTGGATCGTGCCGCCGGTGCGGTAGCCCCGCAGCTGGGAGAGGTTCAGCGTCTCCGCCACGACGCCCTGGCCCGCGAAGGCCGCGTCGCCGTGGATCAGCAGCGGCAGCACGGGGTAGTCCGCACCGCGGTTCAGCATGTCCTGCTTCGCGCGGGCGATGCCCTCGAGCACCGGGTCGACCGCCTCGAGGTGCGACGGGTTGGCCGCCACCGAGACCTTGATCTGGTCGCCGGAGCCGGCGAGGAACTCGCCCTCCGCGCCGAGGTGGTACTTCACGTCGCCAGATCCCTGGACCGTGCGCGGGTCGATGTTGCCCTCGAACTCGCGGAAGATCTGGGAGTACTTCTTGCCGACGATGTTGGCGAGCACGTTGAGCCGGCCGCGGTGCGCCATCCCCATGGTGACCTCGTCGAGTCCGGCCTCGGCGGCCGCCTCGCAGACCTCGTCGATGAGCGGGATGGTGGTCTCGCCGCCCTCGAGGGAGAAGCGCTTCTGGCCCACGAACTTGGTCTGCAGGAAGGTCTCGAAGGCCTCGGCCTCGTTGAGCTTGAGCAGGATCCGCAGCTGCTCCTCGCGGGGCGGCTTCTGGTGCGGCCGCTCGACCCGCTCCTGGATCCAGCGACGCTGGTCGGGATCCATGATGTGCATGTACTCGATGCCGACGGTGCGGCAGTAGGAGTCGCGCAGGATGCCGAGGATCGAGCGCATCTTCATGAAGCGGCGCTCGCCGCCGAAGGAGCCGGTCGCGAACTCGCGGTCGAGGTCCCACAGGGTCAGCGCCGTGCGACTCGACCTCGAGGTCGGGGTGGCTGCGCTGGCGGTACTCCAGCGGGTCGGTGTCGGCCATCAGGTGGCCGCGCACGCGGTAGGCGTGGATCAGCTCCTGGACCCGGGCCTGCTTGCTGATCTCGTCGTCGTGGCTCGCGGAGATGTCCGAGGCCCAGCGGATCGGCTCGTAGGGGATCCGCAGCGCCCGGAAGATGTCGTCGTAGAACCCCTCCTCGCCGAGCAGCAGTGCGTGCACGCGGCGGAGGAACTCGCCGGACTGGGCACCCTGGATGACCCGGTGGTCGTAGGTCGAGGTCAGGGTCATGACCTTGCTGATGGCGTTGCGGGAGATGACCTCCTCCGACGCGCCCTGCCACTCGGGCGGGTACTCCATCGCGCCGACGCCGATGATGGCGCCCTGGCCCTTCATCAGCCGCGGCACGGAGTGGTTGGTGCCGATGGTGCCCGGGTTGGTCAGCGAGATGGTGGTGCCCTGGAAGTCCTCGACGCCGAGCTTGTTGTTGCGCGCCTTGACCACGATGCCCTCGTAGGCGGTCCAGAAGGCCGCGAAGTCCATCGTCTCGGCGGCCTTGATCGACGGCACCAGCAGCTGCCGGGTGCCGTCGGGCTTGGCCGTGTCGATGGCCAGGCCGAGGTTGATGTGTGCGGGCGTGATCTGGGTCGGCTTCCCCTCGATCACGTCGAAGCCGTTGTTCATCTCCGGCATCGCGCGCAACGCCTTGACCAGCGCGTAGCCGATCAGGTGGGTGAAGGAGACCTTGCCGCCGCGGGCCCGGGCGAGGTGGTTGTTGATGACCGTGCGGTTGTCCCACAGCAGCTTGACCGGCACCGAGCGGACCGACGTCGCGGTCGGCACGGTGAGGGAGGCGTCCATGTTCTGGGCGGTCCGCGCGGGTGCGCCGCGGAGCACGGTGTAGGTCGGCTGGTCCTTCGCGGTGGACGTCGCCGCGGGCGGCGCGTCCTTGGCGACGGGGGTGGTGGTGCCCCGGGCCGGCTCGGCCGCCTCGGCGGCCTGGCGCGGCTTGGCCTTGGGGGCGACCGGCTCGGCCTTCTTCGCCTCCGGCTTCGGCTCGGGCTTGGGCTCGGGCTTGGGCTCGGGGGTCGGCGCAGTCTTCTGCTGAGGCTCGGCCTCGGGCTTGGGCTCGGGCGCCGCCTTCTGCTCCGCCCGCGGTGCGGCCGACGCGGCGCCGTTGCCGCTGCCACCGGACCCGTTGGACTCGAAGTAGCGGGCCCACTCGGGTCCGACGCTCCTCGGGTCCGCGTCGTACTGCTCACGCATCTCGTCGACGAGCCACTCGTTGGCGCCGAGATCGGCGGACGGGAGCGTCGAGGACTGGTCGGTGTTGGTGTCACTGGCGGACTGCGCCACGGGTTGCTTCGCCTCTTCCAGGTGCGGGGCTGGTGATGTCGTCTCTCTTGATGTCAAGGCTAGTCCCACACGCGAACAAATGCAGGGCCGGCCGGCCCTGGTGAGGCAGGCTTGCCCCCATGCCCGGCCGTCCCCCCCGTCTCACCCGCCCCACCGCCGCGGTGGCCCTGGCGCTGACCCTGGCCGTCGGGGCCGTCGGGGCTGGCTGCAGCGCGGACCCGGCCGACGACGGCTCCCGGTCCGCGACCGCGCCGACGTCGTCGAGCCCGAGCGAGCCGCCCGCGGCCCCCGCCGCACCGGCGGTCCGCACGCGCACCCGCACCGGGTCCGTGACCGGGCGGATCCCCAAGGCCCAGCGCACGGTCGTGGTGCACCGGGTCTCCGGGGTGGTGGACGAGTGGCTCGAGGCGGCGTACGTCGGGGGGACCTACCCGCGGACCACCTTCAAGCAGTCGTGGCCGGGGTTCACCACCGGCGCCACCCGCACCGCCCGGGGCGATCGCGACCTGATGTCCAACGCCGACCTCGGTGACCGCATCGACGGGGTCACGGTCACGAAGCGGGAGATCACCGTCGACCTGCTCGCGGTCGCCGGCACGGCCCGCGCCGCCACCGCTCGGGTGCACCTGAGGTTCAAGACCTCCGGCACCCAGCGCAAGGTGACCGTCACCGGACGGCTCTTCCTGACCCGCAAGAACGCCCGCTGGCGCGTCTTCGGGTACGACGTCGCGAAGGCACGCGTGTGAGGGCGGGGCGCGTGCTGCGCACCGCAGTCCTGGCCGTCGTGCTGGCCGTCGCGGCGTTCGTGGTGCCGGACTCGGCGGTCCAGCCGACCGACATCACGCTGGTGCGGGTGCGGCACGCCGAGGGACTCGACTCTTCGCGGGACGTCGTGTGGATCCTGGCGGTGGGCTCCGACGCCCGACCCGGCCAGGACATGCGGCGCAGCCGCGGCGACGCGCTCCAGCTGGTCGGCATCAACACCCGCACCCACGCGGCGACCGCGATCGGGGTCCCGCGGGACTCCTGGGTGTCGATCCCGGGCCACGGCAGCGAGAAGATCAACGCCGCTCTCTACTTCGGCGGCCCGCAGCTGATGGGCCGCGCAGTGGGTGACCTGGTCGGTGTGCAGCCCGACTACGTCATGGTCACCCGGTTCCCGTTCTTCGAGGACATGGTCGACGACATCGGCGGCATCGAGGTCCAGAACCCGCGCCGGTTCAGCGACCCCTACCTCTACAGCGACCGGCTTCAGGGCCGGCCGGATCCACCTCAACGGCTACGGCGCCATGGCCTTCTCGCGGGTGCGCAAGTCGCTGCCCGGCGGCGACTTCGACCGCTCCGCGAACCAGCAGCGCACCCTGCGCGGCATCCACGCGAAGATCCGGGCCAACGCGGACCGCCCCGGCTTCATCGAGCGCGGCGTGATGACCGTGCTCCAGCACATGGCGACCGACCTGCCGCCCGGCGAGCTGTTCCGCCTCGCGCAGGCGGTGGCCCAGGTGGAGCCGGGCAAGATCACCGGCTGCGTGGTGCCGGGCGGCATCGGCACCGTCGGCGCGGCCAGCGTGGTGTTCCCCGACGTGGCCACCGCGCGCCGCTACGGCAACGACGCCCGAGCGGACGCGACCATCCGGCGTTGCTGACCCCGCTGTCACGGGTGTTTGTAAGGGTGTCCTAACTTGTGGGGGTGACCGAAACCGCGCCCACCCCGACCTACGGCACCGTCGAGCGGGTCGAGTCCCTCTCCTCCGACCTGGTCCGCGTGGTGCTGGGCGGGCCGGGGCTGGCCGGCCTCGAGATGCCGCCCTGGACCGACGCCTACATCAACCTGCTCTTCGTGCCGCCGGGCGCGCCGTACACCGTGCCGTACGACGTGAAGGAGGCGCGCCGGCTCGACCGGGCCCTCTGGCCGGTGCCCCGCCGCTTCTCGGTCCGCCGGTGGGACGCCGAGGCGGGGGAGCTGCTCATCGACTTCGTGACCCACGGCGACTCGGGCACCGCGGGTCGCTGGGCGGCGACGGCGCGGCCGGGGGACCTCGTGCAGTTCACCGGCCCCAGCGGTGGCTACCGACCCGACCCCGACGTCACCTGGCACCTGATGGTCGGCGACGAGAGTGCGCTGCCGGCCATCGCCGCGTCGCTGGAGGCGGTACCCGCCACCGGGCGGGCGCTGCTGGTGGCGATCGTGGAGGGACCGGGCGGGGAGGTCCCGCTGGACTGCCCGGCCGATCTCGAGGTCACTTGGCTCCACCGGTCGTCGCTGACCCGGCCCTCCGACGAGGCGCTGGCGGCCGCGGTCGCCGCGCTGGACTTCCCCGCGGCCGACGTCCACGCGTTCGTGCACGGCGAGGCCGTCGAGACCCGTGCCGTCCGGCGGCACCTGCTCGGCGAGCGCGGCGTGCCGCGCGAGCGGCTGTCGGTCTCGCCCTACTGGCGGCGGACGTTCACCGACGAGCGCTGGCGCGAGGTCAAGTCCGACTGGCTGCGCGAGGTCGAGGCCGACGTCTGAAGGGCATCGAGCACGAGCGCCGGATGGTCGGTGAAGAGCCCGTCCGCCCCGGCGTCGGCGAAGGCCCGCACCTGCGCCCCCAGGTCGCCGGGGGCGGCCGGGTCGGATGAGCTCCGCAGCTGGGCCGGCAGGAACCGGTTCTCGCGGCGCAGCGTGAACGCCGCGACGGCCAGCCCGCGGGCGTGCGCGTCGTCGACCAGCGAGGACAGCGCGCCGGTGGCTCCGTCGGGGTCGACCGGGAAGACGTGGGTGGTGTGCACGCCGAGCATCGCGACCCGGGGCGCCATCTCGTCGAGGGCGGTGACGTCGGCCAGGTCGCCGTACGTCCGCGGGTCGTCGAGCGCGACCAGGTCGGCCGGGCGCCGGTCGGCGAGCTCGAGGAGCTGCATCAGCGGCAGGTCGGTGCGGGACGCCAGAGTGTCGAGGGCGGTCGGCTCGAAGCACTCGAGGACCACGTCGTCGCCCGGGCCGTCCAGCCCGACGGCCGCGAGCGCCTCCAGCAGGGGGTCGACGAGGTCGAGCCCGAGCGAGCGCAGGTACGCCGGGTGCTTGAGCTCGACCATCAGCCCGAGGGGCCGGTCGCGGCGGGTGCGGACGACCAGGTCGAGGACCTCGGTCAGGGCCGGCACCGGCTCGGTCCCGTCGTACGCCGTGTTGCCGGGCCGGGTCCGCGGCATCCGCTCGCGGGCGCGCAGCGTGCGCAGCTCCGCGTAGGTGAAGTCCTCGACGAACCAGCCGGTGGCCACGGCCCGGCCGGGCACCGTGCGGGTGGTCCGCCGCGCCGCGAACTCCGGGTGCGCGGCGACGTCCGTGGTGGCGCCGATCTCGTGCTCGTGCCGGCAGACGAGGACGCCGTCGCTGGTGGCGACGACGTCGACCTCCAGGCCGTCGGCGCCCTGAGTGATCGCGACCTCGAAGGCGCTCCGCGTGTGCTCGGGCCGATCTCCGCTCGCCCCGCGATGGGCGAACACCCGAGGCACGTGCGGCATGCTGCCCATCATGACCGACGTCACCCTTCCCAGCATCGGCACGCTGGACTCGCTGCCGGCCCTCGACCATCCCGAGCTCCTCGGCGGGCCCGTCGCCGCGGCCCTGGCCGGCTGGCCGGGCGCGGACCGGGTCGCCGTGGTCGAGATCGACCCGGACTTCGCCGACACCGCCGCGATGAGCGAGGCCTACTCCGTGCCGATGACCGCCGGAGCCAACTGCGTCGTGGTCGCCGGCCGCCGCGACGGCGAGGAGCGGGTGGCCGCCTGCGTCGTCCGCGCCGACACCCGCGCGGACGTCAACAACCTGGTCAAGCGCACCCTGGACGTCCGCAAGGCGTCGTTCCTGGCCATGGACCGCGCCGTCGAGGAGTCCGGCATGGAGTACGGCGGCATCACGCCCGTCGGGCTGCCGGTCGCCTGGCGGGTCCTCGTCGACGCCCGCGTGCTCGACATCGAGGTGGCGATCATCGGCTCCGGCGTCCGCCGCTCCAAGCTCCTGGTCCCCGGCCCCCTCCTCGCCGACCTCCCCGGCGCCCAGGTGATCGACAACCTCGCCTTCTGACCCCCACCGGTCGGGGCGCCGAGTCGGCGCAGATGGCGGCGCCGGGCGGCGCGACACGGCGCCCGGGACCGTGGAACCCGGGCGCCGTCCCTGCGCGGAAGTGCCCTACCCCCGCAGGCCGTTCATGTTCCCGGCACTGATGGCGGTGGACCGCAGGGACCGACCGGGGTCGGTGGGCCCGCCGGGCGCGTTGTCCTGCTCGTAGTTCGAGTTGTGCGAACCCTTGGCGCCCTGCTCCTTGAGGAAGGTCTGGTAGTCGATGTCGCTCGTGGGATCCCCGAACGGGACCATGGTGTAGCCGTTGCCCACACCCACCGGCTCGGCCGTCCGGTCCCCGTCCTTGGTGTGGTAGAGCGGGTACCGGTGCGTCTGCTTCGCGACGGTCGCCAACGGGTCGAAGATGTCCTCGACCCGCTGCCCGTTGACGTCGTACCGCCAGCGGTGCTTGTGCTGGGCGACGTGGGCCCAGTAGATGTCCATCTCCACGATGACGAGGTCAGGGTTCGTGACGTCGAGGTAGTGCTGCATCAGGCGCTTGCCCGACTCCGCACGGACCTGGATCGGGGTGATGGGCGCCCCGGTGATGCGGTCCTGCGTCACGGTGACCATCGGCCCGTCCTGCAGGAAGTTGTACGCCGGGTCGTGGTTGTGGGTGTACATCTGGATGCCCCACTTGCTGCTGAGCAGGTTCAGGGCGTCCCACTTCTCCCCAGCGATCGTCCACGGCTCGATGTTGCGGTTGTTCGCGCTGGTCGGGTCGCTGCCGGTGCCCATGTAGGGCATCCCCAGGATGGACGCGAACTCGAGCTCGGTCTGGAGCCGGTCGTAGTCCGCGGCCGTCATCGTCCCGCCCGCGCTGTTCGGGCCGTACCAGGTGCTCGGCACGAAGCCGTGGTTGCCGATCGCCTCGAGGCCGTTGTCGTCGAGGAAGCCGCGCAGCACGCCCGCGTAGGCCAGGTAGGCGGCCCGACCCTCCGGCGTCGCCACGTAGCCGGCCGTGCCACCCGGGTTGTTGGCGTTCTGGCCGTAGCCGGCGAACTCCACCTGGTTGATCCCCACGGCGGCGAAGTACTCGAAGAGCTCCTTCCACCCACCGGGCAGGGGGACGAGCGGGCCGAGGTCGGTCGGGTCTGCCGGGAAGTTGGCCCCGCCCAGGTAGCCCATGGTCGCGGCGCCGGTGGAGATGCCCAGCCGGCCGGGAACGTCGCGCTGGGTGTAGGTGATCGTGCCGACCCTCGGCGGTGGGATGAGCCGACCGCCCTTGCCGGCTTTGGGCGCCGCCGCGCCGGCGGTGCCGCGGCACGAGGGCGAAGGCGGCAGCCGCGGCCGCGGCGCCGAGGAAGTTGCGTCGGTTGAGCTCTGGTGCGGTGATCGGGTTCATTGTCCTTCTCTCTGTGGGGAACCTTGGAGTGGCTGGTGCCGGGCGGCGTGGACGGGCTGCGCCGGGCGGTCGTGTGTCGTCAGGGGGCTGCGATCCCGGTACCTCCGAACTCCATCCAGTTGAGGTTGAAGAAGTTGTTCGTCGGTCCACCCGGCGCAGGCCGGAAGACCACGAACAGCTCGTGGAGACCACCTGGGTCGGTGAGCGGCACCGTGGTGCTCGCGTAGGTGCCCGCCCCGCCGGTTCCGGGGACGGTCACGCTCCTGAGCAACGGCCCGTCGACGGTGTCGAGGTGGACCTCGGCGACGCCGGTGGCGACGCCCGCGGTGCCACCCGACGTGCGCAGCGTCAGCGAGTCGATGTTGACGAGGTTGAAGGGCCCGTTGAGCTGGAGCCAGTCGCCGTTGCCCAACGACCCGCGCTGCAGTCCACCGCCCACGTCCGAGGTGGCGGCCGTGTTGGTGCCGAGTTGCTCGACGACGAACTCCACCTCCTGGCGACGCTGGCGGATCTCCACCTGATCGGTCGTGGTCAGGGCCGGGACGGCCCCGTCGCCGTGGTCGCTGTACGTCGCGCTGATGACGCCGAACACGTTGCCGCCGTGCGACACGTCGTCGACGGAGGTCTCCAGCACGCCGGTGCAGCCCGTTGGCCTCGTCCTCGGCGTGGCCGTGGGTGTCGTGCCCGAGCACGAAGGTGACGAGCACCTGGCTGCAGTCGATCGGCCCGTCCTCCGGGTCGCTCACGGTGACCGAGAACGGGATCGAGTCACCGAAGGCGAAGGTGCCGCCCCGGACCGGGGTCGTCAGGGTCACCGACGGCGCAGTGTTGCCGACCGTGATGACCGTGCTCGCGAAGCCGGTCTTGCCGCTGGTGTCGGTGACCGTCAGCTGGGCGGTGTACTGACCGGTCGTCGTGTAGACGTGCGTCGGGGCGGCCTCGATCGAGTCGGTCGTGCCGTTCCCGTCGAAGTCCCAGGCGAAGGTGATCGAGTCCGCCGGGTCCGCGTCGCTCGACCCCGCGCTGGAGAAGCTGACCGTGAGCGGCTCCTGGCCGCTCGTGGGGGAGGCCGTCAGCACCGCCTTGGGGGCGCGCTGCCCCTTCACGTAGTCGAAGCGGTACATGCCCGCATCCGGGTTGGCCGCGAAGAAGCCGTCGCCGTAGGTGAGCAGGTAGAGGCTGCCGTCCTCACCGAACTGGATGTCCATCGGGTTGTCGCACTCGAAGGGGAAGTCCGTCCGTACCACGGCCTGACCACAGCTGAGCGTGTGGTTGATCTTCATGATGTTGCCCTGCTCGTCGATCCGGACCTCCCGCAGGAAGTCGCGCGTGAACTCGCCGAGGATGAACGAGCCGTCGTAGTAGGGCGGGAACTTCGTGGTGCTCGCGCTCGTGGCGTCGTAGTCGTACGGCGCCGCGCCGTGCGGGCCGACCCCACCGTTGAGCAGCTCCGGGGTGAGCTGGGGGCAGGTGGGGGTGGTCGGAGCGGTCGGCCCGTACGACGCGAAGCACGGGTTGCCGAGCGGGGTGGTGGCGTTGTTGTCCTGGTAGGAGTACCAGATGTCGGGCTTGGTGATCGGCGGGCTGTACTCGAGGCCGGGCTCGACCGTCGGTCCGCCCTCGAGGTTCCACCGCGAGTCGTTGCGGGGACCGCGGTTGGGGTTGCCGCACTCGTGGGGCTGGGCCGGCGAGTCCAGCGGCGTGCTGGTCAGGAAGTTCCACCGGTAGTAGGGCAGGTCGGGGGAGTAGCACAGCGGCCAGCCGTAGTTCGCGGGCTTGCGCACGACCTCGACACGGCCCGTCCCGGCCGGTCCGCGGTACTGCTGCGGGGTCTGCGAGTCCGGCGAGTAGTCGGTCACGTAGGCGACACCCTCGTCGTCCACCTGGATGCGGAAGGGGTTGCGGAAGCCCATGGCGTAGATCTCGGGCCGCGTCTTGGCCGTGCCCGGTGCGAAGAGGTTGCCGCTCGGGATGCTGTACGACCCGTCGGCGTTCACCTTGATCCGGTTCACCTTGCCCCGGAGGTCGTTGGTGTTCAGGGCGGTCCGTCGAGCGTCCACGAACGGCGCGTTGAACAGGTTGCCCTGGACCGTGGTGGTGACGGTCACCGTCGGTGTCGTTCCGGTGAGTCCGGACCCGTTGGCGACGGGCGCGTCGATGTTCTGCTGGAGGTACTGCCCCGTCCACAGGAGCGTGACGTTGGCGGTGTCGACCGGGCCTCCGGTGACGGTCAGGTCGCCGGGTGCGACCGTGCCGAGGGCCTCCAGGGCGGCCGCGACGCCGGCCGCGGTGGCGTTCGACGCGATCGGCGCGGTGGTCTCGCCGCCGAAGGTCAGCGTGAAGGTGCCGCCGGTGCTGCCGTTGACCCGCACCGTGTGGGTCTCCGTCGTCTTCATGTCGTTGTGGGGCGAGAAGCCGCCCGAGTTGCCGCCACCGGCGGGCGTGTCGTCACCGGTGACGAACCAGAGGTTGTTGTCGTCGTCGAAGTCGATGTCACCGCCGACGTGGCAGCAGGCACCGCGGTTGTTGGCGACCTGGAGGATCTTCTGCTCCGAGTCGAGATCGAGCGAGGGCGTCGGGCCCGTCGACGAACTTGAACCTCGAGAGCTGGAAGTAGCCGAGCCAGGGGTCCCAGGCCGACAGGTCCGCCGCGGTGGTGGGGGCGCTCCCGGTCGGCGTGGTGATGGTGCGGGTGACGCCGTCAGACTGCTTCACCGTGACGGTCGGGGGTGCGTAGTAGAGGTAGACCCAGTGGTTGGTGGCGAAGTCGTTGTCGACCGCGGGACCGTAGAGCCCGTCCTCGCTGTTCGTGTAGACCGGGATGGTCGCGATGACCTGCTCGGTGCCGACCGCCGGATCGTGCAGCCGGACCTGGCCGCCGCGCGCGGTCTGGATGATCCGGCCGTCCGGAAGCTGGTCGAAGCCGATCGGCTCGTTCAGGTTCGGGGGCGCGCTGATCTTGGTCTGCTCGTAGTTGGCGAGCACCGTCGCGCCGCAGTCGCTGTAGACGCTGTCCGCGACACCGGAGGTCCACTCCAGCGCCCCGGCGACGTGATCGGCGAACGCCGTCTCGGTGCTGATCGCCGCGGTGCTGCCAGAGGTGTAGAAGGAACGGCCGCCCCGGTAGTCCTTGCACCAGGCGACCGGGTGGTCGGCGCCCATGGTGCCGTCGATCCCGCTGAGCGTGGCACCGGACAGCTGCCGGGTGAAGGGCTTCTCCACGACCGTGGCCAGGACGTGGCTGACGCCCCGGACGTTCGCGGCGAAGTTGTACCAGGCGTCCGTCCGGGTCCAGTACTCCGGAAGGTTCTTGGTGGACACGTGCACGCGGTCCGCCACCTTGACGGTGCCGGTCTGGACGGCGGTCCGGCTGGTGGCACGGGTGCCGAGCAGCTCGGTCAGGAACGCCCAGTCGGGCTCGGTCTCGATCGCGGAGCCAAGGCCGAGGAATCCGCCGCCGGCGTGGAAGTAGGTCTCGAAGGCGTCCTGCTGGGCGTCGGTCAGCAGGTTGCCCTTGGTGTTCAGGAACGCCACGGCCCGGAACTGGGGCAGCTCCTCGGCGTTCACCACGGACGTGTCGCTGGTCGCCAGGATCGTGAAGCCCCGGTCCAGGCCGATCTGGCGCAGCCGCTGCACGCCGGTCTTGTCGGCCTTGCTGGCGTCCGTGGGCGTGAGGACCAGGACCTTGTACTTCGGGCCGGACCTCGGCGCGGGTGACGCGGCGACCGCGGCGCCGGTGGTGACGGTCGCGGCCGAGGAGGCGGCGCCGGCCAGGGCGGGCACGAAGCCCGCCACCAAGACGGCGGCCAGGAAGAGGGGAAGCGGGGGGAGTCGTCTCATGGCGGGCCTTCAGTTCAGCTCCCGGCGGACCGAGTGCAGTCGGGTGGAACCGAAACCGTGACCCGCATCACAGTCCGAGATCTCGGACGCTAACCCGCCCACCCCACCCCCGGCTAGGGGTTGGCGCAATGATTTTCGAACTTTCCACGATTATTTGACAAAGATCTTGGGCCATCCCGCCCCAACCGAGCGACGCAGGCGCCTCAATCCCGGATTGTCCGACCCCGTCAAGAGCAAAGTCTTTTCGTGACGCCCAGGCGAAGTGAGGGTCCAATCCGTCGAAACCTCTTCCGCCGGCGGACGAAGCGGCGGTACGGTGCGCGGGTTGCTCCCGGGAGGATCACCTCCTTTGAGCAGGTGGGGGGCTCCTCACCCGCATGAGGTGCCCCCCACCGTTTACCTGGCCGCCGCACCGCGCGAAGGCCGCGTGCAGCGTGCTGAGTCCTCGGTCCCGAAAGTGCGCGGACGGAGGACTGAAGTGACAAGATCGCGGACCATGGCACATGTGCTGTCCGGCCGCGCCGAGACGCCGACGCAGTCCAGGATCCTGACCCTCGTGCGAGACGAGGGTCCGCTCTCCCGGATGGACCTGGCGGCTCGGCTGGGGGTGTCGCGGACCACCGTCGCCGCCGAGGTGGGCCGCCTCGTCGAGCTGGGTCTGGCCGAGGACGGCGGTCCCGCGGCGTCGCGAGGTGGGCGCCGCTCGACCTTGGTGGACCTCGACACCGGGCTCCGCTTCGTGGGGATCGATCTCGGTGTCACCTCGATGCGCGTGGCCGTCACCGACGGGCGGCTCGGGGTGCTGGCTCGGGCGACCGCGAGCGGCACCGACATCCGTCGTGGTCCCGAGGTCGTGCTGGCCGAGGCGATCGAGCTCACCCGCAAGCTCCTGGCGGAGCAGGGCGTGGACCGGCCCGCGGGTGTCGGGATCGGGGTGCCTGGTCCGGTGGACTTTCATGCCGGTGTCCCGGTGTCGCCGCCGATCATGCCGGGCTGGGACGGCTATCCCGTCCGCGACGTGTTCTCGCGTGAGCTGGCAGCCCCGGTCCTGCTGGACAACGACGTCAACGTGATGGCGCTGGGCGAGCAGCACACGGGGGTCGCGAGGTCGGCGTCCGCGTTCTTGTTCGTCAAGATCGGCACCGGGATCGGCTGCGGCATCGTGGTGGACCGCCACCTGTACCGCGGCGCCGACGGGTGTGCGGGCGACATCGGCCACATCCAGCTGGAGCGATCGGGCCCGGTGTGCGCCTGTGGCAACCAGGGCTGCCTCGAGGCGTACTTCGGTGGTGCCGCCCTGGCGCGGGACGCCACCAGCGCCGCGCGCTCCGGCCGCTCGGCGATCCTGGCCGAGATGCTGGAGGAGGACGGTGCGCTGACGGCGCAGCACGTCGGCCGGGCGTTCGGTCGTGGCGACGCGGTGGCGCTCCAGCTGACCCGGGACGGCGGCCGCCGCGTGGGGTCGGTGCTGGCGAACCTCGTCTCGTTCTTCAACCCCGGCCTGATCGTGATCGGCGGCGGAGTCGCCGGTCTGGGGCACACCCTCCTGGCCGAGATCCGCAGCGCCATCTACCGGCAGTCACTCCCGCTGGCGACCGGGAACCTGCCGGTGGTGCTCAGCGAGCTGGGCGGCGACGCCGGCGTGATCGGGGCCGCCCGGTTGGTCAGCGACGCGGTGTACGCCGCGGGGTGACCCACTGCGGCCGTCCGTCGGGCTACTGTCCCCGCCATGGACGATGACCGTGGGCGGGTCCCGAGCGTCTCGACCTCGAGGCGGCGCCGGGCCACCGGGGTGCTGGCGGTCGGGACGAGCGCGGTCGCCTGGTGGCCGGCGTTCACCCTGGGAGCCTGGGGGATCGTCTTCTTCGAGCAGCTCATGCTGCTTTGGGCGGTCGCCACGGCGGCCTTCATCGTGCTCGTCGTGGCCGGCACGCAGGAGCCGGTGTCGCGACTGCGCCTCTCGGCCCTGCTGGTGCCGACCGCGTGGCTCGTCCTCGCGTTCGTGAACCGAACCGGTGAGGAGAGCGCGCTGGGTGATGTGGCCCGGGTGGTCGGCACGGTGATCACGCTCCTCGGCATCCCCGCGATGGCAGTCCTGATCCTCCGCGTGTCCTCGCCCACGGCCGACGACGTCCGTGACGGTCGCGATCGCTTCGCGGCCGGACTCGCTGTCCTCGTCGTCGTGGTGGGTGCGTACGGCGCAGGGGTGTGGAACGAGCGCTTCCTCACCTGCGACGACTTCGTGGTGAGCGGGAACTCGGCCCCGCCGGGGTGCAACCCCGGCACGCCGACCCTCGGGACGTCCACCGATCCGTGAGCCGGGCCGTGGTCAGCCACGCGGGTCGGGCATGCGCACCCCGTCGGGCAGGCGGGCGCCCTCGACGAGCGCATCGTCGAGCCACATCTCGATCACGCCCGCCAGCTCCTTCGGGTGGCTGAAGTTCACCGCGTGCGCGGCCTCGTCGATGATCGCGACCCTCAGGTGCGCCGGGGCCATGCGGACGACCTCACGGACGCGATCAGGTGACGCCATGAGCGGATCGCGGCGCCCCAGGACCGCCAGCGTGGGGACGGGTGTGTGCAGCAGCCGCTCCAACGAGGGGAAGAGCGTCAGCTCGTGGAAGAGCCGCAGGCAGTTCACGGGTCCGAACCTCAGGTAGTCCGGCAGCGCGACCGGCACCATCCTCGGGCTCTCCCGCAGCACGTCCTTCGCCAGCTGGCCGAGCCCACGGGACAGGGGTTGGTTCTGGGTGCCCCCCGCCGGGGACACCAGGACCAGACGATGCACGCGCTCGGGCGCCGCGTGCGCCACCTCGAGACCGATGGGACAGCCCATCGAGTTCCCGACCAGGACGGCCCGCTCGATCTCGAGAGCATCGAGGATCCCCACCATGGCCACGGCCAGTGCCGGAAGGTCCAGGACGCGGTCGCGCCGCTCGCTGCGCCCGTAGCCGGGCAGGTCCGGGACCACGTTGACCCAACGCCCGGCCAGGGCCTTGGCGGTCGGCATCAGGTACGAACCGGAGATCGCGAAGCCGTGGATGTGGACGACGGGTACGCCGTTCCCGTCCGTGCCGGCCCCGCCGGTGCTGCGTCGAACGTGGACGGACGTCCCGCCGACCCGCAGGCTCTCCGTCACCCAACCGACGTCCGTCGACACGACCGAATCCTGGCACGCCCAGCGGGCCGCCGCGCGACTTTCGCTCCCGCCGTCAGGGCGTCGCCGTCGGGGCAGTGGTCAGCGCGGGGGTCGGTATGGGCGACGTGGTGGGAGCGGTCGAGCCGGCCACTGACGGCTCCGGGCTGCCCGATGGCGAGGCGGTCGGGGTCGGCTCGGCGGACTCCTCGGCCGTCTCGCTGGGGCTGGTCGATCCCGTCGGCTGGTCGGCAGGATCCGGCTGGTCGCCGCCGGAGCCGCTGCCACCGACCTGCTCGATGGTGGTGTCGTCGGAGTCGGACCCGCCGGTCATGGACGAGACGCTCCGCCCCGCGACCACTTCGAAGGCCGTGATCAGCACCAGGGCGAACAAGAACAGTGTTATCGCCGTCAGCGCCATGCGCTTCCACGGCAGCCGGGACAGCCGTTCTCGCCAGCCGACCGGCGCCGTCACCACGCTCGCCTCCACCAGCTCCTCACGCGCTTCGGCGAGCTGCTCGTCGGCGTGGGCGAGGCTGCTGTCCTGGGCCGCAGGGTCGTCAGCCAGCGTCGCGAGGCGCACCTCCGCCTGCGCGCTGCTGACCTTCTCCGCCGCCGCGGTCTGCCGCCTCGCCTGCGTGCTCTTGCCCTGGCGCGTCGACAGCCCCTGCGCGAACAGCGCGCTGGAGATGGTCACCACGAGACTGCCGATCGCGGCACCGAGGACGGTGCCGGCCGCGCCGAGCGTCGAGAGCAGCACCGCCGAGGCCACGGCAGCCAGGGCTCCCGCGACCGCTCGGGTCCAGTCGATCTCGAAGGTCTCGGGTGCGTCCGGGTCGTCGGTCATCACGGATCAGTATGCCGAGCGGCCGGTCTCCGGTCCCGGGCGTCTTCCGCACCGATCTCAACGTGCTAGATGCACGATCTCGTTGACGACGCCCAGCGCCACGACGAACCCCACGAAGCTCCAGGCCCACAGCCGACGGCGGGTGATCCAGCTCATCGACCAGGTTGCAGCCAGGAGCTGTCCTCCGTCGCGTCCTCGGCAGGCACCTCACCCGGCTCCATGTCAGCCATGACCCTCCTCGTCCACCTCGACGGGTCCGGCAGCGGACTCGCGCGTGGGTGGCGCGCTTCCGTCGTAGGCAATGTCTTTCCGGTGACCGCAGTGGCGCAGGATGGCGCAGAGGGCCACATGCATCGCGTCGGCGCCAACGATGCGCTCGGTCGGGAAGGGCACGTCGGTAGGGATCACGGCACTGGCCCGGTCCTGCCAGCCGCCGAGGCCGCCGTGGCAGCCGACCAGGCCCTCGAAGGCGGCGACCTCTTCGGTTCCGGGGTCGAGCAGGCTGTTGACGTAGATGTCGGGCGCCTCGGGTCGGTGGGCGACGCGGTGGACGAACCCCGGTGCGTAAGGCCCGAAGGGGGCCAGGGGGTCGTCGCCCTCGACGTGGCCGTCGTCGAGCCGGTGCGACCCGTGGTTCCCCAACGCGATCGGGCCGTCCTGGTCGGTGACCACGACGAAGCCGATGCCGGGGTGTCGCGCCAGGCCCTCCACCAGGCCGGGGAAGCGCCGGTGCAGCTCCGCGCGGTCCAGGCGCTCCTTCTCGCCACGCACGTAGATGAGCCCGAGGTTGCCGGACCCGAAGACGTGGAAAGTCTCCTCGCCCGTTGCCGGCCGGTCAGCGGGCCGCGCCGTCGAGCGGCTCGAGGCGTCGGCGGGCGTCACCGCGTCCGGTCGGTTGCGGCTGCTCTTGTCCATCGCCCGCGAGGCGCTGGTCATCCCCCGTCCGCCCACGCTGTCCGCGGAGGCCAGCTCCCCCACCAGCGCCTGGGTGCGGCCCCAGCCCTCGACGCTGTCGTCGGAGGCGGCCACGTCGCTGTCGGCCAGCCGGGCCACCAGGGTGGCGAGGTCCTCGCCGTAGCGGTCGGCGAAGACGGTGCCCTGGGACTGGCCGTGGTCCGAGACGATGACGATCCGGTAGCGCCGCGGAGCGGCCGCGGCGACCTGCTCGAGCTGGTGGAGCACTGCGTCGATGGCCTCGAGCGCCTCGAGGCTCTCGGGACGGAGGATGCCGGCGTGGTGGGCGACCTCGTCGTAGTCGACGTAGTCGACGTAGATCGAGCGGGTGCCGCGCAGCAGGTGCTCGGCGACCAGGATGGTGTTGAGGTCCCGCAGAGCGCCGTTGGTGACCGAACGCAGCAGCGCGGTCTCCCAGGTGCGCTCGCAGCGAGGTCGGACGTCGCGCCGGATCGCCCGCTTGGCCTGGAACCGGTCCCGGGTCAGCTCGGAGACCGTGCGGGACAGGCCTCTGGTGAGACCCGAGGGGTTGAGCACGAAGTTGGCGACCGCGCGTTGGGCGAGCTCTCCGCCGCGGGCTCGCCTGCTCATCGTCAGCACCGCGGTGGGAGCGTCGCCGGTGAACAGGTTGCTGATGCTGACTCCGTCGTCGGCCAGCAGTCCCCGGCCGGTGGACATGTCGGCCTCGATGACCGCGGCGTCGGCGGGCTTGTTGGCCACCATCACCTTGTCCCGGGCGCGGTCGTACCAGCGGAACGCCGGGATCCCGTCGATGACGCCGTGCAGGATCCCCATCTGGCTGGCCGGTGTGGTGGCGGGCAGCTTCGGGGTCCACTCGGTCATCAGGTGGCTGCCCGAGCGGACCCACCGGGTCAAGGTGGGCACCGTGCCCGCGGTGATGGCCATCTGCAGCACCGGGAACGGGACCCCGTCCATCTGGACGAACAACACCCCGTCCACGTCCGGGTCGTCGACCACCACCGGTCGCCGGCGATGGGTCGACACCAGGCGGCCGACCAGCACCTGGGACGTGCCTGCGCTGCCAAGCCACCCGAGCACGGTCCCGACCAGCCCGACCACGATCGCCACCACCAGGGCCGACCAGTAGTCGTCCACGGTGACCATGGGCAGCAGCCAGGCCGCGACCATCACCACCAGGGCCTGACCCAGGAATGCCAGCAGCAGGACCCCGAGCCAGCCCAACCGCACCGCGGCGCCGACGAGCACGGGCTGCAGCACCAGCCCGACCAGGGCCAGGACCGCGGCGAACAGCAGCGGCCCACCAGGCGGGCTCGGCGTGGAAGCCCGAGAGCAGCCAGTCGCAGATCCACACCGCGGGGAACGTGACCAGGACGGCCATCAGGTACGCGCCCAGCTGAGCACGCCAGGGCCGCCGGAAGCTCTCCCGGGTCAACTCGCCCGCCACCTGCGCGCGTGCCGTCGCGGTCTCGTGGTTCGTCATGTGTGGTCCCATCCGCTCGCGTGAACCAGTGCCGCTCGTCCTGCGCATGCTCGGCGATCTCGACCTCGATGGCGACGCCCGTGATGATCCGCCCGGCCGCCGGGGCGACCCTCGACGAGTCCGCCCTCATGCTGCGTGAACAGGTCCAGAACCCGGGTCTCACCCCTCGACTCCGTCATCGTCTCTTCCTGCCGTCGAATCCCCACGAACAATGTCTTGGGTCCGATACCAGCGCACCCGACGACGTTCCGAATCACCCAGAGTGAATGAGGGGCAGGTGTACCCCGCGCCGCTCTCGACGGAGGTTCACCGGGGTGAATCACTCAACCTGCACTTGTCCGTCCCCGACCACCTCGTCGGATGCGGGCTGGAGGTCCCCGAGTGGAACGTGTCTGTCACTGAGACCGCCGGCGAGCGCCGCGGACCCGTAGAGCACGGTCGCCAACAGGGACAGGACGAAGAGGACGGCCAGTGGTGCGGCGAACGCGCCGTACCGCGGCTTGTCCAGGCACCAGGCGACGATGGCCTCCAGCAGTAGCTTGATAGCCCCGGCGGCCACGGCACCGACGAGGCTGGCGATCAGGCGCGGACGTCGATGGGGGCGGATGCCGCCAAGTCGACCCAGCAAGATCCACAGGATCAGCACGTCCACGAGGAACCCCAGGACCAGGCCGACCGAGGCCAGGGCTGCCCGGATGGGGGCGGAGTCCCATCCGATCGCCTCGAGAGCCGGCCGGATGAGGTTCGAGGTCAGGCTCGCCGACCCGAACGACACGACGACCAGTGGCGCGACCATGATGAGCATCAGCAGGTGGCGGGCCTTCGCCCTGACGAAGCCTCGTGGGTCGGGCGGTGCACCGAAGATCAGGTGCATCGAGCTGCTGGCGCCACCGACCGCGCCGAGCCCGGAGTAGAGCAGGAACACGAGGCCGACGATGCCCGCCGTGCTACCGGTCGAGCGCAGCTGGTCGGGGTCGATCGCCGTCGTTCCCGACCAGTCCGGGCAGCGCGTCTTCGAGCGCATCTGTCAGCACCTGCGCGAGACGGTCCGCTTCCACGATGGCGAACACGCCGTAGGCCACGGCCAGCAGTGAGAACAGGGAGAGGAACAAGTAGTAGGCAGTCCCGGAGGACAGCAGTCCTACGTGCGCGTAGGTGTAGCGCCTCATCGCGCGGTACGCGACGCGGCCCACAACGGTCCGATCCAGCCTCTCGGCGTAGCCGGGCACCTCGCCCGGCGGCGGGTCGATGGACGTTCCGACGATCGGCGGTGGCGCGGCGGCAGCGGTCCTGGACACACCTCCAGTCAAGCGTGCCGGTCGACACTCGTGACCGGGTGCTGGACACCCGCACCCCACGGTTGCCCAGGGGTCCCAGCGGACCGCAGGTCACGCTGCATCTGAGAGTGGTACCCCCGGTAGGATTCGAACCTACGCTTCCGCCTCCGGAGGGCGGCGCTCTATCCCCTGAGCTACGGGGGCCCGAAGCTTCCGGACCGTGGTGCGAGCCAGACCTTACCGGCCGCGACTTCAGGGAGTGAAACCGGTGCGGGGCCCGGGTGGGCGCGCGGATAGGCTTGGCCGGTGACTCCCGAGCAGCTCTCCGCCGCGATCGTCGCGGCGCTCCAGGCCCTGGTGGACGACGAGACCGTCGCCCTCCCGGGCGGCGTACCCACGACCGTCACGGTCGAGCGTCCGCGCCAGCGCGAGCACGGGGACTACGCGACCAACGTCGCGCTCAAGCTGGCCAAGCCGGCCGGGCTCAACCCGCGCGCGCTCGCCGAGCACATCGCCAAGCGGCTGGAGGCCACCGAGGGCATCGCCGCGGTGGACATCGCCGGTCCCGGCTTCCTCAACATCACCGTCGACTCCGGCGCGCAGGGCAAGGTCGCCGCGGACATCGTGGCTGCGGGCTCGTTCTACGGCCGCGCGGAGACCGGCGCGGGGGAGCGGGTCAACCTCGAGTTCGTCTCCGCCAACCCGACGGGTCCGGTCACCCTCGCCTCGGCCCGCTGGGCGGCGGTCGGCGACACCATCGCCCGCCTGCTCGAGGCCAGTGGCTCCACGGTCACCCGCGAGTACTACTTCAACGACCACGGCGCCCAGATCGACCGGCTCGCCAGGTCGCTGCTGGCCCGGGGTCGGGGACGGGAGGTGCCCGAGGACGGCTATCCCGGCAGCTACGTCACCGAGCTCGCCGAGCAGATCCTCGCCGCGCACCCCGAGGTCGCCGACCAGGACGACGAGACGGCCTTCGAGTCGTACCGCCGCTACGGCGTCGACCTGATGTTCGTGGAGATCAAGCAGACCTTGAAGGACTTCCGGGTCGACTTCGACGTCTACTTCCACGAGGACGACCTGCACAAGAGCGGCGCGGTGCAGAAGGCCATCGAGAAGATCACCGCGCTCGGCAACACCTACGAGCAGGACGGCGCGCTCTGGCTCGCCTCGGAGAAGTTCGGCGACGACAAGGACCGGGTCATCATCCGCTCCAACGGGCAGCCGGCGTACCTCTCCGGCGACCTGGCCTACTACCTCGACAAGCGCGAGCGCGGCTTCGACCGCTGCATCATCCTGCTCGGCGCCGACCACCACGGGTACGTCGGCCGGATGATGGCGATGTGCGCCGCGTTCGGCGACACCCCCGGCAAGAACCTCGAGCTGGTCATCGGCCAGATGGTCAACCTGCTCAGCAACGGCTCGGTGGTCCGGATGGGCAAGCGCACCGGCAACATCGTCACCCTCGACGACCTCGTCGAGTCGATCGGCGTCGACGCCGCGCGCTACGCCCTGGTCCGCAACTCGATGGACGTCAACCTCGACATCGACGTCGACCTGTGGGCCCGGGCCAGCAGCGACAACCCGGTCTTCTACGTCCAGTACGCCCACGCGCGGGTGTCCTCCATCCTGCGCAACGCCGCCGACCTCGGCCTGGTCTCGACCGGCTCGACCAACGAGGGGACGGCCCACGTCGGGCTGCTCACCCACGACCGCGAGGGCGACCTGCTCCGCGCGCTGGCCGAGTTCCCGCGCGTGGTGGCGACCGCGACCGAGCTCCGCGAGCCGCACCGGATCGCGCGCTACCTGGAGGAGACGGCGGGGGCCTACCACCGGTTCTACGACTCCTGCCGGGTGCTCCCGATGGGTGACGAGGAGCCGGGCGACCTCCACCGCGCGCGCCTGCTGCTCGTCGATGCGACCCGGGTCGTGATGGCCAACGGGCTCGCGCTGCTCGGGGTCTCGGCGCCCGAGCGGATGTAGAGGTGCCCTCGCACGAGGCCGGCTGGGCGCACGCCGACGGGGCCCTCAAGAGCCCGTCGTGGCTCCGCGAGCCGACCGACACCAACAGGCTGGTCCCCGCGCTGTGGTCCCGGACCGCCCACAAGCGCGACGGGGACCTGGTCGTCGGGGGAGTGGCGCTGGCCGACCTCGCCGCGGAGCACATGACGCCGGCCTACGTCCTGGACGAGGCGGACTTCCGGGCCCGGGCCCGGGCGTTCAAGGAGGCGTTCGCGGCGTACGACGTCTTCTACGCCGGCAAGGCGTTCCTGTGCACCACGGTGGCGCGCTGGATCGCCGAGGAGGGACTGCTGCTCGACGTGTGCTCGCCCGGCGAGCTGACCGTCGCGCTGGCCGCGGGGTTCGACCCGGCGCGGATCGGCTACCACGGCAACAACAAGACCTCCCCCGAGCTGCGGCGCGCGGTGGTCGCGGGCGTCGGCCGGATCGTCGTGGACAGCTTCGCCGAGATCGAGCGGCTCGCCGCGATCACCGAGGACCTGGTCTCGACCGGCTCGCCCGTCGCGCAGGTGGCGGTGATGGTGCGGGTCACCGCCGGCGTCGAGGCGCACACCCACGAGTACATCGCCACCGCCCACGAGGACCAGAAGTTCGGCTTCTCCATCACCAGCGGCGACGCCCTCGAGGCAGTACGACGGGTGGTCGCCGCCCCGGGCCTCACCCTGCTCGGCCTGCACTCGCACATCGGCTCGCAGATCTTCGACTCCTCGGGCTTCGAGGTGGCCGCCCGACGGGTGCTCGCCCTCCACGCGCGCATCTCCGACGAGCTGGGGGTAACCCTGCCGGAGCTCGACCTCGGCGGGGGCTTCGGGATCGCCTACACGACGCAGGACGACCCCTCTGATCCCGCACAGCTCGCCACCGAGATGAGCAAGATCGTCGAGCACGAGTGCCGCGCCCTCGGCATCGAGGAGCCGCGACTCTCCATCGAGCCCGGCCGGGCCATCGTCGGCCCGTCGATGTGCACCGTCTACACCGTCGGCACCGTCAAGGAGGTCGCCCTCGACGGCGGCGCCCGGCGCACCTACGTGTCGGTCGACGGCGGGATGAGCGACAACATCCGCACCGCGCTCTACGACGCCGACTACTCCTGCTCGCTCGCCTCCCGGCACAGCGACGCACCCCCGGTGCTGGCGCGGGTGGTCGGGAAGCACTGCGAGGCGGGGGACATCCTGGTCAAGGACGAGTTCGTGCCCGGGGACGTCCGACCGGGCGACCTGCTCGCGGTGCCCGGGACCGGCGCCTACTGCCGCTCGATGGCCTCCAACTACAACCACGCGCTGCGGCCGCCGGTGATCGCGGTGCGGGACGGGCAGACGCAGGTGCTGCTGCGCCGCGAGACTGAGGCCGACCTGTTGGCGACCGACCTGGGGATGGCCCGATGACCAGCACCGCACCGTTGCGTGTCGCCGTGCTCGGCTGCGGCTCCGTGGGCTCCCAGGTGGTGCGGCTGCTCACCGAGCAGGCCAGCGACCTGGCCGCGCGGATCGGCGCCCCGATCGAGCTGGTCGGCGTCGCGGTCCGCCGGATCGACGCGCCCCGCGAGGTCGTCGTCCCCCCGGGCCTGCTCACCACCGACGCCCACGCCCTGGTCACCCGCGACGACGTGGACCTCGTGGTGGAGGTGATCGGTGGCATCGAGCCGGCCCGCTCGCTGATCCTCGCCGGCCTCGAGGGTGGCGCCTCGGTCGTCACCGCCAACAAGGCCCTGCTCGCCGAGGACGGGCCCACGCTCTTCGAGGCCGCCGAGAAGGCGGGCCGCGACCTCTACTACGAGGCCGCTGTGGCCGGCGCGATCCCGATCCTGCGCCCGCTGCGCGAGTCGCTCGCCGGCGACACGGTCACCCGGGTGATCGGCATCGTCAACGGCACCACCAACTTCATCCTGGACAAGATGGACACCGCCGGCAGCGGCTTCGGGGAGGCACTCGAGGAGGCCCAGGAGCTCGGCTACGCCGAGGCGGACCCGACCGCCGACGTCGAGGGCTTCGACGCCGCGGCCAAGGCGGCGATCCTGGCCAGCCTGGCGTTCCACACCCGGGTCACCGCGGCCGACGTCTACCGCGAGGGCATCTCCGAGGTCACCGCCTCCGACGTCCGCTCGGCCCGCGACATGGGCTCGGTGGTCAAGCTGCTCGCCATTGCGGAGGCGGCCGACGGCGCCGTCTCGGTGCGCGTGCACCCGGCGATGATCCCGCGCTCGCACCCGCTGGCCAGCGTCCGCGAGGCGTTCAACGCCGTCTTCGTGGAGTCCGAGGCGGCCGGACAGCTGATGTTCTACGGCCCCGGCGCCGGCGGAGCACCCACGGCCAGCGCGGTGCTCGGCGACCTGGTCACCGTCGCCCGCAACCGGCTCGCCGGGACCCGGGGCATGGGGGAGTCGGCGTACGCCGCCCGAGTCGTGCTGCCCATGGGCCAGACCCGCACCCGCTACCACGTGGCGCTCGACGTCGACGACCGCGCCGGCGTGCTGGCCGCGGTCGCGACCGCCTTCGCCGACCAGGGCGTCTCGATCCAGACGGTCCGCCAGGAGGGCCGCGGCGAGGACGCCCAGCTGGTCGTGGTGTCCCACCGCGCCACCGACGCGCAGCTGTCCGCGACGGTCGAGCGGCTGCGGGCGATGGACATGGTCCGCGAGGTCACCTCGGTGATGCGCGTCGAGGGCGGTGACGACGAGTGAATCTCGACAAGCTCGATCACCAGGGGGACAAGCGCGACCGAAAGCCCTGGCGGGGCGTGATCGAGGAGTACCGCGACCTCATCGACCTCCTCCCCGACGACCTCGAGCCGGTCACCCTCGGTGAGGGCGGCACCCCGCTGGTGGCGTCGAGCTGGCTGTCCGGGCTGACCGGCGGCCGGGTGTGGCTCAAGGTGGAGGGTGACAACCCGACCGGCTCCTTCAAGGACCGCGGCATGACCTCGGCCATCAGCGTCGCCAAGCACGAGGGCGCCGAGGCGGTGGTCTGCGCGTCGACCGGCAACACCTCCGCGTCGATGGCGGCCTACGCCGCGCGGGCCGGCCTCAAGCCACTGGTGCTCATCCCCGAGGGCAAGATCGCCGCAGGCAAGATGGCGCAGGCCGTGATGCACGGCGCCCAGATCATCATGGTCCGCGGCAACTTCGACCACTGCCTGCAGATGGCCCGGGGCCTGGCCTGGGACTACCCGGTGGTGCTGGTCAACTCCGTCAACCCGGTCCGGCTCCAGGGCCAGAAGACGGCGGCCTTCGAGGTCGTCGACTCCCTGGGTGACGCCCCCGACTTCCACCTGCTCCCGGTCGGCAACGCCGGCAACATCTCGGCGTACTGGATGGGCTACGAGCAGTACTACGACCTCGGCCGGTCGACCAAGCGGCCGAGGATGCGCGGCTTCCAGGCCGAGGGAGCCGCGCCCCTGGTGACCGGCGAGCCGTTCCCGGACCCGGAGACCAAGGCGACCGCGATCCGGGTCGGCAACCCCGCCTCGTGGAAGCTCGCCGAGGCCGCCGCCGAGGAGTCGGGCGGCCGGTTCGCGGCGGTCTCCGACGCACAGATCCTCGACGCCCAGGCCCGGCTGGCCCGCACCGACGGCGTGTTCGTGGAGCCGGCCTCGGCCGCGGGGATCGCCGGCCTGCTCGCCGACGTCGAGGCCGACCCCGCGGCGTACGCCGGGGCGACCGTGGTCGTGACCGTCACCGGGCACGGCCTCAAGGACACCGCCACCGCGCTCGAGGGCGCCGGTGACCTCGTCGACCAGGTCGTCGAGCCGGACGTCGCCGCGGCCGCCAAGGCCGCGGGGCTGTGACGTTCGTCGACGGCCGGGTCCGGGTCACCGTGCCGGCCACGTCGGCCAACCTCGGCCCCGGCTACGACACCCTCGGCCTCGCCCTGTCGCTGCGCGACGAGGTGACCGCCGAGGTGAGCGACGCAGGCCTCTCGGTCGAGGTGACCGGTGAGGGGATGGACGACGTGCCCCGCGACGAGTCGCACCTGGTGGTCCGGTCGATGCTGGCGGCCTTCGACCTGCTCGGCGCGCGACCCGCCGGCCTCAGCCTCACCTGCCACAACCGGATCCCGCACGGTCGCGGGCTCGGGTCGTCCTCGGCCGCCGTCGTGGCCGGGGTGTCCCTGGCCCGCGCCCTGGTGGGCGGCGGCAGCCTGCTCGTCGACGACGAGCGACTCTTCGCGCTGGCGGCCGAGATCGAGGGTCACCCCGACAACGTCGCGCCCGCGCTCCACGGGGGTCTGGCGATCTCCGGATCGGGAGGACGGCCGCTTCTTCGCGGTGCCGGCGGTCGTCGACCCCCGGGTGAGCGTGGTCGTGTTCGTGCCGCCGACGCCACTGGAGACGACGGTCGCCCGCGGGCTGCTGCCCGCCACGGTCCCGCACGCCGAGGCCGCCGCCAACGCCGGCCGCGCGGCGCTCCTCGTGGCCGCGCTCGGCGGTCACCCCGAGCACCTCCTGCTCGCGACCCGCGACTGGCTGCACCAGGACTACCGGGCGGCGGCGATGCCCGAGTCCGCCGCCCTGGTGCGGTCGCTGCGTGGCGAGGGGGTGCCGGCCCTGATCTCGGGTGCCGGGCCCACGGTCCTGGCGTTCTGCGACGGGCCGGCGTGCACCCCCGGGTCGGCCGAGGTGCTGCTCGACCGCTGCCCCGAGGGCTGGGTGGCGCACCACCTCGAGGTCGAGCGCGCGGGCGTCCTCGTCGACTGACCACCCCCGCGGGTGAGCCCATCTGGGCACGCGTGGGGGATTGTGTGCCCGTTGCCACACATCGGGGGATCGGCTGCTACCGTTGCTCACGCACCATTCGGTGCGGCATCGGCCGCGACTCCGTCGCACGATGCGCGAACTTCCTCGATGTCGCGGTGCACCGCACCACCATCCGCCAGCACCCCTGTCGCGAGACTGCCCCGCAGCCACCTCGACAGGTGCCGGTGGCGAGGAAGAACAGACACCAGGACGCCGACGGCTGCCCAGGCACCCTCATCGGCACTGAACGTGGGAAGGACCTCACGTGACGGACACTCTCGACTCCACCACGGATGCGCCGCAGAAGAAGCGCTCCGGTGGGCTCAACTCCCTGCTGCTCGCCGACCTCAAGTCGATGGCGGGCGGGCTGGGCATCCCGGGCAGCGGCTCGATGAAGAAGGCCCAGCTCGTCGACGCGATCAAGGCCGCCCAGAGCGGCAAGAGCGGCCAGAGCGGCCAGACCAGCAGGACCGATCAGGGCGCCGACCGGCAGCGCAACGGAGCCGCCCCGGCGGCACCCGCGGACGAGCCGGCTCCGGACCGCGGCGAGGGCCGCGACCGGTCCGCGCGCCGCGAACAGGCAGATCAGCAGGCTCAGTCGGGGCGCACCGACGAGCAGCGCAGCGACCAGCCCGCCCAGGGCCGGCAGCGCGAGCGCACCCGGGAGCGGAACAACCCGAACGCCGGTCAGGACCAGGCGGCCCCCGAGAAGCAGGCTCCCGAGAAGCAGGCCTCCGAGAAGCAGGCCTCCGAGAAGCAGGGCAACCAGGGCAACCAGCCCAGCCAGGACAAGGGCGGCGACCCGGCCGGCCAGGGCCAGCAGCGCGACCGCTTCGACGAGGACGGCGGCAGCCGTCGCAACCGGCGTCGGCGGGGTCGTGACCGCGATCGCGAGCGCCCGGTGGCCAACCGCCCGAGCGGCAGCACCGGCGGTGGCACCTCGATGCGCAACGAGCCGGACACCCAGATCCTCGAGGACGACGTGCTGGTGCCGGCCGCCGGCATCCTCGACGTCCTGGACAACTACGCCTTCGTGCGCACCAGCGGCTACCTGCCGGGCACCGACGACGTCTACCTGTCGCTCTCGATGGTCCGCAAGTTCGGCATGCGCCGCGGCGACGCCATCGTCGGCCAGGTGCGCCAGCCCCGCGAGGGCGAGCGCAAGGAGAAGTTCAACCCGATGGTCCGGGTCGACAGCATCAACGGCGCCGACCCGGAGACCTCGAAGAACCGGGTCGAGTTCTCCAAGCTGACCCCGCTCTACCCGAGCGAGCGACTCCGCCTGGAGACCGAGCCCACCAACCTGATCGGCCGGGTCATCGACATCGCGGCCCCGATCGGCAAGGGGCAGCGCGGGCTCATCGTGTCGCCGTCCAAGGCCGGCAAGACGATGATCATGCAGTCGATCGCCAACTCGATCACCCGCAACAACCCCGAGTGCCACCTCATGGTGGTGCTCGTGGACGAGCGGCCCGAGGAGGTCACCGACTTCGAGCGCTCGGTCAAGGGTGAGGTCATCTCCTCGACCTTCGACCGTCCGGCCAGCGACCACACCACGGTCGCGGAGCTGGCCATCGAACGCGCCAAGCGCCTCGTCGAGCTCGGCCACGACGTCGTCGTGCTCCTCGACGGCATCACCCGCCTGGGCCGGGCCTACAACCTCGCCGCCCCGGCGTCCGGCCGGATCCTGTCCGGCGGAGTCGACTCGGCCGCGCTGTACCCGCCGAAGCGCTTCTTCGGTGCTGCCCGCAACATCGAGGACGGCGGCTCCCTGACCATCCTCGCCACCGCCCTGATCGAGAGCGGCTCGAAGATGGACGAGGTGATCTTCGAGGAGTTCAAGGGCACCGGCAACATGGAGATCCGGCTGCGCCGCGACTTCGCCGACAAGCGCCTGTTCCCCGCCATCGACGCCGTGCAGTCCGGCACCCGCCGCGAGGAGCTCTTGATGAGCAAGGAGGAGCTAGCCATCGTCTGGAAGCTCCGCCGGGTGCTGTCGGGTCTCGACGGCCAGCAGGCCCTCGAGCTGCTCATCGAGCGGCTGAAGAAGAGCTCGAGCAACATCGAGTTCCTCATGCAGGTCCAGAAGACCACCCCGGGTGGCATCGGCGAGTAGCGCTCGACCACCGAGGGCCGGCATGGGAATGCCACGATTGGCCCGGTCGTTGAGGCTGGTGGCATCATTGCCCGTCGGCTCCGGTTCACGTCCCACCACTTCGGTCGGGCGACCCGGCGGCCATGAGAGAGGACGACCATGAAGAAGGACATCCACCCGGACTACGTGACGACCCAGGTGACCTGCACCTGCGGGGCCCAGTTCACGACCCGGAGCACCGTCACGTCGGGCACCATCCACTCCGACGTCTGCTCGCAGTGCCACCCGTTCTACACGGGCAAGCAGAAGATCCTCGACACCGGTGGCCGCGTGGCCCGCTTCGAGGCTCGCTACGCCAAGAAGGCACCTGCCGACACCGAGTCCAAGTAATCTCCGGCGGAGCAATCTCCAGGGGAGCCTTCGACGCCCCCGACCTCCTGGCCGGGCTCGTCGACGAGCACGCGGAGCTCGAGAAGCAGCTGGCCGCGCCGGAGACGCACGCGGACCAGCGCCTGGCCAAGAAGCTCAACCAGCGGTACGCCGAGCTGTCTGCCGTCGTCGCGACCTATCGCGAGTGGCAGCAGCTCGGCGGCGACCTGGAGGCCGCTCGGGAGCTTGCCGGGGAGGACCCGACGTTCGCGGCCGAGGCCGACCAGCTGAGCGCGCGCCGGCACGAGGTCGAGGAGCGGCTACAGCGACTCCTGGTCCCACGCGACCCCACCGACGCCAAGGACGCGATCCTCGAGGTCAAGTCGGGGGAGGGCGGCGAGGAGTCGGCGCTGTTCGCCGCCGACCTGCTGCGGATGTACACCCGCTACGCGGAGACGCGCGGCTGGAGGACCGAGGTCCTCGACGCCGCCGAGTCCGACCTGGGCGGCTACAAGTCGGTGACCGTGGCCGTCAAGGCCGGCCGCAAGGGGGGCACCCCCGCGCCGGGCGAGGCGCCATACGGGCTGCTGAAGTTCGAGGGCGGCGTGCACCGCGTGCAACGGGTGCCGGTCACCGAGTCGCAGGGACGCGTGCACACCTCGGCCGCGGGCGTGCTCGTGATGCCCGAGGCCGAGCAGGTCGACCTGGTCATCGACGACAACGACCTGCGCATCGACGTCTACCGCTCCTCCGGACCCGGTGGTCAGAGCGTCAACACCACCGACTCCGCCGTGCGGATCACCCACGTGCCGACCGGCATCGTGGCGAGCTGCCAGAACGAGAAGTCCCAGCTCCAGAACAAGGAGCAGGCGATGCGCATCCTGCGCGCCCGGCTGCTGGCCGCCGCCCAGGAGGAGGCCGACGCCGAGGCGAGCCAGGCCCGCAAGAGCCAGGTGCGCACGGTCGACCGCTCGGAGCGGATCCGCACCTACAACTTCGCGGAGAACCGGATCTCCGACCACCGCACCGGCTACAAGGCCTACAACCTCGACGCGGTGCTGGACGGCGACCTGCAGCCGGTCCTCGACTCGTGCGTCGAGGCCGACCTCGCGGCCAGCCTCGAGTCGCTGGACCAGTGAGACCGCGCGACCTGGTCCGAGGACGGCGCGGCCGTGCTCGCCGACGGGGGAGTCGCCAGCCCCGAGCACGACGCCGCCGCGCTGCTCGCGCACGTGCTCGGCACCACCCGCGGCCGGCTGCCGCTCGTCGAGGACGTCCCGCCGGAAGCGCGGCGAGGCGTACGCCGTGCTGGTGGCGCGCCGCGCCGCCCGCGAGCCGCTCCAGCACCTGACCGGCACCGCGGCCTTCCGGCACGTCGAGCTCCAGGTCGGGCCCGGGGTGTTCGTGCCCCGGCCGGAGACCGAGCTGCTCGCCGGGTGGGCGATCGAGCAGGCACGGCTGGTGGTCTCGACAAGCTCGACCACCGAAGGCGCGGCTCGACCACCGAAGGCGCTGGCTCGACCACCGAAGGGGCCGGCTCGACCACCGAAGGGGCCGGCTCGACCACCGAAGGGGCCGGCTCGACCACCGAAGGGGCCGGCTCGACCACCGAGGTCGTGGTGGTCGACCTCTGCACCGGCTCCGGTGCGATCGCCAAGGCGGTGGCCCACGAGGTCCCGCAGGCCCGCGTGCACGCCGTCGAGCTGCGACGAGGACGCCCACGCCTGGGCGGTGCGCAACCTGTCCGACACCCGGGTCGACCTCCGGCTCGGAGACCTGGCCACGGCGTTCGAGGACCTGCTGGGCACCGTCGACGTGGTGACCTGCAACCCGCCGTACATCCCCCTCACCGCCTGGGAGTCCGTGGCCCCCGAGGCACGCGACCACGACCCGCACCTCGCTCTCTTCTCCGGCGACGACGGGCTCGACGCGATCCGGGCCCTGGAGCGGCGCGCGGCGATGCTGCTGCGGCCGGGGGGAGTGGTGGGCTTCGAGCACGCCGACGCCCAGGGCGAGTCGGCGCCGGCCGTGTTCGCCGACACCGGGAGATGGCGCGAGGTGCGCGACCACCCCGACCTGGCCGGGCGTCCGCGCTACACCACCGCGCGGCTGGCACGATAACGCCATGCGCATGCCGACGAGCACCGACGAGGAGCGCGAGACCGCCATCGAGGCGGCCGCGCTCGCCATCCGCAGAGGCGGGCTCGTCGTGCTCCCCACCGACACCGTGTACGGCGTCGGTGCCGACGCCTTCGATGCCGATGCGGTGCGAGGCCTGCTCGAGGCCAAGGGTCGGGGCCGGGACATGCCGCCGCCGGTGCTCATCAGCGCAGCCACCACGGCCGACGCGCTGGCCCTCGCGCTGCCGGGCTACGCCCGTGCGCTCATGGACAAGTTCTGGCCGGGTCCGCTCACCATCGTCGGCAAGCAGCAACCCTCCCTGCAGTGGGACCTCGGCGACTCCCGCGGGACCGTCGCGATCCGGATGCCCGACCACCCGCTCGCCCTGGAGCTGCTCGAGCGCACCGGGCCGCTGGCCGTCTCGTCGGCCAACGTGACCGGGCAACCGGCCGCCACCGATGCCGCGCAGGCCGAGGAGATGCTGGGCGAGCACGTGACCGTCATCCTCGACGACGGGCCCTCGGTGGGCGGTGAGGCCTCCACCATCATCGACGTGACGGGCGTGCAGGGCCGGGTGCTCCGCCGCGGGGCGCTCGGCATCGATGAGCTCAACGCCGTGCTCGAGCCGCTCGGGACCAGCCTGATCGACGAGGGCTGAGGACCTCTCCCGTGCGGGAGTACGTCTTGGTCTTCCTCGTCGCCGCGGTGGTGACGTACCTGCTGACCGTCGTCGCCCGCGAGTTCGCACTGCGCACCCACGCGGTCGCCGAGGTCCGGGACCGCGACGTGCACGACGAGCCGATCCCCTACCTCGGCGGGCTGGCCATGATGGGCGGCCTGGTCGCGGCCTACCTGGTGGGGCGCGAGCTGCCGTTCCTCGGGCGGGCCGACCCCTACGTGTTCGACCAGGCGCGCGCCGTGCTGATCGCCGGCGCGGTCATCTGCACGGTGGGTGTCATCGACGACATCTTCGACCTCGACGCGCTCACCAAGTTCGGCGGTCAGTGCCTCGCCGCCGGGATCCTGGTCTGGCAGGGCGTCCAGTACACCTACGTGCCCCAGCCCAGCGGGGGCGTGCTGTCCCTCGACCTCGCCCAGGGCGCCCTGCTCACCGTCTTCATCGTGGTCACCACGGTCAACGCGGTGAACTTCGTGGACGGCCTGGACGGCCTCGCCGCGGGGGTGGTGGGCGTCGGCGCACTCTCCTTCTTCGTCTTCTGCTACCTGCTCACCGACCTCAACCAGGTGACCCTGGCGACCACCGGGGCGCTGCTCAGCGCGGCCCTGGCCGGGGTGTGCACGGGCTTCATGCCGCACAACTTCCACCCCGCGCGGCTGTTCATGGGCGACTCGGGATCCATGCTCATCGGCCTGGTGCTCGCCGCGTCCACCATCACCCTCACCGGCCAGTTCTCCGCCGAGGACCTCGGTAGCGCCGGGGCGAAGCTGACCCTGCTGCCGATCCTTCTGCCCGTGTCGATCCTGATCGTGCCGCTGCTCGACCTGGTGCTCGCCGTGTTCCGGCGCACCCGCGCCGGTCGGTCGCCGTTCGCCCCGGACAAGCAACACCTGCACCACCGGTTGCTGGAGTTCGGTCACTCGCACCGTCGGGCCGTGCTGATCATGTGGCTCTGGGCGGGCCTGGTGGGATCGAGCATCGTGCTCCTCAGCCTCTACAGCGGTCGCACGATGTGGATCGTCTTCGCGGTGATGGTGGTCGTGACGGTGGCGCTCACCTTCGCGCTGCCGCGCCTGCACAACCCCGTCCCGGACATCGTCGGCGCGGTGTCGCCGGACGCCTGACAACGCCGGGTTCCACCCCTCCAAGACTTTGTGATAGTTTTCACGAGCGGCCCGAACGGCCGTCCGCCCCTCCGGAAATCCTCCACAGATCAGGCCGCCGACATGACGACCGCGACGAAGCAGGCACCGCGTGTCACCGGCACGCGCCCGCTGGTCGGCGCGGCGCTGGCGGCCCTCGCGACCGGCGCCCTCGTGGTCGTCGTGGCCGCCCTCGTGAGTGGCTCCGAGGCGGCGGGTGCCGCCCTCGTCGGCACCCTCATCACGGTCGCGGTCTTCGCCCTGGGCTCGTTCTCCGTCAACGTCGTCGCGGCGCTGCTGCCGGCCGCGTCGCTCCTGGTCGCGCTGCTGACCTACGCGCTCCAGGTCGTGGTCATGGCACTGGCCTTCGTGGCCCTCGCGGACTCGGCCCTGCTGGACACGTCGGCCGCGCGCACCTGGCTCGTGGTGGCCGTCATCGCGGTCACCGCCACGTGGCTGGTAGCACAGATCTGGCACAGCACCCGCCTGCGCATCCCGGCCTACGACCTGCCTCCGGTGGGTACTCCAGAGGGCAGGACGGGGGGTGAACGATGACCCGGAACGGCTGCTATTGTCCGGTGCGCGATGGCCTCACAGATTCCCCCGTCCGGTCGCACCGATCCCGTCATGGACGGGGACCGACACAAGGGAGACCCGTGGCACGCCTTCGGGTATCTCGTGTCCGGTGTGCTCATGTACGGCCTGATCGGCTGGGGGTTGGACCAGTGGCTCGGGACCAGCTTCCTGGTGGCGGTCGGGATCCTCGTAGGCGCTGGCTTCGGCATCTACATGACGTTCGCTCGGTTCAACCGCTCCCCGTAGGACAGTTCCCCGTACGACGAAGGCAGGAGACCTAGTGAGCTCGACGGCTATGACGGCGCTCCGGAGCGAGGAGTTCACGCCTCCCAGCCCGGCCGACTTCGACCTGCCCGCGATCGGTGGCGGCGGCAACACCTTCGAGTTCATGGGCCAGCAGATGCAGCTCGGTGTCACCAAGCCGATGCTCCAGATCATCCTGGTCGCGGCTCTCGCCTTCGGCTTCTTGTTCCTGGCCGCGCGCAAGCGCGCGATGGTCCCGGGCAAGCTGCAGTTCTCCGGTGAGACGGCCTACGGCTTCGTGCGCAACTCGATGGGCCGCGACATCATCGGCAGCCAGGAGTTCATGCGCTTCGTGCCGTACCTGGTGACGGTCTTCTTCTTCATCCTGTTCAACAACCTGATGGCCTCGGTGCCGTTCATCCAGTTCCCCACGATGGGACGCGCCGGGATGGTCTACGGCCTGGCGGGCATGAGCTGGGTCATCTACAACGCCGTCGGCATCAAGAAGCACGGCTTCGGCGGCTACATGCGGCTCCAGTGCGTCCCGGCCGGCATCAAGGGCCCGATCCTGCTGCTGCTGGTCCCGCTGGAGTTCATGTCCAACCTGGTCGTCCGGCCGATCACGCTGGCCCTCCGTCTGTTCGCCAACATGTTCGCCGGCCACCTGCTGCTCATCCTCTTCGCGCTCGGCGGGGAGTACCTCCTTGTGCACGGCTCGCTCCTGGTCAAGCCGGTCGGGATCCTGGCGTGGGTCCTCTTCGTCCTGGTGGCCTTCCTGGAGCTGCTGGTGCAGTTCCTGCAGGCCTACGTCTTCACCCTGCTCAACGCCATGTACATCTCCGGTGCTCTCGCAGACGAGCACTGAGAGTCGCTAGAAACAACCGAAAGGAAAAAGCCGTGGATGGCTCTCTCAACATGGTCGGTTACGGACTGGCGGCCATCGGCCCCGGTGTCGGCATCGGTCTGATCTTCGCCGCCTACATCAGCGGTGTGGCCCGTCAGCCGGAGGCCCAGGGCCGCCTGCAGTCGATCGCCATCTTGGGCTTCGCCCTCGCCGAGGCGCTGGCCATCATCGGCATCGCGCTCGCGTTCGTCCTCTGACACTCGCGCCACCAAAGGACTCGCCATGCAGCCACTGATCACCCTCGCGGCCGAGGGGGAGAACCTCAACCCCCTCGTCCCGCACCCTGTCGAGATCGTCCTGTCCTTGATCGTCTTCGGGATCTTGTACTACTTGATCAAGAAGTACGTCGTCCCGAGCTTCGAGAAGACCTTCGCGGAGCGCACCGAGGCGATCGAGGGTGGCATCGCGTCGGCCGAGGCCAAGCAGGCCGAGGCGGACGCCCGCCTGGCCGATCTCGAGCAGCGCCTCGGCGAGGCGCGGCACGAGGCGGCCCGGATCCGCGAGGAGGCGCGTGAGCAGGGCGCCCAGATCGTGGTCGAGATGCGCGAGCAGGCGCAGGTCGAGTCGGCTCGGATCATCGAGCACGGCAAGGCCCAGATCGAGGCGGAGCGCCAGCAGGCGGTCACCTCGTTGCGGGCCGAGGTCGGCGCCCTCGCGACCGGCCTGGCCGGCCGCATCGTCGGTGAGAGCCTCGACGACGACGCGCGTCAGAGTCGCGTGGTCGAGCGCTTCCTCGCCGAGCTCGAAGCGGCTCCGGAGCGGAGCGGGGCCAACTGATGGTGTCCATGCGAGGGGCTTCCGCCGGTGCGTTGGCGACGCTGCGCGACGAGCTCGACGGCGCGCTCGCCGGCGGAGCCGACGCGGCGACGATCGGCGACGAGCTCTTCTCGGTCTCGGTGCTGCTGCGCCGCGAGGCCTCGCTGCGCCGCATCGCCACCGACGTGTCGCTGCCGGGCGAGGCCAAGCGCGGGCTGGCCCGACAGGTCTTCGGCGACCGGCTCGACCCGGCCGCCCACCGCCTGGTGGAGTCGGCGTTCGCGCAGCGCTGGACGACCTCGCGGGACCTCGCCGACGCCTTGGAGCACCTCAGCGAGGTGGCCGTGGTCAAGTCGGCGGGCTCGGACCTCGAGCGGCTCGAGGACGAGATCTTCGGCTACGCCCAGGTGGTCCAGCACAACCCCGACCTGCGCGACGCGCTCTCGGACCCGGCCCGCTCGATCGACGACAAGGCAGCGCTCGTCGAAGGGCTGCTCGACGGCAAGGCCCTCCCGGCCACCGTCACGCTGGCCAAGCAGGCCCTCGCGGGCACCTACCGGACCGTCGGGGTCGCGCTGGCGACGTACCAGAAGGTCGCGGCCGAGGTGCACGGGCAGGGTGTGGCCACCGTGCGGGTCGCACGCGCCCTCTCGGACGCCGACGAGGCTCGCCTGGGGTCCGCGCTGTCGCGGCAGTACGGCCGCGACGTCCACCTGAACGTCGTCGTCGATCCCGACGTCATCGGCGGCATCCGGGTGGAGATCGGTGACGACGTCATCGACGGCACCGTGCTCAGCAGGCTCGACGACGCACGACGCAAGCTGGCCGGCTAACAGACATTCGTGGTCTCGACAAGCTCGACCACCGAGAACACCGAGAACGAGAGAAGAGGAACTGAAATGACGGAGCTTTCGATCCGTCCGGAGGAGATCCGGGACGCCCTGCAGCGGTTCGTGTCCGACTACAAGCCGGAGACCGCCAGCCGCGAGGAGGTCGGCCTGGTCGCCGAGACCGCGGACGGGATCGCCCGGGTCAGCGGCCTCCCCTCGGCGATGGCCAACGAGCTGCTCGAGTTCGAGGACGGCACCCTCGGCATCGCCCTGAACCTCGACACCCGCGAGATCGGCGTCGTCGTCCTCGGTGACTTCGAGAAGATCGAGGAGGGCCAGACGGTCCGCCGCACCGGGGAGATCCTGTCCGTGCCGGTGGGCGACGCCTACCTCGGCCGGGTGGTCGACCCGCTCGGCAACCCGATCGACGGTCTTGGCGAGATCGAGAGCACCGAGCGCCGCGCCCTCGAGCTCCAGGCGGCCGGCGTCATGGACCGCAAGTCGGTGCACGAGCCGCTGGCGACGGGCATCAAGGCGATCGACGCCCTGACCCCGATCGGCCGCGGCCAGCGTCAGCTCATCATCGGCGACCGCGCGACCGGCAAGACCACGGTCGCGATCGACACGATCATGAACCAGAAGGCGAACTGGGAGACCGGTGACCCCGACAAGCAGGTGCGCTGCATCTACGTCGCCATCGGCCAGAAGGGCTCGACCATCGCGGCCGTGCGCGGCTCGCTCGAGGAGGCCGGCGCGCTGGAGTACACCACCATCGTCGCCTCGCCCGCCTCCGACTCCGCGGGCTTCAAGTACCTCGCCCCGTACACCGGCTCGGCCATCGGCCAGCACTGGATGTACGACGGCAAGCACGTGCTGATCGTCTTCGACGACCTGACCAAGCAGGCCGAGGCCTACCGCGCCGTGTCCCTGCTGCTGCGTCGTCCGCCGGGCCGCGAGGCGTACCCCGGTGACGTCTTCTACCTGCACTCCCGGCTGCTGGAGCGGTGCGCGAAGCTCTCCGACGCCCTCGGCCACGGCTCGATGACCGGGTTGCCGATCGTGGAGACCAAGGCCAACGACGTCTCGGCCTTCATCCCGACCAACGTCATCTCCATCACCGACGGCCAGATCTTCTTGCAGTCCGACCTGTTCGCGGCCAACCAGCGTCCGGCGATCGACGTCGGGGTCTCGGTGTCCCGCGTGGGCGGCGCGGCCATGACCAAGGCGATGAAGGCCGTCACCGGCTCGCTCAAGGTCGACCTGGCGCAGTTCCGCGCGATGGAGGCGTTCGCGATGTTCGCCTCCGACCTCGACGCGGCGTCGCGCCAGCAGCTGGACCGCGGTCAACGGCTGATGGCGTTGCTCAAGCAGCCGCAGTACTCGCCCTACCCGGTCGAGGAGATGACGGTCTCGCTGTGGACCGGCACCAGCGGCCGGCTCGACGCGGTGCCCACCGAGGACATCCTGCGCTTCGAGAGCGAGTTCCTCGACTACCTGCGCCGGTCGAAGTCGGAGCTGCTGACCACGATCCGCGAGACGCAGAAGTTCGAGGAGGGCACGGAGAACGAGCTCATCTCGGCGTACGACTCGTTCCTCGAGCAGTTCGAGACCTCCGACGGCGGTGCGATCAAGGCCGGCAAGGAGGAGCACGAGGCGCTCCCCGACGACGAGCTCGAGCAGGAGCAGATCGTCAAGCAGAAGCGGTCTTGAGATGGCCGTATCGCTGCGTGAGTACCGCGCTCGGATCAAGTCGGTCGAGTCGACCAAGAAGATCACCCGCGCCATGGAGCTCATCGCTGCGTCCCGCATCATCAAGGCGCAGCAGCGGGCCCAGGCGGCCGCGCCATACGCGCGCGAGCTGACGCGGGCGGTCTCGGCCGTCGCCACCTTCTCCAACGTCGACCACCCGCTGACCACCGAGCCGGAGGACGCCAAGCGGGCCGCCCTGCTCATCGTCACCAGCGACCGGGGCCTCGCCGGGGCCTACTCCTCCAACGTGCTCAAGGAGGCGGAGCGGCTGATCGAGAAGCTCCGCGGCGAGGGCAAGGAGGTCGACCTCTACGTCACCGGTCGCAAGGGCCAGGCCTACTTCCGCTTCCGCCAGCGCACGGTGCTGGAGGCGTGGACCGGTTTCAGCGACCAGCCGACGTACGACGTGGCCCGCGACATCGGGGACACCCTCATCTCGGCGTTCCTCAACACCGAGGAGGAGCCGCTCGAGGACGCTCCGCCCCCGGTGGACGAGGTGCACGTGATCTACACGCGCTTCCGCTCGATGCTCACCCAGGAACCGACCGCCGTGCGGCTGCTGCCGCTGGAGGTCGTCGAGGGCGAGGAGCGTCCCGAGGAGGACGACCTGCTGCCGCTCTACGAGTTCGAGCCGTCGCCCGCCGACGTGCTGGACTCCCTGCTCCCGCGCTACGTCCAGAGCCGGATCTTCTTCTCGCTGCTCCAGGCCTCGGCCTCCGAGCTGGCGGCGCGCCAGAAGGCGATGAAGTCCGCGACGGACAACGCCGAAGAGCTGATCAAGAAGTACAAGCGAATCGCCAACCAGGCCCGCCAGGCCGGGATCACCCAGGAAATCAGCGAGATCGTCGGTGGCGTCAACGCCCTTGCCGACGCCACCCGCGGGGAGTGAGTGAGAGAGATGACTGCCACCATCGACGAGACCAGCAACGAGACCAAGGGCGGAGGCGTCGGCCGGATCGCCCGCGTGATCGGCCCGGTCGTCGACATCGAGTTCCCCTCGGACTCGATGCCCGAGATCTACAACGCCCTGAAGGTGAAGTTCGAGCTCACCGGCGAGACCCACGAGATCACCCTCGAGGTCTCCCAGCACATCGGGGACGGCATGGTGCGCGCGATCTCCATGAAGCCCACCGACGGCCTGGTCCGCGGGGCGACCGTCACCGACACCGGTGAGTCGATCAGCGTCCCGGTCGGCAACGTCACCCTCGGCAAGGTGTTCAACACCACCGGCGACTGCCTCAACCTCGAGGAGGGCGAGACCCTCGACGTGAAGGAGCGGTGGGGCATCCACCGCAAGGCCCCCGCCTTCGACCAGCTCGAGTCCAAGACCCAGATGTTCGAGACCGGCATCAAGGTCATCGACCTGCTGACGCCGTACGTCCAGGGCGGCAAGATCGGCCTGTTCGGCGGCGCCGGCGTGGGCAAGACCGTGCTGATCCAGGAGATGATCGCGCGCGTCGCCAAGGACCACGGCGGTGTGTCGGTGTTCGCCGGCGTCGGCGAGCGCACCCGCGAGGGCAACGACCTCATCGTCGAGATGGAGGAGGCCGGCGTCATCGGCCAGACCGCCCTCGTCTTCGGTCAGATGGACGAGCCGCCGGGCACCCGGCTGCGGGTCGCGCTGTCGGCGCTGACGATGGCGGAGTACTTCCGCGACGTGCAGCAGCAGGACGTGCTGCTGTTCATCGACAACATCTTCCGGTTCACCCAGGCGGGTTCCGAGGTGTCGACGCTGCTCGGCCGGATGCCGTCCGCCGTGGGCTACCAGCCCAACCTGGCCGACGAGATGGGTCAGCTCCAGGAGCGGATCACCTCGACCCGTGGACACTCGATCACCTCGATGCAGGCGATCTACGTGCCCGCGGACGACTACACCGACCCGGCGCCGGCGACCACCTTCGCGCACCTCGACGCCACCACGGAGCTGTCCCGCGACATCGCGTCGCTGGGCATCTACCCCGCGGTGGACCCGCTGACGTCGACGTCGCGGATCCTGGACGCGCAGTACATCGGCAAGGACCACTACGACTGCGCGGTTCGGACCAAGCAGATCCTCCAGCGCAACAAGGAGCTCCAGGACATCATCGCGATCCTCGGTGTCGACGAGCTGTCGGAGGAGGACAAGATCATCGTCCACCGGGCCCGGCGCATCCAGCGGTTCCTGTCGCAGAACACCTACGTCGCCAAGCAGTTCACGGGCATCGAGGGCTCGACCGTGCCGGTCTCCGACACGATCGAGGCGTTCAACAAGATCGCCAACGGTGACTACGACCACGTGGCCGAGCAGGCGTTCTTCATGTGTGGCGGACTCGACGACGTCGAGGCCAAGTGGGCTGACATCCAGAAGAACCTCTGATGGCCGACTCCTCCGGCGCCGTCCTCCAGGTGGAGGTCGTCTCCGCCGACCGCCTCGTGTGGTCGGGGGAGGCGACGATGGTCATCGCCCGCACCACCGAGGGCGACGTCGGCATCCTGCCCCACCACGCCCCGATCCTGTCGCTGCTCATCGACGGCGTCGTCGACGTGCAGACCACCGAGGGGGAGACCTGGGTGGCCGCGGTCAGTGCCGGGTTCCTGTCCGTCGCCAACAACCGGGTCTCGGTGCTCGCGGAGTACGCCGAGGCGTCGCACGACATCGACCTGGAGAAGGCCCGGCAGGACCTCGAGCGGGCCAAGACGGCCGGCGAGAACGACGACCAGGCCGAGGAACGGGTCCGGCTCGCGGAGGCCCGGATCCGGGCCGTCGAGATGGCGTCCTGATCGTCCCGTCTGCGATTCGGTTTTCAACAACCTGCCCGCCTAGAGTGTGCCCACCCCGCTGAGCCGAGGAGGGTCGCATGCCGTTGTGGCAGGTCGCGCTGGACGCGGTCGCCGTCGTCCTCGCGCTGGTCCTGCTGTACGGCATCGCCCTGGTGACCCGACGTCGGCTGCTGTCTCGCAACGGCGGCACGTTCGAGCTCAGCTACCGGATCCGTCCCGAGCGGCCGGGTCGCGGGTGGCTGCTGGGTATCGGCCGGTACTCCGGCGACTCGCTGGAGTGGTTCCGGATCTTCTCCCTCGCCCCCCGGCCCAAGCGGTCCTGGCCGCGCGGCGAGCTGGCCTTCGACACCCAGCGCGAGCCCGAGGGGGTCGAGAAGATGTCGCTGTACGGCGACCATGTCGTGGTCACCTGCCGCGCGCCCGGGGGTGACGATGTGGAGCTCGCGATGAGCCCGTCCTCCCTGATGGGCTTCCAGGCCTGGCTGGAGGCCGCGCCGCCCGGCACGCAGATGATCCTGTGACCGCGGTGGCTCCGACCGTCGAGGCGCGCGCGGCCCGCAACGCGGTCGGCGTGATCTTCGCGCTCAACGGTCTCTGCTTCGCCACCTGGGTCTCGCGGATCCCCGAGGTGCGCAGCGACCTCGGTCTCACCAACGGTCAGCTCGGCCTGCTGCTGCTCTGCCTCGCGGCCGGCTCGGTGCTCTCGCTGCCGACGACCGGGGCGTTCATCAACCGGTTCGGAACCGGCACCGTGGTCCGGGCCGGTGCCTCCAGCGCGGCGGTCGGACTCGTGGTGGCCGGACTCGGCGCCGAGGCCGGCCTGGTGCCGCTGACGGCGCTGGGTCTCTTCGCCTACGGCGTCGGCACCGGCACGTGGGACGTGTCCATGAACGTCGAGGGTGCGGCCGTGGAGCACGCGTTCGGCCGCACGATCATGCCGCGCTTCCACGCCGGCTTCAGCCTGGGCACGGTGGCCGGTGCCGGTCTCGGGGTGGTGCTCATCTGGGTCGGGGTGCCCATGGTCGCCCAGCTGAGCGTGGTCGCCGTGGGCGCCCTGCTGCTGGTGTGGGCCCGGGCCGCGGCGTTCCTCCCCGCGGTGCCCGTGCACGAGGACCGGCGCCCGGCGCGCTCGGCCTGGCGGGAGCCGCGCACGCTGATGATCGGGCTGATGGTCCTGTCCCTCGCCCTCACCGAGGGCACCGCCAACGACTGGCTGGCGCTGGCCCTCGTCGACGGCTACGACGTCCCGGCCTGGGCCGGGGTCGCCGGCTTCGCGGTCTTCGTGACCGCGATGACGGGAGGTCGGTTGGCCGGCCCGGTGCTCCTGGACCGTTTCGGCCGGCCGATCGTGCTCTGGGGCACGATGGTCGCCGGTGGCCTGGGGGTCGTCCTGCTGGTCTTCGGCGGTCCGGCGGGCGCCGTCGTGGGCATCGTGCTCTGGGGCGTGGGCGCCTCCCTCGGCTTCCCGGTCGGCATGAGCGCCGCCGCCGACGACCCGGTGCAGGCGGCCGCCCGGGTCAGCGTCGTCTCCACGATCGGGTACGCCGCGTTCCTGGCCGGTCCGCCGCTGCTGGGCCTGGTCGCCGACCAGGTCGGCACCCTCCAGGCCCTGCTGGTCGTCGCCGTGCTGCTCATCCCCTCGGCCCTGGTGGTCCCGGCGACGCGGGCCCCGGTCGAGGTGGGCAAAGGCGCGTGATCCGGTAGACTTCCCCGCGAGGGGAGTACTTCCCAACGACTCGACCCGGTCAGGACGGCGCCGCCATCGGTGCCTCGGGCGAGACCCGGCCAGCGGCCGGGCGAAGGAGACCTCAGTGCTGTCACAGCCCTGAGGAGCAACCGTGCCCGGATCCGCCGTACTCTCCGCCGCCGCCGAGGCGTCCCCGATCGACTCGATCGGCACCCCGCTGTTGTGGGCAGGTGTCATCGGAGCCGTGGTGCTCCTGCTCGCCGTGGACTTCGTGCTGACCCGGCGACCCCACGAGGTCGGCATGCGCGAGGCGCTGGGCTGGTCGGCGTTCTACCTCGCGCTCCCGCTCGCCTTCGGCGCCTACGTCTGGACCGCCCACGGCCACGACCGGGGCGTGGAGTACCTCACCGGCTACCTGGTCGAGAAGTCGCTGAGCGTCGACAACCTGTTCGTCTTCATCCTCCTGCTCACCGCCTTCGCGGTGCCCAAGGAGCTGCGCCAACGGGTGTTGCTCTACGGCATCATCGGCGCCCTGGTGCTGAGGGCGGTCTTCATCGCGCTCGGCGCGGCGGCGCTCCAGGCCTTCGACTGGACCTTCCTCGTGTTCGGCCTCGTGCTGGTCGCGACCGGGGTCAAGATCCTGCGCGACGCCGTCAGCGGCCAGGACCACCAGGTCGACGTCGACCGGATGCGCAGCGTCCGTCTGGTCCGGCGGGTCGTCCCGGTGACGCCCGACTACGACTCGACCCGGCTGCTGTCGACGGTCGGTGGCCGCCGAGCGCTGACGCCCCTGGCGCTGGTGTCGCTCGTGGTGCTGGCCACCGACATCGTCTTCGCGATCGACTCGGTGCCCGCGGTCTACGGCATCACCGGTGACCCGTTCCTGGTGTTCGCCACCAACGCCTTCGCACTGCTGGGGCTCCGCGCGCTCTACTTCGTGCTCGAGGGCGCGCTGGGTCGCCTCGTCCACCTGGGCTACGGGCTGGCCGCGATCCTCGGCTTCATCGGGGTGAAGCTGTCCCTGCACTGGGCCCACCTCCAGTGGCGCTCGGTGCCCGAGATCCCGACCGTGTGGTCGCTCGTGGTCGTCGTCGGCATCCTGCTGGTCGTCACCGTGACCAGCCTGGTGGCCACCCGGCAGCTGGAGGACCTCGACGAGCAGGTCGACGCACCCTCGGGGGTCTGAGCAGCGCCTCAGTCTCCGGAGGAGGCACCGGCGTCCAACGCCCGCCGGGAGACGTCGCGCAGCGCCTCGCCCGCGTCCCAGCCACCCCCGTCGGTGTCCGGCCACGTGGCGACCTGGGCGAGGGCCCATCGGGCCCACCCCAGGACGGCGAGCTCCTGCTCGAGCGCGAGCGGGAGCGTCAGGGCGCTGATGTGCCGGCGCTGGGGGAAGGGAAGCGGACCCGTGGCGAAGCTGCCCAGGGCGCCGACGCGCGCCAGCGCCTCGTCGGCGATCTGCTCGAGAGTCGCCCGGAGCTGGTCGAGGTCGCCGGCGTCGGCGAAGAACACCTTGACCATGCCCTCGAACTCGGTGGACCGCGGCACCGAGGGCTCGCTCAGCCAGGCGCGCAGGGCGGCCCGGCCGGCGTCCGTGATGGCGTACTCGCGGCTGCGGCGCTTGCCGGTGAAGTGTTCGGTGGCCTCGGCGAGGCCGTGCGCGGCCAGGCGCTTGGGCTCGTCGTACAGCTTCCGCTCGGCGCGTGGCCAGAACCAGCTCAGGCTGCGCCCGACCTGCTTGGCAAGCTCGTAGGTGGTCCAGGAACGCACCGAGAGCAGGCCCAGGACGGCGTACGACGTGGTGGTGGGGGAGGGCGGCCGGGAGGAGGGCATGGCGCATCTTGACATACTGTGAAGGGCAGTATCGAATAGTGCCCATGACAGCATCTGGAGTTGACGCGCTGTTCCCGGTCCTGCGCACCCGGAGCGGCCCCCTCGCCGTGCCGCGGGTCCAGGTCGTGGTGGCGCACCCGGACGACGAGACCTTCGGCTGCGGGTCCCTGCTCCTGCACGCGCGGTCCCTGGGGATGGAGACCGCGGTCGTGTGCGCCACCCCGGGCGACGCCGGCGAGTGGCCCGACGACCTGGCGCTGCCGGCGGGCGGCATCGCTGAACAGCGGGAGCGCGAGCTGCGCGAGGCGGCCGCGGTCCTGGGAGTCGGGACGGTCGACGTGCTCGGGTTCGGGGACTCGGGCATGGCCGGCGTCCCTGCCTCCACGACCCTGGTGGGCGCGAGCAGCCGCGACGTCGCCGACGCGGTGCGCGCGAGCATCCTCGCGTTCGACCCCGACGTCCTGGTCACCCTCGACGCGAGCGACGGTCACCGCGACCACGCGCGGGTGCGCGACGTGACGCGCGGGATCGGTGCCGAGCTCGGCGTGCCGGTGTACCTGCTCTGCCTCGCGCGGCGGCTGATGCGCCAGTGGGCCGAGCTGCTGGCCGCGCGCGATCCGGGCTCGGACTACCTCGCCCTGGGCGAGCTCGGCACCCCGGACGAGGACATCGACCTGGTCGTCGACACGGAGGCGCACTACGAGCGTCGGGAGGCCGCGATCCAGCTGCACCGGTCACAGACGTCGCCGTTCGAGGGCCTCCCACCTGACCTGCGCCGCGAGTGGCTCACGGTGGAGCACCTGCGTGGACCCCTGCCGTGAGCGGCTACCGGGTCATCGGTCAGGGTCGCCCGACCCGGGCGTCGTGCAGCGCCACGGCCTCGCGCAGCGCATCGACGACGTAGGTCGGCACGTCCAGCCCGCGCCGCCGCTCCCAGAGCAGGTCGCGCTCGACCCGGCTGATCTCCGCGCCGAACGTGGTCAGCCCGTCGCGCATGTCGAGCGCCGTGAGCACCCCGCCGAAGTCGGCCTTCTGCAACCTGGTGTTGGCGCCCACCGGACCCCAGGTGAGCCGCCGGACCCGGCGGGTCAGCCAGGCCTGCCAGGGAGAGAGCCGGCCCGCGAGGTCGACGGCCGACAGCTTGTAGAAGGCGTAGTGCGGCGGCTCCTGGCGGCGGATCGGCGCGATCGCGGTCTCGGCGATGGCGGTCTCGCCGAGCGCGGCCATCCCGTCGTGCAGCTTGTTGTAGGCCAGCACCGCGGATCGCTCGGTCGACATGCCGGTCAGGTAGTAGAGCATCCGCACGATGTCCTGCACGGGCGAGAGATGGGAGACCGCACCGAGGAGCCGGATCTTCGCGGACACCACGTCGGTGTTGGGACGGGCCGGCGGGCGACCGAGGATGGTCTGGAGCTTGTCCAGGATCACGCCGTGCTGGATCTCCTGGGCGTGCCACACGTCGCGGTAGAAGCGCACGTCGACCTCGGGCGGGTCGGACAGCATGGTGTTGAGCTCGAGCACGTTGCGGTCGACCTCGAGCTCGACCCGGGCCAGGTAGTCCAGCACCCCTCCGAACCGCTCCCGCACCAGCGTCGGGCGCAGGACGGTGAAGTCGACGGAGTCGAGCGCCACCGGCGGTTGCTCGGCCTCGATCCGGTCGACGTGCTCGATGAGGCGGCGCTCAGCCGTCACGGTCATGCGCAGACTTTAAGGCAGGCTCAACCTTCCTCGCGCGCTACCTTCGTCCCTCACTTCGCGCGCTCACCTCCCACCAGCTGGTCGCCTCACGCGCTCCGTTCGTCCCTCACTTCGCGCGCTCACCTCCCACCAGCTGGTCGCCTCACGCGCTCCGTTCGTCCCTCACTTCGCGCGCTCACCTCCGGGAACCCACAGCACATCCCCCTGCTCCCGGTTCGCGTGCCGCGCCAGGATGAACACCAGGTCGGACAGCCGGTTCAGGTAGTGGATGGCCAGGATGTTCATGGAGTCCTCGTAGTCCGCCCAGGCCGCCCACGCCGACCGCTCGGCACGACGGACCACGGTGCGCGCCACGTGCAGGTGCGCCGCGCCGCGGGTGCCGCCGCTCAGGATGAAGGATCGGAGGGCCGGCAGGTCGGCGTTGTACTGGTCGCACCAGCCCTCGAGCCGGTCGACGTAGGACTGCTCCACCCGCAGGGGCGGGAACTCGGGATCGGGCACCACCGGGGTGCAGAAGTCCGCGCCCACGTCGAAGAGGTCGTTCTGCACGTGCGTGAGCACGGCCACCACGTCCTCGTCGAGGTCGCCCTCGGCGACGGCCAGCCCGAGGTGGGCGTTGGCCTCGTCGACGTCGGCGTAGGCCAGGAGGCGGGTATCGGTCTTGGAGGTCTCGCTCATGTCGCCGAGCCGGGTGCGGCCGGCGTCGCCGGTCCGGGTGTAGATGCGGGTGAGGTTGACCATGCGGCCAGGCTAGTCGTCGCGTCAGACGCCCACGTCACACCCGTCACACCCTTCACTTGCGACACGCCAAACTCGTGGGGCCGAGAGGCAACCGATCCGACGTGACGCGCGTCATAGTGAGTACAGGGACTGGCGGCGGCGAGTCGTCCCGGAGCGTCGCTCAGGGGCTCCGGAACGGGACGGGGGCAGAGGGTGGACATCACGACGGACGGTCAGACACTGGTGCTGAGCGGCGACTTCGACGTGCGCAGCACGTGGGAGGTCCGCACCGCCATCTACGAGCTTCTCGAGGGACACGACCACGACGTCGTGGTCGACCTCACCGACGTCCTCAGCATCGACGTGACGGCCCTGCGGGTGCTCGCCGTCGCCACCCGCCGCGCCGGCCGGGCCGGCCACCACCTGACCCTGCGTGGCTGCTGCCCCGCCGTCCGCCGGTTGCTGCACATCTCCCGGCTCGCGCACGCCGTCGAGGTCGAGCGCGCGGCCGCCACCGCCTGAGACGGGTCTCGGCAGACCCGGCACGTGGCTGCTGGACCACTGTCGGGTTTGTCGAGGTCTCCTCGATGAGTCCGGTGCCGTCGCGCCGTCTGTACTCCCAGCAGCCGCGGGCACTCCGACGCCCCGGCGGACAAGGAGCAGACATGACGACCGTCTCGAGCCTGATGCTCGGCACGACCGACCTGGACCGCCTGCACGCGTGGTACGCCGCCGTGCTCCCACCGGACATCGACGAGCCGCAACAGCAGTACCGCATCCTCGGCTACGGCGACTTCTACCTCTTCCTCGACCCCCGCGACGACGTGGCCGGCAAGAACCACGAGCCGGGCCGGTTCCTGGTGAACTTCGACGTCGAGGACGCCCGCGCCGTGGAGGCCCGCGCCGACGAGCACGGCGCGACCTGGATCGCTCGCGTCGAGGACCGCGACGGCAGCCTCTTCGGCACGCTTGCCGACCCCGACGGCAACGCCGTCCAGGTCATCCAGCTCAGCCCGGAGGCCCGGGCCGCGATGGCGGGACCGTCGTGAGCGGGCTGGGCGGGCTGAGCGCGTTCAGCGGGTTCTCCGTCAGGGATCTGGCGACGTCGAAGAAGTTCTACGTCGAGGTCCTGGGTCTCACCGTCGAGGACGAGACCGAGCACCTCTTCGGGCTCGCGCTTCCCGACCAGACCGTGATGGTCTACGCCAAGGGCGAGCACCACGTGCCGGCGACGTACACCGTCCTCAACTTCCAGACCGAGGACGTCGAAGGAGTCGTGGACGACCTGACGGCCCGCGGGATCGAGTTCCTGCGCTACGACGGCATGGGTCAGGACGACAAGGGCATCGCCCGCGAGATGGGGCCGACGATCGCGTGGTTCGCCGACCCGTCGGGCAACGTGTTCTCGGTGGTGGTGAAGGACTAGGCGCGGGTTGCGGTGTCGGATGTCCCACAGGTCGGTGACCGGGACCCGACCCGCGGCCTACCCTCCGGGGCATGGCCCCTCCGATGGCAGAGAAGGATCGTCCCTGGGTGATGCGGACCTACGCCGGTCACTCCACGGCGGCGGCCTCCAACGCGCTCTACCGCGGCAACCTGGCCAAGGGGCAGACCGGGCTCTCGGTCGCCTTCGACCTGCCGACGCAGACCGGCTACGACCCCGACAACCCGTTGAGTCGCGGGGAGGTCGGCAAGGTGGGCGTCCCGGTCCCGCACCTCGGTGAGATGCGAGCGCTGTTCGCGGACATCCCGCTCACCGAGATGAACACCTCGATGACGATCAACGCCACCGCCATGTGGTTGCTCGCCCTCTACCAGGTCGTCGCCGAGGAGCAGGTCGGCGCGGAGACCGACGAGGCCCGGCTCTCCGTCGCGCACCGGCTGGCCGGGACGACGCAGAACGACATCATCAAGGAGTACCTGTCGCGAGGGACCTACGTGTTCCCGCCCGAGCACTCGCTGCGGCTCATCGCGGACGTGATCGCCTACACCGTCCACGAGATCCCGAGGTGGAACCCGATCAACATCTGCAGCTACCACCTGCAGGAGGCAGGTGCGACGCCGACGCAGGAGCTTGCCTACGCCCTCTGCACGGCGATCGCCGTCCTCGACCAGGTCAAGGCGTCGGGCCAGGTCACCGACGAGGACTTCGGCGCCGTGGTCGGACGGATGTCGTTCTTCGTCAACGCCGGCGTCCGCTTCGTCGAGGAGACCTGCAAGATGCGCGCCTTCGTCGCACTCTGGGACGAGATCACCCGCGAGCGGTACGGCGTGCTGGACCCGAAGATGCGGCGCTTCCGGTACGGCGTCCAGGTCAACTCGCTGGGCCTGACCGAGGCCCAGCCGGAGAACAACGTCCAGCGGATCGTTCTCGAGATGCTCGGGGTCACGCTCTCCAAGAACGCCCGGGCCCGGGCCGTCCAGCTGCCCGCCTGGAACGAGGCGCTCGGCCTGCCCCGACCGTGGGACCAGCAGTGGTCGCTGCGCCTCCAGCAGGTATTGGCCTTCGAGTCCGACCTGTTGGAGTACGACGACATCTTCGACGGCTCCCACGTCATCGAGGCCAAAGTCGCCGAGCTGGTGGCCGGGGCGAGGGCCGAGATCGACCGGGTGCAGGCGATGGGCGGTGCGATCGCGGCCGTCGAGTCGGGCTACATGAAGCAGGCGCTGGTCTCCGCGCACGCGGCCCGGCGGGCCCGCATCGAGAGCGGCGAGGAGAAGGTCGTCGGTGTCAACGTCTACGAGACGACCGAGCCGTCGCCGCTGACCGCCGACCTCGACGCGGCGATCCAGGCGCCGGACCCGGAGGCCGAGCGGTCGGCGCTGGCCAGCGTCGAGGCATGGAAGGCGGTGCGCGACCAGGCCGCCGTCGAGGAGGCCCTGGCGCGCCTCGCCGCGGACGCGAAGACCGACGTGAACCTGATGCCCGCGACGCTGGCCGCCGCCCGGGCCGGCGCGACGACGGGGGAGTGGGCCGGCGCTCTGCGAGCGGTGTTCGGCGAGTTCCGGGCGCCGACCGGCGTCTCGGGCGCGGTCGGCACGGCCGAGGCCGGAGCGGAGCTCCGCGCCGTGCGCGAGCGGGTCCGGGCCACGGGCGAGGAGCTGGGCGGCCGGCTGCGGCTGCTGGTCGGGAAGCCCGGGCTGGACGGCCACTCCAACGGCGCCGAGCAGGTCGCCGTGCGGGCCCGTGATGCCGGCTTCGAGGTCGTCTACCAGGGCATCCGGCTCACCCCTGAGGAGATCGTCGCGGCCGCCGTGGCCGAGGACGTCCACTGCGTGGGCCTCTCGATCCTGTCCGGTTCCCACATGGAGCTGGTGCCGACGGTCCTCGACGGGCTGCGCGCCGCCGGTCTGGAGGACGTGCCGGTCATCGTCGGCGGGATCATCCCCGACGCCGACGCGCGGCGGCTCCGGGACGCAGGGGTGGCGGCGGTCTTCACGCCCAAGGACTTCGGGCTCACCGAGATCATGGAGGGCATCGTCGACGTGATCCGGTCGGCGCACGGACTCGACTGAGCCACTAGCCTCGGCCGGGTGGACGTCCAGTCGCTCGCCTTCCGCACCGACCTCGCCATCCTCGCCCTCGCCGGGGCCGAGCTCGAGGACCAGGGCTCGCGCATCGTGGTGCGGTCGCCCGCCAACCCGTCGTACTACTGGGGCAACTTCTACCTGCTGGACCGGCCGCCGGCGGCGGCCGAGGTCGACGGGCTGATCGCGGCCTACGACGCGGACTTCCCCGACAGCGACCACCGCGCGTTCGGGGTCGACGGCACCGCCGACCAACGCGCTGCTCTGGCGCCACTGGTGGCGGCCGGGCCGGCGTTGGACATCGGCACCGTGATGACCGCGACCTCGGTGCACCCGCCGCCGCGGCCCAACACCGAGGCGGTGTACCGCCCGTTCGCGAGCGACGACGACTGGGCCCAGCGCGTGGAGCTGGCGATGGCCGTCGACACCGAGTACGAGCCCGTGAAGCACCGGATCTTCGTGACCCGCAAGGCCGAGCACGACCGCGGCATCTGCGAGGGCGGGCACGGGGCCTGGTGGGGCGCCTTCGTGGACGGCCGGCTGGCCGCGCAGATGGGGATCGTGGACGCGTGGGGCGGCCTGGCGCGCTACCAGAGCGTCGAGACGCACCCGGACCTGCGGGGTCGTGGCCTCGCGGGGACGCTCGTGCACCGCGTCGCGTCGTACGCGTTCGACGAGCGCGGAGCGCGCACCCTGGTGATGGTGGCCGACCCGGAGTACCTCGCGGTCCGGGTCTACCGCTCCGTCGGCTTCGACGACACCGAGGTCCAGTCCCAGCTCCAGCAGAAGGCGCGGGGCTGACTGAGCGGGCCTGACCTGAGCTGGGCCTACCAGCCCCAGCTGCCGGGGCGGCCCTTGAACGGCCCCACCACCCGATCGGTGATCCAGCCGCCGTAGAACCCGCCCTCCTGCGGGCGCACCTCCTCGCCGTCGACGATGCAGGCGTCGACCAGACCGGGCATCACCGCGACGTGGTCCACGAGGGCTGCGAAGGCCGGGGTGGGCGTCGGGTAGGTCCAGCCCGCTCGGGTCGCGGTGCGCTCCGGGGTCACCAGGTCGAAGTAGGCGGCCTGCCCCTTCCACTCGCACGAGGTCGTGCCCGCCACCGGCTGCAGCACGCCGTCGAGGAACGCGTCCGCGGGCAGGTAGTAGGTCGGCGGGTGGCTGGTCTCCAGGACGCGGTACGTCGCGCCGCTGCTGGCGACCACCCGGCCGCCGAGGCGGACCTCGACGTGCTCCTCGCTCCGCTCGAGACGAGGCGGTCGCGGGTAGTCCCAGACCGACTCCTGGCCGGGTCCGGGGGTCTCGGGCGTCACGTGGGGCACGCCCGCCACGCTAGCCGGGCTCAGAAGCCGGTGGCCGCGGCCGGCCGGACGTCGGTGCGCACGGCGTGCCAGAGTGCACGCGCCGCGCCCGGCTTCGCCTCCTCGATCAGCCCGGCGGTCACGAGTCCCGCAGGGGAGACGTCGCCGAGGTAGGTCGCTCCGAGGGCCTGCACCGGGAGTCGCAGGTCGGCGTCCGCATCGGTCCGTCCCACGCGGGCAACGCCGTCGCCATCGACGTTCAGCCGCCAGCGGCCGGCGTTCCACGGGGCGGACGGGTCGGTGACCTCGAGGACCAGGTCGCAGGGTGCGGCGTACCCGCGCGCCTCCAGCGCCTTCGGGAGGTCGACGAGCCGGATCCACAGGTTGTCGTAGACCGAGACCTCGGTGGCGCCCCGCGGGCTGCCGAGCCAGGCCAGCACGGGGTCGTCGACGCCGAGCGACCAGACCTTGACCGTGCCGATCAGGTCGAAGTCGACGAGCCGGCGCAGCAGCGCCAGACGGGCGACCGGGCCGCCGACCATCGCGAAGACGGTGAGGTCGCCTCCCGGCCGGCCGCGCTCCCACTTGTGCTCCCGGCGGAACGCCGCCAGGCCGACGTCCTGACCGTCGACCCGGGCGAAGAGCACCCGGGTGGCCTCCTTGCCCCGCAGGTCCTCCTCGCTGGACGAACAGAGCCGCTCGTAGAAGTCGTCCTCGCCGGTGATCACGCCGACGGCCTCCGCGGCGCCGCGCTCCCAGCAGCGGCGCACCCGGGCCGGCATGTCCGGGTCGCTCACGGTCGCGAACGTCGTGCGCACCTCCCTGGCCGCGGCGTCGAGGTGCGGGGCGGTGAGCGTCGCGCCGCGGCCCAGGACCACGGAGTGCTCGAGCGAGGCGAGGCCGTAGCCGTGCCGGCCGTAGATGGCCGGCTCGCTGGCGTGGAGCGCGGACAGGTGCCAGCCGGGCTCGTCGCGGACTTGCTCGTAGTGGTGGCGGAGCATGGCCGTCAGCACCCCGCGTCGCCGGTGGTCGGGGTGCACGCCGACCCAGGTGAGGCCGGCGCAGGGGACGCGTCGTACCTGCTCGCCGACGCCGGGGACCGACAACGTCATCGGACGGACGCCGTAGATGCCGGGGTAGGTGTCCGGATCGGCGCCGTCCACCTGCGCGGCGTAGCGGAACCTGGCCGGGACCCCGAGCAGCTGCTCGGCCGGGGGCTCACGCCCCACCTCGCTGAACCACACCGTGTGGTCGGTGCGGAGGAAGGCCTCGTGGTCCGCCACCGGACCCACGGTGATCGGGTGCGTCTCCATGGCACGAGCGTCCCGCTCGCACCGGCCCGGCTCAACCTGTTTCTCGGCTGCGATCGAGCCGTGGTGGAATCCTGTCTGCGTCATCGACTCCAGGAGGCATGCATGGTGGTATCGGCGTGAGCGACCTGCAGTGCGCCGCGCGGGTGCTCGTCGCCCGACACGGTGAGGCCGGCTACGAGACCGAGGCGCTCAGCGACCACGGGGGGACCTTGACCGCGCAGGGTCGAGAACAGGCGCGCGCCCTCGGATCGAGCCTCGTCGAGCGGCGCATCGCCCGGGTGTGGAGCAGTCCGTTGGCGCGGGCGGTGCAGACCGCCGAGATCGCGGCCGCGGCACTCGGGTGCGACGTCACGGTCCGTGAGGGTCTGCGGGAGCTGAGCGTGGGGGCGTACGTCGGCCGCCCGGGCGAGCCCGATCCGCTGCGCCCGACCTTCGACCGGTGGCTGGCCGGCGACCTGACGGCGCGGATCGATGGTGCCGAGTCGGGCGCTGAGATCGTCGATCGCTTCCGGGCCGTCCTCGACGAGGTCGCCGACCTGCACCGCGGGGAGGCGGTGCTCGTGATCAGTCACGGCGGCGCGATCGGGACCGCGGTGCCGGTGCTGGCCGACAACCTGACGTCGTCCTTCCCGCAGGGCCGGCCGATGCCCAACTGCGGGGTCGTGGAGCTCGAGGCCGACGCCGACGGATGGGTGGCCCGCTCGTGGTGCGGCGCGGCGCTCGACCGATGACGAGCGCGAGTCCCACGACGAGGATCCTGCTGGCTCGCCACGGTGAGGCGGAGTACGAGTCTCCGGAGCTGAACGACTACGGGGGCACCCTGACCGCGCGTGGTCGCGCGCAGGCACGCGCACTCGGCGAGCGGTTGCGCGACGAGCGGATCGTGCACGTCTACACCAGCAGCGTGGCCCGCGCCGTGCAGACCGGGGAGCTCGCGGCCGGCGTGCTCGGGGTCGAGGTCACCGTGCGCGAGGGGCTCCACGAGTTCGGTGTCGGGGACGCCCGGGGTCAGATCTACGGTGACGGGACCTTCGCGGCGGTGTTCGCCGCCTGGCTCGGCGGCGACCCCGAGACCCGGGTGCCGGGTGGCGAGACGGGCGTCGAGATCGCTGGCCGGGTCGCCGGGGTCCTCGACGACCTCGCGGACCGGCACGGTGGAGAGACGGTCCTGGTGGTCGCGCACGGCGGCGCGATGTTGGCCACCCTCTCGGTCATCGCCTGGCGCGCCGGACGGACCGACGAGGTCGCCAACTGTGCCTACGTCGTGCTCGAGCGCGACGGTGACGGATGGCTCCTCACCAGCGACCTGGCGACCTAGTGAGGTTAGGCAATCCTTATCTGGCTGCTACGATCTGCGGGTGCCGAAGACCAAGCGCAAGGTGAAGCAGCCGAAGTCGAAGTGCTGCGTCTCCAAGGACCGCTGCGGCCGGTGCCCCATCCGGATGCTCAAGGAAGGCACGCTGCCCGACGGGTATACCGTCAGGAAACGCAAGCTGGTGAAGGTCAAGAAGCAGAAGATCGCGGCCTGAGCACCAGGCGCCCGTACCTCCAGGAGAGCCCGTGCCCGCAACCCGCTTCGTCGAGCAGCTCAACGCCCAGATCGGCAACGAGTTCGCTGCGCACAACCAGTACCTCGCCTGCGCGGTCTACTACGACGCCCTGACCATGCCGCAGATGGCCGCCTTCTTCTACGGCCAGGCGCTCGAGGAGCGCGAGCACGCGATGATGATGGTGCAGTACCTCCTCGACACCGACGCCGACGTGACCATCCCCGGCGTCGAGGCTCCGGTGTCGTCCTTCGCCGACGTGGCCGCGCCCGTCCAGCTCGCGCTGACCCAGGAGCGCCGGGTGACCGACCAGATCAACGGGTTGCTCAAGACGGCCCGGGAGGAGTCCGACTTCGCCTCCGAGCAGTTCATGCAGTGGTTCATCAAGGAGCAGGTCGAGGAGGTCGCGACCATGAGCGACCTGCTCGCCGTGGTGACCCGCAACCGCGACGACATCGAGGACATCGAGGAGTACGTCGCCCGCGAGCAGAAGGCCGGGGCGACGGACCCGACCGCGCCGCGCGTCGCCGGGGCCTGAGGACCCGCGCGAGACCTGAGCGGACGCGAGCCGCGGCTGGGTGCGGCAGACTCCTGGCATGGCGCGGGCGATCGTGGTGGGTGCGGGCGTCGCCGGGCTCTCCTGCGCGGTGCGGCTGCTGGAGGTCGGCCACCGCGTCGACGTCGTCGCGCGCGACCTGCCGCTGGAGACGACGTCGGCGGTGGCGGCCGCGATCTGGTATCCCTACCTCGCCGAGCCTGCCGACCTGGTCGGGCGCTGGTCGCAGACGACGTACGCCGCGCTCGAGAAGCTCGCCGGCTCCGAGCCGGAGGCCGGCGTCCGGATGGCCGAGGGCTCGGTGGTCTCGGCCGACGGGACGGTCGACGAGGTCGTACCGCTGATCGAGATGCCGCTCTACCTGCGCTGGCTGGCCGGGCGCGTCGAGGCGCTGGGCGGGACGATCACCCGGCTCAACCTCTCCGCTCTGCCGACCGGCGGCGACGTGGTGGTCAACTGCTCCGGCCTGGGGGCGCGGTTGCTGGCGACCGATCTCGACGTCCAGCCGGTGCAGGGACAGGTCGTCGTGGTGGAGCAGTTCGGACTGGAGCGCTGGTGGCTGGACCCGGCCGGCCCGACGTACGTCGTCCCGCGGAGCCGCGACGTCGTCGTCGGCGGCACCGAGGTCCACGGGGCGTGGAGCCGGTCGCCGTCACCCGCCACTGCGGCCGAGATCCTGGACCGGGCGGCGGCGCTGGTCCCAGCCCTCCGGGACGCGCGGGTGCTTCGGCACAAGGTGGGTCTGCGTCCGGCCCGGACGACGGTGCGGGTGGAGCGGACGGGAGACGTCGTGCACTGCTACGGGCACGGCGGCTCCGGGGTGACGCTGAGCTGGGGCACCGCGGACGACGTGGTGGCCCTCGTCGGCTAGAGCGGCCGGGTGTCCACGACCGCGTCGGGGTTGAGGGGACCGTAGATGTGTGGGTAGCTGTCGTCGCCGACCTCGTCGACCTGCCACGGGGAGGTCAACCGGTCCGTGTCGATGGTGAGCAGCACGAGTGGCTCCTCGACGTCGGCGTAGTAGCGCGACCGCACGCCCTCGACCTGATCGGCGCGCGAGGCGTGCAGGAAGCCCTCCTGCTCCAGCGTCCGGCCGCGCGTGGAGGTCGTGTAGGCGCCGGTGGCCTTGGCGTCGTCCCACTCGGCGACGCTGGCGATATGGAAGATGTGCATCCGCGACCTCTCAGAAGAGCCGGTGGGTGGGGTCGTCGAGGCCGCGCAGGGCGTCGTAGTCCACGACGGCGCAGGCGATGCCGCGGTCGGTGGCCAGCACCCGAGCCTGGGGCTTGATCTCCTGGGCGGCGAAGATGCCGCGGACGGGGGACAGCAGCGGGTCGCGGTTGAGCAGCTCGAGGTAGCGAGTCAGCTGCTCCACGCCGTCGATCTCGCCCCGGCGCTTGATCTCGACGGCCACCGCGAGCCCGGCGGCGTCGCGGCACATCAGGTCGACCGGGCCGATGGCGGTGGGGTACTCCCGGCGCACCAGCGTGAGGCCGTCGGCGAGCGTCGCGGGATGCTCGGCGAGGAGCTCTTGGAGGTGCTTCTCGACGCCGTCCTTCTGCAGGCCCGGGTCGACGCCCAGCTCGTGCGAGGAGTCGTGGAGGACCTCCTCGATCAGGATGCGCAGGGTGTCGTCGGTCTTGCTCGTGACCGTCCACTCGACGGCGCCGTCCTCGGTCGTGCCCTCCCGCAGCGTGCACGGCGGCGACATCCAGTTGAGCGGCTTGTAGGAGCCGCCGTCGGAGTGCACCAGCACCGATCCGTCCGCCTTGATCATCAGCACCCGGGTCGCCATCGGCAGGTGCGCCGTGAGTCGTCCCGCGTAGTCGATCTGACATCTCGCCACGACCAGTCTCACGGGCGGTGAATCTACAGGGGGTCGACCCGTCCCTCAGATCCGCAGGTGGATCTGGCGGTGGTGGTAGCCGCACAGGGGGATGGCGTCGCGGAGGTTGGTGGTGCCGCCGTGGGACCAGGGTTGTCGGTGGTGGAGCTCGCACCAGGCGTAGGGGCGGTCGCAGCCCTCGGCGGCGCAGGTGGTGTGGCGGGTGGCGAGGGCGGTGCGTTGGGCTTCGGTGAAGAAGCGCTGGGTGCGGCCGAGGTCGAGGACCTGGGAGGTGCCGTCCAGGACGGCGGGCAGGAGGCCGGCGTTGCAGGCCAGGCGGCGGGTCTGGGAGGCGGAGATCTGGTCGCCGGTGTCGAGGCCGGCGGCGCCGACCTGGGCGGCGAGCTTGTCGTGGTCGAGGGTGATGACGAGGGTGGCGGCGACCTTGCCGTGGAGCCGGTCGGTGGGGAGGTGTTCGAGGAGGTCGACGAACGCCTCGCCCTGGCGGTGGGCCCAGTCGGGGTCGGCGCCGGGTCCGCGTCGGCGCGGGGAGGCTGAGCTGTTGGAGGGTCTTGCGGAGGATGGCGCCGGCCAGGGTGGGGATGGTGAAGTGGCCGGTGACGGTGCCGTCGTGGTTGTCGTGCAGGGTGAGCCGGGTCTTGTCCAGGGCGGCGGACTCTTCGTCGCGCAGCAGGGCGTCCTCGTGGGCGTCGACCACGGCGGTGTCGTGCTCGACGACCTCCAGGGCCCGCCGGGCGGCTCGGCGGAGCCGGACGGGGTCAAGGCGGGTGGCCTTGGCGACCAGCGCCTGCTCGACGCGACCGCGGTCCTGCGGCCGACAACGACTCGGGTAGCCGGGAGGTGGCGGCCGCGATCACGGTGGCGTGGGCGGGGGACACCGTGCCGGCAGCCAGGGCCGCGGCGGTGGCGGGCAGGTCGTCGTCCAGGGCGGTGGCCAGGCGGACCTCGCGGGCCGCGTCCGCACCAGCGGTGCGGGTGTGGCGGGCCAGCCAGGCGCTCGTGCCGGGGAGCCCGGCGTCCAGGGCGACCTCGGCCTTGTCCGCGGCGGCCAGCAGTCGCAGCTTGAGAGCGTGCAGCCGGGTCACGGCGCGGTCGCAGTCGGTGACCAGGGCGGCGTACTCGCCCGAGGCCAGCGGGGTGGTGGTGTCCAGGGTGTCGAGGAGGTCGTGGATCGCGCGCACCCCGGCGACGGCCGGGTGGCCGGCGTCGGGGTGGAGATCCAGGACTGCTGTCATGCTTCGATTCTACTCGAACGTATGTTCGAAATCCAGGTTAAGTCACAGGGTTGTGGAGAGTGTCTGGGACAAGACTTGGCCACCGTGCGGGCCGTGGGTGGGGGTCTCGACACGCCGCGCTGGCGGTTCGCCGTTCGCGGGCTGCTCGACCGACGAGGGTTCGCCCGTCTCGTTCCTCGCGGGCTACTCGACCGACGAGGGTTCGCCCGACCGTTTGGTGGGGCGGGCGGCGACGGCTTCGACCTCGACGAGCTGGTCGGGGTAGCCGAGAGCGGTGACGCCCAGGAGGGTGCTCGGGGCGTCGTGGTCGCCGAACGCGGCGCGCACCACCTGCCAGGCGGTCACGAGGTCGGCGCGGTCGGCGGAGGCGACGTACACCGTCGACTTCGCGACGTCGGCGAGCGAGCAGCCGGCGGCCGCGAGAGCGACGACGAGGTTCTCCATCACCCGGCGCGCCTGCCCACCGACGTCGCCGGGGCAGACCACGGCGCCGGTGTCGTCGAGGGGACAGGCGCCCGCGGTCAGCACCAGGTCACCGACCACGGCCGCGTAGGCGTAGGGAGCGGAGTCGGCGAGGGCGGAGGCACGGACGAGCTCGACGGGCATGGAGCCATCGTCGTCGCCAGGTCAAGACGATTGTCCCTTGCCGTGACGAGCCGGCGGGGGCAGGCTCTGCCCATGGGGTACGACGTGCGACTGGCGGAGGCGAGGGACCTGCCCCTGCTCGCCGAGATCGAGGGCGCCGCCGACCAGCTCTTCACCTCCGTCTTCGGGGATCTTGACTGGGAGCCGCCCGCCGATGGCGAGGCCCGCGCCGCGGAGCCGGGATTCCTCCTGGTGGCCGGGGAGCCGGCGGTCGGCTTCACGCACGTGCTGTTCCTCGACGGCGCAGCGCACCTCCAGCAGCTCGCCGTCCATCCGGAGGCGATGGGCCGAGGGATGGGGACGGCCCTGGTCGACGGAGCGTGTGAGGAGGCCCGAGCCCGGGGCTACGCCGAGCTGACGCTGACCACCTACGCCGACGTGCCGTGGAACGCGCCGTTCTACGCCGCCCGCGGCTTCCGGGTGGTCGAGGACCCGGCGCCCTACCTCCAGCGACAGCGCGCCCACGAGCGGGAACAGGGCTACGACCGGCACGGTCCGCGGGTGGCCATGAGCCGTCCGCTGGGTGCCCTCACGCCGACCTCGTGAACTATTTCACGCGAGCGGCTCCGCGCCTGCCCACCGTGCGATGATCCCGCCATGACGAGCGCGGTCGGCCACGCCGAGCACCCAGCACGCACCTTCGAGACCATCGGCGTGATCGGTCTCGGGACGATGGGCGCCGGCATCGCCGAGGTGTTCGCCCGCAACGGGTTCACCGTGATCGGCGTCGAGCAGAACGAGCCCGGTCTCGAGCGCGGTCGTGAGCACCTCGAGCACTCCACCGGCCGGGCGGTGGCGCGCGGCAAGATGACCGACGAGGAGCAGCGCGAGGTCCTCGATCGCATCTCGTTCAGCACCGACCTCAAGGACCTCGCCCACGCCGACCTCGTCGTCGAGGCGGTCGTGGAGTCGTTGGCGGCCAAGACCGCCATCTTCCGGGCGCTCGACTCGATCGTCTCGCCGCAGGCGATCCTGGCCACCAACACCTCGTCGCTCTCGGTCACCGAGATCTCGACGGCCAACACCCGGCCGGGTCGGGTGATCGGGGTGCACTTCTTCAACCCCGCACCGGTGCAGAAGTTCGTCGAGATCGTGCGCACCGTCGTCACCGATCCGGACGTGCTCGCCGACGTCGAGGTCCTGGTCGGTCGGCTCGGCAAGAACCCGGTCATCTGCGGCGACAAGGCCGGCTTCATCGCGAACACGCTGCTGTTCGGCTACCTCAACCACGCGGTGTCGATGTACGAGGGCAAGTACGCCTCCCGCGAGGACATCGACGCGGCGATGCGCCTGGGCTGCGGCTACCCGATGGGGCCGCTGGCACTGCTCGACCTGATCGGCCTCGACACGGCGTACGAGATCCTGGACACGATGTACAAGCAGGGCCGCGACCGCCTGCATGCGCCTGCGCCGTTCCTCAAGCAGATGGTCACCGCCGGCCTGCTGGGCCGGAAGTCGGGCCGGGGCTTCTACACGTACGCCGGCCACGACACGGGGCAGACCGTCCCCGACGAGCACACCCCCTCCGCCGACGACCGACCCCGGCTCAGGCACGACATCGCGACCGTCGGCGTGGTCGGCACCGGCACGATGGCGGCGGGGATCATCGAGGTCTTCGCCAAGGGGGGGTACGACGTGGTGTACGTCGGCCGGACCGCCGACAAGGTCGACGGGGTGCGCGCCACCGTGGAGCGCTCGCTCGACAAGGCGATCCAGCGCGGCAAGATGCCCGAGGCCGACAAGCCCGGCATCCTGGCCCGGCTCACCGGCACCGTCGCCCTCGACGACCTCCGCTCGGTCGACCTGGTCGTCGAGGCGGTCGCCGAGGACCTCAACATCAAGACCACGCTCTTCGAGAACCTCGACGAGATCTGCAAGCCGGGCGCGATCATCGCCACCACGACCTCCTCGCTGCCGGTGATCTCGCTGGCCACCGCGACGAGCCGTCCCCAGGACGTCGTTGGGATGCACTTCTTCAACCCCGCCCAGGTGATGCGGCTGGTCGAGGTGGTGTCCACGGTCGCGACGTCCCACGATGTCGCGGAGACGGTGCGGGCCCTGTGCGAGAGGGTCGACAAGGTCGCGGTCTCCTGCGGTGACAGGGCCGGGTTCATCGTCAACGCGCTGCTGTTCCCCTACCTCAACGACGCGGTCAAGATGCTCCAGGCCAACTACGCCACTGCCGACGACATCGACACCGCGATGAAGCAGGGCTGCGCGCTGCCGATGGGCCCCTTCGAGCTGCTGGACGTCGTCGGCAACGACGTGTCGCTGGCCATCCAACGCGAGCTCTACCTGGAGTTCCGCGAGCCGGGCTTCGCGCCCGCCCCGCTGCTGGAGCACCTCGTCACCGCCGGCTACCTCGGTCGCAAGACCCAGCGCGGCTTCCGGGACTACTCCGTCCGCTGAGGCCCTCGGCGGGTCACCGCAGGTCGACGACCATCGCGGCGAGCTTGGACCGGGAGCCGATGTCGAGCTTGCGGTAGATGTGCCCGAGGTGGGCGTCGACGGTGCGCGGCGAGAGGAACAGCTCCTCGGCGATCTGGCGGCTGGTGAGCCCGTCGGCGACCCGCTCCGCCACGTGGCGCTCGGCCTTGGTGAGCTGGTCCAGGGGCGTGTCGGACGGCGCCTGGTCCTGCGTGAACGCCGCGGCCGCCGCCCGGATCGCGAGCGGGGTGGCCAGGCCGTCGACGATCCAGCCGTCGGGGACGCTCCGGGCCGGCTCGACGCGACCGAGGGCGGCGTACCCCCACGGCACGGCGAAGCGCGGCCCCCGCAGCGCACGGGCGGCGGCCGCGAACTGGCGGCCCTGACGCTGGCCGCGGCGCTCGGCGATCGTGGCCAAGCCGTCGAAGGCGTCCGCGACCCGCAGCGGCATCGGCATCGCCGCCGCCTGCTCGAGGGCGTAGAGGTACGTCGTCGCCGCCTGGTCCGGCTCGTCCTGCGCGAGCAGCGCGTGGGCCAGGGTCAGCCGCCCATCCACCGCGTCGCGGCCCAGCCGGCAGCTGTCGGCGAGCACGACCACGTCCGCCGCGAGCCCGGCCGCGCGGAGGATGTCGCCGTTGCGGAAGTGGTCGCGGGCGTCCTGGCCGAGCACCGGCAGCCGCACGGCCCAGGGCAGGCTCTCGCGATCGACGTCGGAGGCCTTGGTGCCGGGCTCGAGCTGGCGCAGCACCGTCTCGGCCAGCAGCGCGACCCGCGCCTCGGCGTCCCGGTCCGCGTCGCGCAGCGCCGCCCGAGCGGCGGAGGCGCCCTCGACGTACCGACCCTGCTCGAGCGCGATCCGGGCGAGCAGGGTGCGCGTCGACAGCACGATCCAACGCTCGATCGACGCGCTGGTGTCGGACAGGATGCGCTGGGCGCTCTGCTGGGCCGCCGCGAAGTCCCCCCGCGAGACCAGCACGTCGGTGATGGTGCGCGTCGCCTGCGCCAGCACGAGGCCGCCCGCGTCGAGGTCGATGGCTCGCTGGGCCTCCGCGGCCGCCAGGTCCAGGGCACCCGCGTCGAGGTGCATCTCGGCGCGGATCGAGGCGTTCCGCGAGCGCTCCAGGTCGGGGTCCGGAGCACCGCGCGCGTGCTCGTCGGAGCGCTCCAGGAGCCACAGGCCCTCGTACGTGCCGCGCACCTCGGACGCCGCGATCCCGGCCCGCCTGGCCACCTGGGCGCCGATGGTGGCCGGCCCGTCGCCGCTGACCAGCACCTCCTCGAGGATGTCCACGGCCTCGCGGGCGCGCATCGCGGTGTAGAGGGACGAGAACACCCGGTTGGCCAGGCCGTAGCCGGTGTCCCGGGTCTCGGGCCCGGCCACCGCCGCGGTGATCGCCGCCTTCATCACTGCCATGTCGGCGAGCCAGGGTGCGTCCGCGGCACCGTGGTTGACGTCCTGGGGGACCACCTGGTCGGCCCAGCGGACCAAGCCCTCTCGGGTCCGCACCGCGTCGTCGGTCGTGGCAGTGAGGAAGGCGCCGTGTCTCCGGATGGGCGTGAGCATGTCGAACCGGCCGTCGGGCAGCACCTCCAGCAGGCTGCGGCGGGCCAGCCCGGCGGCCAGGTCGGCCGCCTCGGGCCGGTCGACGCCGACGACCTCGGCGAGGACGTCGATGCTCACGGGCGTGGTGAGCTGCGCCATCCGGCGGAAGCAGCGCTTCTGCTCGTCGTCGAGCAGCCCGTACGACGCGTTCACGGCCTCGGCCAGCGACGCCGTCGGGGTCACGTTGGTGAGTCCCACGAGCGCGATCTGGACGGCCATCTGCTCGATCAGCAGGGGCAGGCCGCCGGTCGCGCTGAGGAGACGGCGGACGACGGCGGCGTGCTCGACCAGGTCGACCGGGTAGCCACCCGCGGCCTCCACCCGGCGGGTGAGGAGGTCGATGGCGGGACCCGCCAACGGCTCGTTCGCAGCGGGGATCGGCAAGGGACCCACCCGCACCACACGCTCGCCCGGCTGCCCCGACATGGTGCGGGAGGTCAGCGCCAGGCGGGCCCCGGTGGTGGTCTCGACGAGCTCCTGGAGGGCCGGGCCGAACCCGTCGGCGTCGACGTCCACGCCGTCCATCACCAGCAGGGTCCCGGTGCCGTCGAGCGCCCGACCCAGGGCGCCCCTGGTGGAGTCGCCCGGAGCCGCGTCGCCACCCAGCCCGTCCAGGCAGGCGGCGAGCACCTGATCGGTGCTGGAGAGACCGTGCGCGTTGATCCACGTCGACTCCGGGGCCCGGGCCGCGAGGTGGCGCACCAGGAGCGTCTTGCCGCTGCCCGGAGGCCCGACCACGCTCACCCACCGCGCACTCTGGAGAGCGTTGTCCAGCTGGGCGTGGACACGCTCGCGACCCAGGCACGGCGTCAGCATCCTGGCAACGTATCGCGATGGACGCCTCGGCGCCCCCGGATACACGCGCTGGGGGATTAGGTAGGACTACCGATGACGCTCGTGCGGCCCGCGCGGGAGGCTGGTGCTCGTCCCCGCCACCGGGTCGATCGGGGGACGGCCCGGAGGCGGGGGCCTTCATGTCCGGGCTTGCCGCCGTCCGTAGCCTCGGGAGCATGAGGACGGTGGTGTTCCTGCTCCTGCTGGCCGCCGGGGCCGTCGCGGTGGTGATGGTCCTGAAGGCCAACCAGCGTCGGACCGAAGCTCGCCGGCTGGCCGAGCTCGAGCCGGTCAAGACCCTCGCCTTCGAGGACATCACGGCGCTGGGAGTGGCCCTCCAGGACCTGGACCTGGACCTGGCCGGACGCGACCTGGACGCCGGCGCCAACGCCGACTACCAGCGGGCCCTGGACTCCTACGAGGCCGCCAAGTCCGCCGGCGACCGGATCACCCGGCCGGACGACATCAAGCACATCACCGAGATCCTCGAGGACGGTCGGTACGCCATGGCGTGCGTCCGCGCGCGGGTCGCCGGTCAGCCGCTGCCGACCCGACGGCCACCGTGCTTCTTCGACCCGCGGCACGGACTCTCGGTCGTGGACGTGAGCTACGCGCCGCCCGGAGGTGCCGTCCGCGACGTCCCGGCCTGCGCCCTCGATGCCGAACGGGTCCGTGCCGGTGCCGAGCCGGACATCCGCAAGGTGATGGTCGGGTCCCGGCGGGTGCCCTACTTCCAGGGCGGCCCGGCGTACCGGCCGTACGCGATGGGCTACTTCGGGGCCTTCGGGCCGATGGACTGGATGTTCATGGGACTGATGTTCGGCTCCTTCGACGGCCTCGGCGACGGTCTCGGTTCGCTGGCGGAGGGCGTCGGTGACGGGGTCGGCGGGCTGTTCGAGGGCGTCGGCGACCTGTTCGACGGCTTCGACTTCTAGTCCGAGGGCGCCGGCAGCGCCGTACCCCCGGCGAGCTCGACCAGCCGCGCGGCGACCAGGTCGAGGTCCGCGCGGAGGGCGGCCGGGTCGGACAGCGGGAGCAGGTCCTCCCAGAGGGTGACGAAGGTGCCGCGAAGCTGCGCCATGCCGGTCGGTCGAGCGAAGAGCCACCAGTGCAGGTGCTCGGCGCCGTCCCCCACCGGGCGACCTGCACCCGTGGCAGGTCGAGGACCTCGCAGGCCGCGCGCTCGGTGTAGGTCAGCAGCACCCCGAGCCGCGCCGCCTCCTCGGGGGTCAGGTCGGAGAGGTCGGCGTGCCGGCGCGGCATCAGGTAGCAGCGGAACGGCAGCGACGTCTGCTGGAACGGCGCGCCGAGCATGGCCAGGTCGTCGCGCCAGAAGATGTACGCCGACGGGTCGTCGACGCGGCTGCGCTCGCACTGGGCGCAGTCCACCCCGTCGGTGCCGTTGCGCGGTGCCTCGTCGGTCGGCCCCTCGAGCGCCCGGACCTCCAGCGATCCGTCGAAGGGCCAGGTCGGCCACGCGGGCCACGGGGCCTCGCGGTAGCCGTCGGACTCGACGGCGGCGCGCACCCGGGCGTACCACTCCGCTGCTGACTCGGGCATGGCTCGATCCTGCCATTGTCAGGGCGGATTCCGTGGCCCCGTAGGATCCGGCGATGGAGCTGATCCTGCTGGTCCTGGTCATCGGTGCGCTGGGAGCGCTCGCGCTCGCGTCGGGCCGGCGCAACAAGGCACGCGAGCTGACCCGTCGGGAGGACGAGCTCGCTCCCGTGCGGAAGCTCGCCTTCGAGGACATCACCGCGTTCGGCGAGGACCTGCAGGAGCTCGACCTGGAGATGAGCGGTCACGAGCTCGACGCGGGTGCGAACGCCGACTACCAACGGGCGCTCGACGCCTACGAGTCGGCCAAGATCGCCGGTGACGCCATCCGCGCGCCCGACGACGTCCGGCACCTCACCGAGATCATCGAGGACGGCCGCTACGCCATCGCCTGCGTGCGCTCCCGGGTCGCGGGTGAGGCGCTGCCGACCCGTCGGCCACCGTGCTTCTTCGACCCGCGGCACGGGCTCTCGGTCGCCGACGTGCCGTACGTCCCCCCGGACGGGGTGGAGCGGGACGTCCCGGCCTGCGCCCTGGACGTCGAGCGGGTCCGCGCCGGCGCCGACCCCGACATCCGCAAGGTGATGGTCGGGGCGCAGCGCGTGCCGTACTGGCAGGGCGGCCGGGCCTACGAGCCGTACGCCATGGGCTACTTCGGTGCCTTCGGGCCGATGACCTGGATGTTCATGGGCGGCATGATGTTCGGCGGCTTCGACGGTGGCGGTGGCTACGACGACGGTGGCTACGACGACGGTGGCGGAGATGGTGGCGACGGCGGCGGTGACGGTGGCGGCGACTACGGCGGCGGCGACGCCGGCGGTGGCTTCGACGGTGGTGGCTTCGATGGTGGGGGCGGCTTCGGCGACTTCGGCGGCGGCGACTTCAGCTTCTGAGACCGACCTCGCGGGCCCGGCACCGCCAGCCGGATAGCCTGCGCGGGTGTCGGAGGAGCTGTACGCGCGAACGCTCGGCGAGCAGGGGTCGTGGGTCGTGCTCTGCCACGGGCTCTTCGGCCAGGGCCGCAACTGGACCCAGGTCGCCAAGGCCCTGTCGACCGACCACCGGGTGCTGCTGGTCGACATGCCCGACCACGGACGTTCGCCGTGGAGCGACGGCTTCGACTACGTCGACGTCGCTGAGCGGGTGGCCGCGCTCCTGGCCGACGAGCCGGTCGCCGTCGTCGGCCACTCGATGGGCGGCAAGATCGCGATGGTCGCGGCCCTGCTGCACCCGGACCGCGTCGAGCGGCTGTGCGTCGTGGACGTGGCGCCCGTCGTCTACACGGGTGGGAACGAGTTCGAGGGGTTCGTGGCCGCGATGCGCGACCTCGACCTGGCCACCCTCGAGACCCGCGACGAGGCGGACGCCCGGCTCGGCCCCGCCGTCCCGGACGCCGGAGTGCGCGCTTTCCTGCTGCAGAACCTGCGCCGCGACGGCGATGCCTGGCGCTGGCAGCTCAACCTCGACGTCCTGGGCGACGACCTCGACACGATCCGGGGCTGGCCCGAGCGTGCGGTGGCCGGCCGCGAGCCCTACCCGGGCCCGGTCCTGTGGGTCGCCGGTGAGCAGTCCGACTACGTGCGCGACAACCACGCCGCGGTGATGGAGCGCTGGTTCCCGCGGGTGCGCCGGGTGACCGTCAAGGGCGCCGGACACTGGGTGCACGCGGAGCGCCCCGCGGTAGTCGTGGAGATCCTGCGCAGGTTCCTCGCGTAGGCCGGCTTACTTCTGGCGGGCGCGGTACGCCGCGACGGCGTTGCGGTTGCCGCAGGTGGTGCTGCAGAAGCGGCGCGAGCGGTTGCGCGAGAGGTCGAGGACGATGCCCGAGCAGGTGTCGTCGGCGCAGACGCCGAGCCGGGACAGCTCGTCGGTGCGGATCACGTCGATCATGGCCATCGCCGTCTCGACGGCGATCCGGGTGGTCAGCGGCGCGGTCTGGTCGACGGCGTGGAGGTGCCAGTCCCAGTCGCCGTGCCGCACCAGCTGGGGGAGCGCCTGCGCCTCGTCGAGCATCGCGTTGACGATCTCGACGGCCCGGTCGCGGTCGGCGAGGAGCAGCTCGCGCAGCACCGGGCGCAGCCCACGGATGTCCTCCAGCTCCGCGCCGCCACCGTCATGGCGGCCGGAGTACTCGAATCGGGTGTAGAAGTCGTCGAGGTCGGCCACCGTGGTGAGCGTGTCGGGCTGCCCCGCGCTGTTGGCCAGGGTCACCGCGGCCTGCAACGACACCTCGGTGTCATGAGCGAAAAGCACATTGACATGTTACCGCACCCTCCGTAGTGTCATGTTCCATGACCACTGTGACCCATGACAGTGCGGTGCGGACCGCGCAGCAGACGCGGACCCGGGCCGGGCTCGCGTTCGCGCTGGTCTCGGCCTTCTCGTTCGGGCTCTCCGGCGCCCTGGCCCGCCCGCTCCTGGAGACCGGCTGGAGCGCGGGAGCCGTCGTGCTGGTCCGGATCGGGCTCGCCGCCGTCGTGGTCGTGCCCTTCGGGCTGATGTCCCTCCGCGGGCAGTGGGGACTGCTGCGCCGCAACGCGGGCCTGATCGTCACCTACGGCCTGCTCGCCGTGGCCGGCGCGCAGTTCTGCTACTTCTCCGCCGTCAAGTACATGCAGGTCGGCCCGGCCCTCCTGATCGAGTACACCGCGCCTGCCGCGGTCGTGGTGTGGCTGTGGCTGCGTCACTCCCAGCGGCCCGGTGCCGTGACCCTGGCCGGCGCCGCGGTGGCCGCGCTCGGCCTGGTGCTCGTCCTCGACCTGGTCTCCGGCGCGGACCTGAACCTCGCCGGGGTCCTCTGGGCGCTGGCCGCGATGGTCGGCGCCGCGGCGTACTTCGTCATCTCCGCCGACGAGAGCAACGGACTCCCGCCGATGGCCCTGGCCGCGGGCGGTCTCGCCGTCGGCGCGGTCGCGCTCGGGTTGCTCGGCCTGGTCGGCCTGCTGCCGATGGCGACCGCCGACACCTCGGTGACGTACGCCGGGTCCACCGTCGCACCGTGGGTGCCCCTGGCGCTGCTCGGCCTGGTCACCGCGGCGCTGTCCTACACGACCGGTATCGCCGCGATCCGACGCCTGGGCTCGCGGCTCGCGTCCTTCGTCGCGCTCAGCGAGGTCGTCGCGGGCGTGCTCTGGGCGTGGCTGCTGCTCGACGAGCTGCCGCGCCCGGTCCAGCTCCTGGGCGGCCTGCTGATCCTGGGCGGCGTCGTCCTCGTCAAGCTCGGCGAGCGCGACGTCGTCGACGGCGACGCGCACGCGGTCGCGGCGTCACCGCTCAGCGGGTGTCCTGACGCCGGATGAAGACTTCCCGCGTCAGCATCAGGAGGGCCGCCGCCACGGGCACCGCCAGCAGGGCGCCGATGACGCCGAGCAGGGAGGCCCCGGCCAGGGCGGCGACGACGGTGACGGACCCCGGGACGTCGACGGTGCGCTTCATGATCCGCGGGTAGATCAGGTAGGCCTCGAGCTGCTGGTAGGCCAGGTAGTAGACCAGGCACACGAGCGCCACGGTCGGCGAGATGGTCAGGCCGAGCAGCGTGATGAGGATCGCGGAGATGACCGACCCGACGACCGGGATCAGCGAGAGCAGGCCCACCACGAAGGCCAGCGCGAAGGCGTACTCACCCAGGCCGACGATGAAGGTGAAGATCAGCGTGCTGATGCCGGCGCAGATGGAGACGAAGACGGCGCCGGCCACGTAGGACCCGGTCGACCCGATGATCCGGTCGCCGAGCTCGGTGACCCGCGGGCGGCGCGTGGCCGGCGCGAGGCGGTACGCCGCTCCCTTGATCGCGGGCAACGAGGCCAGGAAGTAGATCGTCAGCACCAGCACGATGATCGCGTTGGTGAGCGCGGACAGGACGGCCATGCCGACGCCGAGCACCCCGCCGAACAGCTGCTGGCCGAAGTCGCCCTTCTCGACGTAGTCGCGGGCCCGCTGGATGACGTCGTACTTGTCGTCGAGCTCCTGCACGCGGTCGTTGCGCTGGATGTCGTCGAGCCAGCCCGGAGCGTTGTCCGTGATCTGCGCGACCTGCTCGCTGATCACGGGCGCGATCGTCAGCACGAAGATGGTGAGGCCGCCGACGACGCCGAGCAGCACGAGCACGAGGGCGACGCCCCGCCGCATGCCGCGCTTGATGAGCCACTCGACCACGGGGTTGAGCCCGACCGCCAGGAACATCGCCAGCACGATCAGGATCAGCACCGAGGAGATGCTCAGCAGCTGCTCGGTGAGGAAGACGGCGGTGAGGGCGCCGAGAGCGCCGAGGAAGCCGAGGCCGAACGGCGAGTGGTTGAGCAGGGAGCGTCGCGGCGAGCTGCCGTCGTCGGTCGTCGCGGTCGGGTCGACCGACCGGGCGGCGGCGCGCGCCTGCTCGGCCGACTCCTCGGCGGCTCGTTCGGCGCGCTCCGCGGCCTGCGTGGCGCGCTTGCCGATCAGGACTCGTCCTCGGTGAAGCCCTCGACGACGTCGCGCAGCGAGGCGAGCTGCGCGACGATGCTGTCGCGGCGCCGGCTGAGCCGGTCGATCTCGGACTTCACCGCGGCGAGCTCGCGGTCGGCCTGGGCGGTGCCGGTCGAGGTGATCGAGTCGGCCTGGGTGTGCGCGGAGGCGACCACCTGCTCCGCCTCGCGGCGGGCGCGGCTCAGCAGCGCCTCGGCCTCGGTCTGGGCCTGCTGCCGCTGGGCGGTCGCCTGGCTCGTCGCTGCCCGGGCCCGCTCCTCCGCGGCCGTGGCGCGGTCCTCGGCCTCCTGCACCAGGCGCCCGGTCTCGGCGGTCGCGCTGGTGTGGTGGTCGGTGGCCTCGCGGGCCAGCCGCTCCTTCTCGACCGCCAGCGTGCGCCGGGCCTCCTGCACCTCACGGTCCGCGGCCGCGCGCGTCTGCTCGGCCTCCCGCTTGGCGGCGACCCGCGACTCGTTGGTCTCCTGCTGGGCGGCCAGGCGGAGCTGGTCCGACTCGCGGCGGGCCGAGGCCAGGATGTCCTCGGCCTCCCCGCGGGCCAGGACGAGCTCCTGCTCGGCGTCGGTCGTGGCGCGGGCGCGGGCCTCGTCGAGCTCCTTGAGCTGGACCACGCGCATGTCGTCCGCCTCGCGGCTGGCGTCGCCGCGGATCGCCTCGGCGTCCTTCACGGCCTGCTTGCGGATGTCCTCGGCGTCGCGCAGGGCGGCCTGGCGGACCTCGTCGGCCTCCTCCTCGGCGAGCCGGAGCATCGTCGAGGCGCGCCCGCCCAGTCCGGCGTACGACGGCGACTCGTGCTCGGCGAGCTGCGAGCGGGCGTCGGACAGCTCGGTCTCGACGGCGGTGAGACGCTGGCGGGTGGCGGCCAGGTCGGCGCCGATCCGAGCGGCGTTCTCGTCGAGATGGCGGACGTGCGCGTCCACCGCGGCCTTGTCGTAGCCGCCCCGGCGGACCGCCGGGAAGGTGTCGGGGCGGGGTCCGGTCGGCGCCGGCAGCGTCGCGGTGCGCGCGGTCGTGGTGGCCTCCGGCGCGCGGGCCGGGGCGGGGGCAGAAGGCCGGGGTGCGGCGGGACGCGCGGGGGCCGCCGCAGGCATCACCTGGGTCGCCTCGCTGTCGCCGGACGCCTCATCTCCATCGAAGATGGACAGGCCCTCGTCGTCGTCTCGCCCCATGGCTGCACCCTTCCGTGATCGTGAGGGCCCAAGTCTCACACGTCCGGGTGCCGTCTCTCGGGTCACACTCCGCGGAACCTGTTGATCTGTGGCAGCAGACGCTCGCGCATCTCCGGGTCGCGCACCCCGAGGCCCTCCGCGGGGGCGAGGCAGAGGACCCCGACCTTGCCCTGGTGGGCGTTCCGGTGGACGTCGAGGGCGGCCTGCCCGGCCTCCTCGAGGGGGTAGGTCGAGGACAGCGTGGGGTGGATCATCCCCTTCGCGATCAGCCGGTTGGCCTCCCAGGACTCGCGGTAGTTGGCGAAGTGCGAGCCGATGATCCGCTTGAGGTTCATCCAGAGGTAGCGGTTGTCGTACTCGTGCAGGTAGCCGCTGGTCGAGGCGCAGGTGACGATCGTCCCGCCCTTGCGGGCCGCGAAGACCGACGCGCCGAAGGTCTCGCGCCCCGGGTGCTCGAAGACGATGTCCACGTCCTCGCCGCCGGTCAGCTCGCGGATCCGGGCGCCGAGCCGCCGCCACTCCGACTGGTCCTGGGTGTGCTCGTCCTTCCAGAACCGGAAGTCCTCCGCGGACCGGTTGATGATCAGCTCGGCGCCCATCGCCCGGCAGACCTCTGCCTTCTCGTCGTTGGAGACCACGCAGACCGGGGTGGCGCCGCCGTTGAGCGCGTACTGCGTCGCGAAGCCGCCGAGGCCGCCCGAGGCGCCCCAGACCAGCACGTTGTCGCCCTGCTTCATGCCGGCGCCGTTGCGCGAGACGAGCTGGCGGTAGGCGGTGGAGTTGACCAGCCCGGGGGAGGCGGCCTCCTCCCAGGTGAGGTGGGCCGGCTTGGGCATCAGCTGGTTGGACTTCACCAGCGCGATCTCGGCCAGCCCGCCGAAGTTCGTCTCGAAGCCCCAGATCCGCTGCTCGGGGTCGAGCATCGTGTCGTTGTGCCCGTCCGGGCCCTCGAGCTCGACCGACAGGCAGTGCGCGACCACCTCGTCGCCCGGCTTCCAGGAGTGCACGCCGACGCCGGTCTTCAGCACCACGCCGGAGAGGTCGGAGCCGACCACGTGGTAGGGCAGGTCGTGCCGCTTCGAGAGCGGGGACATCCGGCCGTAGCGCTCGAGGAAGGTGAAGGTCGAGACGGGCTCGAAGATCGAGGTCCACACGGTGTTGTAGTTGATCGCGCTGGCCATCACCGCCACGAAGGCCTCCCCGGGGCCGAGCTCGGGGAGCGGCACGTCGTCGAGGTGGAGCGACTTGCGCGGGTCCTTGTCGCGGCTCTCGACGCCCTCGAACATGTCCACCTCGTCCCGGTGCACGGTGACACCGCGGTAGGACTCGGGCAGGTCGAGGGCCGCGTAGTCCTCGGCGGCGGAGTCGCCGGCGAGGATCGCGTCGAGGATGTGCTGCACGGAGGCTCCTTGGGTCGGGTGGGTCACGCGGTCGGCGCGGGCTCGACGAGCTCGACGAGCACGCCGCCGGCGTCCTTGGGGTGCACGAAGTTGATCCGGGAGCCGCCCGTGCCGCGCCGCGGCTCGTCGTACAGCAGGCGCAGCCCGCGCTCGCGCAGGATCCGCGAGGTCTCGTCGACGTCGGTGACACCGAACGCGAGCTGCTGGAGGCCGGGACCGGAGCGGTCCAGGAACTTGGCGATCGTCGAGGACTCGTCCAGGGGTGCGAGCAGCTGGAGGCAGGGAGCACCGGCCACGCCGGCGACGCCCACCATCGCCTCGCGCGACGCCCTGCTCGGGGTTGGTCTCCTCGTGCAGGACCGTCATCCCGTAGGTGTCGCGGTAGAAGGCGAGCGCCACGTCGAGGTCGGGCACGGCGATGCCGACGTGGTCGATCCCGGTGAACAGGTGCTGCGGCAGTCCCTCGAGCGCGGTCATGGGCGTCATCGTCGTACGTCGCGTCGCGCGGGCGCCACTGTTGTGACTTGTTCCTCATCGCCCCCGACTGGCGCGATGGTCCGAGATGGGTAATGTCGCCACCATGTCCACTTCTGTGTCCACCTCTGTGATCGTCGCCGGCGCCCGTACCCCCATCGGACGGCTGCTCGGTGGCTTGAAGGACCAGACCGCCGCCGACCTCGGAGGCGTCGCGATCAAGGCCGCGCTCGCGAAGGCCGGCGTGACCGGCGACCAGGTCGACTACGTCATCATGGGCCAGGTCATCCAGGCCGGTAGCGGCCAGATCACCGCCCGCCAGGCCGCGGTCAAGGGCGGCGTGCCGATGGACGTCCCCTCGATCACCATCAACAAGGTCTGCCTCTCCGGCATCAACGCGATCGCGCTGGCCGACCAGCTGATCCGCGCCGGCGAGCACGAGATCGTCGTCGCCGGCGGCATGGAGTCGATGACGCAGGCGCCGCACCTGCTGCCGAAGTCCCGCGAGGGCTTCAAGTACGGCGACACCACGCTGGTCGACTCGATGGCCTACGACGCGCTCTACGACCAGTTCACCGACCAGGCGATGATCAACCTCACCGAGTCGTGCAACACGGCCGGGGCCAACCTCACCCGGGAGGAGCAGGACGCGTTCTCCGCCCGCTCCCACCAGCGCGCGGCCGAGGCGTGGAAGAACGGCGTCTTCGACGACGAGGTCGTGCCGGTCGAGATCCCGCAGCGCCGGGGCGACCCGGTGGTGGTCGAGCCAGGACGAGGGCATCCGCGGCGACACCACGGTCGAGTCCCTGGCCAAGCTCCGGCCCGTGTCCAAGGACGGCACGATCACGGCCGGCTCGGCCTCGCAGATCTCCGACGGGGCCTGCGCGGTCGTGGTGATGAGCAAGGCCAGGGCCGAGGAGCTCGGCCTGGAGTGGCTGGCCGAGATCGGCGCGTCCGGCCAGGTCGCCGGCCCCGACTCCACGCTGCAGATGCAGCCGGCCAACGCGATCAAGAAGGCCGCCGACAAGGAGGGCATCGCGATCTCCGACATCGACCTGTTCGAGCTCAACGAGGCGTTCGCCGCCGTCGGCATCGAGTCGGCCCGCGAGCTCGGCGTCGACGAGGAGCGGGTCAACGTCAACGGCGGCGCGATCGCCGTCGGCCACCCGGTCGGGATGTCCGGCGCCCGGATCGTGCTGCACCTCGCGCTCGAGCTGAAGCGCCGCGGTGGCGGCATCGGCGCCGCGGCCCTCTGCGGCGGTGGCGGCCAGGGCGACGCCCTGATCGTCCGCGTCCCGCGGGCGTGAGCCGGCGTTCGACCGGCGACGTCGGCGACCTGGTCACCCGCGCGCGCCAGGGGGACCCGCGCGCGGTGGCCCGCCTGATCTCGCTCGTCGAGGACGCCTCGCCGCTGCTGCGCGAGGTGATGGCGGCGCTGGCGCCGCACACCGGCCAGGCCCAGATCGTCGGGATCACCGGCTCGCCGGGGGTCGGCAAGTCCACCTCCACCAGCGCGCTGGTGACCGAGCTGCGGAAGGCGGGCCGTCGGGTCGGCGTCCTCGCCGTGGACCCGTCCTCCCCGTTCTCCGGCGGTGCGCTGCTGGGCGACCGGGTCCGCATGCAGGACCACGCCCTCGACCCGGGCGTGTTCATCCGCTCGATGGCCTCGCGCGGACACCTCGGCGGCCTGGCCTGGACGACGCCGCAGGCGCTCCGCGTCCTCGACGCCGCCGGCTGCGACGTGATCCTGATCGAGACCGTCGGGGTCGGGCAGAGCGAGGTCGAGATCGCCGGCCTGGCCGACACCACGCTGGTGCTCCTCGCGCCGGGCATGGGCGACGGCATCCAGGCGGCGAAGGCGGGGATCCTCGAGATCGGCGACATCTACGTGGTCAACAAGGCCGACCGCGACGGTGCCGACACGGTGCGCCGGGACCTCCGCTCGATGCTGGCCCTCGGTGAGCGGGCGGCGGGCGACTGGACGCCGCCGATCCTCAAGACCGTCGCGGCCAAGCCCGAGGGGCTCGACGAGGTGGCCGCCGAGATCGGTCGGCACTTCGCCTGGCTGGAGTCGTCCGGTGCGCTCGCCGCGCGCCGTACCCGCCGCGCCCGCGACGAGGTGGAGGCCATCGCGGTCACCGCCCTGCGTGAGCGCTGGGGGGACGTCCACGGCCGCTCCGAGCTCGACGACCTGGCCGCGGCCGTGGCCGCGGGCGAGACCGACCCGTACGCCGCGGCCGACGAGCTGCTGGCGGCCGGCTTCGACGCCTGACCGCCCCACCTCACGACCCCAGTCACTATCCTCCGAGGCGATGAGCCTTTCCTTCGACCCGATCGACGAGGCCGCCCGGCAGTGGGGACAGCGCTGGAGCGCGGTCCCCGCGATGCACGCGGTGACCTCGCTGATGCGCGTCCAACAGCTGGTCATCGGCCAGCTCGACGCCCTGCTCAAGCCGCACGGGCTGACCTTCCCGCGCTACGAGGCGCTGGTGCTGCTGGTCTTCTCCTCGCGCGGGTCGTTGCCGCTGGGCAAGATGGGGGAGCGGCTCCAGGTGCATCCCACGTCGGTCACCTCGATCGTGCAGCGGCTGGAGACGGCCGGCCTGGTGCGCCGGGTCCCCGACGGGGCCGACCGGCGCGTGGTGCTGGCCGAGATCACCGACGAGGGCCGGGCGCTGGTCGAGCGGGCGACCGCGTCCCTCGTCGGCGCCGACTTCGCGCTGGGCGACCTCTCCGACGACGAGCTCGAGACGTTGTCGGGCCTGCTGCGACCGGTCCGCCGGGGCGCCGGGGACTTCTGAGGCGATGACCACCGCCGACGACGTCCGGCGCGTGGGGCTCGCGTTGCCGCGGACCTACGAGCGGCAGGTCCGCGGCCGCTGGAAGCTCAAGGTCAAGCAGATCGTGTACGTCGCGTTCAGCCGGGACGAGGAGGACATGGGCTTCGGCTTCCCCAAGGCCGAGCGCGACGGCCTGATCGCGTCCGACCCCGAGACCTTCTTCCTGCCGCCCACCTCCGACCTGCGCTACCAGTGGGTGTGCGCCCACCTGGCCCGGCTCGACGACGAGGAGATGCGCGAGCTGGTGGTCGACGCGTGGCGGATGTGCACGCCGGCGATGCTGCACGAGCTCCCCGACCAGCCGGCTCCGGCCGCCGCGGCGTGGGCGGCGATGGAGGCGCGCGAGTGGGGAGAGCTGCGCGGGCTGCTGCACCCCTACGTCCGGCTCACCGACCGCGGGGTCGCGCTGAGCGGCCGCAACAACGTGCTGGCCCATCTCCGCGAGCATCCGACGCCCCGGCCGCCGCGCTCGGTCGAGGTCCGCGACGGTCAGGTCTACCGCTGGCTCGACTGATTTACTAGGACGTCCTACTATCGAGGAATGGTCTCGACAAGCTCGACCGACGCTCCCTCGACAAGCTCGACCGACGACCCCTCGACCGACGCACGTTCTCGCTGGCAGTCCCGCTACGACCGGTCGCGGGTCCGCGACGCGGACTTCAGCACGCTGAGCGGCCTCGAGGTGCAGCCGGCGTACGGCACCGAGGACTCCGAGTGGCCCGGGGAGTTCCCCTTCACCCGGGGGCTCTACCCGACCGGCTACCGCGGCCGGACCTGGACGATCCGGCAGTTCGCCGGCTTCGGCAACGCCCAGCAGACCAACGAGCGGTACCGGATGATCCTGGGCCGAGGCGGTGGCGGGCTGTCGGTCGCCTTCGACATGCCCACGCTGATGGGCCGCGACTCCGACGACGCGATGAGCCTGGGCGAGGTGGGCCACTGCGGCGTCGCCGTCGACTCGGCCGCCGACCTCGAGACCCTCTTCGACGGCATCGACCTCGGCGAGGTGACCACGTCGATGACGATCAGCGGGCCCGCCGTCCCGGTCTTCTGCATGATGATCGTGGCCGCCGAGCGGGCCGGCGTGGACACCGGCAAGCTCAACGGCACCCTGCAGACCGACATCTTCAAGGAGTACATCGCCCAGAAGGAGTGGATCTTCGGGCCCGAGCCGCACCTGCGCCTCATCGGCGACCTGATGGAGTACTGCGCGGAGAAGATCCCGGCGTACAAGCCGCTCTCGCGTGTCCGGCTACCACATCCGCGAGGCCGGCTCGACGGCCGCGCAGGAGCTCGCCTTCACGCTCGCCGACGGCTTCGGGTACGTCGAGCTCGGGCTCTCCCGCGGCCTCGACGTCGACGTCTTCGCGCCCGGGCTGTCGTTCTTCTTCGACGCGCACGTGGACTTCTTCGAGGAGATCGCGAAGTTCCGCGCCGCCCGCCGGATCTGGGCGCGCTGGCTGCGCGACGTCTACGGCGCGAAGACCGAGAAGGCCCAGTGGCTGCGGTTCCACACGCAGACCGCCGGGGTCTCGCTGACCGCCCAGCAGCCCTACAACAACGTCGTCCGCACCGGCATCGAGGCGCTCTCGGCGGTGCTCGGCGGCACGAACTCGCTGCACACCAACGCCCTCGACGAGACCCTGGCGCTGCCCAGCGAGCAGGCCGCCGAGATCGCGCTGCGCACCCAGCAGGTGATCATGGAGGAGACCGGGGTCGTCAACGTCGCGGACCCGCTCGGCGGCTGCTGGTACGTCGAGGCGCTCACCGACCGGATCGAGGCCGAGGCCAACGCGATCTTCGACACGATCCTCGGTCTCGGGCGGCTCGACGCTGACCTCGGCGGACGTCGACGGCCTGGCCGAGGCGACCCGCAACGGGCGAGAAGCCGGTCACCAAGGGGCTGCTGCGCGGCATCGAGGACGGCTGGTTCATGTCCGAGATCGCCGAGGCGGCGTTCCAGTACCAGGTGGCCCTGGAGAAGGGCTACAAGCGGATCGTCGGCGTCAACTGCCACGAGGAGTCGGTGACCCACGACCTGGAGATCCTGCGGGTCTCCCACGAGGTCGAGGTCGAGCAGGTGCGGCGCCTCGCGGAGCGCAAGGCGGCCCGCGACGACGCCGCGGTCACCGCGGCGCTCGCGCGGCTGGTCGAGGTGGCGCGCACCGACGGCAACATGATCGAGTCGATGCTCGACGCGTGCCGCGTCGAGGCCACGCTCGGGGAGATCTGCGACGCGCTGCGCGCCGAGTGGGGCACCTACCGCGAGCCCGCCCGCTTCTGACCGGTTGCGTCATGTGGCGCGAGCGCCCGGCGCTCCGCCCGTGTGACGTCCGCCGCGCCACCCTCCCTAGGATTGGCGCCATGACGCAGCAACCGTTCACCCGTCCCGGTGCCATCGACCTGTCGGCACTCAAGCGACCGCCTGCGGCGTGCGCCCGCGCCGGGCGCTCCCGGCAGGGGCCTCGGGGGCCGGCGGCTCGGCGTACAGCGTGGTGCTGGACGAGCAGAACTTCCAGGCCACGCTCGAGTCGTCGATGACCGCGCCGGTGCTGCTGGTGTTCTACTCGCCCACCCGGCACCCCGCGAGCGCGCAGCTCGCCGAGGACATCGAAGACGCTGTCCGACGAGTTCGAGGGCCGCTTCCTGCTCGGCCTCGTCGACATCGACGCGGTGCCGCAGATCGCCCAGGCGATGCAGATCCCGTCGGTCCCGCTCGTCGTCGCGGTGCTCGACGGACGGCCGATGCCGCTCTTCCAGGACGTCGCTGCCGCTCGAGGAGCTCCGGACGGCGCTGACCCAGGTCGTGCAGCAGCTCACCGCCCAGGGCGTCACCGGCCGGCACCAGCCGCGGACCGCCGCACCCGCGCCGCGTCGACGACGGCGACGAGCCGCTCGTCGACCCGCGGTACGCCGCCGCCCAGGACGCGCTCGGGGCCGGCGACATCGACGGCGCGGTCGCGGCGTACCAGAAGCTGGTCGACGCCAACCCCGCCGACACGGAGGCCGCCGCCGGCCTGGCGATGGCCAAGGTGCTCCAGCGCACGGCCGGGGTCGACCTGGTCGCCGCGAGGTCCGCGGCGGCGCGACGAGCTCCCGACGACGTCGCCGCGCAGACCCTGGTGGCCGACCTCGACCTGCTCGGCGGCCACGTCGACGACGCGTTCAACCGGCTCATCGAGCTGGTCCGACGCTCCGCGGGCGCCGAGCGGGACCAGGCCCGTCGAGCACCTGCTCGGTCTGTTCGCGGCGGTCGGCAACGACGACGAGCGGGTGCTCAAGGGTCGGCAGCGGTTGGCGTCCGCGCTGTTCTAGGTCTCGACACCGCTCGCTTCGCTCGCTGCTCGACCAACGAGGGCACGCGGCTCGCTCGCTGCTCGACCAACAGGGCCGCGGTGCTCGCTGCCGACCACGTCAGTCGCCGCCGACGGCCGAGCGGCCGGCCTCCAGCCGGGCGACCGGGACCCGGAACGGTGAGCACGAGACGTAGTCCAGACCCACGTCGTCGAAGAAGTGCACCGAGCGCGGGTCGCCCCCGTGCTCGCCGCAGACGCCGAGGTGCAGGTCCGGGCGGGTCGGAGCGGCCGAGCTCGACCGCCTTCTTGACCAGCGCGCCGACGCCCTCGATGTCCAGGGACTCGAACGGCGAGACCGGGAAGACGCCCTGCTCGAGGTAGGTCGAGAAGAACGACGCCTCCACGTCGTCGCGCGAGAAGCCCCAGGTCATCTGGGTCAGGTCGTTGGTGCCGAAGGAGAAGAACTCCGCGGACCCGGCGATCTGGTCGGCGGTGAGGGCCGCCCGGGGCAGCTCGATCATGGTGCCGATCTTGAAGGGGATCTCGAGTCCTTCGCTCTCCTGGACCTCGTGGGCGACCTTCACGATCTTGTCCCGGATGATGTCGAGCTCGCGGACCGAGGCCACCAGCGGGATCATGATCTCCGGCTGGGCGTCACCCCCGGCGCGGATCCGGGCGGCGGCGGCCTCCAGGATCGCCCGCGCCTGCATGGTGAACAGCCCGGGGATCACGATGCCGAGCCGGACGCCGCGCAGGCCGAGCATCGGGTTCTGCTCGTGCAGGCGCTGGACCGCGGCCAGCAGCTGGCGCTCGCGCTTCTTGCGGTTGCCCGCGGACGTCGGCGATCGCCATGGCGACCGACAGCTCGGTGAAGTCCGGGAGGAACTCGTGCAGCGGCGGGTCGATCATCCGGATGGTGACCGGGAGCCCGTCCATCGCCTCCAGGATGTCGATGAAGTCCTTGCGCTGGAGCGGGAGCAGCGCGGCCAGCGCGGTCTCCTGCTCCTCCTCGGACTCGGCCACGATGAGGTTCTCGACCAGGTGCCGGCGCTCCCCGAGGAACATGTGCTCGGTGCGGCAGAGGCCGATGCCCTGGGCGCCGAACCGCCGGGCCCGGGCGGCGTCGTCCGCGGTGTCGGCGTTGGTGCGCACCTCGAGGCGACGCTTGGCGTCGGCGTGCTCGACCAGCCGGGCCACGGCCTCGACGAGCGGCTCGTCGACCTCCTGGCCCTCGAAGTAGCGCACCACGAACGAGTCGACCACCGGGACCGCACCGTCGAAGACCTCGCCGGTGGAGCCGTCGATCGAGATCACGTCGCCTTCGCTGATCGTCTTGCCCCCTCGCACGGTGAACTGGCCGTGCTTGGTGTCGACGTCGAGGGACTCCGCGCCGCACACACAGGTGCGGCCCATGCCCGCGGGCGACGACCGCCGCGTGCGAGGTCTTGCCGCCGCGGCTGGTCAGCACGCCCTTGGCCACCATCATCCCGTGCAGGTCCTCGGGGGTGGTCTCCTTGCGCACCAGGATGACGTCCTCGCCCTGCTCGGACCACTCCACCGCGGTGGCCCAGTCGAAGACGGCCTTGCCGACGGCGGCACCGGGGGAGGCGTTCATGCCCTTGCCCAGCAGGGTGCGTTCGGCCGCTCGGGTCGAACCGCGGGAACATCAGGTTGGCGAGCTGCTCGCCGGTGACCCGGCGCAAGGCCTCGTCGGCGTCGATCAGGCCCTCGTCGGTCATGTGGACGGCGATCCGGAACGCCGCCTCCGGGGTGCGCTTGCCGACCCGGGTCTGGAGCATCCAGAGCTTGCCGCGCTCGACGGTGAACTCGATGTCGCACATGTCGCGGTAGTGGCTCTCGAGCGTGGCCATGATCCCCAGCAGCTCGTCGTGCGAGGCCCGGTCGACCTCGGCCATGTCGGCCAGCGACACGGTGTTGCGGATGCCGGCGACGACGTCCTCGCCCTGGGCGTTCTGCAGGTAGTCGCCGTACACGCCCTGGTCCCCGCTCGCGGGGTCCCGGGTGAACGCGACGCCGGAGCCGGAGGTCATGCCCCGGTTGCCGAAGACCATGGCCTGGACGTTGACCGCGGTGCCGAGGTCCTCGGGGATCCGCTCCTGGCGGCGGTACAGCACGGCGCGGTCGGTGTTCCAGGAGTCGAAGACCGCGGCGATGGCGAGGTCCAGCTGCTCGCGCGGGTCCTGGGGGAACTCCCGACCGGCGTGGTCGCTGATCACCTGCTTGAAGGTCTGCCACCAGGTCGCGGAGGTCCTCGCACGTCGAGGTCGAGGTCCTCGACGGTGCCCTTGCTCGTGCTTCAGCCGCGTCGAGCACGTCGGAGAAGTGCTCGCCGTCGATGCCCAGGACGGTGCTGCCGAACATCTGGAGCAGCCGACGGTAGGAGTCCATCGCGAACCGCTCGTCGTCGCTCTGCTTCGCGAGTCCCTCGATCGACTCGTCGTTGAGGCCGATGTTGAGGACGGTCTCCATCATCCCGGGCATCGAGAACTTCGCGCCGCTGCGCACGCTCACCAGCAGCGGGTCCTCGGGGTCGCCGAGCCGACGTCCCATCGCCTTCTCGAGGCCGGCGAGGTGGTCGGACACCTCCTTGGTGAGCCCGTCGGGCGGGTGCCCGCCCTCGAGGTACGCCCGGCACGCGGCCGTGGAGATCGTGAAGCCCGGCGGCACCGGCAGACCCAGGTTGGTCATCTCGGCCAGGTTCGCGCCCTTGCCGCCCAGCAGGTCCTTCTGATCCTTGTCGCCCTCGGCGAAGTCGTAGACGTAGGTGCCCATGGTCTCCACTCAAGCACTGATCGCGCGGCAGGGGCAGGGGTCGCGCGGCGGTCGGGGCTGTCCGTGGCGCGATCTAGGGTGAGCGGCATGAAGGAGCCACTGCGGGAGCGGCAGGAGTGGAAGTTCTTCGCCTCGCTGCCCCGGGCCGACCTTCCCCTGACCCTCGCCTGGTGGTCCCTGGTCGTGCTGCGGTCGGTGCTGCCGGCCGTCTTCGCGGTGGCGACCGGCGTGATCGTCGGGGCGGTCCAGGACGGCACCTCCCTGACCGCGCCGCTGGCGCTGATGGGGGTGGCGTTCGTGCTCCTCCAGGTCTCGGCGCCGCTGCACCAGGCCGTGGGGGAGAACCTCGGCAACCGGATGTCGGCCTGGCTGTACGACGACCTCACCGACTCGTGCATCGCGCCCGCGGGCATCGGCCACCTCGAGGATCCCGAGCTCATCGCCGACGTGACCGTGGCGCGGGAGTTCGATGCCGGCGTGTCCGGTCCGCCGATGGAGGTCAACGTGCCGTTCATCGCGGTCGGACTGGTCGACCTCGGTTCGGGTCTGGCCTCGGCGGTCGTGCTGTTCGGCTTCGCCTGGTGGGCGCCGCTGATCCTGGGTGGGGCCTGGCTCTCGACGCACTGGCTGCTGCGCGAGAGCGCGGTGTGGAAGGACCGCAACACCACCGCGGTGCGCGAGGCGAGCACCCACGCCGACTACGCGTTCCGACTGGCCGTCGACCCACCGGCGGCCAAGGAGCTGCGGGTCTTCGGCCTCTCCGACTGGGCACTCGACCGGTTCGGTCGCCGACGCCGCGAGCTCTTCGACCTCCAGCAGGAGGCGACCCGGCTGCGCGAGCGCTCCCTGGCGCTCAGCGTCGTGGTGGTCGCCGCGGCCAACCTGGCAGTCTTCGGCGTCCTCGCCCGGGACACCGCCTCGGGAGCCCTCGACCTGGATCGCACCATCGTGTTCGCGCAGGTGGCCGTGGGCACCTCCCTGATCGCCTTCGGCGGGCTCAACTGGGCCCTCGACGGGGCCGCCGCCCCGGTCGCCGCCGTCCTGCGGCTGCGGGAGGAGACGCGCCGGGTCGGGGCCCTGTCCCGGGTCGGCGACCGGTCGGCGGTCGGCCTGCCCGCTCGTGAGATCCGGTTCCGCGAGGTCGGCTTCGCCTACCCGCGCACCGACCGCCAGGTCCTGGCCGGGCTCGACCTGACCATCCCGGCCGGTTCCTCGCTGGCCATCGTGGGCCAGAACGGCGCGGGCAAGACCACGCTCGCCAAGCTCCTGTGCCGGCTCTACGACCCGACCAGCGGCGCGATCGAGGTCGACGGCGTCGACCTCCGCGACCTCGACGTCGTGGCGTGGCGGTCCCGGGTCGCCGCGGTGTTCCAGGACTTCACCCGCTTCGAGCTGTCCCTCCGTGAGAACGTCGCCCCGCGCGGCGCCTCGGACGACGACGTGATGGCCGCGCTGACCGCCGCGGGTGCGGAGCACCTCGCCGCGCTCGACACCCCGCTCTCGACGCAGTACGACGGTGGCGTCGACCTCTCGGGAGGGGAGTGGCAGCGGGTTGCCCTGGCCCGGGCGCTGTGCGGCGTGCGGCTGGGCGCCGGCGTGGTGCTGCTCGACGAACCCACGGCGCAGCTCGACGTCCGGGGCGAGGCGCAGATCTTCCAGCGGCTGCTGGAGGCGACCCGGGGCGTCACCACCATCCTCGTGTCGCACCGGTTCTCCACGGTCCGGCTCGCCGACCGCATCTGTGTCGTCGAGGGCGGCCGGGTCGTCGAGCTCGGCAGCCACGACGAGCTGATGGCGCGGGCCGGCCGCTACCGGACGATGTTCGACCTCCAGGCGCAGCGGTTCGACCTGACCGCCGACGAGGAGGGCGTGAGCTATGACGTCCTCGGCTGAGGTCCGCTCGCCCGACGCCGACGCGCTCCCGGGGGCGTTGTCGTCGATGTGGCGGTTGCTGCGACTCGGTTACCAGCACGAGCCGCGCCTGCTCGTCTCGGCGTTCCTCCTCGCCCTCCTGGCCGCGCTGCCCGACGCCCTCATCGCCCTCTGGCTGGCGTTGCTCGGCCAGGGCGTGGTGGACGACAACACCCGTCTGGTGACCATCGCCGCGATCGGGCTCGGGGTGTCCGCGACCCTGACCTGGCTGCTCCGGGTGGTGTCCACCCGCATCCAGCGGCGCTTCCGCGACAAGGTGACCATCGCCCTCGAGCGGCACGTCGCCGGCCTGCAGGCGCAGGTCGTGACCGTCGCGCACCAGGAGCGCCCCGACTACCTCGACCGGCTGTCGGTGCTCCGCGACCAGATCTTCGTGCTCGACCACATGTACATGTCGGTCTTCTCGACGGCCGGCTGGATCCTCCGCCTGGTGGTCACCGTGGTGCTGCTGATGTCGATCCACTGGAGCCTCGCGCTCCTCGTGCTCTTCGCCCTGCCGACGGTGGTCACCTCGGGGTGGCGGCCCGGCGTCGAGCGGCGCGTGCAGGAGGAGTCCGCCCAGCACTCCCGCCGTGCCCAGCACTTCTACCGGCTGGCCACGACCGCGCCCAGCGCCCGCGAGCTGCGGGTGCTCGGGATGGGTGAGCGGGTCGCGCGGGACCGGCGCGGCGAGTGGGAGTCGTGGTACGCCCCCACCTCGCACGCACGCTGGGTGAGCGCCTGGTGGCACACCCTGGGTTGGACGATCTTCGGCCTGGGCTACGTCGCGGCGGTGGTCTACGTGGCCGTGGGGCTCGACGCCTCGACGGCGGCGGTCCTCCTGGTGCTCGCGGCAGGTGGGCGGCTCTCGGGGTACGTCGGAGCGACGGTCGGGGAGATCGGCTTCCTCCGCGGGGTGTGGCTCGACGGCTCGCGGCGGCTCGCCTGGCTCGAGGACTACGCGGCCGCGCAACGATCCGGCGACCTCGAGCCGCCGCACCGCTTGACCGCGGGGATCCGCTTCGACGGGGTGTCGTTCGCCTACCCGGGCAGCGACCGGTTGGTGCTGCGCGACGTCGACCTCGAGCTGCCGGCGGGGTCGGTGGTGGCCGTCGTCGGCGAGAACGGCGCCGGGAAGTCGACCCTGGTGAAGCTGCTCGCCCAGATGTACTTCCCCACCCGCGGCCGGATCATGGTCGACGACGTGCCGCTGGCGCAGATCGAGCCCGACGCCTGGCGGTCGCGCCTCGCGGGCGCCTTCCAGGACTTCTTCCGGTTCGAGCTGCCCGCCCAGCAGTCGATCGGCGTCGGCGACCTGCCGCACCTCGAGGACCGCGACGCCGCCGACGCCGCCGTCGGCCGGGCCGGCGCCGACGACGTGGTCCGGCGCCTCGAGACCGGCCTGGAGACCCAGCTCGGACCGTCGTGGCCCGGTGGCGTGGACCTCTCCCACGGTCAGTGGCAGAAGGTCGCCCTGGCCCGCGGGTTCATGCGTGAGGCCCCGCTGCTGCTGGTGCTCGACGAGCCCACGGCCGCGCTGGACGCCGAGACCGAGCACGCGCTGTTCGAGCGGTTCGCCGAGGCCGCCCGGGACCGCACGGGCGAGGGGCGCATCACGGTGCTGGTCTCGCACCGGTTCTCCACGGTGCGGATGGCCGACCTGATCGTGGTCCTCGTGGGCGCCGAGGTGGCCGAGGTGGGCAGCCACGACGACCTGATGGCGCGCGGGGGCCACTACGCCGAGCTCTACGAGGTGCAGGCGGCGTCCTACCGCTGAGCGGCGGCCCAGCTACCCCTCGTAGGGCGGGGCCTCGCCCCATCCCCAGCGCGGGGTGGGCAGCACGGGCGGCGGCATCGCCCCGGGCACGGAGTTGGCCATCGCGATCCGGGTGCCCCACTCGACGTACGCCACGAAGGCGGAGCGGAACTCGGGGTCGGCCGGGAGCCCCGCGTCGTCGGCGCTGGCCGCGATGAGAGCCGCCCAGCGGGACCGCTGCTGCTCGGTGATCGCGAGGCCGAGGTGGTGCCGCAGCATCGCGGGATAGCCGCCGAGGTGATCGGTGTAGTCGGCGGGCCCGCCGAACACCTCGCCCAGCCACTGCGCGACGTGGTGGCGGTGGTCGCGGCCCATGTGCCGGAACACCGGCTCCAGGACCGGGTCCGCGAGCACCCGGTCGTAGAACACCTCGGTGAGGCGGTGCAGGGCGTCGGCGCCACCGCACCAGTCGAAGAGGGTCGGCACCTCGTCGGTCATCGGCCGGACTCCGTGTAGCCGGGGATGCCGCTCTCCAGGCTGCGGAGCACCGCCTCGATCCGGCGCGCCGTGAAGTCCGCGCAGCGCTCCCGGACGTCCTCGAGGGTCGCCCACTGCGCGGTGCGGATCTCCCGCGCCTGGGCGACGATCCGCTCGACGATCGCGGGCTCGTGCACGCCGCCGTCGAAGACGAGGCAGACGGCGTCGTCCCAGCCGCCCCAGGGGGGCAGCCAGTCGGTGAGCAGGAGGGCGCCGGCGTCGATGGTGAGGCCGAGCTCCTCGGTCACCTCGCGGCCGACGGCCAGCCGGGGTGACTCGCCGACCTCCACCACCCCGCCGGGCAGGTCCCAGTCACGCTTGTAGGTGAGCTGGCAGAGCAGCACCCGTCCGTCGGTGTCCCGGATGAACATCTGCCCGATCGCCCGCTTGCGCGGCAGGAACGAGTTGAGCAGGGCACGGAACGCCTCGGGCTCCGTGAGCGGCGGGTCGGTGGCGAGCCTGGCGAGGACGACGTACTCCGTGGTGGCCTCGCGATCGCCGGTGCCCGGCGCGACCCGGCGCACGCCCTCCCGTCGGAGCCCCGACCTGGTCGCCACCCGCAACGACGCCTGGTTGCCGGGCTCGACCTTGGCCTCGACCCGGCTCAGCCCGAGGCCACCCTGCCCGGTCTCGGTGAGCGCGTAGTCGGCCAGCATCCGCACCGCCCGGGTGGCGTGCCCGCGGCCGCGGTGCCCGGCGTACAGCGTCCACGACAGCTCCCCGACCCCCGCGGCCACGCGCCGGACCTCACAGCTGCCCGCGACCGCGCCCTCGTGCTCGATCACGAAGTTCACCACCGACCGACCCTCGCGGTAGGCCGCCCGCCAGCGCTCGACCGCCGCGTGGTGGACGTCGTAGCTCGGCGTGACCTCGGCGAACCCGAACCAGTGGGCGATCTCCGCGTCGTGGCCGCCGACGGCCGACTCGATGTCCTCGTCGCGCCACGGGCGCAGCGCCACCTCGCCGTCGGTGAGCGTCGGCTGCTCGGGCAGGGAGTCGCTCACGTGTTCACCCTAGCCAGCGCGGTCCAGGTGCTGTGGGCGACGGTCCAACCGGTCCAGGTGCGAGGCGAGGGCCTCGTGAGCGGCCGTGGTGGAGAGGCCGTTCCGGCAGATCGCCAGCGTGAGGCCGTCCACGAAGGCTCGCAGGATGGAGTGCTCGGAGGCTCGCTCGGCCTCGGGGACCTCGACCAGGCGAGGACCCGGTCGAGCCGCGCCGCCACCTCCTGCTCACGGGCCACGACGTGCTCCGCCAACGCGGACTCGGGTCGGTGCCCCGACGGTGCCGGCGGGCGGTCCGGGCGGAGGTAGCCGTGGGTCGCCAGCTCGAACTGGTCGCGGAGGGAGAGCGAATTGTCGTCGCTGATGTCGGCACTGACCGCCGAGGTGGTGTCGATGACCAGCCGCCACCAGGCAAGCTCCGTCACCGCACTCCACTGGTCGCCGGGCAGGAGCTCCGCAGCCAGAGTCGACAAGAGGTCACCTCCGGTCTCCCGACGGTGCGCCAACCACGCGCGACGCCGACGGTCCGCCACGTGGGAGGCGGCGAGCACCTCGAGCGAGGCGTCGGGGTCCAGGAGCCGGCGCACGTGCTGATGGACACGCCGACTGTCGGCGTCCTGACGCTACGGACACCGTCCGGGCTCACGCCGGGCTCGTGATGATCGAGATGCGTCACATCCGGGGGTCGCCACGCGCCGTGGTGATCGAGAGTGCGTCACAACCGCGGATCGACCTCCCCCGGATGTGGTGGATGTGCGTCAGGAAAACAGGTGGTCACGCCTTGCGCAGGTAGATCGTCGCCAGCGGGGGGACGACGATGGTCGCGCTCGCCGGCTGTCCCTGATGGCCGCCGGCGTGCGCCTCGACGGTGCCGAGGTTGCCGACGCCCGAGCCGGTGTAGGTCTGCGCGTCCGTGTTGAGGATCTCCTCCCAGGTGCCGGCCGAGGGCAGCCCGATCCGGTAGTCGCCGTGCGGGATGGCGGAGAAGTTCGCCACGCACACGACCTCGGACCCGTCGCCGCCGCGGCGGAGGAAGGAGAAGGTGCTGCGGTTCGCGTCGTCGGCGTCGATCCACTGGAAGCCCTCGGGCGAGACGTCGGCGGTCCAGAGCGCGGGGGAGCCGACGTAGGCCCGGTTGAGGTCCTTGACCAGGGAGTGCACGCCGAGGTGCTCGGAGTGCTCGAGCAGCCACCAGTCGAGCTCGCGCGCCTCGGCCCACTCGGACTCCTGGCCGAACTCCGAGCCCATGAACAGCAGCTGCTTGCCCGGGTGCGCCCACATGTAGGCCAGGAAGGCACGCAGGTTGGCCAGCTGCTGCCACCGGTCACCGGGCATCTTCCGCAGCAGCGAGCCCTTGCCGTGCACGACCTCGTCGTGGCTGATCGGCAGCACGAAGTTCTCGCTGAAGGCGTAGATCAGGGAGAACGTCATCTCGCCGTGGTGGTGGCTGCGGTAGATCGGGTCCTTGCTCATGTAGCGCAAGGAGTCGTTCATCCACCCCATGTTCCACTTGAAGCCGAAGCCCAGCCCGTCGCTGGAGGTGGGCCGGGTGACCCCGGGCCACGAGGTCGACTCCTCGGCGATGGTCACCGCGCCGGGCACCCGCCGGTAGACCGTGGCGTTCATCTCCTGGAGGAACTGGACCGCCTCGAGGTTCTCGCGGCCGCCGAACTTGTTCGGCGTCCACTCGCCGGGCTCGCGGGAGTAGTCGAGGTAGAGCATCGACGCCACCCCGTCCACGCGCAGCCCGTCGGCGTGGAACTCCTCGAGCCAGTAGAGGGCGTTCGCGTAGAGGAAGTTGCGCACCTCGTTCCGCCCGAAGTTGAAGATGTGGGAGCCCCACTCCTTGTGCCAGCCGCGCTGCGGGTTGGGGTCTTCGTAGAGCGGGGTGCCGTCGAAGCGGACCAGCGCCCACTCGTCGGTGGCGAAGTGGCCCGGCACCCAGTCGAGGAGCACGCCGATGCCGGCCTGGTGCAGCCGGTCGACGAGGTAGCGGAAGCCGTCGGGATCGCCGAAGCGGGAGTCCGGGGCGAAGTACGACGTCACGTGGTAGCCCCACGACCCGCCGAACGGGTGCTGCATGACCGGCATGAACTCCACGTGGGTGAAGCCGAGGTCGCTCACGTAGCCGACGAGCTCGTCGGCGAGCTGGCCGTAGTTGAGGGTGGCGCCGTAGGGCTTGCGCCACGAGGCGAGGTGCACCTCGTAGACCGACATCGGCTCGGCGTGCGGGGTCCGCTCGGCGCGGGCCGACATCCATTCCTGGTCGTTCCAGGAGTACGACGACTCGTAGACGACCGAGGCCGTGAGGGGCGGCTGCTCGGCGTAGGAGGCCATCGGGTCGGCGCGCTCGGTCCAGACGTCGTCGGCACCGAGCACGGAGTACTTGTAATGGGTGCCCGAGCCGGCGCCGGGCACGAAGAGCTCCCAGACCCCCGACTGGCCGAGCTGGCGCATCGGATGCTCGCGGCCGTCCCAGCTGTTGAAGTCGGCCTTGAGCCGGACCCCCTTCGCCGCCGGCGCCCAGACGGCGAAGGCGGTGCCGCTGACCCCGCCGCCGAGCGCGGACTCGTAGTGGTGGACGCGGGAGCCGAGCACCTCCCAGAGCAGCTCGTGGCGGCCCTCGTTGACCAGGTGCAGGTCGGTCTCACCCAGCGTGGGGAGGAACCGGTAGGGGTCGTCGACCTCGTGCGGGCCGCCGTCGTAGGCCACGGCGAGGCGGTAGTCGGGGACGTCACCCACAGGTCGGGTCGAGCCCTCGGTGGCGCCCTCGGTGGTCGAGCTTGTCGAGACCAACACTCCCGACCAGAACCCGGCGTACTCGTGCTCCAGCCGGGTCTCGACGCCGTCGTGCCGGACCACGACCGAGGACGCCAGCGGCTTGAACACCCGGACCGTGACACCGCCGTCGTGGGGGTGTGGGCCGAGGATCGCGTGGGGGTGCCCGTGCCGGCCCTCGATGAGCAGGTCCAGCTCGTGCCGGTCGACGGGCTTCAGCTCGCTCATGCCGCGTTCCTCTCTGCCAGGCTCTCGATGGCCGCCATCGGGATGGGCACCCACTTGGGTCGGTTGCGCGCTTCGTAGACGACCTCGTAGACCGCCTTGTCGGCAACGTACGCGTCGAGCAGTGCCCGCTCGGCGTCGGTCAGGTCGCGGCCGGCGTAGGCGTCGAGGAAGGCAGCGCAGTTGCGTGCCGACCACTCCGCGGCGCGGAACTCGCGCTGGGCGGCGGCGCCGTCGGAGTCGCCGAGAGCCGCCGCGGCGACGCGCGGGGCGTAGTCGAAGGAGCGGAGCATTCCGGCGACGTCGCGCCAGGGGGAGTCGGGGAGCACCCGCTCGGCCAGCGTCTTGGCCGGCTCACCCTCGAAGTCGACGATCTTCCAGCCGCGGACCGTGCGCAGCGTCTGGCCGAGGTGCAGGTCCCCGTGGATCTGCTGGACCGGCGTGCCGGCCATCGAGGCCACGTCGTCGAAGACGGCGCGCAGCCGCTGGGCGTACGGCGCGAGCTGGGGGACCACCGCGACCGCGGCGTCGAGGCGCGAGATCATGGCCCCGCCGAGGCCGGTCATCTCGGCGCTGGTCCGCTCGGCGGTGGGGAAGTGCTCGGCCAGCACCCGGTGCACGTCGGCCAGGGCCTCGCCGAGCCGGGCCGCCTCGGCGGCGAAGTCGCCACCCACCTCGTCGGCGTGCAGGTCGGCCTCCGCGAACAGGTTGCGGACGCTGGTGAGCGCGAGGTCCCACCCGTCGCTCGCGGTGCGCAGGAACTGCTGGAGCATGGCGAGCTGGAGCGGCTCGCCGCCGGCGCGAGCCGGGATGTCGAGCCAGCCGTAGAGCGCGGCGACGTTGTCGGACCCGGCGCGGGTGAGCACCTCGTGGATCGAGACGTCCGGGTTGATCCCCGGGGTGACCTTGCGGAACACCTTGAGCAGGGAGTCCTCGCCGAACATCACCGTGGAGTTGGACTGCTCCCCGCTGAACAGCGTCGAGTGGGCCTCGAGGTCGAGCTCGTGACCGGCCAGCCGGTGGAAGACCAGCCCGCCCTGCGAGCCCGCCCTCGTCGGTCGAGCCCGCTCCCGTCGGTCGAGCGTCGAGCCCCGGCCGCGAAGGCGCGCAGCAGGTGCGCCATCGCGTCCCGGTCGTGGACCGCGTCGTAGACGTAGGAGTGACCGTGGTCGAGGACCTCGACCTCGGCGAGCAGCGCGTGGTCGAGCCGGTCCTGACGATGGTCGTACACGGCCAGCGGCAGCTGGTAGAGCTCCACGTCACCGGTGTCGGCGTAGGTCAGCTCGACCAGGTCCAGCAGCACGGTCGGGTGGTCCCCGACGCTCCCCACGCGGCGGACATCGGTGACGTCGAACGGCCGGCCCTTGCCGCCGAACCAGCGCGCGTGCGAGATGAAGTCGACCAGGGCGTCGGTCAGGTGCTGGTTCTCGGTCACGACGGGGGTGTCTCCTCGGCCGGGGCGGACAGGCGGAACCAGTAGAAGCCGTACCCACCCAGGGTCAGGAGATACGGCAGCTCGCCCACCGGTGGGAAGGGCACTCCGCCGAGCATCTCGACGGGCGTCCAGCCCTCCCACCGACGCAGGTCGAGCTCGACCGGCTGCGGGAACCGCGAGAGGTTGTTGACGCAGACGATGACGTCGGTCTCCTCGGCGCCCGACTCGTCGGTGCCGGTGTGCTCGCGGGCATAGGACAAGATCGCGGGGTTGGAGCCCCCGAGGTCGGTGAACGACCCGAGGCCGAACGCCGGGTGCTGGCGGCGGGAGTGGATCATCCGCCGGGTCCAGTGCAGCAGCGAGGAGGAGTTCTCGAGCTGCGCCTCGACGTTGACGCTCTGGTAGCCGTAGACCGGGTCCTGGATCAACGGCAGGTGCAGCTTGCCGGGGGTGGCCGCCGAGAAGCCGGCGTTGCGGTCCGGGGTCCACTGCATCGGGGTGCGCACGCCGTCGCGGTCCCCGAGCCAGATGTTGTCGCCCATCCCGATCTCGTCGCCGTAGTAGAGCACCGGGCTCCCGGGCAGGCTCAGCAGGAGAGCGGTGAACAGCTCGATCTGGTTGACGTCGTTGTCCAGCAGGGGCGCGAGCCGACGGCGGATGCCGATGTTGGCCTTCATCCGCGGGTCCTTGGCGTACTCGCCCCACATGTAGTCGCGGTCCTCGTCGGTGACCATCTCGAGGGTGAGCTCGTCGTGGTTGCGCAGGAAGATGCCCCACTGGCAGCCGTCGGGGATCGCCGGGGTCTGCGCGAGGATCTCCGAGATCGGGAAGCGGGACTCACGCCGGACCGCCATGAAGATGCGCGGCATCACCGGGAAGTGGAAGCACATGTGGCACTCGTCGCCCCCCTTCTCGAAGTCGCCGAAGTAGTCCACGACGTCGCTGGGCCACTGGTTGGCCTCGGCCAGCAGCACCCGCCCGGGGTAGTTCGTGTCCACGAACCGTCGGACCAGGCGCAACGCCTCGTGGGTCTCGGGGAGGTTCTCGCCGTTGGTGCCGGGGCGTTCGTAGAGGTAGGGCACCGCGTCGAGCCGGAAGCCGTCCAGGCCCATGTCGAGCCAGAAGGACATCGCCTCCAGCATGGCCTCCATGACCTTCGGGTTGTCGAAGTTGAGGTCCGGCTGGTGGGCGAAGAACCGGTGCCAGAAGTACTGCTGGCGGACCGGGTCCCAGGTCCAGTTGGACGGCTCGGTGTCCACGAAGATGACCCGCGCGTCCTGGTAGAGGTCGTCGGTGTCCGACCAGACGTAGAAGTCGCCGTACGGGCCGTCGGGATCGGTGCGGGACGCCTGGAACCACGGGTGCGCGTCGCTGGTGTGGTTCATGACGAAGTCGATGATCACCCGGATGCCACGCTTGTGGGCCTCGTCCAGAAAGGAGTGGAAGTCCTCGGTGGTGCCGATCTCGGGGAGGATGTTGGTGTAGTCGGCGACGTCGTAGCCCCCGTCGCGCAGCGGCGAGGAGAAGAACGGCGGCACCCACAGGCAGTCGACGCCGAGCCAGTGCAGGTAGTCGAGCTTCTCGATCAGTCCCTTGAAGTCACCCGTGCCGTTGCCGTCCGCGTCGCGGAACGACCGCACCAGCACCTCGTAGAAGACCGCGGTCTTGAACCAGTCGGGCTGCGGGGACTGGTCGTCGAGGAAGGGTTGGTCGTCGGGTCTGGTCGTGTGGACCTCGCTCACAGAGCCCTCCGCACAGCCAGGATGTGCGCGGGCTCGAGGTAGGGATCCAGCTGGACGTAGTTGTGCTCGCCCCAGGTGTACTTCGCGCCGTTGAGCTCGTCCTCGACGACGAAGGAGTCGTGCCAGTCGAAGCCGAGGGCGGGCATGTCGAGGTGCACCGTGGTCGCGCGGGTGCCGTGCGGGTCGAGGTTGAGCACCACGATGACCGTGTCGTCCGGCTCGCCGGTGGCCGAGACCGTGCTCTTCGAGAAGACCAGCGTGTGGTCGTCGTCGCTCTGGTGGAGTGTCACGTTGCGCAGCAGCCGGAGCGCGGGGTGCTCGCGGCGGATCCGGTTGAGCTCGGTGAGGTACGGCGCCAGCGTGTGGCCGCTCGCCTCGGCCGCGGCCCAGTCGCGGACCCGGATCTGGTACTTCTCCGAGTCGAGGTACTCCTCGCTGCCCGGCTTGACCGCCACGTGCTCGAAGAGCTCGTAGCCGGCGTACACGCCGTACGTCGGGGAGCCCATCGCCGCCAGGACCGCCCGGATCTTGAACGCGGGCGGACCGCCGTACTGCAAGAACGCATGGAGGATGTCGGGGGTGTTGACGAAGAAGTTGGGCCGCATCAGGTGGTCGGTGTCGTGCGACAGCTCGTCGAGGTAGCGCTCGATCTCCCACTTCGCGGTGCGCCAGGTGAAGTACGTGTACGACTGGTGGAACCCGATGGCGCCGAGCCCCTGCATCATCGCCGGGCGGGTGAACGCCTCGGCGAGGAACAGCACGTCGGGGTCGCTCTCGCGGATCTCCCCGAGGAGCTGCTCCCAGAACGCGACCGGCTTGGTGTGCGGGTTGTCGACCCGGAAGATCCGCACGCCGTGGTCCATCCACAGGTGCACGATCCGGAGCACCTCGGCGTACAGGCCCTCGTAGTCGTTGTCGAAGTTGAGCGGGTAGATGTCCTGGTACTTCTTGGGCGGGTTCTCCGCGTAGGCGATGGTGCCGTCGGCGCGGGTGGTGAACCATTCCTGGTGCTTGGTCGCCCAGGGGTGGTCCGGGGCGGCCTGGAGGGCCAGGTCGAGGGCCACCTCGAGGCCGAGCTCGGTCGCCCGCGCGACGAACGCGTCGAAGTCGTCGAAGTCGCCGAGGTCCGGGTGGATGGCGTCGTGACCACCGTCCTTCGACCCGATCGCCCACGGGGAGCCCGGGTCCGAGGGGCCCGGGGTGAGCGTGTTGTTCGGCCCCTTGCGGTTGACCTCGCCGATCGGGTGGATCGGCGGCAGGTAGATGACGTCGAAGCCCATCTGGGCGACCGCGGGGAGGCGCTCCGCGGCGGTGCGCAGGGTGCCGGTGATGACCGCGCCGGTCGCGGCGTCCACGGTGGCGCCCTCGGAGCGCGGGAAGAACTCGTACCAGCTGCCGTAGAGGGCCCGCGACCGGTCGGCGAAGACGGTGTACGGCCCGACCACCGTGAGCAGGTCGCGGATCGGGTGCGCCGCGAGGACGGCGGCGAGCTCGGGCGCCTGGAGGGCCGCGAGCCGCGCCTCGACCGGGCGCTTGGCGTCCTTCGCGGCGCTGACGGCCGCCTTGAGCACGTCCGCGGCGGGCCCCTTCTTCTCCTTGCGGTCCAGGCCCTTGAGCACCCGCTCGAAGAGCTGCTGCCCCTCGGTGAACATCAGGTCCACGTCGACGCCGGCCGGGATCTTGAGGCCCGCGGCGTGCTGCCAGGTGCCGATGGCGTCGGACCACGACTGGACCTCGAAGCTCCACCGGCCCGGCTGGTCCGGCGTGATCCACGCCTCGTAGCGGTCCGGGATGTTCCCGTGCTTGACCATCGGCACCGGCGCCCGACGGACACCGCCCGGGTCGGTGGCCACGACCTCGGCCCCGAGCTTGTCGTGACCCTCGCGGAAGACGCTGGCGGTCACGGGAAAAGGCTCGCCCACCGTGGCTTTCGCCGGGAGGTCACCGCGGTGGACGGCGGGGTCCACGACGGGCGTGACGTTCATGACGGGGATGCGTCCGACCATGGCTCCACACTTTCGGTTCGGGTCCGGCGATGCAAGCCGAGCGTTGCTGCGCTTGGATGGCGGACATGACGGACCGGCCCGACCCCCCGCGGCGCCGGGCCGTCTGGATCGCGGTGCTCGTCGCGCTCGGGTGCGTGGCCGTGGTCGCGGCCGCCCTCGTGCTGCGGGACGAGGGAGCGGGCTCCGAGCCGGACCGACCGCGGCCGACGCTGACCAAGCCCCGCGAGGCCGCCGACTACACGCTGGACCGCGGCGCCGCCGCGTTGACGTTCTCCCGCTCGGCCGAGAAGGACCTCAACGCGCAGGCACCGGACGGCGACGCGCTGGTCGGCACCTACCGGAGCGGCGACGACACCGTGATCTACGTCGGGCTGACGTTCCCGGCCGGGTCCGAGCAGGGACAGGCGCTGGACGCGTCCCCGGACGACGCGCTGACCAGCTACCTGAAGTCCGCCGGTATCGAGGGGGCGCGCAGCTTCGATCCCGGGCCGCAGGGCGGCGCTCTGCGGTGCGGGGAGCTCGCCGCCGCCGCACAACCTCAGCTCACCTGCGCCTGGGCCGACAAGGGGACGCTCGGCAGCCTGCGCTTCGCCCGCGGGCCGCTGTCGGACGGCCCCGCGGACGAGGCGGCGAAGGCCACCGTCGCCTTCCGGGCGGCGGCGGAGCCCACCACCTGACCCGGACCGGCTGGAGTCTCGAGCCGGACGGGGTCTTGGAACGATCCAACCGCGTCCGCTACCGTCCTACAGTGCGCGCGATCCGACGATTCACCGTCCGTCCTGTCCTCCCCGAGGCCCTGGCCTCCCTCGGCACCCTGGCCGGCAACCTGAGGTGGTCGTGGCACCCGGAGACGCAGGACGTCTTCTCGGCGGCCGACCCGAAGCTGTGGGAGTCCGTCGCCCATGACCCCGTCCGGCTCCTCGGGAGCCCTCGGGCAGGCCCGGCTGGCCGAGCTCGCGGACGACCCGGCGTACCTCGAGAGCCTCGCGGCCGCACAGGCCAGCCTGGACGCCTACCTGACCGAGGACCGCTGGTACCAGCGTCGCGGCGGCGACGACGCGCCGCGCTCGATCGCGTACTTCTCCCCGGAGTACGGCATCACCGCGGTGCTGCCGCAGTACTCCGGCGGCCTCGGCATCCTGGCCGGCGACCACCTCAAGTCCGCGAGCGACCTCGGCATCCCGATCGTCGGCGTCGGGCTGCTCTACCGACACGGGTACTTCAAGCAGTCGCTGTCCGCCGACGGGTGGCAGCAGGAGACCTACCCGGTGCTCGACCCCGACGAGCTCCCGCTCACCCCGCTGCGGGAGGAGGACGGCTCCCACGCCCGGGTGTCGCTGACCCTGCCGGGCGGCCCCGACCTGGTGGCCCGCATCTGGGTCGCCCACGTCGGCCGGGTCCCGCTGCTGCTGCTCGACACCGACCTCGAGGAGAACCCGGGTCACTACCGCGAGGTGACCGACCGCCTGTACGGCGGCACCAGCGAGCACCGGCTCCGCCAGGAGCTGCTCCTCGGCGTCGGCGGCGTTCGGGCGCTGCGCGTCTTCTCGCGCATCACCGGCGCCCCCGAGCCCGAGGTCTTCCACACCAACGAGGGCCACGCCGGCTTCCTCGGCCTGGAGCGGATCCGCGAGCTGACGGCCGCCGAGGGCGGCCCCGGACTCGACTTCGACACCGCGCTCGAGGTGTCCCGCGCGGGCACCGTCTTCACCACGCACACGCCGGTCCCGGCCGGGATCGACCGCTTCGCCCGCGACCTGGTGAAGCAGTACTTCGGCGGCGCCGGGGTCACGCCCGGGGTGCCGCTCGACCGGATCCTGGCCCTCGGCAGCGAGGACTACGTCGGGGGTGACGCCGGGGTGTTCAACATGGCGGTCATGGGCTTCCGGCTCGCCCAGCGCGCCAACGGCGTCTCCGAGCTGCACGGCCACGTGAGCCGCGGGATGTTCAACGGCCTGTGGCCGGCGTTCGACGAGGCCGAGGTGCCCATCGGCTCGGTGACCAACGGCGTCCACGGCCCGACCTGGATCGCTCGCGAGATCTTCGAGCTCGCCACCGCCCGCGGAGCCGACATCGACTCCGACGACACCGACGCGCTCTGGCCGTTGGTCGACGACATCCCGGGCGCCGAGCTGTGGGCGCTGAAGCGGACGCTGCGTCAGCGGCTGGTGGTCGACGCGCGCAAGCGGGTGGCCAAGTCGTGGGCGAAGCGCGGAGCCGCGCCGGCCGAGCTGGGCTGGATCGACACGGCGCTCGACCCGGACGTGCTGACGATCGGCTTCGCCCGCCGCGTGCCGTCGTACAAGCGACTCACGCTGATGCTGCGCGACCCGGCCCGCCTCAAGGCGCTGCTGCTGCACCCGGAGCGACCCATCCAGCTGGTCATCGCCGGCAAGTCGCACCCCGCCGACGACGGGGGCAAGAAGCTCATCCAGGAGATGGTGCGCTTCGCCGACGACCCGGAGGTCCGGCACCGGATCGTGTTCCTGCCCAACTACGACATCGCGATGGCGCAGCCGCTCTACCCCGGCTGCGACGTGTGGCTCAACAACCCGCTGCGCCCGCTACGAGGCGTGCGGGACGTCGGGCATGAAGGCCGCGCTGAACGGCGGGCTCAACCTGTCGATCCTCGACGGCTGGTGGGACGAGTGGTACGACGGCTCCAACGGCTGGGCCATCCCGTCCGCGGACGGTGTCGATGACGAGGAGAAGCGCGACGACATCGAGGCGCGGGCCCTCTACGACCTCCTCGAGCACGAGGTGGCGCCGAAGTTCTACGACGTGGACGCCGATGGCGTGCCCACGCACTGGCTGGAGATGCTCCGGCACACGCTGAAGTCGCTCGGCCCCAAGGTGCTGGCCACCCGCCAGGTCCGCGACTACGTGCGCGAGCTCTACGCACCGGCCGCGCGCAACGCCCGGGCGCTGAACAGCGACTACGCCGGTGCGGTCGAGCTGGCCGACTGGAAGCAGAAGCTCAAGAAGGCCTGGCCCGGCGTCCGGGTCGAGCACGTCGAGAGCTCCGGGGTCAGCGAGACCCCCGAGGTCGGCGCCGAGCTGGCCGTGCGCGCGTTCGTGTCGCTGGGCGAGCTGACCCCCGACGACGTCGACGTGCAGCTCGTGCACGGCTCGCTCGACGGCGAGGACCAGCTGCGCGACTCCGTGGTCGACTCGCTCACGCTCGCCGAGGACTACGACGGGGGCCGGCACCGCTTCGACGGCACCGTCGCCCTCGACCGCTCCGGCGCCTTCGGCTACACCGTCCGCGTGGTGCCCCACAACGACCGGCTGGTCTCGTCCGCCGAGCTCGGCCTGGTCGCGCTGCCCGTGTGAGTTGCAGTTGGGGGAAATGGCTACGCGAGTCGGGGGAGATGGCCGACTGCGTCGGCCATCTCCCCCGACTCGTCGGGCCATTTCCCCCAACTCAACGAGCAGCTAGGTCTGGCGGAGGACGAGGACCGAGCGGCCCTGGAGGGTCATCCGGTCACCGGCGGCGACGGGGGTGCCGACGGGGTTGCCGGTGTCGGTGGACAGCACCGCCTCGCCGTGGTTGACCCACTGGTTCTCCGGCAGCGTGATGCTCGCGTCGTCCGGCCCGTTGTTGAGCCAGATCAGGAACGACGAGTCGTGCTGCTGCTCGCCGCGGGGGCCGGGGGAGCGCAGCGGGTCGCCCGAGACGAACATGCCGACCACCCGCAGCGACCCGTCGTACCAGTCCGGGTCGGCCATCTCCCGACCGTCGGGATGGATCCAGGCGAGGTCCTTGGGGCCGCCGTCGATGGTCGGCCCCCCGACGAAGTGGTGCCGCTGGCGTAGCGCTGGGTGCTCGCGCCGCAGCCGGAGCGCGGTCTTGGTGACCTCGTACAGCTCGAGCCAGGCATCGTCGGGCCGCCAGTCCACCCAGGAGATCTCGTTGTCCTGGCAGTAGGCGTTGTTGTTGCCGCCCTGCGTGCGTCCGCGCTCGTCGCCCGCGGTCAGCATCGGTGACCCCGACGAGAGGCACAGCGTCGCCATCACGTTCGCGGCCTGCCGGTGCCGCAGGGCCAGGATCTCGGCGTCGTCGGTCTCGCCCTCGACGCCGTGGTTCCAGGACCGGTTGTCGTTGGAGCCGTCGTTGTTGTGCTCGCCGTTGGCCTTGTTGTGCTTGTCGTTGTAGGACACCAGGTCGCGCAGGGTGAAGCCGTCGTGCGCGGTGACGAAGTTCACCGAGGTGTACGGCGATCGCCCGTCGTCGGCGTACAGGTCGCTGGACCCCGCCAGCCGGGACGCCATGTCGCGGATCGAGCCGTGTCCCCGCCAGAAGTCGCGCAGCGTGTCGCGGAAGCGGTCGTTCCACTCCACCCACGGCGGCGGGAACGACCCCACCTGGTAGCCGTCCATCGAGGCGTCCCACGGCTCGGCGATGAGCTTCACGTGCCGCAGCACCGGGTCCTGGTTGACGGTGGTGAGGAACGCGCTGTGCATGTCCACGTCGTGCCCGGTCCGGGCCAGCGCGGACGCGAGGTCGAAGCGGAACCCGTCCACGTGCATCTCGGTGACCCAGTAGCGCAGCGAGTCCATGATCAACCGCAGCGCACCGAGGTTCGTGGTGTCGACGGTGTTGCCGCAGCCGGTGACGTCCCAGTACGCGTCGCCGACGGTGCCCGAGCGCTTGTAGAAGCCGATGTCGTCGAGCCCTCGGAAGGAGTACGACGGCCCGTCCGGCCCGCCTTCGGCGGTGTGGTTGTAGACGACGTCGAGGATCACCTCGATGCCGGCGGCGTGGAAGTTCTTCACCATCTGCTTGAACTCGGTGATCTGCTGGCCCCGCTCGCCGCTCGCGGAGTACGTCGACTCCGGGGCCAGGAACGCGATCGTGTTGTAGCCCCAGTAGTTCACCAGCCCGCGGTCGGCGACCCCCGGCTCGGTGATGTAGTGCTGGACCGGCAGCAGCTCGACCGCGGTCACCCCGAGGTCCTGGAGGTAGCGGGTCACGGTCCGGCTGCCGAGGCCGGCATAGGTGCCGCGCAGCTCTTCGGGGATCTCGTTGTGGAGCTGGGTGAAACCCTTCACGTGCAGCTCGTAGATGACCGTGTCGCGCCAGCGGGTGCGCAGCTGGGTGTCGTCGCCCCAGTCGAAGTCGTCGTGGGTGACCACGCTGCGCGGCATCACCGGAGCCGAGTCCAGGGTGCTGAGGGACTGCGCGTCGGTGGCGTCGTGGGCCAGCACCTCGGGGCCCTGCGTGACGATCCCGGTGACGGCGCGCGCGTACGGGTCGAGGAGCAGCTTGTTGGGGTTGAAGCGACGCCCGTGCGCCGGGTCCCAGGGCCCGTCGGCGCGGAACCCGTAGAGCTGGCCGACAGGCACGCCGGGGATGGCCCCGTGCCAGACGCCGAGCGTGTGCTCGGTGAGCTGGTGCCGGGTCTCGGCGCCGTCGTCGTCGAAGAGGCAGACCCACAGTGCGCTGGCCTCCGGCGACCAGACGGCGAAGTTCGTGGCCTCCTCGGCCCAGCTCGCGCCGAGCCACTGGTGCCGGCCCGGCCACACCGGTGCCCGCTCGTCGTGGTGCTGCCAACGCCAGGTCCGGGTGCGGTGGGGGCTCACGCGGCCATTGTGTCGGAGGCCACTCCGGGCGGGTGCGACCCCCTCGTTAGGGTGGGCGGACCCGACTTCCAGGAGGTCTCCGATGGCGGAGTTCGTACGGCTCGAGGTCGCCGACGGCGTCGGCACGATCCGCGTCGACCGGCCCAAGATGAACGCCCTGAGCATCCAGGTGCAGCGTGAGATCGGCGCCGCCGCGGTCGAGGCGGGGGAGCGGGACGACGTGCGGGCCGTGGTGCTCTACGGTGGCGAGCGGACCTTCGCGGCTGGCGCCGACGTCAAGGAGATGGCCGACATGTCGCAGGCCGACATGCTCGCCGCGTCCGCCGGTCTCCAGGCGGAGATGAAGCGGGTCGCGGAGATCCCCAAGCCGGTGGTGGCCGCGGTCACCGGCTACGCGCTCGGCGGCGGCTGCGAGCTGGCCCTGTGCGCGGACGTCCGCTTCGCCGCCGACAACGCCACGCTCGGCCAGCCCGAGGTGCTGCTCGGGGTGATCCCCGGCATGGGCGGCACCCAGCGGCTCTCCCGGCTGGTCGGACCGAGCAAGGCCAAGGACCTGATCTTCACCGGGCGGTTCGTGCCCGCCGACGAGGCGCTCGCGCTCGGCATGGTCGACCGGGTCGTCCCGGCCGACGAGGTGTACGCCGCGGCGCTGGCCTGGGCCGGGCAGTTCGCCCACGCCGCGTCGTACGCGCTCCGGCTGGCCAAGCAGACCATCGACCGGGGCCTCGACGGGGACCTCGACGCGGGACTGGCCCTCGAGGCGGCTGCCTTCGCCGAGCTGTTCGGCACCGAGGACCGCGCCGCCGGCATGGCGTCGTTCGTCGCGAACGGCCCCGGCAAGGCGACGTTCGTCGGCCGCTGAGCGTGTCCTCGACGCGCCTGCGTCGTTAGAGGGCGGGAGGTCGAGAAGATGACGAACGTGACGAACGACAGCAAACGCCCCATGACCGAGCGCCTGCGGGTGGATGAGGTCCGCAACCGCATCGCCCAGGTGGTGTGGCTGGTCGCGGTGGTGTTCGCCCTGATCCTGGTGGCCGCGGCGCTGCTCATCGCGCTGGGCGGCAACGACGGCAACGCCTTGGTGGACTTCGTGAAGCAGACCGCGGACCGGCTCGACTTCGACGTCTTCGACCGCACCAACGGGGTCTTCGACTTCGAGGGCAAGAACGCCGCGACCAAGAACGCCGTGGTCAACTATGGCCTGGCCGCCCTGGTCTGGCTGGTCGCGGGCAAGATCCTCAGCGGCATCATCAGGAAGTAGTGCCCGACATGCGCGAACTTGTCGCCCGTGCGACGACTCTGACCCCAGCGGGAGACCCCACGACCACGAGGAGGACCGCTCGATGACGCTCGTGAGGAACCTGCGCCTGCTCGGCGCGACGACGGCGCTCGTTCTGACCGGGGCGGCGCTGGGCGTCCCGTCGCCCGCCGTCGCGGCCACCGCGCCGCTCGCCTACACCTGCGCGGTGCTGGGCCAGAGCCGGACGTTCACGCTGGTCGCGGACCTCGACGCGCCCCCGACGATCGGCTTCGGCGAGACCGTGACGCCGACGGCGATCGGCACCCTCACCCTGCCCGAGGACGTGACCGCGGCGATTCGCAGCGACCTGGGAGCCAAGAGGGTCCACGGCAAGGCCGACGTCACCAGCGTCATCAGTGGCACGCCCCGCCCGTGGACCTTGGTGTTCCCGCCGACCGACGTGCCGCCCGCCGGCGCAATGACGCTGACCGGCGTCGGCACTGCTGGCGAGTACCCGGGCCTCAAGGTCGGCACGATCTACGACGTGTGGGTGGGCAGCTTCACCGCGGTCCTGAACTTCACCAACGCTGCCGGCGCCCCCACCTCTCCGGTGCCGTCGACGTCCCTGTCGTGCACGATGAACCCCGGCCAGTCGGGCGCGGTGGACAGGATCACGGTGGTCAAGGACCAGACGACGACCAAGGTCAAGGGTCGAGACCGCGCCCCCGGCGTGAAGCCTCGGGTCAAGATCAAGGTCGCCACCGCCCACGGCCACCGCGCGAAGGGCGAGGTCCGGGTCAAGATCCTGCGCAAGGGCGAGAAGGTCCGCACCACGGTGATCGGCCTGCAGAAGGGACGCGCGCGCGTGTCCTTGGACGGACTGTCCGGCTCCTACGTGGTGCGCGCGAAGTACCTCGGCTCCGGCCGCTTCAAGGGCTCGTCGGTGAAGGACAAGATCTCGGTCTGACCCGCGAACCGCCGAACCTTGCGTCCGGCGGCCGCATCTGAACCCCTGGTAGCAACCACCGACCACGAGGAGAACCGCTCGATGTCTGTCGTTCTGAACACCCGCCTGATCGCCGCCGCTGGAGCCCTCGCCCTGAGCGGGACGGCGCTGGGAGTGGTGGCGCCCGCGCACGCCGCCACCGGCACGCTCACCTACACCTGCACGGTGCCTGACGTTCGGGCGCCAGGCAGTTCACCGCGGTGGCCGACACCGACGCTCCCGCCAAGATCGTCGTACGGCGAGAGCGTGACGCCCACGGCGACGGGCACGATCACGTTCCCGGAGGACGTCACGGCCACCCTCCGCGACGGCGTCGGCGCCAAGAAGGTGGACGGCAAGGCCGACGTCGCCGTCACGGTCGACGGCGCGGCGACCTCGCCGTGGTCCCTCGCGGTCCCGCAGACCAACGTGCCGCCCAACGGGAGCCTCGTCCTCACCGGGCACCGGCCCCGCCGGCACCTTCACGGGCACCGAGGTCGGCACCGTCTACGACATCGCCGTGGGCAACTTCACCGCGACGATCAACAACTACCAGGCCAACGGCACGCCGACGACGATCCTCCCCACCGCCGTCGTGCCCTGCGTCCTGAACCCGGGGCAGAACGCCGCCGTCGACACGATCAAGGTGGTCAAGGACGCGACCACGACCACGGTGAAGGCGCCGGACCTCAGCAAGGGAGAGCAGGCCCGCGCCAAGGTGAAGGTGGCCTCCGACCACGGCCGGACGGCCAAGGGGAAGATCAAGGCCAAGCTGGTGCGCAACGGCAACGTCGTGGTCGCCAAGGTGCTGTCCCTCAAGGACGGCGTGCGCCAGGTGAAGTTCGTGACGCTCGCCAAGACGGGCACCTACTCCGTCAAGGTGAAGTACGTCGGCAACCAGAACTTCAAGGGCTCCAGCGCCAAGGACTCGTTCACCGTCGGCTGACCCGGGCATGGGCTCGGTGAACCGGGCCTCGGTGTGGGAAACCCCACCGCGACCCGTGTTCCGCGTTGGGGTTTCTCGCGGGTAACCTCGCGGCCATGAACATTGTCGTCTGCGTGAAGCACGTGCCCGATGCGACGGGCGATCGGCACTTCGAGCAGGACTTCACCGTCGACCGCGTCGGCGTGGACGGCCTGTTGTCGGAAGCTGGACGAGTACGCCGTCGAGCAGGCCCTGCAGATCACCGAGAAGCGTGAGGGTGAGGAGCACACGGTCACGGCGCTGTGCGTCGGCCCCGAGAAGGCCCTCGACGCGGTACGCAAGGCGTTGCAGATGGGCTGCCACCAGGGTGTGCACGTGGTCGACGACCAGATCGCCGGCTCGGATGCGATCGGCACCTCGCTGGTGCTGGCCAAGGCCGTCGAAGGCCGGGGAGACCGCGCCGGTCGACCTCGTCGTGTGCGGGATGGCCTCGACCGACGGGGCGATGAGCGTGATGCCGGCGATGCTGGCCGAGCGGCTCGGGCTGCCGCAGGTGACGTTGGCCTCGGTGGTCGAGACCCAGGGCGACCAGGTCCGGATCAAGCGCGACGGCGACGCCGCGACCGAGGTGATCGGGGCGACGACGCCGCTGGTGCTGTCGGTGACCGACCAGTCCGGCGAGGCCCGCTACCCGTCGTTCAAGGGCATCATGGCGGCCAAGAAGAAGCCGCTGGAGACCTACGCGCTCAGCGACCTCGGTGTCGATCCGGCTCTGGTGGGGCTGGCCGTGGCGTGGAGCCAGGTCGAGGACACCACCGCCCGGCCCCCCCGCACCGCGGGCGAGGTCGTCAAGGACGAGGACGGGTCCGGCGCCACCGCGCTGACCGACTTCCTCGCCACCAAGAAGTTCATCTGAGGGGATCGCCGACATGTCCGAAGTCCTGGTTCTGATCGACCACGCCGACGGCGCGGTCAAGAAGCCGACCTACGAGCTGCTCACCATCGCCCGGCGGCTCGGTGAGCCGTCCGCGGTGTTCATCGGCGCCGGCGACAAGGGCGCCGAGGTGGCCGGGAAGGTCAAGGCGTACGGCGCCGCCAAGGTCTACGTCATCGACGACGCCCAGATCAAGGGCTTCCTGGTCGCCCCGAAGGCCGAGGCGCTCCAGCAGCTCGCCGCCAAGGCCTCCCCGGCCGCGATCTTGATCCCCTCCTCCAACGAGGGCAAGGAGATCGCGGCCCGGCTCGCGATCAAGCTCGAGTCCGGGCTGATCACCGACGCCGTGGACGTCCAGCCCGGCCCGGTGACGACGCAGTCGGTGTTCGCCGGCAACTACACCGTCCAGGCGAAGGTCACCCAGGGCATCCCCATCATCACCGTGAAGCCCAACGCCGCCGCGCCCGAGGAGTCCGAGGGCGCCGGCACCGTCGAGGAGTTCGCCGCCGAGGTCTCCGAGGCCGCCAAGGGCGCCCAGATCGTGGCCACCCAGCCCCGCCAGGCCACCGGGCGCCCCGAGCTGACCGAGGCCGCGATCGTCGTCTCCGGCGGCCGCGGGGTCGGCTCGAAGGAGAACTTCGGGGTCATCGAGGGCCTCGCCGACGCCCTCGGGGCAGCCGTGGGCGCGTCCCGGGCCGCGGTCGACTCCGGCTGGATGCCGCACAGCTTCCAGATCGGCCAGACCGGCAAGACGGTGTCCCCGCAGCTCTACATCGCCAACGGCATCTCGGGCGCCATCCAGCACCGGGCCGGCATGCAGACCTCCAAGACCATCATCGCGGTGAACAAGGACGAGGAGGCGCCGATCTTCGAGCTCGTCGACTTCGGCGTCGTCGGAGACCTCCACACCGTGCTCCCCGCGGCGACCGAGCAGATCAACCAGCGCAAGGGCTGACGAGCCCGCGGCCTACGCTGGTCGCATGACCATCGAGCGGGACGTGCGGGCCGCCGCGGAGCGGGCCGGCGTCGCGGGCCGCATCCTGGCCCTGGCGACCCGCGCGGAGAAGGACGCCGCCCTGGAGGCGATGGCCGCGGCGCTGCTGACCGGCTCCGCGACGATCCTGGCCGCCAACGGTGAGGACGTCGCCCGGGCCGAGGCCGGCGGCGCGCCCGCCAACCTCGTCGACCGGCTGCGCCTGACCGAGGACCGGCTCGCGGCCATGGCCCAGGGTCTCCGCGACGTCGCCGGGCTGCCCGACCCGGTCGGCGAGGTCGTCCGAGGGAGCACGCTCGCCAACGGACTCGAGCTCCGCCAGGTGCGGGTGCCGTTCGGGGTGGTCGCGATGATCTACGAGGCCCGTCCCAACGTCACCGCCGACGCCGCGGGGATCTGCCTGAAGTCCGGCAACGCGGTGCTCCTGCGCGGCAGCAGCAGCGCCCGAGACAGCAACGCCGCGATCGTCGCCGTCCTGCGCGATGCGACGGCGGCCAGCGGCCTGCCGGCCGACGTCGTACAGCAGGTCCCGGGCGACGACCACGACAGCGTCAAGGTGCTGATGCGGGCCCGCGGGCTGGTGGACGTGCTGATCCCGCGTGGTGGCGCCGGCCTGATCCGGAGCGTGGTCGAGGAGTCCTCCGTACCGGTCATCGAGACCGGGGTCGGCAACTGTCACGTGTACGTCGACCGGGCGGCCGACCTGGACAAGGCGCTGGCCATCGTGCTCAACGCCAAGACCCACCGCACCTCGGTGTGCAACGCCGCCGAGTCCCTGCTGGTGCACGTCGACGTGGCCACCACGTTCGTGCCGCGGGTCGTGGCCGCGCTGCAGGCAGCCGGGGTGACCGTGCACGGCGACGGCACCTTCGCCCGGCTGGACGGGGTGCTGCCGGCGACCGACGACGACTACGCCGAGGAGTACCTCTCGCTCGACATGTCCGCGCGCGTGGTCGACTCCCTCGACGACGCCCTCGAGCACATCCGCCGCTTCTCCAGCAGGCACAGCGACGCGATCGTGACCGAGGACCTCGCGGCCGCCCGCCGCTTCACCGCCACCGTGGACGCCGCCGCGGTGCTGGTCAACGCCTCGACCCGGTTCACCGACGGCGCCGAGTTCGGCTTCGGCGCCGAGATCGGCATCAGCACCCAGAAGCTGCACGCCCGCGGCCCGATGGGGCTGCCCGAGATGACCACGACGAAGTACGTCGTGACCGGCGACGGTCACATCCGCACCTGACCGTCCCTTCCTCGGTCGAGCGCTTGTCGGTGGTCGAGCAGCGAGCGCTTGTCGGTGGTCGAGCCTGTCGAGACCACACGCGGCGAGCGTGTCGAGACCCGAGTCGAGACCTGTAGTCTGCGGGCATGTCGTTGATCGCTGTGAGCTCCCTGCGTCCCCTCGCCGTCGGTGAGGTCGTGGAAGGCGTCTCGCCGTACCTCGTCGGTGGCCTCGTGCTCGGCTTCCTCCTCGCGCTGATGCTGGCGCTGCTCGCGTTCGGAGCGGGCCGCGAGCACAGCTGAGGTGACGGACTCGCCGTCGCTGGACAGCCGCCGCCGGGTGGGTGTCATGGGCGGCACCTTCGACCCGATCCACCACGGTCACCTCGTCGCGGCGTCCGAGGTGCAGTCGTGGTTCGACCTCGACGAGGTCGTCTTCGTGCCGACCGGCGACCCCTGGCAGAAGTCGGACCGCACGGTGACCACCGCCGAGCACCGCTACCTGATGACGGTCATCGCGACGGCCGCGAACCCGCGGTTCAACGTGTCCCGCGTCGACATCGACCGGCACGGCCCGACGTACACCATCGACACGCTGCGCGACCTGCGCGGCGTCTACACCGATGCCGAGCTCTTCTTCATCACCGGCGCCGACGCCCTGGCCGAGATCTTCACCTGGCGCGACGCCGACCAGCTCTTCGACCTCGCGCGCTTCGTCGGGTGCACCCGGCCGGGCTACACGATGGACCCGGAGACGCTCGCGGCCATCCCCAGCGACCGCATCACCATGGTCGAGATCCCGGCGCTGGCCATCTCGTCCTCGGACTGCCGGCTGCGCAAGCAGCGCGGCGAACCCGTGTGGTACCTCGTGCCCGACGGTGTGGTGCAGTACATCGCCAAGCACGCCCTCTACCCCCAGACCTCGATCTCCACGGAAGCGAGCGCATGACCGCCACCGACCACGCCGTGTCACTCATCGAGGCGGCCGCGCGCGCCGCCTCGGACAAGCAGGCGACCGACCTGCTCGCCTTCGACGTGAGCGAGCAGCTCGCCATCACCGACGCGTTCCTCCTCGCCTCTGCGACCAACGACCGGCAGGTGAAGGCGATCGTGGACGAGGTGGAGGACAAGCTCCGCGAGATCGGGGCCAAGCCGATCCGCCGGGAGGGCCAGCGCGAGGGTCGGTGGGTGCTGCTGGACTACGGCGAGATCGTCGTGCACGTGCAGCACGACGAGGAGCGCGCGTTCTACGCCCTCGAGCGGCTGTGGCGCGACTGCCCGGTGATCCCGCTCCCCGCGGACGTCACCGACGGGCGTGGCCCGGTCGGTGCCTGAGGCCGCCAAGCGGCTGGTGCTGCTGCGGCACGGCCGCACCGCCTGGAACCAGGAGCGCCGGGCCCAGGGGCACACCGACGTGCCGCTCGACGCGGTCGGCAGGGCCCAGGCCGCGGCCGCGGGTCCGGCCCTGGCCGCGTTGCGGCCGGTCCTGGTGTGGACCTCCGACCTGGCGCGGGCCCGCGACACCACGGCGTACGTCGAGCGGGCGACCGGTCTGAGCGCGGTCGTCGACCCGCGGTTGCGGGAGTACGACCTCGGGGAGCGCACCGGGATGACGATGCCGGAGTACGCCGCCTCCTTCCCCGACGAGTACGCCGCCTTCCGGCAGGGCCGCTACGAGGTGGTGCCCGGCGGCGAGTCGACGGCCACGGTCACGGCCCGGGTGACCGCCGTGCTGCGCGAGGTGCTGGTCGCCCTCGCGCCGGGGGAGTGTGGGGTGGTCGTGTCCCACGGCGGCGCCCTGAAGGTGTCGCTGGTCGAGGTGCTGGGCTGGCCGAGCGGGCTGGCGGCCACCGTGCGCGGCCTCGACAACTGCGGCTGGGCCGAGCTCGAGGACACCGGCGCCGGAGGCGCGCTGCGCCTCGCGGCGTACAACCGGGTGGCCGGTCTCGAGACGGTCGCTGCACGACCTCCTCGACCCAAGGATTTCGCTCCGCCGGAGGGCGTTGGCTAAGATTCCGCGAGTTGCCCGGCCGAGCCGGGACGAGATGGGGCTGTGGCGCAGCTGGTAGCGCATCTGCATGGCATGCAGAGGGTCAGGGGTTCGAGTCCCCTCAGCTCCACCGCAGGTCGGGTCCCCTCCGGGGGCCCGACCAGTGGTCATTTCGGGCTCACGTCGCCGGTGACGGCCCGGTCACGGCTGGGGCGCCTCGGCGTCCGCCACGGGGAACTCGGCCTTCGCGTGCGCGGCGATCCGTCGCAGGTTCCAGCTGTCGACCGCCCGACGACGGCGCCGCCGACGAACGGGAGCGCCGCGGCCGAGCCGCCCGAACAAGCACCCCGGTCACCGCGCGCAGCAGGCGGAAGCCGATCCCCTTGCTGGCGAACAGCAGGACGCCGGTGGGCACGAAGCGCAGCACCCGCCAGGTCAGCGCGCCCCCGCGCGTCCCGGACGCTGCCTCGACCAGCGCCGAGTCGTGCAGCGTGCCGACGAGGGTCTGGAGCACGGCCTTGCGCACCCGCGGGTCGTCGACGTCGTGACCCCGGAGGATCGCGATGGCGGCCACCATCCGGGCCGCCTGGACGTAGAACTCCACCACGTTGACCGGGAGCGCCACGGCGAGGGCCGAGAACCCGCCGGCTCCGGTGACGAATCCACCGGCTGCGCCGCGGATGATCGTGGACTGCGCCACCTCGGACACCGCCGCCTCGGTGGTCGGGTTGTTGGCGCGGGCCGCGTCCGCCAGCTCGACCGCCGACGAGAGCGGTCCGAGGCCGTCGATGCCGATCCCGAGGATCAGCTGCACCGGTCGCGCGAAGGCGGGCCGGCCGGGTCCTCGGCCGCCGTGTCACCGGGGGCGTCGGGCGCGGGCGTGGGTTCGGGCAGGATCTCCATCCCGCGGGCCCACAGGTCCTTCGGACGCAACTGGTCAAACCGTCCCATTGGTGGCCTTCTCGCTCGCAGTCGGTGGGCCGAGTCTGGCACGCCGAGCCGCTGGCAACCACCGCTCGCCGCGGTTGCCGCCTGCTTAGTTGGCCTCGTTCACCTGGTCACCAGCCGAGACCTGCGCGTTCAGGTCGTCGACGGTGGCGAACAGGTCGCCGGTGTCGTAGAAGTCGACGGCGACGAGGTTGACCGGCTGCCCACGGTCCGCGGCGCATCGCTCGGCACGGGGGAGGAGCACGTCCTCGCGGTTGACCTCGGCGGCGAGCTCCGGCGGACGGCGGCGTGATCCAGTGGTTGAGCATGAAGAGGGGCGCGTCCTCGTGGCCGCGGTGCCGACGACACGAGGCCGGGTCCTCGAGCTCCGCCAGCGACGAGTAGTCGTACGGCACCTCCTGGACCAAGCCGGCGTCGTAGACGTTGGGGATGGCCGGACCCAGGTCGCCGTGCTCGAGGCCGAGCACCAACCGACGCCCCGACTCCACCATCGACCCGAGCGTCGGCAGCGGGAGGCTCGGGTCGAGCGTGGCGATGTAGGGGTCGAGCCCGCCGTCCTCGAGCACCGGAAGGAGCTCGTCCGCGGTCAGCTCGTCCTGGATGACGACGACCAGGACCTCGCCAGGGTGCCGCTCCAGGAATCGCTGCAGCACGTCGACCACGTCGCTGAACGGGACCGAGCCGAGCTCGCAGAACTGGTGGCACAGGTAGACGTCGCGCGGCGCGCCCGGCGCCGGCGCACCGGCTTGCTCGCGCAGGTGCAGGGCCTCCTTCGCCGGCTCGTCCCCCGCCAGCTTCACCATCCTCGCGAGCCGGCGGTCGTTGAGGTCCGTGTAGACGATCTGCTCGCCCTCCACCTCGCGCACCGAGCCGAGGTAGGCATCGATCAGGAAGCCGCGTACGCCGTCCTCGAGCTGCGCCTCGACACCCTCGTCCTGGCTCGGGTGCCGGAAGCCGTCCGCGGCGCTGTTCATCGAGTTGTGCGTCGTGGCCAGGGCGACCTCATCGAGCCGGTAGGCGCAGAGGGCGGCGGCCCCGTTGCAGACACGCGTGGGCAGGGCCGTCCCGGATCCACGCAGGACGAGGAACCAGGCGAGGAGCGCGACGACCAGGACGAGAGCAACGATGCCCGCGAGCGTGGTTCGGCCCGGGCGTTCCATGGGGGCACACTCTGCCAGCCGGAACCGACGAGCACGGGTCGACGTCCTCACCCGCGATGGGCGGTGTCGCTGGCCGCCCGCCACGGCTAAGGTCACGGTGCCGTCGACCGCAGGAGAGCGACATGAAACGCCACACCCGACTCGCGCGACTCCTGGTCGCCGCATCGTTGATCCTGGCGCTCGTGGGCTGCGGCAGCGGCGGCGACGGCGACGGCGACGGTGCGCTCACGGCGGCCGAGGCCCGGGTTTCGGCGAAGGAGAAGGACCTCGCGGACGCCCAGGCCGACCTCGCGGCCAAGTCGGAGGATTTCTGCACGGCGAGCGAGACCTACATCTCGGCGCTGGACCGGTACGGCGACGTGCTGAACGACACCGTCACGACCGTCGGCGACGTCAACGACGCGGGGTCCGACCTCGAGCAACCGCGAGAGGAGGCCATGGCCGGCGCAGAGGCCGCCGTGGCGGCGCAGCAGGCGGTCGTCGACGCGAAGCAGGAGCTGGCCGACGCCAAGGCCGACCTGGCCGAGGCGAAGGGCAAGAGCCCGGCCGCACCGAGCACCCCGGCCAGCCCGAAGCCGTTGGCGCCAGAGGCGACCGTCAACCGCGTCCACCAGGCCGAGGAGGAGCTCACCAAGGCCCAGGAGGGCATCACCGACGAGACGCCGCTGACTCAGGCGTCCCAGCAGTTCAACGCCGCCGCCGTGGCCCTGGAGATGGCCTGGCTGCAGCTGTTCTCGGACGCCGGCTGCCTCACCGACGAGCAAGAGGTCCAAGCCGTCGCGGCCGTGGCGGCCTACACCACGGCGCTGCAGACGTCGCTGCGCGAGGCCGGCTACTACGACGGCGAGGTCGACGGCGTCTACGGCCCGGCCACGGTCGAGGCGGTCGAGGCCCTCCAGCAGGCCCACGGACTGCCCAGCACCGGAACCCTCGACAAGGCCTCCGCTGACGCGCTCCAGAGCGACCTGGCCGCCAAGGGCGGCGCCCTCGCCCAGGAGGCGGTGGCGTCCACGGCCGCCGTGCAGCAGACGCTCAAGCTCGCGGGGTTCTGGGACGGCCCGGTCGACGGCGCCTGGACGCCCGCCCTGACCGAGGCCGTCAAGGACTTCCAGACCGAGCTCGGTGTCGAGCCGACGGGCGCCGTGGACGCGGCAACCATCGCCGCACTCGAGAAGGCGATCGCCGATGCGGCAGCGGAACCGTCCGCCACGCCCAGTGCATCCCCGACGGAGTCGGCCACCTCGAGCACGGCCAGCCCGTCGACGACGAGCCCGTCGCCAGAGTGACCGTGGCTCAGGCACCGGTCAGGAGCGGAACTCCTCGTCGCGAGTCTTGGGCCTGCGGCCTTCGCTCCGCCCGCTGAGCACCAGGGGCGCCACACCCCACACGACGACGAAGAACACCACCGACAACGCCGCAGGGTCGTGTCCTCGACGCCGGCGACCATCAGCGTCCGGACGGCATGAGGCGTCGCACGCCCGGGCGAGCCATCACGCGGTCGGTGGACCGGGCCGCCTCGGCTGCCAACCGTCGCAGCCAGGCGGGAGCGCGCGGATCACGCAGGACGCGGCGGACGTCGAGCACCCGGGTCGCTCCCGTCGTGGTCGGGTCCAGGATCAGGGTGGGCGCGTAGCGCGGCCGACCGACGCGGTAGGTCCCGTCCCGACGCTCGATCAGCGTGACCTGGGCGACGATGCCGCGGAACGTGTCCGGAAGGTCCGGCGACTGCTGGGCCACGAGGTTGCCGAGCCCGTAGAGGACCCACGTGCCGTTGACCCGGTCGAACGGCTGGACGACGTGGGCGTGGTGCCCGTAGACGAAGTCGACGAAGGGGGAGCGGGTGAGGGCGTCGAACACCTGCCGCTGCTGAGCATTGGGCTCGTGGAGGTACTCCGAGCCCGCGTGGATGGCGACCATCACCACGTCGACCCCGTGGCGGTGCAGGACGCGCGCCTGGGCGAGTGCCCGGGGGACGTCGAGCAGGTTGACGGAGTACGGCACGTCCACGGGCAGCCCGTTGGTGCCGTAGGTCATCGAGATGACGCCGAGCCGGACACCCCGCACGTCGAGCACGAGCGGACGCCGGGACGCCTGCCGGGACGCGAAGGTGCCCGTGTGCGCGAGGGCGCGCGCGTCGAGGGCGCCGAGCGTGCGGAGCAGTCCCTCGACACCCTGGTCCACGGAGTGGTTGGAGGCGGTGGTGCACGCGTCGTAGCCCGTCGCGACCAGGCCGTCGAGCACCGTCGGCGGGGCCGCGAAGAGCGGGTAGTTCGTGAAAGGGACCGCCCGGGGGAGACACCGGTGTCTCGAGGTGGCAGATGCCGAGGTCCGCGCCGGCGACCAGTGGTGCCACGTCGGCGAACATCGGCGCGAAGTCGAGACCGCTCTCGCCGCGCGCCGCAGCGTCGCGCCGGGCGGTCTGCCAGACCCCCGTGTGTACGAGCACATCGCCGGTCAGGGCGACCGTCACCGGCCGGGCCCGCGGGCGCGGGGAACCCACGGACGACCTCGTCGGAGCCTGGGGTTCGGACCGTTCGGACCGTTCGGCCGGCGCCGTCCGCGGCGCCCCGGCCCGGACGTCGTCGAGCGCCGACACCGGGGCGGCCGCCTCAACCCTGCGGCTCCCCGCGATCGCGGGCCCGAGCGCCAGGACCAACGCGAGCGCCGTGAGCCTGGGCCGCCAGGTGGTCCTGGGCCGTCGGGGCGCCGGCGCGCGTCCCTCGGGCCGCAGTGGCCTGGGGTGGGGTTCGTCGAGGGCCGGGGACATGTGCCTTGCTTCCAGACTGGGTGGCTGCAGGATAGGTCGCCCGGCCACCCGAGGTGCCCGCTTCCGGGCGCGGCGCGTCGCGCTGCTCACCCGTCGGAGGCGAGGCGTCCGGCAGCCGGTCGTGGTCCAGTGGTCGCTTCCCACGAATCGGAGGGTCCATGGCAGGCGAGCGTCCCAACATCCTGGTCATCTGGGGCGATGACATCGGCATCTCGAACCTCAGCTGCTACAGCGACGGGCTGATGGGCTACCGCACGCCGAACATCGACCGGATCGCCACCGAGGGGGCGCGGTTCACCGACTACTACGGCGAGCAGAGCTGCACCGCGGGCCGGGCCGCCTTCATCTGCGGCCAGAACCCGATCCGCACCGGGTTGACCAAGGTCGGCCTGCCGGGAGCGGACCTCGGGCTGCGAGCGGAGGACCCGACGATCGCCACGGCGCTCAAGGCGCACGGCTACGCGACCGGCCAGTTCGGCAAGAACCACCTCGGTGACAAGGACGAGTTCCTGCCGACCATGCACGGCTTCGACGAGTTCTTCGGCAACCTCTACCACCTGAACGCCGAGGAGGAGCCCGAGCAGGCCGACTACCCGGACCCCGTGGAGTTTCCGGACTTCCGGCGAGCGGTTCGGCCCGCGGGGAGTCCTGCACTCCTGGGCCGGAGCCGACGGCACCCAGCGCATCGAGGACACCGGGCCGCTCACGAAGAAGCGGATGGAGACCGTCGACGGTGAGTTCGTCGAGGCCGCGTCGACCTTCATCCGGGAGAAGGCGGAGGCCGATCAGCCCTTCTTCGTGTGGTTCAACTCCACCCACATGCACTTCCGCACCCACGTCAAGCCCGAGAGCAAGGGACAGGCGGGGCGGTGGCAGTCGGACTACCACGACGTGATGATCGACCACGACAAGCAGGTCGGTGAGCTGCTCGACCTCGTCGACGAGCTCGGCATCGCCGACAACACCATCGTCGTCTACTCCACCGACAACGGCCCCCACATGAACTCCTGGCCGGACGCCGGGACCACGCCGTTCCGCGGCGAGAAGAACACCAACTGGGAGGGTGCCTACCGGGTGCCGGCCGTGGTCCGGTGGCCGGGAAGGATCGAGGCGGGCACCGTCCTCAACGGGATCTTCGCCCACAACGACTGGTTCCCGACCTTCCTCGCCGCCGCCGGTGTCGACGACATCGGCGCGCAGCTGAGGGCGGGCGCGGAGCTGAGCGGTACGACGTACCAGCGTGCATCTCGATGGGCACGACCAGCTGGCCTACCTCACCGGTGCGGCCGACGAGAGCCCTCGCAAGCACTTCTTCTACGTCTCCGACGACGGCGACCTGGTCGCGGTGCGGTACGACAACTGGAAGCTGGTCTTCAAGGAGCAACGGTGCGCCGGCACCCTGCAGATCTGGATGGAGCCGTTCGTCGAGCTGAGGGTCCCGAAGATCTTCAACCTGCGGACCGATCCCTACGAGCGCGCCGACGTCACGTCGAACACCTACTTCGACTGGCTGCTCGACCATGCGTTCCTGCTCGTGCCGGCGCAGGCCTACGTCTTCTCGATGATGCAGAGCCTGGCGGAGTTCCCGCCGCGGCAGAAGCCGGCGAGCTTCGGCCTCGAGCAGGTGCTGGAGAAGCTGCAGGCCGGGCTGCCGAGCTCCTGATCCCGTCGCCCGGCCTAGCCCTCCCTGCTCTCGGGCGGGGCGGCCGGACCGTCGAGCTGTGCCTCGACCGCACGGTGCACGCTGCCGTGGATCCGGTTCGTCCCGAGGCGTGCGAGAACACCGTCCTGGTCGAGGGTCTGCCGCACGGCGGGTTTCAGCCGCGCCAGCCGCAGCGTGACCCCCGACTCGTCGGCGAGGTCGACGAGAGCGCCCATCGTGCCCGAGCCCTGGGCGTCGACGAAGGCGATCCCGCTGCAGTCGAGCACGACCCCCGTCAGGTTCGTGGCGGAGTGGATCAGCTCGCGAAAGCGGTCCTCCAACGCGTCGGAGGTGGCGAAGAACAGGCCGCCGTCCAGTCGGAGGACCAGTACCCCGGGAATCCGCTCGTCGTCGGGGTGCTCGCTCACCTCGCGGAAGACCTGCGTGCCTGCCTGGCGCGCCAGGACCGGCATCTCGGGGTGGGTGGCGACCGAGATGAGCCAGAGGAGTGACAGGCCGATCCCGATCACGACACCGGCGAAGACGCCGAAGACGAGCGTGCCGACGATGGCCGCGACGGCCACCCAGAAGTCGAACCGCTGCACCCGCGCGAGACGTCGCATCTCGGGCACGTCCATCATGCCGATCACCACGGCCTCGATGATCAGCGCCGCGAGCACGGGCTTGGGCAGGTCGGAGAACAGCGGGGCGAGGGCGATCAGCGTCAGCAGGACCATGAGGCCCGAGGTCAGCGACGCCAAGCCGGTGCGGGCGCCCGAGTGGTCGTTCAGGGAGCTCGCCGACAGGCTGGTCGAGACCGGCATCCCCTGGAGCAGTCCGGCCCCGGTGTTCGCCACCGACTGTGCGACCGACTCCTGGTCGATGTCGACCTGGTAGTTGTGCTTGGCGGCGAAGGCTCGCGCGTCGCCGGCGGTCTGGGAGAAGCCGATGAGCACCAGGGCCACCGATGCGGTCGCCACCGTGGCCGCGTGGTCCCACAGCAGGCCCGGATCCGGAACCACGAACGAGGGCAGTCCTCGCGGCACGTCGCCGACCAGCGCCACGCCTCGCTCCCCGAGGTCGAACACCCACGAGGCGATCAGCCCGCCGACCACGAGGACCAACGCGCCGGGGACCCGAGGCGCGACCCGCCTCAGCCCGAAGACCACGACCAGGGCCACCCCACCCACGATCACGGTCACCCGGTTCGCCTCGCCCAGGCTCCCCAGCCACGACCACAGCTCCTGGAACGAGTTGGCTCCGCTCGCCGAGGTCCCGGTGAGCTTGGGGAGCTCGCCGATGACGACGTCGATCGCGGCCCCGAACAGGAAGCCGGTCACCACCGCCCGGGACAGGAACTGGGCGATCCACCCCATCTTGAGCACGGCCATCAGGAGGAAGAGAAGCCCGGACACGACGGTGATCCCCGCGACGAAGGTCGCGGTCTCCTGCTCGCCGGCGACCCCGGCCGCGATCACGGCGCTCGCGGCCACGGCGGCGAGGCCCGAGCTCGGACCCACCGAGATCTGACGACTGGTGCCGAAGATGGCGTAGAGGATCGCGCCGGCAGCCGCGGCGTACAGCCCGTTCTCGAGCGGGATCCCGGCGATGCCGGCGTAGCCCAGGTTCTTCGGGACGATCAGGGCCGCCACGGTGACGCCGGCGATGAGATCGGCGCGGAGCCAGCGTCGGTCGTACGTGCGGATCCAGCCGAGGATGGGGACCAGACGCGATGCTCGCAGCCGCGTCTTCCCGTCGGCTTCGGCCACCTCCCGAGGCTATCGCTGGAAGGTTCGCGGCGCGGCCGCTTCGCGCGGTCTCGGCGACGGCTCGCGTCGTGCGGCGGACCTTGCCGTGTCGACACGCACCCCGCTGCTCACCTCCCGGGGTGGCGTCTGCCAAGATTCGCCTCGGTCGGGTTCCACTGACCGGCGTGCTTGACGACAACAAAAGGAAAACTGATGGATTCAATTTCGAACGATTTCGGGGACGTGCTCCTCTGGAGCCTGTGGTTCTTCATCTGGATCGCCGCCATCATGGTGTGGGTCCGGTGCCTCTTCGACATGTTCGGTGACCACACGCTCAGCGGCTGGGCCAAGGCCGGATGGGCAGTCCTGCTGATCTTCGTGCCGTGGGTCGGCGCCCTGATCTACCTGATCGCCCGCGGTCGCAGCATGACCGAGCGCCAGATCGCCGCGGCCAGGGAGCACCAGGCGGCGCAGGCGGAGTACATCCGCGACGTTGCCGGCGCTTCCGCGAACCCGGCCGCGCAGATCGCCGACGCCAAGGCGCTGCTCGACTCCGGTGCCATCGACGACGCCGAGTTCCAGGCGCTGAAGGCCAAGGCCCTGGCCTGACCCGCCACCGCCAGGCGAACAGCACTCACGAGGCCGGACCCGCGAAGGTCCGGCCTCGTTGCTGTCTCCTAGGCCTCGGAGTCGCTCAGGGACGGCTCGTCGGCCAGCTCGGGGACACCCGCACGCAGCCGGACGTTGCGGCCGTGCAGACGCAGGGTCTGCTTGTTCAGCTGGTCCACCAACGTGGTCGCCTCCTGGAGGCGTCCGTGCAGGACGGCGATCTCGGTGGTCAGGGCGGCGATCCGATCCGCGCGGGAGTCGAGCTCCGCGTGCAGCGCCCCGAGGGCGAGGTCGTGCTGCTCGAGCATGGACTCGCGCTCCCGCTCGGCCGCCGCCAACCGGTGGCGCAGCAGCCCGGCCTCGCCGTTCGGTGGGCGCAGGACCTCACGCAGCGACGCTCCCGGGCGGTCGGTCCGTCGGTCGGACGCCCGCGGCCAGCGGTGCAACGGCGAGGCGTGGTTGTCGAGCGTCGACCGACCTGAGCCGCAGCCCGGGTCGCGGCACGCTCACCATGAACGACAGCTGGTCGCGGTGGGAGTGCCGCAGCAGGTCCTCCCACCACGCCTGCATCGCCTCGCGCACGATCGGCAGGCGGCGGCGGGCGAGCATGCCCGTCCAGCGGGGGTTCTCCTCGACGGCCGCCGGAGCGGTGCGCAGGTAGACGCTGAGCTGCTCGTACACCCGGACGTAGTCGTCGCGTCCGCCGTCCAGCACGGCCTCGGCCTCGTCGAGCACCGACGCGCGGTACGAGTGCAGCGGCAGCGCGACGTCGGCGCCGTCCAGCCAGTCGTCGAGGATCTGCTCGGGCGGGACCAGCAGCTCCACGGTGTTGTCCACCCACAGCGTCTCGTCGTACTCGTCCAGGTCCGGGTGGCCGATGATCTTCAGGTACCGCGCCGACCGGACCAGGTCGACCGGCAGGCGTGGCTCGACGAGCACCAGCCGCCAGGTCTCGCTGGTGAGGTCCGGGTCGTCGGTGAAGCACACGAAGTCGACGTCGGACCGGTGGGCGACCGGTTCCTCGCGCAGCGTCTCGTAGCCACCGAGCAGGGCGCGGTAGACAGCGCGGTTGGGCGCGGGATCGGGCATGGCGGCAGCGTGCCAGACCGCCTAGTGCCGTGCCAGACCCAGAGCGAGGGTGGTCAGGTCCTCGTGGGTCCAGGCGGGCGCCACGCCGGCGGCGCGGAGCAGGTAGGTCGCCCGCTCGTCCGCCGACCACCCGAGCAGCTCGCCGAGGCCACGCAGGATGGTGCGCAGGTACGCCGCGGTCGGCGGCGCCGGGCACCAGGGCCCGTTGCGAGGTGAGGCAGAGACTGGGGCGCGCCGTCCCGGTCGCCGAGGTGGACCAGCGCCTCGTAGATCCCCGACGGGGTCGGCCAGGGTCGGCCGGCCACCTCCGCCGGCGTCAGGTTCGCGCCGACCGGGTGCCGAGCCTCCTGGGAGACGAGGTCGCTGAGCTGACCGAAGGTGAGCCGGTAGCCGCGCGCCACGACCTCGCCGTCCGCCTCCGTGTCGTAGAACGCCATCGCGCCGCCCCAGACCCGGGACCGCCCGGCGAAGACCAGGCGTCCCGGCAGCCGGAACGCCTCGTCGCCCGTCGGGGGCGACGGGTCGCGGCAGCCCTCGTAGGTGCGGCGCCCGCCCTCGGGACGTCCGCCGGCCAGGTAGCAGGTCAGCCGGTCGGCGGACAGGTTCGAGGCGTAGGCGACGTACCAGACCGGGTCGTCCGTCGCGAACGTCGGAGTCACTGGAACAGCAGGCCCTCGGTCCGGGCCGACTCCGCCTCCTCCAGGATCACCCGGCCCGCCTCCTGGTAGAGCTCCCAGGCCTGCTCCGCCGAGTCGCCCACCGAGGTCAGCCCCAGCCGTCCGCACTCGGTGACGCAGCTGATCATGTGGAGCACCGTCCCGGTCTGTCGGGCGGCGTCGAAGTGCAGCCGGCGGCGCACCACGATGTCGAACACGTCGTCGACCGTGAGCGCGGTGAGGCGGTCGTCCTCGAAGTGGTCGGTGGCCACGAGGTGCTTCGGGCGCCCATCGGTGGTGCGGAACAGGCCCGTTCGCGCCGTCGTACGTCGCCGTCCGTCAGGAACTGGAGCGTCAGGAAGGGGTGGGTCGTGCCGCCCTTGCGCAGGTTGAGCTCGATCGCGTACGCCGACCACGTCGCCCTCGTCGTCCTGCACCGCGACGAAGTCGACGGCGAACCGACCGAGCACCCCGCGGGCAGCGAGGTGGCGGCCCACCACCAGCGCGGGCTCGGCGATGAGGGCGGCGTAGTCGGGGGCCGCGGGGAAGACGCAGCCGAGGTAGGCCTGCCCGCTGGGGCCGCCGAGGAGCTGGTCGTGGGTCGACAGCAGCTCGACGGTGCCGTCCGGCAGCGCCCGCATCTGCACGCTCGGGCTGGTCAGCCGCTGACCCGGTGATCCGCTCCTCGACGATGCCGGCGCCGTTGCGGAAGTCCTCGAGGTAGGCGTCCATGCCGATCGACGGGTTCTCCAGCGCCATGCCGAGCACCCGCTCACGCAGGCGGTCGGCCTCGTCGGCGGCGCCGGGAACCGGCAGGTCGCGGAGGTCGACGACCGCGTTCCCCGAGCCCGAGACGCCGTCGTTGAGCTTCACGATGGCCTCCACCATCCGCGGGCGCCGTCTGCGCATGTCGCTCAGGGCCGCGACGAGGTCGTCGACCGTGTGCAGGTCCTCCGCACCGACCGGGCACAGGATCTCGAGCTCGTCGAACATGCGGCGGCACCCGGTCTTCGTCCCGAGCGGCAGGAGCCTCGGGTCGGCGGCGTACATCGGGACGCCCAGCGTCAGCGCCACGTCTCGCTCCAGGGACGTGGCGTTGTAGGGCACCAGGTGGCAGGAGGCCCGGTTCGGGATCATCCGCCGGATGTCGCGCAGGATCCGCGGCCGGGCGAGCAGCTTGGCGCTCAGCGAGCCGGGCGTCGCGTCGTTGAGCGCCACCATGGTGAGGCGGGAGCGCGCGTGTGGGGGATCACGCCGGGCAGCAGGCCGAGGTAGTACTCCACGACGGCCTCGCTGACCGGGTTCGACGTCACGTAGATCATCCGCAGCCGCGGTTGCCGCAGCAGCAGCAGGAGGAACAGCGAGCGCTCCTCCATCGCCTGGGTGAGGGTGCCGGAGCGGTGGCGCGTTCGAGCTGACCGACGGCACCACGACCACGCACTCGTCACCGAGGTCGCGGCGCATGCCGTCCCACACGTGGGGCATCCGTTCTGGAGCTGTTCGTACGCCGCGTACCGCTCGGCGTCGTCGAGGTCCGACAGGGTCCGCGGTCCGGAGCCCCGGCCGACGGTGTAGGTCGTCACGTCGGTCACCTCGTCGCCGTCGAGGGACCTGACCGTGTGCACCCGGACGGTCCGCGAGAAGCCTTTCAGCTGCAGGTCGCCGACCAGGTCGACCTCGGCCCGGTCGCCGAGCGCCGGCCAGCACCCGGTCGCTGACCCGGATCTCCCAGTCGCCGGCGTCAGCGCACAGGCGGGAGGCGAGGTTCGTGACGCTGCCGACCGCGGCGTAGTCGAAGCGCCCGGGGAAGCCGATCCGTCCGAGCGTGGCGTAGCCCATGGAGATCCCCGCCCGGTGCGTCAGGTCGTGGCCCGAGCCGACGCCAGCCTTCCGCCAGGCTGCCGGACGTCGCGGTCCATCGTCCAGGGCGAGCCGGACCGCCCGCGGAGCGGGGTCGTCGCAGGGGACCGGGTCGTTGAAGAACGACCATCACGCCGTCACCGGTGAACCGCTCCAGCGTCCCTCCGAGCGAGACGACGTGCGTCCCCACGACCTCGTGGTACTCCCGCAGGACCGCCATCACCTCCTCCGGCTCGCTCGTCTCGGCGAAGGAGGTGAAGCCGTGGAAGTCGAAGAACACCACCACGATCTCGCGGCGGTGGCTGTCGAGCAGCGCATCGTCCGCGACCACCACCTCGGCGAGCTGGGGACCCAGGAAGTGGCGCAGCCGGTTGGTGCGCTCGAGCTCGTCGACGCCGTCGGCGACCCGCCGCTCGAGCTCGGCGTTCCACCGGGCCAGCTCGGCGGCCTGCGTCTCGATGGTGTCGTGGTAGCGCTTGAGCCGGCCCAGCGAGGCGACCCGCGCGAGGAGCTCGGACTTGTCGAAGGGCTTGGTGACGAAGTCGTCCGCGCCGGCCTCGAGCGCGGCCAGTCGCTCCTCCGGGCCGCTGGCCGTGATCATCACGACCGGCAGGAACGCCGTCCGGTCGTCGGACCGGATCCGGCGGCAGACCTCGTGCCCGTTCAGGCCGGGCATCATCAGGTCGAGCAGCACGAGGTCGATGTCGAGGTCGACGAGCAGGTCGAGGGCCTCGTGGCCCGTCGTCGCCGGCACGAGGTGGTAGCCGCGCGGGGTGAGCACGGCGTCGAGGAGGCGGAGGTTGGCCGGCTCGTCGTCGACGGCGAGGACGGTGAACGGCCGGTCGCTCATGGCCGGACCCCGTCGAGGAAGCTCTCGCACCTGGTGGACCAGGCCTCGCACGCTGATGGGCTTCTCGACGTAGCGCGTCGAAGCCGGCGCGCTCGGCCTGGGCGTGGTCCTCCGCCATCGCGAACGCGGTGACCGCCACCACCGGCACCCCGCGCCCGAGGCCGTCCTGCCGCAGCCGGCGCAGCGTCTCGCTGCCGTCGATCCCGGGCAGCTGGAGGTCCATGAGGACGAGATCCGGAGCGTGCTCGGCGGCGACCCGCAGGCCCTCCTCCCCGGACGTCGCCTCGACGCACGTCGTACCCCGCCGCATCGAGCACGTCGCGGACCAGCTTGAGGTTCAGCGGGTTGTCCTCGACCACGAGGATGCACTCGCCCGTCATGTCGCTCCCTCCGTGTGCGGCTGGCTCATCGGCAGGCCCGCGCGCGCGAGGGCGCCGACCAGGTCGTCGCGGCTCACCGGCTTGATCAGGTACTCCGCGCGCCCTCCTCCAGCCCGCGCGCGCGCTCGTCGACGACGGACACGACGACGACCGGCACGTTCGAGGTCTCGCGGGTCCGCCCGCATCCGCTGGAGCACCTGCCAGCCGTCGACCTTCGGGCAGGCGGATGTCGAGGACGACCGCCGCCGGGCGCGCCGCGGCGAGCGAGCGCAGCGCCTCCTCGCCGTCGTGCGCCCGCTCGAGGTGCAGGCCGGAGCTCCTCGAGGTAGGCCGTCACCAGGTCGAGCGAGGCGCGGTCGTCGTCGACCAGCAGGACGGTCGGGTGGACTCGACCCGGGTGACGGTCGGCGACGGCCCGGGGTCGCGCGGGCATGGCGAAGCCGAAGGTGCTGCCGACGCCGACCTCGGACTCCAGCCACAGCCGGCCGTCGAAGAGCTCGACGATGCGCCGGGACAGGGTGAGGCCGAGGCCGGTGCCCTCCTCGCGGGCCACCCCGCGGCCACCCTGCTGGAAGGACTCGAAGATGCGCTCGCGGTCCTCGGGCGGGATGCCGACCCCGGTGTCGGTCACGGTCACCACGAGCTCGTCGGTCCACGTGGTCGGCCCGGACGTGCGACCGCAGCCGCCGTCCGGGGTGAACTTCACGGCGTTGGACAGCCAGGTTGAGGACGACCTGCTTGAACCGGAGCTCGTCGGCGTGGACGGTCTCGACGTCTCGGACCCGACGTCGACGGTGAGGGTGATGGCGTGCCGGGCGGCGCGCTCGCGGACCAGGGACACGGCGTACTCGAGCGCGTCGGCCGACCCGGAACGTCGTCGGCTCCAGGGCCATCTGGCCGGCCTCGACCTTGGAGAGGTCGAGGATCTCGTTGAGGAGCTCGAGGAGGTGGCGTCCGGAGTTCCAGATGTCGCGCACGTACTCGTCCTGGCGGTCGTTGAGCTCACCGAACATCCGGTCGGCGAGCACCTCGGAGAAGCCGATGACGGCGTTCAGCGGGGTGCGCAGCTCGTGGGACATGCTGGCCAGGAACTCCGACTTGTGCCGGCTCGCCACCTCGAGCTCGGCCGACTTGGTCTCGAGCTCGCGGAACAGCCGGGCGTTCACGATGGCGACCGACGACTGGGACGCGAAGGTCTCGCAGCAGGTCCACCATCTCCTCGGGGAACGCACCCACCGACCGCCGACGGATGACCAGCACGCCGACGATCAGGTCGCCGCGCACCATGGGGATGGCGAGCACCGATCGCCACCCGTCGCGGAAGAGCGCCTCGAGGTGGGGGTCGAGTGGACCTCGGAGAGGTCGCCGATCTCGAGCGGGTGCCGCTCGGTGGCGGCCCGGCCGACCAGGGTCGAGTCGCGGCGGATGGTGATGGCGCGCAGCTCGGCGACCAGAGCCTCGCTGCGTCCCGTAGGCGGTCCGCACCAGGAAGGTGTCGGTCGCCTCGTCGTACTCCATGATCGATCCGCCGTCGGTGCCGGTGAGCCGGACGGCGTTGGTGACGATCCGGTCGAGCACCTCGTCCGGGTCGAGGCTCGAGCTGACGGCCTCGCCCACGCTCCCGCAGTGCCTCGAGCTGCTCGACCTTGCTCGCCAGCTCGGCGCCCCTCGCCTCGAGCGAGCGCATCAGGTCCACCTGGCGCAGCGCGATCGCCGCCTGGGCCGCGAAGTCGTCCAGCAGCCGCGTGTCGCGCTCGCTGAACGGCGCGACCTGCGGTGCGCCACATGGTGAGGACGCCCACCACCTCGTCGCCCAGCAGCATCGGCGCCGCCAGCAGGGTGCGGAAGCCGGCGAGGCGCTGGAGGTCCTGCCGGCCGTACTCCGGGTCGCCGAGCACGTCGGCGATCTGCTGGGTCCGCCGGTCCTCGGCGACCCGGCCGAGCGAGCGAGGCCCGGCTGCGCTCGATCGGGTGGTCCAGCATGTAGCGGCGGAACTCCTCGGGGACGTCGCCGGAGAGTCCGCGAGAGCCGGAAGACGTCTCCGTCGAGCAGGGAGAGCTGCGCGGCATCGGCGCGGCACAGCCGTCGCGGCGCGCTCGACGATGGTGTCGAGGATCTGCGTCGGAGCTGTCGCCGCTCGCGGCCCAGGGCCAGCAGGATCTCGCGGCTGGCGAGGGACTGCTCCAGGGCGTCGTCGAGGTCGCGCGCGTCCACCGCCGCATCGCCTGCGCCTGGTGGCGTGGCCTCTCGCTCCTCGGCCATGTCTACCCCCTTGGCCGTCTTCCATCATGGACCGGTCTCCCGGTGGCGGCAACGGTGGTCTGGACTCCTTCCCCGGACGGCTACTGTCACCGCCGTGGACGTGGTGATCTGGGTGGCGACCGGGCTGATGCTGGTGCTCGCCGTCGGGTGCGCGCTGGCCGCCCTGGGCCTTCCGCTCGAGCGGGCCTGCCGGATCGGCACCGAGGTCGCCGAGGGCCTCTTGTTCCTCGTGGTCGCCGCCGACCTGCTCGCCTGGGCCGCCGGGGACGGCCCGGACGAGCCCTTCGTCCACGTGGGCTACGCGGTGGCCGCGGTGGCGGTGATCCCGCTGGTCACCCGGCGTCCGACGCTCGAGGGGGAGTCCGCTCCCGAGCCGGCGTCGATGTGGGTGCTCGCCATCGCCGCGCTGGCCGTCGCCGTCGTCCTGTGGCGGCTGGGCACGACATGAGCCGCGCTCCCTCGAGCACGGGGCGCCAGGTCCTGGTGGCGGTGTACGCCGTGTTCGCCCTGGCCGCCGGCGCGCGGGCGATCGTCCAGCTGCTGACCAAGGGTGACGAGGCGCCGCTGGCCTACACGCTGTCGCTGGTCGCGGCGGTGATCTACCTGGTCGCCACGCTCGCCCTGCGCCGGACCACGCCACGGGCGCACCGGGTGGCGTTCGCGGCGTGCGCCTTCGAGCTCGTCGGGGTGCTGACCGTCGGCACGCTGACGGTCCTGGATCCCGGGCTGTTCCCGGACGAGACCGTCTGGTCGACGTTCGGGGCGGGCTACGGCTTCGTGCCCCTGGTGCTGCCGGTCGCAGGGCTGTGGTGGCTGGTCCGCCACCCCGCGGTCGCCGACGTCAGGTGATCGTCATCCCACCGTCGACGGGCAGGGTCTGGCCGGTGATGTAGCCGGCCGCCGGCGACGCCAGGAAGACCACGGTCGCGGCGAGCTCGCTGAGCTCACCCTTGCGGCCCGCGGGGATCCGCGCCTGCTGCGCCTCGAGGTAGCCGGGCGGGTACTGGTCGGTCATCTCCGAGGCGAAGAAGCCGGGTGCGACGGCGTTGACCCGGATGCCCTTGCGGCCGGTCCACTGCTGGGCCAGGTCGCGGGTGAGGCCGTTGAGGCCGGCCTTCGACGCGGCGTACGCCGCCTGCGGCAGCCCGGCGGTCGTGAGGCTGAGCACGGAGGAGATGTTGACGATGCTCGACCCGGGCGTCATCACCCGGCCGCACGCCTGCGCCATCCAGTAGGCCCCGTTGAGGTTGACGTCGATCACCTGGCGGAACTGCTCGGGGGTCTCGTGCGTGGCGGGGACGGCGGTCCCGACACCCGCGTTGTTGACCAGCACGTCGACGCGTCCGAACTCCGACATCGCGGCGTCCACCAGCGCCTGGCACTGGGCCGGGTCGGCGACGTCGGTGGCCACGGCCAGCACCCGGCGTCCGGCGTCGCGGACCAGACCGGCCGTGTCCGCCAGGCGATCGGCCCGACGGGCACCGAGCACCACGTCGGCGCCGGCCTCGGCCAGCGCCTGGGCGAAGGCGACGCCGAGGCCGCTGGAGGCGCCGGTGACGATGGCCACCTTGTCGTCGAGACGGAACAGGTCGGTGACGGTCATGACCGGACCCTACTGGCCCCTGAGGGCACCCTGAACCGACCCCGAAGCCGGAACAACGCGGCCGGATCCGGTGGTTGAGTAGGCGTAGCGCCACCACGCATCCCGAGGAGTCATCATGTCCGAACCCGCCTACACCTACCGTCCCGAGCAGACCCCGATCTCGCCCGCCGCGGAGCGCAACCTGGGCGCGATCAGCCACGCCGTGCCGGCCGTGGCGATGGTCGTGAGCGCCGGGTTCCTCGGCTTCGTCGGCTCGCTCGTCATCTACCTGATGTACAAGGACCGCGGGCCGTTCGTGCGCCAGCACGCCGCCAACTCGCTCAACATCCAGATCGTCACCGGCATCATCCTGCTGGTCTCGATCCCCCTGATGCTGGTGCTGGTCGGGTTCGTGACGTTCGGCGTCGCCCTCGTGTGGGCCTTCGTCCTGCACGTCATCGGCGCCGTCAAGGCCAGCAACGGCGAGTGGTGGGACCCGCCGCTGGTGCCGCGCTGGGTGCGCTGAGCGACACCCGCCGCCCGGGCGAACCGGCTCGCACCCGGTCCCGCCCGGGCGGTAGCATGGCTGTCATGCGCAGGATCCTGCTCCTTACCTAGCCGCGTCGGTTCGCACACCACGACGCGGCTGCCCCTCGTTCCCGAGGGGCTTTTTTGTGCTCCGGATCCGCCCACAGACGTGAGAGAGACCGCCATGAACGAGCAAGACGAGAACCAGGCCGCGACGTACGACGTCCACGCCACCGAGGCCAAGTGGCTGCCGGTGTGGGAGCAGCTGGACCAGTTCCGCGCCGACGACGACAGCCCGCGCGAGAAGCGCTACGCGCTGACGATGTTCCCCTACCCGAGCGGCGACCTGCACATGGGTCACGCCGAGGTGACTGCGCTGCACGACGTCGTGGCCCGGCACTGGTGGCAGCAGGGCTACGAGGTGCTGAACCCGATGGGCTGGGACTCCTTCGGCCTGAACGCGGAGAACGCCGCGATCCGCAACAACGAGCACCCCGCGACGTACACCTACGCCAACATCGACACCCAGTTCGCCTCCTTCAAGAAGTACGGCGTCGCGGTCGACTGGTCGCGGCGGTTCAACACCTCCGACCCGGAGTACTACCGCTGGACCCAGTGGCTGTTCCTGCGGTTCCGCGAGCGCGGCCTGGCCTACCGCAAGAACAGCCCGGTCAACTGGTGCCCGAACGACCAGACGGTGCTGGCCAACGAGCAGGTCGTCGACGGCCGCTGCGAGCGCTGCGGCGCCGAGGTGACCAAGCGCGAGCTGACCCAGTGGTACTTCAAGATCACCGACTACGCCCAGGAGCTGCTGGACAACCTGGACGACCTGGCGCCCACCTGGCCGGACCGGGTGATCACCGCGCAGCGCAACTGGATCGGCAGGTCCGAGGGCGCCCACGTCGACTTCCCGGTCGTCGGGGCGGACGAGGCGCGCACGATCCAGGTCTACACGACCCGGCCCGACACGCTGTTCGGCGCGACCTTCATGGTGGTGGCGGCCGACGCCGCGCTGGCCAGGGAGCTGGTCACCGCCGCGCAGCGGCCGGCGTTCGAGGCCTACCTGGACGAGGTCCGCAAGTCCTCCGAGATCGACCGGATGTCCACCGACCGACCCAAGTCGGGCGTCTTCCTGGGCGTGCACGTGCGCAACCCGGCCAACAACGCCGAGATCCCGGTCTACGCCGCCGACTACGTGCTGCCCGACTACGGCACCGGGGCGATCATGGCCGTGCCCGGTCAGGACCAGCGCGACTGGGACTTCGCCAAGGTCTTCGACCTGCCCGTCGTGCGGACGGTCCAGCCGCCCGACGACTGGGACGGCGAGGCCTACACCGGCGCCGGACCGGCGATCGCGTCGTCCAACTGCGAGGTCGACCTGAACGGGCGGACGGTCGACGACGCCAAGGCCGCGATCATCGACTGGCTGGAGGAGAAGGGGTTCGGCACCCGCGCCGTCAACTTCCGGTTGCGGGACTGGCTGCTGAGCCGGCAGCGCTACTGGGGCGCGCCCATCCCCATCGTCCACTGCGAGAAGTGCGGAGAGGTCGCCGTACCGGACGACCAGCTGCCCGTGGTGCTGCCCGACCTGCGCGGCACCGACCTGACGCCCAAGGGGGTCTCGCCGCTGGCGGCGGCCACCGAGTGGGTGGAGGTGGACTGCCCGCAGTGTGGCGGCCCGGCGCGACGCGACGCCGACACGATGGACACGTTCGTGGACTCGTCGTGGTACTTCCTGCGCTACTGCTCGCCGCACGACGACTCGCAGGCGTTCGACACGGACCTGGTGAACGCCTGGGGCCCGTGCGACATCTACGTCGGCGGCGTGGAGCACGCGGTGCTGCACCTGCTGTACGCCCGGTTCTTCACCAAGGTCTTGAACGACATGGGGCTGGTGGGCTTCCGCGAGCCGTTCTCGGCGCAGCTGAACCAGGGCATCGTCATCAACCAGGGCAAGAAGATGAGCAAGTCGCTGGGCAACGGCGTCAGTCTGGGGGACCAACTATCGGCCTACGGTGTGGACGCGGTGCGGCTGACCCTGGTCTTCGCAGGCCCCCCGGAGGACGACATCGACTGGGCGGACATGTCGCCCGCGGGCTCGCTGCGGTTCCTGCAACGGGTGTGGCGGCTGAGCGGCGACGTCACGTCGGCGCCCGGAACACCCGTCGAGGGCGGGGACGTCGCGCTGCGCCGGACCGTCCACAAGACCGTCCACGAGGTGGCGTCGCTGCTGCAGGCGCAGCGCTTCAACGTGGTGATCGCGCGCACCATGGAGCTGGTGAACGTCACCCGCAAGGCGATCGACTCCGGGGTCGGTCCCGCCGACCCGGCCGTCCGCGAGGCCGCCGAGACGGTGGCGATCGTGCTGTCGCTGGTGGCGCCGTACACCGCCGAGGAGATGTGGGAGCGGCTGGGCCACGAGCCCACCGTCTCCCGGATCCCGTGGCCCGAGGTCGACCCGGCGTTGCTGGTCGAGGAGTCGGTGACCGCGGTCGTGCAGGTGCAGGGCAAGGTGCGGTCGCGCCTGGAGGTCTCGCCGGACGTGACCGAGGACGACCTGCGGACCGCCGCCCTGGCCGACCCCGACGTCGTCCGGGCCCTGGACGGCCGGGAGGTCCGTACGGTGATCGTCCGAGCGCCGAAGCTGGTCAACATCGTCGTTGGCTGAGGTGCCACCGGTTGTCCCGCGATCTTCCGTCACCTGCTGACGGCAAGTCGCGGTACAACTCTCGCCGGCCGGTGACCGGTACTCTCGAGGGACGTACCTTGCGGTGCCCGTGCCGGTGGCCCGCTTCTCGGGGGTGAGCGCGATGGCACGACACGATCACGGTCGACGCGGGGCGCTGGGCGCCCTGCCACTGTTCTGGCTCAGCCTGACCGTCTGGCTGGTGTTCCTGCCGCTGCTGGTCCTGGCCGAGGCGCGCTCGGGCGCGGGCTGGGCGACGGCGGCGAACATCCTCACCGCCCTCGTCGGTGCCCAGTCCGCGATCGTGGTGGGCGCCCTCACCGTCGACCTGTGGCGCACCCGGGAGCAGCGGCGTCGCGACCGGGAGTGGGTGTCCTCGAACGCCGCGGCCACGCTCGACATCCACGCCACGGTGCGCACCTGGCTCGCCCAGGTCGCCGACGACGCCTACCGCCTGGTGCGCCCGGTGCTCGCTCCGGCCGACCGGGTCTCCTCCGACGCGCTCCAGGCCGACCTGGTGCGGCCTCCGGCCCTGCGGGGCGGCGCTCCGGGCACACCGGAGGCCGACTCGCACGCCGGTCAGCTGCGCCGGGCGCTCGACGGCCCGCTGGAGACCGCGCGCGACCAGGCCGTCTCCTTGGCCACGTCCCTCGGGCTGGGCAGCGACGGCGAGCCGCTGGACTGGGCGTCGGGCCGGCGCGACCGCGCCGAGGCCCGGCCGGGTGACTGGGACCGGCTGCGCCTCGGGGCCGACATGGTCGAGAAGCTCGTCGGCGACCTCGCCGACTCGCGGCTCGCGGCCTTCCACACCGCGATGGTCGACCACGTCGTCGCCCGCACCGAGCGCGAGATCGCCGAGGAGGAGCGCACCCGCGCCGAGCTCAAGCTGCCCCAGCCCGAGCCGGGTGTCGTGGCGGAGCGCCGCCGCCGCGCCCGGGAGAACCCGTTCCTGCGCTTCCGCCGGGACAGCCGCACGCTCTCCCACCACGTCGACCTGCTCGCCCTCGAGGCCAGCGGAGCGGCCTGGGCGTTGAACGAGCTGGCGATTGATGACCAGGAGGGCACCAGCGAGCCGGACGAGCACGACCGCAAGGTGTTCGCCCTGGTGCGGGACGTGCTCGACGAGGTCCGGGTCCTGCACTACGAGCTGAGGGAGCAGACGGTCGGGGTGCTCGAGGTCGCCGGCCGGGTGGCCTCGGCGGAACGGGTGGCGGCCCTGCTGGAGCAGGTGAACGCCGCCGCCGAGCCGGTCCACCTGCAGGCCGTGGACCGCTTGTGGGAGATGGAACGGGTGCGGATCGGCAAGCCGCGGCGCTTCCACCGCCGTACCAGCGTCTGAGGTCGCCCGGACGATCGACCGGCTACCCTTCGGCGCATGGCCGGCCGCACCGTCGTCGTGACCGACTCGACCGCATCGCTGCCGCCGGAGGTGGCCGCCGAACGCCGCATCGTCGTGGTGCCGCTGCACGTCGTGATCGGCGCCGGCGTCCACGACGAGGGCAGCCCCGAGGCCTCCCCGGCCAAGGTCGCCGAGGCCCTGCGCGAGTTCGTCCCGGTGAGCACCTCGCGCCCGGCACCGGCGGCCTTCGTGGAGACCTACGAGCGACTGGCGGCCGAGGGCGCCGCCGAGATCGTCTCGATCCACATCTCCGGGGACATGAGCGGCACCTTCGAGTCGGCCCAGCTCGCGGCCCGGCAGGTCTCGGTGCCGGTGACGACGGTCGACAGTCGTCAGGTGGGCATCGCCACGGGCTTCGCCGCGCTCACGGCCGCTGACGTCCTCGACGCCGGTGGCTCGGCGGCCGCCGCGGTCCAGGCGGCCCGGGAGCGCGCCGCCTCGTCGTCGTCCCTCTTCTACGTCGACACGCTGGAGTACCTGCGCCGGGGCGGGAGGATCGGCGCCGCCGCGGCCCTGTTCGGTGGCGCGCTCGCCGTGAAGCCCCTGCTGACCATCGCCGACGGACGGGTCTCGACCTTGGAGAAGGTGCGGACGTCGGCACGCGCGCTGGCCCGGCTCGAGGACCTGGCCGCCGAGCGGGCCGGTGACCTGGCCGTCGACGTGTCCGTCGCGCACCTCGCCGACCCGGACCGCGCGGGACAGCTCGCCACCCGGGTGCGCGAACGACTGGCCGCCAACCTCGAGGGCCGCGAGGTCTGGTGCGGCGAGCTCGGCGCCGTCCTGGGCGCGCACGTCGGGCCGGGGATGCTCGCCGTCTGCGTGGCTCCGCGACCCGCCTGACCGAGCGCTGCGCCGGCAACCCTCCACATCCGACGCGCCGGGGTCGTTCGTCCACAGCGCCGCCGGCGCGGCCGTGGCAGGGGGCATGACGCTCCTACTGTCCGGGGCATGCGCAGCAAGCGGCACGACTCCGAGCACCAGGAGGCCGTCTCACGACGGCTCGCGCTGCTGAGCGCCGAGCTCGCGGCGGTCCGAGAGCCCGAGGCAGCCGAGCCGGACCCGGACGAGCCGTGGCGGGCACCGCCCACGCACACCCGGGTGCGACCGGACCGGCTTGCCGCGCTGGAGGTGCCGGGGCCACCGGAGAGCGAGCCGCCCGCCGCGGTCCCGGAGCCCGGCCGGCACGCGCGCCGGCGTGGCTGGGCTCCCCGAGGGCTCCCCGGGCCGGTGGCGATCGGACCCGGTCAGCTCACGGTCGTCGGGCTCGCCATCCTGGTCGGCCTGGTCGTCACCACCTGGTGGCTGGTCCGGGCGGGCCCGCACGAGGTCGGGCCCGCGACCGCACCGCCAGCGACTGCCGCGACGGCCGCGCCACTGGTGACCGGTCTGCCGGCCGCCGGGAGGCCCACACCGGTCCCGAGCTCCGGCGCCGCGGAGCTGGTCGTCGACGTCGCCGGCAAGGTCCGCCGGCCGGGCATCGCCGTCCTCGCCCCCGGCAGCCGGGTGGTGGACGCGCTGGAGGCGGCCGGCGGAGTCCGGCCCGGTGTCGACCTCACCGCCCTCAACCTGGCCCGGACGCTGGTCGACGGGGAGCAGATCCTGGTGGGCGTCGGCCCCGCCACCGGGGTGGCCGCCGGAGCCCTGGCGTCACCGGCGTCACCGGCGGCCCCTGGGCCGGCCGGGGCCCTGGTGCCGCTCAACAGCGCGGGTCAGGCCGAGCTGGAGTCCTTGCCCGAGGTCGGGCCGGTCACGGCCGCGGCGATCATCGCCTGGCGGGACGCGCACGGCGGCTTCACGGCCGTCGATGAGCTGCTCGAGGTCGACGGCATCGGTGAGGCGACGCTGGGTCAGCTCGCCCCGCTGGTGACTCTCTGAGTCCGGCTCTCGACCGGGTCCCGTCCGGCCTGGACCTGCGGATGCCCCTGCTCGCGCTCGGCGCCTGGGCGGGCGGGCTGCTCGCCCCGCTGGTGCCCCTCGAGGCGAGGGAGGCGGTCGTCGGGGCGCTGCTCCGGGCCGGCCCGTGGGTGCTGCTCGGTGTCGGCGGCGGCGCGCTGACGGCCGCCGCCGGGGGCGCCTGGCGTCGGCGGGGTTCGCCGCCGGGGCGCAGCAGCACCGCGATCGGGGTGCTGGCGGTGCTGCTCGCCGTGCTGGCGGGCGGACTGGTCCGCGCCGACCGTCTCGCCCACGACCCGGTCGCGCGGCTGGCCGGCGACGGGGCGTCGGTCACCGTCGAGCTGACGGTGACCGGGGATCCCCGCCTGACCGCGGGCCGCTTCGGCGACCGGGTGCTGCTCACCGGCGACGTGGAGCGGGTCGTGGGCCGCGGCACGACGTACGACGTGCACGTGCCGGTGCTGGTGGTCGCCGACCCGCCGTGGCTCGAGCAGCGGCTCGGAGCGCGGTTGCGGGTGGCCGGGCGCCTCTCGGCGTCGACCGACCACAGCCGCGCCGCGGTCCTGGTGGCGCGTGGCGATCCGGTGCGGCTCGTCGAGCCGGACGCGTGGTGGCGGGCTGCCGAAGCGGTGCGTGCGGCGTTGCGTGCCTCGGTGCGGGACCGGCCCGACGACCAGCGCGCGCTGGTGCCGGCGCTGGTGCTGGGCGACGACGCCCGGATGGACCCGGCGCTCGTGGACGACTTCCGCACTACGGGGCTGACCCACCTGACCGCGGTGTCGGGGACCAACCTGACCTTGCTCGTGGGCTTCCTGCTGGTGCTCGCGCGATGGCTCGGGGTGCGGGGCCGGGCCCTGCACGCCGTCGCCGTCGTCGGCATCGGCGCCTTCCTGCTGCTGGCGCGCGCCGAGCCGAGCGTGGTCCGCGCGGCGGCCATGGGTGCCGTCGCCCTCCTCGGGCTGGGCTCCAACGGGCTGCGCCGCGGCACCCGCGCCCTCGGCGTCGCCGTCGTGGTCCTGCTGCTGACCGACCCCTGGCTGGCCGGGAGCGTCGGATTCGCCCTCTCGGTCCTGGCCACCGGCGGGATCCTGCTGCTGGCCCCTGGCTGGCGAGACGCGCTCGGCCGCTGGCTGCCGCGCTGGGCGGCCGAGGCGGTCGCGGTGCCGGCGGCTGCCCAGCTGGCCTGCACGCCGCTGGTCGCGGCCATCTCCGGCCAGGTCAGCCTCGTGGCCGTCGCCGCCAACCTGGTCGTGGCCCCGGCCGTCGGTCCGGCCACGGTCCTGGGACTCGGCGGCGCCCTGACCGGGCTGCTCTGGGGGCCGGCCGGGCACCTGCTCGGCACGCTCGCCTCCTGGTGCGTCGCCTGGATCGTGCTGGTCGCCCGTGTCGGTGCCCGCCTGCCGACCGCCGCGGTCGACTGGGGCTCCGGCCCGGTCGCCCTGGCCACGCTCACCGCCCTGTGTCTCGTCGTGGGCTGGGCGGCCCCACGGGTGCTCCGGAACCGCACCAGCGGCCTGGCGGCCTGCTCGCTGCTCGTCGTCTCGGTGGTGGTCGTCCCTCCCACCCCGGGCTGGCCACCGGACGGCTGGGTCCTCGCCGCGTGCGACGTCGGTCAGGGCGACGCCTTGGTCGTCCACGTGGGCGAGGGTCGGGGTCTCGTCGTCGACACCGGCCCGGACCCGGCGGCGGTCGACGCCTGCCTGAGGCGGCTCGACGTGGTCGAGGTGCCGACGCTGGTCCTCACCCACTTCCACGCCGACCACGTCGACGGGCTGCGCGGGGTCTTGGACGGCCGCCGGGTCGGACAGGTCCTGGTCACCTCGCTGGCCGACCCCGTCGAGGGCGCGGTGGAGGTCGAGGCGGCCACACGGGCGGCCGGGGTGCCGGTCCGGGTGGCGGCGTACGGCGAGACCTGGACCGCCGGCCCGGCCACCCTCCAGGTCCTGTGGCCACCGGCCGACCCGGCACGCGTGGCCACCGAGGGCAGCCTCGCCAACAACGCGAGCGTGGTGCTGCTGGTGGACGTCGCCGGGCTCCGGCTGCTGCTCACCGGCGACATCGAGCCGGAGGCACAGGCCACGCTGGCGCGGACCCTGCCCGGCCTCCGGGTCGACGTGCTCAAGCTCCCGCACCACGGCAGCCGGCACCAGGACCTCGACTTCCTCACCGGACTCCGGCCGCGGGTCGTGCTGGTGCCCGTGGGGGAGGACAACGACTACGGCCACCCCGCACCGGAGACGTTGGCACCGTTCGCGGCGGCCGGCGCCGAGGTGCTCCGCACCGACCTCGAGGGCGACCTCGTCGTGGTCGCGCGTGCCGGGCGCCTGCTGACCGCGACCCGCGGCTGAGCACCGGCACCCGACGGGGGACGTCGGTGTGCTGTGACAGGCTGGTCGCACCATGAGAGGTCCGCAGCCCGCCGACGTCCTCGGCCGCGTCACCCTGGTGACGGGCAAGGAGGAGTTCCTCAACGAGCGCACGGTCGGCTCGGTCCGTGCCGCGGTCCGCGGCTTCGACGCCGAGGCCGAGCAGGCGGAGACGACCGCCGGCGACCTCAGCCTCGCCGTGCTCGGCGAGCTGTCGGCAGCCTCGCTCTTCTCGAGCACGCGTTGCGTCGTGGTGCGCGGGCTCGAGCAGCTGCCCGACGAGTCCGCCGAAGGCCTGGTGTCCTACTGCGCCGCGCCCGTGGAGGACGTCGCGCTCGTGCTCGTGCACGGTGGCGGCCAGAAGGGCTCCGGTCTGCTCGCCAAGCTGCGCAAGCTGGGCACGGTGACCGAGGTCAAGTCCGCCGAGCTCAAGGGCGCCGAGTTCCCGCGCTTCGTCTCCGCCGAGGTCCGCACCCACGGCGCGACCATCGAGGACGACGCGGCCGGCTTCCTCGTCCAGGCGGTCGGCCAGGACCTGCGGTCCCTCTCCGCGGCCGCGCACCAGCTGGCCAACGACTTCCCCGGCGAGCCGCTGACGATCGAGAAGGTCAAGCGCTACTTCGGGGGCCGGGCCGAGGCCAAGTCCTTCGCCGTGGCCGACGCGGCGTTCTTCGGCCGCCGGTCCGCAGCGCTCGAGGAGCTGCGCTGGGCACTGGACGGCGGGACGCCCCCGGTGCTGGTCACCTCCGCCTTCGCCGGCAGCGCCCGAGGAGTGGCGCGCTACAAGGCCGCGCCGAAGGGGATGAAGGAGTTCGACCTGGCCCGCGAGGTGGGCGTGCCGCCGTGGAAGCTGCGGACCCTGCGCGACCAGTCCCGTGGCTGGTCCGACGACGGCATCTCCCGGGCGATCATGGCGGTGGCCACCGCGGACGCCGACATCAAGGGCGCGGCCACCGACGCGTCGTACACGCTGGAGCGGCTGGTGCTCACCATCGCCGACCTGCGCGACCCGCGCTGACCCGAGCCCGGATGGGTCACCCTGCCGCAAATGCCGACGACCCGCCCGAGATGCTCGGGCGGGTCGGTCGGGGTGCGGATCAGAGAGCGGCGGTGCGTCTTCGCGATCGACGACTTGCGGTTGGCGGCCTGGTTCTTGTGGATGACACCCTTCGAGGCGGCCTTGTCGAGCTTCTTGGAGGCGTCGCGCCCGAGCTCGACGGCCAGGGCGCTCTCGCCGGCGTCGATGGCCTCGCGGAACTTGCGCACGGCAGTCTTCAGGCCGGACTTGACGGCCTTGTTGCGCTCGTGACGCTTCTCGTTCTGCTTGTTGCGCTTGATCTGGGACTTGATGTTCGCCACTGATGAACCTCTGTGTCGCGGTGGATGAGGAAAGTCTGGTCTGGTGACCGGCAACCGACAGGCCCACACGGGGTGGGCGCGCGCCGGACACGCGAGGAGCAACGCTACCAGCGGGCCGCCGAGCCGCCCAAATCGTTCAGGTCCAGGCCCGCCGCTCGCACAGCCAGTCCCAGGTCACCTGGCCCATCCAGCGCTGGTGGTCGCGGAGGTACGGCGAGGTCGGCCGCGTCGGCTGCTCTCCCTGACGGAGGAAGTAGCCGGCGACCAGTGCCAGCACGACGTCGACCGACTCGGCGGGGACGTCGCGGGTGAGCGGCAGCGCGGCCAGCATCTCCTCGACGTCGAGGCCGTCCCCGCGCGGCGCCGATCAGCAGGAACAACGTGTCCAGCCAGTCGGCACCCAGCACCGGCCAGTTCCAGTCGCAGATCCACACCTCGCCGGAGTCGCCCAGGATCAGGTTGTCGTCGCGGATGTCGGTGTGCACCAGCGTGCTGCCCGCGGTCACCTCGGCGAAGCGGGACGCCAGCGCGGCCGCCTCGTCGTGGTGGGGGAGGTCCCAGCCCTCGGCGCGCAGCGACGTCCCACATCGCCGGCGAACGGCGCGAACTCCACGGCGAAGGTGTCCAGCGCCAGCGCGGGCGGCGCGGGGGTGAGGCAGCGGGCGGTCTCCTCCACCGCGGCGAGACAGCGCTCGAGCTCCGCGGTCCGCCAGGGGCGCTGGGGCAGCCGGCCCTCGACGTGCTCCAGACCCAGCACCACCCAGTCGTCGTCGTGGGACCACAGCAGCCGGGGGGCCGGCACGCTGCTCGGCAGCGCGGCAAGCTTGCGGGCCTCCTGGCGGTAGGAGTCGGCGAAGGTGGCCTGGGCGACGACGGAGGCCGCCTTGACGAAGTGCCGGGTGCCGTCCGCGCAGGTGAGCACGGACGCGAAGCCGGGGGTGAACCCACCGCCCTGCGACTCCGTCGACACGACCGGGGACCCGCACCGCTGCTCGACCAGGTCGCGGATGTGCCGAGGCAGGAACTGCCAGTCCAGCCGCCGCGCGGTCCGGCCGGTGGGCACCGGGTTGGGTAGCGGCTCGGCCATGCCCGGCATCCTGCCCGACGTCGTCGGTCGACGTCGTCGCCCGTCGCGGTCGTCGGCCCAGTCGTCGGTTCGGGTCGCGGGTGCTGCGCGTGGAAGAATGAGGCCTTCCGCCCGCGTCGCCTCCGACGTCCGGGCCACCACCGCCCCAGAAAGCATGCTGTGTCCTCGAGAACCGCGCCTGCGCCCGGTCACACCGATCCCGCGATCATCCGCAACTTCTGCATCATCGCGCACATCGACCACGGCAAGTCGACGCTCGCCGACCGGATGCTGCAGCTCACCGGGGTCGTCGACGAGCGGGCCGCCCGGGCGCAGTACCTCGACCGCATGGACATCGAGCGCGAGCGCGGCATCACCATCAAGAGCCAGGCCGTCCGGATGCCCTGGACCGTGCCGGCGGGCAACGCCGAGGGCGCCGAGCCGGGCACCTACGTCCTCAACATGATCGACACCCCCGGGCACGTCGACTTCACCTACGAGGTGTCCCGCTCGCTCGAGGCGTGCGAGGCGGCCGTCCTGCTCGTCGACGCCGCCCAGGGCATCGAGGCGCAGACCCTCGCCAACCTCTACCTCGCGCTGGGCGCCGACCTGCACATCATCCCGGTGCTGAACAAGATCGACCTGCCCAACGCCAACCCCGAGAAGTACGCCGCGGAGCTCGCCGGCATCATCGGCTGCGACCCGTCGGACGTGCTGCGCACCTCGGCGAAGACCGGTCTGGGCGTCGAGGCCCTGCTCAACGAGATCGTCAAGCAGACCCCGGCTCCGGTCGGCGACGCCGACAAGCCGGCCCGCGCGCTGATCTTCGACTCGGTCTACGACACCTACCGCGGCGTGGTCACCTACGTCCGGGTCGTCGACGGCAAGCTCAGCCACCGCGACCGGATCAAGATGATGTCCAACGGCGTCGTCCACGAGATGCTCGAGGTCGGCGTGATCAGCCCGGAGCCGGTGAAGACCGGGGAGATCGGCGTCGGCGAGGTCGGCTACCTGATCACCGGCGTGAAGGACGTGCGCCAGTCCCGGGTCGGGGACACCGTCACCAGCCAGCACCACGGCGCCACCGAGGCGCTCGGCGGCTACAAGCACCCCAACCCGATGGTCTACTCCGGGCTGTACCCGATCGACGGCGACGACTACCCGACGCTGCGCGACGCCCTCGAGCGGCTCCAGCTCAACGACGCCGCCCTGGCCTACGAGCCCGAGACCTCCGGGCGCGCTCGGCTTCGGCTTCCGGTGCGGCTTCCTCGGCCTGCTGCACATGGAGATCGTCCGCGAGCGGCTCGAGCGCGAGTTCAACCTCGACCTGATCTCGACCGCGCCCAACGTGGTCTACGAGGTGGTCATGGAGGACGGCTCCGCGGATCGAGGTCACCAACCCGAGCGAGTACCCCGAGGCGGCAAGATCGCCGAGGTCCGCGAGCCCGTGGTCAAGGCGACGATCCTCAGCCCGTCCGACTACATCGGCACGATCATGGAGCTGTGCCAGTCCAAGCGCGGCCAGCTCGGCGGCATGGACTACCTGTCCGAGGACCGGGTCGAGATGCGCTACACGCTGCCGATGGGCGAGATCGTCTTCGACTTCTTCGACCAGCTGAAGTCGCGCACCAAGGGCTACGCCTCGCTCGACTACGAGCGCTCGGGCGACCAGGCCGCCGACCTGGTCAAGGTCGACATCCTGCTCCAGGGCGAGCCCGTCGACGCGTTCTCCGCGATCGTGCACAAGGACGCGGCGTACTCCTACGGCGTGATGCTGGCCGGCAAGCTCAAGGAGCTGATCCCGCGCCAGCAGTTCGAGGTGCCGATCCAGGCCGCGATCGGCGCCCGGGTGATCGCCCGCGAGAACATCCGGGCGATCCGCAAGGACGTGCTCGCCAAGTGCTACGGCGGCGACATCACCCGCAAGCGCAAGCTGCTGGAGAAGCAGAAGGAGGGCAAGAAGCGGATGAAGATGGTCGGCCGCGTCGAGGTCCCCCAGGAGGCGTTCATCGCCGCGCTGTCCACCGGCGTCACCGGCGAGAAGACCGGCAAGAAGTAGGGCGGCCGGTCGGCTAGCGTGCCGCACGTGCCACCGTCGCTCGTCGTCCCGCCCGCCCTCGACGCCCAGCGGCGGCTCGGCCCCGACTGGGGCGCGTGGCTGGACCGGCTGCCGCGGCTGGCGGCCGACCTCGTCGAGGAGTGGGACCTGACCCTCGACGGTCCGGTGTGGCACGGCTTCTGCTCCCTGGTCCCCGCGGTGCGCACCGCGGACGGCACCCCGGCGGTCCTGAAGATCACCTTCGACGGCGACGAGGAGTCCGAGCACGAGGCCCTCGCTCTCCAGCACTGGGGTGGCCGGGGGACCGTGCGGCTCTTCCGTGCCGACCCGCGCCGCCGGGCGCTGCTGCTGGAGCGGCTGGGTCACGACGACCTCTCGACCGTGGGGTACGTCGAGGCCTGCGAGACCGTGGGCGAGCTCTACTCCTCGCCTGCACGTGCCGGCCCCGCCGCAGCTGCGCACCATCTCGTCGTACGTCGAGACGTGGCTCGACGACCTGGCGACCCTGGGCCGTGACGCCCCGGTGCCGCGGCGAATGGTCGAGCAGGCCCTGCACCTCGGGCGCGCCCTGGTCGGTGACCCGGCCAGCACCGGCGTGATCGTGCACGGCGACCTGCACTACGCACAACGTGCTCGCCGCCTGCCCGCGCACCCTGGCTGGTGATCGACCCCAAGCCGATGTCCGGCGACCCGCACTTCGAACCGGCGCCGCTGCTCTGGAACCGGTGGGAGGAGGTTGCCGACGGCGATGTCCGGGCAGCCGTGCGCCGCCGCTTCCACGCCGTGGTCGACGCCGCGGGGCTCGACGAGGACCGGGCGCGCGACTGGGTGGTCGTGCGGATGGTGGTCAACGCCCACTGGACCATCCAGGACGCGCAGCGGACCGACCGCGCCCTCGACCCGGACGAGCGCGACTGGATCACCCAGTGCATCGCGATCGTCAAGGCCGTGCAGGACTAGGCAGGACTAGGACTGGGGCAAGGACTGGGGCAAGGACTGGGGCAAGGACTGGGGCAGGACGAGGCAGAGGACCAGCGTGGCGGGCCTGACTCATCACCCGCGGAACCGTCCGGGGACTTTCGCCTGCTACCGCCGCGTAACCAGGTGATCTAGGTTACTCACCAACCAGATCGTCACGCCGTGGTCCGACGGCCGCCGTCGCGACCCAGCGAGTCAGGAGCAACGGAACGCCATGCCAGCCAACAAGGACGCCAGCTTCATCGTCCAGCCTCCCCCCGAACGTCGCGGTGCAGTTCCTGGACCGGGTCGCCAAGTCCGGATCGAGCGAGGCCTTCCGCTACCCGAAGGGAGCCGGCTGGGAGTCGGTGACGTGGCAGCAGGCCGGTGACGAGGTCGGCCCGGATGGCCGGCTGGCCTGCTCTCCCTGGGCATCGAGCGCGAGCAGCGGGTCGGCATCGCCTCCGGGACGCGCTACGAGTGGATCCTGGCCGACCTCGCGGTCATGTGCGCCGGTGCCGCGACGACGACCGTCTACCCGAGCACCAACGAGGAGGACACGGCCTACATCCTCGCGGACTCGGAGTGCCGGGTGGTGTTCGCCGAGGACGACGAGCAGATCGCCAAGCTGACGGCCCGCAAGGGCGAGCTGCCCGCACGTCGCCAAGGTCGTGACTTTCGACGGGACGGCCGACGGCGAGTGGGTCATCGACCTGAAGACGCTCGAGGCGCTCGGCGAGGAGTACCTCGCCGCCCATCCCGGCGATCATCGAGGAGACGGCCGAGTCGATCTCCGGCGACCAGCTGGCCACCCTGATCTACACCTCCGGGCACCACCGGACGCCCCAAGGGTGTCCGGCTGCGGCACAGCTCGTGGGTCTACGAGGGCGAGGCGATCCGCGCCCAGGACATCCTCAGCGAGGACGACCTGCAGTTCCTGCTGGCTGCCGATGGCCCACTCGTTCGGCAAGGTGCTGCTGTCCACGCAGCTGGCGTGCGGGTTCGCCGACCGCGATCGACGGCCGGGTCGACAAGATCGTCGAGAACCTCGCCGTGGTCAAGCCGACCTTCATGGGGGCGGCCCCGCGGATCTTCGAGAAGGCCCACGGCCGGATCGTCACCATGCAGGCAGCCGAGGGCGGCGTCAAGGAGAAGATCTTCACCAAGGCGTTCGAGGTCGGCCTCAAGGTCGACAACCTCAAGCGCGAGGGCAGGTCGGTCCCGCTGCTCCTCGGCCTGCAGCACACCGTCTTCGACGAGCTGGTCTTCAGCAAGATCCGCGACCGGTTCGGTGGTCGGGTGCGGTTCTTCATCTCCGGCGCCGCCGCGCTCAACCGCGAGATCGCCGAGTGGTTCCACGCCGCCGGCATCGTCATCCTCGAGGGCTACGGACTGACCGAGTCCTCGGCCGGCTCGTTCGTCAACCTCCCGAGCGACTACCGGTTCGGCACCGTCGGACCGGTCTTCCCGGGCTCCGAGGTCAAGCTCGGCGACGGCGACGAGGTGCATGATCAAGGGTCCGGACGTCATGGACGGCTACCACAACCTGCCCGAGGAGACCGCGAAGTCGCTCACCGACGACGGGTGGCTGCACACGGGCGACAAGGGCTCCCTCGACGCCGACGGCTACCTCACCATCACCGGCCGGATCAAGGAGCTCTTCAAGACCTCCGGCGGGAAGTACATCGCCCCGCCGGCGATCGAGTCGAAGTTCAAGGCGATCTGCCCCTACGCCAGCCAGTTCATGGTCTTCGGCAACGAGCGCAACTTCGTGGTCGCGCTCGTCACCCTCGACCCGGACGCGATCGTCGGAATGGGCGACGGAGAACGACGTGACCGGCGACTACGCCGCGATCGTCGGCTCGGAGAAGTGCCACGCGATGGTGCAGGGCTACGTCGACCAGCTCAACAGCCAGCTCAACCGCTGGGAGACGATCAAGAAGTGGGAGCTGCTCGACCACGACCTGACCGTCGAGTCCGGCGAGCTGACCCCGTCGATGAAGGTCAAGCGCAACGTGGTCGAAGGCAACTACGCGGACAAGATCGCGGCCTTCTACTCCTGAGCCACACGTCCCGGACAGGGATCGCACAGCAACGACGGCTCCAATGGGTGCCGGTGGAGACCACCGGCACCCATCGTCTTTCTCAGGAGCAGCGCATGAGCCACCACCACCACGACGACCAGCCGGAGGCGCACGACCTCGGCCTCTCGCACGACCTGCCCCAGCTCGTCGAGCGCGGCCGGAAAGGTCTGAGCCGGACGAGCCTGGGCCGCCGCGGCCTGCTCGGCATCGTCGGCGGCCTGGGCGTCGTCGCGGTCGCCGGCTGCGCGACCGACGACAGCAGCGCCACGAGCGCGTCGAGCAACGGCCGTCCCGACCGGCCGCCCGGTGGCGGCCCCATGGGTGCCGACTCGACCGTCGAGGTGGCCGACGGTGAGATCCCCGAGGAGACCGCGGGGCCGTTTCCGGCCGATGGGTCCAACGGTCCCGACGCGCTCACTGCGTCGGGTGTGGTCCGCCAGGACATCACCAGCAGCTTCGGCTCCGCGTCCGGAATGGCCGAGGGCGTCCCGGTGACCGTCAAGCTCAAGGTCTACGACCTCAACGGGGACGACGCGACCCCGCTCGCCGGCGCGGCCGTCTACCTGTGGCACTGCGACCGGGACGGCAGCTACTCGATGTACGACGGCGACGCGGCCGACGAGAACTACCTGCGCGGCGTCCAGGAGGCGGCCGCCGACGGCACGCTGTCGAGTTCACCACGATCTTCCCCGCCTGCTACTCCGGCCGCTGGCCGCACATGCACTTCGAGGTCTACGAGTCGCTCGACGCCGCCACGAGCGGGACCGGCAAGCTGCGCACCTCCCAGCTGGCCCTGCCCCAGGACGTCTGCGAGACCGTCTACGCCGCCGACGGCTACGAGCAGAGCGTCGACAACCTCGCGCAGGTCAGCCTCGACACCGACGGCATCTTCAGCGACGGCTACTCGCTGCAGATGGCCAAGGTCACCGGCTCCGTGGACGAGGGCTACGTCGCCACCCTGAGCGTCCCCGTCTGACCCGCCCGCCGGTGGGGGTCGCTGGTTGGATGGGTGGGTGCCGTCCGCCCTGCCTCCCGGAGATCCGGTCCCGCTCGACGGCGCCCTCCCGGAGACCGCCCTGGCCGGGCTGGGCACCCGGCCGCTGGGGCTGTACCTGCACGTGCCGTTCTGCGCGGTCCGGTGCGGCTACTGCGACTTCAACACCTACACCGCGCTCGAGCTCGGCGGCCCGTCGGCTCCGGTGACCCAGGCCTCCTACGCCGCCGTGGCGGCGACGAGGTCCGGCTGGCCAAGCGGGTGCTCGGCCCGTCGGCGCCGCCGGTGTCGACGGTGTTCCTCGGCGGAGGCACCCCGACCTTGCTGCCCGCCGACGACCTGGCCGGGCTGCTGGCCGTGGTCGCCGAGGAGCTCGGCCTCACCGACGGTGCCGAGGTCACCACCGAGGCCAACCCGGACAGCGTCGATCCGGCGGGGCTCGCGCGGCTGCGGGAGGCGGGCTTCACCCGGGTGTCCTTCGGGATGCAGTCGGCCGTGCCGCACGTGCTGGCCACTCTCGACCGCACCCACGACCCCGAGCGGGTGCCGCAGGCCGTGGCCTGGGCGCGGGCGGCCGGCTTCGAGGAGGTCAGCCTCGACCTGATCTACGGCACGCCGGGGGAGTCGCTGGCCGACTGGGAGTCCAGCCTGGACAGCCGCGTTGGCCAGCAGCCCCGACCACGTGTCGGCGTACGCGCTGATCGTCGAGGACGGCACCGCGCTGGCTCGGGCGGTCCGCCGGGGTGAGGTTCCCGCGCCCGACGACGACGACATGGCCGACAAGTACGTCGCCGCCGACGAACGGCTGACCGCTGGCGGGCTGGGCTGGTACGAGCTGTCCAACTGGGCCCGCCGGACGGCCAGCCGCTGCCGGCACAACGAGCTCTACTGGACCGGCGCCGACTGGTGGGGGGTCGGGCCGGGCGCCCACTCCCACGTCGGCGGCGTCCGCTGGTGGAACGTCCGGCACCCCGCCGCCTACGCGGCCCGCCTCGCGGCCGGTGAGAGCCCCGGCGCAGGCCCGCGAGGTGCTCGACCCGGAGACCCAGCGCGTCGAACGCGTGCTGCTCGAGACCCGGCTGGTCGGCGGCCTGCCCGTCGAGGTGCTCGACCCCGGCGGCCGGACGGCGCTGCCCGGACTGGTTGCCGAGGGCCTCGTCGAGGACCGTCCCGACCGGGTGGTGCTCACCCGTTCCGGGCGTCTGCTCGCGGACGCCGTGGTCCGCCGGCTGCTGCCCTGATCCGGGCCGAGTTCCTCGCCGCTCCGCTGCCGGAGTGGATATTCTCGGTCGGGCGCCCTCTCGGATATCGGACGCTGCCGGGTGGATCCGTGCACGGAGGGGGAGCGCAGTGACGACGTGTCGGGGATGCGGTGCCTCTGGGCAGCCCGACGGCGCCCGCTTCTGCTTCACCTGCGGGGCGAGCCTGGACCAGGCCCGGTGCGGCGCCTGCCACGCCGAGATCGTCCCCGGGGCTCGCTTCTGCTCCGCATGCGGCGCCGCGCAGGAGACGTCGGCAGGGGGCCCTGCCGGCCTCCAGGCCGGCACCAGGCCGGCAGCCGGTCGCCTCGCGGCGGGTCACCAGCGTGCTGTTCGGTGACCTCGTCGGGTTCACGAGCCTCGCGGAGTCGCGCGACCAGGAGGAGGTGCGCGAGCTCCTGTCGCGCTACTTCGAGGAGTGCAGTCGGATCGTGGCGCGCTACGGCGGCGTCGTGGAGAAGTTCATCGGCGACGCGGTGATGGCGGTGTGGGGTGTCCCGACCGCCCACGAGGACGACGCGGAGCGGGCCGTGCGGGCCGGGCTCGAGCTCGTCAACCGGGTCGAGTCGCTCGGCGCCGACCTGCACGTCCCGGACCTGGCCATGCGGGTCGGCATTGTCACCGGCGAGGTCGCCGTCACGATCGGCGCGGAGCAGCAGGGCATGGTCGCCGGCGACGCCGTCAACACCGCGGCGCGGGTGCAGACAGCCGCGTCGCCCGGCCAGGTCTGGGTGGACGAGACCACTCGACTCCTCACCACCTCTGCCATCTCCTACGTCGATGTGGGCTCCCATGCCATGAAGGGCAAGGCCGACCCGATGCCTCTCTGGTCGGTGCGCGCGGTCGTGGCCGCCGTGGGCGGCGCGCAACGCGCCGACGGGTTGGAGGCGCCCCACATCGGGCGGGAACGCGACCTGCGCCTCGTCAAGGAGCTGTTCCACGGCGTCGAGGAGTCGGGTCGACCCGCGCTCCTCGTCGTCGACGGGGAGCCAGGAGTGGGCAAGACCAGGCTGGGCTGGGAGTTCGAGAAGTACTCCGACGGGCTGAGCGCCCCGGTCAGGTGGCACAGCGGGCGCTGCCTGTCGTACGGCGAGGGCGTGGCGTTCTTTGCGCTCGCGGAAGCAATCCGCGGCCGCCTCCAGCTGCTGGGCGATGATGACGCCGAGCAGGACGTGGTCGAGGACCAGGGCCAGCTGCTCGAGCTCGGTCTCGACCGCTACGTCCCCGACCTCGCGGAGCGCACCTGGTTGCGGCCGCGGCTCGGCGCCCTGCTCGGCATCGGCGCGGTGGCCACCTTCCCCCGGGAGGACCTGTTCTCCGCCTGGTCCACGTTCCTGCACCGGGTGAGCGAGGACGCTCGCACCCGGTGGTGCTCGTCATCGACGACGCGCAGCACGCCGACGACGGGCTCCTGCTGTTCCTGGAGTACCTCCTGGAGGTCGGCACCTTCCCCTGCTTCGTGCTGCTGCTGGCGCGCACCGGACTGGTCGAGGCGAACCCCAAGCTGGCGACCAACCGGCGCTCGACCGTGCTGCACCTCGAGCCGCTGTCGGCGCGCGAGATGGGCGTGCTCCTCGACGGCCTGGTGCACGGGCTTCCCGACGGGCTCCGGGACAGCCTGGTGGCGCGGGCCGAGGGGGTCCCGCTGTTCGCGGTCGAGACGGTGCGCTCCTTGATCGACCGGGACCTCGTCATCCCGCGAGGCGGTCAGTACGTGCTCACCGACCCCGACCTGGACCTGGGCGCGATCGGGGCCCCGGCCTCGCTGCAGGCCCTGATCTCGGCAAGGCTCGACACCCTGCCGGCGACCGAGCGTCAGGTGCATGGACCAGGCCAGCGTCGTCGGCGAGTTCTTCCCGCTGGACGTGATCGCGGCCCTCTGCCCCGACGTGCCCGACCTCGAGGACGTGCTGGCCGGCCTCATCCGCCTCCAGCTGCTGCGCCGGGAGTCCAACCGCTTCAGCACCGAGCTCGGGCAGTACCAGTTCGTCCAGGGCGCCGTGCGCCAGGTCGCGTACGGCATGCTCGCCCGGCGGGACCGCAAGGCCAGCCACCTCGCGATCGCCCGGCTGCTCGTGGCGGGCGACGACACCGCTAGCCAGGACGCGTCCATCATCGCCCAGCACTATCTCGAGGCGTTGGACGCCGTGCCGGGTGCTGCCGACGCCGACGAGCTGACCGACGCAGCCGTGCACCACCTGGAGCGTGCCGCGGCCCGCGCCAGCACGCTGGGCTCCCCGGAGGAGGCGGCGGGGCACCTGCAGATCGCCCTCACCCGGTGCCGGGACGAGCACCGCGCTGCGGTCCTCGAGGCCGACCTGGCCGAGCAGCTCGTGCGCATGGGCGATGCCGAGACCAGCGCCGAGCACGCCACCCACGCCGGTGAGGTGCTGGACCGGTTGGGCGACCCCCTTCGGGCCGGGTCGGCGATCTCGACCCTGGCCCTGGCGCTCATCGAGCAGTCGGAGTTCGCCCGGGCCCAGGCGTTGGTCGACGAGCGGCTCGCCGTCCTGGACGGGGTGGAGGGGGCCGCGCCGGTGCTCCTGGCCCTCACCCAGCGCCGGATCTCCGCGCTGTTGCGGAGCGGCGCGGACTTCCGGGAGGCGGCCGAGCAGGAGGGACGCCTCGCCGAGCTGGTCGGGAGCCCGGCCGAGATCGCCGGCAACTTCATGAGCCTCGCGCTGCACTACATGATCGTGGGCCCTCGTCAGGTGGCGCGGGTGCTGATGGACTCGGCCGCCGACCGCGCGCGAGACCTGCACGACACCCGCCTGCTGGCGCGAGTGCTCAGCAACCTCAACGCCGAGTGGACCCAGGACGACGCGGAGCGGGCGAGCGAGCTCGGTCGGGAGGCCGCCGAGGCCGGTCGGCGCATGGGTGACACCTTCTGGATCCGGGCGGCCAACCTCAACCTCCTGATGGCTCTCTACGTCCACGGGGACTGGGACGACGCCCTGGCCGTGGAGTTCGACGGCAGCGCGTTCGCCGGCGTCTACCGGAGCCTCGTGGAGCGGGGGATCGCCCTGGCCCGCGACGACCTGGCCGTTCCGCCGACGACCCTCGACATCACCGGCGCGGACCGTGACGATCCCATCGTCGCGGCCCTCCTCCTGTTCCAGGATGCCTACGCAGCCCTCGCGGCCGGCGATCCCGCCGCCGGCGGCCTCGCGCTCACGGCGGCGCAGGCGGAGTTCGAGCTCGTCGGCCTCTTCGACGACTTCGCCGTCGCGTGGCAGGCCGCCACCGACGTCGCGTGGCTGGCGGGGGACCGGGCTGCCCTGGAGGCGCTGCTGGCGATCGTGGAGGACGCCCACGACCATGCGCCCCCGACGGGGATCAAGGCGCAGCGCGCGCGGATGCGCGGGCTGCTGGCGTCGCTCGACGATGCTCCCCCGGTCCAGGTCGAGGGGTGGTTCCGGACCGCGGTGGCCGAGGCCGACGCCTGGCGATCCACGCCGACGGCAGCCCGGGCCCGCGCAGAGCTCGGGACCTGGCTCGTCCACCAGGGTCGCGTCGCGGAGGCGGAGCCGCTGCTGGTGGCCGCCCGGGAGACCTTCGACCGGCTGGGCGCCCGTCGGTGGACCGCGCAGCTCGATGCCGAGCTCGCGGGGGTGAACGCGTGAGGTCAGCCCAGCTTGCGCGCGAGCGCCCGGCGGTCGAGCACGGTGATCCGGCCGCGACCGAGCTCGACGATGCCCTGGTCGGCGAGCCGCTGGAGCACCTGGTTGACGCTGGGCCGGGTGCCCCCGACGAGCTCGGCCAGCAGCTCCTGGGTGAGGGTGATCACGACCGAGGGCTTCCCGTCGTCGTAGAGCGAGGCGAGCTCGAGCAGGCGTCGGTGCACCCGGCGGTCCAGGCCGTCGTACATCGCCTCGACCACGCGGCCGGACAGCTCCTCCACCCGCCGGGCGAGCAGGGCGAGCAGGAACCGCTCGGCGGCCCGGTGGCGTTGCCGCAGCTCGCGGAACGCGCTCGCGGACAGGCTGCGGGTCGTGGAGGACTCGAGCGCGACGATGCTCGCGGTGCGGATCGGGGTGCGCCCGTCGAGGAGCGAGAGCTCGCCGAAGTACTGGCCGGGGCCGAGCAGGTTCAAGGTGGCGCGCTCGCCGGTGGGCGTCGTGACCCGGACGGCCAGGCGCCCGGACTCGACCAGGTGCAGGCTGTCGGCGGGGTCGCCCTCGTGCACGACGACCTCGCCGCGCCCGAAGCGGCGTACCCGGGTGGTCGCCAGGAGCGCCCGGCGGTCGTCCTCGTCGAGCGAGCCGAGCAGGGGCCAGTCCATGCGCCGAGTCTGTCAGGAGAGGGGATGGGATGGCACTCGAGAAGGACCTGAGCGGATCGGTGTCGGGGGTGCGTGCGCTCTTCGGTGCCGCGGCGTGCTCCTGCGCCCTGGTCGACGAGGAGGGCAGCGCACTGACGTACGTCGCGGCCGACGGGGAAGGTGCCCGGGAGATCCTCGGCGTGGTGCTCCCGATCGGACGCGGCATCGCGGGGTGGGCGGCCATGTCGGGCCAGCCGATCGCGGTGCGGGACGTGCGCGCGGACCCGCGCTTCGCCCGGGACGTCGCCGAGGCCACCCACTACGTCCCGACCGCGCTGCTCGCGGCCCCGATGTTCGATGCCGAGGGCGAGGTCCTGGGGGTGCTCTCGGTGCTGGACCCCACCGTCGACCAGACCTCCGACTGGACGCTGGCGGTCCTCGGCACCCTGGCCAGCCAGGTCGCGGCCCTGGTGGTGGCGATCCGCCGGGCACCGGCGGCCGCAGTCGACGCCACCCGCCTCGAGACGCTGGGCCGCCGCGTTCTCGAGGCCGTGGAGGACTACGAGCGATGAGCGTGCTCCCGGCCTGGTCGGCGGCCTTCGCGTGCCGACCTCACCCGGGTCCGGGCGCTGCCGCTCCCGGACGCGCGGGAGTGGGCCTTCGGGGGGTCGACCGGCGCCGGTGTCGCGGTGGCCGTGGTCGACAGCGGAGTCGATGCCGACCACCCGCGGGTCGGCGCGGTGACGAGCTCCGTGGCGATCGTGGCCGACCCGGACGACCCGCAGGGGTGGCGCGCGGTCGAGGGGTCGCACGAGGACGTGGTCGGGCACGGCACGGCCTGCGCCGGGATCATCCGGTCCCTGGCGCCGGAGGCCGAGATCCACAGCGTCCGGGTGCTGGGGCCGCAGCTCAAGGGCCGGGGTCTGCTGTTCCACGCGGGTATCCAGTGGGCGCTGCAGCACGGGATGGCGGTGGCCAACCTGTCGCTCTCGAGCAAGAGCGAGTCGATGTTCGGCCCGCTCCACGAGGTGGCCGACGAGGCCTACTTCGCCGGCACGCTGCTCGTCGCGGCTGCGAACAACCAGCCCGGGCCGACGTACCCCTCGCAGTACGCCTCGGTGGTGTCGGTGGCCGCGCGCCCGGGCCAGGACCCGTGGGCGCTCGCCTACAACCCGCGACCGCCGGTGGAGTTCGGTGCCCGCGGGATCGACGTCGACGTGGCGTGGGGCGGCGGCCAGTCCATCGTCGCCACCGGCAACAGCTTCGCGGCCCCGCACGTCACCGGCATGGTCGCGGTGCTGCTCGCCAAGCACCCCGGCCTGACACCGTTCCAGGTCAAGGCCGTGCTCCAGGCCGTCAGCGACAACGCGGGCGAGAGCGGGAACACGTCATGAGGTCTACGGTGGTTGTGTCAGCACGCGAACGGACACGGGACCGTCAGGCGGGGCACGATGGGGCATCGGGCCGGGTAGACCACCACCACCACTTGAGGAGAAGGCGATGAAGAGCAACGAGATCAACAACGTAGAGCCGCCGAACGACGTGGACGCGCACGTGATGATCCCGGACGGGCACCGCAAGGAGGCCGTCCCCAACGAGGCTCGCCGCCTGGTGATGGGCGACAGCCGCGAGGACGACGTCGAGGCCCACGTGCTCCCGGCGGACCTCGCGGGCGTGCAGCCGCCCCGCGACCTCGACATCGAGCGCTGAGGCAGGTGGGCCCCGGCCCACCCCGCCTTCCCACCGACTTTTCGACCCGGCCCGGCAGGGCCGGGTCGTCGTCACGCTCGCGAGGGGCGAAGATGGCGTCATGACGCAGCCCCACGAGCCCGGTGATCCCACCGATCCGACCGAGCCGATCGCCCAACCCGTCGACCAGCCCGACGACCAGCCGGGGCCCCCGCCCCCTCCTCCTTACCAGCCCTCTTACCAGCCTCCGGACCAGCCGCCGGCCTACGAACAGCCGGCGTACGGCCCGCCGACGTACGCCCAGCCGGGCTACGGCTACCCGCCCGGCTACAACCCGGCGGCGCCGTACGGCGTGCACCCGATGACGGGGGTGCCCTACTCCGACAAGTCCAAGCTGGTCGCGGCGCTGCTCCAGATCCTGGTCCCGCTCGGGATCGGCCGGATGTACATCGGGGACACGCGCACCGGGGTCATCCAGCTCATCGTGACGGTGGTCACTTGCGGGATCGGGGCCCTGTGGCCCTTCATCGACGGGATCATGATGCTCGTCGGCGACCCGGTCGACAGCGACGGACGCCCGCTCCGCGGCTGACCGGCCTCAGGCGGTCACGAAGTCGATGAGCTCCTCGACGCGGCCCAGGAGGGCCGGGTCGAGGTCGTGGTAGGAGCGGACCCGGCCCAGGATGTGCTGCCAGGCGCGGGCGATGTCGGCCTGGTCCCGGTGGGGCCAGCCGAGCAGCTGGCAGGTGCCGTGCTTCCAGTCGAGGTTGCGCGGGACCGCCGGCCACTCCTGGATGCCGAGCAGGTCGGGGCGCACCGCCTGCCAGATGTCGATGAACGGGTGGCCCACCACCAAGACGTGCTCGCCGACCGGCGACTTCGCGATGCCCGCGGCGATCCGGCTCTCCTTCGAGCCGGGCACCAGGTGGTCGACGAGCACCCCCACGCGACGCTCGGGACCGGGCCGGAAGTCGCGGAGGTGCTCGGCCAGGTCGTCGACCCCGCCGAGGTACTCCACGACGACACCCTCGACGCGGAGGTCGTCGCCCCAGACCTTCTCGACCAGCTCGGCGTCGTGCCGGCCCTCCACGAAGATCCGGCTGGCCCGGGCCACCCGCGCCCTGGCGCCCGGGACCGCCACGGAGCCGGAGGCGGTCCGGGTGGGCTTCGCCGGAGCTCCCACGCGCGACGGGGCCACCAGGATCACGGGGCGGCCCTCGTGCAGGAAGCCCGGCCCGAGCGGGAAGGTCCGGCGCTTGGCCCGGCGGTCCTCCAGGGTCACCGTGTCCAGGTCCCGGTCGACGGCGACGATCGCCCCGCAGAAGTCGGTCATGACCTCCTCGACCACCTCGCCCAGGGTGGCGGTGGCCTCGGTCGCCCGGCCCCGTGGGGGGACGCGCCAGTCGGTCGAGAGGACGTCACCGCCGTAGCGGCCGCGCCGGTCCGCAGGGGTGGTCACCGGTCCACGCTAGGTGGCCGCAGGCTCACTCGTCGGTGGACGCGCCGGAGCCCTCGTCGGAGCCCTTGTCGGAGCCCTTGTCGGAGCCCTCGTCGGAGTCGCGTGGGGGCGTCGCCGGCCTCCTCGAGCTCCTTGGCGTAGGACCGGGAGGGTTCGTTGAGGTCCACCTCGGAGGTCTCGCCGGGCTCCAGCGGCTCGGCGAGCGGGTTGTCCTCACCCGGCTGGAGGTCCTCGGGGAGCTGGTCGTCGCTGATGCCCTCGGTCGGCTCGTTCTCGTCGGAGGCCTTGGTCATGAGCCGAACCTAGCGAGCCGGGCTCCCGCCGGGGGCCACCCGTGAGGGTGGCCCTGGGGGGTCGATCAGACCAGCGGCAGGCGCTTCTGGCTGCGCGGGAGGTGCTCGTAGCCGAGCCGCACCGCCTCGGTGAGCGCCTCGCGCGGGAAGGGCCACTCGGCGCCCGCGAGAGCCTCGTCCACCGGCACCCCTCGGCTGGCGAGGTCGCGGATGGTCTCGGCGACGATGCCGAGGTCGTTGCGCTGCTGCTCCACGAAGTCGCGGTCGACCGGAGCGCCGTGCCCGGGCACCACCACGCTGGCGGACGTGGTCAGGGACAGCACCGTGTCCAGCGTGAGCGGCCACTCCATCGGCCAGGCGTCGGTGTTGAAGTACGGCGGCGCCGACTCCTCGACCAGGTCGCCGGCGAGCACGACGTCCACGTCGGGGACCCGCACGACCAGGTCACCCGAGGTGTGGCCGCGACCCGGGTGCACGAGCTCGACGAAACGGTCACCGAGGTCGAGGGCCACGGCGGAGGAGAAGGTGTGGTCGGGGATGACCAGCTCCGTCGCCAGCACGTCGTCGCGGTGCGGGTCGTCGGGGCTGTCGGCGTACCGCTGCTTGACCTTTGATCCCCAGCGCTCCAGGTCCACGGCCGCGCTGTCGTGCGCATGGATCGGCACGGGGCCGTACGCCGCGCGGAAGGCGCCGTTGCCGAAGGTGTGGTCGAAGTGCCAGTGGGTGTTGACGATCCGGGTCACCTCGCCGGCGCCGAGCCGCCGGATGTCGGCGACCACCTCGCGCGCCGCGGCGGCGGAGCCGTGGGTGTCGACCACGAGCAGACCCTGGTCGCTGCCGACCACGGTCACGTTGACGTCGAACCACTCGTACCGGGCCACCCAGACCCGGTGGGCCACCTCGGTGAAGTCGGGCATCCCACGACCCTAGGCATAACCCCTTGCGGCCGGCCCGGCGGGGGAGTTGGCTCGGTCCCATCGCACCCTGACGAAGGAGTCCTGCTTGCCCGCCACCGCCCCGCTCGCCCTCGACCGTTCCGGACCGACCGGCGACCTGCCGGTCGTCCTCCTCCACGCCGGGGTCGCCGACCGGCGGATGTGGGACCCGCTGTGGGCCGACCTGACCGCCGAGCGGGACGCGGTCCGAGTCGACCTGCGTGGCTTCGGGGAGTCCGACGCCCGTCCCGAGGACGGGTGGTCGCACGTTGCCGACGTGGTGGCCACCCTGGACGCGCTCGACATCGAGCGCGCCCACCTGGTCGGCGCCTCGATGGGTGCCGGCGTGGCGGTGGAGGTCGCCCTCGGGCGGCCGTCCCTGGTCGCCTCGCTCCTGTTGGTCGCCCCGGGAGGGTCGCTCGTCCCCCGGATGACCGAGGAGCTCCGGGCGTTCGTCACGGCCGAGAACGAAGCCCTGGACGCCGGGGACCTGGACGCCGCCGCACAGGCGAACGTCGACTGGTGGCTGGTCTCCCCGCGTCGCGGCGCGGACGCCGTCCCGTCCGAGGCCCGGGCCTTGGTGCACGCGATGCAGCGGCGTGCGTTCGAGCTCACCGCCGACTGGGATGACATCGAGGAGGCCGAGCCCGACCCGGAGCCCCTCGAGCGGCTCGGGGAGATCGCGGTGCCCACGCTGGTGGTCACCGGCGGGCTCGACCTGGACGCCATCGGCGAGGCCGCGGACGCGGTGCTTGCCGGCGTCGCGGGAGCGCGCCGTACCCACTGGGAGGACGCCGCCCACCTGCCCAGCCTCGACCACCCGTACGCGTTCGCGGCACTCGTGAGGGAGTGGCTCGCCACCGTGGGCTAGTACGATTGGCACTCAGCTGGCGGGAGTGCCAACCGGGACGAGTGCGCGAGGAGGGTGGGTCATGGTCGAGGACCGCAAGCTCGCCGTGCTCCGCGCCATCGTGGAGGACTACGTCGCGACCGAGGAGCCGGTGGGCTCCAAGGCGCTGGTCGAGCGGCACGGGCTGGGCGTCTCGCCCGCCACCGTCCGCAACGACATGGCGGCCCTGGAGGACGAGGGTTTCATCACCCAGCCGCACACCTCCGCCGGCCGGGTGCCGACGGACAAGGGCTACCGGCTGTTCGTGGACCGGCTGACCACGGTCAAGCCGATGAGCGGCGCCGAGAAGCGCGCCATCGCCACCCTGCTCGACGGCGCCGTCGACCTCGACGACGTGGTGCAGCGCTCGGTCCGGCTGCTCTCCCAGCTGACCCGCCAGGTCGCGGTCATGCAGTACCCCACGCTCTCCGGCTCCACCGTCCGGCACGTCGAGCTCGTCTCGTTGGCGCCGACGCGGCTGCTGGTGGTGCTCATCTTGAGCACGGGCCGGGTCGAGCAGCGCCTGGTCGACCTCGACGCCGAGCTCACCGAGGACGCGCTGGGCCAGCTCCGGATGCGGGTGGGTCGGGCGGTGATCGGGGAGCGCATCGCCGACGCCGCGGCCGCCCTGCAGGCGCTGCTCGTGGTCCCCGCGGAGCAGCACCCGAGCACGCTCGGCGAGGTGGTCGCGGCGCTCGTCGAGGCGATGTCCGACCACCGCTCCGACGAGCGCGTGGCGGTCGGCGGCACCGCCAACCTGGCCCGCTTCGGCGACAACTTCGAGACCGGCGTCCGGCCCGCTGCTCGAGGCGCTCGAGGAGCACGTGGTGCTCCTGAAGCTGCTGGGCGAGGCCGGCCGCGGCGACACCATCACCGTGCGCATCGGTGCCGAGGGTCCCTACCAGGAGCTGGCCGCCACGAGCGTCGTCGCGACCGGCTACGGTCCGGGCGACGGCGCGCTGGCGACCCTGGGAATCGTCGGCCCGACCCGGATGGACTACCCGGGCACGATGGCCGCCGTGCGCGCGGTCGCCCGCTACGTGTCCCGCATCCTCGACGAGGCGTGACCCCATGACGACAGAAGGACTCAGGTGACCCAGGACCTCTACGAGATGCTCGGCGTCGCCCGCGACGCGGACGCCGACACGATCAAGAAGGCCTACCGGCGCCTGGCCAGGCAGCTCCACCCCGACGTCAACCCCGACCCGGCGACCCAGGAGCGCTTCAAGGAGGTCTCGGCCGCCTACGAGGTGCTGTCCGACCCGCAGAAGCGGGCGACGTACGACCGTGGCCCCGACGTCTTCGGGGGCGCCGGGTTCGGCGGCGGCCAGGGGGCGGGCTTCTCGTTCACCGACATCATGGACGCGTTCTTCGGCGGCCAGGGTCCCTCCGGCACCGGCCAGGGTCGGGGGCCGCGGCCGCGGGTACGCCGCGGCCAGGACGCCCTGGTCCGCCTCGAGATCGACCTCGCGGAGGCGGCGTTCGGCGTCACCCGCGAGCTCAAGGTCGACACCGCCGTGATCTGCTCGACGTGCCACGGCGAGGGCGCGGCGCCCGGCACCCACCCGGTGCCCTGCGAGACCTGCCGCGGGGCGGGTGAGGTCGCGCACGTGCAGCGCTCCTTCCTCGGCGAGATCCGCACCCTGCGGCCCTGCGCTGCCTGTCGCGGGTTCGGCTCGCTGATCCCCGAGCCGTGCCGCGAGTGCTCGGGCGACGGGCGGGTCCGCTCCCGCCGGGGCCTCAACGTCAAGATCCCGGCCGGCGTCGACAACGGCACCCGGGTCCAGCTCTCCGGCGAGGGTGAGGTCGGCCCCGGCGGCGGCCCGGCGGGCGACATCTACGTCGAGATCCACGTCGCCGCGCACCCGACGTTCACGCGCAACGGCGGTGACCTGCACTGCACCGTGAGCCTGCCGATGAGCGCCGCGGCGCTCGGCACGTCCCTGACGGCTGCCGACCCTCGAGGCCGACCTCGAGCAGGGCGCGGGCTCCGGGGTGGAGACGAGCTACGACCTGGAGATCCGGCCCGGGACCCAGTCGGGCACCGAGCAGGTGCTGCGCGGGCGCGGGGTGCCCGGGCTGCGTGGGGGTCGCGGCGACCTGATCGTCACCGTGGTCGTCGACACGCCGACCCGCCTCGACGCGCGCCAGGAGGAGCTGCTCCGCGAGCTGGCCGCCCTGCGCGGCGAGGAGACGCCCGACGGCTCGGTGCGGGCGCAGAAGTCGGTGTTCAGCCGGTTCCGCGACGCGTTCAACCAGCACTGATGACGCTGCCGGTCCACCTGGTCCCGGCGTTGGACGCCGCGATCGGTGCGACCGTGACGGTGACCGGCGCCGAGGCGCACCACGCGGTGACCGTCCGCCGGCTCCGCGTCGGCGAGTCGGTCGTGCTGACCGACGGCGCCGGTCGCTCGGTGGTCGGGGCGGTGGCCGCCACGGCGAAGGGCTCCTTCGACGTCGTGGTGGCCTCGACGCGCGACGAGCCCGAGCCGCAACCCAGGGTCGAGGTCGTCCAGGCCCTGCCGAAGGGCGATCGCGGCGAGCTCGCCGTCGAGGTGCTCACCGAGGTGGGCGCCGCGGTCGTGGTCCCGTGGGCGGCGGCGCGCTGCGTCACGGTGTGGAAGGGCGAACGCGCGGCGAAGTCGGCCGACAAGTGGCGCTCCACCGCCCGGGAGGCCGCCAAGCAGGCGCGGCGGTCGTGGTTCCCCACGGTGTCCGACCTGGCCGGCACCTCGGACGTCGTGACCCTGCGTCGCCTCGTCCGACCTGGCGCTGGTCCTGCACGAGGAGGCCACGACCTCCTTGGCCTCCCTCGACGTGCCCGCCGTCGGGCCGGGTGGTGGTGGTCGTGGGTCCCGAGGGCGGCCTGACCGACGACGAGGTGGCGACCCTGACCGCCGCCGGCGCCGTGCCCGTCCGCCTGGGCGCCGAGGTGCTGCGTACCTCCACCGCCGGCGTCGCCGCCGTCGCCGCGCTCCTCTCCCGCACCCCCCGCTGGTCCTGACCGCCCCCCAACCCGCCGAGCTCGGCGGACCATGTGCGCCGAGTCGGCATCGGCGGGGGAGGGTCAGGAGAGGGTGAAGTCCTTGGAGTCGGTGGCCGGGCCGTTGCCCTCGGCGCCGCCGGAGGGGTCGTCGGTACTGGCGATGAAGGTGTAGTCGCCCGGGGGGAGCTTGGACAGGTTGACGGTGTCGGACCAGGGGAAGAGCTTCTCCTCCATCCAGCCCTCGGCGGTGGTGAACCCCTCCTTCACGACCTTGCCGTCGGCGTCGATGATCTGCCAGGTGACGTTGGCCTCGAAAGAGTTGGCGACGCCCTCGATGTCCAGCGAGCCCGACACCTCGCCGTCCTGCTCCGGGGAGGTGACGCTCATCAGGTTGAGCGTCTCCAGCACCGGGCCGTTGGCGAGCGGCTCGGACGTGGACACGCCGTACACCTGGTCGACGGGGTTGCCGTCGAGCATGAACTGCACCGGCGCCCGCTCCTGCGCCGCGGCCTGCATCGTGTAGATGACCGACTCCACGGCGGCCCGGGCCGTCGCCTCGTCCATGCCCGGCGGGATCGCCCGCAGGGCCGGCGCGGCGATGGTGACCCGGATGACGTCGCCGTCGAGCTCCGCACCCGTCAACGACCCCTCCGGCCAGGCCGAGGTGTAGTCGGGGTCCTGGGGCGTGCTCTGGAGCAGCGTCAGACCGCGGGCGTACGCATCGGCTCCGGCGACGGACTGGAACTCCCGGAACAGCCGGGGGCCGGCCTGGGTGTTGCCGACGTAGTAGGCCGCCGCCACCTCCTCCTCGCCGCCGGGCTCCGAGGACGGCGACGGCTCTTCGCTGGCCGTCGCGGTCGGGGTGGCGGAGGGCTCCTTGGTGGGCTTGTCCGACGTCGTCGACCCGGACGTGGGTCCGGCGGCCGGGTCGGGGTCGTCGTCGTTCCCCAGGGGCGAGCCGTCGAAGAGCAGGAACACCGCGACGATCACGGCGGCGGCGAGCAGCGCGCCGGTGAGTGCGTAGGTCCACGGGTTGGCGGAGGAACGGGACTGGGGGGACATGGTCGTCTCCTGGGGTCGGGAGTGGACGGCGGAACGGATCTCGGGCAGGGAGTCGCGGGGCTCGACGTCGGACACGGCATCGGACATCAGCCACCGCAGGCGGGGGTCGTCCTCATTCATCGGGGTCCTCCAGCAGGTGGGCGAGCGTGGTGCGGAGCGCCGCGGCGCCGCGCGAGGCGTGGCTCTTCACCGTCCCGGGCGCGACGCCCAGGGCTTCGGCGATCTCGGCCTCGGACAGGTCGAGGTAGTAGCGCAGCGCGAGCACCTCGCGCTGCCGGTCGGGCAGCGCGGCGAGCGCGTCCAGCACTGCGGTACGACGGGTGGTTGCGTCGAGCGCCTCGTCGCCCGACGGCGCGGTGGGCTCTGCCGCCGGCTGACGGGCCACGAACCGCGCGGCGGTGCCCCGACGGCGAAGCACCGAGCGGGAGCCGTTCACGACGCTCTGGCGCAGGTAGGCGAGCGCCTTCTCGGGCTCCCGGAGCCGGGTCCAGCGGGCGTGCATCCCGATGAAGGCGTCCTGGACGACCTCCTCCGCGGTCGCGACATCGCGCACCAGGAGCACCGACAGCCGGACCAGCGACCGCCAGTGCGCGGCGTACAGCTCCTCGAGCGCGACATCGGCGGCCGACGCCCGCTCGGTGGTCACCACGCGGCGGCGGACGGGCCGCATCGGCGCGAGGATCGCATGGGTCAGCACGCTAGTTCCACGCGTGGGGGAGGCCGGGGGTTTACACGCCCGTTGCCGCGACTTTGTTGCAGAGGCCCAACTAGAGTGAGCGCGTGGCCAGCGTCGACTGCATCTTCTGCGCGATCGTCGCGGGGGACATCCCCGCCGACGTCGTGCACGGCGACCGACCGGGCCGTGGCCTTCCGGGACCTCGACCCGCAGGCGCCGACGCACGTGCTCGTCGTCCCGCGCGCCCACCACGAGAACGCCGCCGCGCTCGCGGCGGCCGACCCCGACGGTGCTGGCCGAGCTGGTCGCGGTCGCCGCCGCGGTCGCCGAGAAGGACGGGCTCGACGGGGCCTACCGCCTCGTCTTCAACACCGGCGCCGAGGCCGGGCCAGAGCGTCTTCCACACCCACCTGCACCTGCTCGGCGGGCGCCCGATGACGTGGCCCCCCGGATGAGCCCGGCGCGCACCCTGGTCGCCCTGGCCGCGACGGCCACCTTGCTGCTCGCCGGCTGCGGGCCGGCCGAGACCGACGACCAACCGGCCTCCTCTGCCGGGACGTCGGCGAGCCAGGCCGCGGAGGCCGACCGAGCGACGAGGGTCACGAGGGCCACGAGCCGGCCGCGACCCCGACGCCCACCGCCCAGCCCAAGCCCCTGCGCGCCGGCGAGCGGCGGGTGACGTTGGCGATGCCGGAGGCGTACACACCGTCCGCTCCCAACGGCATCGGCACCGATGACTACCGCTGCTTCATCCTCGACCCGAAGCTGAAGAAGGACGCCTTCCTCACCGGCACCAACATCCTCCCGGGCAACCCGGAGGTGGTGCACCACGTCATCATGTTCAAGCTGCCGCCCGAGGCGAAGTCGTACGCCGAGGACGCCGACGCGGCCGAGCCGGGCCTCGGCTGGACCTGCTTCGGCAACACGGGCTTCGGCAGCGGACCCGGCGAGCAGCTCGACAACGCGCAGTGGTTGGGCGCGTGGGCTCCGGGCGGCAAGGAGGCGGTCGCCGCCAAGGGCTACGGCACCAAGCTCACCAAGGGCACCCAGGTCGTCATGCAGGTGCACTACAACCTGCTGAACGGCGAGCAGCCCGACATCTCGGCCATGCAGCTGCGGCTGGCCCCCGGGAACGCCGATCTGACGCCGCTCGAGACGATGTTGCTGCCGGCGCCGGTCGAGCTGCCCTGCCGGCCGGGCCACGACGACAACCCGCTGTGCGACCGCGACGCCGCCGTGGCCGACGTGAAGGCCCGCTTCGGCTCGGGACCCGGGTCCACCAACGACGTGCTCTACCTGCTGTGCGGGGGCAAGGCGAAGCCGAGCCAGACGTCGAGCTGCTCGCGCTACATCAACGGGCCGACCACCATCCGCGCGGTCGCCGGCCACATGCACCTGCTCGGCCGGTCGATCAAGATCGAGGTCAACCCCGGCACCCCGAGGGCCGAGACGATCCTGGACATCCCGATCTGGGACTTCGACAACCAGGGTGCGACCGCCATCCCGCCGATCCACCTCGACCTCTACGACACGGTCAAGGTCACCTGCACGCACAAGCAGTGGCTGCGTGACGACCAGCCGTCGTTCGAGACCCAACGCGAGGACCGGTACGTGATCTGGGGCGAGGGGTCCACCGACGAGATGTGCCTGGGCATCGTCACCGTCACGCATCCCTGAGCCACGACCCGGGCGCTCGCCAAATCGTTGGTGCTGCGGCCCGGAGACGGCCATGCTCGGCGCCATGGCCGTCCACGTGCACAACCTGACCTTCGACTGCGTCGACTCCCGAGCCCTCGCCGGCTTCTGGTCGACCCTGACCGGGTGGAACGTCTACTACGACGACGACCCCGAGGTGATCGTCGCGCCGACCTTCCCGTACGACGGCACCGGCTTCCTCTTCATCCCGGTGCCGGAGGGCAAGACCGCCAAGAACCGGCTGCACCTCGACCTGTCCCCGGACAGCGGCACCCGGGACGAGCTGGTCGAGGTCGCCGTCGGCGCGGGGGCGACCGTCGTCGGCGACCACCGCCAGGACGACGGCTCGGGCTGGGTGACCCTGACCGATCCCGAGGGCAACGAGTTCTGCATCGAACGGAGTACGGCGGAGCGCGGGCCCACGCCGCCGCGGCAGTTCCGGATCGGCTGAGCCGCCTCAGCCCTTGGCGCGACGGCGCCGCCAGGCGAAGACCCGGTCGACCGGCTCGTCGGCGAGGGGCTCGGTCTGCTCCCACAGCCGGCGCCAGGCGGCGACCTGTGGTCCACCCGGGTCCGGCGTGGTGTGCGAGGCCGTGCGCCGGCGTGCCTCCCACCAGGTCGAGGAGTCCTCGTCGAGCAGGGCGGCGATGGCGTCCTTGACCCGCTGCGCGAAGTCCCGCACCGACTCGTCGGGGGTCGGTTGGATCGGCGTCCCGAAGCGGACCGTCAGCAGCCGCCGCCCGGGCGCGGGCCAGTTCCGCCCGCGGGGCATCGCGGCGAAGGTGCCGCGGTGCGCGATGGGTACCACGGGGACGCCGTGCTGGTGCGCGAGCATCGCCGCACCCATCCGGAAGGTGCCCATCCAGCCGTCCTGGGAGCGAGTGCCCTCGGGGAAGATCAGCAGCGACCAGCCCTCGTCGAGCACCTCGCCCGGTGTGGTCGCCATGGCGCCACCGCGCCGGTCGATCGGGAAGGTGTTGAACAGCACCGACGACCCGACCGCGCGCCACCACGTGTCGAAGAAGTAGTCCGCCGCGGCCGCGACCGCGGTCTTGCGGCGCCACGCGTCCGGCAACGAGAGCAGCACCAGCGGGGTGTCGAGGTGGGAGGCATGGTTGGCCGCGAAGATCACCGGTCCGGTCAGCCGCTCGAAGACGTCGAGGCCGCGGACCTTGGTGCGCACCTGCGAGCGGAACACCGGCTCGAGGCCGGCCTTCTGCACCACCTCGCGGGCCGCGATCGCGGGCTTGCGGCGGGCCCAGTCGGAGCGGAACACCGTCGACTGCGTCTCGGGCACCCACGGCTCGGCCGAGCGCGGCACCTGCGAGCGCCGGCCCCACCGGAAGCCGCGGGCCGCCTGCCGGACGTCCTCGACGCCGCCGCGGATGAGGTTCATTTCACGTCGGCGATCATGTGCGGCGGGTTGTGCAGGTAGGTGATCGACGGGCTGGGGCCGACGGTGTCGGAGGCCATCTCGAGGGCGTCCACGAGGGTCGACGCGGCCCGGAAGCCCATCCGCGCCGCGGCCTTGCGGTTGCCGCCGACCCAGATCACGTCGTCGACGTGGTCCATCGCGTGCGCCGCCCAGTACCACATGTAGAACGGGTGGACGCCGTGGTAGGCGTGCGAGGTCCGGTAGAGGTGGATGTACCACGGGTCCTCGGCGAACTGCGCCTCGTACTTCTGGCCGACCACCGCCGGGTCGGTCGTCTCGGCGAGGACCTAGCAATACGGTACCAGTCGCGGCCACA
>CAWBRP010000008.1:0-106365 GCA_963791275.1 uncultured Actinomycetota bacterium
GCGACCGAGACTGGTGGGGTACTCGTCGGCGTGCTCCAGCTCGGTCGGCCACCGGCAGGATCTTGGCCTCGACGAAAGCGCGGACCGCCTTGAGGATCTCGGTCTGGTCGTCGGTGAGTCCGTCGGTCTGGCAGAGACGCCCGCTCGTGGCCATGCTGACTCCTTCGGGTTGGGGCCCCGCGCACGTTACCGGCCGGTTGCGGGGGCACCTAGGCCGACGGCTATGGCTTCGGCCACATGAGCAGCAGCTCGGCCAGTGCCGCCACCGCGGCGTCCAACCGCTCCTCGGGCGGTACGTCGGGTGGCGCGACGCCGGCGACCGGCGCGGGCCGCAGGTCCTCGAGGTCGCCCACGACCCGGACGCCGAGGCGGGTCAAGCCGTCGATGACGCTCTGCGCACGCTCGGAGACCCAGGGGTCGTCGTAGCCGATGGCGGCTTCGCGGTCGCGCCGGGGCGCCAGCCCCTGCTTGCCCAGGCGCTTCACCAGCCGGTTGTAGTCGGGCGTGGAGAGCGCTCCGACGAGTCGCTCGTTGAGGGCGCGCATCACCTCGGCCGAGGCGGCCCCGAGCGACTCGTTGCCGGGTCCCGCCGGCGCGAACGGGACCGGGTCCAGGCCGAGCACGAAGCAGAATCGCTCCCACAGCAGGCCCGGCGGCGCGCCGGGCGGCGGCACGGTGACCACGGTGACGTGGTCGAGGCCCACGCCGCGCCCCCACCGCCGGGCGATCGGGGTCGCCGCCTGGTGCCGCCAGAAGCGGCGCGCCGGGCCGGGCCGTCGAGGGTCGCCGTCGCGCACCGCCGCGACGTAGTCGCCCCACTCCCCCGGCTCGCCGTTCTTGACACCCTCCTGCCACATGGAGGGGATCGATCGGCCCAGGTCGCGCACGGTCAGCACCACGTCCACCTGCGCCGGAGCCAGCGAGGCGACGATCCGCTCGATGCCCGCGGGCGGCGTGGTCGCCAGGAACTCCATCGAGACGATCGCGGTGCCGCGCCACGCGTCGATCTCGGCACCCAGCCGGTCCCAGGCGCCGACGGCGTCCGCCGGCACCTCCCCGTCACGGCGGTGCCCGCGCACGTCGATCACCGCCAGCACCTGCTGCTGCCAGTGCTTCCCCGGGAAGAGGTAGTCCTGGTCGGCCAGGGCCACCCGGTTCTCGCCGAGTGTGCGCTGGATGAACGACGTCCCCGACTTCATGCAACCGACGTGGAGCACGACCCGCTCGGCCATGCGCTCAGCCGCTGTCGCGGGAGCGCCGGGCGTGGCGCGTGAGGACCGGGACGAGCGCCTGCTCCAGCCGGCCGACCTGGCTCTCCAGACCCCTGCCGAGAGCGGTGTTCTCCTCGACCTGCTCTGCGACGAGGGCCAGCCGCTGCTCGAGCTCGCGCACCTCGGCCAGGCCGATGCCCAGCGCGACGCGGCGGGCGAGCTCGACCGGCGCCACGGTCCGCAACGGGCCGGGGGTCACAGCGCGGCCTTGCGGTACTTGGTCAGCGCCCGGCCCGTGACGGCCTTCGCCGCCTGGTCCGGGGGCAGCAGCAGCTCGGTCACGACGTCGGTCAGCTCGGCCACCCGCAGGTGCAGGGACCGGCGCGGTCGCGGCCTCCAGCTCCAGCTCGGCGATCCGGGCCCGCAGCGCGTCGTGACGACGGTCGACGTGCTGGGCGGTGACCCGGCGGACCACGCCCTTGCCGAAGGAGGCGAGTCGCGAGCCCTCCTCGACCGCTCTCGCGCGCGGGCGGCGTCGCGTTCGAGGGTGCGTTCGCGCACCAGCACCAGCAGCCGGACGATCGTCTCCAGGGACAGGTCGAGCAGCTCGGCGTCGGTGGCCTCGTCGGGGCAGGCGGGCCTCGGGCCGGGTGGCCGCGAGGTCGGCGAGGTCCCCGTGCACGTCGTAGCCCGCTGCCTCGATCCGGACGCGGGCCTGCTCGGCGCGACGGGAGGCCTCGTCGAACTGCTGGTCGGTCAGGCCGATGGGCTCCCGGCCCAGCGGGGCCAGGACGCCGTGCGCGAGCGTGTCGCGCAGCCAGCGAGCCTGCTCGCGGTTGCCGGTGATCGGGTCCCGGACCTTCTCGTTGACGCGGCGCAGGAGCTCGGCGGCGGCCAGGCCGAGGGACTGGTTGGCGCGCTCCACCTCCAGCACCAGGCCCGGGCACGTCGAGGCCGCAGGCCTCGGCGAACCGGTGCCAGAGCGCCGACCGGTCGGCGGGGTCCCGGGGCACGGTGACGATGTGGACGCGGTCGGGCGCCAGCGCCGGCGCCCCAACGCGCGGCGACCCCGGCGGGGTCCAGGGTGCGCCAGCCCCACTCGGCCCGGACCCCGGCCCGCTCGGGACGCGGCCGCCACTCCTCCAGCGGGGTGGTCAGGGCGAACTTCAGGCGTTCCTGCCACGCCGACGGCACCGAGGCGCCCAGGTCGCGGGCGGTGATGACGACGTGCACCTCGAGGCCGGCCAGGTCGGCGAGCGCGGCCGCGACCTGCTCGGCCGAGGCGCCGGCGAAGAGCTCGTAGCTCAGGATCGCGACGTCACCGCGCCAGCCGTGGATCTGCTTGACGAGGCGTTCCCACGAGGTGCGCGCCGCCTCGGGGAGCGCCTCCAGACGCGGGTCCTCGCGCACCACCATGGCGGCGTGGACCCGGTCGAGGTGCTTGTCGCCGACGACCCGGACGCCGGCGTCGTGCAGGCGGGCCCGGTTGTCCTCCAGCACCTGCTGGATGTACGTCGTCCCGGACTTCGGGGCCCCGACGTGGAGATAGACGCGCTTGGTCATGGCGCCCTCACCTCGTCCTCTGCCTGGCTGCTGCTGTCCTCGGGCCACTCCACGATCATCCTCCACCGGGCCGGTGGCCCACCGCCCAGTGCCGCCCCGGCGGCCAGGAAGCCCTCGCGGTGCACCACCCGGCCGCCCGCGCGGGTGGCGACGCCCTCGACGACCCGGGGGTCCACGGCCTGCCGCGCGCCACCGCCGTGCTCGGAGCGCCACTCGGCGCGGTCGCGTCGCGAGGCCGCCTCGCCCTCGAGGTAGGCCCGACCGCCGCCGCGCAGGAGCATCCCGGTCAGCCGCCAGAAGTTGTCCTGGCCGTCCGGGTCCAGGGACTCGAGGACCTCGCGCGCGTAGACCGCGCGAGCGCCCGACAGCTTGCGGATGACGAGCACGCCCCGGGTCAGCACGTCACGCAGGTCGTAGAGGTTCAGCGGCTGGAACTTCACCGGCACCCCCAGCCGCCGGGCCTCGCGCCGGGCCGGCCGCAGGCTGGTGCGCGCGTAGTCGAACGCCCGGACCTCGAAGCCACGACCGCCCAGCAGCACCGCGTCCTGGCCCGTGCCGCTGCCCAGCTCGATCGACGCGTGGTACCCGGCGGCAGCCGGTCGGCCACCCAGCCGGCGAACGTCGGACGGGCCGTGCTCCGGGTCCTTGGCGAGGTCGGTGAGGTAGCGCTCCCAGTCCCGTCGGTTGCGCATCAGGGAGCCGAACCAGCCGTCGAAGCGTCGGGTGATCTCCGGGCCGGGCTCGTGCCGGAAGGACGGGTCGGGAACCCGCCAGCCGGGGCCGTAGGAGACCTCGAGCATCCGGGCCGGGTCCGCCGGCGCGGGCAGCATCCGGCCCTCGAACTCCAGCTCGGTGAGCGGTTCGATCGCGCTGCGGGGGACGACCTCGCGGACGGTGGCCGTCTCGTAGAGGTGCTCACCCACGTAGAAGCAGGTGTAGACGTCGATGCTCGCCTTGCTCCCGTCGGGCACCGGGAACACCACGGTGATGAAGCTGCCCGGACTTGTTCTGCACGCTCATCCCGTGCCGACGCAGCGCGCGGGCGACGTCGTACAGCTCGACGGTCATCTCCGCGGGCGTGGGCCTGGTGCTCACGTAGGCCAGGTCGATGTCGGAGTCGTGCCCGATCACCTTGCCCTCCCGCATCGCGCCGAGCAGCGTGCCGAAGGCGATCCAGCCCTGCAGGCCGCACTCGCGGCGCATCACCTCGAGGATCTCGTCGGCCATCTCGACCATCTGCACGATGACCCGGGAGTCGCGGCCGGAGAAGGGACGCTGCAGCAGCCCCCACTTGTCGATCATCACCGGGATGCCGTCGCGGTCGACGAACTCGACCCGCCCGTCACCGTCGCCGAACACGACCTCGCCGGCGAAGTGCTCGGTGTCCTTCTCGACGACGCGGACGTACGACGCGCCGTTGAGCCAGCGTTCCATCCGCGGCGGCCAGGAGACCAGGGTCTCGCCGTCCGCGGCGCGCGTCCGCCGGCCCTTGGCCGTGAACGACCAGGCGTGGTGGTCGTCGAAGAGGACGTCGCACGATCCCGAGAAGCCGGCGGGCAGGTGCACCCCCGCGTCGTCGACCCTGGTGGCTGTGTCCGGCACGCCTGCAGGCTATTCGACCGGGTCAGGGCACCGGGACCGTGACCCCGGTGGTGAGCACGGCGTGGTCGGTGATCCGGCGCACCGTCGGCGAGGTGTCGATCCGGAAGTCGGTGAACTCCAGCCCCGTGCGAGCCGAAGATCCAGTCCACCCGCATCGGTCGACGGCGGTCGGCAGGCACCGTCGTTCGAGCCGCCACCGGCCGCCACGAGCGAGGTCTGCGCGGTGACCCGGCAGTAGATCTCGGCGTGCTCGTTGAAGTCGCCGAGCAGCACGATCGGGATGCCGTCCTCGGCCAGCGTGTTCACCGTCGCGATCTCGATCGCCTCGGCCCGCTCACGCTCGTCCTCGCGACCCTGGGCGTCGTGCGGGGAGTTGTGCACGTTCATCACGTAGAGCTCCCGCCCGGTCGCGCGGTGCCGCAGCCGGACGATCGGCATCGGCCGGGTCGAGTCCATGAACGGGATGGTCACCGAGGTCTGGTAGGTCGACTCCCACACGTCGCGTCTTCCACATCACGTTGGTGGGCACCCCGGCCCCGCCCAGGGCGGTCCCGGGGTAGAACGTGTAGCCCGGCGCCGCGGCGGCCATGACGGCGTACTGGTCGGCCTGCATCTCCCCGAAGCCCACGATGTCGGAGCCGTAGGACGAGATCAGGCCAGCCGCCCACTGGGTGCGCACCCGACCGTCGGCGAACTCCGAGGCCGCGCCTCCCGGGGCGCTGTGCTGGCTCCCGAGCAGGTTGAAGGTGGTGACCACGAAGGAGTAGGGCTGGGCCGCGGCCGCCTCCTCGGCGGCCTCGGCGAGGTCCTTGGCGCCCGGTGGCGCGACGGGCGGTCGTGCCTCGACACCCTCGGCGGCGACCTCCGATGGCGCCATCGTCGCCAGTCGCGCGGCCTCCCGACGCGCGGCAGGGACGCTCGGTGACGGCCGTGGGCGACTGCCTCGCGGATTCCGCAGACGTGCCGCTCGGGGCGTCGTCCCCGGCCAGTGCGTTGACGCCGACGACGGCGGCCAGCAGGGCCAGCACGACCGCGACCGTGGCGAGCGTGCCGGGGCGTTCGGCCCCGGCCCGCTCGCGCGTCATGTCAGGGCCTCAGCGGGTGGGCAGGCCCGCGAGCGGCAGGTCCCACAGCGGCGGGACGTCGACGCCCTGGGCCCGCATCTTCGCGTACGGGTCGACGGCGATGCCGCGCGCCAAGGCCATCGCGACGCCCACGCCCGGCGCCAGGACGAAGCCGCCCTCGCCCGAACCCGGGGGCAGGTTGCTGAACTTCGGCGGGTGCGCGTAGAGGAAGTCGATCCAGTGGTTGTACTGGCGCATCAGCTTGCCGCCGTAGATCTTGCCGACCACCTCGTCGCTGGCCAGCGCCACCGACGTCCAGTTCGCGGTGCCGTTGATGGTCACCTTGGCGTTGGTCACGCCCTGGTAGTTGCCGCTGATCGTCATGTCCTTCATGTGCAGGTAGCGGTCGTAGACGCCGTCGCGGGTGAAGTCCTGGGCGATCTGCCGGAACGGGCATCGGCCGCGGGCCCTTGTTGCGGAAGATCGAGAGCACCTCGTTGCCGAACACGGCGTAGACGATCTTGATGTCGCAGCCCCGGTTGTGCATCTGCATCAGCCGGCTGGCGATCGCGATGCCGCGCTCGCCGTGCATCGAGGTCATCGCGATCCGGATCTTGGTGTGCCCGTTGGTGCCGGTGCCGCCGGTCGCGCCGGCGCAGACCACGTGGTTGAGCTCGCTGAGGACCGGGTCCTTCTCGGTGCCCGCGCCCCTGTAGGGGTAGAAGTACTCGGTGAACCGCTGGTTCGGGGTGGTGTAGGCGAGGTACGGCTGCTCGAGGTTGGTGTCCTTGGTCATCTCCTTGAACACGTTGTCGAACTCGCCGTAGATCGTGGCGTCGCGGCGGATCGTGTACAGGTCGTTCCACTGCGCGCCGGCGGCGAGGTCGGTGGCGTTGGCGGAGCCGTACATGATGACGTTGCGGGCCGTGCCGGCCTTGCTGAACAGGTAGAACTTCGTGTGCGCGATGCCGCGCTGGGCCCGGCAGGCGCTGACGCACTTGCGCAGGGAAGCTCTTGTTGGCCTGCTTGCGCTTCCCGTTGCCGATCTTGAGGGCGTTCTCCAGGCGGTTGACGCCGAAGTTCGGGTTGGTCGGGTTGGCGTTGAGCCGGTCCATCACGACTCGCACCGAGACCTTGCGGCGCACGTGGGCGCGGATCAGGGCGTCGATGATCGCGTCGCTGCGCACGTTCCAGCTCGCGATGTGGATCTGCTCCTTCTTCGGCACGCTGTCGATGGTGCGGATCAGGTGCCGGATGATGTTGCGCCGCGAGTCCTCGCTGCCGAGCGGGTTGTTGAACCGCACCCCCGGCGGCGGCGTGTAGTTGTCCGGCGTCGCGGTGCGCGACGGCGCGGCGGCGGGAGCGGCAGTGGCGGGCGCGGCAGCCGTAGGACGGCCGCGAGACCCCCGACGAGGGCGGCGGTCACGAGGGCTGCTACGAGCCGCGGCAAGGCGGTGGGTGGAGCTGGGCACGCGCTGGTCACACTCCTGCTCGGACGGGTCTGGGTGGGCATGTTGTGGGACGCTCGTGGTCGCCGAGAGGTTCGCAACAGGCCGGGACGGGCCCACCCTCGCCGGCCGTGGAGGCGCGCGACGGAGAGGTTCCCCGAGTCGGGGAGCCTACCAGCCGGAGCCTGACCGACCCTGATCCTCGCGCGCGTGCCGGGTCAGCCGCTGCACTTGGCGAGCGCGTCCTTGTAGCCCGCGTCGTCGAGCAGCTTGCCGTCGACCTCCGAGATCGGGCCCGCCGGGACGGCCTAGAAGCTGTCGTCGTAGGTGATGAGCGGCTTGCCGAACTCGCAGTAGCGCCCGTCCGCCTTGACCCGCACGTCGCCGTCGTAGCAGTCCTGGTAGCCGCCGGGCAGCTTGGCGCCGTCGACCCACACGTCGTCGCACTGCGGCGCCTTCGGGGCTCCGACGTCGGGCGTGGCGACTCGCTCGGTGACTCGGTGGCGGTCGCCGACCGGTCTCGCTGACGCTGGGGTCGGTCCCGGCGTCGGTGGCCGTCGTCGCGTCGTCGTCGCCGCACCCGGCCAGCAGGGTGACGAGCGCGAACAGCGCGGCCACCAGCACACCGCGGGTGCGTGGTGCTCGTGTGACGTCATGGCGCCATCGTACGCCGTCGTGGCGGTCAGCGGAGGCGTCGGCGCAGCAGCCCGCGACGTTCCGGGACCCGTTCGCGCGCCGGGTGCGGATCGGCGGCAGCGGTGAGCACCAGCTCGGCGAGCGCGTCGGTCGCCATGGCGAGCCGGACCTCGGCGGCCACCTCGTCGGGATGCGGAGTCCCCGGCGGCGTCGGCAGCGGCACCAGCTCGGCCGGGTCGCCGTGGACGGCGTACCCGCCGGCCTCGACGGCGGCGTTCCAGTGCCGCGTGGCCGCGGTGAAGAGGTCGACGAGGTCGGCGGGCGTGCGCGGTCGCTCACCGCCGTGCCGGGCGAGCACCCGCTCGGCCAGCACCCGCTTGACGACCTGCGAGTAGCCCGGTTGGGGGAGCCGCCCGTCCAGCGCCGCGTTGACCGCCCGGAGCACCGCGATCTCGGTGCGGCCGAGCGAGGCGTTCACCTGGGTCGGCCGCACCGACCCCGCGTCGACGAGGCCGGCGTCGATCCCGGCCGCCGCTCGCGAAGCGACGCCACAGCAGGCCCGGCTCCGCGTCGTCGCGGGGGCACACCACCAGGTGCACCCGGGCGGCCGGCACGACGCTCGCCCACCGGGCCAGGGCGGCGGCGTAGTCCTGCGCGTGCCAGAAGTGCGGACGGTCCTCCGACGGTGGTCCCGGAGGGGCGCCGGGCAGCAGGTCCGCCCGGAACTGCTCGGCCTCGAAGTCGGCGAAGGAGCGGGAGTCGCCCAGCTTCACCTCCTCCTGCCAGTGCGCGGTCGCCTGGCGGCCGAGGTCGCGCGCGGTCACGACCACGTGCACCTCCAGGCCGTCGAGGGCTCGCAGCGCTCCGGCGATCTCCGCCTCGGTGGCGCCGCCGAAGATCTCGTGGCTGATCACCGTGGTGCCCGTCGAAGGCGCGGGCGCGGTCGCACAGCGCCGCCCAGCTGCCCGGCGATGGCGTCGGGGTCCAGCCCGAACTTCTCGTGGCTGCCGCGCACCTCGACCGCGGCGTGGAACATCCCGCCGGGCCGGAGGAACGGGTAGAGCACACCGGAATCACGCAGCTCGTCGCGGTGGTCGGCGAGCAGCGCCTGGAGGTACGTCGTCCCCGTCTTGGGCAGCCCGACGTGCAGCACGACCCGTGTCACGGGGCCCATCGTGTCACCCGCTCGTCGCGGCACCCGGGCGGTAGCGTGTGCTCACGTGAGCACCGCCCCTCCGCGCGTCTTCGCGGCCCGCCTGGTCGGGCTGCCGATCTTCGACCCCCAGGGCGACCAGGTGGCCAAGGTCCGCGACCTCGTGGTGGGTCTGATGTCGGGGCGGACCGAGACCTCCCGGCCGCGGGTGCTCGGCCTGGTCGCCGAGGTGTTCGGCCGGCGCCGGATCTTCGTGCCGATGACCCGGGTGACCCACATCGACAGCGGGCAGGTCTACACGACCGGCGTGCTCAACCTGCGCCGCTTCGAGCAGCGACCCACCGAGACCCTCGTGGTGGGGCAGATGCTCGACCGGTCGGTGACCATCCGGTCCTCGGGCGTGCAGGGCACCGTCTACGACGTCGCGATGGAGCGCGCCCGCAACCGAGACTGGGTGCTCAGCCGGGTCGCGGTCCAGGAGCCGGTGAAGGGGCTCCGCCGCCGCGGTCAGTCGCACGTCGCGGAGTGGGAGGACGTCGACGGCCTGGCCCGCCACGACGCGACCCAGGGCGCCACCCGGCTGATCGCCGCCCTCAACGAGATGCGGCCGGCCGACGCCGCGAACGTGCTGCACGACCTCCCGCCCGAGCGCCGCGTGCAGGTGGTCGCGGCGATGGACGACGAGCGGCTCGCCGACGTGCTCGAGGAGCTGCCCGAGGAGGACCAGGTCGAGATCCTGGAGCACCTCGACTCGGAGCGGGCCGCGGACATCCTCGAGGAGATGTCGCCCGACGACGCCGCCGACCTGATCGCCGACCTCCCGCCGGACACCGCTGCCTCGCTGCTGGCCCTGATGGACCCCGAGGGCCGCGAGGACGTCCGCCGGCTGATGGAGTACGGCGAGGAGACGGCCGGCGGCATGATGACCCCCGAGCCGGTGGTCCTGCCGCCCGACGCCACGGTCGCCGAGGCCCTCGCCCACGTGCGCCGCGAGGAGCTGCCCACCTCCTTGGCGGCCCAGGTCTACGTCTGCCGACCGCCCCTGGAGACGCCGACCGGCCGGCTGCTCGGGCTCGCCCACATCCAGCGGCTGCTGCGCGAGCCCCCGTCCACCCTGGTCGCCGGAGTGCTCGACCGCGAGACGACGTACATCAAGGCCGACGCGTCGCTGCAGGACGTCGCCGTGCACCTGGCGTTCTACAACCTGACGGCGGCGCCGGTCGTCGACGACGACGGGCGCCTGCTCGGCGCGGTCACCGTCGACGACCTGCTCGACCACCTGCTGCCCGACGGGTGGCGCGACCGCAAGAGCGGTGAGTGGTGACCATGACGCCCGAGCGCAAGCCGGACAAGAAGGCCGACAACCGCACCGAGGAACGGCGCACCCAACGGCTCGACACGCCCGCTGGACTCCCGTCAGCGGCTGCTGGTCCGGCCGTCGTACGACGCGGACGCGGTGGGCATCTTCGCCGAGCAGTTCGCGCGCTTCATGGGCACGGCGCGGTTCCTCATCTACATGACCCTGTTCGTGCTCGGCTGGGTCGGCTGGAACTCCCTGGCCCCCGAGCAGTGGCGCTGGGATCCGTACCCGTTCATCTTCCTGACCCTGATGCTCAGCCTCCAGGCGTCGTACGCCGCGCCGCTGATCCTGCTGGCCCAGAACCGCCAGGAGCTCCGCGACAAGGTCATCGCCGAGCAGGACCGGCAGGCCAACGCCCGCGCCCATGCCGACATGGAGTTCCTGGCCCGCGAGGTGGCCTCGTTGCGGATGGCGATGGGCGAGGTGGCCACCCGTGACTTCCTGCGCTCGGAGCTCCGGTCCCTGCTGACCGATCTCGAGGAGCCCCTGGAGCGGCGTCTGGACGCGGCGCAGCCCACCCGGCCCGACCGGGGAACTCCCTCGCCCGCCGACTAGGCTGACGAGCATGGCAACACCCTCCATCGCGCAGGACCACCCGGAGATCTGGGCGGCGCTCGCGACCGTCAACGACCCCGAGATCAAGCGGCCGATCACCGACATCGGCATGGTCGACGCCGTCAGCGTCGGTGCCGACGGCGTGGTCGCGGTGCACGTGCTCCTGACCGTGGCCGGCTGCCCGCTCAAGGACAAGATCACCCGCGACGTCACCGCGGCCGTCGGGCAGGTCGCCGGCGTGACGGGCGTCGACCTCAGCCTGGGCGTGATGACCGACGAGCAGCGCTCCGGCCTGCAGGAGACCCTGCGCGGCGGCAAGCCCGCGAAGGAGATCCCCTTCGCCCAGCCGGGGTCCCTGACCCGGGTCATCGCCGTGGCCAGCGGCAAGGGCGGGGTCGGGAAGTCCTCGGTCACCGTCAACCTGGCCCAGGCGATGGCGGCCACCGGCCTCAAGGTCGGCGTCGTGGACGCCGACATCTACGGCCACTCGGTCCCGGCCATGCTCGGCGTCGCCGACGCGCGACCCACGCAGGTCGAGGAGATGATCATGCCGGTCCCGACCGCGTCGGGCGTCTCGGTGATCTCGATCGGCCAGCTCAAGCCGCGCCGCGACCAGGTGGTCGCGTGGCGCGGGCCGATGCTGGACCGGGCGCTGGTGCAGATGCTCGCCGACGTCTACTGGGGCGACCTCGACGTGCTGCTCCTCGACCTGCCCCCGGGCACCGGCGACGTGGCGATCTCGCTCGGCCAGCACCTGCCGTCGGCCGAGGTGCTCGTGGTGACCACGCCGCAGGACGCCGCCTCCGAGGTGGCCGAGCGCGCCGGCACGATGGCCTCGATGATGCACCAGCGGGTCATCGGCGTCATCGAGAACATGAGCTACCTCGCGTGCCCGCACTGCGGGCCCGAGCACCGGATCGAGGTCTTCGGCGCGGGGGGTGGCGCCCAGGTCGCCCGGACCCTCTCCGAGCGCTTCGGGTACGACGTGCCCCTGCTCGGCCAGATCCCGCTGGAGCCGTCGCTGCGGGAGGGTGGCGACGTCGGCAAGCCGATCGTCGACGCCGACCCGACGGCACCGGCCGCCCTCGAGCTGACGAGGATCGCCACCGGTCTGGTCGGCCGCGGGCGGGGTTTGGCAGGTTTGCAGCTGGGCCTGACCCCGGCAGGTAAGTTCTAGGGCATGTTCGGAGTCGGCCTGCCCGAGATGGCGGTCATCGCGATGATCGCGGTGTTCGTCTTCGGACCCGACCGCCTGCCCGACCTGGCCCGCCAGGCCGGCCGGTTCGCGAAGCAGGCCTCCAAGCTGGCCAGGAGCGCCCGCGACGAGCTGCGCGACGAGCTCGGTCCCGAGTTCGCCGACCTCGAGCTGCGCGACCTCGACCCGCGCACCATCGTGCGCAAGCACATCGTCGAGGCGATGAACGCCGAGGACGACGAGGACGAGATCGCGGCCAAGCGCAAGCAGCGTGAGCAGCGCGAGCTGGCCGAGGGCGAGCTGCCGCCCTACGACGCCGAGGCGACGTAGCTAGGCGAACTCCAGGGCGGTGCACTGCAGCCGACCCTTGACCTGCTCGAAGCGGGCGGCGACCGCCCGGTGGCGCTCGCCGTGTCGCACCCGGATGCTGACCTCGCACACGTCCCGCGCGAGGAAGCAGGTGCGCACGCTGACCACGTGGGGCCGCACCGCTCCCTCCGGACGGCCCTGCCCGGGTGCCCGGCCGGCGGCCCGCGCGACGAGCTGGGCACGGCGGGTCAGGTCGGCGTACACCTCCGGCGTGGTCCAGCGGACCAGCTGCGAGGCCGGCCGGTCACCGCACACGATCTCGACGGCCGCCTGGGCGTAGCGGTGGGCCCACTGCTCGATCCGGCGGCGGGTCGGACCCTCGATCGAGACCACGTCGCACACGGGGCCGGCACCGCTCGAGCGGGTCGCGGGTGGGTCCAGGTGCGGACGCAGGTCGAGGGCGAGCGTGCCCTGGACGCTGGCCACGGGGACCGGTCGGGCCCTCATCGCCGGCCGCCCAGGGAGCCGAGCGGCGAGCCGCTGGCCCGGTCGGAGCAGGTCGGGATCGGAGCCGATGACCGCACGGTTGCGGGCGTAGAGCCGGTGCCAGGCCGCGGTCACCGCCTGGGCGTCCGCCCCCGCGGGGAGCCGCTCGATCGCGAGCGACCACAGGCTGTCGCCCGCCTCGACCACCACCGCGCGGTCCGGAGTCAGGTGGTGGAGGCGACCCGTCGGCCGGTCGGGCAACGGGAGCCCGGCGACCACCGCGGCCCCGGCGCCCGGCGTCCCGGCGACCCTCGTGGGCCTGCGCCGGCGCCGTCAGACCGGACAGCACCGCCACTCCGCAGGCCGCCAGCACGACGCCGCGCCACGCGGCCGGGCACCCCGGCAGACCTCGCCGTTCGCGTCCCGTGGCCGCCTGGGCCACCGTCACCGTGGTGACCACCCAGGCCCAGCCGGCGCAGCCCGCGGCGGCCAGTGCCGCCGCCTGCCCGAGGACCGTCTCCAGCGCCGGGGTGGGTCCGGCGCCGCCGGCGGTCCGGACGGACCCGGCCAGGTCCGGGTGCAGCCACCACAGCAACGCCGCCACCGCGACCGTCGTCACCGACCAGACGGCCGCGCACCGCCACCTCGACCCTCGACCCGCACACCCGTCCATCCCGAGAACCTTTCGTTTGCGTGTGTTTGCCTCATTCAACGACCGTTGACGGAGGCGGTCAACCGGCCCTCCACAGGGGAGGATGGGCCCGTGGGCTGGGACGACGAGGTGTTCAGGGTGCTCGACGAGCTCGAGCACCGGGCCGAGGCGGCCTACGACCGCGAGCGGCTGCCCGACCTGGCCGACCGCGGTCGGGCGGCGTACGCCGCGATCACGCTGGCCAGCCGGCTGATGGCGTCCCTCGACACGGATGTCGCCCTCGACGTGGAGGGGGTCGGACCGGTCGAGGGTCGGCTGCGGAGGGTCGCAGCCGAGTGGTGCCTGGTCCGCGGACCCGGCCAGGACTGGGTGGTGCGCACCGACGCCGTGCGCGTGGTGCGCGGGCTCTCCGACCGGTCGGTGCCCGAGGTGGCGTGGTCACCGGTGGCCCGCCTCGGGTTCGGCTCCGCCCTGCGCCGCGTCGCCGACACCGGCGAGCGGTGCGTCCTCCGGCTGCGCGACGGCGCCGCCCACGACGTGGTGCTGCGCCGGGTCGGCGCCGACTTCGTGGAGGCGGACGAGGGCTCGGGTCGGCTCCTCGTCGCCTTCACCGCGGTCGCCGCGGTGCAGAGCCGCGACGCCGAGGGTCAGCCGTTGACGCGCGCGGTCAGGCCGGTCGGCCCGCCCGGCGCACCGTGGCACCGCTTGTACTTCTTGCCCGAGCCGCACGGGCACAGGGCGTTGCGCCCGACCCCGGCGAACTCGTCGTCGGCGTTGCTCGCGGTGGCGGCCTTGACCTGGACGTCGCCGTCCTCGCTGGGCGCGGAGTACGACAGGTTCGCCGGCTGCTTGGGCCGCTCGAGCCCCTTGGCCCGGATCTGCGGCGCGCCGTCGCGCGGCTTCTCGAAGGCCGACGGCGGCGGGATCTCCTGCCGCATCGGCTCGAGGTCGACCTCGGGCTCCGCCTCGACGAGGTCGTCGTCCTCGTCCTCGTCGTCCACCTCCACGTCGAGGTTGAACAAGAAGCCGACCGACTCCTCCTTGATGCCGTCCATCATCGCGGCGAACATCTCGAAGCCCTCGCGCTGGTACTCCACCAGCGGGTCGCGCTGCGAGTAGGCCCGCAGGTAGATGCCCTCGCGGAGGTAGTCCATCTCGTAGAGGTGCTCGCGCCACTTGCGGTCCAGCACCGAGAGCACCACGCGCCGCTCGAGCTCGCGCATGACCTCCTCGCCGACCTCGGCCTCGCGGCGGTCGTAGGCGGCCTGGGCGTCGGCCTTGAGCTGCTCGATGAGCTCCTCGCGGCTCATCTCCGCGCGGCCCCCCGCCTCCTTCTCCAGCGTCTCGTGGCTCAGCTGGATCGGGTAGAGCTGCCGGAGGGCGCCCCACAGCTTCTCCAGGTCCCAGGCCTCCGCGAACTCGGTGGTCGCCCCGGTGACGTAGGCGACCACGACGTCGTCGATGAAGGTGCGGATCTGGGCCTCGAGGTCGGCTCCCTCGAGCACCTCACGCCGCTCGCCGTAGATGACCTCGCGCTGGCGGCTCATCACGTCGTCGTACTTGAGGACGTTCTTGCGGGACTCGAAGTTCTGCGACTCGACCTGGCCCTGGGCGCTGGCGATCGCGCCGGTGACCCGCTTGTTCTCGATCGGGACGTCGTCGGGGACCTTCATCATGGTGAGCACGCGGTCGACCCAGTCGGACTTGAACAGCCGCATCAGCTCGTCCTCGAGGGAGAGGTAGAAGCGGGACTCCCCCGGGTCGCCCTGGCGGCCGGACCGGCCGCGCAGCTGGTTGTCGATGCGCCGCGACTCGTGCCGCTCGGTGCCGACGACGTACAGCCCGCCGAGCTCGCGGACCTCGTCGTGCTCGTTGGCGACCTGGGCCTTGATCTTCTCGACCATGGCCGGCCAGGCGGCGTCGTAGTCCTCGGCGCTCTCGACCGGGTCGAGGCCCTGCTTGCGCAGCTCGTCGTCGGCCAGGAAGTCGACCGAGCCGCCGAGCATGATGTCGGTGCCTCGGCCGGCCATGTTGGTCGCCACCGTGACGGCACCCTTGTGCCCGGCCAGCGCGACCACCTTGGCCTCGCCGGCGTGCTGCTTGGCGTTGAGGACGGTGTGCGGCACGCCGCGCTTCTTCAGCAGCGCGGAGAGGTGCTCGGACTTCTCGACCGAGACGGTGCCGACCAGGATCGGCTGGCCGTGGGCGTTGCGCTCGGCGATGTCCTCGACGACCGCGTTGTACTTCGCCTCCTCGGTCCGGTAGACGAGGTCGGCCTGGTCGGCGCGCTGCATCGGCTTGTTGGTCGGGATCGGCACCACGCCGAGCTTGTAGATCTTGTCGAACTCGCTGGCCTCGGTCATGGCCGTTCCGGTCATCCCGGAGAGCTTCTCGTAGAGGCGGAAGTAGTTCTGCAGGGTCACCGTGGCGAGCGTCTGGTACTCCTCGCGGACCTCCACGCCCTCCTTGGCCTCGATCGCCTGGTGCAGGCCGTCGTTGTAGCGGCGGCCCGCGAGCATCCGGCCGGTGTGCTCGTCGACGATGAGCACCTCGCCCTCGATGACGACGTACTCCTTGTCGTTGTGGAACAGCTCCTTGGCCTTGATGGAGTTGTGCATGAACGAGATGAGCGGGGTGTTGACCGAGTCGTAGAGGTTGTCGATGCCGAGGTGGTCCTCCACCTTGGTGATGCCCGGCTCGAGCACCGAGATGGTGCGCTTCTTCTCGTCGACCTCGTAGTCGACGTCGCGGACCAGGCCGCGGGCGATCTTGGCGAACTCGCCGTACCACCGGACCTCGTCCTGGGTGGGACCGCTGATGATCAGCGGGGTGCGCGCCTCGTCGATGAGGATCGAGTCGACCTCGTCGACGATGGCGTAGTTGTGGCCGCGCTGGACGCACTCCTCGATCGAGCCGGCCATGTTGTCGCGCAGGTAGTCGAACCCGAGCTCGTTGTTGGTGCCGTAGGTGATGTCGCAGTTGTAGGCGACCCGGCGCTCGTCGGGTCGCATCGCCGGCAGGATCACGCCGGTGGTCAGCCCCAGGAAGTGGTGGATGCGGCCCATCCACTCGGCGTGGTACTTCGCGAGGTAGTCGTTGACGGTGACGATGTGCACGCCGTCGCCGGAGATCGCGTTGAGGTACGACGGCAGGGTCGCGACCAGGGTCTTGCCCTCACCGGTCTTCATCTCGGAGATGTTGCCGAGGTGCAGGGCCGCGCCGCCCATGATCTGGACGTCGTAGTGGCGCTGGCCGATGACCCGCTTGGACGCCTCGCGCACGGTCGCGAACGCCTCGGGCATCAGCGCGTCGAGGGTCTCGCCCTTGGCGTAGCGCGCCTTGAACTCGTCGGTCATCGCGCGGAGCTCGTCGTCGGTCATCTTGACGAAGTCGTCCTCGATGGCGTTGACGGCCTTGGAGATGACCTCCAGCTGGCGCAGGATCTTGCCCTCGCCGATGCGGAGGAGCTTGTCGATGATGGCAGGCACGGTGCAGTAACTCCTGGGGGTTGCCGGCGCTGGCGCCGGGGCAGACTTGCGCCCGCCACTCTACCTACGGGGCGGTGGGACGGCTCATCGAGCCGGTCCAGACATTCGCGTGACCAGGTGTTGACATGAATTCCGATATTGGTGTCAACTGGCACTCTCATGAAATCCACACGCGGCTACACCATGACGACGCGGGCCCGGGCCACCGAGGAGACGCGCACCCGCATCCTCGAGGCGACGGTGGACCTGGTCACCGAGCGGCTGGCCGCCGACGTCTCCCTCGACTCCGTCGCGCAGCGCGCGGGGGTCAGCGTGCAGACCGTGCTGCGCCACTTCGGCAGCCGCGCCGGGCTCTTCGAGGCCGCCCACACGCACGCCGAGACGAAGGTCGTGGAGGAGCGCCGCGTTCCCGTCGGCGACGTGGCGGCCGCGATCCGGGTCATCGTCGACCACTACGAGGAGTACGGCACCCGGGTGCTGCTGATGCTCGCCCAGGAGGACGTCGAGGAGCTGATGGCGCAGATCACCGCGAGCGGGCGACGGCTGCACCGGGCCTGGGTCGGCGACACGTTCGCACCGTTCCTGGCGACCTCGGCCGACCCCGAGTCCCTCACCGACCTGCTCGTCGTGGCGACGGACGTCTACACGTGGAAGCTCCTGCGCCGCGACCGCGGCCTCAGCCGCGACCGCACCCAGCAACGGATGCGCGCCCTCGTCGACGCGCTGCTCACCTAGGAGGCACCCGTGTCCGACATCCTGTTCGTCACCTGGGACGGCGGCGGCAACGTGCCACCCGCCGTGGCGCTCGCCCACGAGCTCCGGTCGCGCGGTCACGTCGTGCGCTTCCTCGGGCACGCCGGGCAGCGCGAGGCGCTGACGACCGCCGGCTTCGAGGTCGTCCCCACCCGCCACGCCCGGTCGTTCTCCTCCCGCACCGACAGCTCCCCGCTGGCGCTGCTGGCCTGCTTCGGGGACCGCGGCATGGGACGCGACCTCCTCGACGCGGTCGCCCAGCGGCCCGCCGACCTGGTCGTCGTCGACTGCATGATGTTCGGGGCGCTCGACGCCGCGCGCCGGGCCGGTCTCCGGTTCGTCGTGCTGGAGCACCTCTACGACAGCTACTACGAGAAGGGCTGCCTGCGTGGCCCGCTGGGCCTGAGCCTGGCCCTGCGTCGGCTGCGCCCGCGGCGGGCGCTGGCGGCCGCGACGCTGCGGCTGGCGACCACCCTGCCCGCGCTCGACGCGGCGGGTCCGACGGTGCGGCAGGTCGGGCCGGTGGTGTCCTGGACCCCGTCTGCCCCGACTGCGGCGCCCCGGGCGCGGAGCCGATGGTGCTCGTCAGCCTCAGCACCTTCGGCTACGCCGGGATGACCGACGCGCTCCAGCGGCTGGTCGACGCCACCCGCGGGCTGGCCGCCCGGGTCGTCGTCACCACCGGTCCGGTCGTCGACCCGGCCGACCTCCTGGTCCCGCCCGGGGTGGAGGTGCACCGCTACGTCCCGCACCGGGACCTGATGCCCCGAGCGACACTCTTCGTCGGCCACGGCGGGCACGGCAGCACGATGGCCGCGCTGGCCCACGACCTCCCGATGGTGCTGATGCCGTTGGACTCCAAGGTGGACCAGCCGGTCGTGGCCCGCTCCGTGGCGGCGACCGGCGCGGCCCGGGTGGTCGACCGGCGGGCCCCGGCGGCCGCGCTGGCGCCGGTCCTCGCCGAGCTGCTCGCGGACGGTCCGCACCGCGCCGCCGCCGCCCGGCTGGGCGCGCAGGTCCGCGCGATGCCGGGCGCCCGGCTCGGTGCCGACCTGCTCGACGGCGTCCTCAGCGGCGCAGTGCCGGAGCCAGGTCGCCGCGCGGGTCGATGACCACGTCGTCCAGGTCGAGCCAGTCGGCCAGCCGGCGAAGCTCCGCGGTGAGCTCCTCGCCGGTGTCGGCCGGCGCGTGCGGCTCGGCGTACGCGCCCTTCACCAGCAGCCGCCCGGTGGCACGGTCCGCCTTGAGGTCGACCCGGCCGACGATCTGGTCGCCGAGCAGGAACGGCAGCACGTAGTACCCGTAGACCCGCTTGGCCGCGGGCGTGTAGATCTCGATGCGGTAGTGGAAGTCGAAGAGCCACTCGGTCCGCTCGCGCTCCCACACCACCGGGTCGAACGGGCTGAGCAGGGCCCGCGCGTGCACGCGACGCGGCCGGTGCGCGTCGACGTGGAGGAACGCCGGCCGCTTCCAGCCCTCGACCCGCACCTCCTCCAGCTCACCGGCGTCGACGAGGTCTCGGACGGCCTGCGCGGTCGGCTTCTGGAGCATCCGGTAGTAGTCGCTCAGGCTCTTGATCGTGGCCACGCCATGGGCGCGGGCGGCCCGCCGGACCAGCTCGCGGTGGGCGTCCTCCGCCGTGGGGGTCGGCGCCGCCAGCACCGCCGCCGGCAGCACCCGCTCGGGCACGTCGTAGACCACCTCGAACTGGCTCGTGCGGCCGGCGATCGCGACCGCGCCGACGAGGAACAAGAAGTCCAGGCACCGGCGCGCCTCCGACCAGTTCCACCCCCAGTTCTCCTTGGTGCGCGGGCCGCTGAACTCCTCGTCGAGGTGCCGCGCGGTCACCGGGCCCCGGTCGCGCACCGCCGCCAGGACCTCCTGCTCGAAGTCCGGGCGGTCGTCCCACAGTCCCCACTTGCCCTTCTCGGCGCGGTACCGCTCCATCCGGTGCCGCATGTGGGGCCACAGCTCGACTGGCATGAAGGCCTGGACGTGCGCCCAGTACTCCACCATCCGGCGCCGCTCCCGACCCGAGGACGCCCGCTCGAGCAGCCCGACGTCGTAGGGCCCCATCCGGGAGTAGAGCGGCATGTAGTGCGCCCGTTGGAGCACGTTGACCGAGTCGACCTGCAGCACCCCGGTTCGCTCCAGGGTGCGCTGGAAGGTACGCAGCGTGGGGACCGCGTGGGCCGGGTCGAGGAAGCCTTGGGCGGCCAGTGCCACCCGCCTGGCCTGCGCGAGGGACAGGGACTGCATGTCCCTATCTTCGGTGGTCGCGCCCGGCGCGGCTCAGGGAGCCTCGATCAGCTTCTCCCGGACGGCGTACATGACCGCCTCCATCCGGGAGTGCAGCTGGAGCTTCTCCAAGATGTTGCGCACGTGGTTCTTGACCGTGTTCTCGCTGATGTAGAGCTGCTTGGAGATCTCGCGGTTGTTCATGCCCGTGGCCACGAACCTCAGCACCTGGAGCTCGCGGTCGGTGAGCCGCAGCCCGGGGACCTGCTCGCGCTCGGGGCGGGCGAGCTGCTTGAACTCGTCGATCAGCTTGGCCGCCATGGACGGCGAGATCAGGGACTGACCGTCGGCGACGACCCGGACCGCCTGGGCGACCTCGTCGATGGAGGAGTCCTTGAGCAGGTAGCCGGACGCGCCGCTCTTGACGGCCTCGTAGAGGTCGGCCTCCTCGTCGGAGACGGTGAGCATGAGGATCTTCGCGGAGGGCACCGCCTGCTTGATATCGATGCAGGCCTCGATGCCCGAGCGGCGGGGCATCCGGACGTCGAGCAGCACGACGTCGGGGGCCGTCGACTCCGCCAGCGCGGCGCCCTCGAGCCCGTCACCGGCCTCGCCCACGACCTCGATGCCCGGCTCCGCGGTCAGCAGCATCGTGATGCCTCGTCGGAACAGCTCCTGGTCATCCACGACGAGCACCCGGATCGGCTCGGCCTCGCTCGTCCCACCATCCGTCACACGGCGCATCATGGCACGCGCATGACCCGTTCGGGTGGTGTTTCACCGCGTTGGCCTGACCCGTACGGACCAGGCGTGCTGACCCGAACGGGCCAGGGGGCCTCGGGAGCCCTAGGCGCCGGCCATGTCCAGTGAGATCACGCCGTAGTCGTAGCCGCGTCGGCGGTAGACGACCGAGGGCTTCTCGCTCTCCTTGTCGACGAAGAGGTAGAAGTCGTGGCCGACCAGCTCCATCTCGTAGAGCGCCTGGTCGAGGGTCATCCGGGCGGCGGGGTGGGTCTTCTCGCGCACCACCAGCGGGCCCTCTCCGGTGACCGTGATCGGACCGACCTGGCGGGTCGAGACCTCGGTGCCGTCGCCCTCGGCGACGACCTGCAGGGCGGCCCCGTTCTGCTCGGCGAGCGCGGCGAGCTCGGCGGCGGTCTCCGCCTTGGTGCCCCGGGCCCGGTGTCCGTGGCGCCGGTCCGCGGCCCGGCGCATCTGCGCGGCCATCTTGTCCACGGCGAGGTCCAGGGCCCCCATCTTGTCGTCGGCGGCGGCCTCGGCCCGGATGACCGGGCCCTTGGAGAAGGCGGTGAGCTCGACGCGGACGGCGCGGTCTGACTGGCGGGGGTTTGCTTCCTTGTCGACCTCGACCTGCACGCGGATGATCCGATGATCATGCTTCTCGAGCCTCGCGAGCTTGTCGGTGACGTGGCTTCGGAACCGGTCCGAGACCTCGCAGTGCCTGCCTGTGACCACAACGTCCATGTGCATCTCCTTCAAGCTCGGTGGAACTACGCCGATCGTCTGCCCAGCCGCTCGCGCGGAGTGCTCCTCTCGACGTCGCACGAGGATGGAGCCCGCCCGGCCGACCTGGTCTTCGTCCCCACAGTCGCCTGCTGAGGCTCTCGCGGCTTGGCTGCCACTACTGACCTTCTCCCACCCGTCGCCGTGTCTGACGGCGGGGGCGAGGCAGGACTTACATCTAAGCCGCACCGTGATCGACCACCGCGCGAGGCGGAGGTCTTACGTGGGCCGTTTTGCCTGCGACTGGCATCGGCTTGCCGGCGGGTGCACGGGAACGAGCCCCGCGCTGCCCGGACGGCGCAACCACGGACCCGGGCGGACTCCATGCACCGACGCTAGTCGCTCATCGGGTCGGATGAAAGGCGAAGTCGGGAAGTGTCCAGGCGACGGGTGGCGGCGACCGTGGCGATCCCGGTCACCCGCAGGCCCACCACCTCGAGCGCGCGCTGGGCCTCGCGCGCCGTCGCGCCCGTGGTGAGCACGTCGTCGCAGACCACGGTCCGTACCGCGGGACGCCACGCCCGGAGCCGGCGCAGGCCCGGGGTCGGGCAGTGCAGCGAGCCGGCGAGGTTGGCGAACCGGTCGGCCGCGCCGAGACCGCTCTGGTCGGCCACCGGGCCGCGGGTCACCAACAGCGGGACGACCGCGGCGTCGTGCCCCGCGCGCCGGAGGTCGCGCACCGCCCGCCGGGTCATGGCGTACGTCGCGTCGTAGCCGCGGGCGCGCACCGTCGCCGGCCGGGAGGGCACCGGCACGAGCGCGACCGGACCGCCGGCGGAACCGACGGCCGCCGCCACCGCCCCGGCCAGCAGAGAGCCCAGGGGCGCCCGGAGGGACAGCAACCGGCGCTCCTTGTGGCCCACCACCAGGTCGCGGAGCAGCCCGGCGTACTCCCCCGCCGTCCAGGGCGGCTCGAGCCCGGCCGGCACCGGCGTGGGCCACGCGGGGCGGGCCTCGAGGTCGAGCGTGGCCCGGCAGTCGGGGCACACCAGCCGGCCGGGCCGCGCACAGCCCAGGCACGTGGAGCCGACCACGAGATCGGCGAGGAGGTCGGGCAGTCGGGGCAGCACCCGCTCACGGCAGCACACCCCACCGCGCGGCTCAACCTCGCGCGGAGCACCTGTGGATCAGCCCGTGTAGGTGAAGGTCGAGAGGTCGACGTCGGAGGACACGGTGTTGCGCGCCGTCTCGGACAGGTCGGTGAAGGACTGCGGCGTCACGGCGAACAGGTCGACACCGGGCTCGGGGTTGCCGGCCAGCCACCGGTAGTCGCCGGCCAGCGTCGGGGACGCCACGCTGAGCGTGCCAGGCGACCCGTCCACGGCGATCGACCTGACCTGCACCAGGTCGCGGATCGGGTACAGCACGGCGACGGAGGTGGTGGTCTGCCAGGCGATGTCGAGGATCCGCGGCCGCTCCTGCGTCGGCCAGGGCAGCTGCTCGGCGGCGGTGAGGGCGAGAACCGCGCCCGCGTCGTCGTGCTGCACCCGGCTGACGACCAGGACGTCGCCACGCGGGCGGCGCAGCACGGCCAGGAAGCGCGACCCGTCGCGCGACACGAGGAACCGGCGTACCCGCTCGCCGGTGACGCCGGGGACGTCCACCTCCCGGGCACCCTCCTTGCCCACGATGCTGACCCGCGCGCCCTGGGAGGTGCGGTCGACCAGCCACATCCGGTCGGCGAAGTCCCACGCGGGTGCCAGCAGGTCGGTCGCGTCACCGATCGTCTCGACCACGGAGCCGTCGACGTCGTAGGTCGGTCCCACGAGAATCGAGGTGCCCTTGCCGGACACGCCCGCGACCTGCGTGGAGTCCAGGCTCAGCCCGATCGCGGTCATGCCGTAGTCGCGCTGACCCACGAGCCCGTCGACCGGCACCATGGCGTCCGCCGCTCCCCCGACGACGCGACCGTCCCGCAGGGCGAACATCGAGGTGCTGGAGGAGAAGTCCGCCGGGTCGTACTCCGCACCCTTGTCGACCCGGATCTCGCGAGAGAGGCCCGGCAGCGACTCACCGTCGGCGGTGAGCCGGATCGACCGGATGGTGGGGTCCTGCCGCAGGGTCCAGGCCAGCTGGACGGCCGCCAGGTCGGACTCCTGCGGGGACATCCCGGAGGCGTCGCCCTGGAGCGCGACGTCGGCCTGGCCCTCGTCGTCGACGGTGACGGACAGCTCCACGGCCAGCTGTGGCGGGAAGAAGTTCTTCGACACCAGGTCCTGGTCCGGCCCCGGTCCGGAGAGCAGGCTCTGGGTCAGGGCCGTCGCGAACTGCTCGCCCCGGGGCACCAGCACCGGCTCCGGCACCAAGATGCTCCCGGTGGGGTCCACGTAGTAGACGTTCACCTGCTCGAAGTGGTCGTCGGTCCAGGTACGCGGCACGATCAGCGCGTTGGGCACGCTGTCGATGCGCCACTCGCCGTCCTCGAACTCCATCCGGAACTGCAGCGTGCGCTCGTCTCCGGGCAGGGCGCCCGCGAACACCCCGCGCGAGTCGTAGGTGTAGGCGTCGGCCAGGACCACCTGTACCCGGCCGGGGACGGAGCTCTGCGGGCGCGGGCGCGAGGCCTCGTCGTAGACGTAGGTGCGCTGGTCGGGGTCCCACGACTCGCCGGCCGACGCGGTCAGGAACTGGCGGGCCACGTGGTTCTGCACCGGCGTGGCGGTCATCGCCTCGAGGAAGTGCTGGACGATGTCGGTCGGCGACTCGCCCGCCCGGGGACCGTTGGGCCGGTAGCAGCAGGCGTCCTCGTCGGCGGCCGAGCCGTCGATGGCGGCGTCGTGGACCGGGCCGCTCTCCGGCAGCGACAGGCAGCCGGTGAGGAACGTGGCGGCGAGCACGGTCCAGCCGGCGAGCAGGGCGCGTCGTCGTCTCACACCATCTCCTGCGAGTCCTCGGGGACCAACGGGATCGGGCTCTGCCGCAGCGTGGCCCCGGCCCGGCGCGGCAGCGTCAGCCGGAACTGCGCACCCTCCCCGGGTCGTCCCCAGGCCTGGAGCCACCCGCCGTGCAGGTGGGTGTCCTCCAGCGAGATCGAGAGCCCGAGCCCGGTGCCGCCGCTGGTGCGGGCGCGGGCCGGGTCGGCACGCCAGAAGCGGTTGAAGACCATCGCGGACTCCCCCGACGCCAGCCCCACGCCGTAGTCGCGGACGGCGATCGCCGCGGCGTTCTCGTCCCCCTCGACGCGCACCACGACGTCGCGCGACTCGGCATGGTCGATCGCGTTCGTGACCAGGTTGCGCACGATGCGCTCGACGCGGCGGACGTCGGCTTCCGCCAGGCACGGGTGCCCGGGCGCGCGCACCAGCACGGCGACGCCGCGCTGGTCGGCCAGGGCGCGAGTCACGTCGATGACCCGGTGCGCCACGTCGACGAGGTTGACGTCGTCGACGTCGAGATGCGCGGCGCCGGCGTCGAACCGGCTGATCTCCAGCAGGTCGGCGAGCAGCGTCTCGAAGCGGTCCAGCTCCTTCTGGAGCAGCTCCGCGGCGCGCGCGGTGGCCGGGTCGAAGTCCTGCCGCGCGTCGTGCAGCACGTCGCCGGCCATCCGCACCGTGGTCAGGGGCGTGCGCAGCTCGTGGGACACGTCGGAGACGAACCGTCGCTGCACGCGGCTCAGCTCCTCGAGCTGCCGGATCTGCTTCTGCAGGCTGGAGGCCATCTGGTTGAACGACATGGCCAGACGGGCCAGGTCGTCCTCGCCGGTGACGCGGACGCGTTCTTGGAGCTCCCCGGCGGCCAGCCGCTCGGCGACCCGCCGGGCCAGCCGGATCGGGGTCACCACCTGGCGGGTCACCACCCAGGTGATCCCGGCAACCAGCACCAGCAGCAGCACTGCGGCGGTGAGCAGCGCCCGGGTCACCAGGGAGATGGTCTCGGAGTCCTCGTCGAGGGAGAAGAGGTAGTACAGCGTGTAGAGCTCGCCGTTGGCGGGGAGCCGGATCTGGGAGCCGACGACGATCCCGGGGCCGGCATGGGCAACGCCCTCCTCGTCGACCACCCGCACCCGGCTGTAGGTCCAGGCCGGGTCGGCGGCGGCGGCGAAGTGGTCCTCCAGCGACGCGGGCACGCTGCTGAGGTCGAGGCCCGGGGTCGTCCGGCTGCCGCCGGTGGTCAGCGGCGTGCCGGAGCCGGCCGGACCGGCCAGCACCACCTCGAAGCCGCGCGCGGCGCCCCGCTCCTTGATCGGGTCGAAGAGGTCGGTGAGCTGGGTGTTCTCGTCGGTGTCGAGGCCGGGGACCTGCGTGAGCCGGGTGCTGGCGGCGGCCGTCTCGTTGGCGGCCTCCGCGACGACCGCGTCGACGCGGTGCTGCAGCAGGCCGTCCTGGGTCTGCCGGATGAGCAGCCAGCCGACGGCCGCGATCACGACGGCGGAGAGCAGCACGGTGCTGACGACGACCCGGGCCTGGATCGAGCGACGCCAAAACGTGAGAGCGCGGCGTACGGCGCCGGACCGGGTGGCTTGTGCCATGGAGGGCCTAGGCGACGCCGGCCTTGTAGCCCACCCCGCGCACCGTCACGATGATCTCGGGGTTCTCGGGGTCGTGCTCGACCTTGGAGCGGAGACGCTGGACGTGCACGTTGACCAGCCGGGTGTCCGCGGAGTGCCGGTAGCCCCAGACCTGCTCGAGGAGCACCTCGCGGGTGAACACCTGCCACGGCTTGCGGGCCAGGCAGTGGAGCAGGTCGAACTCCAGCGGCGTGAGGTTGACGGGGGTGCCGTCGCGGGTCACGGAGTGGCCGGCGACGTCGATGCTCAGGTCGCCGATGGTCAGCGCCTCGTGCGACGGCGCGTCGAGGCGGCGGACCCGCGCGCGGATCCGGGCGACGAGCTCCTTGGGCTTGAACGGCTTGACGACGTAGTCGTCGGCCCCCGACTCGAGCCCGACCACCACGTCGACGGTGTCGCTCTTGGCGGTGAGCATCACGATCGGGACGCCGGACTCCTCGCGGATCTCCTTGCAGACGTCGATGCCGTCCTTGCCGGGCAGCATCAGGTCGAGCAGCACCAGGTCCGGACGGAAGTCGCGGAACGCCTCCATGGCCTCGTCGCCGCGCCCACAGACGCGCGACTCGAAGCCCTCCTGCCGGAGGACGATGGTGAGCATCTCCGCGAGGGACGCGTCGTCGTCGACGACGAGGACGCGTCCCTTCTGCGCCAGATCAGCGGTCATGCCCGCAAGTGTGCCTCAGTACCGGTACTGGTCAGGCTTGTACGGGCCCTGGACCGGCACGCCGAGGTAGGAGGCCTGGTCCGACGTGAGCTCGGTGAGCCGCACGCCGAGGCTGCCGAGGTGCAGCCGGGCGACCTCCTCGTCGAGGTGCTTGGGGAGCACGTAGACGCCGACGGGGTACTCCTCGAGCCGCGTGAACAGCTCGATCTGGGCGAGCACCTGGTTGGTGAAGGAGTTCGACATCACGAAGCTCGGGTGACCGGTCGCGTTGCCGAGGTTCATCAGGCGGCCCTCGGACAGGATGATCACCGCGTTGCCGGCCGGGAAGGTGAACAGGTCCACCTGCGGCTTGACGTTCTTGCGGACGACGCCGTCCCAGCCCTCGAGGCCGGCCATGTCGATCTCGTTGTCGAAGTGGCCGATGTTGCCGACGATCGCGTTGTGCTTCATCCGGCTCATCTGCTCGGCCGAGACGACGTCCTTGTTGCCGGTTGCGGTGATGATGATGTCGGCGACGGGGAGCACGTCCTCGAGGGTCGCGACCTGGTAGCCGTCCATGGCGGCCTGCAGCGCGCAGATCGGGTCGATCTCGGTGATGACGACGCGGGCGCCCTGGCCGCGCAGCGACTCGGCGCAGCCCTTGCCGACGTCGCCGTACCCGCACACGACCGCGACCTTGCCGCCGATGAGGACGTCGGTGGCGCGGTTGATGCCGTCGATCAGCGAGTGGCGGCAGCCGTACTTGTTGTCGAACTTCGACTTGGTGACCGAGTCGTTGACGTTGATGGCGGGGAAGAGGAGCGACCCCTCCTTCATCATCTCGTAGAGCCGGTGCACGCCGGTGGTGGTCTCCTCGGTCACGCCCATGATCTCGTTGGCGATCTTGCTCCAGCGGTCACCGCTCTCGGAGAGCGACTGCTGGAGGACCTCGAAGATGATCCGCTGCTCGGTGCTCGTGGCGGTGGCGGGGTCGGGCGCGACGCCGGTCTTCTCCGCCTCCTGGCCGAGGTGGACGAGCATGGTGGCGTCGCCGCCGTCGTCGAGGATCATGTTCGCGAAGGTGCTGCCGGGCCAGCGCAGGATCTGCTGGGTGCACCACCAGTACTCCTCCAGGCTCTCGCCCTTCCAGGCGAAGACCGGGACGCCGGCGGGGGCGTCGACGGTGCCCTCGGGGCCGACCGCGACCGCGGCGGCCGCGTGGTCCTGGGTGGAGAAGATGTTGCACGAGGCCCACCGGACCTCGGCGCCGAGCGCGACCAGCGTCTCGATGAGCACGGCGGTCTGGATGGTCATGTGGAGCGACCCGGCGATGCGCGCACCGGCCAGCGGCTTGGAGTCGCCGTAGCGCTCCCGCATGGCCATCAGGCCGGGCATCTCGTGCTCGGCCAGCAGGATCTCGGTGCGGCCGTAGTCGGCCAGGGTGATGTCGGCGACCTTGTAGTCCATGAACGTGTCCTCGAGTGGTCCGGAGCCCGCCGCGGCGGCTGCCGCGTCTGACGTCCAGATTACGACGCGTCCCGGTCGGTCGAAGAATCCTCGAGGGCTCAGTGACCGGCGGGTGGTGGAGGCTCCGGACGCGCGTCCGGCTGGTGGTCGGCGCGGTAGATGTCGGGCTCGAGGAAGATGACCTGGGCGATGGGCTCGGCCGCGCGGACGGCGCGCTCCGCCTCGTCGATCGCCCCCGCGACGTCGGCCGCGCTCGCGCCCTCGGGGACGCTGACCTTGGCGGCGACCAGGAGCTCCTCCGGGCCGAGGTGCAACGTCTTCAGGTGGATGATCCGCTCGAACCCGGAGGTGCCCTCGAGGGCGGCGCGGATCCGCTCCTCGGCGTCGGGGCTGGCGGACTCGCCGAGCAGCAGGCTCTTGGTCTCGATGGCCAGGGCGACGGCGACGACCACGAGCAGGAGGCCGATCATCGTGGTGCCGGCGACGTCCCAGTACAGGTTGCCGGTGATGAGCATCAGGCTCACCGCGACGAACGCGAAGGCGAGACCGAGCAGGGCCGCGAGGTCCTCGAGCAGGATCACCGGCAGCTCGGGCTGCTTGGCCCGGCGGACGAACCGGAAGTACGACGCGTCGCCGCGGACCTTGTTCGTCTCGATGACCGCGGTCCGGAAGGACCAGGTCTCCAGCACCATCGACAGGGCGAGCACGACGAGGGGGACGTACTTCACCCAGCCCTCGCTGATCTCCGCGTGACCCGTCTGGATCTCGTGGAACTTGTGGTACGCCTCGTAGAGCGCGAAGAGTCCCCCGACGCTGAACAGCACGATCGACACGATGAACGCGTAGATGTAGCGCTCCCGTCCGAAGCCGAAGGGGTGCTCCGGCGTGGCCTCCCGCCGGCTGCGCTTCCCGCCGATCAGCAGGAGCACCTGGTTGCAGGCGTCGGCCACCGAGTGGATCGCCTCGGCCAGCATCGAGCTCACCCCGGTGAGCGCGAACGCGAGGAACTTGGTGATCGCGATGCCGGTGTTCGCCAGCAGCGCGGCAACCACCGCCTTGGTTCCTCCGTCAGCAGCCATGCGCGGAAGGCTAGCGTCCCCGGACGCCGGAGCGACCAGTCGGTGACCAGCCCGATGCGGAGGTACTCCGCGGCGTAGGTGCCGCTGAGCAGCAGCGAGGCGTAGCGCGCCAGCTCGGTGTCGTCGCCGTCGGCGGCGATCGTCTCGATCCGCACGCCACGCTCGGCCGCGGTCGCCTGCAGGCGCCCGCGCTGCTCGCGGCTCACCGGGTCGCCGGCCCCGTCGTCGAGGACCAGCAGCATCGGGCGTCGCTCCGGCGGATCGTCGGAGAACGGGTCGTCGAAGACGTCGCGTCGCGGCGTCGCCTCGAGAACCGGGAGCAGCTGCTCGACGTCACCGGCAAGCGCACCCCGACCGCTCGCGCGCCGGATCGACTCCGCGACGCGCCGGGCAGCGCGGGCGGCGAGCACCGAACCGCCCCAGACGACCGGCGTGGTGTCGGCGAGGGCGATCGCCGTCATCTTGGCCGGGTTGACCGCGAGGTCGCGCAGCGGCGAGGACTCGGTCGCCACGGCGTCCAGGCAGCTCGCGACCTGCTCGACGTCGGTGCGTGGCCCCAGGTCGACCTGGTCGAGGTAGTCCAGCATCACCACGGCCGTGGCCAGCTGGTCACCGGTCACCGTCGGCAGCACGGTCGCCCAGCGGCCGACGGCGTGGTCGGCGACCAGCGAGCGCGCCGGGCAGGCCACGACGAGCTGGCAGCCACGTCGGACGGCCTCGGCGACCGCGGAGGCGGCCCCGGTGTCGGCGCCGACGGGGGCGAGCACGACGACCAGGTCCATGCTGCCTGCCCAGCCCGGCAGCGCCGGGCCCGGCCACGCCACGAACGGGACCGGGCACCATGGTTCCAGGACGGCGCGCAGCAGCCGGGAGTCGGGACCGGCCGCCGAGCACGGCACGCGGCCGCACCCCTTCACGGCTGCGGGCGATCGCCTCCGCCGTCGCGGACGCGGCGTCCCCGGCCTCGCGGCGGACCCGAGCACCCGACTCGGCGAGCCGGCGCAGCACCTGGTCGGCGCCGGCCAGTGCTCGCTCGTCGTCGAGCCGCGACTCGTCGAACCAGGTCGGCATCGGCTCAGCCCGGCCTGCGGGCCTCGTCGACCAGGAGCACCGGGATGTCGTCTCGGACGGGGTACACCAGGCCGCAGCCCGTGCACGCCAGCTCCTCGTCCTGGGGACGCAGCTCCGCGTGGCACGCGGGGCAACGGATGACGTCGAGGAGACGCGGGTCGAGGTTCATGAGGGGCTCCTGATCAGGGACAGCAGGTCGTCACGGACGCGCACCATGGTGGCGCGGTCCTTCCCCTCGGCGTTGAGCCGGAGGAGGGGTTCGGTGTTGGAGGCGCGGACGTTGAAGCCCCAGTCGGCGTGCGTGCCGGAGAGGCCGTCGAGCTCGTCCAGGTCGACGTCGGGGTGGTCGGCGTAGTGGCGGCGGATCCGGTCCACGACCGCCCCGCTGTCGGGCACCTCGCTGTTGATCTCGCCGCTGGCGACGTACCGGTCGAAGTCGGCCATCAGGGCCGAGAGCGGGCGCTCCTGCTCCGCGAGGGCGGCGAGCACGTGCAGCGCGGCCAGCATGCCGGAGTCGGCACGCCAGAAGTCGCGGAAGTAGAAGTGGCCGGAGTGCTCGCCGCCGAAGATCGCGTTGGTCTCGGCCATCCGGGCCTTGATGCCCGAGTGACCCACCTTGGTGCGCACCGGGACACCGCCGAGCTCGGTGACGATCTCGGCGACGGCACGGCTGGTGATCAGGTTGTGGATGATCGTGGCCCCGGGCTCCTTGGCGAGCTCACGGGACGCGATGAGCCCGGTGACGGCGGACGGTGACACCACCGCACCGCGCTCGTCCACCAGGAAGCAGCGGTCCGCGTCGCCGTCGAAGGCCAGCCCCACGTCGGCCCGCTCGGCGACCACCCGGGCCTGCAGGTCGACCAGGGTGGTGGCGTCCAGCGGGTTCGCGTCGTGGTTCGGGAAGGTGCCGTCCAGCTCGAAGTAGAGCGGCACCAGGTCGACCTGCTCGGACCCGAGCCGGTCGAAGACGGCCGGCACGGTGTGCCCGGCCATGGCGTTGCCGGCGTCGACGACGACCTTGAGCCGGCGACCGCGCACCGGCGCCAGGGTGAGCACGTGCGCGGCATACGCCTCGAGCACGTCGTGCTGGGCGATCGAGCCCTCCCGGGCCGCGCGACGAGGGGCCCCCGCCGCGACCAGGTCGCGGATCTCGGTGAGCCCGGTGTCGCGACCCACCGGCCGGGCGAGGGACCGGCACAGCTTGATCCCGTTGTACGCCGCGGGGTTGTGGCTGGCGGTGAACATGGCGCCGGCCTGGCCCAGGAACCCCGAGGCGAAGTACAGCTGGTCGGTGGACGCCAGGCCGATCATCGTGACGTCGGCACCGGCGGCGGCCGCGCCCTCGGCGAAGGCGGCCGCGAGGCTCGGCGACGAGGGCCGCATGTCGTGACCGACCACCACGCTCGGGGAGCCGGTCACCTCGACGAACGCGGCTCCCACCCGGCGGGCGAGCTCGTCGTCGATCTGGTCCGGCACCGTGCCGCGGACGTCGTAGGCCTTGAAGACGGCCGCGAGGTTCGTCGGGTCGACGGCGGCGGTGGAGGGCACGGTCAGAGGCTATGCCCTGCCGCTCAGTCGGAGGAGAGCACCCGCAGGTGGCCCCGGCGCGCGGTCTCGCGGCCCGTCTCCTCGATGTACGGCGCGGGCTCGGGTGCCGGTCGGGCCGCCTCGCGGACGGCGTCGGCCAGGGCGAGCAGGTCGTCGGTCGTGGGCCCGCCGGCGTCCGGGTCGGGAGCCAGGCGCAGCACCTCCCAGCCGCGCGGCACCGAGAGCCGCTCGCCGTGTGCCGCGCAGAGGTCGTAGGCGTGCGGCTCGGCGTAGGTCGACAGAGGCCCGAGCACCGCGGTCTGGTCGGCGTAGACGAAGGTGAGCGTCGAGATGGCGGCGCGTCCGCACGCGGTGCGCGAACAGCGACGGGAGGGGCTCACGGCCCGACCGTACCGGCCACCGGCACACCGCCCGCTGAGGCTCGCCCGTAGTAGGTTCGCCCGCGTGGATCCGACGCCCGACGGCAGCCGCCCGCCGCGTCGCCGCGTGCGGGACCGCCGGGGCCGGGGCCCGCGCGGTCCCGAGGTGCTGCCGGAGGTGCCGGGCCGGCCCCTGCGGCCTACGTCGCGGCAACGCTTCGACGACCTGGCGCTGCGCATCGTCGCGGAGATCGACGAGCGCTGGCAGGACCGGCTCGGGCTGCTGGAGTACGCCGTCGAGGACGCGCCGCAGGTGCCGGACGACTGGCACCCGGACACCGTCCCGTTGTCCTCGCTGATCCGCGGCACGGGCAGCCAGTCCACGCGGCTGGTGCTGTTCCGGCGGCCCATCGAGCACCGCAGCGAGTCGCGCGCGGAGCTCGAGGCGATGGTGCTGACCGTGGTGGTCGAGCAGGTGGCCGAGCTCCTCGGCATCCCGGCCGAGGACGTCGACCCGCGCTACGAGCGCCCCTGACCGTCGCTCAAGGCAGGGCGGGGCCCACCTGCGGCACCAGCCCGCTGCGCACGATCTCGGCGAGCGGCACGACCACCGCCCCGCGGGGTGAGGTGACCAGCACCGAGACGACCGCCTCGGTGCGGCTCATCGCCACGGAGACCGAGGCCGCGCCCGCGGGCAGCCGCACCGAGGCGCTCCGGTCCGGGCCGATCTCGACCCGGGCCTCGCGCAGCTCACGACCTCCGGCCGTCCGGGTGACGACGGTGGCCACCCCGGGCCGCTCCGCGCCGGCGAGCAGCAGGCGCTTCGCACCGGTCGGCAGCAGTGCCGCGCCCTCGGTGGAGATCGCCGGGGTGACGACCGTGTGCGTGACGTCGTCGTCCACGACCGTGCGTAGTCCCGCCGACACGGGGTGGGTGGCCTCGATCAGCAGGCCGGTGGCACCGGCGGCGACCTCCGGGCCGAGCACCGCGTCGAGGGAGACCGACTGCACCGAGCCCGGCGGGATGCTGATCTCGCCGAGGCCCTCCGGCTGGAAGGTGCTCTCCGGGCTGACCACGCGGACCTGGACGCGGGTCTCGTCGTCACCGCCGTTGGCCACCGTCAGCCGACGGGTGCCGACGCCCGTGGGCAGCCCGAGCAGCACGCCGGAGGTGACCGGCGCGCCCTGCGGCGTCAGCCAGTCGGACGAGGAGGGTCCCTTGCCGAGCGTGTCGACGGTGTCGAGCACCGAGCTGACCAGCCGGCCGCGAGACACCACGACCTGGACCGCGAGCTCGGTGCGCCGCGGGATGATGCGGGCCAGGTCCAGCGGGATGCTGCTGCGCCCGGGCACCCGGATGCCGCGGACCGCGGGGACGTCCAGCGGACCGCTGGGAGCCAGGATGGTCAGGTCGGCGATGGCCGGGCCCGGGTCGGGGTTGACGAGCTCGACGACCGACGCGTGGGCCGGCCGCGCCCCGGCGCCGGGGAACCACGTCTCCGGCAGGGGGCCCCCGCAGGTCGTGCCGGAGCCGTCGCCCAACCGGGCGGCCAGCAGGCCCGGTGCCAGGTCGTCCTCACCGGTCACCACGGCCGCCTCGGGCACCGGCGCGCTGGAGACCCGGCCGGGCCGCACGTCCACCGGTCGGGGCGGGTCGTCGGTCCCGAGGACGTCCACGGTGACCTGACCGTCCTCCTCGGCCAGGACGCTGCCGATCGCGAGCCGGGGGCTGTCGCCGCCGCGCGGACGTCGGGCAGCCGAGGTTCACCCGGGTCAGCTCGGTGAGCTCGGGCGGGCGGGCCGGGGCCTCGGGCTGGTCGGTGCGCACGAGCGCGAGCGCGCCGAGCGTGAGCAGGGGGACGAGGACAGCGAGGACGAGGGCCGCCGACACGCGCCGACGGGGCGCGGTCGCGGGGGCCGACCGGCGGCCGGGGGTCGGGTCGCTCATCGGCGTCGCTCCCGCCAGGTCGGGCCGCACAGGACGGCGACCACGAGGATCGCGAGCACCTGGACGACCAGGAGCACGGTGCGCAGCCACGACCCCGGACCGTCGAGCGCACCGGCCGCGGGCTCCTCGTCGATCCTCCAGGCGCGGGTGGCGCGATCCTCGGCGCTCGCCTGGCTCAGCCCGACGGCGGCGTCCAGCTGAGCGGCGAGGCGGCCGTCCGCGGGCGCCGGCAGCACGACGTACTCGATGCCGCGGGCGGAGATGGCGGAGATCACCTCCGGCGTCGGCCGGGAGACCAGCGCGCGCAGGGACTCCGAGAAGGCGTCGTCCTCGTCGGTCTGCGCGAGGATCTCGTCCTCACCGAGCGTGTCCCCGTCCCCGCGCCGGATGGTGTAGTCCAGCCCGGTCTCGACGTCACCGCGCACCACGAGCACGCCGTGCTCCGGCCCGAGCTGCGAGCTCTGGCTCATGTACGCCGGGATGTCCGAGGTCTCGTCGGCGCTCAGGTCGCCGTGGTTCCCTGCCGCGAACCAGACCGCACCCGCGACGGGAACGCCCAGGGCGACCACCATCGGGATGACCGCCAGCCGGCGCCGCCACGGGGACTCGGCCGCGCGCAGTGCCAGGAGGAGGGCCAGACCGCCCGCCGCGGCGGCGACGATGAGGGCGCCCTGCACGACCGGGATCATCGCCGCGGCACCCACGCGAACAGCACCCCCGACCACGACGACGGTCGGGAAGCTGACCAGCGCGGCGGTGACGGCCGCCACGAGCGCGGTCGTCCAGCAGGCGACCGCGGCGACCCGGGACGTGCGCGGCAGCAGGGCCAGCACCGCCGCGGCGATGACCGGCCAGGTCAGCCAGGCCGGCGCGCCCACGTCGTCGACCCGTCCGAGGAGCAGGTCGGTGAAGCCGGCCACCGCGACCGGTAGCCGGCCGGCGTCCAGGAGCAGGGCGCCGGGTCGGCCGGCCAGCAGCAGGGGCAACCACCACGGCAGCAGCAGCAGCGGCACCACGCCCAGCGCGACCAGCGGCGGCGCGGACACCGAGCGGTCCGCGACCAGGCTGCGGCTGAACGCCACGCCCAGTCCGAGCACGAGGAGGGTGAGCAGCACGAAGAACGGGAACGTCACGGGCGCGAACGCCGTGGTGGTCGCCAGCAGCAGCCCGGTGCGCCAGGCGGCCCGCCACCGACGTTCCGACTCCGGGTCCCCGAAGCCGAGGGCCGCGTGCGCCAGCCAGGGCAGCAGCGTCGCCGCGGCGACCAGCCCGAGCCGACCGCCTCCCCAGGCGCCGCTGACCGCCGGCACGAGGCCGTACGTCGCGGCCGCGCCGGCCAGCAGCCACCGCGGCATGCCGGCCGGCGTCAGCAGGCGGCCGACGACGCGGACGAGCCGCCAGGCACCCCACAGCGCGACCGGGACGGCGAGCACCAGCACCGCGCTGACCGCGGCCGCCGGGCTGCCGCCGAGCAGGGACGCGAGGGCGGCCAGCGGCAGCAGGTACGCCGGCGCCGGCGCGTCGGACCCGAGGGCCAGGGCGTGCCAGTGCTCGACATAGAGCCCCCACCAGTCGGCGGCCCGGGCCGGGACCGGCGCCAGGGCGCCGCCGGACACCGTCCCCCACGCCTGTCGGGTGCCGACCAGGACGGCGACCACGAACGCCGCGAGGCCGAGCGCGACGGGGCTGGTCAGGAACCGCGTCAGCAGCCCGGAGTCGGGCTCGAGCTCGTCCTCGTCGTCGTCGGTGACGACGACGTGCCGCACGGGGGCGGCCGAGCCGGCCGCGGAGTGCGCCGGCGCGGCCGCGGCCTCCGCCGCCGCCTGCTCGAGAGCGGCGGCGCGGCGACGCTCGGCGACGTCCTGCGCCTGGTTGGTGGCGGCCGCGGCCAGGTCGCTGACGAAGTCCAGCCCGTGCCGGTACGGCACCCACCACGGAGCCAGCAGACCGCGGACCGTCGCGGGGTCCGCCGTGGTCAGGGCCCGCCGGGCCTGGCGGGCCGCGTGGAGCTGGCGTGGTCGGGAGTAGACCGAGAGCAGCGCCGCCAGCTCGTCGAGGGCCTCGCCGACCGAGCGCACCAAGAGGTAGCCGATGACCCGGATGACCGTGCCGAGGGCGAGCCGGATGACGCGGAACGGCAGGGACCGGGCCCTGCTGTTGGCCAGCAGCGTGTAGAGCGCCCCGCGCCGCTCCTGGTAGTGCGTGTGCCGGCCGGTCAGCGGGGTCCGACGGATGCCGCGATGGGCCGCCTCGGCGTGGAAGACGACGGCCTGCGGCACGACGATGGTGCGGTAGCCGGCGGACGCGGCGCGCCAGCCGAAGTCCAGGTCGTTGCCGAACACCGGCAGCGCGGGGTCGAAGCCGTCCAGCGCGCGGAGCACGTCGAGGCGCACCAGCATGCCCGCGGTGTTGACCGCGAGCACCCGGCGGACGTCGTCGTGCTGGCCCTGGTCGTACTCACCGCGCTCCAGCCCGGTCTCGCGGCGACCGGTCGCGGAGATGGTGACGCCGAGCTCGAGCAGCCGACGCAACGAGGGCCACTCGCGCAGCTTGGGACCGAGGACGTCCGCCTCGGGGTCGGCCGCGGCGGCACCGAGCAGCTCGGCGAGCGCGGTGGGTGCCGGGTTGGCGTCGTCGTGCAGCAGCCACACCCACGTGGGCTGCTCGTGCAGGTCGTCCAGCAGGCCCAGCCCGAGGTCGACGGCGGCGGCGAACGGGGTCTGGCGGCCGGCCGTGGCGAGGTGGTCGGCGCCGAGCGCGTCGGTCAGGAGGTCGAGGCTGTCGTCCTTGCTGCCGGTGTCGACCGCGACCACCCGGTCGGGTGCCCGGGTCTGGGCGGCGATGCCGTCGAGCACGGCCGGCAGCCATCGGGCTCCACCGTGGCTGACCAGCACCACCGCGACCCGCTCCGTGCTCGACACCGGGGCAGCCTAGCCACGGACGGGGTGCCTACCGCGAATCGCGGCGGCCGCCTCGGAGCAGTCTCAGACGGCGCGCTTCTTGAGCTTGCGGCGCTCCCGCTCCGAGAGGCCACCCCAGATGCCGAAGCGCTCGTCGTTCATGAGCGCCGACTCCAGGCAGTCGGTGCGGACCTCGCAGGTCAGGCACACCTTCTTGGCCTCCCGGGTCGATCCGCCCTTCTCCGGGAAGAAGGCCTCGGGATCGGTCTGTGCGCACAGGGCGCGGTCCTGCCAGCCCGCCTCTTCGGCGTCCGGCTCGAGAAGAAACAGTTCCCTCACAGCTTCGCCCTTTCGACCCACGTGCTCCGTTCGAAGAACACTATGGGAATTACATGCCTGTCGTACACCGAAAGTCAAGATAAGTTCTGGTATGCGACCAGGTTCCGTCCGGGCAGTCGGCACCCCCGGTGGGCCATGCGGCAGGCTTTGGGCCATGGCGCCACGCAAGCTCACGGTCCTCTCCGGCGGCATCGGCGGGGCCAGGTTCCTCCAGGGACTGCTGCACGCCGCCGCCGTCGAGGGCCCCTTCGACGTCACCGTGGTCGCCAACACCGCCGACGACCTCTGGCTGCACGGGCTCAAGATCTGCCCCGACCTGGACACCGGTGATGTACACCCTCGGCGACGGCATCGACCTCGAGCGCGGGTGGGGACGCCGCGAGGAGACCTGGAGCGTCAAGGAGGAGCTCGCGGCGTACGGCGCCGAGGCGCCGTGGTTCGGCCTCGGCGACCGGGACATCGCGACCCACCTCATGCGGACGCGGATGCTGGAGGCCGGCTACCCACTCTCCGAGGTGACCGCGGCGCTCTGCCGACGCTGGCAGCCGGGGGTGCGGCTGCTGCCGATGAGCGACGACCGCGTCGAGACGCACATCGCCATCGCGGACCCCGCAGCGCCGAGCGGGCGCCGGGTCGTGCACTTCCAGGAGTACTGGGTGCGCCTGCACGCCGAGGTGGCCGCCGAGGCGGTGCTCGTGGTCGGGCTCGAGGACGCCGTCCCCGCACCGGGCGTGCTCGAGGCGATCGCGGACGGCGGACGTCGTCATCGTCCCTCCGTCCAACCCGGTCGTGTCGGTCGGGACGATCCTCGGGGTGCCTGGCATCCGGGACGCCCTCCGCACCACGCCGGCCAGGATCGTCGGCCTCTCCCCCATCATCGGCGGCGCCCACGTCCGGGGCATGGCCGAGCAGCTGCTCACCTCCATCGGCGTGGAGGTGTCCGCCGCCGGTGTCGCGCAGCACTACGGCAGCCGCTCCGGCAGTGGGGTGCTGGACGGGTGGCTGGTCGACACGGTGGACGCGGAGAGCGTCCCGACGGTCGTGGCGGCCGGGATCGCCTGCCGGGCCGTGCCGCTGCTGATGACCGACCACGACGCGACCGCAGCCATGGCCCGCGCCGCTCTGGACCTGGTGTCGTGACCCTCACGGTCCACGCCGTGGACGGCGTGCCCGAGGTGCGTGGAGGCGACGACCTGGGTGGTCTCCTGCTGGCCGCGCTCGCCGCCGGCGGCCTCGGGCTCGCGGACGGCGACGTCGTGGTGGTCACCAGCAAGGTGGTCAGCAAGGCGGAGGGCCTGCTCCGCCCTGGCAGCCGCGACGACGCGCTGTCCGACGAGACCGTCAGGGTGGTGGCCCGGCGCGGGCCGACCACCATCGTGCGCACCCGGCACGGGTTGACCATGGCCGCGGCCGGTGTCGACGCCTCGAACGTCGAGCGCGACCACGTGCTGCTCCTCCCCCGCGACCCGGACGGGTCGGCGCGCTCGTTGCGTGCCCGGCTCCGCCTCGCCACCGGCGCGACCGTGGCGGTCGTCGTCACCGACAGCGCCGGCCGTCCGTGGCGTGAGGGCCAGACCGACATCGCCATCGGGGCGGCCGGGCTACCCGTCCTCCTCGACCACCGCGGACAGGTGGACGGGCACGGCAACGAGCTCGCCGTGACCGCTCCCGCCGTCGCCGACGAGATCGCGGGGGCCGCCGAGCTGGTGCAGGGCAAGCTGACCGGCCGCCCGTTCGCGCTCGTCCGCGGGCTGGGCCACCTCGTGCTGCCGGCCGACGACGACGGACCCGGGGCGACGGCCCTGGTCCGTCCCGACGCCGGCGACCTGTTCGGCTACGGCGCGCGCGAGGCCGTCGCCCGCGCCCTGACCGGCGACCCGGCCGACCGGGTCGGCTTCGGAGCCCCCGCGTCCGCCGAGGAGCTGGTCGACCTCCTCGACCGGGTGCTCGACGGCCATGGCCGCGTGACCCGCGACTCCTCCGGCGAGGTCACCGCGCCCGACGACCCCCGGGTCGCCCCGTTGGCCTTCGCGTGCGGCTGGGAGTCCTTGCGGGTCGGGGATTCCGGTGTCGGGCACCGGTGGCGACCAGCGGTTCCGTAGACTTCCTCCTCGATCCCCCGTCGTCGTCCGGCGACACCCGACTTGCTCCCGCACCTCCGAGGACCCGCGACGTGGCCAAGACCACCAAGAACGACAAGACCGAGCGCCAAGCCCTGGTCGACAAGATGATGGCCCAGCAGAAGGCCGGCGAGCGGGCCCGTGGCTACCGGATCATCGGGGTCTGCGTCGTGGTCGCGCTGCTCATCATCGGTGCCGCGGCCTACCGCCCGGTCAAGGACTGGTGGGACCAGCGCTCGTTCGAGGACCTCCAGCTCAGCGATGTCGGCGCCGCGGCGACGGTCTGCAGCAAGCCGACGACGGCGCCCGCGGAGGGCACCCAGGACCACGTGGAGGAGGGCACGCCGCTCGACATCCTCGGCTCCCCGCCGGCCTTCGGCCAGCACTACAACGTGCCCGCCGCGATGGACCGCAAGTTCTACACGACCGCCGACCGTCCCGAGCTGGGCACGCTGATCCACAACCTCGAGCACGGCTACACGATCCTCTGGTACGACGAGACCGCCGCCGGCGACGCCGACATGATGAACGAGATCCGCGCCCTCGCGAAGAAGCTCGACACCAACGACGGCAACTTCCGCAACAAGTTCAAGGCCGTGCCGTGGACCTCGGACGACGGCGACGCGTTCCCCGACGGCCAGCACATCGCGTTCACGCACTGGTCTGCCGGCGGCGTCGGCGACGACGCCACAGGCAAGCAGGTCGGCGTCACCCAGTACTGCTCCGCCCCCAGCGGCGCGGCGCTGGAGGACTTCATGGTCAAGTACCCCTACGTCGACTCGCCCGAGCCCGACGCGATGTGACCCTCAGGTCAGCCCGGGGGCGGACCCACCGAGCTCGGTGACGATCGCCTTCACGTCCTGCGCGCGCGCCCGCGTGGTGACCAGGAGGGCGTCGCCGGTGTCAACGACCACCACGTCGTCGAGGCCGACGACGGCGATCACGCGCCCGCCCCACGGGACCACGAGGCCGCTGGCGTCGACGGCGCGCACCAGGCTCGCGTCCCCGAGGACGACCGGGCCGGTCTCCGGGACCGGGAGCACCGAGGCGAGCGACGCGAAGTCGCCGATGTCGTCCCAGCCGAAGGAGCCGGGCACCACCGCGACCCGGCCGGCCGCGGCGGCCGGCTCGGCGACGGCGTGGTCGATCGCGATCCTCGGCAGCGTCGGCCACACCTCGGCCAGCGTCTCCGGGGCCGCGGCCAGGCCGCGCAGGGCGGCGGCGAAACCCGGGTCGTCGTCCGCCAGCAGGTCGAGCAGCACGGACGGCCGGACCACGAACATCCCGGCGTTCCACCGGTAGCCACCGGAGGCGACGTACGACGCGGCCGTCTCGGCCTCGGGCTTCTCGACGAACTCCCGGACCACCGCCGCGCCCGCGTGGCCGGGCAGCGGGTCACCGACCTCGATGTAGCCGAACCCGGTCGCGGGGTGCGTCGGCTCGATGCCGATCGTGACCAGCCAGTCGTCGCGGGCCACCTCGACGGCCAGCCGGACGCAGGCCCGGAAGGCGTCAGTGTCGGCGACCACGTGGTCGGCGGCGAACGAACCCATGATCGCGTCCGGGTCGTGCCGCTCGAGCAGCGCCGCGGCCCAGCCGATGGCGGCCATCGAGTCGCGCGGGGACGGCTCTGCCACCAACCACCGGGGGTCGACCTCGGGCAGCTGCGCGGTGACGGCGTCGAGGTGGGCCGCGCCGGTCACCACCAGGAATCGGCCGGCCGCCAGCGGCGCGAGCCGGTCGACGGTCGCCTGGATCATGGTGCGCCCGGAGGCGCTGAGGTCGAGCAGGAACTTCGGGGTCGCGCGCCGCGACAGGGGCCACAGCCGGGTCCCCGCACCCCCGGCGGGCACCACCGCCCAGAACGACTCGCTCATGAATGGGCAGGCTAGCCTGCCTAGGCTGAGGCGATGACCACCTTCGGCGCAGTCCTGGACCGGCAGCTGAGGAACGATCCGGGGCGACCGCTGGTCACGTTCTACGACCTGGCCACCGGCGAGCGGGTGGAGCTCTCGGTCGTCACCTACGCCAACTGGGTGGCCAAGACCGCGTCCCTTCTCGTCGAGGAGCACGACCTCGCGCGCGGCGACCGGCTGCTGGTCGACCTGCCGGCGCACTGGCTGACGCCGGTGTTCCTCGGCGCCGCCTGGACCGTCGGGCTGCAGGTGGTGTGGGACGAACCGGACGGCCCCGACGGCCCCGACGGCCCCGACGACCCCGACGACCCCGACGACGTGGACGGGTTCGTCTGCGGGCCGTCGTCGGTCCACGCCCGGGCGGCTCAGGCGGCGGGCCGACCCGTGGTGGCAACGGCCCTGCTGCCCCTGGGAGCGCGGTTCGCGGAGCCGCTGCCCCCCGGCGCGACCGACTTCGGCGTGGACGTGTGGGGGCAGCCCGACGCCTTCGCGCCGTGGGACCCCCCGACGGCGGACGACCTCGCGGTGCCGGGCACGACGCAGGGAGAGATGTGGCGGGCGGCCACCGCCGGGACCCTGCTCACGGGCGAGGGTTTCACCGACGGCGGCCGCCTGCTCACGGAGAACAGTCCGGCTTCCCCTTCCGGTCTGGCCTCCTTCGTGGAGCCACTTGCGCGAAGCGGGTCCAGCGTCTGGGTGGTGGGTGCGGACGGTCCCGAGGCACGGGCCCGGCTCGACGCGACGTACGCCGCCGAGCGGGCCACCGCGCGTCAGTCCGCCAGGTCGTAGTCGTTCATGCCTCCGCCGAGCAGCACCGGCTTGCCGAACCGCTTCTCGTTGCCGGGCAGGAGGTAGAGCCCGCCGTCCGACTTCTTGCGGAGCAGGACGTCGGCGTGGCCGCTCAGGTCGATGTCGCTGATGCCGATCACCCAGTCGAAGCCGGTCAGCCGACCGCGCACCTTGGTGGCGCCCGACGTCAGCCCGCCCGGGCCGTTGCCCTTGTAGAGGACGAGGTTCTTCTTGCGCCGGAAGATGCTGTCCGGCGCGCCGTCCGCGTCCATCCGGCCGACGCCGACCTGGCGCTTCGCCTTGATCTTGGAGTACGCCGGGTAGCTCGCCGCGAAACCGCCGAGCCCCGCGCCCGGGTAGATCCGCATCGAGGCCTTCCGCGGCTGCCCCATCAGGTCCGGCCACCCGTCGCCGGTGACGTCGCCGACGGCCGCGAGCAACCGGACGCTGCCCCAGCCGGTGCCGATCTGGACCGGAGCGGCGAAGCCACCCTGGCCGTTGCCGCGGTAGAGGAAGAGCCCGTCGGTCGAGGCGGAGCGGGTCACGAAGTCGCCGAATCCGTCGCGGTCCCAGTCCCCCACGTTGAGCACCGTGTCGGCATCGGCGAGGTTCCACCCGGTGTCGACCGGGGCGCCGAGCGGTGCGCCGCTGCCCTGGGTCGGGATGATGATGCCCTGCTTGTCGGCGGTCCGGCGGACCACGATGTCCGGGTTCGGGCTGCCGACCAGGTTGGACTCGAGCTCACGCCCGGCCCAGCCGATCTGCCCGGCCGCGGCGTACTGCCGGATCAGCGGGAGCTGGGCGTAGAGGAACTTGCCGGGGCAGGCGGTCGACGCCGCGTCCCGGTGGCCGTTGATCGCCTGGAACACCGTGCGGCCGACCTGCTGGCTGGTCGAGGCGGCGCTCACGCCGTGCAGCGACAGCTTCCAGGCGAACACCGCGCCGTAGGCGCGCAGCACCGCGTCGGAGGGCTGCACGGTCTCGTAGTTGCCGATGGCCGACATCGCGAAGGAGTACTCGTTGTAGTTGAGCGTGTGGGCGCCGACCACCGGCCGGTCCACGCCGCCGTACCGCCCCTCCCACACCCGACCGAAGCGGTCGACGAGGAAGTTGTAGCCGATGTCGCTCCAGCCGCGGGACTTGGTGTGGTACGCGTAGATGCTGCGGATGAGCGCCGGGACCTCGGCCTCGGTGTAGTCGTTGGCGTTCACGGTGTGGTGGACGAAGCCGGCGTGCACCTCGAAGTAGCGCAACGAGCTCGCGTCGCGACCCTTCTCGTCGGCACCCCACTGGGCGCGGCTGAAGATCGTCGGGGCCGGCGTGTACGCCGCGGCCGCGGGCGACTCGGGGGACAGGGAGGCCGCGGACGCGGTGCGGGCCGACGGCAGGGACGCGGTGTCGATCGCCGGGCGGGCGGTGACCTCCTTGCCCTTGCCGGGGTCGATCACGGCCAGCTGCATGTCGGCGGGGGCGGCGCCCGTGGAGGTCGACCGGACCTGCACCTGGTCCACCCGGCCGATCAGCAGCGGGTCGGTGCCGGGGCGGGCGTGCCGCGCCTCGGCGCTCCCCGGGTCCGGGCCGTGGTCGGTGTCGTAGGCGATGTCGGTCCACCCCGACCAGGATCCCGCGGTGCGGGTGCGGGCCTGGAGGCTGATGTCGCCGTCCGGCACCTGCACGCTGGGGTCCCAGGTCACGCCGACGGCGCCGTACCCCACCACCTGCTGGGGAAGGCTCACCACCCGGTTCAGCCCGTGGCCGGTGGCCAGGCTCCGGGCCGCGAGCGGCTTGGACATCGCGGTGCGCCCGCCGAGCGGCGCGGTCAGCTGGATCTCGGACACCTTGGGGTCGACCGGCGCGGTCTCCACCGAGGCCGGCAGCGCCGCCTGGCGCTGGTAGGCCACCATCTCGGCGGACAGCGTCGCCCGGCCTCCGCCGGGCCCGGTGGCCGTCTCGGCGCCCACCACGTCGAGGCTGATCACGCTGGCCGCCGGGGTCAGCGCAGCGAGCACCAGCCCGAGGGCCAGCAGCTGCTGGCAGGCGGTGACATAACGGGCTTGCGATGCGCGCATTGCGGGGTGCTCCAGTGGGGGAAGAAGCAACAGGAGTCGCAAGTTTCACACCAGTCACACGCACCGCGGAAGAGAATCTGAGTAACTACAAACGTGTAATTTCCACTCGACACGCCGACACGCCCGGGATTTCTCGCGCCGGTCGAGGCGCGGATGCCTCAGATGTCGGAGGCGATCTCCTCGTCGGCCATCTCCTCGGAGTCCGGCTCGTCGTCGGCGCCGTCGTAGTGCAGGAACTTGATGCCCTCGTCCACGGGACCGTCGTAGCCGACCGTGCCGGACTCCAGGACGATCACCCGGTCGCACATCTTCTTGACCGAGCCCGCGGCATGGGTGACGTAGAACATCGTGATGCCGCTGTCACGGATCTCCTGCATGCGGGCCAGGCACTTCTTCTTGAAGGGGCGGTCCCCCACCGCGAGCACCTCGTCGGCGACGAAGATGTCGCAGTCGACGTGCACCGCGACGGAGAAGCCGAGGCGCGCGAACATGCCCGAGGAGTAGTTGCCCACCGGGGTGTCCATGAAGCGACCGACGTCGGCGAAGGCCGCGATGTCGTCGAACTTCTCGTCGGTCTCCTGCTCGGACATGCCGAGGATGGCGGCGTTCATGTAGATGTTCTCGCGCCCGGTGAGCTGCTGGTGGAAGCCGGCACCCGTGGCGATCAGGCCGGAGATCCGGCCGCGGGTGAGCACCGAGCCGCTGTCGGGCTTCATCACCCCGCAGATGAGCTTCAGCAGGGTGCTCTTGCCCGAGCCGTTGAGACCCATCAGCCCGATCGACTCGCCCTGCTCGACCTCGAAGGAGACGCCGCTCAGCGCCCAGAACGAGTCGCTGACCGCCTGGCCGCGGACCTTGGCCACGGTCATCTGCTTGAGGGTGCGGTGGTACTGGAGGGAGAACTCCTTCGACACGTTGTCGACCACGATCGAGGTCGTCACGTCAGCAGCTCCGGCACCTTGCCCTCGAGCCGGGAGAAGACCCACTGCGCGAAGACGATGAGGACGAGGAGCGCCCCCAGCATGATGAAGCCGCGCTCCCACAGGTTGGGCGGGAAGCTCGTGCGGTACGGCGCGTCGGTGGTGGTCCACCAGAAGCCCCGCTGGATCAGGAGCACCGCCTCGGCCACCGGGTTGGCCATGTAGATGTCGTAGATGGTGCCGCTTCCGAAGCGCAGCTTGATGATCGCGTAGGGGTACATCATCGGCACCACGAACGGCACCATGTTGATGAAGGTCTGCACGATGCGGCCGAAGTCCCGGAACAGCACGTTGAAGACCGAGAACATCAGGCCGAGCGCGGTCCCGAACAGCATCACGAGGACGAATCCGAGCAGCGCCGCGGCGAAGCCCGCGGCGTCGGGGTGCCAGGTGCGCGTCGCGATGCACGCGATGGTGAGGATGATCAGCTGCGGGATCGTGTGGTAGAGCGAGACCAGCATCGAGGCGAACGGGAACAGCTCGCGCGGCATCGCCATCTTCTGCACGATGCCCTTGTTGGTCAGCAGCGATCGGGTGCCCGAGTTGACCGTCTCGGTGAAGTAGTGGACCAGCACCATCCCGGCGAACAGGTGGATCGCGAAGTTGGGGACTCCCTGCCCGCGGCCGATGACGATGCCGAAGACGAAGTAGAAGGTGAAGAAGCGCACCGTCGGGTTGATGTAGGACCAGCCCAGCCCGACCGCGGAGCGGGAGTAGCGCGCCTGGATCTCGCGGCGCACCATCAGGCGCAGCAGGTACCGCCGGCGGAAGGCCTCGAGGAGCCCGCTGGTGGCCGACGGGGGCCCCAGGGGAACGTGCTCGAGGTCGTGGCGGATCGCGACCTTGTCACTCATCCGCGTCACTCATCCGCGTCCTGCTCCTCGACGTACGGCGCGAACGTGCGCTCCCAGGCCTCCGGCGAGGTGACCTCCCCGAGTGCCTCGCGGTACTCCGCGGCCAGCCGGGGCCACTCCCGCCGGAACGTGTCGTGGATCTGCAGGGTCCGCTTGAGCAGGTCGCGGTAGCGGGCCGGGTCGCGCTGGTAGAGCGCGGCCGAGCTGCCGTCGTTCATCGACACGATCGCGGAGTCGTAGCGGGCGAGGCGGTACCACTTCGCGTCCATCGCGGTGAGCTCGGCCTCCGGGAACTCCTGCGACAGCTCGCGGGTCGGTCGCAGCTGCCGGATCGGGGCCAGCCCGGCGGTGATCAGCTGGGAGACCCGGCCCGGGATCTCGGTGCCGTCGCGGCCCTTGCGCGGCGGCTTCTTGCGGCGCACCGGCGGGAAGTCGTCGCGGTCGGCGTGGAGCTGGGCGTCGGTGAACTGCTTCCGGAACCCGTTGATCTCGCTCAGCTTGGTCGGCAGGTCCGCGTGCAGCTGCCCGGGGCCGGCGAGGACGTCGAGCAGCGCCTGGTGCCGGATCTCGGCGGTGGAGTACTGCAGCGAGACGAGGTGCTTGATCTGGTGGTTCAGGCTCTCGCGGACCATCCGCCCGCCGTTGTCGTACGGCGAGTGGAGCAGCGCCGCGACGAAGCGGTTGCGGTGGTGGAAGTAGGACTGCCAGTCGAGCGCGTCGTTCTTGTCCGTCCAGGGGACGTGCCACACGGCAGCGCCCGGGAAGGTGACCGTCGGGTAGCCGGCGGCCTTGGCGCGCAGCCCGTACTCCGAGTCGTCCCACTTGATGAACAGCGGCAGCGACAGCCCGATCTCCTCCAGGACCACCCGCGGGATCAGGCACATGAACCAGCCGTTGAAGTCCACGTCGACCCGCTTGTGCAGCCAGCGCGAGGACCGCAGGTTCCGCGCGGCGAGGTCCCAGTCGCTGAAGCCGTCCAGCGGCGTCATCCACCAGAACCTCCACAGCTGGACGATCTCGCCGAAGCTGTGCAGGCGCGACCGCGAGTAGATGCTGAACATGTGGCCGCCGACGATGGTCGGCCGCTTGGCCAGGTCGCCGAAGGTGATCGCCCGGATGATGCCCTCGGGCTCGCAGACGACGTCGTCGTCCATCATCAGGGCGTACGTCGCGGTGCCCTTGCGCACCGACTCGAGCTGGCCGCGGGCATAGCCGCCGGACCCGCCGAGGTTGCCCTGGACGATCACCCGGAGCTGGTCGCCGAGCGACTTCTCGGCGGCGGGGAAGAACTCCGACCCGGTCACCGGCTGGGAGCCCTGCTCCATCACCAGCACCTGGTCGAGGTAGGGCCGCAGCGCCTCGTCGTCGGCGAGCTGGCCGATCAGCTTGGCGCAGAAGTCCGGGCGGTTCATGGTGGTGATCGCGATGTCGGCGGTGCCGTGCTGGGCCCGGTCCTCGGGCACCTCGGCGGTCCACTCGGCCGACTCCACGACCGCGTCCTCGTCACCGGACACGACGTCGTACCAGTACCAGCCGCCGTCCACGAACGGCGTGAGGCTCAGCTCGAAGGTGAAGGTGGCCGAGCCCTCGTCGCCGACGGTGCCGGCGTCCACGCGCTGGCTGCGGCCGTTGGCCATCGACTTGTAGACGGTCAGGCCGGCGCCGGAGCCGGTCATCCGGACGGTGAGGGTGACGTCGGTGACCACGGTCCAGCGCCGCCAGTACGACGCCGGGAAGGCGTTGAAGTAGGTGCCGAACGACAGCTTGCGCCCCATCGGGATGCGCAGCGCGGTGCGGGACTCGATGTGGTCGGGGTGGATGCTGGCCCCGGTCGAGGTCGACTGCCGGATGGCCGCGTTGTTGAGGTCCTTGGCGGCCCTGTTGCCGCCGATCTCGTAGCGGTCGGCGTCGAGCCGGGCCTCCTCCGCGTCGACGTACAGCGCGAAGACGTCGGTGTCCTTGTCGATCGGCAGGATCTGCCGCTGGAGCAACCGCCGCTCGGTGTTCGAGCCTGTCGAGGTCATTCGTCGACTCCTCCGCTGGTCAGGGCTGCGCCGTCGGCGAAGTGGGGCCGCAGCTTGTTGTCGTACATGGCGAGGGCCGAGCCGATCGCCATGTGCATGTCGAGGTACTTGTAGGTGCCCAGGCGGCCGCCGAAGAGCACCATCGGCTCCTGCTTGGCGAGCTCGCGGTACTTCAGGAGCTTGGCGCGGTCCTCGGCGGTGTTGATCGGGTAGTACGGCTCGTCGTCGTCCTCGGCGAACCGCGAGTACTCGTGCACGACGATCGTCTTGCCGGGGAGGTAGGTGCGCTCGGGGTGCAGGTGCTTGAACTCGAGGATCCGGGTGAACGGCACGTCCTCGTCGTTGTAGTTGACCACGCCGGTGCCCTGGAAGTCGTCGACGTCGAGCGTCTCGGCCTCCAGGTCGACGGTGCGCCACGACAGCCGGCCCTCGGAGTTGCCGAAGTACTCGTCGACGGGACCGGTGTAGACGATCGGCACCTTGCCCTTGAACTCGTCGGCCACGTCGAAGAAGTCGGTGTCGAGGCGCACCTCGATGTTGGGGTGGTCGGCCATCTTCGTGAGCCACGCGGTGTAGCCGTCGACCGGCAGTCCCTCGTAGGTGTCGTTGAAGTAGCGGTTGTCGAAGGTGTAGCGCACGGGGAGCCGGGTGATGATGTCCGGGCTCAGCTCCTTGGGGTCGGTCTGCCACTGCTTGGCGGTGTAGCCCTTGATGAACGCCTCGTAGAGCGGGCGGCCGATGAGGGAGATGCCCTTCTCCTCGAGGTTCTTCGCGTCCGCGGTGTCGATCTCGCTGGACTGCTCGGCGATCAGCGCCCGCGCCTCGTCGGGCGTGTGGGCCTTGCCGAAGAACTGGTTGATGAGGCCGAGGTTCATGGGCAGCGAGTAGACCTGCCCCTGGTACTGGCCGAACACCCGGTGCTGGTAGCCGGTGAACGCGGTGAACCGGCTGACGTAGTCCCACACCCGCTTGTTGGAGGTGTGGAAGAGGTGGGTGCCGTACTTGTGCACCTCGATGCCGGTCTCGGGGTCCTTCTCGCTGTACGCGTTGCCGCCGAGGTGGTAGCGGCGCTCGATCACCAGCACCTTGAGTCCGAGGTCGCTCGCGCAGCGCTCGGCGATGGTGAGGCCGAAGAAGCCGGAGCCGACGACGACGAGGTCAGGGGTGGACAACGCAGCATTCTCCTTGGGTGGACGCAGTGGGTCAGTCTACGGACGTCCCCTTCCCGCGCTCCATTCCCCGCGCCCGACATGGCCCGGATCACACCACGGCGCCGGCGGCTGCTTCCCGGAGCGCGGCCAGGCTCCGCTCGACGTCGGACTCGCTCGTCGCCCAGTTGCTGACCGAGATGCGCAGCACCGCGCGGCCGGCCCACTGGGAGCCCGACATCCAGGACGTGCCGTCCGCGAGCACCCGGCGGACGACGTCCCGGGTGCGCTCGTCGCTGCCGAACGACGCGCAGAGCTGGGTGTAGACCACGTCGTTGAGCACCTCGGCCCCGTCGATCTCCCCGATCCCGTCGGCGAAGGCGCGCGCGTGGCGGGCCATCCGCTCGACCAGGTCCGCGACCCCGGTCCTGCCGAGGGCACGCAGGACCGCCCAGACCGGGAGGGCCCGGCCGCGGCGGGACAGCTCGGGCACCTTCTCGAACGGGTCGCCCGCCTCGTCGTGGATGAGGTAGTCCCCGTGCATGCTCATGGCCGCCTTGAGGGCGACCGGGTCGCGGACGATGGCGATGCCGCAGTCGTAGGGGACGTTGAGGGTCTTGTGCGCGTCGGTCCCCCACGAGTCGGCGGCGGCGTACCCCTCGATGAGCGGCCGCAGCGCCGGCGACGCGGCCGCGAACAGCCCGAACGCGCCGTCCACGTGCACCCAGGCGCCGTTCTCGTGGGCGACCCGGATCGCCTCGGTGAAGGGGTCGAAGGCGCCGGAGTGGAGGTTGCCGGCCTGCAGCACGACGATGGTGGGGCCGTCGCGTCCCTGGAGGGCCTCCGCCAAGGCAGCCACGTCGAGGCGTCCCTGGTCGTCGGCGGCGACGGTCTCCGGGGCACCGAGCCCGAGGTAGCGCAGCACCAGGTCGACCGAGTCGTGCCGCTCCTCGCCGACCAGCACCCGCACCCGGGGGCCGCCCACGAGCCCGTGGACCGACTGGTCCCAGCCGGCCCGGCGGAGGACCTCGTCGCGGGCCGCGGCCAGGCAGGTGAAGTTGGCCATCGTGCCGCCGGTGACGTAGCCGACGGCCGCCGCCGGCGGCAGACCGAGCAGGTCGAGGAGCCAGGCGGAGGCGACGTCCTCGACCGCCGAGTGGGCCGGGGTGACCTGCCTGAGCCCGGCGTTCTGGTCCCAGGCACTGACCAGCCAGTCCGCGGCCAGGGCCGCCGGATGGGTGCCGCCGATGACGAAGCCGAAGAACCGTCCCGACGGCATCGCGGTCAGCCCGTCGATGCTCGCGGCGGCGAGCAGGTCCACCACGTCGACCGGATCGGTCGGCTCGTCGGGCAGCTCGCTGCCCAACCGGGCGACGACCTCCGCCACGTCCGCCTGGGGCGGCACGGGGCGGGTGTCGAGGGAGGCAAGCCATGACGTGGCGTGCTCGTGGGCCCGGGCCAGGGCAGCCTCGCGTTCGTCCATGCCGTCCAATCTCCCGCGCGTGGCGCCGGCGCGCCAGATCGTTCTAGACCGCGTCCTCGGGCAGCGCCAGCTTCTGCACCCCGCCGAGCCGGCGGTGGAAGCGCACGCTCGCCGCGAAGCCGTCCAGGACCGCCCACAGCGCCTGGTGTGCCGCCCAGGGCAGCGGCTCGTCCCCGAACCGCCAGGTGTCGCCGAAGCCGATCCACACCGGCACCCAGTCGGCCGCGACGTCCCACGCGCCGCGCTGGCGCTCGAGGAGCCGACGCCGGACCTGGAACTCCATCCGCCGTCCGTCCGGGCAGATCGGCGCGCTGCGCACCGGCCAGGGGCGCAGGTCGCGCAGGATCAGGGCGAGCTCCAGGTCGGTGAGCACCCGCGGCTCGACGAGCACGGTGGCGACGTTCTCGTGCGGCGTGCGCATCACGGGGTGGTCCCGTGGCTGGTGCCGATGAACGCCGAGCTCATGGTGTTCAGGATAAGAGGAGGCGGGGACGACGGCTCAGCGCTCTCGTGCGCCGGCCCGTCGAAGCGGTGAGTGTGCCACCGATCTGGCCGGTGCAACGGTGGCCAGGTCACCGCTCACCCGCGCATCCGCTCACTAGCGCATCCGGCGCGCGTCCCGCACCGCGCGGAGCACGTTGCCCGCCTCGGCCCGGCCACCCCGCAGCGGGCTGAGCGCGGTCACGGCGGCGGCGATCGCGTAGGGCTTGGCGCGCACGAGGCGGTTCTCACCGTGCCGGAAGTGCACCGCGAACAGGTTCCGGTACATGTAGTAGCCCTTCCACCCGTCCAGCGCGTGCTGCTGGTCGAAGTCGAGCTGCCGCACCAGCACCGCGTCCCGCACCGCCCAGATCCGGAAGCCGGCCCTGCGGGCGCGCACCGCGAAGTCCACGTCGTCGTAGAAGATGAAGAACGACGCGTCCGGCAGGCCGATCGCGTCGACGACCTCGCGCCGCAGGAGGAACCCTTCGAACGCGACGTTCTCGATCTCGACCAGCTCGGGCATCGCGGCGCGGGTGCCGTACTCGGTCTCGACCATCGCGGTCTTCGGCTTGATGGCGCGCGGGTCCCGCAGGTCGAAGCGGGTCGCCGCCTTCTCGACCAGGTTCCCCTGCCGGTCCTCGCGGACCGCGGCCAGCGCCGCCTCGTCGTACGACATCAGCACCTCGAGGCAGTCCGGTGCCGGGACCACGTCGTCGTCCATCAGCCAGAACCGGTCGTAGCCGCGCTCGTGGGCGGTCTTCAGCCCGGTGTGGAAGCCACCGGCGCCGCCGGTGTTCTCGTCGAGGTGCAAGGTCTCCAGGGGCAGGTCGGTGCGCGCCTCGAGCACAGCCCGGGTGTCGTCGGTGCTGGCGTTGTCGATCACCAGGACCAGGTCCGGGCGCCGCGTCTGCGCGGCGAGCCCGTCGAGCATGCCGCCGAGCAGGCCCGCGCGGTTGTAGGTGACGACGACGACGGCGACCGACTCGGGGGTCGCCTCAGCCACCGAGGTACCTCGCGTGACCGGTGAAGTCGCCGCGCAGCCCGGCCAGCATCGCCCGCGCGCTGAGCCGCAGCCGCGCGGCGCTGGGCCGGGTGAAGGTGTAGAACCACGCCGTCTTCACCACGAACGCCAAGGCGTGCAGGGAGCCGCGGTAGTCCTTGAGGTTCACCAGGTTGTTGCGGGCCATGCAGTAGTGCTTGAGGTTGCTCGGGCTGTGGTTGTACGTCGTCCGGCCGAGCATCATGGGCGTCCCGAGGTCGTCCGTGGCCGGGTGCAGGAAGTGCGCGTCGACCACGGTGCCGCACCGGGCGCCGGCCTCTCGGGCCCGCCAGAGGTACTCCACGTCGTCGCCCCAGATGAAGAAGTCCTCCCGGGGCAGGCCGATCCGGTCCACCAGCTGCGCGGTGACGAGCACCCCGTTGAAGGGGATCACCACGTCGGGGATCAGCCCGTCCGTCGCGGCCGCACGCACCGCCGCCACGTCGTGCACGACCCGGGCCCCACCCGGCAGCCGGATCGGGAAGCACAGCCGGGACCGGTCGTGCTCGGCGAGCACCGCAGGCCCCCAGAAGTCGAGGTCGGTGCGGGTGAGGAGTCGCTCCAGGCAGTCGGGATCGGGCAGGCCGTCGTCGTCCATCAGCCAGGCGAGGTCCGCGCCCCGGTCGATGGCCCAGGCCAGCCCGTCGTGGAAGCCCCCGGCCCCACCGCGGTTCGAGGCCATGGTCCGGTGCAGCACCTTGGCGGCCACCTCGTGGGACTCGATGGACTCGAGGTTGGCCAGCCAGTCGCTGGTCCCGTCGGTCGAGGCGTTGTCGACCACCAGGATCTCCTGGAGGCCGGGCACGGTCACCAGCCGCTCGACGAGCCGCCGCACCAACGCGATCCGGTTGAAGGTCACCACGACGGCGATGATCCGTTGCTCGCCGTCTGCCTTCACGGAGCCAACCCTAGGGGTCAGCAGGTCGATGCGAGGTCGTCGGCCTGGTTGGCGGCGTACCCGTCGGCGAGGCTCCCCACGGAGCCTCCGGTCACCGGCGCGGGCCCCCTGGCCTTGGCCTTCTTGGTCGACGGCGAGGCGGGTGCCGCACCCTCGTCCCCGGCGGCGGGGGCGGGAGCGGGGGCCGCCTGGGCGGTGTCGGCGGGCGGCGTCCGTCCCTCGGCCCGGGCGATGGCCGCGGCGATCGTGTCCTGGACCAGGGCGATGTCCGGAGACCCGGTGTTGATGAGCGGCGGCACCAGGGAGACCGTGGAGATCCGCTGGCTCCGGGCCTTGAGGGCCAGCTGCATGAAGCGGTCGAGCTCGCTGGCCGGCAGGTTGGTCGAGATCATCTCCGACGACGCGGCGGCGATGTCCTCGAAGTTCGTGACGGCGGACTGCGGGCTGATCTGCTTGAGCATCGCGCTCATCACACACTTCTGCCGCGCCATCCGCGAGTAGTCGTCGGAGCCCTCGCGGGCCCGGGCGAACCACAGGGTGTCGTGGCCGTCCAGGGTGCGGACTCCTGGCTCGATGTAGCCGGTGACGTCGCTGCCGAGGCCGCCGACCGGGATCCGGGTGCGCACGTTGAGCTCGACCCCGCCGACCGCGTCGACCAGGTCCCGGAACCCCTGGAGGTTGACCATCGCCCAGTAGTTGATGTCCAGGTCGGTGATCCCCTCGATCGCCATGATCGTGGCGTCCACGCCGGGGTGGTCGGACTTCTTGAACAGCTCGGTGTGGTCGCCGGCCCAGGTGCTGACGGCGTTGAGGTAGCAGGTGTCGCAGTCGAAGCCCTGGGGGAACTGCTTGTGCATCACCGAGCCCTTGCGGAACGGGAACTCCGACATGTTGCGGGGCAGGCTGATCAGCACGGTGCGGCCGGTCTCGGCGTCGATGCTCGCCACCGTCATCGAGTCCGGACGCAGGCCCCAACGGCCCGCGCCGGAGTCGCCGCCGAGCAGGAGCACGTTGAAGCGGCCGTTCGTGGCGCCGGTGACCTCACCGCTGCCGAACATGGTCACGATGAAGTCGCGCTGCACCCCGACCAGGTGCGCGCCGAAGAGCAGCGTCGCGGCGATGCCCATGCTGAGGAACCCGTTCAGGCCGACGACGGCGAGCCGGTGGTTCTGGCGCAGGGACAGCGGCTGGCCGAGGCGCCAGGCGTCCATGAAGAGCAGCACCCAGCCGACCGCCGCGAACATCAGCACGATCCGGAGGAGACCCAGCAGGATCGTGTTGGAGATCAGGTAGAAGACGGCGCCGTGCCACACCAGGCTGACCACCAGGGTGAGGACGCCGGCGGCGACGAGGGCCAGCCAGGTGCGCAGGGCGATCAGGCCGACCCGGCGGTTGCCGGCGAGCAGCTGCGCGGACCCGGGCACCAGCAGCGTCATGACCATCAGCGACATGGCCCGGCGGAACCGGACGCGCGTGGCGCGGTCATCGAGGTTGCGCGACACCACGGAGGCACCGTCGAGCATGCGGTCGCCAATCTGATCGGGGAAGTGAATGGCTCCGCCCAGTATCACCAGTCACACCCGTCACACGGCGTTACGACGCGCCGCCCGGGGTGAACCGTCGCCCGGCCTCCCGGGGAGGTCACCGGCCGCACGGTAGCGTCTGCCAGCATGAGTGACCGGCCACGGGGACCAGGCGCGCCTCAGGAGGGCACTCCCGAGTACGACTGGCTCTACGGCCAGGGCGGCAAGCCCGCCACCGGTGACGAGACCCGGGTCGTTCCGAAGTCCGGCACGCCGAGACCGGACCAGACCCGGGTGATGCCCGTCGTCCCCCGCAGCAGCGCTGGCAGCGCCCGCAGCGCCGCTCCACCCCCGGCCCCGCCGACCGCTCCCCCACGCGCGCCGGGCCCCCCACCGCCGCCGGGGAAGCCGGGCCGCTCCCGGCCGCGCTTTCGCGTGGGGTGGGTCAAGTGGGTGCTCCTGGGCTGGCTGGTCTTCCTGATCGCGGTGCCGCTGTGGGCGTGGAGCAGGGTCGACAAGGTCGACGCCTCGCCCAACGGCGACCGGCCCGCCGAGCAGAGCGGCACGACGTACCTCCTGGTGGGCAGCGACTCCCGCGACGACCTGACCGAGGAGGAGCGCAAGGACCTCGGCACCGGCGGCGAGGTCGGCCAGCGGACCGACACGATCATGCTGCTGCACACGGGCTCCGGGCCCGACCTGCTCATGTCGATCCCCCGCGACTCGATCGTCGAGGTGCCGGGTCACGGGGAGACCAAGATCAACGCGGCCTACGCGTACGGCGGCCCGAAGCTGCTGGTGCGCACCATCGAGCAGTCGACGGGCATCCGGATCGACCACTACGTCGAGCTCGGCCTCGGCGGCTTCGTCAACGTCGTCGACGCGGTCGGCGGCATCACCATCTGCCCCACCCAGGCGATGAAGGACCCGCTGGCCAACCTCGACATCGACAAGGGCTGCCAGGAGGCCGACGGCAAGGTGGCGCTCGGCTACGCGAGGTCGCGTCACACGTCCGGCCTCGGCGACATCGACCGCGCAAAGCACCAGCGCGAGGTCGTCTCCGCCGTCGGCGACAAGGCGGTCTCGCCGTGGTCGGTGCTCAACCCGGTGCGCTACTTCCGGCTCAACGCCGCCATGCCCCACTTCTTCACGGTCAGCGAGGGCACCAACCCCTTCGACATGGCGCGGTTCGCGCTGGGCGATGACCCGGGTCGACGGCACCAAGGGGCTGACCTGCGGGGTGCCCATCGCGGACCTGGCGGTCAACTGGGACGCCGAGCGGTCCAAGCAGCTCTTCGACCTCATCATCGACGACGACACCTCCAGCATCCCCGACGGTCTGTGCACGCCGTCGGGGATGCCGCGGCAGTAACCAGCTACTTCGCCAGGAAGTCGAGCAGCACCCGGTTGAACTCGTCGGCGTGGCTCACGTTGATGCCGTGCGGCCCCTGGGCGACGACGTGCAGCTCGCTGGTGCTGACGACGTCGTGAGACTTCTGGCCGGAAACCTCGATCGGCACGATGCCGTCGGCATCCCCGTGGATGACGAGCAACGGGACGGTGAGCTTGGCCAGGTCGTCGGTGAAGTCGGTGACCCACGACGCGATGCACTCGGCGGCGGCGTGCTCGTCGGCCTGCGCCGCCAGCGCCAGGGCCTCCTGGCGTTGGGCCTCGGTGACCTTGAGCTCGTCGCCCGCGGTGAAGAACCCGGTCAGGAAGCCGTCCAGGAAGGCGTCCCGGTCGCCGCGCAGCTGCTGCTGCATCCCGGCCACGTCCTCGGCGGTCAGGGCGCCGTCGGGGTGGGCGTCGTCCTTGAGCAGGCACGGCGGGATCGCGGCCGCGAGCGCGACGCTGCGGAGACGCTCCTCGCCGTGCGTGCCGACGTACCGAGCGACCTCACCGCCGCCCATCGAGAAGCCGACCAGGCTGGCGTCGCGGAGGTCGAGCTCGGTCATCAGGGCGTCCAGGTCGCCGGTCAGGGTGTCGTAGTCGTACGCCGAGTCGGCGCCCGGCTTGTCCGACTGCCCGAAGCCGCGCCGGTCATAGGTGACGACCCGGTAGCCGGCGTCGGTCAGCGCCGGCACCTGCTCGGACCAGGAGGCCCCGCTCAACGGCCAGCCGTGGATGAGCACGACCGGGCGCCCGTCGCCGCCGCTGTCCTCGTAGTGGATCTCGAGCTGGCCTGATGTCAGCGTTGCCATGGCTTCCTCTCCTCGGTTGCGGATGCACCGTCCAACGTATCCGGGGGGCCTCGTGGGACAACCACCCGAGCGGAGGGTTCCTCAGCGCCGGTCGCTGATCCGCACGGCCTTGCCCAGCGACCGCGCCAAGGCGCCGGGATCGACCACCTCGACGGCGGCGGTGACCCCGATCCGCTGCTTGATCCGGTCGGCGAGCCGGGCACCGAGCGCGTCGCGGTCGGCGACGCCGGGCGCCGCCTCCACCTGCACGGTCAGCTCGTCGAGATTGCCCGGCCGCTCGAGCACGCAGAGGTAGTGCGGCGTCAGGCCGTCGATGGTGAGCAGCTGCTCCTCGATCTGGCTCGGGAACACGTTGACGCCGCGCACGATCATCAGGTCGTCGGTGCGGCCGGTGACCTTCTGCATCCGCCGGAAGGCGGGGTACGCCGTGCCGGGGAGCAGCCGGGTCAGGTCGCGGGTGCGGTAGCGCACCACCGGCATCGCCTGCTTGGTGAGGCTGGTGAAGACGAGCTCGCCCTCCTCCCCGTCGGGCAGCACCGCGCCGGTGACCGGGTCGATGATCTCGGGCAGGAAGTGGTCCTCCCACACGTGCAGCCCGTCCTGGGTCTCACCCGACTCCTGGGAGACACCCGGCCCCATCACCTCGGAGAGCCCGTAGATGTCGACCGCCCGGATGCCGCTGCGCTCCTGGACCGAGGTGCGCATCTCGTCGGTCCAGGGCTCGGCGCCGAAGATGCCGACCTGCAGCGAGGAGGCCCGGGGATCGAGCCCCTGGCGCTCCATCTCGTCGAGGATCGCCAAGAAGTACGACGGGGTCACCATGATCACCCGCGGCTCGAAGTCGGCGATGAGCTGCACCTGTCGCTCGGTCATCCCGCCGCTGACCGGCACCACGGTGCAGCCGAGGCGCTCGGCTCCGTAGTGCGCGCCGAGCCCGCCGGTGAAGAGCCCGTAGCCGTAGGCGATGTGCACCAGGTCGCCCGGCCGGCCGCCCGCGGCCCGGATCGACCGGGCCATCACCTCGGCCCAGGTGTCGAGGTCCTCCGCGGTGTAGCCGACCACGGTCGGGCGACCCGTCGTCCCGCTGCTCGCGTGCACGCGGGAGACCTGCTCGCGCGGCACGGCGAACATGCCGAACGGGTAGTTGTCGCGCAGGTCGGCCTTGGTCGTGAAGGGCAGGTGGCCGAGGTCGCTCAGGGCGGTGACGTCGTGCGGTCGCAGCCCGGCCTCGTCGAAGGCCGCGCGGTAGTGGGGCACCTTGTCGTACGCCCGGGTGAGGCTGTCGCGGAGCCGCTCCAGCTGGAGCGCCTCGAGCTCGGGACGCGTCAGATCGGGGATCTCGCCGGCCATCCGGTCAGGCTAGCGGCCCTGCTTGGGGGTGAGGCGGTGCCGGCTGTGCGTGGCTAGGTTGCCGAGCATGACCACACCTGCGAACGAGGAACGACCCGTCGACCTGGAAGAGGTGCCCGCCGAGGAGGGCCTGTCACCGGCAGACGTCGCCGACCGGCTCGAGGAGGACCCCGAGGACCAGCCCAACCGGGTGGACCCCGACTATGCCGCCGACGAGGGCGACCCGGTCTGAGCGATCAGACGCAGCCGCTCGACCAGGCTGCTCAGCTGACGGGAGACCTGCGTCTGGGTCACCCCGATCTCGGTGCCGATCTCGGCCTGCGTGCAGCCGCGGACGTAGCGCAGCTCGAGGATGCGGCGTTCGCGGGAGGTCAGGTCGCGCACGAGGGAGCGCAGGGTGATCCGCGCGTCCACCCGCGCGTAGCCGGGCTCGTCCCCACCGAGGCGGGCCAGGGCGCTCTCCTCGTCGGACCCGGCGGCGTCCAACGAGGCCGGGGCGAAGCAGCCGAGCGCGGCGAGCGCCTCGACCACGCGGTCGGTCCCGACCTCGAGCTTCTCGGCGATCTCCTCCGAGGTGGGCGGCCGGCCGAGCGCCCGGTGCAGCTCCGGCTCCGCGGCGGTGACCCGGGCCTGGAGCTCCTGGATGGACCGCGGCGGTCGCACCATCCAGCCCGCGTCCCGGAAGTGCCGGCGCAGCTCGCCCCTGATCGTGGGGACGGCGTAGCCGAGGAAGTCGGTGTCCCGCGCGGGGTCGAAGCGACGCACCGCCTTCAGGAGCCCCAGGCTGGCGACCTGCTCGAGGTCCTCCAGCGCAATGCCGCGACCGCGGTACCGGCGGGCGATCTCGGTGGCCACCCGCAGGTTGAGGCGGACGACCTCGTCCTCGACGAGCGGCCGATCCTCCGGGGCGGCGTCTCGAAGGCGGAGCAGCGCGGCCGCAGTGGCCTGACGGCGCTGGAGCTCTGAGGGCACGGAGTGCACGGCACCTCCCGGATCGGTATCGGCACGACGCGGGCGCGTCGTTCCTCCAGCCAATCACCGGGCGCGGAGGGGTCGGCACATCCCAGCGGGTGGGAGCGACCACTGGCGTCAGCCGCGTCCCAAGGCCCGTTCGAGCTCGGCCTTGGTCATCGACGAGCGACCCTTGATCTTCCGCTTGCGCGCCTCGGCGTAGAGCTGGTCCCGGGTCCGACCACCTGGACCGCTGTGCGAGCGAAGGCCGCCCCGGCGCGACGACGAGAGGTCCTCGGTCGACGTGCGGCTGGCCTGCTGCGCCTCCCCGGCACGGGCACGTTCCTTGTTGACGGTGCGAGCAGCGACCTCCTGGGCCTCGTCCTCCGAGCGCCCGCTCTCCTTGAGCCCGTCCTTGATGTGCTCGTACTGCCGCTCGCGCTTCTTGCTCCAGCCTGGTCGTGGCATGCCGTCGCCGTACCCGCAGCCTCGCGCAGGCATGCCCCGAACGGTGCGGGGGTACGTTGGACGTATGCCCGACACGGTGATCCTCGACGTCGACGGGACGCTGGTGGACACGGTCTACGAGCACACCGCGGCGTGGGCCAAGGCGTTCGCGGACGTAGGCCTCGTCGTGCCGGCGTACGTGCTCCACGCCGCCATCGGCATGAGCGCGGACCTGCTGGTGGCCCACGTCGCCGGCGACGCCGTCGAGCGGGCGGTGGGTGACGAGGTGCGCGCCCACCACGCCGCGGAGTTCACGCGCGTCGCCGGGCGGCTGCGCCTGCTGCCCGGGGCGGACCGGGTGATCGGTGAGCTCCAGCGTCGCGGCCACCTCGTCGCGGTGGCGACCTCGGGAAGTCGGCACGACACCGATCGGGCGCTCGAGGAGGTGCCGGACGCCGCTCTCCTCGATGCGGTGCTGACCGGGGACGACATCGAGCGGGGCAAGCCGGCACCGGACCTCCTGGACGCGGCGCTCGAGCAGGTGGGCGGCCGGTCCGCCGTGGTCGTCGGCGATGCTCCGTGGGACGCGTTCGCGGCCACGAAGAGCGGGCACGTGGTCATCGGGGTCCTGACCGGAGGGTTCACGGCGGCGGACCTCAGGGCCGCGGGCGCCGACCTGGTCTTCGACTCGCTCGAGGACATGCTTGACCGGGTCGAGGAGACCCCGCTGGCCTCAGCCGACCTCGGAGGTCGTCGGCGCCCCGCTCTCTGAGCCCGACGTGGTGAAGAACGAGATCTTGCCGTCCGCCTCCAGCACGGCCAGGTCGACGTCGCCGAGGCGCCGGATCCCCTGCTGTCGGGCGGCCACCACCAGGTCGCTGTCGGAGAGCCGTTGCCGCCGGGTGGCCGCCTCCAACATGACCCCGTCGCGCATCACGACCACGGCGGTGCCGTTGACCAGCCCGCGCAGCCGTGGGAAGCGCCACTGGAGGAACGACAGCGCGATGGTCAGCAGGGCGAAGACACTGACCGCCAGGACGCCCCCGGTCACCGAGAAGTCCTGCTGGGTCACCGCCTGCTGGATGAGGTCGCCCATGGTGACGTAGAGCAGGAGCTCGAAGGTGCTGAGCTCACCGAGCGTGGTCCGTCCGACCGTCCGGGTCACCGCCCACAGGAACACGAACATGACGGCGGCGCGGACGACGATCTCCACGGGACACTCCTCGGGTCAGGGCAGCAGGCGGGTGTGCAGGTCGACCGAGACCAGCGGTGTCGTGCCGTCGACCACGCTCACCCGGGCGCTGCTGCCGCGCTGGGCGGAGGGCTGGATGTAGGCGTCGTAGTCGACGACGAACGTCTCCGCCTCCGGCGCCGTGAAGGTCAGGTAGAGGGTGGAGCCGTCCCTGGTCTCGTCGGCCGGCTGGGGGTGGAAACCCTGGGTCTCGAAGAGGTCGAAGTAGTTCCCCGTCACCGCCAGGGTGATCTCCTTCTCGAAGCCACCGGGATGCTGGACGGTCACCTCCCAGGGGGTGTCCAGGCCGGCGCGGGCGGCCCCGGGGTAGCGGACCGTCAGGTGGTAGCCGTCCTGCTCCGCCTGCACCGTGTCGGTGCGCACGCCCAGCAGGCCGGCGAGGGCCGCCACCACCACGACGAGGAGCACGGTCGTCGCGCCGCGACGCACCCAGAGCGCGACCGGTTGGGTCGCCTCATCAGTGCCCGTGACCGTCGCGTCGGCCGGCGACGAGGTGTCCATCGTCCCGAGTGAAGCATCGAGGGACGGGGGCCCACCACGCCCCGAAGGAGGGGTCAGAGCGCCCGGTCGAGCAGCGCCCTCAGGGCCGCGAAGTGCCGCTCCGTGGCGGCCTCGTCGTACGTCGCGGTGTCGGCCATCGTGTAGCCGTGCGCCGCGCCGGCGTACACCTCGTTGGTGTGGGTCAGCCCGGCCTCGGTCAGCGCCCGGCCGAGGGCCGCGACCGCCTCCGGGGGCATCGAGCGGTCCTGGTCAGCGTGACCGTAGACGAACTCGGCTCGGGCGGCGGCCAGGTCAGGTGCGGGCTGTCCGGCCGATCGGTCACCAGGCCACCGCCGTGGAAGCCTGCGACCGCCACCACGTCGTCGGCCGCGATCGCGGCGGCGCGGGTGGCCAGTCGGGCGCCCATGCAGTAGCCGGTGACGCCGACGGGACCGGTGGCGTGCTCCAGCAGCGCCGCCACCCAGAGCCGGGTGTCCGGGTCTGACCTCGCGGGGGTCAGCCCACGCACGCGGACCATCGCGTCGTGGACGAACTGCTCACGGTTCTCCGGCACCCTGAGGTCGGTGGTCGGGGCCAGGTCGGCCGCCCGACCCTCGCGGTGGAAGACGTGCGGCGCGAGGACGACGTACCCCCAGGAAGCGATCCGGTCCGCCATCTCCTCGATCCGCGGCCGCAGCCCGATCGCGTCGACGAAGAAGAGGACGCCCGGGATGGTCGACGTCGTCGGGCCGGGTCAGGTAGGCCTCGGCGGGTCCGTCGACGGTCTCGATCTCGATGGTGCGGCCCATCACAGCTCCGACTGGATGCCGGCCAGGAGCTGGCGGGCCATCACGATCCGCTGCACCTGATTGGTGCCCTCGTAGATCTGGGTGATCTTGGCGTCGCGCATCATCCGCTCGACCGGGTAGTCCCGGGTGTAGCCGTAGCCGCCGAGGATCTGCACCGCGTCGACGGTGACGGCCATGGCCACGTCGGAGGCGAAGCACTTGGCCGCGGCGCCGAAGAAGGTGAGGTCCTCGGCGTTGCGCTCGGACCGGCCCGCGGCCGCGTAGGTGAGCTGCCGGGCGGCCTCGATCTTCATCCCCATGTCGGCGAGCATGAACTGCAGGCCCTGGAAGTCCGCGATCGGCTTGCCGAACTGGGTGCGCTCCGCGGCGTAGTGCAGGGCGTGGTCCAGCGCGCCCTGCGCGATCCCGACCGCCTGCGCGGCGATGGTGACCCGCGTGTGGTCGAGGGTGCGCATCGCGGTCTCGAAGCCGGTGCCCTCCGCTCCGATCATCCGGTCCGCGGGGATGCGCACCTTGTCGAGGTACACCTCGCGGGTCGGGGAGCCCTTGATGCCGAGCTTCCTCTCCGGTGCCCCGAACGACACCCCTTCGTCGGACTTCTCCACCACGAACGCCGAGATGCCCTTGGCCCGCGCACCGGGGTCGGTCACCGCCATCACGGTGTAGAACTCCGACTCGCCCGCGTTGGTGATCCAGCGCTTCACGCCGTCGAGCACCCACGCGTCGCCGTCGCGGACCGCCTTGGTCTTCATCGAGACCGCATCGGAGCCGGCCTCGGGCTCGGAGAGGCAGTAGGAGAAGCCACCGTCCCCCGCCGCAAGGCGGGTGAGGTACTTCTTCTTGAGAGCCTCCGACCCGGCCAGGATGACCGGGAGGGAACCGAGCTTGTTGACCGCGGGGATCAGGCTGGAGGACGCGCACGCGCGGGCCACCTCCTCGATCACCAGCACCGTGGCCAGGGCGTCGGCGCCGGCTCCGCCGTACTCCTCGGGGACGTGGGGCGCGTGGAAGTCCGCGGCCGTGAGCGCGGCGGCCGCCTCGTCGCGGGTAGCGCGCCTCCTCGTCGACCGCCGCGGCGTACGGCGCGACCTTCGCGTCGCACAGGGACCGCACCGCCTCGCGGACCGCCTGGTGCTCCTCGGTCAGACCGTAGAGCGGGGCCTCGTTGTTGTCGGTCATGGTCGTGATCCTACGAGCGGGCAACCGGCTCGCCGCGGGCTACCGTGGTGACATGTCCCACGACTGGCAGGACCCGGAGGCGGTCGCGCTCATGCTCGACGAGGCCAAGACCTGGGCCGTCGTCGGGTTGTCGGGGAACCCCGCCCGGACGGCGTACTCGATCGCCTCGCTCCTGCAGCGGCGCGGCAAACGCATCGTGCCGATCCACCCGAGCGCGCCGACGGTCCTGGGCGAGCAGGGCTACCCGACGCTGGCCGACGTGCCGTTCCCGATCGACGTGGTGGACGTCTTCCGCCGCTCGGAGTTCGCCGGCGAGTTCGCGGACCAGGCGGTCGCGGTGGGAGCACGGGCGGTCTGGTTCCAGCTCGGCGTCATCGACCGAGGCGGCGTTCGAGCGGACGGTCGCGGCGGGGGTGCCGATGGTGATGGACACGTGTCCCGCGATTGAATGGCGGCGACGCGAGAGCGCGCGGCGTGCTTGACCTGCGGGTGCCGGCCGGGCCCGGGGTGCCGGACGGTCTGGTGGTGCCCGCCGGCGAGCTGGTGGAACGGTTCTCCCGGTCACCGGGACCCGGTGGGCAGTCGGTGAACACGACCGACAGCAGGGTCGAGCTGGAGTACGACGTGTCCGGCTCCCCGTCCCTGACCGACCCGCAGCGCCGGCGGGCGCTGCGGCACCTCGACGGCCGGCTGGTCGGCGGCCGCGTGGTGGTGGTCGCCTCCGAGCACCGCTCCCAGCACCGCAACCGGGTCGCGGCGCGCGAGCGCCTGGCCGCGCTGCTCCGTGAGGCTCTCGCTCCCCCACCTCCCCCGCGCCGTCCCACCCGACCGACCCGCTCGTCCCAGCGACGACGTCTCGACGCCAAGCGGCGCCGCGGCGAGACCAAGGCCCTGCGCGGCCAGGTCCGCGACTAGAAGCGACGGACCACCGCACCCGCCGACAGCGAGACCAGGTGCTCCAGCGGACCGGGGCGGCGGGCGGCGGCGTACGCCGCGCCGATCGCCAGCACCACGAGCACGTGCCACACGTAGGACTCCGGCCGCTCCGCGGGCCACACGCCGGGCGTCTTCATCACCACGTGCAGCGTGTAGAGCGTGAGGGTCATCGCGCCGGCGCCGAAGAGGACGGCGACGAAACGCTCCCCGGCGGGCGTCAGGACACCGACGAGCAGCAGGCAGAGGCCGATGACGAGCAGGGCGCTCCCGATGGTCTGGGCGAGGTCGAACGGCGTCCCCGAGTGCGGCGCGACGACGAGCAGCCACTGCCACGCGCCGCCGGTGGGCGTGGTGCCGAACATGCCGTAGGCGATCCGGTCGAGGACGGCGTCCGCGGACTCCGCCGTCGGCGGGACGGACACCAGGGCCACCCGCACCTCGTCGAGGCCGGTCAGGGCGCGCGACACCGCGGTCGTGAGGACGACCAGCGTCGCGCCGACCGCGGCGATGGCCGCCTGCACCCGTCGTTGCGTGAGGTCGAGGCGGCCGAGGCCGATCCCGACGAGCAGGTAGGTCAGCCACGGCAGCACCGGGTAGTAGCCGGTCACCAGCAGCTCGCTGAGCAGCTGCCCGGGGTCGGCGAGCTGGGCGAAGGTCGGCGACTCCGTACCGCGGCCCGGCAGGTGCGGGCGCAGCAGGTGGGACACGACCGGGGCGACGAGCAGCCAGCCGCCGGCCAGGACGAACAGCGCGCGGGCCCGCAGACCGAGGAAGGGCAGGCCGCACAGGAACAGCACCCCGTAGTAGGTGAGGATCACCGCCAGCCCGGACTCCAGGCCGCCGAGCGCCAGGCCGAGCAGCGCCACCAGGAGCGCCCGCACGGCCAGCCCGGCCGACCGGGCGAGCCGCTCGCGCCCGTGCACGGGCTCCGTGCGGCCGGTCATCAGCGCCAGGCTGACCCCGGCGAGCACCGCGAAGAGCGCGGAGGCGCGCCCACCGGCCAGTCCCTGGGCGAAGGAGATCGTCCCGTCGGGGTCGGTGTCGCGCAGGACGTGCGTCGCCATCATGCCGAGCAGCGCCAGGCAGCGCGCCAGGTCGATCCCGACCAGGCGGCTGCGAGGACGGAGCCGGGGTCAGAAGCCGACCCGGCGGCCGGCCGTCTGCGACCGGACCGCGTCGCCCTTCTGCTCTGCGGTGCGGCGCAGGTCGTCCTGGAACCGCGTCATCCGGTCGCGCAGGGCGGGGTCGGCCGCGGCCAGGATGCGGACCGCGAGCAGTCCCGCGTTGCGGGCGTTCCCGATCGCGACAGTCGCCACCGGCACGCCGGCGGGCATCTGCACGATGGAGAGCAGCGAGTCGAGCCCGTCGAGGTTCTTCAGGGGCACGGGTACGCCGATGACCGGCAGCGGGGTGACCGCGGCGAGCATGCCGGGCAGGTGCGCGGCACCGCCGGCGCCGGCGATGATCACGGCCAGGCCGCGGTCGGCGGCGGTCCGGCCGTACTCCAGCATCGCCTCGGGCATCCGGTGCGCCGAGACGACGTCGGCCTCGTAGGCGACGTCGAACTCCGCGAGCGCCTCCGTGGCGGCCTTCATCACCGGCCAGTCGGAGTCCGAACCCATGACCACCCCGACCAACGGGGCACCCTGCGGCATCACTCACTCTCGTCTCCCAACTCACCGGCGAACCACGCGGCGGCGTGCCGTGCGCGTTCGAGGCAATCATCCAGGTCGTCCCCGTAGGCGTTGACGTGCCCCACCTTGCGGCCCGGGCGCAGACCCTTGCCGTAGAGGTGCACCCGCAGCCGCGGGTCCCGGGCCAGCGCGTGCGGGAACCCGTCCCAGAGGCGACCGCTGTCGGTCGCGCCCACCGAGGATGTTCACCATCACCGTCCAGGGCGAGCGCGCCGCGGGTGAGCCCAGCGGCAGGTCCATCACCGCGCGCAGGTGGTTCTCGAACTGCGAGGTCACCGCGCCGTCCTGGGTCCAGTGCCCGGTGTTGTGGGGACGCATCGCCAGCTCGTTGACCAGGATCCGGCCGTCGGTCGTCTCGAACAGCTCGACGGCCAGGATGCCCGTCACGCCGAGCGCGCCGGCCACGCGCAGCGCGATCTCCTGGGCCTGCCCGGCCAGTGCGGGGTCGAGGTCGGGTGCGGGCGCGACGACCTCGCGGCAGATGCCGTCGGTCTGGGTGCTGGCCACGACCGGGTACGCCGCGGCCTGGCCGCTCGGCGCCCGGGCCACCAGCGCGGACAGCTCGCGCCGGAAGTCGACCAGCTCCTCGGCGAGCACCTCCACCCCGGCCGCGGCGGCAGCGGCGAAGGCCGGCTCGCACTCGGCCGGCGTGCGCACGGTCCACACGCCCTTGCCGTCGTACCCGCCACGGGTCGCCTTGAGGACCGCCGGGAAGCCGAAGTCCGCGACCTCGGCGGGCGAGGTGACGGTCCGGTGTCGCGGGCAGGGCACCCCGAGCGCGGTGAGCCGGGCCCGCATCACGGCCTTGTCCTGGGCGTGCACGAGGGCGTCCGGTCCGGGCCGGACGGCGACCCCGTCGTCCTCCAGGGCTCGCAGGTGCGCCGTCGGCACGTGCTCGTGGTCGAAGGTCACCACCGCGCACCCGGCCACGGTCCGGCGCAGCACGTCGAGGTCCCGGTAGTCGCCCACGAGGTGGTCGGGGATCACCTGGGCCGCCGAGACGCCCTCGGCCTCGGCGAGCAGCCGCAGCGGCAGGCCCAGGGCGATCGCCGGCTGCGCCATCATCCGGGCGAGCTGACCGCCGCCGATGACGGCCAGCACGGGAGCGCTCGCGGAGTCGGGGGCGCGGTCGGACACGCCGGTCAGGCTAGTGGTTGCGACCGCTGACTAGCCGACCGCGGTCCGACGGTGCGACCGGGTGGCTGCTGACCGCGTGCCCGTTGGCCGTGCTGGCCCCGTTGGACAGGTGGGCGGCGCCGTTGGTCCCGGCGGCGTGGGCCGGGGTCCCGGTCTCGAACCGCAGGCCCTTGCCGCGGATCGTGGTGATCAGCGTGGGGCGTCGGCTGTCGTCGCCGAGCTTGCGGCGCACCCAGCCCAGGTGCACGTCGATGGTCTTCGACGAGGTCCAGAAGGTGGTGTCCCACACGTCCCGCATCAGCTGGTCCCGGGAGACGATCTTTCCGGCTTGCGACATCAGCGCGTGAAGGAGGTCGAACTCCTTGCGCGAGAACGTGATCTCGCTGTCCCCACGCCACACTTGGCGGCTCTGCGGGTCCAGGCGGACGTCTTGGACGGTGTGCACGGACCAAAGGTAGGAATTCCTCACCCTCCGCGAAGGGGTTTTGGCAGAAGTTTTCCTTCTGGGCTGGACCAGGGCTCCCGCGTCGGCGCAGGTCAGAGGCGGCGTACGGACACCGGTTCGACCAGCCCGAAGCCGCGCACCGGGCCGCGCCGTGAGCCGCCGGGTCTCGTACCTCTCGGGCGGGAGCAGGGCCGCGGTGGTGTCGTCGACGATCACCCGGTTGCGGCGGGCGACCGCGGTCAGCCGGGCGGCCATGTTCACCGGTGGGCCGAACACGTCGCCCAGCCGCATGATCACCGAGCCGCTGGCCAGGCCGACCCGGACGTCGGGCATCCGCGGGTCCCGGCCGATGACGGTGATGATCCCGTCGGCGGTCTCGAGCGCCTCCTCGACGTCCTCGTGCACGAACAGCACCGAGTCGCCGATGCTCTTGATCACCCGGCCGCCGTGGGCCGACACGACGTCGTGGCAGCGCGTCTCGAACACCTCGATCAGGTCCCCGAGCCGCTCCTCCTCGAGCCGGTTGGACAGCTCGGTGAACGCCACGATGTCGGCGAACCCGACGGTGACCAGGGTGGTGTGCAGGTCCTCCTCGTTGGCACCCAGCGCCTCGACCCGGGCCGCCGCCGCCGCGAGGTGCCGCCGCCACGCGTAGATGAGGAGGTTCTCGAACGGTCCGTTCACGGTCTCGACCAGCCGGAGCGCGGAGCCGAGGCGGCTCCCGGTGGCCTGGTCCCCGGCCTCCATCTCCTCGACCCGGCCGATCAGGGTGGCCACCTCCCAGTCGGCGAGCCGAGCCATCGTCTGGCCGACCGCCCGGGTCAGGTTGACCGCCATGTCGAAGTCGATGGCGCCGCTGTCGACGACCTGGGCCACCCGCGTCACGGCCGCCGCGTCGGCGGCGGTGAACGCCTGCTCCTTCACCCGCTCGGGGAAGCCGAGCGCCCGCCACAGGCGACGGGTCTGCTCGACGGTCAGGCCGGTCTCGAAGGCCACCTCGGTCGCGTCGAGGAGGAAGTCCTCGCCGAGGATCGCGCGCTCGAGGCCCTCGCGGGTGAAGGGGCGCTCGGACTCCTCAGGAGCCATCGTCCCCGCGTCCGCCGGTCGAGAGGCGGTGCAGCTCGTCGGCGACCAGCTTCTGGACCGTCTCGACCTTGGGGATGTCGAAGAGCAGCACGCGGCCCTGCTCGCTGGCGTCCGAGACGACCAGGGTGCCGCAGCCGAAGACCCGGTCGATCACGCCGACCTCGAAGTCCACACCGCTGATCCGGTTGAGCGGGATGGTGCGACCCTCGCGGGCGATGAAGCCGGAACGCTTGACGAAGCGCCGGTTGGTGAAGGTGTAGGTGGTGGTGATCCAGTCGACGACGGGCCGCACGAAGAACCAGAAGAGCAGGGCGGCGGCGAACACCCACACCACCACCTGCAGCGGAGCCGCGTCGCTGCCGAGCGAGCTCAGCGTGATGGCGACGGCCACGACGACGATCGCGATCAGCACCGGCCAGATCAGCGCCTTGGGATGGGTGCGGGTCGTGACCACGACGTGCTCACCGTCGTTCAGCAGGTGCTCCGGGAAGCTCACGGGAGTGATCCTCTCACCGCGTCGGCGCCGCACGTGCACCACATCGCCGGCGCCGACCGTGACCGTCCCGGACGGCCCGTCGACCACGAGCCCGCCGCCGGGCGCGATCCCGGTCGGCGACCCCGGTGACGGGTTCTCCGGCGGGCACCTCGACCCGGACCGGCCGGCCGAGGGTCACGCAGAGGGAGGAGTACGCCGCGTGCAGGCCGGACTCCGCCGGGCTGCCCCCGGCGGCCAGCCACCCGTCGTACTCGCGGCGCAGGGAGCGCAGCAGCGTGACCAGCAGGTCGGTCCGGTCGACCACCACGCCGGCCTCGGCCAGGGACGTGGCCGTGTCGAGCCCCAGCTCGGCCCGGGTGGTCGACACGTTGATCCCGATGCCGACCACGGCGGCCGGACCGTCGGGGGTCTCGACCCGTTCCACGAGGAGCCCCGCCACCTTGGCGTCGCCGAGCAGGACGTCGTTGGGCCACTTGAGGTCCGCCGGGGCGCCGGCCTCGCGCAGGGCGCGGGCGACCGCGACCCCGGTGAGCAGCGGCAGCCACGGCCAGTCGGTGGCCGCCACCGGCGGCCGGAGCAGCACCGACTGGGTCAGCGCCGAGCGGGCCGGGGTGGTCCAGGTCCGCCCGAGGCGACCGCGGCCGGCGGTCTGGTGCTCCGCGACCACCACCAGTCCCTCGGCGGCGCCGGCGCGCGCCCGGTCCGCGACCCGCGCGTTGGTGGACGGTGCCGCCTCCACCACCTCGACGTCGTAGGCGTCGCCCAGCGCCCGTCGGGCCCGGGCGGCGTCGAGGGGCGGCCGTGCTGCTTCGTGATCCGTCACGGGCACTAGATTGGCGCATGTGAGTGCAGACGCGGAGCCCCGGTCCGACATCGACATCCACACCACCGCGGGGAAGCTCGCGGACCTGGGGCAGCGCCTCGACGAGGCGGTGCACGCGGGCTCGGCCAAGGCGGTCGAGAAGCAGCACGCCAAGGGCCGCAAGACCGCCCGGGAGCGGATCGCGCTGCTCTTCGACGAGGGCTCCTTCGTCGAGCTCGACGAGCTCGCCCGGCACCGCGCCGACCGGCTTCGGCCTGGAGAAGAACCGACCCTACGGCGACGGCGTGGTCACCGGCTACGGCACCATCGAGGGCCGCCAGGTGTGCGTGTTCTCCCAGGACTTCACGGTCTTCGGCGGCTCGCTCGGCGAGGTCTACGGCGAGAAGATCACCAAGGTGATGGACCTGGCCATCAAGACCGGCTGCCCGATCATCGGCATCAACGAGGGCGCCGGCGCCCGCATCCAGGAGGGTGTGGTCTCGCTCGGGCTGTACGGCGAGATCTTCCGCCGCAACGTGCACGCCTCCGGGGTGATCCCGCAGATCTCGATGATCATGGGCTCCTGCGCCGGCGGGCACGTCTACTCCCCCGCCGTCACCGACTTCACGGTGATGGTCGACGGCACCTCCAACATGTTCATCACCGGGCCCGACGTCATCAAGACCGTCACCGGCGAGGACGTCACCATGGAGGAGCTCGGCGGCGCCCGCACGCACAACACCAAGTCCGGCAACGCCCACTACATGGGCTCCGACGAGGACGACGCGATCGAGTACGTCAAGGCGCTGCTGTCCTACCTCCCCCAGAACAACCTGGACCCGGCGCCGGCGTACGTCGAACCGGCCGTCGAGGAGTTCACCGACCTCGACCGGGCCCTGGACACGCTGATCCCGGACAGCCCCAACCAGCCCTACGACATCCGCGAGGTGATCACCGCGGTCCTCGACGACGAGGAGTTCCTCGAGGTCCAGGAGCTGTTCGCGCCGAACCTGGTGGTCGGCTTCGGCCGGGTCGAGGGCCACTCGGTCGGCGTCGTCGCCAACCAGCCGATGCAGCTGGCCGGCACCCTCGACATCGACGCCTCGGAGAAGGCCGCCCGCTTCGTGCGGTTCTGCGACGCCTTCAACCTGCCGGTGCTGACGTTCGTGGACGTGCCCGGCTTCCTGCCCGGCACCGACCAGGAGTGGAACGGCATCATCCGGCGCGGGGCCAAGCTCATCTACGCCTACGCCGAGGCCACCGTCCCGCTGGTCACCGTCATCACCCGCAAGGCCTACGGCGGCGCCTACGACGTGATGGGCTCCAAGCACCTCGGCGCCGACATCAACGTGGCCTGGCCCTCCGCCCAGATCGCCGTGATGGGCGCCCAGGGCGCCGTCAACATCCTGTACCGCAAGGAGCTCGCGGCCGCGGACGACCCGGCCGAGGCGCGCGCGGAGCTCACGGCTCACTACGAGGACACCCTGGCCAACCCGTACGTCGCCGCCGAGCGCGGCTACATCGACGCCGTCATCGCGCCGCACGAGACCCGCCTGGAGATCGTCCGCTCGCTGCGGCTGCTGCGCACGAAGCGGGCCAGCCTGCCGGCGAAGAAGCACGGGAACATCCCCCTGATGAGCGACGGAGACGAGCCCGTGCTGCGGATCATCACCGCCGACGCGAGCGACGAGGAGGTCGCCGCGCTGGTGGCGGTGTTCGCCGTGTTCCCAGGCTCGGGTCGGTCGCGGACGAGGCACCGGCACCGACGCGCCCGGAGTGGAACGCGCCGCACCGGCTGGTGCGCGCCACGCACCCGCACGGCCCGGGCGGCTGGCGCTCCAGCGGCCTGCCGCGCTGACCTACCAGCGCGCGGTCTGCCCGGGCTCCAGCCGCACCAGGCGGTCCTCCAGACCCCGCCGGGCGAGCTCCTCGGCGAAGCGACGGCCGTTGGCGACGGCCCAGCGCGGGATCCGCCGGCGCAGGTCCTCCGGGGAGTAGGTGCCCCAGTGGATCGGGAGGACCCGCGTGGGGTCGACCCGGGCCACCGCCTCGGCGGCGCGCGCCTCGTCGAGGTGCCCCGGCCCGAGCCGCTTCCACCAGCCCGAGATCGGGATGGCCGCCAGGTCGATGCCGTCGAGGTCCGCCATCGCGTCGAACAGGTCGGTGTCCCCCGCGAAGTACAGCCGGCGGCCGGCCCGCTCCAGCACGTAGCCCACCGTCTCGGTGCTGCCGCGGTCGCGCTTGGTCCGGCCCCCGTGGTGGACGCGCGTCGGTGACGGTCAGCGCGACGCCGGCCACCTCGAGGCACGTCGCCGGGGACGACCTCGACGACCCGCCCGAGCCCGAGCCCCGCGACGTAGGGCGCGGCCCCGCGCGGCACCACCACCGGCACGCCCGGTGAGGCGCTCGCCACGAGCCGCAACGAGGGGCGGTGCAGGTGGTCGGCATGGGCATGGAGATGACGACGAGGTCGGCCCGGCGCACGTCGGGGTCCGGGAGGCGACCGCGTCGGCGCAGGCGTCCCTGCCGGCGGGTGAGCAGCGGGTCGAGGAGCACCCGGACGCCGTCGACCTCCACCAGCAGACCCGCGTGCCCGAGCCAGGTGACCTCGGCCATCAGGCGGGCTTGACCGCCAGCACCCAGCACTTCGCGTCGATCAGCACCTGCTGGGCGACGCTGCCCATGATCATCTTCCCGACCGGGGTGCGGTGCCGCAGACCGATGACGAGCACCTCGGCGCCGGTGTCCTCGACGACCCGGAGCATCTCCTGGGCGACGTCGGTGCCCATCGCCTGGCGCACCTGGTGCGGCACTCCGCTGCCCACGAGCTTCTCCTCGAGGTCGGCCAGTCCCGTCTCGCCGACGTAGCGCCGGTCGACCAGCGCGTCGCCCTTGGTCGCGTTGACGACCACCAGGTCGGTGCCGCGTCTGCCGGCCTCCTCGATGCCCGCGCGCGAGGGCGGCCTCGCCGTACGGGTCCGGGATGTAGCCCACCACGACGGTCATCGGGAGACCTCCTCGTGCTCGGACTTCGCCGCGAGCACCTCGTCGGGCGTGCGGAGGCGGGCGACCACGATGGGCAGCACGATCGCGAGCGCGATGAGGACCCAGATGAAGATCGCCCAGCCCCTCGTTGAACAGCCCGCTCACGTCACCGCCGGACAGGTCGAGCGCCTCGCGGAGCTTGACCTCCATCAGCGGGCCGAGGATGACGCCGAGGATCAGCGGCAGCACCGGGATGCCGAACCGGCGGATCATGAACCCGATGGCACCGAAGAACACCAGCAGCGGCCAGGTCGAAGGGGTCCTGGTTGACGCTGTAGGCGCCGAGCGAGGCGAAGAAGAGGATCCCGGCGTAGAGCTGGGGGCGCGGGATGCGCAGCAGCTTGGCCCACAGCGGGGCCAGCGGCAGGTTGATGACCAGCAGCAGGGTGTTGCCGATGAGCAGGCTGGCCAGCAGGGTCCAGACCAGGTCGGGCTGGTCGGCGAGCAGGGTGGGGCCGGGCTGGATGCCGTAGGTCTGCATGGCGGCCAGCAGGACCGCGGCGGTGGCCGTCACGGGCAGGCCGAGCGCCAGCAGCGGGACGAACATGCCGGCGGCGCTGGCGTTGTTGGCCGCCTCGGGACCGGCGACGCCCTCGATGGCACCCTCCCCGAACTCGTCGGCTGCGCCCTTGCGGGCCGCGAGCTTGCGCTCGGTGATGTAGGACAGGAAGGTCGGCGTCTCGGCGCCACCGGCCGGCACCGCCCCGAAGGGGAAGCCCAGCGCCGTCCCGCGCAGCCACGGCCCCCAGGACCGTCGCCAGTCGTCGCGGCCCATGAACGGACGGCCGACCGGGATCACGTCCACCGGCTTGCGGCGCAGGTGCGCGGCGGTCCACAGCGCCTCACCCATCGCGAAGACCCCGACCGCGACCACCACGATGCCGATCCCGTCGGCGAGCTCGAGCATGCCCCCGGTGAGTCGGGCCTGCCCGGTCGAGAGGTCGAGCCCGACCAGCCCGATGGTCAGCCCGATGAACAGGCCGATGAAGCCGCGGATCTTCGAGGTGCCCAGCACGCTGCTGACCAGCACCACCGAGAACAGCATGATCGCGAAGTACGACGGCGCGCCGATCTTCACCGCCTGCTCCGCGATCGAGGGCATGAAGAAGGCCACCAGCAGGGTGCCGATCGTGCCGGCGATGAACGAGCCGATCGCGGCGGTCGCCAGCGCCTGCGCCGCTCGCCCGCGCTTGGCCATCTTGTTGCCCTCGATGGCGGTCATCACCGACGCGGACTCGCCCGGGGTGTTGAGCAGGATCGAGGTCGTCGAGCCGCCGTACATGCCGCCGTAGTAGATGCCGGCGAACATGATCAGCGACTGGGTCGCCTCGAGGCCGTAGGTCACCGGCAGCAGCAGCGCCACCGCCATCGCCGGACCGATGCCCGGGAGCACGCCCACGAAGGTGCCGAGCAGGACACCGATGCAGGCGTAGCCGAGGTTCTCCAGCGTCAGGGCACTCTGGAAGCCGTCCAGCAGCAGGTTGAGGGTGTCCATCAGAGGATCCCGTCCAGGATCCCCGGGGGGATCGGGACGCCGAGGGCGGAGTAGAAGAAGTACCAGCTCGACACCGACAGCACCGCGCCCGACGATCACGTCGCGCACCAGGGTCTTGCTGCCCAACGCCCACGCGGAGCCCGCGAAGAGCAGCGCACCGGTGATCGCCCAGCCGAGCAGGTTCACCAGCAGGATGTTGAGCACCAGGATCCCGACCAGCTTGCCGACGGTCACCCAGTCGGGTGGCGAGGTCAGGTCGACGTCCTCACCGGCCTCGGCCTGGGCCACGTCGCCGCGGGCGGTCATGACCGCCAGCAGCAAGGACAGGACGATCATGCCGCCGCCGATGAGGTAGGGGAACACCCGCGGCCCGACCGGGTCACCGAACCCGACGTTGAGACCGCGGGCGTCGACGATCGTGTAGACGCCGACCAGGAACAGCCCGGCGGCCAGGACGTACTGCGCCTTGTCGACGGTGCCCGTCGGGCGGGTCGCGGTCTCGCTCACAGCTTTGCCTGTGCTCGCTCGGTCCTCACAGCATTGGATTGTTCGCTCGGTCGCTCGCTCGTTCCTCGCTCGTCTCGGTCACTCACAGCAACCCCAGCTCCTGCAGGGTCCCCGACACCCGGTCGTCCTGCTCGTCGATGAACGCGGCGAAGTCGTCGCCGGTCTTGAAGTCGTCGGTCCAGCCCTTCTCGGCGAGCTGGTCCTGCCAGCCCTGGCTGTCGTGCATCTTCTGCAGGTAGCCGATCAGCTCGTCGGTGCGCTCCTGGCTGATCCCGGGCGGTGCGAGCACGCCGCGCCAGTTGAGGAAGACCAGGTCGACGTCCTCCTCGGTGAGCGTCGGGATGTCGGCGAGGGGCCCGTCCGGGTAGCGCTCCTCGCCCGAGACCGCCAGCACCCGCAGCTCGCCGGACTCGATCTGCCCCACGAACTCGGCCAGGCCCGAGAAGCCGACGTCGATCTTCTCTCCGAGCAGCGCACTGGTCAGCGGTCCACCACCGTCGTAGGACACGTAGTTGACATCGTTCGGGTCCACCCCGATCTCGGCCGCGAGCTGCATCGGGAACAGGTGGTCCGGCCCCCCCGGCGAGGAGCCGCCGCCCACGGCGATCGAGGCGGGGTCGTCGGTCCAGGCCTGCGACCAGGTCGTCGAGGGTCTCGTACGGCGAGTCGCCCGGGACCAGGACGCCCTCGGGCTCGCTCATCAGCTGGGCCAACGGCGTGGCGTCCTGGAGCTGGTACTCGCTGCCGAACGAGTAGGTCGAGCCCACCACCCCGAGCCCGGCCGTCATCATCGTGTGCTCATCGCCGGCCTTGCCGACCAGGTTGGTCATCGCCGCGGCGCCGCCGGCCCCGATCACGTTGTCCACGGTGAACGTGCCGCCGGTGATGTCTTCGTCCTCCATCACCTGCACGGCCGCCCGGCCGGTCTGGTCATACCCGCCACCCGGGCTGTTGGGAATCATCATCAACAGGTCGCGGCTGTCGTCGCCGCGGGTGACGCCACAGCCCGAGAGGGCAAGGACCAGCACGGTGGTCACCGCCAGCGAAAATCCCCGAAGACGTCGCATCCGGTCATCTTGTCGGTGCGCGGGGCCACTGTCGAGGGGTGGCCGGGGGTCGGTCTTGCCGCCCCCGCGTCCACGTGGTCCGCTGTGCTACGTGAACGAACTCGTCCTCGGCCCGCTGCTCCGCTTCGTCGACGAGCACCACGCCGCGGTCTGGGTGGAGGTGTCCGAGGCGGGCGAGGTCACGGTCACCGCGGGCGCCCACGCCGCCCGCGCCCGCACCTTCGCCGTGCACGGCCACCACTACGCCTTGGTCACCCTGGACGGGCTCGACGCGGGCACGAAGTACCCCTACACGGTCCACGTCGACGGGCTCGCGGTGTGGCCGCTCCATGACTCGGCGTACCCGCCGTCGGTGATCCCGACCCTGGACGACCGGAAGCCGCTGCGCCTGGCGTTCGGCTCCTGCCGCACCTCGGTCCCGCACGACCGCGCGGGCCACGACTCGCACGGCGTCGACGCGCTGCGCGCCTACGCCCTGCGGATGGCCGGCGTGACCGACGGCAGCCACGCCGACGACCCCGATCCGGGCACGGCGGTGCGCTGGCCCGACGTCGTGCTGTTCCTCGGCGACCAGGTCTACGCCGACGAGACCTCGGACGCGATGCGGGAGTTCATCGAGTCGCGCCGCGACCTCGACGAGGAGCCGGGCACCGAGCTCAAGGACTACCAGGAGTACGCCGAGCTCTACCGGCTGGCGTGGACCGACCCCGCCAACCGCTGGCTGCTGTCCACCGTGCCCACCGCGATGATCTTCGACGACCACGACATCCGCGACGACTGGAACACCTCGCTCACCTGGAAGCAGGAGATGGAGGCCACCTCCTGGTGGCACCAGCGGGTGGTGTCCGGCCTCGCGTCGTACTGGGTGCACCAGCACCTCGGCAACCTCTCGGACGATGAGCGGGCGGCCGATCCGGTCTGGCAGCGGATCGTGGGTCACGAGGGCGCCGAGGAGTACGACGCCTCTGCGCTCCTCGACGCATTTGCCGACCGCGCGGACCAGGACCCGCAGAGCTACCGCTGGAGCTACACACGCGACTTCGGGACCCAGGCACGACTGATCGTGGTCGACTCCCGCGCGGCGCGGGAGCTGGACCCCGAGCACCGGGCGATGCTCGACGCCGACGAGTTCCAGTGGTTCGACGACCGGCTCCGCGGCGGCTTCGAGCACGTGCTGATCGGCACGTCGCTACCGTTCCTCCTCGGCCCCGGGCTGCACCACGTCGAGGCGTTCAGCGAGGCGCTCGCCCAGGGCGGGTGGGGGAAGGGGCGTGCGGCCCGAGTGGGCGAGATGCTCCGCCAGCACGTGGACCTCGAGCACTGGGCGGCGTTCCAGAAGGACTTCCAGCGGGTTTCCGAGATGGTGCTCGAGGTGGTGCGGGGCGAGCGCGGACCGGTGCCGCGCACGGTCACCTTCCTGTCCGGCGACGTCCACCACAGCTACGTGTCCGAGGCCAGACCCGCACGGCACGAGGGCGGGCCACCGATCCGCGGCAAGATCATCCAGGCCGTCTGCTCGCCGATCCGGAACCCGCTGCCGGGGCCGGTGCGCGTCGCCATGGCCGCGCTCTCCTACGGGTTGTCCGGCCCGCTCGGGGCCCTGGTCGCCGGCTCCGCCAAGGTGCCGAGTCCCCCGCTGGACTGGCGCCTGCTCAAGGGCCCGTGGTTCGACAACAACCTGGCGACCCTCGAGATCACCGACGACGGGCTGCGGATGTGGTGGGCGGCGGGCGTCGTCGAGCACGGACGGGACGACCGGCCCCGCTTCGCGCAGGTCGCCGAGGTGGTGGTCACGCCGTGACCTCGATCTGCGACGTGCCCGGCGTGCGGGTCGGTCAGGCCCAGCGGGTCGGCGCGGGCTGGTTGACCGGCACGACCGTGGTGCTGCCTCGGGCGGGCGGAGCCGTCGCCGGCGTCGACGTCCGCGGCGGCGGTCCGGGCACCCGCGAGACCGACCTGCTCGACCCGCGCAACCTGGTCGAGCAGGTGCACGCGATCGTGCTGACCGGAGGCTCCGCCCTGGGGCTGGCTGCGGCCGACGGCGTTGCCCAGGCGCTGCTGCGCGACGGCATCGGCTTCCCGGTGGACCTGCCACCCCGCGCCGGCCGGGTGGTGCCGATCGTGCCCGCCGCGGTGATCTTCGACCTCGGCCGCGGCGGCGAGTTCGGCCGGCATCCCGATGCGGACCTCGGCGCGGAGGCGTATGCCGCGGCCGGCCCGCGGGTGGCCGAGGGCAACGTCGGGGCGGGCACCGGGGCCAAGGTCGGCGGCCTGAAGGGCGGCGTGGGCAGCGTGTCCACCACCCTCGACGACGGCACCGTCGTCGGCGCCCTGGTGGTGGTCAATGCCGCCGGCTCCGCCCTGGACCCGGCGACCGGCGAGCTCTGGTCGGCCCGGCACTGCCATCCCGGCGACCTGCCCGCGCTGCGCCGGCCCGACCCGGCCGAGCTCGCGGCGTACCTCGCCGAGCGGGCCGAGCCGCCGCGGGCCGGGCAGGCGACCACGCTGGCCGTCGTGGCCACCGACGCCACCCTGACCAAGGCGCAGTGCGCCAAGCTCAGCGGCGCCGGTCACGACGGGATGGCGCGGGCGCTGAACCCGGTGCACACGATGTTCGACGGCGACACGGTGTTCACGCTCGCGACCGGCGGCCGGGGTGCGCCGGACCCGCTCGCCTTCCACGCGCTCTTCGAGGCCGCGGGCACCTGCGTCACCCGTGCCATCGCGCGCGCGGTGCTCGCCGCGGAGACGACCCACGGGCTGCGGTCCTACCGCGACACCTTCCCGTCCGCCGTCGCCCTCTAGGGTCGACCGGGTGACGACGCTCGTGCTGGCCTCGGCCTCACCCGCCCGGCTGTCCACCCTGCGCGCGGCCGGCGTCGAGCCGGTCGTGATCGTCTCCGGGGTCGACGAGTCCCGGCTCGTCGACCTGCCGCCGGCCGAGCTGGCCCTCCAGCTGGCCGAGCTCAAGTGCGGCGCCGTGGCCGGCCGCGACGACGTGCCGGCGGGCAGTCTCGTGCTCGGCTGCGACTCGGTGCTCGAGATGAACGGCCTCGCGCTCGGGAAGCCGGCCGACGCCGCCGAGGCCACCGACCGGTGGCGCGAGATGCGGGCCGGCTCCGGCGTGCTGCACACCGGCCACTGCCTGCGCGACCTGACCTCGGGCCACGTCGCCGCCGCCACCGCCTCGACCACCGTGCACTTCGCCGACGTCACCGACGACGAGATCGCGGCGTACGTCGCGTCCGGCGAGCCGCTGCACGTGGCGGGTGCCTTCACCGTCGACGGTCTCGGGGGTGCCTTCGTCACCGGCATCGAGGGCGACCACCACAACGTGGTGGGCCTGAGCCTGCCGCTCCTGCGCGAGCTCGTCGCCGAGCTCGGCCACGCGTGGACCGACCTCTGGGCCTAGCGGGTCGGGTCCGACTCCGGCTCGCGCTGCGGGGTCCGGATCGGCTCGTCCTGCAGCGGCGCGCGGAAGACGAGGGCTCGGAACAGGACGAACCGGGCGGCGTTGGCCAGGCCCAGGCCGATCAGGTTGGCGGAGATGTTGTCCGACAGCGGGTCGTCGTAGCCGAGCACGTCCCGGCTGAGGTACAGACAGGTGATCGGGATGGTCATGGTCAGCAGGTTGATGCCGACGAACGCCGCGACGCCGCCGTCGGCGTGGCGTGACTCCCGGTGCTTGAAGGCCCAGGTCTTCATGCCGTGGTAGCTGATCACCATGCCCACGGCGTTGGCGATCACGTAGGCCAGCTCGGGCTGGGAGTTGAGCGGTGCGTAGCCGCCCTTGTTGAAGCCGTGCACCAGCAGGTTGAACAAGATGAGCGCGACGATGGTGGCCAGCAGGCCGACGGCCAGGAACCGGCCTACCTCGGCAGCGAACCGCTGCCAGCGCTCTCCCACACGCGCCAGCCTAACCGGAGACGCCCGCCGATCTCGCAACGTCGCTCCGCCGGGGCGTCCCCGACGTCAGCCTCCCAGCGCGCGGATCTCCTCGGCGGCCGCCACCTCGGTGGGCGTCGGCGGCAACGCCTCCACCTCGTCGATCCCCATGACGGGTTCGTCGACGCCGCCCGACCACCACCGCCGGAGCTCGAAGCCGAGCCGGCGCACCTGCTCACGGTCCAGTCCGGCTGCGTCGGCCGCCGCCAGGCTCTCCTCGCTGTCCAGCCGGGGCAGCCAGAAGCGCGCGGCCGACGCACCGGTGTCCGGGCCGACGGTGGTCCGCAGCTCCCCGGCCGTCGTCGGCGCGGGGGGACGTCCCGCGGCGAGCAGGTTCGCGTACTCCGCATGACCGGCCGCGTTGGGATGGAAGGACTCCCAGACCGGGAGGATCAGGCCGTTGACCAGGGGTGCCGGATCGCAGACCGCGTGGCCCTCGAACCCGCCGCGGACGTCGACGACCGCGAGGCCCGCGTCCCGCGCCGCGTCCCCGATCACGGCGGCCAGGAGATCGCCGACCTGGTTCAGCCGTTCGAGCTCCTCCTCGGTGAAGAAGGTGAGCGGGTGGCAGTCGGTGCCGTTGAAGAGCCGCGGGTAGGTCGCCACCGTGACCTCGGCGTGCGGCGCGGCGGCCCGCACGGCCCGGTAGGCGGTCGTCAGCAGGCGCGGCAGTCGGTCGCGGACGATGACCTCCGCGCCCGCGATCGCCGCGGCGCTGTCGCTCAGCCAGGCCGGGGACGCCGCCTTCCGGAGCACGTCGGCAAACCCGGCGTCGTTGCCGCCGATGGTCAGCGTGACCACCTCCGTCGCGGCGTCCAGCGCCCCGAGCTGCACGCGCATCAGGTCCGAGATCGTGGCCCCGAGGCAGGCCTGGTAGGCCAGGTCGAGGCCCAGCCTGCGGGCGAGCAGGGGCGGGTACCCGCGCGGACCGCGGAAGCAGGTGCCCCGACCGCCGCCGGCCCCGACCCCGGCCGAGTAGGAGTCCCCCAGGGCGACGTACGGCATTCCCATGCCGACCAGGGTGCCCTACTCGACGGGCAGGCCGAGCCCGCGGGCGATCAGCATCCGCTGCACCTCGGAGGTGCCCTCGCCGATCTCGAGCACCTTCGCGTCGCGGTAGAAGCGGGCGACCGGGTACTCCTCCATGAAGCCGTAGCCACCGAAGACCTGGGTGGCGATCCGGGTCGCGGTCACCGCCGACTCGGTGGCGTAGAGCTTGGCCACCGCCGCGGCCTGCTTGAAGTCCTTCATCGCCACGGCGTGCCCGGCCTCCATCGCGTCGCGCATGGCGGCGGCCTTGTAGGTCAGCAGCCGGGAGGCGTCCAGCATCACCTGGAGGTCGGAGATCTGGAAGGCCACACCCTGCTTGCGGCCGATCGGGCCGCCGTAGGTCTGCCGCTCGCCGGCGTAGCTGACGCTGGCGTCGAGCATCGCCTGCAGGCAGCCCACCGCGAGCGCGGCGATGGCAACCCGGCCGTCGTCGAGGGTGGCGAGGAACTGGGCGTAGCCGCGACCACGCTCACCGAGCAGGTGGTCCTCGGGGACCCGCGCGTCCACGAAGGAGAGCGGATGCGTGTCGGAGGCATGCCAGCCGAGCTTGTCGTAGGCCTTCTCGGCGGTGAAGCCCGGCGTGCCGGAGGGGACGATGATCGTGGAGATCTCCGGGCGACCGGGGCTGTTGGTGGTCGAGCTTGTCGAGACCTCGCCCGTGCGCGCGGTGACCGTGACCAGGCTGGTGATCTCGGAGCCGGAGTTGGTGATGAACTGCTTGGCGCCGTTGACCACCCACTCGCCACCGACCAGGTCGGCCTTGGTCCGCGTCGCCCCGGCGTCGGAGCCGGCCCCCGGCTCGGTGAGCCCGAAGCCGGCGAGCTTCTCCCCCGCCACCAGGTCCGGCAGCCACTGCTGCTTCTGCGCCTCGGTGCCGTAGGTGAGGATCGGGTTGATGCCGAGACCGACCGCGGCCTCGAGGGTGATGCCCATCGACTGGTCGACGCGCCCGATCTCCTCGATGGCCAGGCACAGGCTGGTGAAGCCGCCGTCCTCGCCGCTCAGACCGGCGCCGCCGAACTCCTCCGGCGCGGTCAGGCCCATCAGGCCCAGCTTGCCCATCCGCTGCACCACGTCGGTCGGGAAGTGGTGCTCGCGGTCCCACTGCGCGGCGTACGGCGCGATCTCGCTCTCGGCGAAGTCGCGGACGGTACGCCGGAACTCCTCGTGCTCGCGGGACAGCTCGAAACCCAGGGTCGACATGCCCCCATGCTAACGCGAACTGGTTAGCGGTCGTTAACCTTGACGGTCAGTCGCAGGTGTCGCAGATGCCCGTGGCGGGCAGCGCCATGAAGCAGCGCGGGCAGGTCACGATCGGGCGATCGCTGGCCGCGGGCTTGCGGGGAGTCCGCGCCACGGCGGTCCGAGAGGTGCGGGCGCGCGACGCGGGCGCTGGCGGACCGGCGACCACGCCACCGTCCTCGGGCGCCGAGCCGGCCCATCGGTAGCACTCGAGCCGCGAGTGAGCGGCGTGGCGCTCCCGCGTGGCGGGATCGGTGATCGGCCGCTGCTCGGCCACCCGGAGGGCCTCGTCGTACGCGTCGCCGACCCGCCCGTCCTTGGCCCGCACGACCAGAGCGGTCAGGGGTGGCTCGCCGGCGCGGTGGCAGACGTGGGCGACCGCGGTCAGGGTCTGCCCGAGCCAGGTGTCCGCGGCGTGGCTGGTGTGGATCCCACCCTGCGCCTGGACGCGGTCGGCGAGGTCGTCCTCGGTGAGGATCGCGTGGTACTTCCCGGCCGTCTCGACCAGCACGTCGTGGGCGGCAACGGCCCATTCCTTCTGGGCGATCGCCTTGGAGGTCGGCGTCCCGTCGGGCTCGTGCCAGAATCCCCTGCGTTCCGCGTCGTCTGGCATGAGGCCATCCTACGGATGCGGGCCGTGGTCCGCGGCGTCAGAGGTAGAGACCGGTCGCGGAGTCGCCCAACCGGTCGGCCGCGACGGCGTGGGCGTCCCGCTCCCGGAGCACGACGTAGACCTCGCCGTGGACCTCGACCTCCGCCTTGTCCTCGGGGTCGAAGAGCACCCGGTCACCGGACTGGAGGGTCCGCACGTGCGGACCCACCGCGACCACACGGGACCAGGCCAACCGGCGCGCGCCCATCGCCGCCGTGGCGGGGATGACGATGCCGCCGGACGAGCGGCGCTCCCCGGCCTCGCGGTCGAGGTCGACCAGCAGCCGGTCGCCGAGCATCTTGATCGGGAGCTGCTCGGCGTCCTCGGCACGCCGCGGGTCGCTCACCGTCTCAGCGCGTGGCCCAGCGCAGCGTGGCGATCACGGCGATCCCGCCCACGACGACGCCGGCGGCCTTGAGGATGTTGTCCGTGCGTGGCGACCCGTCGGGAGCGACGAATTGCGCTTTGACCTTGGTGATCTGGCGGCTGATCATCGTCGACGGCTTGGCTCGGTGAACTAGCTGGTCGATGGTGCCCGCGAGGCGCTCACGGGTCGCCTCCATCTCCTGCTCGAGGGAGGACAGTTCGATGGTCACGCGGGAAGGCTACCAATCGTCCGCGGGTCGAAGCCGAAGGGGAGCTCCAGCCGGTGGGCACGCATCAGCGCGTCGTCGGTGAGGACGTCGTACGTCGAGCCGTCCGCGACCACCGCGCCGTCGCTCAGGACCACCGACCGCGGGCACAGCTCGAGGGCGTAGGGCAGGTCGTGGGTGACCATCAGCACGGTCACGTCGAGGGAGCGCAGGATGTCGGCCAGCTCGCGGCGTGAGGCCGGGTCGAGGTTGGAGGACGGCTCGTCGAGGACCAGGATCTCGGGCTCCATCGCCAGCACGGTGGCGACCGCGACCCGGCGGCGCTGGCCGAAGGACAGATGGTGGGGCGGCCGGTCCGCGAAGGCTGCCATCCCGACCCGCTCCAACGACTCCATCACCCGGGCCTCGAGCGCGGCGCCGCGCAGCCCCATGTTGGCGGGGCCGAAGGCCACGTCCTGGCGCACAGAGCCCAAGAACAGCTGGTCGTCAGGGTCCTGGAAGACGATGCCGACCCGGCGGCGGATCTCCTGGAGGTGCTCCTTGGCGACCGGCAGACCGCTGACGGTGACCGTGCCGGCCCCCGCGGTGAGGATGCCGTTGAGGTGCAGGACCAGCGTGGTCTTGCCCGCGCCGTTGGGCCCGAGCAGCGCGACCCGTTCCCCCGCGTGCACGTGCAGGTCGACCCCGAACAGCGCCTGGTGGCCGTCGGGGTAGGCGTAGGCCAGCCCGCTGACGTCGAGGACCGGCGTGCTCATCGGTGCCCGCGCGACAGCATCGCCAGGTGCACGCGCTCGCCGCGCTCGTAGGACCGGACGAAGAGCGCGCCCAGCGACCGCGCCATCGCGGGCCAGTGGCGTGGCGAGCGTGGGTCGCAGCCGCGCGAGCGCATGGCCACCGTCATCCGGCCCATCTCCCCGGTCACGACGTCGAGGTAACGGATCATGAAGCCCATGATCTGGACGATCAGCTGCGGCATCCGCAGCCGCTCGAGGCCCCCCAGGAGCTCGGACGGCTCGGTGGTGGCGGCCAGCGTGAGCGAGGCGAGCACCCCGAGGGTGCCCTTGACCAGCAGGCCCCAGGCACCGAGCAGCCCGGCCTCCGAGACGGACACGCCCAGCACCTCGACCTGCGGACCGGTGGCCACGAACGGCATCAGCGCCGCGAACACCACGAACGGCACCTCGACGACCATCCGTCGGGCCAGGTAGGACACCGGGACCCGGGACACCGCGATCACCACCAGCAGCACGGCGAGGTAGACCGCGAACGCGGCGTACCACCCGCGCGGGGTGGCGACGACCAGGAGCATGAAGGAGACCAGGGCGACGATCTTCAGGTGGGCGGGTGCCCGGTGCACCGGGCTGTGCCCGTGGAAGTGCAGCTTGTGGCCGTGCCCGGCGCCCATCTCAGGACTCCTCGGCCGGCTCGTCGTCACGGCGCCGCAGCACCCAGAACAGGCCGCCGGCGAGGGCCAGGACCGCGACCGCTCCGGTGACGCCGGCGATCCCGCCGCTGAGCCGGGCGTCGTCCACGCCCTGCGTCTGGTAGCCGGCCAGCGGGCTGTCGGAGGTCGGGGAGTCGTCCTTGGTGTCGAGGAAGCCGGTCTTCCCGGCGACGTACTCGAGCCCGTCGGGGTGGCTGCTGGCGTAGAAGCTGCCGACGCCGGCGACCAGGAGCGCCACCAGCAGACCGGCCGCGAGGAAGCCGCGGGTGCGCGGGCGAGCGGGTGCCGTCACCGGGGCACCGCCGGCCGGATCTCGAGCGTGCGCGTGGTGAGGAGCGGCCGCGCGCCGTACACGAGGTCGGGGCGCACGGCGACCACGCTGCCGACCACCAGGCCGGTGATCAGGGCCTCGCCGATGCCGATGACGACGTGCCAGCCGATCATCGCGGTGAGGACGGTCGCGGTGTCGATGGGCGCCACGCCCCCGACGGCGAACAGCAGGGTGAAGACGCCGGCCGCCGCGGGCACGCTGAGCAGCGCGGCGATCCCGGCGGCGACCGGGACGGAGCCGAGGCGCTTGGGGAGCACGGCTCGCGCCAGGCAGAACACCAGCCAGCCGACGCCGACCCCGACCAGCGCCATCAGGGTGATGTTGGTGCCGAGGGCGGTGATCCCGCCGTCGGCCATGAACAGCGACTGCACGAGCAGCACGACGCTGATGCAGAGGACGGCGGTCCACGGCCCGGCCAGGACCGCCGCGAGCGCGCCACCGAGCAGGTGGCCGCTGGTGCCGGCTCCGACGGGGAAGTTCATCATCTGGCCCGCGAACACGAACGTCGCGACGAGGCCCGCGACGGGGGCGGTACGGTCGTCGAGTTCCCGTCGCGCCCCTCGCAGCGCGGCCGTCACGCCCACCACGGCCACGGCGCCGGTGGCCAGCGAGGTCGAGGCGTCGAGGAAGCCGTCAGGAACGTGCATGACGCCAACACTATGCTATTGCGAATAGTTTGCAATAGCCGTCCCAGCCGAACAGGAGCCCCGCGTGAGCGAGACCAGCCGCCTCAGCCCCGGCGACACCGCCCCCGACTTCACCCTCGCCGACGACGCCGGCGGCAGTGTCACGCTGTCCGACCTGCGCGGCCGGAAGGTGATCGTCTACTTCTACCCGGCTGCGATGACGCCGGGCTGCACCACCCAGGCGTGCGACTTCACCGACTCGTTGGACTCCCTCAAGGCCGCGGGCTACGAGGTCCTCGGCATCTCGCCGGACAGCCCCGCCAAGCTTGCGAAGTTCCGCGCCCGCGACCACCTCACGATCACGCTCCTCTCCGACCCCGACCGCGAGGTGCTGAACGCGTACGGCGCCTTCGGCGAGAAGAAGCTGTACGGCAAGGTCGTCGAGGGCGTGATCCGCTCCACGATCGTCGTGGGCGCGGACGGCACCGTCGAGGCCGCGCAGTACAACGTCAAGGCCACCGGCCACGTCGCCAAGCTCCGCCGCGACCTCAAGGTCGACGCCTGACCCCACCACCCTCGTCAGTCGAGCCCGTCGAGACCACCGCAACCTTCGCTGGTCGAGCCTGTCGAGACCACCACCACCCTCGCTGGTCGAGCCTGTCGAGACCACCACCCTCGTTGGTCGAGCCCGTCGAGACCACCGCAACCCTCGTTGGTCGAGCCTGTCGAGACCACCACCCGCAGCCCGCTCGGACCCGCAAATGCCCACCCCTAGACTCGTCCGGCGCGCCCGTAGCCCAACAGGCAGAGGCACCAGGTTTAGGTCCTGGCCAGTGCGAGTTCGACTCTCGCCGGGCGCACGCTCAGCGGGCGGCTGGTCGCGGGCGTTGCATGAGTGACGCCGCCACGTCGGGGGCGATCTCGCGCAACGCCCGACCGCGGTGGGAGATGCGGTCCTTCTCCAGCGGGTCGAGCTCGGCGGAGGTCAGCTCGGGGTCGGTGTGTTCGTCGGCCACGAACAAGACGTCGTAGCCGAAGCCACCCGTTCCCCGGGTCTCGCGGATGATCCGCCCCGGCATCCGTCCGTGCACCACGATCTCGGTGCCGTCGGGGTGGCAGAAGGCGACGGCGCAGGCGAAGTGCGCGCGCGCGGCGCTCGTCGGGGACGTCGACCAGCTGGGCCAGCAGCAGCGCGTTGTTCCGGCCGTCGCTGCGCGGCGGGCCGGCCCAGCGGGCGGAGAGCACCCCGGGCATCCCGTTGAGCGCGTCGACACACAGCCCGCTGTCGTCGGCCAGCGTGGGCAGCCCGGTCACCGTCAGCCCCGCGCGGGCCTTGAGCAGGGCGTTCCCCTGGAAGTTCGGCGCGTCCTCCACCGGCTCGGCGTACGCGACCACCTCGTCGAGCCCCACGACGACGACCGCCGGTGCGTGATGCTGGAGGATCCGTTGCATCTCCGCGAGCTTCTGGGGGTTGCGCGACGCGAGGAAGACCGCGGCGTCACCCACGCGCGAGCGCCTCGTGCTGCAGCCGGGTGAGATCGCCGCAGCCCTTCTCGGCCAGCGCCAGCAGGGCGTCGAGCTCGGCCCGGTCGAAGGCCGCACCCTCGGCCGTGCCCTGGACCTCGACGAACTTGCCCTCCCCGGTCATCACGACGTTCATGTCGGTCTCGGCGCGCACGTCCTCCTCGTAGGGCAGGTCCAGGCGGGGTACGCCGTCGATGATGCCGACCGAGATGGCCGCCACGGAGCCCACCAGCGGCTCGCCGGTGAGCGCCCCGGTGGAGCGGAGGTGCGCGATCGCGTCGGCGAGCGCGACGTACGCCCCGGTGATCGCGGCGGTGCGGGTGCCGCCGTCGGCCTGGAGGACGTCGCAGTCGAGCTGGATGGTGTTCTCACCCAGGGCCTGGTAGTCGATCACCGCGCGCAGGGACCGGCCGATGAGCCGGGAGATCTCGTGGGTACGACCGCCGATCCGGCCCTTGACCGACTCGCGGTCCGAGCGAGTGTTCGTCGAGGCGGGGAGCATGGCGTACTCCGCGGTCACCCAGCCCAGCCCGGACCCCTTGCGCCACCGCGGCACCCCGACCGAGGCCGAGGCTGCGCAGAGCACCCGCGTCCGGCCGAACTCCACCAGGACCGAACCGGCTGCGTGGTCCAGCCAGCCGCGGGTGATGGTGACCGGCCGGAGCTGGTCGTCGGCGCGCCCGTCGAGGCGGGCGGGGGGCGCGGAGATCGGGGCGGTCATGGCCCCGAGCCTAAGGGGCGGCTACTTGAACTCCATGCGCAGCAGGCGGACGATGCCCAGCGCCAACGGGATGAGCAGCCAGATCGTCCCGGAGACCAGGATCTGGGCCCACTCCTCACCGGTCGGCGTGTAGTCACCCATGAAGAGTGGCGTCTGCGCGGTGTTGAACTCGAACCACGGCGCCGCGTTCTCGAAGCCACTGCTCAGCGAGCCGAGGATGCCGACGGCGATGGGCAGGATCAGGCTGTAGGCGAAGTACGCCACGATCGCGGCTGCGGTGTTCATCAGCAGCATCCCGATGGCGAAGCCGATGAACACCCCGATCAGGTTGGACAGGAAGAAGCCGTTGAAGAGCAGGTGGCCGTCGACGGACCAGGCGGGGCTCGCGCCCGTCAGGATCGCGACCAGGGTGCCCACCACGGCCATCGCGGCGGCCATCAGCATCACGGCGGCGGCGAGGACGATTCCCGCGAGGAACTTGGCCACCACGACCCGCGAGCGCCGGGGCTCGAGGGTGAAGGTCACCAGGCCGTTGCGCTGACTGGCCTCGCTGGTGACCAGCATGATGATCAGGATCGGGAGGAAGTAGCTGAGCACCCCACCCGCGATGCTGAGGAACGTCTCGAAGTCCTTGTCCGCATCGTCGGCGGCGAAGGCGTAGATCACCAAGACGACGAGCACGAGCGCGATCACCGAGATCGCGACCCAGCGGCCGGCCCGGGTGTCGAGCGCCTTGCGGAGCTCCACGCGCGCGAGCCGGGTCATCGGGACCTGCGTCGTCGAGGACAGGTCGATCTCCGCGGTGGCTGCCGTGGTGCTCACGCCGGGGTTCCTTCCGGGAGGGTGTCGCGCTGTGTGTCGGAGGTGAGCTCGAGGAACAGGTCCTCCAGGCCGGCGGAGCCGGAGCGGAGCTCGGTGAGCACGATGCTGTGCTCGGCGGCGACCCGCCCGACGTCGACGGCCGCGGCCGCGACCCGGAGTCCGTCGCCGGTCACGGCGACCTCGAGGCCCTTCTCCTTCAGGCCGATCACCAGGGCCTCGTCGTCCAGGGACGACACGAGCGTGCTGGCGGACTCCTGGGACAGCAGCGTGCGCTTGTCGCCCTGAGCGACGATCTTGCCGCGGCCGATGAGGACCATCTCGTCGGCGATCAGCTCCACCTCGTTGAGCAGGTGGCTGGAGAGCAGCACCGTGCCCCCGCGGTCGGCGTACCCCTTCAGGAGGGTCCGCATCCACCGGATGCCGGCGGGGTCCAGGCCGTTGGCCGGCTCGTCGAGGATGAGCACCGACGGGTCGCCCAGCAGTGCGTGCGCGATGCCGAGACGTTGCTTCATGCCGAGGGAGTAGTTGCGCAGCCGGCGCTTGGCCTCCTGCTCCTCGAGCGAGACGAGCTCGAGCATCTCCTCGACCCGGGACGCGGGCAGCCCCATGGTCTTCGCACCGATCGTCAGGATCTCGCGTCCGGTGCGCCCGGCGTGCTGCGCGGAGGCGTCCAGCAGCACCCCCACGTGGCGGCCGGGGTTGGGGATGTCGGCGTAGGCGTGCCCGCCGATCAGCACCCGGCCCGAGGTGGCCTTCGTGAGCCCGACCATCACGCGCAGGGTGGTGGTCTTGCCGGCGCCGTTGGGGCCGAGGAAGCCCGTGACCGTGCCGGGCCGGCACTCGAAGGTGACGTCGTCCACGGCCATGAAGTGGCCGTAGGACTTGGACAGGTGGTCGACGGTGATCATCGCGGGCCAGTCTTGCGTACGCCGTGCCGCAGGGCATCCACCGACAGGCGGGGTGAGGTCCCAACTAAAGTCCCCGGTGTGGAGCGTCCGAGCCCGGAGGACTACCAGCCCCCGCTCACGTTGGTGATGCAGGCGTGGCGGCTGGCGCTGATGGTCGCCATCAGCCTGTCCTTCTGGTCCTTCGTGATCGAGGGCCAGCGGGAGCGCCCCTGGCTGCTGTGGGTGGACGTCGTCGTGGGGCTGGCCTGCTTCGTCCTGGTGTTCTTCCGCCGGCGCCGGCCGCTGCTGGTGGCGGTGGTCATCAACGCGCTCGCGATCATGTCGGCGAGCGCCAGCGGGCCGGCGGTCCTGAGCGCGGTGTCGTTGGCGACGCGCCGGAGGCCGCGCGAGATCACCGGCCTGGCCATCGTGATCCTCACCGCCTCCAGCCTCTTCTACTGGGTGCAGCCGTTCGACAGCACCGATGCCTGGTGGGTGGTGGCGATCTCCAACATCGGCTTCACCACCCTCCAGCTGGGTTGGGGCATGTACATCGGGTCGCGGCGCGAGCTCTTCTGGGAGCTCAACCGCCGCGCCGAGCTCGCCGAGGCCGAGCGCGACGAACGCGCGACCCGTGCGCGCGAGCACGAGCGTGCCCGCATCGCCCGCGAGATGCACGACGTGCTCGGGCACCGGATCTCACAGATCTCCATGCAGGCGGGAGCCATGGTGTTCCGCGAGGACCTGTCCCGCGACGAGCTGCGCGAGGGGGTCGCCCTGATCAGGACGAACGCCAACGACGCGCTCACCGACCTGCGCGGCGTCCTCGGCGTGCTGCGGGACACCAAGACCGGCGGGGTCATCGAGCCGCCCCAGCCGACGTACGACGACGTGCCCGACCTGCTCGCCTCCGCGCGGGCCGCGGGCATGCGGATCGCCTTCGAGGACCTGCTCGCGGACGGCGGGATGCCGGCCCGGGTCGGCCGGACGGTCTACCGGATCCTCCAGGAGGGCCTGACCAACGCCGGCAAGCACGCCCCGGGAGCGACCGTCACCCTGCGGGTGCGGGGCCGGCCGGGCGAGGGCGTGGACGTGGTCGTGCGCAACCCGCTGGGCTTCGCCACGACCCGCCAGCACGGCACCGGCTTCGGCCTGGTCGGGCTCGGCGAGCGCGCCGAGCTGAGCGGCGGCCGACTCGACCACCGAGCCGCCGACGGCGTGTTCGTGCTCCACGGCTGGATACCGTGGCCCGCGTGACCAGTGTTCTGATCGTCGACGACGACCCGCTCGTGCGCTCCGCGCTGGCGTTGATGCTGGGCGGCCAGGAGGACATCGACGTGATCGGTGAGGCCGGCGACGGACGGGCCGGCGTGACCATGTGCGACGAGCTCGCCCCCGACCTGGTGCTGATGGACATCCGGATGCCGGTGCTCAACGGGCTCGAGGCCACGCGGGAGCTGCACGCGGCGGGTGACCCGCCCAAGGTGATCGTCCTGACGACCTTCGAGTCCGACGAGTTCGTGCTCGACGCGCTGGCAGCGGGTGCCGACGGCTTCCTGATCAAGGACACCGCACCCGACCAGATCGTCACCGCGATCCGCTCGGTCGCCGACGGCGACGCGATGCTCTCCCCGTCCGTGACCCGGACGGTGATCGGCCGGGTCCGCACCGGCGGCCTGACGGCGCGGACCACCGAGGCGGTCGCGCGGCTCAGCCTGCTCACCGAGCGGGAGAAGGAGGTCGCGGTGGCGGTCGGGCGCGGGATGACCAACGCTGACATCGCCGCCGAGCTCTACCTGTCCGTCCCCACGGTCAAGGCGCACGTGTCCCGCCTCTTCGACAAGCTGGGGGTCACCAACCGGGTGCAGATCGCGATGGTCGTGCACGACGCGGGCCTGGTCTGACGCCTCGGCTCAGACGAGGTACGTCGCCCCGGCGAAGGCCAGGTCGAGCGGGCCCGTGTAGGCACCCTTGGCCTCGCGCAGCACCTGGGCGCCGTCGTACCACGGCGGCACGTGGGTGACCACGACCCGCCGCGCACCGGCGCGGGTGGCGGTCTCGCCCGCCTCCTTGCCGGTCAGGTGCAAGTCGGGCGGGTTGTCCTCGCCCTCGAGGAACGACCCCTCCACCAGGAACAGGTCGGCGTCGCGCGCGGACGCGTCGAGCGCCTCGCAGACGCCGGAGTCCCCGGAGTAGGTGAGCGTGCGCCCGCCGGCGGTCACCCGCAGCGCGAACGCCGAGACCGGGTGGGCGACGGGCGTCGGCTCGACCTCGAACGGCCCGAGGCGGAACGGGCCGTCGTAGGTGCGGAAGTCGAACTCGCCGGTCATCCCCGGCGACGGCGGCAGGTCGTAGGCACGCGCCAGCCGCTCGGCGGATCCCTCCGGACCCCAGACCGGGATCGTCGGGTGCTGGCCGGTGGGGTGGTAGCGCCGCAGCACGTAGAAGCCGGTGAGGTCCACGCAGTGGTCGGCGTGCAGGTGGGACAGCGCGACACCATCGACGTCGAGCGGGTCGGTGTAGTTGTGCAGGGCGCCGAGGGCCCCGTTGCCCATGTCGAGCACCAGCCGCCAGGTGCGGCCCTCGGCGTCCGGGGCCTCGACCAGGTAGCAGCTGGCCGGTGAGTCGGGCCCCGGGTAGGACCCCGCGCAACCGACCACGGTGAGCTTCATGAGGCCCCTTCCAGGGATCCGGAGAAGTGGGTCGCGAGCGCGAGCTCCGGGCCGAGGAACCGGCGTCCGGTCGCCTCGAACTCGTCCGGCGAGCCGGTCGTCAGGAACGTGTACGACGGCGCCCCGTCCGGCCGCATCGCCCCGGTGCGGGCCAACAGCTTGTAGACGTCCTTCGCGCACTCCTCCGCGCTGGAGACCAGGGTGACCCCGTCGCCCATCACCATCGAGATGACGCCGGTGAGCAAGGGGTAGTGGGTGCACCCCAGCACGAGGGTGTCGACGCCGGCCTCGACCAGGGGGTCGAGATAGGCGTGGGCGTGCTCGGTCAGCTCCGCGCCACCGGTGATCCCGCGCTCCACGAACGTCACGAACTCCGGGCACGCCGAGGTGACCAGCTCCACGTGCGGAGCCGCCGCGAACGCGTCCTCGTAGGCCAGCGAGTCGATGGTGGCGCGGGTGCCGATGACGCCGATCCGGCCCGACCGGGTGGCCGCGACCGCGCGCCGGGTCGCGGGCAGGATGACCTCCACCACCGGCACGTCGTAGCGCTCCCGGGCGTCGCGGAGCATCGCGGCGGACGCGGAGTTGCAGGCGATGACCAGTGCCTTGACGTCGTGCTCCACCAGGTGGTCGAGGCACTCCAGGGCGTAGGCGCGCACCTCGCTGAGCGGCTTGGGACCGTAGGGCTGGCGGGCCGTGTCGCCGAGATAGACGACCGACTCGTGGGGCAGCTGGTCGATCACCGCGCGGGCGACGGTGAGCCCGCCGTAGCCGGAGTCGAAGATGCCGATCGGCGCGTCGAGGTCCACCTTGGTCGGCACGGGGATCAGGCTAGGGGGTGAGCAGGCCGAAAACCCGTCATCGCGACAGACGTCACGGCGCGGGTGGCGTGGAGCCCTCGGGTGGCCGACCTAGGGTGAGTCCATGACGCCCCCCCGACTGAGCCTCGCCGGTGCCGCCGGCGTCCTGCTCGCGCCGTTGCTCGCGATGCTGCCGACGCCCCCCGCGGGTGCGGACGGTGTCGGCCCGGGCCCCGATCCGGCGCCCTCGGTGACCCAGGTCGTCGTGATCAGCCTCGACGGACTCAACCCCACGGCGCTGACGCGGCTCGGCAAGCGCGGGACACCGGTGCTGCACCGGATGATGCGGCGCGGCGCCTCCACCCTCAACGCCCGCACCGCGTACGAGATGACGGTCACCCTGCCCAACCACACCAGCATGGTCACCGGCCGCCGGATCAGTGCCGCCGACGGCGGCCACGGCGTGACCTGGAACGACGACCGGACGACTCCCCCGACGGTCCAGGCCGCTGCGGGCGGCCCCGTGGCGTCGGTGTTCAACGTGGTCCACGACGCCGGTCGGCAGACCGCCCTCTTCGCCTCGAAGACGAAGTTCTCCCTGTGGCAGCGCTCCTGGCCGCTGGCGCTCGACCAGTACGCCGTCGACCTCGACAACCGCCGGCTCACCAACGCCGTGCGCCGCGACGTGCGCGTCAACGACCGCGCGCTGACCTTCGTGCACCTCTCGGACACCGACGTCGTCGGCCACGCCCAGGGCTGGATGACACCGGCCTACCTGGCCGCGGTGCGCAAGGCCGACACCTACGTCGGGCGGATCCTCGAGGCCATCGACCAGGCCGGCGAGACCGCCGAGACGATGGTCGTGGTGACCGCCGACCACGGCGGGCAAGGCCGTGACCACAGCGACGCCGCGGCGTATGCCGACTACCGGATCCCCTTCCTGGTGCTCGGTCCCGACGTGCCGCGCGGCGCCGACCTCTACGACCTGAACCCCGACTACCGCGACCCGCACCGCGGCCGACCGACCTACGACGCGACGCGGCAGCCGATCCGCAACGGCGCGGTGGCCAACCTCGTGACCGACGTGCTGGGCCTCCCGGCGGTGCCCGCGAGCCAGGTCGACGCGAGCCAGGACCTGGACGTCTTCCGCACCCCGTGACCCCGCTGGAGTGGGCCGCCGAGGCCTGGGGCCGACCGGTCGCGACCGCGCGTCCCCTGACCGGCGGCTGGACCTCCACCATGCAGGTGCTCGAGGCACCGGACGGCGCTCGGGCCGTGCTCCGGCTGATGACCAAGGAGCCCTGGCGCACCCACGCAGAGGGACTGATCCTCCGGGAGGCGACCATCCAGCGGCAGCTGGCCGGGACCGGGATGCCGGCGCCGACGTCCCTGGCCACGGACCCCACCGGCACCGTCGCCGGCGAGCCGGCGCACCTGATGTCGTGGCTGCCGGGCGCGCTGGTGCTCGACCGCACCGACGACGCGTTGCTGGCCACGCTGGCGGCCATGCTGCGCACCGTCCACGCGCACGACCCGGGGACCGACCGGCCGCGCACCTACCAGTCGTGGGCGCCCGAGGCGAAGCGCGTCGTCCCCGGCTGGGCGGCCGACCCGGCCGTGTGGCGGGCGGCCTTCGCGATCCTGGACCTTCCCGCCCCGGCGTACGACGGCACCTTCCTGCACCGCGACTTCCACCTCGGCAACGTGCTGTGGACCGGGTCGCGCATCACGGGTGTCGTCGACTGGGTCGAGACGTCGTGGGGTCCGGCCGGGCTCGACGTGGCCCACTGCGCGACCTACCTCGCCCTCCTCCACGGGCCGGAGGCGGGCACCCGGTTCGTGGCGGCGTACGGCGCCCTCGACCGCGGCGCGCAGCGCTACTGGGACGTGCTGGACGCGGTGGGCTACCTGCCCGACCCGACCAAGGTGGCGACGCCGTGGCGCGAGGCCGGCCGGGACGTCAGCGACGCGCTCGCCCGGACCCGCCTGGAGGAGCACCTCCGCCGGGTGCTGGACCGCTAGTCGAACAGCCGCGGCTGGGGCGGGCCGAGCGCGGGGTCGACCCCGTCGAAGAGGCTGCTGACCGACTCACCGGCGTGCACCCGGGCGATCGCCTGGGCGAACAGCCCGGCGACCGTGCGCACCCGGAGCTCGGGCCAGCCCGCGGGCGCGGGGACCGTGTCGGTGGTGACGACCTCGGAGATCATCGGGTGCTGCCGGAGCCGGTCCACGGCCTTGCCGACGAACAACCCGTGCGTGCAGGCGACCGCGGCGCTGGTGCAGCCCTCGTCCTTGAGCCGGTCGAGGAGCTCCACGATCGATCCGCCGGTGGCGATCTCGTCGTCGAGCACGATCGCCCGCTTGCCGGCCACGTCGCCCACGATCGCGTCGATGACCACCGCGTCGTCGGCCAGCCGACGCTTGCTGCCGGCCGCCACCGGGAGACCCAGCAGGCGGGAGAACTGGGTCGCGGTCTTGGCGTTGCCGAGGTCGGGCGAGACGACCACGGAGTCGGAGAGGTCGCCGGCGGAGAAGTGGTCGGCCAGCACGCCCAGGGCCGTGAGGTGGTCGACCGGCACCGAGAAGAATCCGTGCACCTGCGGGGCGTGGAGCGTCATGGTCAGCACCCGGTCGACCCCGGCGGTGGTCAGCATGTCGGCGACCAGGCGCCCGCCGAGCGAGATCCGCGAGGCGTCCTTCTTGTCCGACCGGGCGTAGGCGTAGTGCGGGATCACCGCGGTGATCTGGGCGGCGCTGGCCCCCCGCGCCGCGTCGATCATGAGGAGGAGCTCCATCAGGTGCTCCTGGGTGGGCGGCACCAGGGGCTGGACGATGTAGACGTCGCGCTGCCGGCAGTTGGCCTGGAGCTGGGCCTGCAGGCAGTCGTTGCTGAAGCGGGTCATCTCGACCGACGAGAGCTCGACCCCCAGCTCGGCGCAGATGGACTGGGCCAGGCTGCGGTGGGCGCTGCCACTGAAGACGACGATCTCGCGCATGGGGCGGGCTCCGCGTGGTGGAGGGTCGGTGGCCGTGGTCACAGTAACCCGACGGGGCCCCGCCGACCAGAGTGGGTCTCAGCGGTGGACCCAGCGCTCCGAGGGCAGCGGCCAGGGGTTGAAGGCACACCCCGCGGTGCCCTTGGACTGCTGCATCATGACCGGCGCCGGGCCGGGACCCGCGCAGCCGCGGTGGCCGTGCCCGAGCCAGTGCCCGGTCTCGTGGTTGACCACCAGGTGCCGGTAGTCGCGCAGGCTGCGGCCGGCGGCGTTCCAGGCCGGCGAGGCCGTCTGCCAGCGGGTCTGGTTGATGATGACGTAGCGCCCCACCCGGCAGCTCCAGGTCGCGCTGCACGCGCTCGAGAAGCCGGGGACCGCTCCCGCGACCGCGAGCACGAGGGTGAAGTCGCCGCCGCTGGCCACCGGCCGGAAGGCGATCCCGGCGGTCCGCCAGCCCCGCGGGTCCTCGTAGGTCTCCTGGGCCTGGCGCCGGAACTCCGCGAGGTTCGCGGTGACCGGGCCGCGGGTCTCGACGTGGTAGGTGAACGTGCGTCGCAGCGGCACCAGGTGCAGGCCGGTGACGCCCCGGCTGAGCAGGTCGACGGCGCGATAGCCCTCCCGGCGCGCGGTGACCTGCACGCGCACCCGGTGGCCGACGTCCGCGGCGGCCAGCCGGTAGGTCCGGCTCCGCGCGCCCGGGATCGGCTCGTCGTCGCGCAGCCACCGGTAGCGCAGCGTGGTCGCGTGCGGGGAGAGTCGCGGTTTCTGCGCCGTCACGGAGCGGGTGAAGCGGGGTGCGCCGGTCACGACCGGCTTCTCCTCCACCATGAGCTCGGCCCGGCCGACCGGCGGTGTCGGCGCCGAGGTGGCCGCGGACACCACCCCGGTGGCGTCGGTAGCTGCCACCGCTACCGAGACCTGGTGCCCCAGGTCGTCCAGGTCGAGCCGGTACGACGTGGCGGTCGCACCCGGGACGGCCACGCCGTCGCGGAGCCACTGGTAGGCGTAGGAGACGGCCTCGGGCGACCAGGTGCCCGGGGTGGAGGTGAGCGTCTCGCGGTAGGTCGCCGGGCCGACCACCGTCGGCAGGGCGGTGTTGACGCCCGGGGCGGCGGCGACGGCCGGGGCGGTGACGAGCACGCCGAAGCCGACCACGAGCGCGAGCAGCCCGCGCAGGATCACGCCCAAAGCTGTCCCTCGAGGCGCTCCTCGGCCTCCTCGATGGTGCCCTCGTAGGCGCCCGTGGAGAGGTACTTCCACCCGCCGTCGCAGACGACGAGCGCGATGTCGGCCCGCTCCCCCGCCTTGGCGGCCCGGGCGGCCTGACCGAGCGCGGCGTGCAGGATCGCCCCCGTCGAGATGCCGGCGAAGATGCCCTCGAGCTCGAGCAGCTCGCGGACCCGGCGGACCGCGTCGCGGGGTCCGACCGAGAAGCGGGTGTCGATCAGCGCGGCGTCGTACAGCTCGGGGACGAAGCCCTCGTCGAGGTTGCGCAGGCCGTAGACCAGCTCGCCGTAGCGGGGCTCGGCGGCGACGATCCGCACCTCGGGCTTGTGCTCACGGAAGAAGCGGCCGACGCCCATCAAGGTTCCCGTGGTGCCGAGGCCAGCGACGAAGTGCGTGATCTCGGGCAGGTCCTCGAGCAGCTCGGGACCGGTGCTCTCGTAGTGCGCCAGGGCGTTGGCGGGATTGCCGTACTGGTAGAGCATCACCCAGTCGGGGTGCTCGTCGGCGACACCCTTGGCCACCCGCACGGCCTCGTTCGACCCACCGGCCGCCGGTGAGGAGATGATCTCGGCGCCCCACATCCGCAGCAGCAGGCGGCGCTCCTCGGAGGTGTTCTCCGGCATCACGCAGACCAGCCGGTAGCCCTTGAGCTTGGCGGCCATCGCCAGGCTGATGCCGGTGTTGCCGGACGTCGGCTCCAGCAGCGTGCAGCCGGGACGCAGCCGGCCCTCCTTCTCGGCGTGCTCGATCATCCACAGCGCCGCGCGGTCCTTGATCGAGCCGGTCGGACTGCGGTCCTCGAGCTTGGCCCAGAGCCGCACGTCCGGGCTCGGCGAGAGGCGCGGCAGGCCCACCAGCGGGGTGGCCCCCACCGAGGCGAGCAGGTCGTCGTAGCGCATGGCGACCAGCATGCCAGTCAGCGCAGGAACTGCTCCGGGTCGAACTCGTCGAGCGAGATGATCCGCACCCGGGGCAGCGGCACGTTGAACGCGCGGACGTCGTACTCGAGGTCGTGGATCTCGATCTCGGCGGCGGTGTACTGGGTGCTGGTGAACTCGCGCAGCGCCATCAGGCCGATCCGGCGGGTGCCGTCCTGGAGGGCGCTCAGCCGCTCCACGAAGTCCGAGTCGTGGCTGCACAGCAGCACGTCGGCGTCCGGGTGCGAGGCGATCGCCTCGAGGGTACGCAGGATCCCGACGTCGACGACCTTCTCGTCGCTGGCGCCGGACAGCGCGACCGGGCGGTACTCCATGGCCAGCAGCGCCTGCACGAAGGACCCGGGCAGCACGCCGTTGGAGGCGTTGAGGAAGAACAGGCCCGTGACGGGCTGGTCCCACAGGTCGCGGGCGTAGTCGGTGACCCGCTCCCAGCGTGGCCGCTCCTCCGGCAACGGGCGCCGGTTGAGCAGGTTGGTGCCGAGGGTCGCGTCGATGTTCTCACCGTCGACCAGGACGTACGTGCGACGCTCGCCGGCCTCCATGGGTGAGACCCTACGGCCTCCGCGGCGGGCGGGGCCGACTGTCGGGGTCCGGATCAGCCCCCGGCGACCGCGGGCAGCACAACGACCTCGTCGCCGTCGGTCACGGGAGCCGCCAGCCCGCCGAGGAAGCGGACGTCCTCGTCGTTGACGTAGACGTTGACGAAGCGGCGCAGGTCGCCGTCCTCGAGCAGGCGGTCGCGCAGGCCCGGGTGCGCGGTCTCGAGGTTGTCGATGAGCCCGCCGAGGGTCTCGCCGTCGCCGCGCACGGCCTTCTCACCACCCGTGTAGGTGCGCAGGATGGTGGGGATGCGGACCTCGACGGTCATGCGGTGTCTCTCCTCGACTCGGACGTCAGGGACGGCACCACGGCGACCTCTTCCTCGGTCACCTCGCCGTCGACGATTCTGTACGACCTGAACTCCACCGGGCCCGCGTTATTCCCGTGCTCGCGGGTGGAGACGAGCACGTAGTGGGCGCCCGGCTCGCTCGCGAGGCCGATGTCGGTGCGGCTCGGGTAGGCCTCCGTGGCCGTGTGCGAGTGGTAGACCACCACCGGCTCCTCGTCCCTGGCCCACATCTGCTTGTAGAGCGCCAGGAGCTCGGTCGAGTCGAACTCGTAGAACGTGGGGCTGCCCGCCGCGTTGACCATCTCGACCAGCCGCTCGGCCCGGTCGCTGCCCTCGGGTCCCGGCGACGATGCCGCAGGCCTCGTCGGGGTGGTCCCGCTTGGCGTGCGCGACGATCGCGTCGTACGTCGCCTGGTCGATCCGCAGCATCCGCCCAGCCTAGAGGGGCAGGTCAGGCGGTGAAGCGGGCCCGCTGCTCCCCGGACAGCGCCGCCGCGATCCGCTCGCGCAGCTGCGGGTGCATCTCCGGCAGCCGGTCGGCGGGCCACCAGCGGACGTCGACGGACTCGTCGTCCCCGACGTGCGCCTCCCCGGCGACCCAGGCGCAGCTGAAGGTGAGGTCGAGGTAGACGGCGAGGTCGCCGTTGCCGTGGGTGATGCGGCTGCTCGAGGACACCGACGCCAGCCGGTCGACCCGGATCGTCACCCCGGTCTCCTCCAGCGCCTCGCGGGCGGCACCGACCGCGGGCTCCTCGCCCGGGTCCAGGATGCCGGTGATCGGCGCCCACGCGTCGTTGTCGGCGCGCCGAACCAGCAGGACCTCGTCGTCGCGGTGCACCACCGCGGTCACCGCGGGGATCCAGAGCTCAGCGGTGCCGACGTGCTTGCGGAGCTCGACGACGAAGTCGGGGATCGGCATCCCCGCAGATTACGGTGCCGGGCATGACCGACTCGACGACCACCCTCGACGACCTGCAGACCCGCGGCATGGAGATCGCCGCGCTCTACGACGAGCTCGACCTCGCCCAGCGCGGCCGTACCTGGACCCGCGCGGAGACGATGATGGGCTTCGTCGGCGACGTGGGCGACCTGGCCAAGCTGGTGATGGCGGCGGAGGGTGCGCGGTCCGACGTGGGCGGTCGCGAGGCGCTCGAGCACGAGCTGGCGGACTGCCTCTGGGCGGTGCTCGTGCTCGCGAAGCGGTACGACGTCGACCTGGCCGCGGCGTACACCTCGACGATGGACGACCTGGAGTTGCGGCTCACCCGCTGAGCGCGTCGACCAGGGTCTCCTGCAGGTAGCCCACCCACTCGTAGATGTCGTGGGCCTGGGCCCGCGGGTCGTCGTCGGGCAGCGTGTGCCAGTAGTCCTCGTCGCCCTCCTCGACGCCCAGGCGCGTCGCCAGCGCCAGCCGGACGTCGGTGAACGAGCGCAGCCAGGCGGTGGCCTCGCCCTCGTCGAGCTCGACGTCGATGACCAGACCCTCCTCCTCCAGCAGCGGCGGGAGCCCGGCCTCCTCCAGCGCGTCGATGATGGCAGCCGCGGCGTCCGCCTTGCCGTCGCGCAGCGTTCCCTCGGTGAAGCGCCGGAACTCCGCGGCCGCCTCCTCGTCGTCGGGGTACGCGGTCGGGAACAGCCGGCGCAGCACCGGGTCCTCGGGCTCGGAGGTGGGCCCGGAGAAGTCGAACATCGCCTCGAGCGGGTCGCCGCCGGTCGGCGCCGCGCGCTCGTTGCGCAGCAGCTCCACCAGCTGGGACGTCAGCGACCGCAGCAGGTCCGCCTCGAAGCCGGTGAAGGTGGCGATCACCCGGCCGCTGCGGCGGTGCCGCGCGAAACCGCTCAAGAGTCGTGCTCCATCGTCGCCCAGAGGCCGTACTCGTGCATCGCCTGCACGTCGCGCTCCATCTCCTCGCGGGAGCCGGTGCTGACCACGGACTTGCCGTCGTGATGCACCTCGAGCATCAGCTTCTCGGCCTTCTTCTTGTCGTACCCGAAGTACTTGGTGAACACGAACGTGACGTACGACATCAGGTTGACCGGGTCGTTCCAGACGATGGTCACCCAGGGCTTGACCACGAAGGTGTTCTCGTCGGGGCGGACATCAGGTTCCACCTCGACCGGGCTCGGAGCGGACACCCCGTCATCGTGGCACATCCGCCCGCGAGAGTCGGGCCCTACGCTGACGGCGTGACGTCGACTCGCGCCTCCACCGGGCTGCTCACCGACCACTACGAGCTGACCATGCTGCAGGCTGCCCTGGCGGGCGGCACCGCCGGTCGCCGGTCGGTCTTCGAGCTCTTCGGCCGCCGACTGCCCGAGGGTCGTCGGTACGGCGTGGTCGCGGGCGTCGGTCGGGCCCTCGACGCGCTCGAGGACTTCCGCTTCGACGACGAGGCGCTGACCACGCTGCGGGAGGGCCAGGTCGTCGACGAGCCCACCTTCGAGTGGCTGGCCGACTACCGGTTCCGCGGCGACATCGGGGTATGCCGAGGGCGAGGCCTACTTCCCGTACTCCCCGCTCCTGGTGGTCGAGTCGACGTTCGCCGAGGCGGTCGTCGTCGAGACCCTCCTGCTGTCGATCTACAACCACGACTCCGCGATCGCCTCGGCGGCCTCGCGGATGACGCAGGCCGCCGGGGACCGGCCGTGCATCGAGATGGGCTCGCGCCGCACCCACGAGGAGGCGGCCGTGGCGGCCGCCCGCGCGGCGTACGTCGCCGGGTTCGCGAGCTCCTCCAACCTCGCCGCGCGGCAGCGCTACGGCGTGCCCACGCCGGTACCTCGGCGCACTCGTTCACCCTGCTGCACGACAACGAGGCCGACGCGTTCCGCGCCCAGGTGACCTCGCTCGGCGTGGGCACCACGCTCCTGGTCGACACCTACGACGTGGCCGAGGCGGTCCGGCTGGGCGTGGAGGTGGCCGGGACCGACCTGGGCGCGGTCCGGCTGGGACTCGGGCGACCTCGGCGAGCTGGCCCGGCAGGTGCGGGTCCAGCTCGACTCACTGGGCGCGACCAAGACACGGATCGTGGTGACCAGCGACCTCGACGAGTACGCCATCGCCTCGCTCGCGTCCGCGCCCGTCGACGGCTACGGCGTCGGCACCCAGCTGGTCACCGGCTGGGGCGACCCGACCAGCGGCTTCGTCTACAAGCTGGTCGCCCGGAGAGCGAGTCCGGCGGCGAGCTGGTGTCGGTGGCCAAGAAGAGCGTCGACAAGATCTCGATCGGCGGCCGCAAGTTCGCGCTGCGCCGCCGCGACCCGTCCGGGACCGCGGAGGCCGAGGTGATCGGCATCGGCACGCCGCCCGTGGACGACGGCGACGACCGCTCGCTGCTGGTCCCGCTGGTGCGCGACGGCGAGGTGGTCGGCCGCGAGCCCCTCGCCGACGCGCGGGCCCGGCACCTCGCCGCCCGCGCCGAGCTGCCGCTCGCCGCCACCCAGCTCAGCCGCGGCGAGCCGGTCATCGAGACCATCCACCTGACAGGCTGATCCGATGGCCCTGATCACCTGCGACTTCTTTTCCGAGGCCCTCGAGGTCGGGACGTCCATGACGGTCGTCCTCCCGCAGACGACCGAGGAGCAGATCGGCGTGAGCTCCGTCGACGTCTCGGCGGCCGGTCAGGGGCACGGCGTACCCGTGCTCTACCTGCTGCACGGGCTCTCCGACGACCACACCGCCTGGCTGCGTTACACCTCGATCGAGCGCTACGCCACGGCGCGCGGGCTGGCCGTGGTGATGCCGGCCGTGCACCGCTCGTTCTACGCCGACGAGGCGCACGGCCACGCCTACTGGCAGTTCGTGTCCGACGAGCTGCCGAGGATCGTCGGGGCGTTCTTCCGGCTCTCCGAGCGACCGGAGGACACCTTCGTGGCCGGCCTCTCGATGGGCGGGTACGGCGCCCTCAAGCTGGGACTGCACCACCCGGAGCGCTTCGCTGCGGTGGCCAGCCTGTCCGGCGCCGTCGACGTCCGGGGCCTGCTGCTGCGCGACGAGCGGGCCGAGATCGTGCAGCGGGTCTTCGACGGGACCTTCTCCACCCACGACGACCTCTACGACCTGCTCGCCGAGGCCGACCCGGAGGCATTGCCGCCGCTCTACATCGCCTGCGGCACCGAGGAGGACCGGCTGATGGACGCCAACACCCGGCTCGCCGACCAGGCCCGGGCGCTGGGCGCCGACGTCACCACCGACTTCCGTCCCGGGGTGCACGAGTGGGTCTGTGGGACGACGTGATCCAGGACGTCATCGCCTGGCTGCCGCTGCCCTCGGGTCAGTAGCCTCGGGCGCATGAAGCGGGCACTGATCGTCGTCGACGTGCAGAACGACTTCTGTGAGGGCGGCTCCCTCCCCGTCACGGGCGGTGCTCGGGTCGCCAGCGACATCGCCGAGCTCCTCCACCACTGGACCAAGCGCGACCCCACCGCCCCCGACTACGCCCACGTGGTCGCCACCAAGGACCACCACGTCGAGCCCGGTGACCACTCGTCCGACGACCCCGACTTCGCAGACTCGTGGCCGGTGCACTGCCGGGTGGGTACCGACGGCGAGGCCTTCCACCCCAACCTCGACCCGCAGCCCTTCGACGCGATCTTCCTCAAGGGCGAGCACCAGGCGGCGTACTCCGGCTTCGAGGGCCGCGGCGCCGACGGCGCCACCCTTGCCAACTGGCTGCGCCGCCACGAGGTGGACCAGGTCGACATCTGCGGCCTCGCCACCGACCACTGCGTCCGCGCCACCGCCCTCGACGCCGTCGCCGCCGGCTTCACCACCCGCGTCCTCCTCGACCTCTGCGCCGGCGTGGCCCCCGAGTACCACCTCCGCCGCCCTCACCGAGATGCGCGCCGCCGGCGTCCGCGTCTGATGCGTTGAGTCGGGCCAAATGGCCCTGTGAGTCGGGGCAAATGGCCGCGCCGGCCACCATTTCCCCAACTCGCGCGACCATCTGCCGGAACTGAATACGACCGCCCAAGAACCGTTTGACAGTCAGGGAAGCCCATCGCGCAGACTGTCCAAGGAACCTTGGGGAGTGACGATGGACGGACCGGACGAGACCTCTTCGCTGCGGGCGATGGCGCACCCGCTGCGACTGCGGATGCTGTCCCTGCTGACCGGCGCGGCAGCTGAGCGCGGCCGAGGTGGCCGCGAGCTGGGCGTCACGCACGCGAACGCGTCGTACCACCTCCGGGAGCCGCTCGACGCCGGTGAGCTCGAGGTGGCCGGCGAGGAGAAGTTCCGCGGTGGCGTCGCCAAGCGCTACCGCCACCTGGCAGCGGCCGGCGTGGAGCGCAGGCCGGACCCGGCCGACCTCGAGCAGTACGTCTGCGCGATGGCGACTGAGCTGTTCGTCGGTACGCGGTTGGCAACGCGGCGGCCGCGCGGCAACCTGTTCGACGCGGAGGTGTGGGTCGATCCGCGACCTACGACCGCGCCCTCGCCCTGCGACCGAGGTTACCGATCTGATGACGTCGGTGCGCCTGCCCCGCACCGAGGGGACGAGGCGGGCGAACCTCACCGTCGCCGTCTCCCGACGCAGCCGCGCGAGCAGCAGTACGGGGAGCGTGACCCGTCGGCGCTGGCGCCCTGCACGACCTGTGGTTCGCTGGTCTTCGCTCGCGGTGGTCAACCTGCTGGGACCACGATGGCGCCGGTCGTGCTCACCTTCGTGGTCTCGACTTCAGCGACTCGCGTCGACGCTCGGGCAGGTCCCGCCGCCAACAGCATCCCGCTCGTGCCTCCTGGTCTTGGCGGCGTGATCGCGACCGGTCGACCGGACGACCGTGCCGTCGTGACCAACATCGCGCCGGGCTGACCCAGGGGGTCATCGCCTTCTGGTCTCCGGGGCGACATCGAGCTCTGGCAGCTGATCGCGCTGACCGCCTGAACGGCGCCCTTGCCGCCGCCAGCTTCCCCGCGATGGCGAACGTCGTCCGAGCCTGGCGGCGCAGCCAGCTCCAGCAGGCGCGTCGCGCCGCCGTTGATGGACGGCTGGCCTGGCCATCATCGGCCCGTCGGTTCCGCCGCGCCGGTGGTCACCCTGGTCCGGGGTCGCGCTCGGCTCGACTGGTCTCGTGGCTGGTCGCCGGGGCGCTGCTCATCAAGGTGACGTCCCCGCCCGCCCGCTCGCGTCGAGCGTACGTCGGTGCTGACCGACCCTCGGGAGGGTCTGACCGTCTTCACCGGGGACACGGGGCTGTGGCTGATCGTGCTCGCGTTCGGCCTGCTGAAACGCGATCGACGCGGGCGCGGGTTCACCCTCGGACCGAGTATCGCGAAGGAGACCATCGGCGAGCGTGGCTGGGGCTTCGTGCCGTCCGCCGAGGCCGTCGGAATCCACGTCGAGGACTTCCAGGTGATGTCGATCAACGGCGACCCGCAGCCCTTCTCCTATCAGGACACCGTGAACCTGCCGCCGCGCAGCAGCGTCGTCATCCGGATCCCCTTCCTCGATTTCACCGGCAAGTTCGTCTACCACTGCCACATCCTGGCTCACGAGGATTTCGGCATGATGTCGGTGATCGAGGTGGTGGAGTAAGGCCATGGGAAGCCGCACGATGCGGTTCGGTGTCTGGCTGCCAAGCTTCACCTGGGAGGACGACACGTGGGTGTCCGCGCGGGAGCTGCGCGAGTGGTGCATTCGCGCCGACCACGCCGGGGTGGACATCTGGGTCATCGATCACCTGCTGGTCGCCCCGGGGCTCTACGGTGCCTCATGGCTGGAGCCGATGGAGCTGCTGACCTATGCCGCGGCTCTCACCGAGCGCGTGCAGGTCGCGCCCGGCATCCTGGTCCTGCCGGTTCGCAACCCGGTCTTGCTGGCCAAGGAGATCGCCACCCTACAGGTGCTGAGCGAGAACCGATTCATGCTTGGGGTCGGACCGGGCTGGCACAAGCAGGAGTTCGAGGTCACGGGCACGCGCATCGAGGAGCGGGGGCGGCGGACCGACGAGCTGCTCGACGCCGTCCAGGCACTGCTGGAGAACAAGGTCGCCTCCTACCACGGCACGTACTATCAGTTCGACGACGTGCAGCTGCAGCCCTTCATCGGCACGATGCCGGATGTTTGGGTGGCCGGCGGCTCGCGCGTGCCTGATCCGACCGACGATCCCGACATTCACGACACCTATGGCTACATCCACCCCTCGGTCGTGCGCCGCATTCTCAAATGGAAGCACTGGCTGTCGCGCTGCTCGGGAACCCAGG
>CAWBRP010000009.1:0-465707 GCA_963791275.1 uncultured Actinomycetota bacterium
CAATCTCGACCACCGAGGGCCACACGCCGTGGTCTCGACTGCGCTCGACCAACGAAACCCCTCGTTGGTCGACCAGGCGAGTCGGGAGCGATGTCGAGACCGCCGCAACCCTCGTTGGTCGAGCCTGTCGAGACCAAACCTCACCGACCATCGAGACCCTGGGTCGAACAGCGAGGTGAGTCGTCTGGGCGAGCGTCGACCGCCGAGGGCCACACGCCGTGGTCTCGACTGCGCTCGACCAACGAAACCCCTCGTTGGTCGAGCAGCGAGCGAAGCCAGCGATGTCGAGACCACCCGCAACCCTCGTTGGTCGAGCCTGTCGAGACCACCGCAACCCTCGTTGGTCGAGCCTGTCGAGACCACCGCAACCCTCGTTGGTCGAGCAGCGAGCGCAGCGAGCGGGTGTCGAGACCACCAGCCACGACCCGCGACGTACCGCTCAGGCCTCGATGACGACCGGGATGATCATCGGGCGGCGGCGGTGGGCCTTGTTGACCCAGCGGCCGACGACGCGGCGGACGGTCTGCTGGAGCTGGTAGGTGTCGTCGACGCCGTCGCGGACGGCGGCGTCGAGCGCGTCGATGATCGGCTGCTTGATCTCGTCGAAGAGCGAGTCGTCCTCGGCGAAGCCGCGGGCGTGGATCTCCGGGCCGCTGATCACCTTGCCGGTCTGGGAGTCGACGACGACCACGACGGAGACGAAACCCTCCTCGCCGAGGATCCGCCGGTCCTTGAGCGAGGACTCGGTGATGTCTCCGACCGAGGACCCGTCGACGAACACGTAGCCCACGTCGACCTTGCCCGCGATCCGGGCCACGCCGTCGATGAGGTCGACCACCACGCCGTCCTCGGCGACGACCACGCGGTCCGCGGGGATGCCGGTGGCCTTGGCCAGCTCGGCGTTGGCGCGCATGTGCCGGATCTCCCCGTGCACGGGGATGACGTTGCGCGGCCGGACGATGTTGTAGCAGTAGAGGAGCTCGCCGGCGCTGGCGTGCCCCGAGACGTGCACGAGCGCGTTGCCCTTGTGGACCACGTGCGCGCCCCAGCGGGCCAGGCCGTTGATGACCCGGTAGACGGCGTTCTCGTTCCCGGGGATCAGCGAGGACGCGAGGATGACGGTGTCGCCCTCCTCGATGTGCACGAAGTGGTGGTTGCGCTGGGCGATCCGCGACAGCGCCGAGAGCGGCTCGCCCTGGGAGCCGGTCGAGATCAGCACCTGCTTCTCCGGCGCCAGGTCCGCGAGGTCCTTGGCGTCCACCATCACGCCCTCGGGCACGTGCAGGTAGCCGAGGTCCTGGGCGATGCCCATGTTGCGGACCATCGACCGGCCGACGTAGCCGACCTTGCGCCCGTGCGCGGCGGCGGTGTCCAGGATCTGCTGCACGCGGTGCACGTGGGAGGCGAAGCAGGCCACGATGATCCGCTGGCTGCTCTTGGCGAACACCCGGTCCAGCACCGGGGTGATGTCGACCTCGGGGGTGGTGAAGCCGGGGACCTCGGCATTGGTCGAGTCGGTCAGGAACAGGTCGACGCCCTCCTCCCCCAGCCGCGCGAACGCCCGCAGGTCGGTGATCCGGTTGTCCAGCGGGAGCTGGTCCATCTTGAAGTCGCCGGTGTGCAGGACCAGGCCCGCGCCGGTGCGGATGGCGACGGCGAGCGCGTCGGGGATCGAGTGGTTGACCGCGACGAACTCGAGCTCGAAGGGGCCCAGTGTCAGCCGGTCGCCCTCGGCCACCCGGTGGTGCACGGTCTCGAGCAGCCGGTGCTCGCGCAGCTTGGAGTCGAGCAGGGCCAGGGTGAGCTCGGAACCGACCAGCGGGATGTCGCCACGCTCGCGGAGGAGGTACGGCGTCGCCCCGATGTGGTCCTCGTGCCCGTGGGTGAGCACCAGCGCCTCGACCTTGTCCAGGCGGTCCCGGATCGGCTGGAAGTCCGGGAGGATCAGGTCGACACCCGGGTGGTGGTCCTCGGGGAAGAGCACCCCGCAGTCGACGATCAGCAGCCGGCCGTCGTACTCGAAGACGGTCATGTTCCGGCCGACCTCGCCGAGACCGCCGAGCGGGATGACCCGCAGGCCGCCCTCGACCAGGTCGCCAGGCGCGGACAGCTCGGGATGGGGATGACTCACGTGGTGACTCCGGATCGGTTCAGAGGAGGCCGGCCGCGACCAGGCCCGCGCGAAGTGCCTCGACCTCCGCGTCGTCCAGGGGCACGAGCGGCCCTCGGACGTTGCGGTTGTCTAGAACACCGAGCAGCTGGAGGGCGGCCTTGGCGGTGGTGGCGCCGTAGTTGGCGACACCCATGATCGCGTCGATGGCGGGCAGCATCTGCTGGTACGTCGCGAGGGCGCCCGCCGGGTCGCCCGCGAAGAACTGGTCGGCCATCGCGCGCAGCTGGTCGCCACACGCATGGCCGGCGACCGACACGAAGCCGCAGGCGCCGTGCGCCAGCCACCCGAGGTTGGCGGCGTCGTCGCCGGAGTAGAACGCCAGGCCGGTGTCACTCATGATGCGCACACCGCGGGCGTAGTCGCCCACGGCGTCCTTCACCGCGACGACGGAGTCCCACTCCGCGGCCGCGGCGTAGGTCTCCGGGGCGATGGTGATGCCGGTGCGCGCCGGCACGTCGTAGAGCATCACCGGGACGTCGGTCGCCTCGACGACCTGACGGAAGTGGTGGAGGAGCCCGGCCTGGCCGGGCTTGTTGTAGTACGGCGTGACCAGCAGCAGCCCGTCGGCGCCGAGCTTCTCGGCCTGCCTGGCCAGCTCCACGGAGTGGGCCGTGGCGTTGGTCCCGACCCCGGCGACCACCTTCGCGCGGTCACCCACCGCGTCCTTGACCGCCCGGAGCAGGTCACCGTCCTCGGCCACCGAGGTGGTGGGCGACTCGCCGGTCGTGCCCGAGACGACGACGCCGTCGTGCCCGTGGTCCACGAGGTGCGCAGCGATCCGGGCGGTTCCGTCCACGTCGACGGAGAGGTCGTCGTGGAACGCGCTCGCCATCGCGGTCAGCACGCGACCGAAGGGAGCGGCGGGACCCGGGCCCGCTGGGTTGGACATGCTCCCAGGCTATCGGCTGCTCCGGTTATAGCCGACCATCGGCCGCGCCGGACGAGTTTGCGCATTCCTGTCCGCGAGGAGCCGGCCGTCCGCACCCTGTGTTCGTGGCCCAGATCCCGCCGGTTCGCAGCACTGCGGCGCGGCGTGCCCGGGTGCTCTCCGTCCTGGGTGTCGTCGTGGGTCTCGCCCTTTCCTTCTCGGCCGTCGCGTCGGCCGACCCGGGCGGTCCCTGGGGTGGCGGCATCCCGACGCCCACGGCGCCTCCGCACCCGACACCGCAGCCGCCGACGCCCTCGGCCGACCCGTCGCCGACGCCGACGCCGAGCGCCTCTCCCACGCCGACCGAGACGCCGACCCCGAAGGGCTCGCCCGGCACCCACCTGGCGCACGACGTCTACGGCTACGGCTTCCCCGAGGCGCCGGACTGCAACGAGACCGCGCTGGGCGCCGACTGCCTGGGTGACGACCGCGGGTTCTACCAGGGGCAGTGCACCTCGTGGGTGGCCTTCCGGCTGAGCCAGCGCAACGGCATCAGCTTCTCCAACTGGTACGCCGGCCGGCACTGGGGTGACGCCGTCGACTGGGCCCAGGTCGCCAAGAGCATCGGTGTGAAGCCGGACCGGACGCCCGGCGACGGTGCCGTCGCCTGGTTCAAGCGCGGTCACGTCGCCTACGTCGAGTCGGTCAACTACGACGGCAGCATCACGCTCTCGGAGATGAACACCGACGGCGCCAACGGGTTCCACTTCTCGACCCTCTACCCGTCCTCGGCGGGGTGGCCCGACAAGTTCCTGCACCTGCACGACGTCGTGCCGTACGACGCCACCGCACCGACCGCTCCCGGCCGGCCGCGCCTCGTCGCCCACCAGGGTCGGGTCGGACTGTCGTGGCAACGCTCCGCCGACGCGTCGGGCGTGGTGACCTACCGGGTGCTCCGCGACGGCGTCCAGATCGGCACCGCGTCCCGGCCGTCGTACTGGGACCGCCAGGTCTCGCCCGGCCAGGCCTACGCCTACGCCGTGGTCGCGGTGGATCCGGCCGGCAACGCCTCGCCGCCGGTCCGGGCCCGCCTGGTGCCCGGCACCGAGGCCGCCGACCGGGCCTGGGTGTCCACCGGTGCGGGTCCCGCCCTGTGCGGTCGCTCGGGCTCACCGCGACGGCAGCGCCTGACCTGCACGCTCCTCACCGACGACGGCTGGAAGCGCGTCGCCCTGCACCGGACGACCGACTGGGGCGATCCCGCCAGCCGGCACTTCGTCTCCACCGCGGACGGCGACATCGCCTACTGCCGCACGGTCGGTCCCGCGCGTCGTCCGGCGGCCACCTGCACCACCTTGGACGCGGCCGCGCGGTCGTGGGGCCAGGACATCCGATCCGGTCGGCTGCCTCTACAGGTCGACGGCCGCGCCTGGCTGCCGACCGCCGAGGGCCCCGCCCTGTGCGGCCTCGCCGGCAAGGCGGCCCGGCAGCGCGTCGGCTGCGGCGTGCTCACCCCGTCGGGCTGGCGCTGGTCGCTGGTCGACCGCACCACCCGCTGGGGCATCCCGACCAGCCGCGCGTTCGTGCCGTCCGGTGACCGGGTGTCGTTCTGCCGGACGGTCGCCACCGACCCGCAGCACCCCCGCCTGTCCTGCACGCCCTTCTACCCCCGCTCCGGCCGCTGGGGCTACGACCGCACGTCCGGGTCGCACGCCTCGGCCGGCCCGGTCGAGGGCACCTGGCTCTCGACCTCCTCCGGCCCGGCGCTCTGCGGTGGGGCCCGTCCGGCCGTCACCGGCTGCCGGGTGCTCGGCTGGTCGGGCTGGCGCTTCGTCCGGGTCCGCCCGGGCGCCGGCAGCGTCGTCGACCAGGCGTTCCTGCCGAGCGCCAGCGGCGGGATCTCCTGGTGCCGCACGCTGCGCACCGGCACAGGGTCCCGCGTCGCCTGCGCGCCGCTGGAGAGCAAGCGCCACCGGTGGGGTCACGACCAGCGCTCCGAGCGCACCACCGCGCTCGCTCCGGAGAACCGCACCTGGCTGGCCACCGCCGCCGGGCCCGCGCTCTGCAGCCGCGCCGGCGCTCCCGGTCGACCGCGCGTCGGCTGCCACGTCCTCACCTCCGACGGCTGGACCTGGTCCGGCTCCGGCACGGCGTCGTGGGGCAACCCCGGCTACCGCGCCTTCGTCGGCAGCGGCGAGGAGGTCTTCTGGTGCCGGACCGTGGGCAGCGCCCGCGTCTCGTGCGACGGCCTCGACACCACGACCCTGCAGTGGGGCGTGGGCGCGACGTCGCCGCGCACCGACTGGTCCTACGCCGACCCGTTCTGACGGAGCGCCCGCTCCACCAGCACGAGCGCGGCGGCCGAGCCGACGCCGAGCGCCCTGATCCGCTCGGCGTACTCCGCGGCCGCCTCGCGGGCGGCGCGGTCGACGGTGTCGCCGGCGACGAAGGTCCCCGACCTCCCGCGGGTGGACAGCACGCCCAGCGCCTCGAGCTCGCGGTAGGCCCGGGCGACGGTGTTCGGGGCCAGGCCCAGGTCGGTGGCCAGGGCCCGCACCGTGGGCAGCTTGTCTCCCGGCGCCAGTGCTCCACTGTCGACCTGCTCGGTGATCCGCGACTTCAGCTGGTCGTACGGCGGCTCGCGCAGGCCGGTGTCGATGTGCAGCCTCATGTCCCCTGCCTCCGCCACCACACCCAGTCCATCCCGTCGCCGGGGACACGGCGCGTCTCGACCCATCCGGATCTGTCCCAGTCGGGGTAGAACGTGTCGCCGTCGGGCCGGGTGTGGATCTCGGTCAGCACCTGGTGCGTCGCGTGCGGCAGCGCGAGGGTGTAGACCTGCGCGCCGCCGGCGACCATCACGTCCCCAGGCAGCCCGGCCGCGATCTCGAGTGCCTCGTCGAACGAGTGGGCCACCAGCACGCCCGTCGGCCGACCAGGCGGGATCCCGGGTCAGGACGACCGTGGTCCGGCCCGGCAAGCGGCCGGCCGATCGAGTCGTACGTCGCCCGGCCCATCACCAACGTGTGGCCCATGGTGAGCGCCTTGAAGTGCGCGAAGTCCTCGGGGTGGTGCCACGGCATGTCGCCGTCGGCGCCGATCACTCCGTTGTCGGCGACCGCGGCCACCAGCACCACGGCCTGGTCGTGGGTCATACGGCGATGGGGGCCTTGATCCCGGGGTGCGGGTCGTAGCCCTCGAGCCGGATGTGCTCGAGGTCGAAGCCGTCGATCTCGGCGACCGAGGGGTCGAGGTGCAGCGTCGGCAGCGGACGCGGGTCCCTGGTCAGCTGGAGCCGGGCCTGGTCGAGGTGGTTGGTGTAGAGGTGGGCGTCGCCGAGCGTGTGCACGAAGTCGCCCACCTCGAGGCCGACGACCTGGGCGACCATGTGGGTCAGCAGGGCGTAGGACGCGATGTTGAAGGGGACGCCGAGGAAGACGTCGGCGCTGCGCTGGTAGAGCTGGCAGGAGAGGCGGCCGTCGGCGACGTAGAACTGGAAGAACGCGTGGCACGGGGCGAGTGCCATGTCGGGGATGTCGGCGACGTTCCACGCGGAGACCAGGTGTCGCCGCGAGTCGGGGTCCTGCCGCAGCCGGTCGAGGACCAGGGCGATCTGGTCGATGTGCCGCCCGTCGGGGGCCGGCCAGGACCGCCACTGGTAGCCGTAGACGGGGCCGAGGTCGCCGTCGGCGTCCGCCCACTCGTCCCAGATGGTGATGCCCCGGTCCTGGAGCCACTTGACGTTGGTGTCGCCGCGCAGGAACCACAGCAGCTCGCCGAAGACCGAGCGGGTGTGGATCTTCTTGGTCGTCACGAGCGGGAAGCCGGCCCGCAGGTCGAAGCGCATCTGGTGGCCGAAGACGCTGCGGGTGCCGGTCCCGGTGCGGTCGCTCTTGGGCACCCCGTCGTCGAGGACGCGGCGGACGAGGTCGAGGTACTCCTGCACGACGCCGACCCTACCCGCGCGACGGGCTCAGACGAGGACCTCTCCGCGCACCACGGTCTGCGCGTCGCCACCCACCCAGACCGTGCCGTCGACCACGTCCAGGTGCACCCGCCCGGCCCGTCCCAGTCGGGTGCCCTGCGACGCGACGTACGACGCCGGCAGCGTGCCGTTGCCGACCAGCCACTGCGCCAGACCGGCGTTCAGGCTGCCCGTCACCGGATCCTCGACGACTCCCAGGCTCGGGCAGAAGGCCCTCACCTCCACCAGCGGCTCGCCGGGAGCCGGGTCGGGGTACTGCCCCACCACGCCGAGCTCGAGGCCCTCGAAGGCCGACCAGTCCGGCTCCAGGGCGAGCACGGTCGCGGCGTCGGGCAGCACGGCACCGACCCAGCCGGGACCGTTGTCGATCCACTCCACGTCGAGCACCTGGTCGTCGGTCAGCCGGAGGGCCGCGGTCACCGCCGCCCGTTCGGCCGGGGTGGCGGGGCCGGACCGCACCAGGGGTGGCGCGGCGAAGGCCAGTCGTGGGGACCGCCGGAGCCGCACCAGCCCGGCGCCACACTCCTGGACCACCTCGTCGCCGGACCCGGGCCGGCCACCCCGCTCGAGCCAGGCGTGCGCGGAGCCGATGGTCGGGTGGCCGGCGAACGGGAGCTCCTCCGCCGGGGTGAAGATGCGGACCCGGTAGTCGGCGCCCGGGTCCGTCGGCGCCAGCAGGAACGTCGTCTCCGACAGGTTGGTCCACCGGGCGAAACGGGCCATCGCGTCGCTGGTCAGACCGTCGGCGTCGTGGACCACCGCGACCGGGTTCCCGCGGTGGAGGCTGGTCGAGAACACGTCGACCTGGCTGAAGGCGGGCACGCCGACACTCTAGAAGCCGAAGAAATCGCAGCGAAACGGTAGACTTTTGGTGTGACGACGCAGACCCTTCCCCTGCCCGACCTCGACGGTGCCCAGGTCGTGGTGCCCGCGCCCGACTCCGGACCCGGCAACTGGTCGGGTGCCGCGAGTGCCTTCCAGGCCGACGAGATGACCTACCTCGCCTACCGGGTCCGCCGGCCCCTGACCGAGGGACGCGGGGTCTCCACCGTCGTGTCGCGCAGCCTCGACGGGGTGGTCTTCGAGCCCGTGTGCGAGGTGTTCCGCGACGAGTTCGGCGCGGAGTCGTTCGAGCGCCCGGTGGTGCTCCGCACGCCGGAGGGCGGCTGGCGGCTGTACCTCTCCTGCGCGACCCCCGGCTCGAAGCACTGGTGGATCGAGGCGCTCGACGCCGACCGGCCCGAGGACCTGCCGACCGGCCGCCGCACCGTGGTGCTCGCCGGTGACGACCGGGTCGCGGTCAAGGACCCGGTGATCCTGGTCGACGAGGCGGGCCGCTGGCACGCGTGGATCTGCGAGCACCCCCTGGCCGACGCCGGCGACGAGGACCGGATGACCACGGCGTACTGGACCAGCGCCGACGGCCTGTCGTGGCACCGGCACGGCACCGTGCTGCGTCCGCGTCCCGGCGAGTGGGACGCCCGCGGCACCCGGATCACCACCGTGCTCTCCCTGGAGCCGCTCGTCGTCCTGTACGACGGACGCCGGACCGCGGCGGAGAACTGGCACGAGCGCACCGGCCTGGCCCGCGGCGAGCTCGGCGGCGACCTGGTCGTGGACGAGGGTGCCGGCGTGCTCGGCTCCCCGCACTCGGACGGCGCCTTCCGCTACGCCAGCCAGGTGACGACCCCCGGCGGGGAAGTGCGGTGCTACGCCGAGATGGCGCGCCCGGATGGCGCCCACGACCTGGTGGTCACCTCGGGCGTGCGGTCATGACCCGGTCACGATGAAGCGGCGCTGACCGCGTTGCGGCGGCTGACGAACGAGCCGCCGTCGCGGTAGCCCTTCCACTCGGCGAACGAGTCGCCGGTGACCTGCTCGAGCAGCTCGATGTCGGGCAGGTGCGGGGCCAGCAGCTCGGCCCGCTGCTCGGGTGTCAGCGCCGGCCGACCCGTGGTGCCGTTCTTGTGCAGCTGGGCGATCAGCGGCCGGCTGACCTTCCGCCACACGTGCGGGGGGAAGAACTGACCCGCCGCCGCTCCGGCGCGGATCAGCGGCCCCAGCGTCCGGGCCCGCCGACCGTCCTCGACGAACGGGCGGGAGTTGTCGGCCGGCACCTCCGGCACCCGGGCGGCCTCGACGCCGAGGAACGCACTGACCCGGTCGAGGGTCTCGGTGGGCCGGTCCACGAGCTCGCGGTACCGCAGCAGGAGCAGCTGCTCCCGCGGGAAGTGGTCGAGCAGGTCGGCGACCTGGCGGCCGTACATCCCCAGGCCGCGGTAGTGCCAGAACGGCGCCCACCCGGCGTCGATGCGCTGCTGCTCCTGGCGGGCGGCCTCGACGATGTCGGACTCCGGCTCGAGGCCGTCCATCCACAGATGCATCCAGTTGGAGTACGCGCGGTCGACCGGGTCGCGCAGCAGCGCGACCAGCTTGGCGTCCGGGTTGTCGACGGCCAGCCGACGCCGGGCGTCGCGGTGGTAGAGGTAGAAGGGCGTGCTCTCCCCGCGCAACGTCCCCTCCGGCGCGGTGTCGAACAGGCTCAGGTAGCGCTCGCGCTGCCAGACCCACTCCCGGTTGCTGTGCGCGTCCCCCGGGCCCTTGTAGGCGGGCGGCGGCGAGTCCCCGCACATGTAGTACTTCGGCTCCTTGACCTTGCTGAGGAACAGCCCGGGGTGCTGGGCGAGCGCCGCGTGGAGCGCACTCGTGCCGGCCTTGGGAGCCCCGATGAGGAAGAAGTCCGGCGGGCGGTGGGCGGGCGTGGCCGTCATGGACACAAGCGTACTGACTTACTCGACTAACGCCAGACCCGGACGGGTGTAGCGGACGGGACGAGTGACACCCCTGAGGGTGGTGCCGACCTCGGCGGTGTTGGGGCAGGGTCGAAAAGGCCCTTCACTCGGAGGGGTCCGCTGGCGAGAGGTAGGCCATGTCCGGAGTGCAGACCGGCACCATCACCACCGACATCCCGGCTCGTCTGGACCGGTTGCCGTGGTCGAAGTTCCACTGGATGATCGTCGTCGGCCTCGGCACGGTCTGGATCCTCGACGGCCTCGAGGTGACCATCGTCGGGTCGATGTCCGACGCCCTCAAGGATGCCGAGACGGGCCTCGGGATGTCGAGCTCCGACATCGGCCTGGCCGGTGCGCTGTACGTCGCCGGGGCCTGCGTCGGCGCTCTCTTCTTCGGACAGCTCACCGACCGGCTCGGCCGCAAGAAGCTCTTCCTCATCACCCTGGCGGTCTACACCTGTGCCACCGTGGCGACGGCCTTCGCGCCGACGGCGCTGTGGTACTTCGTGTGCCGGACGATCACCGGCGCCGGAATCGGCGGGGAGTACGCCGCGATCAACTCCGCAATCGACGAGCTGATCCCCAAGAAGTTCCGCGGCCGGACCGACATCGCGATCAACGGCTCCTTCTGGGTCGGCGCGGCCGCTGGTGCGCTGCTCACCATCCCGCTCCTCGACCCGACCCTGGTCCCCGCCGAGTACGGCTGGCGACTCGCCTTCGGCATCGGCGCGGTCCTGGCCGTGGGCATCTTCGTCGTCCGGCGGCACGTCCCGGAGTCTCCGCGCTGGCTCTTCATCCACGGCCGCGAGGACGAGGGCGACCAGATCGTCAAGGACATCGAGAAGCGCGTCGCGGAGGACGAGGGCCGGGACCTCCCCGCGATCGAGGACGACAGCATCACGGTCCGGCAGCGCAAGACGATCAGCCTGGTGCTCATCGCCAAGACCGTCTTCACGCTCTACCCCAAGCGCACCGCGCTCTGCCTCAGCCTCTTCATCGGCCAGGCGTTCCTCTACAACGCGTTCTTCTTCACCTACGGCGACTCGTTGTCGACGTTCCTGGGCGTCGACCAGACCGGCTACTACATCGCGGCCTTCGCGGTGAGCAACTTCGTCGGCGCCCTGCTCCTGAGCCGGCTCTTCGACACCGTCGGCCGGGTCAAGATGATCGCCGGCACCTACATCCTGTCCGGGGTGCTGCTGGGCATCGCCGGCTTCGTGCTGGGTGACCTGACGGCCATGACGCTGACGATCTTCGGCATGGTGATCTTCTTCTTCGCCTCGGCCGGGGCCAGCGCGGCGTACCTGACCGCGAGCGAGGTGTTCCCGCTGGAGACCCGGGCCCTGTGCATCGCGTTCTTCTACGCCGTCGGCACGGCGATCGGTGGCATCACCGGCCCGCTGCTGTTCGGCAAGCTGATCGACAACGCGTCCGCCTCCGGGGACATCACCGGGATCGCTCCCGGCTACTACCTCGGTGCCGCGCTGATGGTCGCCGGCGGCATCGTGGCGATCTTCCTCGGCGTCCACGCCGAGGGTGAGGCGCTGGAGAACATCGCCCGCCCGCTCACCGCCGAGGACGCCGACAGTGACGGCGGCGGCGGCCAGCGCGACGACGACCGGACCTCGGCACCGGCCTGACGGACCCGCTCTCCTGCTCGACCAGCGCCCCTCTCGGGTGCGCTGGTCGAGCAGGAGCTTTCCCGATGCCGGTCTCAGGTCCCCTCGGCGACGACGTACGCCGTGAAGGCCTCGGTGTCCGCACCGCGCGCCCCCACGCGGCCGGCGTACTCGTCCGGACCGCCGTCGCGGATCCGCAGCGCCTCCCGCAGCACCGGCCCGAACCGGTCGGGGTAGAAGCCAAGGCCCCAACGTCCGGCTCGGGACTTGGTGGTCATCGAGCCGGTCACCAGCAGGTGGTGCAGGCGAGCGACCCCGAGCACGCACCACGTGCAGGCCCCCTCCGTGCACGCCTCTCGCCGTCGGTCGCCGCCCGCGGCCAGGGCTGCCGCGAGCCCGGTGGCCGTGGAGCGCCAGTAGGTGTCGAGGTTGTCGCGGGTGAAGTCCAGGAGCACGTCCTGGGAGGTCCAGATGCCCAGCGCCGTGTGCGCGGGCCCGGTCACCGTCACGCCGTGCCGGGCGAGCTCGTGCCAGGCGACCACGTGGTCGGGCACCGGCCCGACGGTGAAGGTCCGGTCCAGGATGCGGGGCACGTCCGGGCACGCCCGCGGGTCCGCGGCGAGGTCGTCGACGCAGCAGGTGGCAGCCGTCGAAGGACACGTCTGGGTGCGCCGCGGCGACCACCTCGTGGGCGGCACGCAGGCCCTGCACCTCGTCGGGTGAGGGTCGGCGGGCGAGCGTGGCCACGAAGTCGACGTCGCTCTGGCCGGGCACCCACTCACCGAAGCCGATCCCGCCGCGCAGGTAGAGCCCGGTGACCAGGTCCGCGGGCGCGGCCTCGAGGAACGTTGCGCAGACGGCGCCGGCCGGCGCCGGGATCATGCGTGCAGGGACATGGGCCCGTAGACCCGCCGCTCACCCTCGAAGAGCGTCACCCCGTCGACGCCCCGCTCGGCCAGGTCGGCCCAGACCTCACCCACCCACGACTCCGCGTCGGCCTGGGTCGGGAACCGCTGGCCGCCGTACTCCTCGTCGACCGACACCTCCTCGCCCGCGTCGTTCTCCAGGCGCCAGGTCCACGGCTGCTCGGACGGTGACGGCGGCCGGAAGGTCGGCGGCTGTTCGGGCAGGTTCACGACTCGCGCACCGAGGTGTCGACGAACGGTGGCTTCGTGGACTGGAAGATCTCGCGCCGTCCCCGCACGTCGACCCCGAGCTCGGCCTCGGGGTTGACGAACGTCGGGACCAGCGCGAGGCCGATGCCCTTGCGCAGCGTCGGGGAGAACGTCCCGGAGGTGATGTCGCACAGGGGCACGTCGGGGACCAGGGTGACGCCCATGCCGGGACGCGGGATGCCGCGCCCGACGGCCACCAGCCCGCGCAGCCGTCGCTTGGGCCCGGCCTCCCGCTCGGCCACCAGGGCGTCGCGACCCCAGAAGGTGTCCTTCTTCCAGCCGACCGCCCAGCCGAGGCCACCTTCGTTCGGCGTCACGTCGAGCGTGATGTCCTGGCCGTGCAACGGGTAGCCCATCTCGGTGCGCAGGGTGTCGCGGGCGCCGAGACCGCAGGCGAGCATGCCGTGCTCCTCCCCCGCGCGCATCAAGGCGTCCCACAGCGCGACGGCGATGTCGTTGGCCGCGATCAGCTCGTAGCCGCGTTCGCCGGTGTAGCCCGTGCGGCACACGACGACCCCGCGGCCGGCGTCCCCGAACTCCGCCTCGACGAAGGACATGTAGTCGTGACCCACCGGGAGACCGACGGCGGCGAGCACCTCGTCGGACCTGGTGCCCTGGACCGCGAGCACGGCGTACTCGGTGTGGTGGCTGCGCACGGTCACGCCGTCGGGGGCCTGCGCCTCGAGCCGGCGGACCACCTCGGCGGTGTTGGCCGCGTTGGGGACGAGGAGCACGTGCTCGTCATCCTGGTAGTAGGCGATGAGGTCGTCGACGATGCCGCCGGTCGTCTCGTCGCAGCACAGGGTGTACTGCGCCTGCCCCGGCGCGATCTTGCCGAGGTCGTTGGAGAGCGTCGCGTTGACGTAGGCCGCGGCCCCGGGACCGGTGACCATCGCCTTGCCAAGGTGACTGACGTCGAAGATGCCCACGGCCTCGCGGACCGTCGTGTGCTCCTTGACGACGCCGGAGGGGTACTCCAGGGGCATCGTCCACCCGCCGAACTCCGCGAACTTGGCCCCGAGCGAGGCGTGTCGCTCGTGGAGGGGCGACTGCAGAAGCGTGCTGGGGTCGTCCATGTCGCCGAAGTTACTCCATGACGGCACCGCCGCCGCTCCATCCGGGCGCGCGTCGGCACGCCGGTCCAGGCCCGTCTATCCTGCCCGGGTGACGACCTACAGCCTGCGTGGAGCCAGCCCTGCCAAGACTCGCGCCGACGCGGTCGTGATCGGGCTGGTCCAGTCCCGCTCGACCGTCGAGGTCGCGGCCGGGGGCGAGGACGTGGCCGCGGCGTACGGCCGCAAGCTGCGTCCCCTGCTGGCCAGCCTCGGCGCCAAGGGCAAGGCGGGCGAGATCACGAAGGTGCCGTCCAACGGCACCATCGCCTCCCCGCTCGTGGTGTTCGTCGGTCTCGGCCGCAAGGCAGACGTGGACCAGGTGGCGGTGCGTCGCGGCGCCGGCGCAGCGGCCCGGGCGATCACCAACGCCGCGTCCGTCGCCCTGGCCCTCCCTGCCGACTCGCCCGCCCTGGTGCGTGCTGCGGCGGAGGGCTACCGCCTCGGCGCCTACACGTACACGGCGTACAAGAAGGACTCGCGGACGGACGCACCCGGATCGGTCGTGGTGCTCAGCGCGGACGCCCGCAAGCAGGAGACGGTCGCCGCCTTCGAGGACGCCCAGGTGGTGGCCGACGCGGTGATCGCGACCCGCGACTGGGTCAACACGCCTCCGGGCGACCTGCGTCCGCCGGACTTCGCCAACGCGGTGCGTGACGGTGCCAAGGACCTCGGCAAGGGCGTCAAGGTCAGCGTCAAGATCCATGACGAGGACTCCCTGGCCGCCCTCGGCTGCGGGGGCATCCTCGGGGTCGGCGCCGGCTCCGACGCCCCACCGCGGCTGGTCGAGCTGACCTATGCGCCGAAGGGCGCGGTGGCCCACCTCGCCCTGGTCGGCAAGGGCATCACCTTCGACTCCGGTGGCCTCACCATCAAGCCGGCCGCCTCCATGACCACGATGAAGTGCGACATGGCCGGCGCCGCCGCGGTCGTCCAGGCCACCTTCGCCATCGCCAGGCTGGGGCTCCCGGTGAAGGTGTCGGCGTTCGCGCCGATGGCCGAGAACATGGTGTCCGGCGACGCCACCCGCCCCGGCGACGTGCTCACGATGTACGGCGGCCGCACCGTCGAGGTCATGAACACCGACGCGGAAGGGCGGCTCGTGCTCGCCGACGCACTGGTGCGGGCCACCGAGGTCAAGCCGGACGTCATCCTCGATGTCGCGACCCTGACCGGGCACATGGTCCTCGCGCTCGGCGACCGCGTCGGCGGCGTGCTCGGCTCCGAGGCGGTCATCGCCGACGTGCGGGCGGCCGGCGACGCGGCCGGTGAGGCGCACTGGCCGATGCCGATCCCCGACGAGATGGTGGAGCGGGTCAACTCGAGCAAGATCGCCGACCTCCTCCAGCACGACTGGATCCGCTGGGGTGGCGGGCTCTACGCCGCGGCGTTCCTGCGCGAGTTCACCGGTGACGTCCCGTGGGCACACCTCGACATCGCCGGCCCCGCCTTCAACTCCGGCTCCGCTTCGGGCCACTGGACCTCCGGCGGCACCGGCTTCGCGGTGTCCACCCTGATCGAGTACGCCCGCGGTCTCTCTGCCGCCCAGTGACGGCGATAGTCCGTCACGTTCTGGTTGCTCTCGACCTCGGTTCCGGACCGATGCGTGACGGACTATCGGGGCGGGCGGTCGTGGTGGAGGCTCAGAGGCCGTCGCGCTTCTTGCGGCTGTTGTAGTCGCGCATCCGCTGCGGGATGCCGACCAGGGCGGCGTCGTAGGACGGCACCCGGTTCTGGTTGCAGAAGTCGTGGGCCCAGCCGACCGACTTCACGCGGCGCCGCGTCCACTCGCCGTCGTGCGCGACCAGGAGCAGCGTCACGTCGCTCACCGCGGTGCGCGGCTCGACGAATCCCTCGACGCCGGTGCGGGAGGCCACGAAGTCCCCCAGGTGCTGCACGTCGGCCTTGTCCGAGGCGCGCACCTGGGTCGAGCCCGTCCGAGCGGTGTCGCCGGACGGTCGACGCATCCGGGTGCGCGGTCCGCGGAAGCGGTCGAAGAGGCCCATGCGACAAGTGTGCCAAAGGACCGTGCGAGCCACCGCGACCCGGTGTCGACACGCGCGGGAAGAGTGCAAAGATGGGACGCGCATCACCACCCAAGGGAAGGACAGGCGTGCCGGGAGATCACTTCGACGTACTCATCCTCGGGGCCGGTTCTGGTGGTTATGCCTGTGCCCTCCGCGCCGCCCAGCTCGGACTGAGTGTCGGGCTCGTGGAGAAGGGCAACCTCGGCGGCACCTGCCTGCACGTGGGCTGCATCCCGACCAAGGCCCTGCTGCACGCGGCGGAGATCGCCGACGCCGCCCGCGACTCCGAGCAGTTCGGCGTCCGCGCCACGCTCGAGGGCATCGACATGGCCGGCGTGAACTCCTACAAGGACGGCGTCGTCAGCCGCCTCTTCAAGGGTCTTGCCGGCCTCATCAAGTCGCGCGGCATCACCGTGATCGAGGGTGAGGGCACGATGACCGGGCCGCTCAGCGTGACGGTGGGCGACGCGACGTACACCGGCACGGACCTGGTGCTGGCCTCCGGTTCCTACTCCCGGTCCCTGCCGGGCCTCGAGGTCGACGGCGAGCGGGTCCTGACCTCGGAGCAGGCGCTGCGCCTCGACCGGGTGCCGGCCTCGGTGATCGTGCTCGGCGGCGGCGTGATCGGGGTCGAGTTCGCCAGCGTGTGGCGCTCGTTCGGCGCCGACGTCACCATCCTCGAGGCGCTGCCGCGGCTCGTCGCGGCCGAGGACGAGGCCTCCTCGAAGGTGCTCGAGCGCGCCTTCCGCAAGCGCGGGATCGCCTTCCGCACCGGCACGCCCTTCCAGAGCGTCAAGACGACCGACACGGGCGTGGCGGTCACGGTCGAGGGTGGCGACGTCCTCGAGGCCGAGCTGCTCCTGGTCGCCGTCGGTCGCGGGCCGTCGACGGCGGGCCTCGGCTTCGACGAGCAGGGCGTCGAGATGGACCGCGGCTTCGTGCTCGCCGACGAGCGGCTGCGCACCAACCTCGCGCACACGTACGCCGTGGGCGACATCGTGCCCGGCCTGCAGCTCGCCCACCGTGGGTTCCAGCAGGGCATCTTCGTGGCCGAGGAGATCGCCGGGCTGTCGCCCGCGACCATCGACGAGATGGGCATCCCGCGGGTCACCTACTCCCACCCGGAGCTCGCGTCGGTGGGGCTGACGGAGTCCCAGGCCGTCGAGAAGCACGGTGCGGACGCCGTCACCAGCCTGACCTACGACCTGGGCGGGAACGGCAAGAGCCAGATCCTCAAGACCCAGGGCTTCGTGAAGCTCGTCAGCCTCACCGACGGACCCGTCGTCGGCATCCACCTGGTCGGCGACCGGGTCGGCGAGCTGATCGGCGAGGCCCAGCTGATCTACGGCTGGGAGGGTCACGCCGCCGACGTGGCACCCCTCGTGCACGCCCACCCCACCCAGAACGAAGCCCTCGGCGAGGCGCACCTCGCACTCGCCGGCAAGCCCCTCCACGCCCACTCCTGACAGCGAAGGAACCCCATGGCCACCGAAGTCACCCTCCCTGCACTCGGCGAGTCCGTCACCGAGGGCACCGTCACGCGCTGGCTCAAGCAGGTCGGCGACGAGGTCGCGGTCGACGAGGCCCTTCTCGAGGTCTCCACCGACAAGGTCGACACCGAGATCCCCTCGCCCGTCGCGGGCACCCTGCTCGAGATCAAGGCCAACGAGGACGACACCATCGAGGTCGGCGGCCTGCTGGCCGTCATCGGCGACAAGGACGAGTCGAGCGGGAGCTCCGACGAGGGCGGCTCCCCCGACGAGGGCGCCGACGAGAGCGCCGACGAGAGCGCCGACGCGCAGGAGCAGTCCGGTGACGACTCGGCCGAGGAGCACGAGGAGCCGGCCGCCGAGTCCAACCAGGGTGCCGTCGAGACCGACGAGCGCCGACGACGCACCCGCGGCGGAGGCGCCCGCGGCCTCGTCCGGCGGCAGCGGTGGCGGCGGCTCGGGCACCTCGGTGACGCTGCCCGCGCTCGGCGAGTCCGTCACCGAGGGCACCGTCACCCGCTGGCTCAAGCAGGTCGGCGACGAGGTCGCGGTCGACGAGGCCCTGCTCGAGGTCTCCACCGACAAGGTCGACACCGAGATCCCGTCGCCCGTGGCGGGCACCCTGCTCGAGATCAAGGTCAACGAGGACGAGACCGTCGAGATCGGCGCCGAGCTCGCCGTCATCGGGTCGGCGGACCAGTCGTCCGGAGGGTCGGACGGCGACGACCAGCCGGCGCAGGACCAGGCCGAGGAGCCGAGCCGAGGAGCCCGAGGCCGAGAAGGCGCCGGAACCGGAGCCCGAGCCCGAGCAGCCCGCCGCCCAGGAGAAGGCTCCCGAGCCGAGCCGGAGCCCGAGCCCGAGCCGGCCGCGTCCTCGTCCGGGTCCACCGACTCCGAGGAGGGCGGTCGCAGCTACGTCACGCCGCTGGTGCGCAAGCTCGCCACCCAGCACGGCGTGGACCTCGCCACCATCACCGGCTCGGGTGTCGGCGGGCGGATCCGCAAGCAGGACGTGCTCGACGCGGCGAAGGCCAACGAGCCCGCCGCCGAGCCGGCCCCGGCCGCCTCGGAGGCGTCCGCGCCAGCCGCACCGGCTGCCGGCGCGGCGGCCCCGTCGCCGCTGCGGGGGAAGACCGAGCCCCTCTCCCGGCTCCGCAAGGTCATCGCCAAGCGGATGGTCGAGTCGCTCCAGGTCAGTGCCCAGCTCACCACGGTGGTCGAGGTCGACGTGACCGGGATCAGCCGGCTCCGGGACGCGGTGAAGGCCGACTTCGCCGCCCGCGAGGGCGTCAAGCTGAGCTTCATGCCGTTCTTCGCCAAGGCGGCGATCGACGCGCTCAAGCAGTTCCCGTCGCTCAACGCCACCATCGACACCGAGAAGGGCGAGGTCACCTACTTCGACCGCGAGAACCTCGCGATCGCGGTGGACACCGAGAAGGGCCTGCTGACGCCGGTCATCAAGGAGGCCGGCGACCTGTCGATCGCGGGCCTGGCCCGCAAGATCGCCGACGTCGCCGAGCGCACCCGCTCCAACAAGATCACCCCGGACGAGCTGTCCGGCGGCACCTTCACGCTGACCAACACCGGCAGCCGCGGGGCGCTCTTCGACACCCCGATCATCAACCAGCCCCAGGTGGCCATCCTCGGGACCGGGTCGGTCGTGAAGCGCGCGGTGGTCATCGACGACGCGAACCTCGGCGAGACGATCGCGGTCCGGCAGATGGTCTACCTCGCCCTGACCTACGACCACCGCCTGGTCGACGGCGCCGACGCGGCGCGCTTCCTCAGCGACGTCAAGGCCCGGCTCGAGAGCGCCCAGTTCGAGGTCTGACCCGTGCGCTTCCTCATCGCCGGCTCGTCCGGCTTCCTCGGCGGCTGAGCTGACGCGAGCCCTCACCGCGGACGGTCACCAGGTCACCCGGCTGGTCCGGCGGGCCGCCCAGGATCCCGACGAGGAGCAGTGGGACCCCTACACCGCTCGCCTCGACCCCGACCTCGTCGAGGGCACCGACGTGGTGGTCAACCTGGCCGGCACCCCGACCGCGGGCAACCCGCACTCCAAGAAGTGGGCCCGCGAGCTGATGGCGAGCCGGGTCACCACGACCCGGGTGCTGGCCGACGCGATCGCGGGCTCCACGCGCAAGCCGGCGTTCCTGGCCCAGAACGGCGTCGGGATCTACGGCGACCACGGGCCTGAGGTCGTCACCGAGACCTCCGACAGCCGGGGCGACGCCCTGCTGACCCGGGTGACCCGGGCCTGGCAGGAGGCCACCCAGCCGGCCTCCGCCGCCGGCGCCCGGGTCTGCGTCCTCCGCACCGCGCCCGTCCTCGAGCGGGGCCAGGCACCGCTCCAGCAGCTGCTGCTGCCGTTCCGGCTCGGGCTCGGTGCCCGCCTCGGGGACGGGCACCAGTAGCTTCCCGTCGATCTCCTGCGTGACTGGCTCGGCGCGGTGAGGTTCCTCGCGACGTCCGAGACCGCCGCCGGTCCCTTCAACATCTGCTGCCCGGTCACCCCCACCAACGCCGAGTTCACCGACGCGCTCGCCCACGCGGTGCGGCGCAAGGCCCGGCTGAAGGCACCGGCCGTCCTGCTGCGCGCCGCCGCCGGGGCGATGGCGCCCGAGCTGCTCGGCTCGGTGAACGTCGAGCCCCGCCGCCCTCGAAGCGGCGGGCTACACGTTCGCGCGACCGCGACATCGAGTCCGTGATCGCGAGCGCGCTGCGCTGACCGAGGGCTGATCGGCACCGATCAGGCTGATCCGGGGCTGTGGAGAGGGCCCGACACGAGGGCGCGATCCGGGTCAGGCTGGTCGCATGCGCCAGATCCCGGTCCTCCTCGCCGTCGCGGTGCTCCTCCTCGCTGGCGCCGGGTGCCGGACGCCTGCGCCCGACGCGCGGTCCGCGGCCCCCGCTCCCCCGGCGACCACCGCGCACCCACGACGTCGCCGATCCCGCAGCGCTGCTGCGCGCCTGGGACGTGCGCCGGGCCCGGGCGTACGCCGCCGGGGACGCCCGCGCCCTGCGCGCGCTCTACCTCCGCCGGGTCGGGGGCCGGACGGCACGACGTCGCGATGCTGCGTCGGTACGCCGCCCGCGGACTGCGCGTGGTCGGCCTGCGCACCCAGGTGCTCGCGGTCGAGGTCCTCCGACACCACGCCCGGCACCTCGCGCTGGTGGTGACCGACCGGGTCGTCGGCGGCGCCGCGGTCGGGCACGGGAGCCGCGTGCGGCTGCCCGAGGGCGCCGCCGGGAGCGCGCGGTGTCGCTGGTGCGGCGCGGTGACCGGTGGCTCGTGGGCGCGGTCCGGCTGACCGGCGACGAGTAGGCTTCGGTGGTGGCCCTCGACTACGACACCTCCGGTCTCGGCGCCGGCGCCGTCGACTACCTCGCGGCGTGGGAGCTGGCAGCGCGAGGTGCACGCCGAGGTCACCGCCGGCACCCGCCCCGGCACGGTGCTGCTGCTCGAGCACCCGCCCGTCTTCACCGCCGGCAAGCGCACCGAGCCTCACGAGCGGCCCGCCGATCCCGGTGGCGCCGACGTCATCGACGTGGACCGCGGCGGCAAGATCACCTTCCACGGACCCGGACAGCTCGTCGGCTACCCGATCGTCCGGCTGCCCGACCACGTCAAGGTCGTCGACTACGTCCGCCGCGTCGAGGAGGCCCTGATCCGGACCTGCGCCGACCTCGGCGTCACCACCGCGCGGGTGCCCGGCCGCAGCGGCGTCTGGCTCCGGGCGGACGGCAGGGGGCCGGAGCGCAAGGTCGCCGCGCTCGGCATCCGGGTGAGCCGGGGCGTCACCATGCACGGCTTCGCGCTCAACTGCGACGTCGACCTCGGGTGGTACGACCGCTTCGTGCCGTGCGGCATCGCCGACGCGGGAGTCACCAGCCTCAGCCACGAGCTCGGCCGCGACGTCACCACGACCGAGGTGGCTCCGGTGGTGCGGAGGCACCTCGACCACTACCTCGGGTGGACGCCCTACGTGCCGACCCCCGACTACGACGCCAGGCCCGAGCCCGGCAAGCAGCCACGCATCGAGCTGGTGGTCCCGAGCCGCTGACCGGCGCGCCGCACGGGGCTTCGTACCAGCCGCTGCGAGCATCGCCGGGTGAGCGACCTGGTCATCGAGACGCACGGCCTCCGCAAGGAGTTCCGCTCCCGCCGCGGCGGCGTCCGGGTCGCCGTCGACGACCTCGACCTGCGGGTCCCGGCCGGCGGCGTGCACGGCTTCCTCGGCCCCAACGGGTCCGGCAAGACCACCACCATCCGGATGCTGCTCGGGCTGGCCGCGGCGACCGCGGGCTCGATGCGGCTGCTCGGGAGCGACGTCCCGGCTCGGCTGCCCGCGGTGATGGACCGGGTGGGGGCGGTGGTCGAGGCGCCGAAGTTCGCTCCCCACTTCACGGGCCGCCAGAACCTCACCCTGCTGGCCCGCACCATCGGCGCCGGCTCCGGCAGCGTCGACCGGGCGCTGGCGACGGTGAGCCTCACCGGGCGGGAGGGCGACCGCTACAAGAGCTACTCGCTCGGCATGAAGCAGCGCCTCGCGATCGCCGCGACCCTGCTGAAGTCGCCCGAGCTGCTGATCCTCGACGAGCCGACCAACGGGCTCGACCCGGCCGGCATCCGGGAGATCCGCGACGACCATCCACGACCTCGGGGCGAACGGTGTGACGGTGCTCCTCAGCTCCCACATCCTGGCGGAGGTGCAGCAGGTCTGCACCTCCGCGACCATCATCGGCAACGGCCGGATGCTGGCCTCGGGCACGGTCGAGGACCTGCTCGCGACCTCGGGCACGTCGTACCGCGTCGTCGTCGCCGACCAGACCTCAGCCCTCGAGCACCTGAGCGCCGCCGGGTTCGGCGTCACGGCCGTCGACGGCGTGCTGTCCGTCGACGCGGGTCGACCTCCCGAGGAGATCAGCCGCACCCTCGGCGAGGCAGGCATCTGGGTCACCGAGCTGACACCGGTGCGCATGGACCTCGAGACGTTCTTCCTCGACCTCACCCGCGACGAGACCCTCGGGAGTGGGCGATGAAGCTGCTCGCGGTCGAGCTGACCCGGCTGCGCTGGCGACGCGCGGTGCTCGTGCTCGTGGCTGCGTGCGTGCTCATCCCGGTGTTCATCTTCGGCGTGACCGCCTGGGACACCCGCCCGGTCTCGGCCTCCGACGTGGCCAAGGCGCAGCGGCTCGCCGACCAGGAGGCGGAGCAGGACTACGTGCAGGACCAGCTCGCCGAATGCATCGCCGACCCCGAGCAGTTCGCCGGACCCGGCGTCGTGACCGACGACCCGCAGGCCACCTGCGAGGACATGCTGCTGCCTCGCGCGGACTGGTTCATCTCCCGCCAGCCGCTCGACCCGTCCGGGCTGGTCCGCGACCTCGGGACCGCCCTCCCGATGATCCTCTGCGTCCTGCTGCTGCTGGCCGGGTCGACCTTCGTGGGCGCGGACTGGAACAGCGGCTCGATGAGCAACCAGCTGCTCTTCGAGTCCCGCCGCACCCGGGTCTGGGCGGCCAAGGCCGGCGCGGTCGCCCTCGTCGCCGCCGTCACCGGGCTGGTCGTCCAGGTGCTGTTCTGGCTGGCCGTCACCGCGCTGGCGCGCTCCCGGGACATCGGTCTCCACGCCGACGTCGGGGACGCGCTGCCGGGGATCATCGGCCGTGGCACCCTCGTGGTCATCGGCGGCGCGGTGCTCGGCTACTCGATGACGATGTTCTTCCGCAGCACGGTGGCCACGCTCGGCATGCTGTTCGCGGTCGCGGTGGCCGGCACCTTTGTCATCGCCATCCTGCCCCTCGGCGGTGACAACGAGCGCTGGATGCTGCACACCAACGTCGCCGCGGTGGTGCAGCACGGCGCCGACTACTACAACTCCCAGCAGGAGGTCACCTGCGTCGGCGACGGTGGGGACATGGACTGCACCGGCCAGAGCCGGCTGAGCCTCTGGGGCGGCGCCGCCTACCTCGGCCTGCTCCTCGTCGTGGCCACGGCCGCCGGGCTGCTCACGTTCCGCCGCCGCGACGTGCCCTGAGCCGGCACGCGATTCGAGGGCCGCGGGGCCGCGGCGTACAGTTGGGCAACGTGACCCAGGCCCCCGCACCCGGCAACCGGAAGCTGCTCCGGCTGGAGGTCCGCAACGCGGAGACGCCGATCGAGCGCAAGCCGGAGTGGATCAAGACCCGGGCCCGGATGGGTCCGGAGTACACCGCCCTGCAGAGCCTGGTGAAGTCCGAGGGCCTGCACACGGTCTGCCAGGAGGCCGGGTGCCCCAACATCTTCGAGTGCTGGGAGGACCGCGAGGCGACCTTCCTCATCGGCGGCGACCAGTGCACCCGGCGCTGCGACTTCTGCCAGATCGACACCGGCAAGCCGCAGCCGCTCGACCGCGACGAGCCCCGCCGGGTCGCCGAGTCGGTGCAGAAGATGGAGCTGCGCTACGCCACCATCACCGGCGTCGCCCGCGACGACCTCCAGGACGGCGGGGCCTGGCTGTACGCCGAGACCGTGCGCGCCATCCACGAGCTCAACCCGGACACCGGCGTGGAGAACCTCATCCCCGACTTCAACGGCGAAGCCGGACCTGCTGCGCGAGGTCTTCGAGTCGCGGCCCGAGGTGCTGGCCCACAACGTCGAGACGGTGCCCCGGATCTTCAAGCGGATCCGTCCGGCGTTCCGCTACGAGCGCTCGCTCGACGTGATCACCCAGGCCCGCGACTTCGGCCTGGTCACCAAGTCCAACCTGATCCTCGGCATGGGCGAGACCCGCGAGGAGGTCTCCCAGGCGCTGCGGGACCTGCACGACGCGGGCTGCGAGCTGATCACGATCACGCAGTACCTCCGCCCCTCCGCTGCGGCACCACCCCGTCGAGCGCTGGGTCAAGCCCGAGGAGTTCGTCGAGCTGAAGGACGAGGCCGACCAGATCGGGTTCTCGGGGGCGCTGTCCGGACCGCTGGTCCGTTCGTCGTACCGCGCCGGGCGGCTGTACCGTCAGGCCATGGACCACCGCGACGCGCGCGAGCACGCTGCGAGCGTCTGACCCGTCCCTTCGCACCCACGTAAGGCCCACGCATGACGAGCACCACCCCGGAGAAGATCGGCCGGCTCCAGCAGTTCGTCGACACCTACAGGATGGCCAAGGTCGCCGACCCGCGCCTCGGCCTGTGGGTCCTGCTCGGCGTTCCTCGGCGGTGCCGTGGTCGGCGGCTTCGCTCTTCTGGGTGCTGCCGCCCGACGGGGGGCTCATCGAGACCATCTCGCATCGTCATCGGCGCGATCCTGTTCGGCACGCTGACCGGGCTGATCATCTTCGGCCGGCGGGCGCAGAAGTCCGCGTACTCCCAGATGGAGGGTCGCCCGGTGCCGCGGCGGCCGCCCTCGGGATGCTCCGTCGGGGCTGGAAGACCGACCCGGCCATGGCGTTCACCAAGCAGCAGGACATCGTGCACCGGGTGGTCGGACCTCCGGGCATCGTGCTGATCGGCGAGGGCAACCCGGCCCGGCTCCGCAGCCAGCTCTGACCGCCGAGCGTCGCAAGCACGAGCGGGTCACCTCCGAGACGCCCGTCCACGAGGTGCTCGTGCGGCGACGGCGAGGGTCAGGTGCCGCTCGCCCAAGCTGGTCAAGCACGTGACGAAGCTGCCCAAGGCGCTCAAGCCCGCCGACATGACCGACGTGCTCAACCGGCTCAAGGCGATCGACGCGAACCGGCCGAGCATCCCGATGCCCAAGGGCCCGGTGCCGACGAGCATGAAGGGCATGCGCGGCCAGATGCGCGGCCGCTGAGCCTGCCCCGCGCAGGGCCTGTCAGCCGCCCGGCATCGGGACGATCTCGCTCGCCGCCGGCGCCTCGATCTCGACCGGCTCGTCCCAGTCGAAGATCTTCATGTCGACCGAGGCCGTGGAGCCCAGGTCGATCTGCACCTGCCGCATCCGGTCCTGGCTGTCGAGCCACAGGTCGTACTCCAGGGTCTTCGGCACCTCGGTGCCGGTGTCCTTGAGCGCGTCGACCTTGGTGGTGTCGAGCGTGAGCACGTAGTGGTCGAGGTCCTCACCGTCGACGTTCTCGGTGCCGACGAAGGTGACCGTGTCGAGACCCGAGGCGAACTGCTCGAAGGACCGCACCGGGTCCATCGACTCGGTCAGCGACGACATGTCCCCGAGCGGGCTGCTCGGGTCGTCGAGGGAGAGCTCGTAGAACTTGCCCTGGCTCAGCTGGCCCATGTTCATGTAGAACTTGCCGTCGACCATGCGGATGTCCATCTTCTGGTCCCCACCCATCGGGTTGGTCATCTCCATGGCCATCGACGGCGGATCGGTGGAGTAGTCCACCTGGCCCTCGGCGGTGATGTCCATCCCACCGGCACCGGTGGTCATGCTCATGTGCGCGGTCTTCGCGTCCTCGACCGCGGCCTTGAAGTCGGCGAGGAACTGGTCCGCGTCGACCTCGTCGCCCTCCGCGGGCTCCGCCGCGTCCGACTGCTCCTCGGTGGCGCTCGACTCGGTAGGGTCGGCGGCCGCGCTCGAGGACGCCGTCGTCGGCTCGTCGGTGGCCGTGCCGGTGTCGTCGCCGCCCCCGCAGGCGGTCAGCCCGGCGAGCAGCACGGAGGTCGCGGTCAGCGCCAGCGTGCGGCGAAGGGTGAGGCTGCGCATGGGGTAGCTCCGGAGAGAAGAGGGTGGAGTCCCTCACGATACCGGCGGCCCCAACACGACACCGGCACAACGCCTCAGACGGCGCCAGCCCTCATCCGCCCTGTCGGGCGGCGGCGAGCTCGACGGTCGCCGAGCCGACCGCGACGTCGTGCAGCCCGCGCCCGTCGGGGCGGAACACCAGGGGTGGGATCACCAGGCACACGAGAGCGGCGCGCAGCAGGCACCTGCCGAGGTCCAGCGGCCGGCCGCTCCCGTCGATCCGGACCACCCGCAGGCGGGTCGCCAGCTTGCCGAAGGAGCCGCCGAGCAGCGCGGTGAAGAGCGCGCACTCCAGGAGGAAGACGCCCATCGTGTAGATCCCGGCGAACCTGTCGTCGAGCCAGGCGGTGGGTCCGATCACGGCCACCACGACCAGCGTGCAGGCCGTCCAGTCCACGAGCAGCGCGAGCATGCGCCGCGGCCAGGAGGCCGTCTCGAGCGCCGGGGAGTCCATGCCAGCAGCCTGGGCTCCCGGCGACCACTTCCGACCGACCTGCGGGTCGGCCTGGCGGCGCTGGTCGAGGCCATCGCGGCGCGGCACGACAAGCACCGGCTGACCGCCGCGACGTACGCCCGGGACACCGTGCTGCCGGCCATGGTGGCCGTCCGCGAGGCGGCCGACACCCTCGAGGGACTCGTCGCCGACGACCTCTGGTCGCTGCCCACCTACCAGGAGATGCTGTTCGTCCTCTGAGGCCCGTGACCCCGGGTGAGACCTGTTACATCACGGAAACAAACCGGATACGGTCGAGAAACTGCCCGCCCATAGGTTGCGGAGCAGGTCGGCCGCAGCGTGGCGCCCGGCTGCCCGCCCAGACTTAGCTCGGTCCCGGGGCTCCGGCTCCGGCACCAAGGAGGACGAATGTTCGCAAACAGCGACGAGCTGCTGAAGTACATCAAGGACGAGGACGTCGCGATGGTCGACGTCCGCTTCTGCGACCTGCCCGGCATCATGCAGCACTTCACCGTCCCGATCTCGTCGTTCGACCAGGCGGTCTTCGACGACGGGCTGGCGTTCGACGGCTCCTCGATCCGGGGCTTCCAGGCCATCCACGAGTCCGACATGTCGCTCTTCCCGGACCCGACGACCGCCTACATCGACCCGTTCCGCACCGCCAAGACGCTGGTGGTGAACTTCTTCATCCACGACCCGCTCACGGGTGAGGCGTACTCCCGCGACCCGCGCAACATCGCCCGCAAGGCCGATGAGCTACCTGTCGAGCACCGGCATCGGCGACACGGCGTACTTCGCGCCGGAGGCGGAGTTCTACGTCTTCGACAACGTGCGCTTCGAGACCAAGGCCAACGCCGGGTACTACCACATCGACTCCGAGGCCGGCGCCTGGAACTCGGGCTCCGAGGACAACAACCGCGGCTACAAGGTCAAGTACAAGGGCGGCTACTTCCCCGTCGCGCCGTACGACCACTTCGGCGAGCTCCGCGACGAGATGGTCATCGAGATGGAGAAGGCCGGCCTGCACGTCGAGCGGGCCCACCACGAGGTCGGCACCGCCGGCCAGGCCGAGATCAACTACAAGTTCGACGAGCTGCTCAAGGCCGCCGACGACGTCATGAAGTTCAAGTACCTCGTCAAGAACGTCGCCTGGCGCAACGGCAAGACCGCGACGTTCATGCCGAAGCCGATCTTCGGCGACAACGGCTCGGGGATGCACTGCCACCAGTCCATCTGGAACAAGGGCGAGCCGCTGTTCTACGACGAGACCGGCTACGCCGGCCTGTCCGACCTCGCGCGCTACTACATCGGCGGCATCCTCAAGCACGCGCCGTCGCTGCTGGCCTTCACCAACCCGACGGTGAACTCCTACCACCGCCTGGTGCCCGGCTTCGAGGCGCCGATCAGCCTGGTCTACAGCCAGCGCAACCGGTCGGCGTGCGTCCGCATCCCGATCACCGGGTCGAACCCCAAGGCCAAGCGCATCGAGTTCCGCTGCCCCGACCCGTCGGCCAACCCGTACCTCGCCTTCTCGGCGCTGCTGCTGGCCGGTCTCGACGGCATCAAGAACAAGATCGAGCCGAACGACCCGATCGACAAGGACATCTACGAGCTGCCGCCGGACGAGATGGCCGAGATCGACCAGGTGCCGACCTCGCTGGGCGCGGTGCTCGACAACCTCGAGCGCGACCACGACTTCCTCACCGTCGGCGGCGTCTTCACCCCCGACCTGATCGAGACGTGGATCGAGTACAAGCGGCAGAACGAGATCTTGCCCGTGCAGCTGCGCCCGCACCCGCACGAGTTCGAGCTCTACTACGACATCTGATTTGGGCGGTTTACTGACCTGCGGTTATGCGTCGGCTGAGTTCCATCGATTCCCATCGAATCTCACCCGTCTGCTACATCAGTGCTTCATGGCGGGAGCCCGGGGACAGGTACGTCTCCGGGCTCCCGTTCTCATCGTTGGCGAGCACCAGGCTCACCGACAGGGAAAGGCTCAACGAACCTTGCGCCTGCGCGTGATGGCCTTCGTGGCAGCGGCAGCGGGCTCGATCACGACGGCTGAGCGGGCTCGAGCACTTCAAGCGCCAGCGCCGTCCAAGATTCCTCGCCGCCGCGGATGGGTGCGGGTTGCTTGCCCTACTTTGGTATAGGTCGCCAACTGTTCGCTCCACGGGCCTTGTCCGTTGGTCAGCGGATGCACTTTGCTGTTCTGATGTCGAGGCTCCGCGATCTCGGGAGCAGCGCACCAGACGCCGGGTCGATGACGCGGCCACTGCCCATGACGATCTGGCCTGAGGTGGTGGCGGAGCCCTCGGTGCAGGTCCGGGACGCTCGTCTCGAGCGCACCCGCGACGGCGTGTGGATCGTCCAGTCCGGCGTTCCTCGCGAGGTGGCATTGCCGGTCGACTTCTACCTCGCCGAACCCGAGGAGGTGGACCTGCGCGACCCCGAGGCGCTCGCTGACTTCGTCGCCAGCTGGGGTCGCTTCAGTGACCCCAGGATGCGCGACCTGGGCACCGACTTCTACGTGTTCGAAGAGCACATCAGAGGATGGGGGGTCCGTGAGGGTTGGCTACCAGACCAGCGGGACCGCCTCCTGGGCGGCCTTCGTGACTACGCGGGCGACGGGCTCGGCATTCCGTATGAGCAACACGGCGATGACCTCATCTGCCCCGCAGAGGTTGCCTACCGGATCCAGCGGCTCCGCACCTTTGCCTACAGCGCGGTTGCCCTCGCGCGAGGCGAGCCGATCGCAACGTGGTGGCTGCATGGCCCGGACCTGCCGGACCTCCCGAGCGAGACGACGGCTGCCGACCGGTTCGCTCAGGCGCTGAACAGCGCTCTGAGAGGGTTCTCGGTGACTGTCGCCTTCGGCGCTGGCGAGGGGCCAGCGATCCCCGCCACGGCCTTCACGGCAGCATGCTTGCGGATCGCCCTCGACATCGCGGAAGAAGTCCCGTATCAGACCTGCGGCAACGAGGTGTGCCGTCGGACGTTCACCCGGCAGCGAAGTCGAGCGGTGAGCGGCCTGCACACCAAGGGACTCCGCTACTGCTCGCGGAAGTGCGGATTCGCACAAGCCCAACGAGAGCGCCGCGCGAGGCTCGGTCGAGAGGCTGCAGGCTGATGGAGCCGAGCGCGGAGGATCACCTGTTCCCGACGGATCACTCGAGGTCCATGCTGGGTGTCCAGCCCCGAAGCGGTCACGGCCCCGGGACACACGGAACCCACCCACTGGATCGGGCCGCACGCGAGAAGAGAGCGATATGACTCAGTCCGGCACAGTCGTCCTGATCAACGGGTTCGGGGCGCTCTTCGTGATCTTGAACTCGTTCGCGTTGGGCCTCAGGCTTCCGGTCGGCAAACTACTTGGACAGGCCTTTGCCCACTGGAAGATTGCCGTGTCGGCGCTGGTGATCAACTTCGTCGTCATCCCGCTCCTGTTCATCGGCTATTTGCTGACGATCGCCTCGTCCATTCCCGGGGAGATCAAAGTCGGGTTCTGTGTTGCAGCCCTGAGCGCGGGTATGCCGTTCGCACCGATCCTCGCCCGGTTGGCCAAGGCGGATGTCAGCATCGCCACCACGCTGCTTAGTGGTCTTGACTGCTGCCACGATCATCGCCCTCCCGATAGGGCTGCCTCTCGCCATCGATGCGGTGGACGCGCAGCTCAAGACCTCTGTCTGGGATGTGGCCTGGCCGCTGCTGCTCTTCTTGCTCCTCCCGATAGTTCTCGGGTGCGGCTTCAGAGTCTCCTGGCCCGACCTGACGCCGCCATTGATGCGGTGGTCTGTTCGGGTGGCCATCTTGTGTCTGCTCTTCAATCTCAACTTCACCCTGTACGCGTACTGGGACCTGTTCGTGCAGGAATGGGGCACCGAGAGCTACATCGCGGCCTTGGCCGGTCCGTTCATCGGCCTCGGGTGTGGCTACCTTCTCGTTTCCGGTCTTCGCGTCAAAGACGTGGGAACCAGGCATGCGACCGAGTCGACCACGGCGGTCCGCAACATCGCTCCGATGCTCCTGATGATGATCTTTACCTTTGGCGCAGACCCGCTGGTCACCGTGTCGATCACGATCCTCAACACCGTCGGCATCGTGGTCGTTCTGCTATTCGTCCTGATGTGGAGGCGCGCTGCTTCACCCTCGGAAGTTGATCCCGAAGGTGAGTTCAGCGTCTAGCGCCAGCGGATCACACGCCTACCGCTCCATCGAGTGCACGCCACTTTCCCGCAGCGCCACGAACCTGTCTCCGGACTCGGGGAACGCGTTTACCACCAGCCCACCGACGTCGTCGGGGTAGACGACATCCCGCGGGAAGTGCAGCCAGGTCGTGTCCGGGTTGAGGTGCAGCTCGAGCGCGAGCCAGTAGCCGCGGGCGACCGAATCGTCCGGAAGGTAGTCGACCCGCGGGACCAGCTCGATACCGGATCGCTGCCGAGCTGGCGGTCGGGCTCGGTCTTAGCCAGGGCGAGGTCTTCGGCCTCTCCCACGACGACGTCGACTTCCTGCGCGGCACCGTTGAGGTCCGCCGCCAGGTCAAGATCCTCGGCGGCAACAAGATTCTGTTCGGGCTGCCGAAGGGCAACAAGACCCGCACCGGTGCCGCTGCCGTCCTCGGTGCGCGACCTGCTCGCGGCCTACCTCGCTGAGCACCCCGCCGGCGAACCCCAACTACTTCAACACCCACGTCTGGAAGCCTGCGCTGCGGCTGGCCGCCGGGGAGCCGTCCCGCGCGAACGGGATGCACGCGCTGCGTCACTACTAGGCCAGCGTCCTGCTCGACGCGGGCGAGAACATCAAGGCGGTGTCGGAGTATCTGTGCCACGCTGAGCTTTCGCTTGCTACCTGGATGCTGCATCGGAGCCCGAAATTGCCGCTCTCTGAGCGCTAGTCCGATCTCTACTACGACATCTAGGAGCAGGGATCGAGCTCGCTCGAGGCGACTCGACGAAGGCCTCGGCACCGGTCGAGGCCTTCTTCGAGTCCAGGTCGGCTGGCGAGTCACGAACGCTCGTTCAGAGCCGTTGCGCGAGTCGGTAGTAGGCCGCGTTCCAGCGGAGCTCGCGATTGATCGATCGCGGTGTGGTGTCGGCATCGATGACGACCAGCTCGGTGCGGGTCATCTCGGCGAAGTCCTCGAGCACCTCGACGCCGATCGCAGTCGAGAGCACCGTGTGGTGCGGCGCTCCGGCCATCAGCCAGGCCTCGGCCGCGACGGACAGCGAGGGCCGAGGCTTCCAGACCGCGCAGGCGACCGGCAGCTGCGCCAGCTCCTCGTCGGGCTCGACGACGTCGATCTCGTTGACGGTCAGCCTGAACCTCTCACCGAGGTCCGAGAGCCCCGCGACGACCGCGGGCGCCGGGTCGGCGGTGAACCGCAGCCGGACCGGGTCCTCGCGTCCACCGATGCTCGAGCGGGTGGATCTCGAGGCCGGGCTCGCCCGGCCGTCAGGGTCGGGCAGACCTCGAGCATGTGCGCACCCAGGACCTTCTCCTCGCCCGGCACCAGGTGGTACGTGTAGTCCTCCATGAAGGACGTGCCTCCAGGCAGGCCCGACGCCATGACCTTCATGCCACGCAGCAGCACCGCGGTCTTCCAGTCACCCTCGGCGCCGAAGCCGAAGCCGTCGGCCATCAGCCGCTGGACGGCCAGACCGGGGAGCTGACGAAGTCCACCGAGGTCCTCGAAGTTCGTGGTGAAGGCGCCGAAACCGCCGTTGTCGAGGAAGGCGCGGATCCCGAGCTCGACGCGGGCGCCGTACCGCAAGGAGTCGTGCCGGTCTCCACCAGGCAGCAGCTCCGGGGAGACCCGGTAGGTGTCGGCATACTCGGTCACGAGCTCGCCGATGTCCTCGTCGGCCACCTGGTCCACCACGGCGACGAGGTCGTTGACCCCGTAGGTGTTGACCGACGCGCCGAACCGCAGCTGCGCCTCGACCTTGTCGCCCTCGGTGACCGCCACGTCGCGCATGTTGTCGCCGAAGCGGGCCAGCCGCAGGTGCCGCAGGTCCTCGCGCCCGACTGCTGCCCTCGCCCAGGCTGCGATCCGGGAGATCACGACCGGAGACTCCACGTGACCAGCCACGGTCTTGCGGGCGACGTGCAAGCGGGACTGGAGGTGGCCGAACTCGCGGTCCCCGTGCGCGGACTGGTTGAGGTTCATGAAGTCCATGTCGATGGTCGACCACGGGAGGGCGGCTCCGGCTTGCGTGTGCAGGTGCAGCAGTGGCTTCTGCAGCGCGTCCAGGCCGCTGATCCACATCTTCGCCGGCGAGAAGGTGTGCATCCAGGCCATCACACCCACGCAGCTGCGCGTGCTGTTCGCCTCGAGGATGACCCGGTGGATCGACTCGGAGTCGAGCAGCACGGGCTTCCACACGACCCGGACCGGCAGCTCGGGGGACTCGGCGAGCGCCGCGACGAGACCCTGGGACTGGGTGGCGACCTGCTCGAGGGTCTCGGGGCCGTACATCCCCTGGCTGCCGGTCAGGAACCAGACCTCCGGCACGGCGGTGGAGGTTGTCATCGTTGGCCTTCCTGAGTCTGCCCGTAGACGTTCTGGTAGCGCTGGTACAGCGCGTCGATGTTGCCCTGCTCGACGGGGATCGAGGGACCCAGCTGGCGCGAGATGTGCACGGTGCGGGCGACGTCCTCACACATCACCGCCGCCGCGACGGCGGCACGCGCGGTAGGCCCGATGGTGAAGACGCCGTGGTTGCGCATCAGGACCGCCGGGGACCTGCTCTCACGGAGTGTCGAGACGATGCCCCGTCCGATCGAGTCGTCGCCGATGACGGCGAAGGGTCCGACCGGGATGTCGCCGCCGAACTCGTCGGCGCACATCGTCAGCACGCAGGGCACGGCCTCGCCCCGGACGGCCCAAGCCGTGGCGTACGTCGAGTGCGTGTGCACCACTCCGCCGACAGCCGGCATCTCGCGGTAGACGTAGGCCTGTGCCTCGGTGTCGGAGGACGGTGCGTGCTCACCCTCCACGACCCGGCCGCTGAGGTCGCAGACGACCATGTTGCCCGGCGTCAGGTCGTCGTAGGAGACGCCGCTGGGCTTGATCACCAGCAGGTCCTGACCGGGGACGCGAGCGGAGACGTTGCCGGCCGTCCACACCACGAGCTGGTAGCGGACCAGCTCGGCGTGCAGCGCACACACCTCGCGCCGCAGGGCGCCGATGGTCTCGGCGACGTCGGTGGCGACACTCATGACGTGGTCAGCTCCCGGGTGGCGAAGGCCGTGCGGCGAATGGCCTTGAGGCGGCGCATGGTCGTGCCGGCACGGCCGAAGTGGTCGTGCAGGGCGAGGTACTGCTCGAAGAGCCCGTCGTAGACCTGGGCGCGCCCCTCGTCGGGGAGAAAGACGTCCTTGCGGACCTTGCCCAGGGTCTTGGCCGCCGTCGGTACGTCGGGATAGGCACCTGCCGCCACCGCCGCGTGGATGGCGGAGCCGAGCGCCGGACCCTGCTCGGAGTCGATGACCGAGAGCGGGAGCCGGGTCACGTCGGCGTAGATCTGCATCAGCAGAGCGTTCTTGGCGAGCCCCCCGGCCACCACGAACTCGTCCACCGGCACCCCGCTGGCGCGGAACGTCTCCACGATCACCCGGGTGCCGAACGCGGTCGCCTCGAGCAGCGCCCGGTAGACGTCCTCGGGCCTGGTGCTCGAGCGTGAGGCCGACGACCGCACCACTCAGCTCGTGGTCGACCAGCACCGACCGGTTGCCGCTGTGCCAGTCCAGGGCGACCAGGCCGTGCTCGCCCACCTGCTGCTCGGCGGCCAGCCGGGTGAGGTGCTCGTGCACCGAGACACCGGCGGCATGCGCTGCGTCGGCGTACGCCGCCGGCACGGAGGTGCGGGTGAACCAGCCGAAGATGTCCCCCACCCCGCTCTGGCCGGCCTCGTAGCCCCAGCTGCCGGCCACGATGCCGCCGTCGACGACGCCGCACATGCCCGGTACCTCGACCAGGGCGTCGTGACTCATGACGTGACACGTCGAGGTGCCCATGATGGCGACCATCTGGCCGGGCCCGGTTGCCCGCGCAGCCGGTGCAGTGACGTGGGCGTCGACGTTCCCGACCGCGACCGGCGTGCCGACGGGCAGACCGGTCAGGGCGGCCGCCCGTGCGGTGAGTCCGCCCGCCGCGTCGCCCAGCTGTCCGATGTCGCCGGCGAGCTTCTCCTCGGCGAAGCCGGCGAACGCCGGGTTCAGCGCCGCCAGGAAGTCACGGTCGGGGTAGCGACCGTCCTGGTAGTTCCCCTTGTAGCCGGCGGTGCAGGGGTTGCGGACCAGGTGACCGGTCAGCTGCCAGACGATCCAGTCCGCCGCTTCGACGAACAGGTCCGCCCGGTCGTAGAGCTCGGGGTCCTCCTCCAGCACCTGGAGTCCCTTGGCGAGCTGCCACTCGCTGGAGATCAGCCCGCCGTACCGACCGATCCAGGACTCCCCCCGCGCGTGCGCGAGCTCGTTGATCCGATCCGCCTGGCCCTGCGCGGCATGGTGCTTCCAGAGCTTGACGTAGGCGTGCGGCCGCTCGGCGAGGTCGACCAGGTTGCACAGCGGGGTGCCATCCTCGAGCACCGGCAGCACCGTGCAGGCGGTGAAGTCCGTGCCCAGGCCGACCACGTGGTTCGGGTCGACGCCGGCGACGCGCAGGGCGGCAGGAACGGCGTTCGCGAGCACGTCGAGGTAGTCGTCGGGCACCTGGAGGGCCCAGTCGGGGGGCAGGGTCATCCCACCGGCAGCAAGTCGGGTGTCCAGCACCCCGTGGGCGTACTCGTGCACGGCACTGCCCACCTCCGCGCCGTCCGAGAGCCGGACGACCACGGCGCGACCCGACAGGGTGCCGAAGTCGACGCCGACCGTGTACTGGCCGGAACGGTCCACGCCTGCCCTCCTCCAAGGTCCCTGACCCGCCGTCCGGAGGGCTGGCCGCGAATGTTACCGATAACAACCGATGTGCGCCAACCACGTCCCGCGACCTCAGGACGGCGAAACGGCCTGGTTGTGTTATCAAAGTGTTACCGCTAACCTCCTCGGCAATCTGCAGATGTGAGGGTTAACATCCGCTGAACACGCAGGTCCCCGGAAGCGCCCGGCACACTCAGTCGGTCGGCACTACCGGTCCAACAAGGGAGGGTTCTGGAGTGAAGACCACGTACCGCGCCGGCATCGCAGTTCTGGGTGTCCTGGCGTTCGTCGCAGCAGGCTGCGGCAGCGACTCAGACTCGGGAGACGACTCAAGCAGCAGCGGCGACCAGATCAAGGTCGGCTTCGCCCAGACGGGCTCGGAGTCCGGCTGGCGCAGTGCCAACACCGAGTCGATGAAGGAGGCGTTCTCCACGGACAACGGCTTCGACCTCGTGTTCAACGCCGCCGACAACGATCCCGCCGCGCAGATCGCTGCGGTGCGCAGCTTCATCAGCCAGGGCGTGGACGCGATCGTGGTCGCCCCGATCGTCGAGGACGGCTGGGACGACGTGCTCCAGGAGGCGCAGGACGCCGACATCCCGGTCATCCTCGAGGACCGGACCGTCACCTCCTCCGACGACCTCTACGACAGCTGGGTCGGCCTGGACTTCAAGAAGGAGGGAGTGACCGCCGGCGAGTGGGCGGCCGAGAACTTCACCGAGCCCACCAAGATGGTCGTGCTCGAGGGCACCACGGGCTCTGCTCCGGCCAACGACCGCGCCGAGGGCTTCACCGAGGGGATGGGAGACGCCCCCATCGAGACGATCGACTCGCAGACCGGTGACTTCACGCGTGACGGTGGCAAGACCGTCATGGAGGGCTTCCTCCAGAAGTACGGCGTCGACGGCATCGACCTCGTCTACGCCCACAACGACGACATGGCGCTGGGGGCGATCGAGGCGATCGAGGCCGCCGGCGGCAAGCCCGGTGAGGACATCAAGATCGTGTCGATCGACGCGGTCAAGGACGGCATGCAGGCACTGGTCGACGGCAAGATCAACTACATCGTCGAGTGCAACCCGCTGCTGGGTGAGCAGGCGGCCGACCTCGTGAAGAAGGTCCTGGACGGCGAGGACGTCGAGAAGGCGTACTTCGTCCCGGACGAGAGCTTCACCGCAGAGCAGGCGGCCGAGGTCATCGACTCGCGTCCCTACTGATCCATCGCTCCTTGTCACAGTCAACGAGTCTGCTCCGCCGGGTGTCCGGTTGCCCGGCGGAGCAGCACTCTCTCGCAGCCAAGGGTGAGTGACGCATGCCTGCCGATGTCCTAGCCCCACCGCCAGTCGTCGCGATGCGCGACATCACCATCCGCTTCCCGGGCGTGCTCGCGCTCGACGGCGTGGACCTGGTCCTCCGCGCCGGCGAGGTGCACGCGCTCATGGGTGAGAACGGCGCCGGCAAGTCCACGCTCATCAAGGCGTTGACCGGGGTCTACTCCGTGGACCACGGCACCATCACGGTCGCCGGTGACGAGCGCGCCTTCGGCTCCACGGCTGACGCCCAGCGCGCCGGTATCTCGACGGTCTACCAGGAGGTCAACCTCTGCACCAACCTCTCGGTCGGCGAGAACGTGATGCTCGGGCACGAGGTGCGCAGCCGCCGAGGCATCAACTGGAAGGCCACCCACCGCGAGGCGGCCCGGCACCTGGAGAGCCTGGGACTCGACGCTGGACACCCACTCCCTGCTGTCGGCCCACTCGATCGCGGTGCAGCAGCTGGTCGCCATCAGCCGGTCGATGGTGCTGGACGCCCGCGTGCTGGTGCTCGACGAACCCACCTCGAGCCTCGACCGGGACGAGGTCGACCGGCTGTTCACGGTGGTCCGCGACCTCCGCGACAAGGGTGTGGCCATCCTCTTCGTCAGCCACTTCCTCGAGCAGGTCTACGAGATCTCGGACCGCATCACGGTGCTGCGCAACGGCAGGCTCGTCGGCGAGTACTGCGCCAAGGACCTGCCCCGCGGCGATCTGGTGACGAAGATGGTCGGGCGGGCGATCGTCGAGCTCGAGGCGATCTCGGAGATCGCCGAGCGACGCGTCGACCGTTCTGCGGCGCCCGTGCTGCGAGCGACCGGGATCGGCCGACGGGGGGTGCTGGAGCCGGCCGACCTCGACGTCTACGACGGTGAGGTCGTGGGGATCGCGGGGCTCCTCGGCTCCGGACGTACCGAGCTGGTCCGACTGCTCTACGGTGCCGACCGGGCGGACACCGGCCAGGTCGAGCTGCACGGCGACGCCGTGCGGATCGCGTCACCGCGGCACGCCATCGGGAACCGGATCGCGTTCTCCTCCGAGAACCGGCACGCCGAGGGTATCGTCGCCGACCTCACTGTCGGCGAGAACATCGCCCTCGGCATCCAGGCGCGACGGGGCTGGCTCCGCAAGCTGCGACGCACCGAGTTCGACGCCGTGGTCACCGAGTTCATCGAGGCACTCGGCGTACGCCCCGCCGACCCCAACGTCGTCGTCGGCAACCCTGTCCGGCGGCAACCAGCAGAAGGTGCTGCTCGCGCGGTGGCTGGCGACCGCACCCGAGCTGATCATCCTCGACGAACCGACCCGGGGCATCGATGTCGGCGCGAAGGCCGACATCCAGCGCAAGGTCGCCGAGCTCTCCATCCAGGGCCTTTCGGTCATCTTCATCTCCTCCGAGCTCGAAGAGGTGCTTCGATTGGCCCAACGCGTCGTCGTGATGCGCGACCGCCGCCGGATCGGGGTGCTCGAGTCCAGGGACGTCGACGTGGACGGCCTCATCGACTACATGGCCAACCAGGGCGAAGGGAGCGTCGCGTGAGCAGGCTGCTGAAGCACCGGCTGTTCTGGCCCCTCCTCTCCCTGCTGGTGCTGATCGTCGTCAACACCGTGGCCCGACCCCAGTTCATGAAGATCACCGTCCGCGACGGTGAGCTCTACGGCGCCCTCATCGACATCCTGCGCACCAGCGCCCCGTTGATGTTGGTCGCGCTCGGCATGACCCTGGTGATCGCCACCCGCGGCATCGACCTCTCGGTCGGCGCCGTCATGGCGGTGTCGGGTGCGGTCGCCCTGACCATGATCGACAACTCGCCCACCCCTGGCAGCACCAGCACCGTGCTCGTCGCGATCGCCGTCGCCATCGGTGTCGCGATGCTGCTGGGGGCCTGGAACGGCTTCCTCGTGTCGGTCCTGCACATCCAACCGATCATCGCGACGCTGGTGCTCATGCTCGCCGGGCGGGGCGTGGCCCTGCTCATCACCGGATGGCTTCATCACGACCGTGAACAGTGCTCCGCTGAACTTCGTCGCCAGCGGTTACCTGCTGTGGCTTCCCGTCCCCTTCCTCATCGCGGTCGCGGCCATCACCGTCATCGCCCTGTTCGAGAGACGCACGGCCCTCGGCGTCCTCACCGAGGCGGTCGGCATCAACCCCGAGGCGAGCCGGCTGGCCGGCGTGCGCTCGCGCGGCATCATCTTCGGCGCCTACGTCGTCAGTGGCACCATGGCCGGGATCGCGGGCATCATCTACAGCTCCAACATCAGGGCGGCCGACGCGAACGCCGCCGGTGACCTGATCGAGCTGTACGCGATCCTGGCGGTCGTGCTCGGCGGCACCTCGCTGATGGGGGGCAAGTTCACCATCGCCGGCACGGTCATCGGCGTCCTCATCATCCAGACGCTGAGGTCGACGATCCTGTTCCTCGGCGTCTCCTCCGCCCAGAGCCCGGTGTTCTTCGCGGTCGTCGTGATCCTCGTGGTGCTGATCCAGTCACCACGTGTCCACCGGATGGCGCGCGGTCTCAGCGGGGCATGCGTCCTCCGGCGCCGTCACCCGCGCCGACGCGGAGGTCTCGGCATGAGCGCCGACGTGGCCACCCCCTCCCGGAGCGTCGTCGCGTCCCGCTACGCCCGGACCTTCCTGGACCGGCATGCGTCGCTGATGCCGACGTTCGCGGCGCTGGTCATCTTCGTGGTGCTGCTGGTGGGCGCGCAGATCTACTTCGGCAACTTCGTCACCCCGCTCAACATGTCGGCCCTGCTGCTCGACAACGCCTACCTGCTGATCCTGGCCGTGGGCATGACGTTCGTCATCGTCACCGGCGGCATCGACCTCTCCGTCGGCTCGGTGATGGCGTTCACCGGGCATCCTCTGCGCCCACCTGCTCGCCGTCGGCCACTCGGCCGCGCTCGTCGTGCCGCTGATCATCGCCAGCGGCGCCGCCATCGGCCTGCTCATCGGCGTGCTGGTGCAGTACTTCGAGGTCCAGCCGTTCATCGCTTCGCTGGCGGGGCTCTTCCTCGCCCGTGGCCTCGCGTTCGTCGTGAGCCTCTCCTCGATCCGGGTGGAGAACGAGTCCGTGCTCTGGCTGCAGACGACCCGCTACCGGCTGGGCGAGTGGTACATCACGCCGACCGGGATCCTGGCCCTCCTCGTCGCTGCCATCGGCGCGTTCGTCATGTCCTACACCCGGTTCGGCCGGACCATCTACGCCGTCGGCGGCAACGAGCAGTCGGCCCGGCTGATGGGACTGAACGTCGCCCGCACCAAGGTGTCGGTCTACGTCATCAGCGGGACGTGTGCGGGCCTGGCCGGACTGGTGCTCACGGCCTACTCCGGTGCCGGCTACCCGCGCAACGGCATCGGCACCGAGCTGGACGTGATCGCCGCGGTCGTCATCGGCGGGACGCTGCTGACCGGCGGCACGGGATACGTGCTCGGCTCCGTGATCGGCGTCTTCGTCTTCGGCACCATCAAGACGGTCATCTCGTTCATGGGGGCCGAGCAGTCCTGGACGCGGATCATCGTCGGACTGATGCTGTTGGTCTTCATCGGTGTCCAACGCGTCATCGTGTTCCGCTCGGAGCGTCGAAGATAGCGGCGCGCGCTGCGGCAATAATGGCCCGATGGAGATGACCCCACTGCTCGAGCTCGCGGGTGGGACCGTCGCACTTCGGTGCCGATGCCGCGCTCGACACGGTCGACTTCCGGCTCTTCCCCGGCGAGGTGCACTCGCTGATGGGCGAGAACGGCGCCGGCAAGTCAACGCTGATCAAGGCGATCACCGGGGCGCTCCCGCTGTCCGACGGCGAGCTGCGGCTGGACGGCGCCAGGATCCGCCTCGGCTCCCCGCACGACGCCCAGCAGCTGGGCATCAGGGCCGTCTACCAGGAGATCGACCTGGTCCCCAACCTCTCCGTCGCCGAGAACATCGCGCTCGGCTGCGAGCCTCGTCGGTTCGGGACCATCGACTGGGCGCGGATGCGTCGGCAGGCCCACGCCGTGCTCGCCGACCTCGGGCTCGACATCGACCCCGCCTCGATCCTGGGGCGGCACTCGCTGGCCGTCCAGCAGCTGGTGGCCATCGCGAGGGCCATCTTCACCGACGTCCGGGTCCTGGTGCTCGACGAGCCCACCTCGAGCCTCGACCTCGACGAGTGCGCCGAGCTGTTCCGCGTCATCCGCGACCTCCGGCAGCGTGGGGTCGCGATCCTCTTCGTCTCCCACTTCCTCGACCAGGTCTACGAGATCTGCGACCGGGTGACGGTGCTGCGTGACGGCAGGCTCGTCGGCGAGTACCTGACGCGGGAGTTCCTGCGGATCGACCTGGTGCACGCGATGCTCGGACGCAGCGCGGACGCGCTGCGGACGCGGACGCTCCTGCACCTCGCCGACGGGCGCAAGGAGCCCTACCTCAGCGCCCGCTCCTTGCGAGTCGGGTCCGGCATCGACGGGGCGGACGTCGACCTCGTGGAGGGCGAGGTGCTCGGCGTCGCCGGTCTGCTCGGATCGGGCCGCACCGAGCTCGCCAGGGCGATCTCGGGCATCGACAAGCTCGACGCCGGCATCATCCGCATCCAGGGCAGCGACGAGTGCATCGCCGGTCCGCGGTCCGCGATCTCGCTCGGCATCGTCTACTCCTCGGAGAACCGGCGTACCGAAGGGATCATCAGCGAGCTCAGCGTGCAGGAGAACATCACCCTGGCGCTCCAGGCCGAACGTGGCATCCTGCGCCAGATCCGGCCCTCCCGACAGCGCGAGCTCGCTCTCAGCTGGGTCGACGCGCTCGACATCCGGCCACCTGACGTGGACCGGGCGGCCGGCACCCTGTCCGGCGGCAACCAGCAGAAGGTGCTGCTCGCCCGGTTGCTCGCCCTCTCCCCACGACTGCTCGTGCTCGACGAGCCCACCCGAGGCATCGACGTGGGCGCGAAGGTCGAGGTGCAGAACCTGATCGGCGAGCTGGCCGACAACGGTCTCTCGGTCATGTTCATCTCCGCCGAGCTCGAGGAGGTGCTCAGGGTCGGCAACCGGGTCGTGGTCGTGCAGGACGGCCGCATCGTCGACACCGTGCCGTCCGAGGAGCTGACCGTCGACTCCCTCACCGCCATGGTCGCCCGCCCCGGCGGCCCCTCCCCCGTGGGTACGGCGTGAGCCCGGCACCCGCGCGCGGTCGGGCCGCGAACATCTTCGACGTGGCTCGCCTCGCCGGCGTCTCGCACCAGACCGTCTCGCGGGTCATCAACGACATGCCGAACGTCCGGCCCTCGACCCGGGAGCGCGTGGAGCGGGCGATCGCCCAGCTGCAGTACAGCCCGTCCCCCGCAGCGCGCGCCCTGGTCACTCGTCGCACGCGCACCATCGGCCTGGTCTGTCCCGCCATCTCCGACTACGGGCCCACCTCGATCGCGATGGCCTTCAACTTCGCGGCGAGGGCGGCGCGCTACAACGTCGAGACCGTGAGCGCCCCGCCCGCCGACACCAAGGCGATCCGCGGGGTCGTCGACGGCCTGCTGCGCCAGCGGGTGGACGCGATCATGATGGTGGTGACCGACGTCGAGGTGCTCGAGATGGTGCGCGGTCTCGACCTCAGCATCCCGGTCGTCGTGGCGGCGTCGACGGCCAGGCGCAGCCCGTTGATCGTCTCCATCGACCAGTACCGCGGCGCGCGCTCCGCGGTCCGCCACCTCGCCGAGCTCGGACACACCCGGATCCTGCACATCGCCGGCCCCAAGAACGCCGCCGACGCGATCGAGCGGGTCCGTGGCTGGCGTGACGAGGTCGCGGCCCAACGCCTCGAGCTGTTCCCGGCGGTGCACGGTGACTGGTCGGCGGCCAGCGGCCACCGGCTCGGGTCCGGGCTGGACGTCCAGCCCGACATGGCGGTGTTCGTCGGCAACGACCAGATGTCGATCGGCCTCTTCTCCGCCCTCCGAGAGCGCGGTCTCCGCGTGCCCGACGACATCAGCGTCATCGGCTTCGACGACATCCCGGAGGCCGGCTACCTCTATCCCCCGCTCACCACGGTGCGCCAGGACTTCGACATCTTCGGCGAGCTGATCATGCAGAAGGTGCTCATCGCGATCGAGGAGTCGGCGCCCCTCACGGAGGACACCCCGCTCCCGACACACCTGGTCCTGCGGCAGTCGACCCGAGCCATCGACGGCTGACCGGCCGCCCGAGGATCATCTGGCGGCCGCTCCGTCGGACAACCAGGCCAGATCGGCTGGGGTCAGCGCGAGGTGAAGGGCCTGCATGGACTCGTCGAGATGGTGCGCGGTGCGCGTCCCGATGACGGGAAACGTCGGGTAGGGCTGGTGCAGGACGTAGGCCAGCGCGACCGCGACCGGCGAGGCCGACACCCTCGCCGCGAAGTCGTTGACCCGACGCAGCCGAGCCAGGTTCTTCTCGCTCATCCAGGCTCGTTGGAAGTCCACGTCTCCTCGGGCGCTCTCGACGCGTCCAGGGGCGAAGAAGCCCTGGGCCTGGCTCGACCAGGGGAGCGAGACCGTGCCTGACTCCGCGAACCACGATCCCCAGGCAGGCGTGGAGGAGGCGACGCAACCGGGCCACGGGGGCACCCCCATCTCCGCCAGGCTGACGTTGTTGCTCACCAGCGGGATCGGCGGGAAGCCCCTCCGGTCCGCGTAGTCCCTGCCTGCCTGGATGCGTTCCCTGGACCAGTTCGAGAATCCGTACGCACGGACCCGCCCGGCCGCTCGCTCCGACTCCATGGCATCGACGAACTCGTCCACGGGGACGTCAGGGTTGTCGCGATGCAACAGGTAGACGTCGACCCGGTCCGTCCTCAGGCGCTCGAGGCTCTGGCTCAGCTGCGCACCCACCGCAGACGGATGGCAGTCCGGGGTGTGGGCGCCCTTGGTCAGGACGACCGTGCTGTCGCGGGTCCCTCGCTCCTCCATCCACCGGCCCAGCAACTCTTCGCACACACCGTCCCCGTAGACCCAGGCGGTGTCCACCAGGTTGCCGCCACGCTCGACGTAGGTGTCGAGCATCTGGCTCGCGGTGTCCCACGTCGTCAGGGCGAGCGTGCCCAGGGCGATGCGTGCGGTCGGGAGCTCCACCCCCGGCAGCTTCCCGAACGTCATGGCGGCCGCCCCGGATCCCGTCGGCGCCGCCTGCGTCATCGTCCCATCCCTTTCGCGCGCGCACGCGTTCAGTCCTGCTGCCGTGGGCATCCTCGGAGCCACACACGGGCACTGCATCAACACGAGGCATTGTCCCCAACCCGACCTGATCATCCGCGCGTCAACGGTGCCCGAGACATTCTGCCCGAGCATCGCGATTATGACTCCCCGTTCGTTCGAGGATGCGGCTGCCCATCACGTCCCGCGGGAATCCCGCGCTCATTGCGGTAGCCCCGCTGGCCGGTGATGACGCCGTCGACCACCGAGAGGATGTGGCACACCATGCTGACGTGGGTGCCGTCGCTGTCGACGATCGTCGACAGTTGCTCGACGTACGAGGTCATCACCGGCCTGCTGCACGGCCAGGCCAAACGCGACATCACCACCGCCCAGGCCAAGGCGCTGCTGGCCACCGTGCGTCTCCGCGACATCGTCGGAAGACCCCGCCAATCGCGGCATCTGCGTGCGTGTGGCACCCACGCCTGCCCGAGTCGGGGTCGAAAGCCTTTGGGACTCTCGAGGACGTCGATCGGCGTCCACGCCCGTGCCGCGGAAGTCGTCCGCGACCGCGATCCGGTTTGGGCGTCGTGGACTGTTCGCCAGGAGATCAGCTTCCTGGCGGCGTGTAGTCGATCTTCATGTTTGCGGCCTCGTCAATTTGAGCCGGCGTCAAGAGGACGACGGTCTCGTATTTGCTGAGTGCACCGGTCTGACCGACCGTGCCGGCGATAGCCGCCATCGCCTCGTGGCTTGGCGCATCGACGATGGCGTACAGGTCATCAGAACCGAACGAGAAGTAGACACTTTCTACCGAGCCGCCGACGCCGGAGGCCAACTTCTCGATGGCTTCCGCGCGAGCGGAGCCGCCCTTCGCCATGACGCCTTTGATTCCTTCGTGCGAGTACGAAGCTTTGATCATGTACTTGGCCATGGTGTGCTCTCTCTGTGGATGGCGGGCGATGGTGGAACACCGAGAGGGTGTCTCCTCCGAGCCATCAAGAGCCGAGTCTTCGACGAAGGTCACACGGACCGGGAGCCCTGTCGACCGTACGCTCCCGGCTGTGAATGCGGAAGGTGCAAGGGCCCGCTCATGGGTGCGGGCTCTCGGGACAGCCGTCACAACCTGTCACGTAGGACACCCGGGGCTGTCAGTGATGGGCTGCCGTCACGTTGCAACCGACCGGGACGCGCAGATCGCGAGCGGCGCTTCGACTCGCCTGAGCTCACGGCAGCTTCGTCAAGCGACTCCGCTGGCAGAACCGGGCGGTTCCACGGCGACCAACCGCGGCGGCGTGACGAAGTCCCGGAGCCTCTTCTAGGTCGGGCACGGTGGCGGCTGGTCATTGATCGGCCGACGACGAAGAGGGGTTCATGGACATCGATGGGTGCATGATGACCGGATGGACGGTGCTGCAGCCGTGCGCGAACTTTGGAGCCGGCTCCGGTCTAGCGCTCCTAGCCGCTGTCCGCGCTACCGCTTGACCCAGGGCCCGAAAGTTCTGTGATCTACGGCCCAGTCCACGGTGCCCATGCTCTCGTCCATGAACTGCACGGCGACCCGGACGCGTCCTGGGTTGTTCAGGCAATGTCGCGGGATTCGGATCGACACCGGCCTGTCGGCGAAGATGTCGGCGCGGGCCCGCATTCCCGGGCACTGGACGAACAGAGACCGACGATCCCCGAAGTAGCGCACGCGTCGTAGCACGTCGTCGAAGCCTGCGTTGGCTCGGAAGTCGACGTAGTAGTCCGGACGTCGATTGTGGCCGGCGTCGATCCAGAGGGCGTAGAGCTGTCCGGCTGCCAGCGGCACTGCCGACTGGACGCGCACGATCACCGAGTCACGATGGATGACCCGGACGCGCGAGATGTCCACGAAGGTCGAGTCACCGACGGGGTCGTCGAACACCTCCGTGTCCGCCGTGGCTGGCGCAGCGGCCGCTGCCAGGACCAGGCCCACTGCCAACGTAGCCAGCTGGCGAATCGACCATTTCGTTGCGCGCATGCCTATTCCCCGTTCTGGACGACGACCTGTTGGCCTCATGGTCGGGTGTTTCGACGGGAGCATCAAGGCGCGCGCTCATCGCAGGCAGATCCCGTCGCTCGGTTGCGCGACAGGCGGCAGATTGACGCAGTGCTCCATCGTCGGATCCGCGCACCATCAGCAGCGGCAGATCCGTGCGCTTCTTCCGATTACGGTTGTGGGATGGAGTCGATGGAGGATTGGGGTCCTTTCCAGCCACGAACGTCCCCGATGTCCGTGGACGATCCGGTTGTGCAGTGGCTGCTGCAGGGCGATCCGGCGATCCGCTGGCAGGTTCTGCGGGATCTGCTCGACGCCGAGGAGACCGTGGTGGCGACCGAGCGAGCCCGGGTGGAGCACGAGGGCTGGGGTGCTCGGCTGCTGGCGCTGCGGGCTCCTGATGGGCTGTGGGCGAACGGGGCCTGCTTTCCAGATACCGCTGCGTTCGCGGCGGACACTGCACGAGCTCTGGCTGCCGGTGAGCCACCGCCGCCCTGGCCGGCCCCCGACGCGGAGCCCGGCGAGGCGACGACCGACGGATCGGGTGCCGAGCCGGGCCAGCCGTGGACCGCGACGTACCCGGTCCTGCTCGACCTGTGCCACCTCGGGACGCCCCCGGACAGTCCGGTGATGCAGGAGACGGCACACCTGGTGGCGCGCAACTGCCGCTGGGAGTGCGACGGGCTGCCGTTCTTCGCCGGCGAGGAGGACTGCTGCATCAACGGCGGCACGATCCTGATCGGTACCTATCTGGGCGTCGACGTCGACCCGGTGGTGCAGGGGCTTCTGGCCGACCAGATGCCGGATGGTGGCTGGAACTGCTGGGCCGAGAGGCGGCCGTCGCCGTCATCGTTCGCAAGCACCCTCGACGTGATCGACGCCCTGCTGAGGTGGGAGCGCCATACCGGAGGATCTGAGGAGGTCCGCCGGGCTCGTCGGAACGGCGAGGAGTACTTGCTCCGACGCAACCTCTTCCGGTCGTTACGCACGGGCGAGGAGGTCAAGCCTGAGTGGGCGTTGTTCTCCTACCCCCCACGCTGGCACTACGACCTGCTCAAGGCCACGGAGTACTTCGCCCTGCGTGGTGGTACTCCGGATCCGCGGCTGGCCGAGGCGATCGAACATGTCCGCGCCAAGCGCCGACCCGATGGGCATTGGCTGCTCGAGAACACCCACGCCGGCGCGGTCCCATTCCGGTTCGAGGAACCCGACGGCACGCCGAGCCGGTGGAACACCTTGAGGGCGCTGCGGGTGCTGCGCTGGTACGACGCGTCCGACCCCACCCGGTAGCGCGGGACAGGCGTCTTGACGACAACAGACCTGCAACCAAAGCAAGGCGCACCACCGAGGGCGCGACCAGGGCCGTCCCGCGCCCCGGAACAGCACCGGAGCTCATGCGGGACTGCGGCGCACCCATGCGACGAACTCTCATCGGCATGACCGAGCGGATCGCGCCAGAAGAGTGCACTCTTGGCCTGACAGGACCGCGCTGCGGGCACGGACGATCACTTCGGCACCTCGACCCAACGGGCGGCCGCGTCGAACGTGTCCTCCGGAACCGTGTTGAACGCGATCGCTGCGTCGGGAGCGTGCCGTCGCACGAGGTTGACGAGCAGCTCGAACAGTTCCGGCTGATTGCGTACACCGCCACCGATGACGACGCACTCCCAAGGCTGGGCGCACAGGGAACCGGTGACGACAGCCTCTACGTCTTGGCTGCCGTCGAGGCCGAAGAGGCAGAACTGAGCCCCCACGCCGTGATCGATGAATCGGGCGCGTCCGACCTCGATACCGTCTGCTATCGGCTGGGGGTCCCAGGGCCCGGGCACCCGGTAGGGATCCAACCCGATCACGAGCACACGGGGTGTGAGAACCGCTGTGTCCACCGTTCAAGACTACGTTGCAGCCGCGCCCGTTTCCGCACAGCACGATGGCGGCGCTCACGTGCTAATCGCGTCGCGCTTTGCTCATCGCTGGTGCAGGGGGAGCAGTCGCCGGAAGTCTGATCACTGGCAAGCAGATTCAGGACGGCACAATCGCCTCAGTGGACGTTCTCACCCGAATTTCGTCCATTGCCCTTCGGAGACCACCTCGACGGCGCCGTCGGCGACCTTGATGGCCGTCTGCTCGTCGATGGCGTAGGCCGGAACGCCGATGTCGGCGGCCCACCGCTCTGCGTGGGCCAGCGTGTTCGTCGGGAAGGCGTCCAGGTGCGGGAAGATCGAGAAGTCCACGACCCCCAGGGTGCGGTCGTCCGGCGCGGACGGCCACTCGACGAACCGGCTCCCGATCCGGGGCGTCATCACCATGCTTCCGGCACTCACCCCCACCCAGACCAGGTCGGGCAGCGCCGGCAGCAAGTCGGCCAGCCCGGACTCCCGCATCCAGTGGCACAGGTACGTCGCGTCGCCGCCGTCGACCAGGAGCACGTCGGTCTCCCGGACCCAGGGCACCCATCGCTCCGCGCCGATGCTGGGCAGTGCGGTGAGCTCGAGGACACCGAGCGACGCCCAGCCCAGGCCGGAGAAGTGCCGGAAGTCGGGCTCGGCGGCCACCAGGCCCCGGACCGATGCCGGTCCACACATCGGGTGACCCCACTGTGCCGTCGGGACGACCAGGGCGTGGCACTCCGCGACCGGCTTGCCGAGCAGCTGCACGAGCGCCGAGTGGATGCTCGGGTTCGTGACGCCGCCTGACGTCAGCAAGAGCTTCAAGGTGCCTCCAAGATCGCGTGTGGACGTGCCTGTAGACCCGGAACCGCGCGGGGACTCATCGCTATTGGAGCACCCTCTGCAGCGTTCCCTCAGGTCGCCCCTCCACCCGGAACTACCCCGCACAACATGTGATGACCGACGCGCGCAGGATGCGTATGTCGCGGTGACCGGTCGGAGGCTACTTGTTCCATCGAGGGGAATGACAAGATGGCCACGTGGCATCGGACTCCCGGATGGTGGCATTGGGCTTCGGTAAGTTCGCGCGCGCCGACCGCATTTTCGCCATTGAGCGCATGTCCGGGGAGGAACGCGGCGATGGCCGCCGCACCCGGGTCTGGATAGACGGTGTCGCCGAACCCTTGATCGCTTCCAGAACAGAGATCACGATTCTTCGCGATATGGGCCAGGAGTCCGCCGTCGCTGCACCCGTGCTCGACGAGGCGATCGACCTCGCTGCGCGTCTGGCGGCCGCGGCTGAGGAGGGTCGGGTAGATCTCAGTGACCTGGGACGTCGAGCGCGGCGCCTTCTCGCCACAACAACAACACCGTCATAGGGAGTGTGGGACTTCGACAGCCCGGCTGCATCGTTGCGGGGTACCGCCGTCTCCACGGCGGAAAGGCGCACAGGCCGAGCGCCCGGCTGGCGGCACACTTGGATGTGGGCCTGGGCTGACGGCTGAGCTGAGTCCTTCCTTGATTTCAACTGCCACGAATGCGCCCGCACATGCTGCGCCACACCTACGTCACCACCATGCTCGATGCAGGAGTTCCACTCCGCGACGTCCAGATCGCTGCCCGCCACGCCGACCCGCGAACCACCATGCGCTACGACCGCGCACGCAAGAACCTCGACCGACACCCCAACTACATCTCGCCGCCTACATGGCCTCCTGGACATGACCAGTTCGTCACCGAACGTCGCGCCTGCCGCGGCATGTGCGGTTGGGTTCGGCTGCCGTGGCAGTGTCCACCGGATGTGGCTCAACTAGCCGTAGCGAGTAGCCGGTCGAGGCTGCGGCGCACGCAGCCGGGGTCCTCGAGCCAGGGAAAGTGACCGTTGCCCGGAAGCACGTCCACGGCTGCGCCCATGAGCTCGGCGATGTCCGTGCTCGCGGTTACCGGCAGGGGATCTAGCGCGCCGTGCACGAACCGGGTCGGCACGGTGCAGTTCCGGAGCCGTTCAGCGAGGGCCGGTAGCTCTGCGCGGATTGAGGCCCAGCTCTCGTCGCTCGGGGCGTGACCGGTCTGGGGGATGGGTTGCGCCGCCTCCAGGCTCGAGAAGTATCCCGGCCAAGCGATCTCCATGGCCTCGAGGTGCTCGGCCGGTGTCAGGGCTCGAGTCGCCTCGACACCCTCGAGTTCCTTCAACCTCGCTACCGTGGCCTCCGGGAGTCGGCGCAGCAACTCGGCCTCGAAGGCGGCCACTCCTCCGTCGCCGACCGCGCCCAGGGGATCTACGGCGAGGGCGGCCCCGACGCGCGTGGGCGTCACCGCCAACAGATGAAGCAACAGGTGCCCGCCCCATGAGTGGCCGATCATCGCCGGCGCTTCCCAGCCCAGGGTGTCGAGGACGTCGATGACGTCGTCGCGCAGCGTGGGCACGTCGAACGGTGCGGCCAACGTCGATGGTGCGACTCCACGCTGCTGGAACAGTGCGGCCCGGTAGCCGTCCAGCTCCGGCAGCAGGCTCTGCATGTAGTCGGTCATGCCCGGCCCACCGTGCAACAGCAGCACCGCTGGTCCGGACCCCGTGACGTAGCCCACGAGTCCCCTCGGCGTGGTGAAGGCGCGCCTCACGGCTTCAATCTAAGGCAGCCACGGACCCGCTGTCGCGGTCGGCCGACCGACGACGTGTGCCACGACCGCTCATCGGCATGACCGCGCGGATCGCGGCATGAGAGTGCGCTCACCGCTGGCTCACACGACAGTCACTCGATGGCGCCGAGCGATCATCTCCTCCGCCATGCGCGTTGTCAGCTCCATGGTCAAAGCGTAGGAACACCTCGATGCGGTGGGACCACTCACCTCAAGGCAGCAGGCGTCGCACGACTCCGCTGGTGATGCGGTTGGCGGTCTGCTCCAGGTCCCACCGGCCGGCGGTGCTGCGCACCTGGTTGGTGACCCAAAAGACCATCGCACCATGACTCAGCACGCGGGTCAGCTCGGCGTAGGACCACCCGTTGCCGCCGTTGTGCCAGGCGACACGACCCAGTGTGGTGTCGACCAGGACCCAGCCGTAGCCATACCAGCTGTCACCGCCCGGCTCTTCGGGAACCCGGGGCCGGAACAGCTCGCGCAGGGCGTGCTGGTCGAGGACACGGCGGTCGAGCAGCGCCCGGTGCCACCGGGCCAGGTCACGCGCGGAAGAAAGCAGGCCGCCGTTGCCGCGTAGATTCCACCACGGGCCGCTGGCCGCCCACGGGTGGCGGTAGGGACGGCCGTGTGGCTTGCCGCGAGCGTCGTACTCGACGGCGACGTCGCAGCGCCGCCAGTGCGGCAGCACGTATCCGGTCTGCGTCATGTGAGCCGGGCGGAATAGCCGGCGAGCCAGAAAGCGCTCGTAGCTCGTGCCCGATGCGCGCGCGATGATCACTGCCAGCAGGCTGTAGCCGACGTTGGAGTAGTGGTAGGCCGTGCCGGGTGCTGTACGCAGCGGCGAGGCGAAAGCTCGGGCCAGCAGCTGGCGGCGCGTGAGCGGCTGGTAGTCGCCGCCGAGCGAAGCGACCAGCCCCGATGTGTGGGTGAGCAGCTGCTGAATAGTGATCCCGGCCTTGTCCGGCGGCACCGACCCGAACCATCGGCTGATCGGGTCGTGTACGTCGATTCGGCCGAGCATCTCCAGCTTGACCACCGCGGCGGCCGTGAATTGCTTGGTCAGCGACCCGATGTCGTAGACCGTGTCGCAGCCCGCCGCGACCCTGTTGGCGTGGTCGGCGAGACCGAAACCTCGGCATGACACGATCCGATGGCCACGCATCGCGACCAAGGTGCCTGCGGCGCCTTTGGGGATGATCCGGTCGACGAATCGGTCGATCGACGCGGCCGCCGAGTCCGGCGTGACGGCCGTTGCCGGCTGCCACCCGGTCAACGCCGCTGTGGTCACGACTGGCTCGCTGCGGTTGAACTCGCGGAACTTCAGCCGAAACGAGATCCGCTTTTCGCCGTAGTGCAATGCATACCGCTGGAGATCGCCGTTCGCGTGGTCACGCGCGTTGGTCGGCGGCTCTGAGGTGTTCGGCGCCGCGAAGTACTGCACATCACCAGATGGGTCGGTTGCAGCGAGATGCTCAGCGAGCGCGGGTTGGGCGATGAGCACTGCCGACAGCACCGCAAAGATGGTTGCGCTGCTCACAGCCCGAAGAATGTAGGTCACGCTGCGACGGTATGACACATAAAACCTCGGCCCGGCTCGAAACTGCCAAACGTTTGCCCAATCGGAGACGAACACAGCTCAACGTGCCCGATCATCGGCAGATCCGATATGTCCGGCGCCGACAGGCGATGGTATGACGCGCATCCGCAAGCTCGGATCTGGTGCTGCGGTGCGGCGCACCAGCCGCGAACCGGTCCTTCTAGGAGTTCAGATCTCGAAGCGGTATCCCATCCCTGGTTCGGTGATGATGTGGCGGGGGTGCGAGGGGTCGTCCTCCAGCTTCTGGCGGAGCTGCGCCATGTAGACGCGGAGGTAGTTCGTCTCCTTCACGTATGCCGGTCCCCAGACCTCGGTGAGAAGTTGCTGCCGGCTGACGAGCTTGCCGGGGTTGCGGATCAACAGTTCCAGCAGATGCCACTCGGTCGGGGTGAGGCGGATCGGGCCGACCTCGGTCGTCACCCGCTTGGCGGCGAGGTCGACGGTGAACCTCTCGGTGACCACGACCGGTTCGCTCCCGGCCGGCTGCCCGCGGCGGAGGGCGGCCCGCACGCGGGCCAGCAGCTCGTCCATGCCGAAGGGTTTGGTGAGGTAGTCGTCGGCTCCCGCGTCCAGGGCGATCACCTTGTCGCGCTGACCCTCGCGGGCCGACAGCACCACGATGGGCACTTGTGTCCACCCCCGTAGGCCGGCGATGACGTCGGTGCCGTCCATGTCGGGGAGGCCGAGGTCCAAGATCACCAGGTCGGGAGGGTTGCGTGACGCCAAGGCCAGCGCGCTGGTCCCGTCGCCGGCGGCGTCGACGTCGTACTTGCGCGCCCGCAGGTTGATGGTCAGTGCGCGCAGGAGCTCCCGTTCGTCCTCGACGATCAGGATCCTGCTCACGTGGCCACCTGCAGGGTGAGCGACATCGTCAGTCCTCCGCCCGGGGTTCGGCCGGGACGCAGGTCGATGTGCATGGCCTCGGTGAGACCACGGGCGATGGCGAGGCCCATGCCCAGCGCCGCCGGTGGCGTCGCGATCTCCGACGGTCTGGAAGGGCTGGAACATGTCGTCCCACCTGTCCGGTGGCACGCCGGGTCCGTGGTCGATGACGTGGAGCAGCACCGAGTCGGTGCCGTGACGCTCGGCTTCGATGGCGGTCGGCTGCTGTGCCGGGGCGAAGTGGCGGGCGTTGGCGATGAGGTTCGCGAGCACGCGCTCGAGCAGGCCACCGTCCGCGAGCACCGCGGCAGGTCCTCGGGTACGTCGACGTGCTCCGCGCCAGGTCCGAGGCCGAGCAGTGCGGCCGCGACGATCTCGTCGAGCGTGACCCGTCCGATGTGGACCGACAGGGCGCCGGCCTGGATGCGCGACATCGCGAGCAGGTTGGAGATGACGTCGTTGAGCCGGTCGGCCGACTCCTCGATCGTGCGCAGCAGCTCCGCCTGCTCCTCGGGCGTCCAGGTCAGGTCGCGTCTGCCGCAGGCTCGACACCGACGCCTTGATGCCGGCCAGGGGGGTCCGCAGGTCGTGGCCTACGGCCGCCAACAGCGCGGAGCGCACCCGGTCGGTCTCCTCGAGTCGGCGAGCCTGGGCGGCCTTCTCGCTGAGTACCTGCTCGTCGTAGGCGCGAGCTGCCGCGGTCGCGAGCGTCTGGAGGAGACGGCGGTCCTCGGCGATCACCTCGGGGCCGTGGGCAACGAGGACCACGCCCTCGCCGGCTCGGACGGTGAGGCTGGGCATGCCGGTGGCCGGCGCACCGACCGAGGTGAGCACCGTGCCGGAGTCCTGTCGGGCAAGCGCCACCGTGGTCATGCCGAAGAGTCCGCGCACCTGGTCCAGGACGCCCGTCACCGTGGAGACGCCGGCCTCCCGGGCCGTCACGCCGGGACAACAGCCGAGCCTCCAGCTCGTGGCGCTCCGCGCTGGCTCGGCTCCGTGCCCCCAGATCGACGGTGACACTGACCAGGACCGCGACCACGACGAACACGAGCAGCTCGATGAGGTGGTCGCGACTCGCGACCTCAAAGGTGTAGTAGGGCGGTGTCAGGAACCAGTTGGCGAGGAGGAATGCCGCGACGGCGGCAACCAGCGCGGCGACGACACCGCCGACGACCGCGATCACCACGACCGCCAGCAGGTAGACGAGCAGCACGCTGGTCAGCGAGAGGTCGCCGCGGAACGCGAGGAGCAAGGCCGGTCAGGGCGGGGAGGCCGACTACGCAGGCGGTCAGCCCGACCCGTCGTCGTCGGCGCGAGAGACCGACCGCAGACCTGGGGAGCTGATGAGGGGTTTCCTCGGGCGGGTGCGCTCGCTCCAAGCGCCGCCCGCGCGAGCCGACCATGATGTCAGCGTGCCACACCGGCCGGCGCTGGCCCGGGCAGCTCCTCGGGTGCGCTGGCGTCAAGATCGGCCTCGTGCGCCTCAGCGGACCCCAGCTGCCACGGCACGTTGGTCACCATCACGCCGGGCTGGAAGAGGAGTCTGGCCTTGAGGCGCAGTGCGCTCTGGTTGTGGAGGAGCTGCTCCCACCAGTGTCCGACGACGTACTCGGGAATGAAGACCGCCACCACGTCGCGGGGACTGCCGCGGTGGATCTCGCCGATGTAGTCCAAGACCGGACCGGTGAGGTCTCGGTACGACGAGTAGAGGACCTTCAGCGGAATCGGGATGTTCCGCTCCGCCCACTCGTCGACGAGGCGGTCGGTCTCCTCCGATGAGGTGGCGACCGTGATGGCGACCAGGGAGTGAGGGCGTGTCGCCTTGGCGAACGCCAGCGCGCGGAGGGTCGGGTTGTGCAGATTGGAGACCAGGACGATGGCGCGGATACGGCTGGGCAGCACCATGCCGCCGGGTCGAGGAGCGAGCTCCCGGGCCACCGAGCTGTAGTGGTGGTGAACGGCGTTCATGATCGCGTAGACCAGGGGCATGGCGATGACGACGATCCATGCGCCGTGAGTGAACTTCGTGACCAGGACGATGATCAGCACCAGGCCGGTCGTGAACGCGCCCAGCGCGTTCATCGAGAGTGATCGGTAGATCTCGGCGCGGGCCCGACGATGCGCCGTCGTCGGCAGCAACCGGAGCCAGTGCTTGACCATGCCGGCCTGGCTCAGGGTGAACGACACGAAGACACCGATGATGTACAGCTGGATCAGCCTGGTCGTGTCGGCGTCGAACGCCCAGATGAGCGCGACCGCGAGACCCGACAGGATGACGATGCCGTTGGAGAACACCAGCCGGTCGCCGCGGCGAGCGAACTGGCGCGGCAGGAACTCGTCGTGGGCCGAGGATGGAGGCCAGCACGGGGAAGCCGTTGAAGGCGGTGTTCGCGGCCAGGATCAGAATCGCAGCGGTGAAGCCCTGGACGGCGAAGAACCCGATGGAGTCGATGCCGAAGACGGCCCCGCCGATCTGCGCGATCACGGTCCGCTGGGTGTAGCCGTCCGGAGCGCCGATCAGCTGGGACGTGTCGTGGGCCACGTGCACGTCGCTGATCAGGGCGAGCGCGGTGATCCCGACGAACATCACGATCGTCAGCCCGCCCATGATCGCGAGCGTGGACGCCGCGTTCCGGGCCTTGGGTCGTTTGAAGTTGGGGACGCCGTTGCTGACCGCCTCGACTCCGGTCAGAGCCGTACATCCGGACGCGAACGCGCGCAGCAGCACCGCGACCAGGAGCAGACCGGTGACAGTCGTTCGCGGGCTCGATCCCGATGGCCGCGGATTCGGCTGTCGGTGGGTCGCCGGTCAACGTCTCGGCAAACCCGAGGCCGATCATGACCAGCACGCACAACACGAAGCCGTAGGTCGGGATCGCGAACACCGTGCCGGACTCCTTGATGCCGCGCAGGTTCATCAGCGCCAGGCCGACCACCGTCGCGATGGCCATCGCCACGGCGTGCGGAGCCAGGCCCGGAACTGCGGAGACGATGTTGGCGATTCCGGCCGCCACCGACACCGCGACGGTCAGCACGTAGTCGACCAGGAGCGCGCTCGCTGCCACGAGCGATGCTCCTCGTCCCAGATTCGCCTTGCTGACGGCGTAGGCGCCGCCGCCGTTGGGGTATGCGTGGCAGGTCTGGCGGTAGGACAGGACGACGATCACCAGCAGCACGACCACGCACAGCGCGACCCACGGCGACAGATGCAGGAGAGACAGCCCGCCCACGCTGAGCACCAGGAGAATCTCCTCGGTGGCATAGGCATTCGACGAGAGCGGGTCGCTGCAGAAGACCGGCAGCGCGAGTCTCTTCGGCAGCAGCGTCTCGCCCAAGCGCGAACTGCTGATTGGTCGACCGACGAGCAGGCGCTTCGGCAACGCCATCTGGTTCCTCACGCCACCAGCGAACAACCTGCGGCTCGCCCACCCCACCATCCATACGGGTTTCCCCCATTCGACGACCGTTTCTTGACGGATTCCCAACGCCACGGGACCGTCCTCCCTACGTCCTCCACGCCCCTTGGAAGCAGTGGGCTGGGCATCCGATCAAGCGATGGCAGCACGCTGACCGGGATGACGGCGGACGCAGCATTCTGGGCTAAGTGACGCATCGTCCGTCACAGCTCGGTTGGGTGGACTCAGAGCCGTCGACGAGGACGGCGGTGATGACGTCGAGGTTGCCCGGTGCCCGGTGTCCTGGCGTCCCGATCAAGACGCGAGTCCGTGACGCTTGACGGGGTTCGTCGCCTGGATCCGGGCCGCGCTGCGCCACGCGGGGTCGCCGGCACTTCGGATGCGCACACGCATGGGTAGAGCACGGGTTGGGCCGAAATCACCACGAGGCCAGAAGCCGGAAACGGCCTCTGACCTCGGTGTTTGGTACGCCATCAGGGACTTGAACCCCGAACCCGCTGATTAAGAGTCAGCTGCTCTGCCAATTGAGCTAATGGCGCGTGTGGTGAAGCGCGAGCAACACTACCAGCGGGTCCCGGACCCCCGAAATCGAGCAGATGGTGCCCCCGGCGGCCCGCCGGGGAACGGCGGGGGAGGCGGAATATTGAGATTTCAACTATCGTTGCACCAGGTGAGTCAAGAGCCCTAGGAGAAGAAGATGCCCGCGATCACCGTCGACGACGTCACCGTCCTGCCGCGCCTGAAGACCCCCGGACTGGGCGACCAGCCCCGCTCGGTCTGGCAGGTGTCCACCGCACCGCAGGGATTCGAGGGAGAGGGGTTCCCGGTGCGCCGAGCGTTCGCCGGCATCGACCTCGCGCACCTCGACCCGTTCATCATGATGGACCAGATGGGCGAGGTGGAGTACGCCCCGGGTGAGCCCAAGGGCACGCCGTGGCACCCGCACCGCGGCTTCGAGACGGTCACCTACATCATCGACGGGACCTTCGACCACCAGGACTCCCACGGCGGTGGCGGCACGATCACCAACGGCGACACCCAGTGGATGACCGCCGGGTCGGGCATCCTCCACATCGAGGCGCCGCCCGAGTGGCTGGTGCAGTCCGGGGGGCTCTTCCACGGTCTCCAGCTGTGGGTCAACCTGCCCCGGGACGCCAAGCTCAACGACCCGAAGTACCAGGACATCCACTCCGGCGAGGTCGGCCTCGCCACGACGTACGACGGCGGCGCACTCGTGCGCATCATCGCCGGCGCGGTCGACGGTGTGCAGGGGCCCGGCTCGACGTTCACGCCGATGGCGCTGGTCCACGCGACCCTGGAGCCTGGCAGCAAGCTCGAGCTGCCGTGGAACCCGGAGTTCAACGCGCTCGGCTACGTGCTCGCCGGCAAGGGCAAGGTGGGCACCGACGGGCGCCCCGTCTCGACCGGCCAGGCCGTGGTCTTCGGCGCCGGCGACTACCTGACGATCACCGCCGACGAGTCCCAGGAGACCCGGTCCCCGACGCTCGACGTGGTCGTCGTCGGTGGGCAGCCGATCCGGGAGCCGCTCGCGTGGGCCGGACCGTTCGTCATGAACACCAAGGCCGAGGTGATGGAGGCCTACGAGGACTTCCAGAAGGGCCGCTTCGGGCACATCCCCGGCCAGCACTGACAGCCGCTGACGGACCACGCCCCACCCGCACGGAGGCGGATGGGGCGTGGCGGTCGGAACGGGATCCGCGGTCGTTGCTAGCGGACCGTTCCGCCGTTGTCCCAGGTGTTGCCGGACAGCACGTTCCCGGGCGCGTTCTCGTCGAAGTCGAAGATCGCGAACCAGATCCCGCAGTTGCCGGACGAGCCGCGCTCGAAGACGTTGTTGATGAACCGGACGTCGTGGGAGGCGTCGGAGTAGGGCTTGCCCCCCGACGCGCCGCCGTAGGCGCAGGTGCCGCCGGAGAGCGTCTGCTTGAACCAGTTGTCCTGGATCAGGTTGTCGGCGACCGGGTTGAAGTCGCCGTACCCCGTGAGGCCGGCCGAGCAGCCCGCATCCTGGATCGCAGGCGCATCGCAGGCGATCGTGTTGTGGATCAGAGTGGTGCGCTCGCCCATGCGGATCCCGGACTCGTGGTACACCCCGGTCGCGTCGGCGAACTGGCCGTGCGACGTACGGAGTCGCGGATCGTGCAGTCCGAGTAGCAGTTGATCGAACGGTTGCCGCCGGTGACGTGGATGCGCAGCGCGGTGAAGTTCGTGCTCACCCAGGCCCGTGCCGCGGCCGGTCGCCGATGTTGATCCGGGTGTCCTTGATGATGAGGCTGCCGCCGTCCTCGACGCCGACGAAGCCGTTCACCTGGCTCCGGCTGATCGTCACGTTGGGAGCGGCGATGGTGATGCTGCCGGTGATCGTCTTGGCGTCGATGACCGCACCGGCCTGGGTCACCGTCATCGGGCCCGTGTAGGCGGTCAGCGCCACTCCGGCGGGCACGCCGGTGGTGGAGGCGTTCGGCCAGGTCGCGGGCGCCGGCAGACCCGTCGGGGTGCTGGTCGCCGTCGGGGTGCTGGTCGCGCGTCGGGGTGCTGGTCGTGGTCGGGGTGCTGGTCGTGGTCGGAGTGCTGGTCGCGGTGGCAGTACTGGTCGGCTAGTCGCCGTGCTGGTCGGCTTCGCCGTCGTGGTGCTGGTGCTCTGCGGCGGCTGTGCGGTCACGGTCACGGTCGGACCGGGGACGGTGGCCGTCACGGTGGCCGTGACCGTGGCCATCGACGTGACCGTGCGCGTCGCCGTCGCCGTGACGGTCTGGGTCGCGGTCGTCTGGGGGCGCCGTGCAGCATGCCCGCCATTGGTTGCCCCAGCGAGCTGGAACGGCACGATCACGCCGAGCGCGACCAGCGCCGTCAACGCGGCGGCGACGAGGGCATGACGATTGGGGGTGCGTTTGTTTGCCACGTGGTTCTCCTCAGGGGGGTTGGCCGCGGCCACCACGTGAGGGGGAGCCGCAGTCGAGGCAAGCAGGTGTGGACACGACATTGTCGTGGCATTCCTGCAGGACTCGGGTCGGTTTGCGGTTATTGCCCCGTTGATGTGCTGCACCGTCTCGGTCAGCAGGAGGGCGCCCTCTGGCTTCCTGCCACATACCCGGTGCTCGGGCGTCCGGTTGCCGAACGTGACTCCCGTTGTTGCCGGCGGCGCGACCACGATCATGTGGCCTGGCTGTTCATGTCTGGCGCCTCGTGCCGAGCGCCGCCTTGGTCCAGACCTAAGCAGGGAACAGCGCCACGGTCAAAACCACGGTCAAAACCACGGTCAAACCACGGGGCCGTTCGGCCGCGTCGCGTCGGGGAGCCGACCCTCCGAGACGACAAGGACCGTCGGCCGATCTCGGCAGACGGTCCTTGACGCATGGGGTGAGTAACGGGACTCGAACCCGCGACATCCGCGACCACAACGCGGCGCTCTACCTGGCTGAGCTATACCCACCAAGAGCCCCGACGCGGCGGCGTCGAGGCCGGGGAAGAGTGTACGGCGCTCAGCCGGCCGGAGCGGAATCGGGGGTGGCCGGGAGGTCCCCGCTGTCGCCGTGCAGGCCCGTCAGGGAGCCGCCGTGCCGGGTCGCCACCTCGCGTGCGGTGTCGCTGTCCGGGCCGGGCGGCGGCACGAAGACCGTCTCCCGGTAGTAGCGCAGCTCCTCGATGCTCTCCTGGATGTCGGCCAGGGCCCGGTGGTTGCCGCGCTTGGGCGGTGCCTGGAAGTAGGCGCGGGGGAACCAGCGCCGCGAGAGCTCCTTGATGGAGGAGACATCGACGATCCGGTAGTGCAGGAACGCCTCCAGCGTCGGCATGTCCCGGGCCAGGAAGGACCGGTCGGTCGCGACCGTGTTGCCGGCCAGCGGCGGCCGCGCCTGCTGGCCGCACTGATCGCGGACGTAGGTCAGCACCTCGTCCTCCGCCTCGAGCAGGCTGACGCCCTGGACCAGCTGGTCGAGCAGGCCGGACGTCTCGTGCATGTTCCGCACGTAGTCGCCCATCTGGTCGATGGCCTCCTGCGGCGGCTTGATGAGGATGTCGACGCCGTCCCCGAGCACGTTGAGGTCGAAGTCGGTGACCAGGGCGGCCACCTCCACCAACGCGTCGGCGACCAGGTCGAGCCCGGTCATCTCGCAGTCGATCCACACCAGTCGGTCGTTCATCAACAGGTCACCCTACTCACGGCGCGGGACCTTGGTCCCGAGGGCCTCCGTTCCTCAGAAAAGCCTCAGCCTGAGGCTCTAGGGTCGGCGCCGTGAAGGAGTCCTCGGGCGCGTGGTTCGGACTCGTGGCCCGGCTGGTCACGGGCGGTGTCTGGTTGGCCGCGGGGCTGCTCAAGCTGCCCGATCCGGCGGCCAGCGTGCGCGCCGTCCGCGCCTACGACCTGCTGCCCGAGGCCGCGGTGACGCCCGTGGGGCACCTGCTCCCGCTGGTCGAGGTGGTGCTCGGTGTCTGCCTGCTGCTGGGCCTGCTCACCCGAGCGGCCGCCGTCGTCTCGTCGTTGCTGCTGATCGCCTTCATCATCGGCATCGGCGCTGCCTGGGCACGCGGGCTCGAGATCGAGTGCGGCTGCTTCGGCGGTGGGGGCGCCCAGGAGGGTGCCTCGTCGAAGTACCCGCTGGAGATCGCCCGCGACGTGGGCCTGCTGCTGCTCTCCGCCTGGCTCGTGTGGCGTCCGCGCTCCCGCCTGTCGCTCGACTCGCTGTTGTTCCGTCCCACCGACGAGAGGGTCCTCGATGTCCAAGAAGTCCGATGAGCGCGCCGCCCGGACGGCGGCGCTGCTCGCGGAGCAGCGGCGCGCCGAGCGCCGGCGCCGGCTGCTCGTGGTGGGCGCCGTCGTGGCCGTGCTCGCGGTGGTCATCGGCGTCGGGTTCTTCATCCAGGCGAGCCGCGACACGACCGGCGACGCGCCGTCGACGACACCTAGCGGGACCGACGGGTACTCGATCTTCGTGGGGGACGCGTCCGCACCCACCACGATCACGGTCTACGAGGACCTGCAGTGCCCGGTGTGCATGTCCCTCGAGCAGGCGACCGGTGACCAGGTCTCCCAGGCGATCGAGGACGGCAAGGTGCGCATGGAGTACCGCATGGTGTCCTTCCTCGACTCGGCCTCGGACAACGCCTACTCCTCGCGTGCGCTCAACGCGGCCCTGGCCGTGCTGGACACGGCCGGCGTCGAGGCGTTCAAGACGTTCCACGACGAGCGGTACGCCGACCAGCCCGCGGAGAACTCGGCCGGGCCCGAGGACGAGGAGCTGATCAAGGACGCGGTCCAGGCCGGGGCCACCGAGTCCGAGGTGCGACCGCTGATCGAGGGCACCGTCTACGCGCAGTGGATCAAGAACGCCACCGACCAGATGTCGAAGGAGAAGGTCACCGGCACCCCGACGGTCGAGATCGACGGCACGCGTGTGGAGGGCTCGGTGCAAGACAGCATCGATGCGGTGCTCGCCGCCACGCAGTGACAGGATCGACGGGTGATTTCTGCTGACTTCATCGCCCGACTGCCCAAGGCCGAGCTCCACGTGCACCACATCGGGTCCGCCTCGCCCCGCATCGTCTCCGAGCTCGCCGAGCGGCATCCCGGCACCGTGCCGAGCGATCCCGACGCCCTCCGGGAGTTCTTCGCGTTCCGCGACTTCGCCCACTTCGTCGACGTCTACCTGGCCGTGGTCGCGCTGGTGAAGACCCCCGAGGACGTGCGGCTGCTGACCTACGAGGTGGCGCGCGAGATGGCCGAGGGCCAGGGCCTGCGGTACGCCGAGCTCACCTGCACGCCGTACACCTCCGTGCGGCCGGATGCCGTCGACCTCGGGATGCCCATCGAGGCCTACACCGAAGCGATCGAGGACGCACGGGTCGCGGCCGAGCGTGACCTCGGACTGGTGCTGCGCTGGATCTATGACATCCCGGGGGAGTCTGGGGTCCCGTCCGCGGACGCGACGCTGACCTACGCGCTGCGACCACCGGCCCGAGGGACTGGTCGGGTTCGGGCTCGGCGGTCCGGAGATCGGCGTCTCCCGCGCGCAGTTCCAGCCGCACTTCGACGCCGCCCGGGCGGCCGGCCTGCACAGCGTGCCGCACGCCGGGGAGACCACCGGTCCCGAGACTGTCTGGGACGCGATCCGGCTGCTCGGTGCCGAGCGGATCGGGCACGGCACGTCGGCCGCCCAGGACCCGGCGCTGCTGGCCCACCTGGCCGAGGCCGGCATCCCGCTCGAGGTCTGCCCGTCCTCCAACGTCGCCACCCGGGCCGTCGCCTCGCTCGCCGAGCACCCCTTGCGCACCTTCGTGGACGCGGGGGTGACCGTCAGCATCAACTCCGACGACCCGCCGATGTTCGGCACCACGCTGTGCCGGGAGTACGCCGTCGCCGCCGAGCTGCTGTCCCTCGACGAGGCCGGCGTCGCGGACCTGTCCCGCGCGGCGGTGCGCTCGTCGTTCGCGCCCGACGACGTCAAGACCCGCATCCTCGGGGAGATCGACGGCTACGTCGCCGGCTCCTGACCTGCGCCTTCACCCCTCGGGGTGGGGGGTCGTCGGCGTGTCTCGCCGACACGCCGAGGCGGCCAGGATTGGTGACGAAGGTCCCTTGCGCGGGGTCCCATGGCGGAGATAGAACTGACCTGTCGGAAGGACTTCGGTCCGGAAGACACCGAAGGCCACCAACTCATACTTGGTGGCCTTCACCTATTTCCCCTGGAAATGGTTCAGGCCCCGCAAACTCATACTTTGCGGGGCCAAGGCATGTGTATCCCGATCCGCCTGGCAAACCGGGGACGCGCGCCGCGTGTCGCGCCGACAGGCTCGCCGGACCCTCCGATCCACGCCTGCCGCTGCTCTCCGGGTGCTCGCGCTTGCGGGTGGGAGTGGGTCACGGTCGCATCGGGGTCCTGGTCGGATCCCGGACGGTCTGAGGCGCCGGCGTCCGCAGACTTCCAGTACGCCCGGCGCGGCCCTAGGCTGCGGCGCTGGGCACGGACGGACCGTCTGCTCGTGCCCGACTCGATGACGCAGCGGCCATGCTCGGGGGGCGGTAGCGCAACGAGGGGGAAGCGGTCGGCGCCTGGCGCCGGCGGTTGCTGAGTCTCGCGGATGACGCCCACGCGTTGCCCGTGTCGAGGAACCGGCACCCCCGAGGTCATTCATGATCCCCCCGTCCAGAGTCCTTCTCCCGCTCGCGCTCATCGCCTCGCTGGCGATCGTCTCGAGCCCCGCCGAGGCCCGGAGCATCCGGGGCACCGACCGCGGCGAGACCATCACCGGCAGCCGCGGCGACGACACGATCCTGGCCCGCGGCGGCAACGACCTGGTGCGCTCACGCGGTGGCGGCGACCACGTCGTCGGCGCGGCCGGGCGCGACCACGTGGTTGCCGGGGACGGCAACGACACCCTGTCGGGCGCCAACGACGGCGACCGGCTCGCCGGTGGCGGCGGCAACGACCGCGTCAACGGCGAGACCGGCAACGACGTCCTCTTCGGTGGTGACGGCGTCGACCAGATGATCGGCGGGGTCGGCAACGACGTCATCGATGCCGGCGCCGGGGTGGACCTCATCAATGGCGGCTACGGCGTCGACACGATCTTCGACGGTCCGGGTGCCGACGTCATCAAGGGCGACGAGGATGACGACGTCCTCCATGTCGGCGCCGGCGCGGACATCGTCTACGCCGAGGAGGGCAGCGACACGATCTACTTGTCCCCTGACGGGAAGCGTGACGAGATCTACTGCGGCAAGGCGAACGTCGACCACGACGTGCTGATCTACCTGGGCGCCATCGACCCGCTCGACGACTTCCACGACACCAACAAGTCGTGCGAGGTCGTCACGGTGCAGCGGTGACCCCGTGCTCGGTCACCCGGTGACGGTGACCGTCCCCGTGTAGGCGTCGCTGATGCCGCCGGCGATCGGCGTCCCGGCGAGCTTCCCGGCGCCGTGCGCGCCGGCCAGGTCGCCGCTCGCCTGCACGATCGACCAGGTGCCCACGGACCCACCTTCGCCGAACCGTGCGGACAGGTTGACCGTGACGCTGCCGACGCCGCTGTCGCAGACGAACTCGCGTGTTCCCCGGAACACGCCGGGGGCCTGGACCATGCCGCGCAGCGTGTAGGACTTGCCGGTCGGACAGCCGGGGATGTTGCTGGCGAACGTGCCGAAGTCGGAGCTGAAGCTCTGCGCGTCGACCAGTTGCACCTGGAATCGTTCCGCGGCCTGCGCCGCCGGTGCCAGGACCAGGGTCGCGGCCACCATCGTGGTGGCCGCTCCGGCCCATGCTGCTGCTGTTCTCATCTGGGTCTCCTCACCCGTCTCGGGGGGATCAGCCAAGGTACTCCCGGGAGGCCACGGCCCGGGAGTCAATAATCGGGCGGTCTGGACAGGTGCGTCCGCTGCGGCAACATAAGACAAACCTTGGACAAACCGACGGGGATGACGCACACTGAGCCGGTGACCACCTCTCGGACCGCGAGCGACGAGGTCGCCGCGACCGCGGAGGACTTGCAGTTGTGCGCCAGGGGAGACCGTGACGCGTTGGCGCGCCTGTACGACGCCACGGTCGCGCGGGTCTACGGCCTGGTGCTCCGGACTCTCGGCGACCCGGTTCGGGCGCAGGAGGTCACCCGCGAGACCTACCTCGACGTCTGGTTCCAGGCCCATCGGTACGACCCGGCCCACGGGTCGGCCTCGACCTGGATCACCTGCCTCGCCCACCGGCGGGTGCTGGCCGGCGTGCGGAGCGCGGCGGGCCTCGGCGTCGCGGCGACCGGTGCCGCCCCCTCGACCGTCCTCAGTCGGGAGCAGGCTTGGGCTCTCGACCTGACCTACTTCGGCGGCGCCTCCTGCGGGCAGGCTGCCGAGGTCCTCGACGTGCCCGTGGGCGCCGTCAAACACCTGCTCCGACACGGGCTGAGGCGGCTCAGGGACTCGGCGGATCCTCAGAAGATCGCGTAGACCTTCCGCACCGTCTCGTGGATGTCCCAGGTGCCCGACCAACCCTTGGGGAAGACCGCCATGTCGCCGGGCCCGAGCTCGACCGGCTCCTCGCCGTCACGGGTGACTGTCATCCGACCGGTGACGAGGTGGATGACCTCGTGCTCCTCCTGGGTCCAGTACGACGGTCCCGGGGTGCACTCCCAGATGCCGCCGGACACGTCACCGTCGGCCCACACCTCGAGGCCGGCCGTGGTCATCTCCGGCCCGGTCGCCTCCTCGAGCGGGCCCAGGTCCTCGAGCTCGGCGGTGGCGACGTCGTGGAGGTGCGGAGTCATTCAGGCTGTCCTTTGCGGGAAGGGGAGGGCGATCGGGTCCGCAGCCAGGCGGCTGCGTCCGTCGGCGTCGAAGCGATCGAGGCCGAGGTCGGTGAGGTCGAGCAGGTCGGTGCGGCCGTGCAGCAGCAGGTCGGCGGCGGCGCGCGCGACCCCCGGGCCCCACATCATCCCGTGGCCGCCGGCACTCGCCACGACGGTGCCGGCCACGGGCCCGCTGTCGTGGAGGAGCGGTCCGAGGATGGGCAGGTGGTCGGGCGTGTAGTCGATGGTGGCCGCCCACGCCCGGCGTACTCCGAGCCCGGCGGTGGCCGGGAACAGCGCCGCGACGCGGTCCCGCATCCTGTCGTAGTACGCCCAGTCGAACTCGCGGGCGCGGCCCGGCTGCTCGTCGGGGTTGCTCATCCCCCAGAGCAGGCCACCGTCCTCGCCGGGCCGCCAGTAGATGCCCGAGGCGACGTCGAAGACCATCGGCAGCGTCCGCGGGTCGACCCCGGGGACGGGTGCGGTCACCACCACCTGGTGCCGGGTGCCGCCGGCGACGATGCGCCCGCCCGCCGCTTCTCCCACCGCGGCCAGGTCGGGACCGCCCGTGAGCACGACCGCGTCCGCCTCCACGAACCCGCTGCTGGTCTCGATGCCGACCGCCCGTCCGTCGGAGACCCGGAGCCCGGTGAAGGCACAGCGCTCGCGGACCTCCACGCCGGCGGCGAGCAGGGCGGCCGTGTACGCGAGCACGTTGCGGGGAGCGTCGAGGTAGCCGTCGCCCGCGGCGTACGACGCCCCGCAGGTCGCACCGGGCGCCAGGCCCGTGCCGCGGCGGTCCACCTCGTCGGCGTCCCACCACTCGACGTCGAGCCCGAGCGAGCGCTGGAGGGCGATCCGGTCGTGGGCCGCCGCGACCTCGGACTCGGTGAAGCACGGCATCAGGTAGCCCTGCGCGACGAAACCGGAGTCGAGCGGGTAGCGACCACGCTGCGACGCGTAGAAGTCGCGGCTGAACAGACCGAGCCGGATGGCCGACTCGGTCCCGCCCTGCGCCCGCACCATGCCCGCGGCGCGACTGCTCGCGCCGCTGCCGAGGGTCTCGGCCTCGACCAGCACCACGGAGCGCCCGGCCTCGGCGAGGAAGCACGCCGTCCACGCGCCCACGGTGCCGCCGCCCACGACGACCGCGTCGACCCTGCTCATGTCCGTGATGCTGACCTAGACTGAACGTTCAGTCAATGGCCACGGACGTCTGGGCTTCCGCACGGCCGCGCGGTGGCGAGGTCAGGTGGTCAGCGTCGCGTGCAGCTGGTCGAGCATGGCCTGCTCGCCCTCGCTGACCTGGATCGCGCCGAAGCCCATGAAGCCACCCTCCTTGGCGGCATCGGCCGCGGCCTGCGCGGCGACCACCAGCCACTGACCGAACGCCGCGGTCTCCTCCGGCGTGGCCCGCGCGGCGACGATCTCCTGCACGGCGCGCAGCTCGTCGAGCACCTGCGTGCCCGGGGCGGGACCACCCTTGACGAGCTTGTAGCCCTTGAGCGGGTTCTGCCGCTGCTGGGTCAGGGCCGAGATGTCCAGCGCGGCCTCGGCCAGCAGCTGCTCGCGGCTCGGCGGGTTGGTGGCGGACTTGATGGTGGCCATGGACTCCTTGGCTGCCTCGATCGGACCGCCGGGGTCGGCCAGCGAGATGGCCAGGCCGGCCACGAACGGGGCCCGCAGGATCCGGGTCCACTCGTCTTCAGGGAAGTCGCTCTTGGTCGTCACGAGATGTCTCACTCCAAGTCTGGTGCGTGGGCTGGCTGTACTGCTCGACGTCAGTGTTCACTGTGCCTCGGCGGTTGTCACGATCGGGGCGGCAAGGGCGCGGCGCCCGCGATGGCAGGATGTACACCGGCCCCGGTGTCGGTGCCGACCACCACCGGCGGAAGGCACTCACCCGGTCGGGGTGAGGATGGCGGAGCCCGCTCGCCTCTAGGGTCCGGGACATCTCGAACTCTTCCGGAAGGCCGTGTGGCTGATGCCGCTCTCTCTCGTTCGCTCGACCGGCGCGCTGGTCCTGCTGTTGTCCCTGTCCGGCCTGGCTCAGGGGTGCTCGGACGACGACTCCGACACCGCGACCGACGACACCGCGTCGTCGGTCAAGATCGCGGATCGGCAGCTCGTGTCGACCGAGGTCTCCGGCCACGACCTGGTGGAGGGGTCGACGATCCAGGTCTCGACCGAGGACGACTCGTTGACCGTGATCGCCGGCTGCAACACCATGTCGGCCGCCTACACCTACGAGGACGGCAAGCTCGCGTGGTCGGCGGAGCCGGCGACGACGATGATGGCCTGCGATCCCGCCCTGACGGAGCAGGACCAGTGGTTGAGCGAGCTGTTCACCGAAGGGGTCGAGGTCTCGGGCAGCGGGTCCGACGTCGTCATGACCCAGGGCGATGTCAGCATCACCCTGACCGACGCCTGAGTCACTCTCTTGGGTCACTCTCTTGGGTCGCCCTCTTGGGTCACTCCAGCGGGCGCAGCTCGTCGGCGTAGGACACCGAGACCCGACGCAGCACGCCCGAGTCGCCGACGGCGTACTGGCCCATCCGCCACAACGGCGGGCTGTAGGCGTGGACGGAGACGGATCCTCGCTCGGCGCCGTTGAGCCGGTGGATGTGGTCGGGGCCGAAGGAGAACGCGTGCCCTGCCGGGACCCTGGTCTCGACGCCCGCGGAGCCGACGCGCAGGTTGTTCTCGACGAGCTCGCCCGCAACGACGGCCACCGCGCCCGAGGAGATGTCGTGGTCGTGCCAGCCGGTGTCGTTGACCGGGGTCCAGCACAGCAGCCACACGTCGACGTGGGCGTCGCGGTGCAGCGAGGCGTAGACCCGCTCGTCGTCGTCGAAGCCGACCAGGTGCGCCCACTGGTCCGGGTCGCTGGCCAGGGACGCGACGAGCGCGCGGAGCTCCTCGGCGTCGAGGTTCCGGCCGGGGAGGGTGTCCAGCGTGAGGCCACCGACCTCGCTGCGGAAGTCGACGGCGCCCTCCGCCGCGACCCGGTCGCTCGTCAGCTCGCCCGCGGCCACGACCGCACCCCCTCGGGCTGCGAGAGCGGCAGGCCGAGGACCCGCCGCGGGTTGGTCACCCGGACCGCCCGCGTGGCCGCCTCGCCCATCAGCTCGGCGACCGGCGCGGCGTACGGACGGTCGCTGCCCAGCACGAGCGCGTCGATCCCGAGCACCCGCACCAGTGCGTCGAGCCCCTGGGGTCCGTACGACGACGTGTCGACGTGCACCAGCGGGTCGACCGGGTGGGTGCTGCCGCCGCGGGCGACGTACCGCTCGTGGTGCACCGGCGCGAGACCGGCGCCCGCGGCGAAGACGACCCCAAGGGTCGGGTGCGACGCCCGCACGTCGGCCGCGTGCCAGGCCCACCAGGCCGCCTGGAGCTGGGCGGCGTACCCCACCACCGCCGGCCACCACGGTGGGAGGTCGGCGTGGTCGGGGTTCGGCGGTTCCGGGCCGGGGTGCACCAGCACCGGCTTGCCTGCTCGCTCGGCGACGTCGAGCACCGGCGCGAGGCGCGCCCACCCGGCGGGGGTGGGCACGTCCGTGGCAGGCACCTGGACCCCCACGAAGCCGCCGGCCAGATGGGACCGGAGACCTTCGAGGTCCGGGTCGATCCGCGACACGGAGGCCCAGGCGCCGAAGCCCTCGGGCAGCGTCTCCGCCCCCTCGTGCCAGGTGTCGAGCAGAGCCCGCGCCGAAGGCCCGCGCAACGACTCGATGCCCAGGGGTGCCGACAGGGAGAGGCAGGCGAGCCCGATGCCGTCCTCGGCGTTCTGCTGCCGCCGTGAGCGCACGTCGTGGTGGGCGGCCACGATCTCGTACGGCGCCTCCCCGAGCGTGTGCAGCGTCCAGCCCCGCAGGTACGGCACCCGCGAGCGAGCGCGCAGCCGGTCCACCAAGGGTTCGGGCCACAGGTGCTGGTGCAGGTCGACGGCCTGCGCCGATGCGGGGAAGGTCATCGGGGCTCCTAAGTAAACTAAGTCACTAGACTTTATCCCCTAGAACGGTGCCAGGTCGGCATTGGGCCACCTTGCGGACGGCGCGTCGAAAATCCGCGCCGGCTCAGGCTCGTCCCGCGCTCGCCAGCGCGCGCCCGGCCTGCGCGGCCAGGGCCTCGACCAGGTCGGCGGCGGGCGGCAGGTCGGTGATGAGGTCGAGCGCCTCGCTCGCCCAGACCGGTGACGGCGGGACGTCCCCCCGGGCCACGTCGGACCAGTAGTCCTGCTGGGCTCCTGGGGTCCCCGCGATCTCCTCCTCCCGGCCGCGCCACCGGTCGAGGTAGGGGTGGCCGAGGGTCCGGGCGGTGTACTTCTGGGGCCATCGGGAGCCTCGGGCGAGGTCGAGGACGCCGCTGCGCTCGGTGTCCTGCCCGCGCCCGCGGAGCAGGGCCTCGGCCGTCGACGGGTCCACCAGGGCCTCGGCCGTGGCCTGGAAGCGGGTGCCCAGGAGCGCGCCGGCGGCACCGAGCGTCAGTGCGGCGGCGACTCCGCGGCCGTCCGCGATCCCGCCGGCGGCCAGCACCGGCAGGGGCGCCACCAGGTCAACGACGATCGGCACGAAGGGCAGGGTCGAGCGGCCCGATCGGCCTCCGTGCCCGCCGGCCTCCGTGCCCTGCGCCACGATCAGGTCGGCGCCCAGGTCCACCGCCTGTCGGGCCTCGTCGAGATCGGTGACCTGGAGGATCAGCGCTGCGCCTGCCTCCCGGATGAGGTCGACGAACGGACTCGGGTCACCGAACGACAGCATCACCGCGCGCGGGGACTCCTCGAGCGCCTGGGCGACGGCACCGAGGCTCGTGGCCCAGCTCAGGAACCCGACTCCCCAGGGCAGACCGGTGCCCGCCACGAGGGGCAGCTCACGGGCCAGCCAGTCCCGGTCGCCATAGGCACCACCCAGGAGTCCGAGGCCACCACCGCGGGAGACGGCGGCCGCGAGGGCGCCGCCGGCCGAGCCGCCCATCGGCGCCAGGGCGATCGGGTGCCGGACCCCGAACATCTGCGTGAACGCCGTCGACAGCTCCATCAGGCGATTATCGACCGGTCAGGCGCCGCCCAGCGGGTTCAGGCCCGACACCTTGTCGTCGAAGGCGACGAGCAGGAGGTCGGTCATCTCGAAGGTGGCGCCGCGGCCGAGGTCGGGCAGGAAGCCCGGGGTGCGGACGAGGGAGAACTTGCTGCCCTCCATCGCCCGGTGGAACGTCTCGGCCACCAGCCGCGCGCCGACACCGCTGAGCCGACCGCCGTTGATCTCGGCCTCGCGCAGGACGTAGAACCACAGCGGCGTCTTGTCGACCAGCGCGTCCTTCTGTCCGGCGTCCAGGCCGCCGAGCACGGCGCCCCCGTCCCCGTTGAGGATCTGGTTGCGCGTGAGCGCGGCCACACTGACCCCCTTGGCGGCGAGCTTCTGCACGAGCTGCGGACCGGTGGCCAGCTTGACCATCTTGGCCCGGGTGAGGTTGCGGAAGGCCAGGTTGCGGCGTACGTCGTCGAAGGGCATCCCCGCGGGGCCGGCGAACGTGCTCGGCGGCAGGTTCTTCAGCGGGTCGGTGAGCAGCGTGTCGATCCGCTTCGCCCGGTTGACGTTGTTGCCCGGAGGGGCGAGCTCGGCATGACCGCCGGCGGTGAAGTCGTACATCCGCCGCCAGTCCGCCAACCAGTTGCTGAGCAGCTGCACCTCGCCGCCCAGGGAGCCGCCGAGCCCGGAGAAGTCGAACATGTACTCCAGACCGCCGGCCTGGCCCGGGAAGCGTCGGTTCCAGTTGTAGGCGCTGCGCACCATGCTGTGGCCGAGCCGGAAGGCCGCGATCGAGAACTCGATGGGCATCGTCGGCACGTCGGTGGGCCCGGCGTCGGGCTCCACGAGGGCCCGCCCGTTGGTGAACACGTCGTCGAGGACGGCCGGATCCACGATCCGCGGCAGGTAGTCGTGCCGGAGCAGCCACTGGTAGTGCAGCGTGACCCGCTTGCGGGCCTCGCGGAACCGTTGGGCGGCGGGGACGGAACCGGGCAACGCGTCCACCACCGCGTTGTGGAAGCGGATCATCGCGACGTGGGTCTGGGCCACGATGAGGTTCTCGTCGTTGCGGGGGTCAGGGATCAGCGCGGTCCGCTCGCCCTGCACGCGCGGGAGGTCGTGCCCGGTCTTCTTGGCGTCCGGGCCGGTCCGGATCGTGTTGCCGACCTTGAGGTGCAAGCCGTCGGCCGTGAAGAACTTCGCCGAGCCGGGGTTCGCGGGGCCCGCACCGTAGAGCGAGTCCAGGTCCAGCCGCGGCGAGCGGCCCTGCACGAGCTCGGCCGGGGTGATGTCGTCCCCCAGGCGTACGTCGGTGTCGTCCATGGTCAGGTCGTGGTCCACGAACTGGCCCAGGTACGTGTAACCCGCCGGGACGGTGCCGGTGCCCCCGCCGCCGCCCACCATGGCCAGCGCCAGCTTCTTGGTGAGCGCCGGGCCGAGCGGCGTGCCCTTCGGGCCGACCCGTGAGAAGCGGAACGGCGGCGCCGCACGCGCCGCCAGAGCCGCCGGCGCAGGGGTGGACGGGTCCTCGGAGGTGGTCACCGGGTCGGGGTGGCGACCGTCGCGCCCGCCGGCCTGCTGACCGACGATCCCCTCTCCCTCGATGAAGAACGTCTCGGCACCGTGTTGTCTGGGCATGCCCACCAAAGTAAAACCTGACGGGCGAGGCAGGCCCGGCGGTCTAGTCCGGCGGGGCGGGGGTTGACTTGGTGCTCGGTCAGGAGGCGTTGCTGGGCATGACCGCCTGCCGGTTCTCGACCAGCGGTGCTCGCGAGTCGGTGCGCTAGCGCCTAGGGTTTCTTCGGCGCGGCGAATCGACACGGTCGGCCGGTCGCTGCCCAGTGTCCACGTCTTGCACACCTGGCCCCCGGGCGCCCTCGGGTGAAGCGATCACGCCAATCAATACTGTTTGTCCCGGTCGAGCGTCGACTCGAGTGCCTGGCCGTGCGCGGAAAGCGAAGAGGAGCCTGGTGTGATCATCGGAGTGCTGCGTGAGGCACGAACCGGGGAGACCCGGGTGGCGGCGACCCCGGCGACGGTGGGTGCGTTGCTGGGCTTGGGCTACGAGGTCCTGGTGGACCCTGGCGCGGGTGCCGCGTCGGGCTTCCCGGACCCGGCGTACGTCGAGGCCGGCGCCCGGATCGGCGTCGCGCTCGACGGAGACGTCGTGTTCGGGGTGAACGCGCCGTCACCAGCCCAGCTGGACCGGCTGCGCACCGGGGCCACTCTGGTGGCCGTGCTGTCTCCGGCGCTCGACCCGGCCCTGGTCGACGATCTGGCGCGGCGGCCGATCACGGCGCTGGCCATGGATGCGGTGCCGCGCATCTCGCGGGCGCAGTCGCTGGATGTCCTCTCCTCGATGGCGAACATCGCCGGCTACCGCGCGGTGATCGAGGCCGCCCACGTGTTCGGTCGGTTCTTCACCGGCCAGGTGACCGCGGCCGGCAAGGTGCCGCCGGCGAGGGTGCTGGTCTGCGGCGCGGGGGTCGCGGGCCTGGCGGCGATCGGTGCCGCCGGCAGCATGGGGGCGATCGTGCTCGCCACCGACCCGCGGCCCGGAGGTTGCCGACCAGGTCCGGTCCCTAGGCGGCGAGTACCTCTCCGTCGAGGTCGAGGATCCCGGCGAGGTCGAGGTGTCCGCAACGGGCTACGCCAAGGAGATGTCGACCGACTACAACGCCCGCGCCGCGGCCGTGTACGCCGAGCGCTGCCGCGACATGGACATCATCATCACGACCGCGTTGATCCCGGGCCGGGCGGCTCCGGTGCTGATCACGGCCGACATGGTCGCCTCGATGAAGCCGGGCAGCGTGATCGTGGACATGGCCGCCGCCAACGGGGGCAACGTCGAAGGCGTGGTGCCGGGCGAGGCGGTGGTGACGGCGAACGGCGTCACCATCATCGGCTACACCGACCTCCCCGGTCGGCTGCCGGCCCAGGCCTCCCAGCTGTACGGCACGAACCTGGTCAACCTCATGAAGCTGATGACGCCGGCCAAGGACGGCCAGCTCGTCCTCGACTTCGACGACGTGGTGCAGCGTGGCATCACGGTGGTTCGCAACGGCGAGTCCACCTGGCCTCCACCCCCGGTCCAGGTCTCCGCCGCCCCGTCGGGTGGCGCCTCGCCGGCGGCGGCCACGCCGGTGTCCGCACCGTCCCGGTCGCCGATGACGCAGTCACGGCGGTTCGGACTCGTCGCCGCGGCGGCGCTGACGCTGTTCCTCCTGGCCGCCGTGTCCCCGGCGGCTCTCGTGGGGCACCTCACCGTGTTCGCGCTGGCGATCGTGATCGGGTACTACGTGATCGGGCACGTGCACCACGCCCTGCACACCCCGTTGATGTCGGTGACGAACGCGATCTCGGGGATCATCGTGGTCGGTGCCCTGCTGCAGATCGGCCAGGGCGACGCCCTGATCACGGCTCTCGCGTTCGCGGCGATCCTGCTCGCCTCCATCAACGTCTTCGGTGGCTTCGCGGTGACCCGCCGCATGCTCGCCATGTTCTCCCGCAGCTGACCCGACGATGAACCGACTCGACCAGAAGCTGAACCGGAGCTGACGAACCATGAACGACGTCTTCGATGTCGAGACCGCCGCGCAGTCGGCGTACCTCGTTGCCGCGTTGCTGTTCATCCTCGCCCTGGCGGGGTTGAGCAAGCACGAGACCGCGAAGGCCGGCAACACCTTCGGCATCGCGGGGATGGCGACCGCCCTGGTGGCCACCATCGCGCTGGCGATCGACCGGGGCATCTCGGCCGCCGGCCTCGGCCTGCTGGTCGTCGCCATGGTCGTCGGTGCCGGTATCGGTCTGCAACGGGCCCGAGCGGTGGAGATGACGGGCATGCCCGAGCTCATCGCGCTGCTGCACAGCTTCGTGGGGCTGGCCGCCGTGCTGGTCGGGTGGAACGGCTACCTGCACGTCGAGGCGCAGCTCGACGGCGGCGAGGCGCTGGTCCTCCAGGCACAGGACCTGTTGGGGGTGCACTCGGCCGAGGTCGTCATCGGTGTCTTCATCGGCGCGGTGACCTTCACCGGGTCCATCGTGGCGTACCTGAAGCTGTCGGCGCGGATCGGTTCGGCGCCGCTGGTGCTCCCGGGCAAGAACTTGCTCAACCTCGGTGCGCTGGCCGCGTTCGCGGGGCTGACGGTGTGGTTCGTCATCGACCCCCAGCTCTGGCTGCTGGTCGTGGTCACCGTGGTGGCGCTGGCGCTGGGGTGGCACCTGGTCGCCTCGATCGGCGGCGGCGACATGCCGGTGGTGGTCTCGATGCTCAACAGCTACTCCGGCTGGGCCGCCGCCGCCTCGGGCTTCCTGCTCGAGAACGACCTGCTGATCATCACCGGCGCTCTCGTGGGCTCGTCGGGTGCCTACCTGTCCTACATCATGTGCAAGGCGATGAACCGGTCCTTCATCTCCGTCATCGCCGGAGGTTTCGGCATCGAGGCCGGCCCGGCTGCCGACCAGGACTACGGCGCGCACCGCGAGATCACTGCGGAGGGGGTCGCGGAGCTGCTCGCGGAAGCCGACAGCGTGATCATCACCCCCGGCTACGGGATGGCCGTGGCCCAGGCCCAGTACGGCGTCGCCGAGCTGACCCGCAAGCTGCGTGACCGCGGCGTGAACGTCCGCTTCGGCATCCACCCCGTCGCGGGCCGGCTGCCGGGTCACATGAACGTGCTGCTGGCCGAGGCGAAGGTGCCCTACGACATCGTCCTGGAGATGGACGAGATCAACGACGACTTCGCGAACACCGCCATCGTGCTGGTCATCGGCGCCAACGACACGGTCAACCCGGCGGCCATGGACGACCCCTCGTCGCCCATCGCGGGGATGCCCGTCCTGACCGTCTGGGACGCCGACGACGTCATCGTGTTCAAGCGCTCGATGGCTTCGGGCTATGCAGGGGTGCAGAACCCGCTGTTCTTCCGGGACAACTCGGCGATGCTCTTCGGCGACGCCAAGGAACGGGTGGAGGACCTCCTGCGGGCGCTCTGATCACAGGCCAGCTCCGTTCGCCCCGACCCGTTCGACGGTCAGGTCGTGTCCCCGAGCGCTTCCGCGGTGATCCGGTCGAACTGAGCGCCCATGGCCTGCGCCAATGCCGTGGCCGCCGAGAGCGGACGAACCATCACCACGAGGTCATCGATCAGGCCGTCGTCGTCGAGGTGGATGAAGTCGCATCCGTTGATCTGCCTCCCGTCGACCAGGGCCTCGAACACCAGCGCGTGGTCGCGGCCGTCTGCGCTGCTGATCTCGCGCGGCGTGCAGGTCATCCTCGACGCCGTCGAGGCCCGGGCCGCGGCGGTCTCCGCCTGAGCAAAAGTCGTTGCTTGTGTGCCTCGGTTCGACCTAGCGTCATCCGATGGCTCATCTGGACGCACTCTGCTTCCGTGCCCATGACCCCGACGGCCTCGCCCGCTTCTGGGCGGGCGTGCTCGGATGGGAGGTGGCCGACGACCACGACGACATCACCGTGCTGCCGAGCGGCGACTCGGGTTTCGTGCTCCGGTTCCTTGCCAGTCAGGAGCCGAAGGTCGGCCAGAACCGGATGCACTTCGACCTGACGAGCGCCTCCTGGGAGGAGCAGCAGGAGACGGTGGCGAGGGCGCTCGACCTCGGCGCCCGGCACATCGACGTCGGACAGCTCCCGGAGGAAGAGCACGTGGTGCTCGCCGACCCGGAGGGGAACGAGTTCTGCGTCATCGAGCCCGGCAACAACTTCCTGGCCGGCTGCGGGTTCGTCGGCGCCCTCGCGTGCGACGGATCCCAGGACGTCGGCTACTTCTGGAGCAAGGCCCTGGGCTGGCCCCTGGTCTGGGACCAGGACGAGGAGACCGCGATCCAGTCGCCGCGTGGCGGCTCGAAGATCAGCTGGGGCGGACCGCCGTACATGCCGAAGTCCGGGACGGACCGCCTGCACTTCGACCTCGCCCCGTCCGTCGACGGTGACCTCGACGAGGAGGTCGAGCGGCTCATCTCCCTCGGCGCGACGCGCACCGGCGACGGCCCGGGCGCGACCAGCCGGGTGACGATGGCCGACCCCGACGGCAACGAGTTCTGTGTGATGACCCGACCGGGCGACCGACACTCCCGCTGACGACTACGGCCACCCGACGCCCGGCGCGGGCGCCTCGGCGACCAGGACCTGTCCCGTCCTGGCCGCGATGACGTCCTCCATGCCCCCGGTGCCGTGCCACTCGGCCGTCAGCATGAACAGGGTACGACGGTCCGGTCCGCCCAGCATCGTCGCGAAGCAGGGCCGGTCCAGCTCGATCCGGGCCAGCACCTCGCCGCCCTCGCCGATCCTGGCGCAGTCGTTGACCATCACGCCGCTGGAGGCCCAGATGCACCCGTCGGCGTCCAGGCAGATGCCGTCCGGCCCCACACCCTCGGCCCAGGACCGTCGGTTCGACAGAGTGCCGTCCGCGGCGATGTCGAAGGCGGTGAGCCGAGCGGCGAACGACTCGGACACGATGAGGGTCCGGTTGTCCGGGGTGACCACCATCCCGTTCGGGAACGCGATGTCGCCGGCGACCTCGCGCACGTCGCCGGCCGGCGTGACCAGCGCGATCTTGCCGGGCGCGTCCCCGTTCGCCAGGACCGTCTCGAAGTCGGCGAAGTCGAAGTTGAGCGTGTTGAGGTAGATGTTGCCGCGCCCGTCGACGGTCATCTCGCTCCACCCGTGGGGCGTGATGTCGCTCAGGTCGCAGTGACGCACCCGACTGCCGTCGGGTTCGACCCTGGTCAGCTCGCTGCCGGTGATGAGCATCCGGTCGTCCGGGAGCCAGTTGACCGCCCACCCAGCACCCTCAGGCCCGGGGCCGACCACCTCGCTCCTGCCGGCGAGGTCGACCGCGACGATCTCCTCGGCACCCCAGTTCGAGAACCAGAGCCGGCCGTCGTGCCACCGCGGCGACTCGGGCATCGCGAGGCCGTCGAGCAGCACCCGCGGCTCGATGACGGGGGAGGACGTACCAGGCATGGCTGACTCCAATCAACGACGGTCGCCAGGTCTGACCCAGGTCGGCGCGCGAACTCATCGATGGGCGACGCGGCCCTCGGCTCAGGCGATCAGCAGCCGCGCCCCGAGGTCGGCGGCGTCGAGGTCGACAATTGCCCGGTTGCGCTCGGCCCACCGACCGGACGCCAGGTCGTCGCGGAGGCGTTCCACCGCCCGCTGCTCCGCCTCCGGCCCGACTCTGGCCCAGACCGACATGCCCCGGCGGACGCTCGGGTCGAGGTAGGCCTCGGGTCGCCGCCAGTAGGCCTCGAACAGGCCGTCGGTGCAGTCCCACGGGACGAGCACCGTCTCCACCCGGGCGCCGATCGCGGCGGCCACCTCGGTCAAGGAGGCCGGACCGACGCGGAGATCGGTGACCTCGGGCAGGTAGTCGCGAGTCAGCCAGAACCGATCCGGGTCGCTGGTGCCGGGGGAGAACACCACCTCGAACGTGAACACCACGACGCGACGAGCGACGCGCCGCATCTCCCGCAGGCCGGCCATCGCGTCCCGCCAGTGGTGAACGGTGCACACGGCCATCGCGGCATCGAAGGACTGGTCGCCGAACGGCAGGCGCTCCGCCGTGGCGGCCACGCAGGGCGCAGCGCCTGCGGGACGCTGCGACCGCATGAGGGCCGACGGCTCCACCGCGGTGACGTCGAGGTCGGGCGGCTCGTAGGATCCCGGTGCCGGCTCCGACATTCACGACGGTGCGCGCGTCGCCGAGGGCGGCCCAGATCCGCGCGGCGATCCGCGGATCGGTCCGACGGGTCACGGTGTATGTCGCGCCGATGGTGTCGTACAGCTGGGCGTTGCTCATCCGAGCTCCTCTCGGCCCGCTTGGGAGCCGTCCGGCCAGGCGCAGATGCAGACCCGGTTGCCGGCGGAGTCGGCCAGCGTCCAGTGCGCCGGCGCGTTCGACTCGTCGACGATGCGGCCACCCGCCGCGAGGGCGGCCGCGAGCCGGGCCTCGACGTGCTCCCGGGCGACGGACACGTCGATGTGCATCGCGTGCCGCAGCGGCTTGGTGTCATCCAGCTCCTGCAGCCAGACCGTGGACCCGTGACCCAGCGGATCGGCGCCGTTGTCGTCGGAGAGGGCGACGTACCCGAGCACGGCCCGCCAGAAGCCGACGTCGACCTCGTCGGGCCGCGCCGCGACCGTGAGCTGGACCTCCTGCGCGGCGCCGCGGACGGCGACCGCTCCGTGCCGCCTCGCGACCTCGGAGACGGCCCGGGCGAGATCGACGTGTCGCGACTCCAGCAGCCAGACGTCCCGGGCCAGGCGCACGGTGAGCCGGGCGTCGATGACCGTGAGGACGACCCCGGATCCCTCCACCCCCGGGACCCCCGCGACGGCCTCGGCGAGCAGGGTGGCCTCGGTGAGCGAGGCCACGTCGAACACCGCCAGGGCCCCGCCGTGCAGGACCACCCAGTCGTCCACGCCGTCCGCGGCGAGGAACTCGCGCCAACCCGCTTCGCTCACGTCCGCCTCCTCGACAGCAGGTGCGCGTACATCATCCCCGAGGCAACGCCGCGGCGGAACCGGCGCCGGGCGGGAGTCAGCAGAGGATGCGGGACCGCGACGGGTCGAAGAACGGCTTGAGGGACACCTCGGCCGGCACCCGGTCGCCGGCGATGTCGATCTCGAACGCGCCGGCGGCCAGGTCGGCGGCAACGATGCCGCCCTCGCGGGTGAGCCCGGCGATCCCGCACGCGGCACCGAGGGAGTGGCCGAAGCCGCCGCTGCGGACCAGGCCGACCGGCTTGCCGTCCCAGTAGACGGGCTCGTCGCCGAACAGGTCGTGGTCGGGAGAGCTGAGCAGCACGTTGACCAACCGACGAGGCAGCGGGCCGGACTCGCGCTGCACGAGCAGCGCGTCGCGCCCGACGAAACCGCCCGGCTTGTCCCAGGCGACCGCGAAGCCGAGCCCGGCCTCGAGCGGGGTGTCGGTGGAGTCGATGTCGTGGCCCATGTCCCGGAAGGCCTTCTCCAGTCGCATCGTCTCCAGGGCACCGATGCCGGTGGGGCGGAAGCCGAGGTCGGCGCCGACCTCGCGCAGCTGTTCGTAGAGGGTGGCGCCGAACTCGGTGGGCACCAGCAGGTCCCAGCCGAGCTCACCGACGTAGGTGACCCGGAGCGCCCAGAGCGGGGTGTAGCCGAGCTCGACCTTCTGTGCGGTGAGGTAGGGGAAGGCGGCGTCGGACCAGTCGTTCGGGCTCAGCCGCTGCAGCAGCTCCCGCGACCTCGGGCCCTGCACCGACAGCAGCGAGTGGCCGCCGGTCACGTCGGTGACGGTGACGAACTCGCCCTCGCGGGTCTGGCGGCGGATCCACGCGGGCACCCGGCGGTGGATGTTGTCGCCGCTGACCACGACGTACGTGTCCTCGCCCATCCGGGTCACGGTGACGTCGGCGATGATCCCACCGCGGACGTCGAGCCACTGGGTGTAGACGATCCGGCCGAGCGGGGTGTCGATGTCGTTGGCGCAGACCCGGTTGAGCACGGCCATCGCGTCCGGCCCCTGCACGAGGTGGTGCGACATCAGCGACAGGTCGAAGATCGCGAGCTTCTCGCGGGCGTGGAGGTGCTCCTCGCGGGTGCGCGCGAACGCCTCGCCCCGCGCGTATCCCCACTCGACGGTCGGGGTGACGCCGGGCCCGGCGAAGTAGTCGGGGTACTCCCAGCCGCTGGTGGCGGCGAAGTGGGCACCGTCGGCGACATGGTGGGCGTGGTACGGCGAGCGGCGCACGTTGCGACCGAGCCGCGGCTGCGCGTTCGGCCACGCCAGGTCGTTGAGCAGGAAGCCCAACCGCTCCACGGTGCGCTCCTGGCGGAACAGCCGGGTCGCTTGGAACTCGTGCGCCCGGTCGACGCCCACCCCGGTGACGTCGAGCGGCGGGTGCTCCTCGATCAGCCACTGCGCCATCATGTGGCCGAGGCCGCCGCCGGAGAGGATGCCGACCGAGTTGAGACCGCAGGCGAGATAGAGGTTGTCCACCTCGGGTGACTCTCCGAGCATCGGCGACAGGTCGTCGGTGAAGCTCTCGGGCCCGCAGAAGAGCGTGCGGATGCCCGCGTCCTCGAGGGCGGGGAAGCGCCGCATCGCGACCTCGAGGAACGGCGCCAGCCGGTCCCAGTCAGGGGGGAGCACGGCGAACGCGCTGTCGCGCGGAGTGCCGTCCAGCGCCCAGGCCTTGGCGACCGGTTCGAACATGCCGACCAGGAGGCCGCCGCCCTCCTCGCGGTAGTAGCCGTAGGCCTCGCCGTCCTCGATCACCGGCACCGACTCCGGCGTGACCCCGGCGATGGGCTCGGTGAGCAGGTAGTAGTGCTCGGCCGCCTGCAGCGGGACGGAGACGCCGGCCTTGGCCGCGAGCTCGCGGCCCCACAGGCCGGCGGCGAGCACGACCTTCTCGCACTCGACGTCACCGTGCTCGGTGCGGACGCCGACCACCCTGCCCCCCTCGAGGACGAAGTCGGTGACCTCGGTGTTCTCGAAGATGCGGGCGCCGCGCTGCCGGGCGCCCTTGGCCAGGGACATGGTCACGTCGACCGGGTTGGCGCGCCCCTCGTCGGGGGTCCAGAAGCCATGGATGACGTCGTCGGTGCGGATCAGCGGCACCAGGTCCGCCACCTCGCGCGCCGACAGCACCTCCTTGGTCATCCCCACCGAGCGCATGTACGCCGTCTCGCGACGGAAGCTCTCGTCGGCGCGCGGGGTCGTGGCCAGCTGGAGGTAGCCGCATCGCCGGAACCCGGTGGAGAGGCCGGTCTCCGCCTCCAGCCGTGCGTAGAGCTCCGCGGAGTAGCGCGCCATCCACAGCGCATCCTCGGTCGTGCCGCCCGAGACCACCTCTCCCGCGGCGTGCCAGGTGGTGCCCGAGGTGAGCTGCTTGCGCTCCAGGAGCACGACGTCGGTCGCGCCGAGGAGCGTCAGGTGGTAGGCGATCGAGGTGCCGATGACGCCGCCCCCGACGACGACGTACTGCGCCCGGCTGGGCAGGTCGCCCGAGGGAGAGTGCGCGGCGGCCCCGGCTCGGGCGGCGGCGGGGTTGATGGCACTGAAGTCGAGCGACATGGACCGCAGCCTGCCATTGACTGAACAGTTGTTCAATCGCTCTGGCGGTCAGCTCGCGGATCGGCTCATCGGAGCCTCATCGAGACGCTGCGGAGGGCAGCACCCCGAGAGGTCAGGTGCGTGACGAAGCCGGTCGCACGCGCCGCCGTCTGCATGAGCCTCGCGCCGCGGTGGTTCACCCTCTCGCGCACCGTACTGGCGCCCGTTCTCGGCGTGGGCGTCAGCACGCTGCTCCAGTCCGCCTTCCTGATCGTCACCTCCCTGGTGCTGAACAACCTCGCAGCCGCCTACGGAGACGGCCCGCTCGCGGCGATGGGCGTCGCGGTCCGGATCGCGCAGGTGCCGGAGTTCCTGGTGATGGGCGTGACGCTCGGCGTGCTGCCGCTCCTGGCGTACTCCTACGGCAAGGGGGACCGTCGCCGTCTCCTGGCTTCGCTGCGCGCCTCCGCCGTCGCGGTAGGCGCCATCACCGTGATCACCGCGACGACGCTGATCGTCTTCCGCGACCAGGTGTTCTCGTCGTTCGTGGCCGATCGGTCGGTCCTCGTCGTCGGCGCCTCGATCCTCACGGCGCAGCTGGTGGCGATGGTGGCGAACGGGTTCACCGGCCTCCTGACGTCGCTGTTCCAGGCCACCGGACGTGCGCTCGCGGCAACGGTGATGTCCGTGACGCAGGGTGTCCTGTTCATCCCCGTCGTGCTCCTCGGCAACCTCTGGTTCGGTCTGAACGGCATCGTCTGGGCGCTGACCGTCACCGAGGGGGCGGTGCTGGTCGTCGGCGTCGTGATGTGGTTCGCGTCGCGAGGAGCCATCGAGCGAGGCCTCGCCGAGGGCAGTCCGGAGCGCGCCGACGAGGTGTTGGAGCTTGCCGCCTGATGACCGCTACTCGGGACGACGCCGGGTTGCCCCGGACGATTGATACGTCGAGGCTACGAGGGATCGACGCGCCTCGAGACGACCCATCGGTGCTTCCCGATCTTCCGCTCGCGCGTGAACCCCAGCTGCTCGTAGGTGGAGAGCGCTCCGTGGAAGAGGAACCCGGCGGCCACCGAGGCGGCATCCTCCGGGTAGCCCTCGACCCGGCCGCCGCCGAGCCCGGCGATCAGCGTCAGCGCGCCGGACAGGCCGGCCGCCGCTGCACCCTGGCGACGGTGTCCCTTGCCGACGTAGCAGCACGCGATCCGCCAGTCCGGGAGCTCGGACAGGTCCTTCTCGTAGGCCACCCGGTTCTTGATGCGCGGCAGCTCGTCGGGGGCGCCGAACTGGCACCAGCCGACACACGCGTCCCCCTCGAGCACGAGGGCTGCGTGTGTGGTGCCTTCGCGGACGCGCTCGAACTTCCGGTCGCGGTTGCCCGCGGCCGAATCGCCACAGCCCTCGGGATGGAAACCTATGCACCAGCAGCCCCCGAAGATGCCGTTGTTCGCCTCGACCAGGGCTGCGAAGGCCGGCCACGTCGACTCGTCGAGCGGCCTCACGTCGTAGCGTCGTTCACCCATGCACCAAGCGTGCCACCCGGCATCGACATCCTCGATCGAAGTCCTCGGGCATAACCGTTTGCCGAGGCCTGGCCGTCCTGAGAGCCTCACGGCATGTCCGGAAGCACCGTCGGTCCACCTTTTGAGGAGTTCCTGGCGGCCGCAGACGCCGTAGCCCGGGCGCGGCCCGAGGTGGACCTCGAGTTGGCTCGTGAGGTGTTCCAGGAGGCGGCGACGCTGCTCCACAACGGTCTCGCCCTCGATGGTCTGGACGGCCACGACACCGATGCCGTGGTCGCTGGGTTGTGCATCGATCTCGTGGCCGCGGATCCCGGGGCAGCGGTGCGCGCCAGGTCCCGGTCAGCGTTGGAGGCTCGGGGCGACCTGCACGACCCGGAGGCCGTGTCCGCCGCGTACCTCATTGCGGCCGCGATCCTCCAGCTGTGAGGGTCGGAGCCCGAGACGAGTTCACGAGAAGGCGTTGACGGCACGCGCCAGGATCAGGGCGAAGAGCGAGAGCGCGATGCTCGCCTGCACGACCATGAAGGCCTTCGCGCGATGCGTCAGCGGCATCACGTCGGTGGGGCTGAACGCGGTGGCGTTGGTGAACCCGAGGTGGAGGTAGTCCCAGAAGACAGGGCGCCAGCCCGGCGGAGAGACCTCGGGACTCAGGTGCTGGGGAAATGCGAAGTCGACCGGATCCGACCGTGTCGTGCGCGCGAGCGGCCCACCACCGTCGATGAGCCAGTACAACATCGCGAACGCGAGGTTGTTGCCGACCCAGGTCAAGGCCCCGGAGGCCAGGAGCCGGGTCGGTGAGTTCGTCAGCCCTGTCCCGTGGATGAGGTCGTCGATCAGGAAGACGGTTGCCCACAGGGCTGCCGCGAGCAGCAGGATGACAATGGTCAGGGCCAGACGCCGCAACGTCCTCGCCTGCCTGGCGCCCTCGCGGCGGTTGTTGGCGAGCAGGACCACGATGAGCGCACCCTCGATCGCCGGGAGCACCCACGGGAGACGGATCGCTCCCTCCGTGGGCAGCCAGACCCGGAGGGCGATGTTGAGCACCAGGAACACCAGGACGGCGGTGACCGGCGGCCAGCGCGACTCACCGAGCATCAGGTCCGCCTCAGCCAGCGTCGGGTCGAATCGCGGTCATCCTGCCACACGGGACGCTGACCGGCCGCCGGCACGAAGCTGGACCCGTCAGTCCTCCGCGTCGACGACCTCGGTCACCGTCTCGGGAGAGCCGTCGAGGCGGCGGTAGCGCAGCAGCATCACCCCGCCGGGATACGTCTTCGCCGACTCGACCTGCTCGAAGCGGGTGGCGCGCGTGCCGTCGGGAAAGAGCCTCTTGCCCTGCCCGATCACGACCGGGCACACCCACAGGTTCACCTGGTCGACCAGGGCTTCGCGGAACAGGGTCTGCAGCAGGTCCGCGCTGCCCCACGTGTGGATCTGCTCGTGTCGTTCGCGCAGGTCACGAACCTCGGTGCCGGCGTCGGAGATCTGGGTGCTGTCGTCCCAGGACAGCTCGGGCGTGCCGCGGGACGCGACGTACTTGGGGACGCGGTCGAAGGCCAGCCCGATGGCATCGGTCTTGCCCGGCCAGTACGCGCGGAAGATGTCGTACGTCGTGCGGCCCAGCAGCAACGCGTCGGACTCCTGCACGTCCGCGATGATCTGGGCCCCGGACTCCGCGTCCCCGAAGGGGCGCTCCCAGCCGGCGTACTCGAACCCGGCGTCCTGCTCACTCGGGCCACCGTTGGCCTGGATCACCCCGTCGAGCGTGATGTTCATGTTGACGTGCAGCTCACCCATCGCGTTGCCTCTTCCTTGTTCTCGCCTCGTCGGGTGGTCAGCGGCGGACCCGGTACCTCAGGTGCACGACCCGGTCCCCCTGGATGACGAGGTCCGGATCCTCGAGCATCTGCTGCGAGCCGACCGGGCCGAAGTATCGCTTGCCCTTGCCGAACACCACCGGCACGACGTCCATGGCCACCTGGTCCACCAGGCCGAGCGCGAGCGCCTGCCCGCCGACGTTTCCGGCGCAGATGGCGACCACGCGGTCTCCGGCGCGCTCCTTGGCCTCCGCGACCGCGGCGGCCACGTCCTCGAAGAAGGGGACGTCGGCCTCGGGGTGCCAACCGGCCGGCTTCGGCCGGTGCGACACCACGACGAGGTGCTCTCCGGCCGGCGGCTCGGCCTCCCAGCCGTTGGTCAGGTCGAACAGGTGCCGGCCTTGGATCGTGGCGCCGATGCTGCCCCAGAACGACTGGACGTACGCGTGGGAGCGCGTGCCGATCCGGAACCGCGCATGACGTTCCTCGGCCGCCTCCTCGACGACGGGCCGGTCACCGTTGAAGTACCACTCGAAGAGCGGACCGACGTCGTCGTTCTCATCGGCGATGAAGCCGTCGACGGACACCACGGCGTGCAGGATCACGGTTGCCATGCCAGGACAGACCTGGCGCGGACCGCACAATCATCGTGGTGCGAGAACGCGAGGCGGCCGAGCCGGTCCTAGAAGAGGCCTCCGCCGCCCCGGTTGACCGTGCCCGCCTCGTGGTTCTCCTTGCCGCATCGTTGACAGCGCAGGAAGGTGCCTGCGGCCTCCCCGTCGGCAGACGGCGGATACGCGACCTTCACATACTTGTGGCCCGCCAGCTTGCAGACGGAGAACCGTTTCAGGTTGTTCACCTTGACGGGCTCGGCCATAGCCCCCGAATCTACCCCTCATTCGTCCGGAATCGGTGCCAGGCTGCGGGGATGAGCACGTCAACCGAGGCCGCGGTCACCTGGGCACAGGCGTTGGCCTGGCGGATGGAGCGGCACCTGCTCGACCCCGTGGGGTCTGAGTCGGTCGCGGGCGTCGTACGACGGCTCGGCGCGGTGCTGTCGATGGACGAGTCGCTCGCTGAGCTGGCGGTCCGGACGCGCCGGACGACGTCACGTCCCGGAGAGCTCGCGGCGGCCCTGGCCGACGGGGACGTGATCAAGGCCTACGCGTTCCGCGGGTCGATGCACTACCTGTCTCCCGAGGAGGGCGGCGTCTACCTGTCGCTCCGGTCGGCCGGCCGGCAGTGGGAGCTGCCGAGCTGGGTGGAGTACTACAAACTCACCCCCTCGGACTGGCCGGACTTCCGGGCCGCAGTTCGCGCGGCGCTGAGCGACGGGCCGTTGACCGTGGTCGAGCTCGGCGGCGTCCTGACCGAGCACCGGGCGTACCGGCACCTGAGGCCGGTGTTCGAGGAGGGCGCACACACCCTGATCAAGCCACTGACCTGGCAGGGCGACATGAGCTTCGGTCCCGCCGCGAGACGGACAGCACACGTTCCAGCGCCTCGACCGCAACCCGAGGTGGCGAGGCATCCCCGACCTCGACGACGCCGGCCCGCGCGCCATCACGGCGTACCTCCGGACGTACGGGCCGGCCACGCTCGGCCGCCTCCACTACTGGCTCGGCAACGGTCTGAGCGCGGGTCGCAAACGGCTCGACACCTGGTTCGCGGAGCTCGGCGACCGGCTGGTCGCGGTCGATGTCGAGGGCACCGCGGCGTACGTCGTGCGCGAGGACGTCGACGCCCTCCAGGCCGCGCGTCCCTCGGAGGCGGTGCGGTTCCTTCCCGGTCACGACCAATGGGTGATCGGTCCTGGCACCAAGGACGGTCACGTCACCCCGTCGAGCCGACGCGACCTCATGACCCGCAAGGCCAACCCGGTGATCGTCGGCGGAGTGGTGTGCGGGACGTGGGTGCGCCGTGGTGACGAGCTCACGGTGACCTGGCTCGACGAGCGGCGGCGACCGGACGAGGCGATCGCCCGGGAGTGCGGCCGCCTGGCCGACCTCCTCGGCCGGGACCTGCATCTGAGTTTCACCCCGTAGCGGCGCAACGACCGGGCTAGCTGTAGTTCCCCGTCAGGTTGTGAACATCGAGGCGTAGACGAATAGCGAGGACAACTCCAGTACGGAGGGGGTTACCACACCAACCCTCTAACTGGAGGTCCTCGTGACTCACGCTAATGCCCCGTTGACCCCGCTCGGTCGAGAGCGGCTTGCCAAGTTGATCGTCGACAGAGGCTGGCCGGTACGACGTGCTGTCAGCGAGGCGATGTCACAGCAGGATGACGTGGTCACTTACCCGGTCATAGACGGTCAGTTCCAAGCCAGCCATGTTCAGAAGGTCATCCATCCGCTCGAACTTGCCTAGTTGCTGCCGTACATCGACCAGTTGGGCGGCCTGCGCCTGGCTCAACCCCAACCACTTCGCGATGGTGTCTGCCGGCGCGCTGTTCACGTCGACCAACCCGCCGTCGTCGTAATGTCGCGGCAGATCTGGACGGCCGATCCGGAGATCGCGCGCCATCATCGGGTCGCGCTGCGCCACAGCGCGGGCCTCCGCTCGCTTCTGCCGTGCCACCATCACGCCCGCCATCGCCAGTGAATTCGGGTCTTGGCCCGGCAAAGTAGCCGCCGGCATCGGCGGGGACCAGTCGAGCTTCGAGCCCACCATCGCTGCGTAGAAGACTGCCCCAATCCCCGCTGCCACGATGACGAAGGCGCCAAGGTTCGTCCAGAACGTTTCGACGTTGTCCGGCTGAGACCCAACCGCCGCGAAGCCGATGAAATCGGCGGCCGCGAATCCGCAGCCCACAGCCAGGCGGTCCGCGTCTTGACCTTCACGGCGATCACGAGAGCGGGGACAAATCCGAGGAGTCCACAGGAGAACAGCGGCACTGCCCACAGCCACGCGGGCATGCCGACGCTCGAACCGGGCAGCCCGCCGGGCCGAAGTGGCGTCACACGCGAATGCTAGGCCGACCCATCGACACGGGTGCCGCGAATCGTCCGAGCGAGTGCAGCCGTTGACCGTCCACCGCATCGAATGTCCGCCATCAGTCGAGCAGCCAGCACCCCCGCCCGGTGGAAGACGCTATCCGGCGGTGCGCAGTGGCGCGGCGGGGAGGTGCACCGTGACGACGAGCCCGCCACCCTGCCGCGCGTACAGGTTGAGCATCCCGTCGTGGGCGTCGGCGATGCTCTTGACGATGGCGAGGCCGAGGCCGATACCTGCGTGCTGGGAGTGGATGCGTTCGGTGCCGCGTTGGAACGGCTCGGCGAGTGTCGAGACCAGCGGGGGAGCGAGCTCGTCGCCAGTGTTAGCCACGGTGAGCACCACACCCGTCGGGTGAACACGGGTGGTGACCCACACGGTGCCCTGGTCGGGCAGGTTGTGCACGATCGCGTTGTGGACCAGGTTCGTCGTCATCTGCAGCAGGAGCGCGGGCGACCCGATGGTGGGTGCCACGTCGACGGAGGTCTCGATGGTGACGCCTCGCTTCTCGGCGAGGGGGAGGAGCGTCTCGGTGGCTTCCTCAGCGGCAAGCGACAGGTCCACGCGTTCCCGGGTGAAGGATCGCTGGTTGGCGCGGCTGAGCATGAGCAGCGCCTCGGTGAGGTCGATCGCTCGCGCGTTGACGTCATGGAGGCGATCGACGAGCTCGGCCGGGTCCCGGTTCTGATCCTGGCGGGCCACCTCGAGAAGGGTCCGCGTGATCGCCAGCGGCGTGCGCAGCTCGTGGGACGCGTTGGCCGCGAACCTCCGCTGTTCCTCGACGTGCGCCTCGAGCCGCGCCAGCATGCCGTCGAAGGCATCGGCCAGCTGACGGAACTCGTCGTCGCGGCCCTCGAGCTGGATCCGGTGGGAGAGCGACCCGGACGCGGCCGTCCGGGTGGCGTCCATGATGCGGTCCAGCGGGGCGAGCATCCGGCCCGCGAGGATCCACCCGCCCGCGAGACCGAGGGCCAGCAGGAGCACCAACGCGATGGCGGCCTTCGGTGCGAAAGCGTCCAGGAGGTCGGAGCGGTTGGGAACGAAGGTCCCGGGGCGAGGCCCGGGAGCGGGGGTGCTGAGCACACCGTCGGGCACGTAGCGCAGCAGGAACACCCACACAACCGCGAGCAGCAAGGCACCCGCCAGCATGAGGAAAGCGGCGTAGCTGAGGGTGAGCTTGAGACGAACGCTCAAACCGGGGGCTCTAGGCACGATCTCCTCGCTCGCGTTCGGTGCCGCCGGACGTCGTGTCGATGCGGTAGCCGACACCGGCCACGGTGGCGATGACCCACGGCTCGCCGAGCCGCTTGCGCAGCGCCGAGACCGTGATGCGCACGGCGTTGGTGAAGGGGTCGGCGTTCTCGTCCCACGCCCGTTCCAGGAGCTCCTCGGCGCTGACGACGCCGCCCTCGGCGGCGACGAGGACCTCGAGCACGGCGAACTGCTTGCGGGTCAGCGCGACGTAGCGATCGTCGCGGTAGACCTCGCGGCGAAACGGGTCCAGCCGCAGGCCGGCGATCTCCCGCACCGGTGGCCGGTGGTGCGCGCGACGCCGGTCGAGGGCGCGGAGCCGGAGCACGAGCTCTCTGAGCTCGAAGGGCTTGGTGAGGTAGTCGTCCGCACCGACCCCGAACCCGGAGGCCTTGTCGTCGAGGCGGTCCGCGGCGGTGAGCATGAGGATGGGTACGCCGCTTCCTGAGGCGACGATGCGTCGGGCGATCTCGTCGCCGGAAGGCCCGGGGATGTCGCGGTCCAGGACGGCAAGGTCGTAGGCGTTGACGCTGAGCAGCTCCAGCGCGGTGTCACCGTCGCCGGCGACGTCGGCCGCGATCGCTTCGAGGCGTAGCCCAGCGCGGATGGCATCGGCCAGATACGGCTCGTCCTCGACGATCAGCACGCGCATGTTGCCCTCGATGCTAGGGCCGGCGCATATCGCCGACGTATCGAAACCCGCATACGGGCTGGCAACGACGCGCCCCGTCGAATGGCTGCATGTCCTCCAGCGAACCAGCACCGGCAGCAGGTCGCCGTCGCCGATCGACCGTGCGCGCTGCCATGGTCGCCGTCACCGCGGGCCTGGTCGGGATCCTCGGCTACCAGTCGCTGACGTCCTCGTCCTTCTCGGCCGCGTCTCCGATCGACGCCCTCCTCGGCCACCACCATGCTGGACGCGGTGCAGCAGACGGTCTCCTCCCTGACGGCGTCACCGTCTTTGACGAGGAACAGCCGGCAGTCACCAACCTCGACCCAGCCCTGCTTGCCGCACTCCGCCGGGCCGCGAGGGACGCCGCGGACGACGGGGTCGAGGTCTACGTGAACAGTGGCTGGCGATCGGCTCGGTACCAGGGTCAGCTCTTCCGCGAGGCGGTCTCGACGTACGGCTCGAAGGAGGCGGCGGCCCGGTGGGTGGCCACGCCGAAGACGTCTCCTCACGTGTCCGGCGCCGCGGTCGACATCGGGGGCTACGAAGCCCAGGCGTGGCTGTCCGAGCGCGGCTCCGGGTACGGGCTTTGCCAGATCTACGGCAACGAGCGTTGGCACTTCGAGCTGCGGCCCGAGGCTGTGGACCAGGGCTGCCCGCCGATGTACGCCGACCCGTCGCGCGACCCACGGCTCCAGCCCTGACCCGCGTGCGTCCCGGCCAGCTCTCACGGGCGGAGGTGGGAGCGCTCGCCGTCCGGATCGAGGATGGCGATGATCTCGGCGGGGCCGCCGTCGGCGCCGAACGCGTGCGGAACCATCGTCGAGAACTCCGCGGCCTGGCCCGCATCCACCCTGATGGTGCGTTCGCCGAGCACGACCAGCACGGTCCCGGACAGCACGGTGAACCAGTCGCGTCCGGGATGGACGGGGAGCTCGCCGTCCCCACGACGGAGCGGTGGCTGGGTGAGGCGGATCTTGGCGACCCTGAGGCCGTGCGGCCCCTGGTCGCGCGACAGCAGCCAGGTCGTCATCCCGCGGGCCTCGTCCTGATGGGGCCGGATCACGACGTCGTGGTCGTCCTCGGGCTCGACGAGCTGGTCGATCGACGTGCCCAGGGTGCGCGCGATCGCGGTCAGCTGGTCGAGGCTGATGCGACGGTGTCCGGTCTCGATCCGGCTCAGCGTCGAGGCGCTCAGGAAGCAGCGTCCAGCAAGGTCGTCGAGCGACCACCCGCGGGCGACGCGGAGTCCGCGGAGGCGTTGCCGAACGAGAACGTCGAGATCGCCGTCTTGCGTCATACGCAAGAGTGTATGTCGCTGGCGCAACACGCGGCTACGCTCCGGACCATGAGCCATCACCATCACCAGAGCGGCCGGCCAGACCACCACCATGCCCACGGCAGTCACGGCAGTCACGGCAGTCAGGACGGTCTCTCGGACCTGCTCGACCTCGACGCCGAGGCGCTCGCGGGGCCGCTGCGCGCCGTCCGTGCCGACATTGCTGCGCTGGTCGACGCGCCGGTACGCAGCATCCTCGACCTCGGGGCAGGCACGGGGACCGGCACGTTCGGGCTCCTGGAGCAGTTCCCCGATGCGCACGTCCTGGCGATCGACGGGGCCACCGAGATGGTCGAGCGTCTGCGGCGCCGGGCTGAGCACGTCGGGCTCTCCCAGCGGGTCACCGCGCTGCACGCCGACCTCGACGAGGGCGTGCCCGAGGGCGACCCGGTCGACCTCGCCTGGGCGTCGGCCTCGCTGCACCATCTCGCCGATCCGGACCGCACGCTGGCCCAGGTCGTGGCCAGGATCCGACCGGGCGGCCTGCTGACAGTCGTCGAGCTGACGGGCTTCCCTCGATTCCTTCCCGACGACACCCCGGGCGGCGTCGCGGAGGGGAGGGCCCACGCCGTCCTGGCCGCCGATCGAGCCGTCGACATGCCGGCGATGGGCAGCGACTGGGGACCGCGGTTGGTCCGGGCCGGCCTGGTCGTCGAGATGGACCGGGGCATCGTCGTCGATCTCGCACCGCCGCTGGAGCCAGTGGTCAGCGACTACGCCTTCGCGACGCTGACGCGCATCCGCGCCGTGCTCGCCGATCGACCGGTACCGCCGAGGGCGAAGACCTCGACCGACTGCTCGACGGCGGTCCGAGCGACGTCCGTCACCGCAGCGACCTGCGGGTCACCACGGAACGGCACCTGTGGATTGCGCGCAGGCCGGCATCCGGATGATGCTCTGCCGACCTTCGAGGGCAGAGGTCGTCGCTCAGCGGGTGAGCTGGGCCTCGTCGTCCATCCGGGTGAGCTTGTGCGGGTTGCGCATGGCGAAGATCCGGGTGATCCGCCCGTCCTCGACGACGACGCTGACGATCGTGGTGCCGCCCACCTCGTCCTCGATCCGCAGGCCGACAGCCCCGTTGAGCCTGATCGTCCCGATCACCGGGTTGACCGCCACTGCCGGGTAGGGCCGCAGCAGGTTGGCCACCTTCTTCGCGCCGACCACGGGCACCCGCACGGCCTGCGCGATCCCACCGCCGTCGGCGAGGAGCACCACGTCCGGGGCGAGCACGTCCATCAGGCCCTGCATGTCACCGGCCGTCACCGCGGCGACGAACCGTTCCACGACCTGCCGCTGCTCGGTGCGGCCGACCCGCACCCGTGGCCGTCGCGCGGCCACGTGCTCCCGGGCCCGGTGCGCCACCTGGCGGACCGCCGCCGGCGACTTGTCCACGGCGGAGGCGATCTCGTCGTACGGCACGTCGAAGACCTCGCGCAGCACGAACACCGCGCGCTCGGTCGGCGTGAGCGTCTCCAGCACGGTGAGCATCGCGATCGACACGCCCTCGGCGAGCTCGACGTCCTCGGCCACGTCCGGACTGGTCAGGAGCGGCTCGGGCAGCCACTCGCCGACGTACTCCTCACGCCTGCGGCTGAGCGTCCGGAGCCGGTTGAGCGACTGACGGGTGACGGAGCGGACCAGGTACGCGCGCGGATCCTGCACCTTCGCCTGGTCGACGGCCGCCCAGCGCAGCCAGGTCTCCTGGACGACGTCCTCGGCGTCGGCGGCGGAGCCCAGCATCTCGTAGGCGACCGTGAAGAGCAGGCGTCGGTGGGTGACGAACGGGTCGACGCTCATGCCGGCGACGCTACCTCCGGCCGCTTCGCCATCGGCTTGAGGTCGCAGGCGACCGCGAAGCCCTCGGACTCGATCCCGAGCGCGACGTTGCCGCGCGTGGTGAGGTTCGCGAACCCGATCACCGAGGTCAGCTCGACGAGGGCCGCCGGGCCCAGCTGGTCGAGCAGGCTGGCGACCATCTCGTCAGTCACCGTCGGCGGAGTGTTGCTCATCGCCTCGGCGTACTCGAAGACCTCCCGCTCCAGCGGGGTGAACACCTCGGACTCCCGCCACCGCGGGATCTCGCGCGCCCGGTCGACGTCGAGTCCCTCGTTGAACGCCATGAAGTAGTTGAAGTCCAGGCACCACGAGCAGCCGACGGACGACGCGACCGCCATGTGCGCGAACGACTTCAGGGTCTCGTCGCACTGGTCCCACTTCTGCAGCTTCTGGCCGAAGCTCATCGACGCCTTGAGCGCCGGCACGTGGTGCCACATCACTCCGAGTGACTCGGGCACCCGTCCGAACATCCTCTTGCTGAACATCTTGATGAGTGCGCCGTACGGGCCGGTGATCTCCTTGGCAGGGATCCGGATGGTCATGACTCCTCCTGGGCGTCGACGTTGCTGTCGACATCCAGACACCGGCCGGGTCCATCCTGTGACAGATGCGGCCCCGGCCGGGCACGGACCCTCGGTAGAGTGCACCGCATGGACCCGGAGCCCGTCCCGATCGCGTACGCCGCCCTGCAGCCCGGAACGCCGGTGCGGACGAGCGACGGCCGCGAGTTCGGCACCGTCGCGGCCGTGCTCGTCGATGAACCCGTGGACGTGTTCGACGGCATCAACGTCGAGACCCCCGCGGGCACCAGGTTCGTCGATGCGGACCAGATCGGTCGGATCTTCACCACGTACGTGGAAACGACCTTGTCCTGGGACCAAGGCGCAAACCTGCCCGGCCCGCGCTGAGGACCGAACGCTCGCGCCACGTCGGTCGCCTCAGAGCTGTCGCGTGGTGAAGAGCGTGGTCCCGCGGACCGCGTCGACCTCCGTCCGGTCGGTCTCGATGAAGCCGAGCTTGGCCAGCACCCGGCGAGAGGCGGTGTTCCAGTCCCAGACCGTGGCCCAGACACGGTCGTACCCGGACGCTCTCGCCCAGTCCAGGACCGCCCACGAGGCCTCGGTCGCGTATCCCTGGCTCCACGCCCGACGCAGCAGCTCGAAGGCCAGCTCCGGTTCCGCTGCCGCACCCCGGTCGCTCTCGATCAGGCCGCAGTAGCCGATGACGTCCCCCGTGGCCTTCCGCTCGACCGCCAGCAGCCCGGTGGACGATGGCTGGTGGGTCCGGATCGACTCCTCGAAGTCGGCGACCGTGGGGTTTCCGTCCTCGTCGATACGGCGGTGCGGCGGGACGCGTGGATCGCGTTCGGTCCACAGCTCACGCTGCACGGCGGCCTCGGCCACCCGCCAGGGTCGGAGCACCAGGCGATCCGTCTCGAGCACGACCTCGCCCCCCGGAGTCGGTGCGTCTGTCATGCCATCAGCGCGAGAGTCAGCACACGCTGTCTTCCCACACCACGCTGACAGCAATCCAGTCGTTGGGGGATCGCCCGCCCGCGGCGGTGAGATGGAGGACGGCGTCTTGTGCGGCCACGTACTCCGCGTCCAGGGTGAAGGTGACGCCGCCGTTGTCGGCAGGATCGGTCACGACGCCGAGCGGCGCGCACACCGCAGAGCGCTCGCCGGTGTCCAGATCTGACGGCGTCACGGCGGTGGCGTCGTACGTCACCTCGGCAGTGACCCCCTCCTTCGCGAGCGCCCGTTCGAGCCCGTCGGCGTCGGAGAGCTTGATCACCGTCACCACGACGTCACCTCCGGCCTGACGCTCGACGGCGAAGGCAGCGTCCGGACGAAGGCCCACCACGCCCGTGGCGACGACCGCGACGGCTGCGGCTGCGGCCAAGGCCGCGATCCGGCGGCCGATCGGTCGCCGCGGAGGACCAGATGCGACCCTCTCCGTCACGTGGGTGCGAAGCTCAGCCAGCAGTGCGGACTCGAAGGTGTCGAGGGTGGGGCGGGTCATGACAGCACCTCCAGGGTGGAAGAAGACTCCAGCGGTAGCGGGAGCTGGGACTGAACCAGGCGCCGACTGCGATGCAGCCGGACCCGCGCGGTGCCCGGTTTCACCCCGAGTACGGCTGCGGCCTCGGTGACGGAGAGCCCGTCGACGGCGACCAGCTCGATGAGCGCCCGGTCCCGTTCGTTGAGCACTGAAAGGGCGGCGTACAGGCTCCTGGTCTTCCGTTCAGCATCGATTCGTTCTTCGATCCTGCTCAACGAATCAGCGTCGAGAAGCCGGCGGCCCGAGATACGTCGTTGGAGCCGCTGCTGGCGCACCTGTCTGCGGAACTCCGCCGCCATGACATTCCTCGCCACTCCAAGCAACCATCCCGCTGGGCTGCCACGATCGGAACGGTATGTCCCGGCAGCCTCGATCGCGGCGAGAAAGACGTCGGCGGTCATGTCCGCCGCGAGATGAGGATCTGACACTCTCCGCGCCACGAACCGGCGGACGGTCTCCAGGTGGTCACGATAGAAGGCTTCGAATGCATCCGGATCCTCATCGATCCCGGTGGGCCCTCGGGCCTCTCTCGTGTTCATACCCCTACTTGGTCTGTGGGGGAGGAGACGTTACAGAACAAGCACGGGAGTCGTTCACTCGCGCAGGCCCGGGGCCACCTCGCGCACCATCACGCAGTTGCCCTGGCCCTTGGGCCGGTCGTAGGTGAAGCCCTCGCGCTCGTACATCGTGCGGGTGCCGTTGTAGAGGAACGACGAGTTCTTCTTCCGGACCCCGCCGGTGTCGTGCGGGTAGCCCTCGACCACGCCGCCGCCGGCCTGCGCGATCAGCTCGACGGCTCCGCGCAGGGCGATCGTCGCCAAGCCCTGACCGCGAAGGCCGCGCTCGACCTGGATGCAGGTGACGCGGTAGTCGGGCAGTCGCTCGGCAGTGGCCACGTACTCCTTGCGGTGATGGATGTTGGGCAGCTCCTCGGGTGATCCGTACTCCGCCCAGCCGACGGCCAGGTCGCCGTCGTAGACCAGCGCCGCGTGCGCGATCCCCTCGGCCACCAGACGTTGCTTGAGCGCCCGGTTCCCCTCGACGGTCTGGCCCTTCTCCGCGCAGTCGGGATGGAAATGCGTGCACCAGCAGCTGGCGAACATGCCCTTGTTCCGCTCGACGAGAGCCGCGAAGTCGTCGAACGTCTCAGGCGTGAGCGCCTTGATCGTGAAGTCGGACATGCCGGCAACGTACCCCCGATTGCGGACGATCGACGTCCGGTAGCTCCCGCGACGGGTTGGATTCGAAGGCTCCGCGAATGTGAGGATCTACCCGTGGAGGCCGGGCTGGTGTCGCGGGCGATGGCCGCAGCGACCTCACTTGCCGGCACCCTGGACCTGCAGGTCACCGACGTCAGTCGTGATCCACAACTCGAACAAGCTCGCTCTCCGACTGTTGCCGTGTGACGTCTTCGCTCGAGTAGCACTCGTGGGGCACGAGGTTGCCGCGCTCGAGGTCGAGCTCGCTCGGCGGCTCAGTGCGAGAGGGAGCCCCGTCGCGGCACTCGAGCCACGGGTCGAGCCGCGCGTCTACGAACGCGACGGCTTCGCGATGACGTGGTGGACCTACTACGAAGCGGTGACGCCTGACAGGGACGCACCTGCTGAGTACGCAGCCGCGCTCCATCGCCTGCACGCGGACATGCGTGGCGTCGAGATCGCGACGCCACACTTCGTGGAACGGGCCGCACAGGCTGCCCGGCTGGTCGCGAACCGGGACGACAGCCCTGCGCTCGCCGAGGCGGACCGCCACCTCCTCCTCAGCACGCTGCGGAGTGCGCGCGACGAGATCCACGGCCGCCGGGCCGCCGAGCAGCTGCTGCATGGTGAACCGCATGCAGGCAACGTCCTCAGCACGCAGGGCGGCCCGCGGTTCATCGACCTCGAGACGTGTTGCCGCGGGCCGATCGAGTTCGATGTTGCGCACGTGCCGCACGAGGTGAGCGCGCACTATCCGGGGGTCGACGAGGTCCTGCTCGCGCAGTGTCGGCGGCTTGTCCTGGCGATGGTCGCTGCGTGGCGATGGGACGTCCGCGACGACTTCCCCGATGGGCCCCGGCACGGCCGAGACATCCTGGCCTTGCTCCGTGAGGGTCCACCGTGGCCGGTACTCGGACCTCTCGTCTCCGGGTGACGCGCTCGTGCCCGCGATTCCCTGTGCCCAGGGGTCAGCTGAGCCACTCGGCGTAGAAGATCCCGAGGCCGGCCGCCACGCACAGACCGGCGATGATCCAGAAGCGGATGACCACGGTCACCTCGTCCCATCCCACGTGTTCGAAGTGGTGGTGGATGGGAGCGATCCGGAAGATGCGACGCCCGGTGCCCGTGAACCTCCTGGTGAGCTTGAAGTAGCTCATCTGCAGGAGCACGGACAAGGTCTCGAGCACGAACAGGCCCGCGATGACGACCATGAGGAGCTCGGTCCTGGACATGATCGCCAGGCCGGCCAGCGCACCCCCGATGGCGAGCGAGCCGACGTCGCCCATGATGATCCGGGCGGGTTTGGCGTTCCACCACAGGAAGCCGATGCAGGCCGCGGCGATGGCTGCTGCGAAGACCGCGAGGTCGAGGGGGTCACGCACGTGGTAGCAGTGGGTCTCCACCACGGTGGCCCCGGCGGATCCGCATCGCTGGTTGTTCTGCCAGATGTTCACGATCGTGTACGCGCCGAAGATCATCGCTGAAGCGCCGGCGAGCAGGCCGTCGGCTCCGTCCGTGAGGTTGGCCCCGTTGGAGGTCGCCGTCACGATGAACCAGATCACGAGCAGGACCACGACCAGGGGCAGCTTGATCCCGATGTCGTGAGTGGTGGAGATGTACTGCGAGGCCGGCCTGACGCCTTGTTCGTCGGCGAAGAACTGCGTCGCCAGGAGTCCGAATCCGAGCGCGACCACCGTCTGTCCGGCCATCTTGGCGCGGCTGCTGAGCCCTTGGTTCTTCTGGGTGTAGACCTTGATGAAGTCGTCAAGGAACCCGACGGCTCCGCAGCCAAAGAACAGGAGAAGGAGGAGCCACGCACTAGCGCTTGGCCGCCCGCCGGTCAGCAGCGTGGCCACGAGGTAGGTCGCTGTGGCGCTCAGCAGGATCACCAGCCCACCCATGGTCGGCGTGCCCCGTTTGACGTGGTGCGTCATCGGGCCGTCGTCCCTGATCGGCTGGCCGAAGCCGTGCGTGGTGAACCAGCCAATGGCCAGCCGGGTCCCGAGCAAGGAGCAGATCACGGCGAGCCCGCTGCTGAGCAGGATTGCCCGCACGTGGTTGAACCTCTCTGCCTTCCGGATGGTCGAACGCCGCGCGCACGAGGGCGCCAGCGCACATGGTGCTGCACGAGTGTCCCAGCCTCGTCGAACCGCGCGCGTCACCCCTCGAGGGGGGCTAGGTGTGGGGGTACCAGCGCACGCACAGTGCGTCATGAGCAAGGGATGCGGACGTCTCCCCGGCCGCCGCACACGCCCGTGCGACCAGCTCCTCGGTCTCGTCGAGCACCGCCAGACGCTCCCTCTCGGGGAGCAGCCGGACGTGCGAGACCGTCGACACGAAGCCCCTCCACTGTCGGGGTGTGAGCTTCCACGTCCATCGAAACACCCGCTGCTCGGCACGCCCTCTCGAGAGCCCGAGACGGTCCAGCGGGTCGAGGTCGTCCGGAGGCTGGAGGGCCGGGTCAAGCCTGAGCGCCTGCCACTCCCACTCGTGGTGCAGCACCGGGACGTTCCACACGCAGCCCAGCCAGCCGTTGGGCCGGAGCACGCGTGCGACCTCGGCCGCGGCTTCCTCCTTCGGGAACCAGTGCCACGCATCCGCGACCACGACCGCGTCGACCGATCCCTCGCCCAGCGGAAGACTGCTCACGTCCGTCTCGTGCGTCCGCAGCCCCGGGTGACGCTGTCTGATGATGCCGAGCATTCGCCCGTCGGGCTCGACAACGTCGAGCTCGAGGCCACGATCCATCAGCCGGTCGGTCAGCTTGCCGGTCCCCGCAGCGATCTCGAGGACGTGCGCACCCTCAGGGGGAACGAGCCATTCGACGGCCACGTTCGGGTAGGTCGGCCGCCACACGTCGTACTCGTCGGCCCAGGCACCGAAGGAGGTTGCCCGTGCGGTGTCCATACCCCGATCCAATCAGTCGCCGTCGACGACCCGTGGGGGCTGGATCCCGGACGAGCGGCGGCTTCACCTTCCTCGTCGGCGAAGGACCGGCGAGGACTCGTTCGGTGTCATCGCGGAAGTCCACGATGAATGGTTGGACGGACCAGGAAGGAGCTCGTGGCCTTCGTCGGTCGCATCGGCGTCGGCGGTGAAGAGGCCGGGCTGGCAGCGGATGTAGGCCTGCGGCGCCGTCGATCTGCCGGGCGTGGCAGAAGCTCAGCATCGCTCGGAGCGCTCTGGCTGCGGGCCACCGTGGTGCCCAGTCGGCCGGGCGACGTCACCGATCGCCGTCGCCGGCGACGCGGTCGTGCGGGCTGTTGCCCGCGGGCCGATAGGACAGTCGATGGCGTTCAACAACGCCCCCGGCATCGAGCGGATGTACCCCGGGGTGACGAAGAGGACCGCGTTCGATCCGGCGAGTGCCTCCCTGCGCGCCAAGGGTTGCGCGGGGTAGTCGCGCTCGAGGTCGGGACGCTGTAGAGCGGCAAGTTGCCGATGGGCAGCTCGGTGAACGCCAGGTCCTCGGGGAGCCAACCGGATCAGGACCCTGCTCAAGAGTCGGTGGTCGAGGTCGATGAACAGGCTGCCGACGAAGCGACCGCGACCTGGTAGGTGCGCATGTGCGCTCGGAGATCCCGGTGTGGCTTCGCTGCAGGCCATGCCGACGCGGTGCGAATCCTTCGAGACCAGGCACGTACTGGCTGCGTGGCTCGCCGCACGCGACAAACCCGTTGAGAAGGTCGGTGGTCCTCCCGCGACAATGGCCGACGTGGATGAGGTCGAGGTCGTCGTCGCCCATCGCGAGCGCGCGACCCTCCGCGTGGGCGGGGTGTTCTTGAAGATCGACGCTGACCAGGCGCGCACCGACGCCGAGGTCAAGGCGATGAGGGTGGCGCCGATCCCGACTCCGGGGGTCCTGTGGCGGAAGCCGCCGGTGCTTGCACTCGCGGCGCTCCCGGGGCGCGCACTGGGCCGCCTCGGCGAGCCGTCGGCCGCGTCGTCGGCGGCGTGGGCCGCGGCAGGCGCCGCCGTACGTATGCTGCACGACGCGCCGCTGCCGCCCTGGCCCGGACGGAGCCTCGAGGAGAAGGCATCGAGCCTCGACGGCGAGTGCACGTGGCTCCTGGCGAACGACGTCCTTCCCGCAGATCTGGTCACGCGCAACCGCCAGGTCGCCGAGGCTGCCCTCCGACCGTGGAAACCGGTCTTCGTGCACGGCGACCTGCAGGTCGCCCACGTGTTCGTCGACGGTGACCAGATCACCGGCGTGGTCGACTGGTCCGAAGCGGGCCAAGGCGATGCCATGTACGACCTCGCCAGCCTGACCCTCGGCCACCGAGAGCACCTCAGCGACCTCGTCGCCGGCTACGGCGCCGACGTCGACCACGACGTGATCCGCGCCTGGTGGTCGCTGCGCAGCCTGACGGCGATCCGCTGGCTGGTCGAGCACGGCTTCGACCCGTCCGCGCCGGGGTGCGAGATCGACGTGCTGAGGTCCCAGGTCTGAGGGGTGCACCGGCACGCCGGGCCCCCTCTGTGGACGCGCGCTATTCGGGGTGCTGATCTGACGGGTCAAAGTTACGGTGCTACGTATGTCCGACCTGCCGACCGTGGTGCTGCGACCGCGCACCGACGAGGACCTTGATGTCTTGTTCAGCATTTCCGCGGATCTGGACACCTGGGAGGAGCGAAACCCGTGGGGACCAGCCCCGATGACCAGGGACCAGTACGACCGGCGGCTCGCGCGCGCCGCCGAGAGCGACGGACCCGATGACAAGGTGAGCTTCGTGGTCGACGTCGATGGCACGGCCGTCGGCGCCGCCTCGCTCTTCGACTTCGACTCGTTCGCCCGCCACGCCGAGGCGGGGATCAGCTTGGTGCCTGAGGCCCGGGGCCGCGGCATCGGGACGGCAGCGATCGTCCAGCTCGTCGAGTTCGGATTCGTGCGCCGCAATCTCCGCCGCATCCATCTCCAGGCCATTGCGTCGAACGCGGGCGCGATCCGCGCGTACGAGAAGGCGGGGTTCGTGATGGAGGGTCGGCAGCGCGAACATGCGTGGGTCCGAGGCGCGTACGAGGACATCGTGCTGATGGGGATCCTGCGCTCGGAGCAGACCGGGCTCGCCTGAGACCGTGCGACGAGCCACGACTGCCCTACTGAGCACGGCCGCCGTCGTCGCTCTCCTGGCGGCCTGCGGGACCAACGGCGGTGACCCGACCAGCGCCGCCGCGACCAGCGCGCTCACCGACCCGTCGCGCCTGGTGGTCGACGTCGTCGACGACAGCGCCGGCTGACCCCCGCTCGCTCCGCGATTCGTCAACCGGACCTGAGGCGGAGGCTCCGCGCCAGGGTGGGGATCATCACCGTCGCAGCGACGAGGTGCAGCCCCATGAGCGCGGAGGTGGTGGCGGCGTCCGCCCCCGAGAGAAGGGGCGGGACCAGCGAGATCGCGGTCAGCGTCACTGTCGTCTGCACGAATCGCTCCGTGGGGCGCGCGCTCCAACGAAGCAGGACGCCGGCGATGACGATGCCCACGACCGAGAAGAATCCGGTCACCACGGCGATCCCGGACAACGGGATCGTCTCGCCTCCCTCGGGGACCTCGAAGTCGACGCCAGCGGCCCGGGCAAGCGCGGCGGCGAGGGTGGTGGCCACCATGGCGGCGAGCGTGGCGGCGAGGCCGGCGCCGGCGAGCCCGCGGAACCGGTGGGTCTGGGTGGGTTGGGCCGACGCCGGCAGCTCGACCACTCGAGCGTCGTTCATGTCCGTCATGTCGTTCCTCCGTGACCGCCAGGCAGCGCGAGCGTCCGCACCGGACTACTCCGTGCCGTCCGCTGGCAGGCGCTCCGGCAGCCCGAGCCGAGGGAACTGGTCCTCGTGGAACGTGACGATCTCGGTGATCGACCCGCCGGAGATGCGCAGGACGTCGATCGTCAAGGGCAGGTACGCGTCCTCGGCCCTCCGCCAGAGGTAGAAGGCGACGGCGGGCTGCCGGTTCACGGAGGTGCGCACGCCGCGCAGGTTCTCCATGTCGGGGAATCCATCCTCGATCCAGCTGGTCACCACCGTGTCGCGGCCGACGTACAGGCCCGGCGTGGGCGGCATCGAGCAGCGGACGTCTTCCCGCAGCAGGGCGGCGATCCCGTCGAGGTCCGTGTCCACGCTGGCGTCGGCGTAGCGGCGCACCAGCTCGCGCGTCCCGGCGTCCTCCTGACCGCTGGTCCAGTCCTGACGCTCGGCGGGCAGGTGCTCCCGCATCCCGGCCCGGGCCCGCTGCAGCGCGCTGTTCACGGAGTTGACGGAGTCCCCGAGGAGCTCAGCGACGTCCTTCGCCGGCCAGCCGAGCACGTCCCTCAGGATCAGGACGGCCCGCGGGCGCGGCGCGAGGTGCTGGACCGCGATCAGGTACGCCAGCTCGATCGTCTCCCGCGCGACGGCGACGGTCTCTGGCTCGTCCGCATCGCCCGCGGGCAGCTCGTCGAGCAGCCGGTCCGGATAGGGCTGCAGCCACGGCACCTCGCCGCCGGTCGCCGGCCATGGGCGGCGCTTGGCGAGAAGGTCCAGGCAGGCATTGGTGGCGATCCGGTACAGCCAGGCCCGGAACGTCGACCGCCCCTCGAAGGTCTCCCGCCGCCGCCAGGCACGGAGGAACGTCTCCTGCACGGTGTCCTCGGCGTCTTCGAACGACCCGAGCATCCGGTAGCAGTGCACGTGCAGCTCCCGCCGGTGCCGCTCCGCCAGCCCCGAGAACGCCGGCTCGTCGACCTCGCCAAGACTGTTCACGTCCAACTCCTCCAGCCGCATGTCCACTCTCATCGCGTCATCCTTCCGCCTCATCGTGTCCCGTCGTAGGTGTGACGGTTGCGGGCGCGACAACTCATCACTCCCTCGAACGCACACCACCGTCAGCAGCGGCTCGTAGTACCGCGACTTGTGGACACCGAGTGACATGAAGTCGCGGTACTGATCGTCGCGTCCGGTCCGCCGTCGTACCTCGCGAACCTTGACACCCCCTGCCACCTCGCTAGGTTCGATTGAGGTAGCGAGGACAACCTCGCCAGCGCCGGAGAGGGAGATCACCCATGCGACGACTTGCCGTCCTGGCCCTGCTGCTGCCCCTGCTGATGCTGGTCCAGGCCGGGCCGGCTACGGCCGCGGTGTCCTGCCACCCCGTCAACGCGACGGGCGCGGGCCAGGGAGCTCCTCCGCAGGCGGGTGACCCCCCGGGCTTGATCCGGACCGTCGCCCAGATCCGTGGCGGGGGTCTCTTGCAAGGCACGACAGAAGCCGCCTTTCAGATCACCGGGCCCACGCCGACCGGTATCGCGTTCGCCGGCGTGATCACGTTCACCACGAGCCGGGGGACGCTCTCGGTCGACCTCGACGGCACGCTCGACGTGACGACCGGCGACTTCGGGGCCTCGGGGGATGTGAGTGGGGCCAGCGGCAAGCTCGACGGCGCGACCGGCACGCTCACCCTTGCGGGAGTGCAGGACCTGCTCGACCCGGCGGCCAGCTTCATCGAGACGGTGTCCGGCGAGATCTGCGTCGACCTCGGCGGGAACGGCAAGACGTAACCCCAGACACATCACGGGTGCTGGGAGGATCTCCGCGCTTTGCCGTGCCCGTGTCTGCGAGTGCCTGGAGGTCCCGATATGTCGATCGACGTTGAAGAGCGCTCCCGACAGGATTCGATTGGGCAGTCTAGGAGAGTGCGGACAGCCCGGCGGCCACCGCGAATCCCAGAACGGCGGCCAGTCCCGCCTTGTCCCGCGCCTTCTCCGTCGCTTCCGGGATCATCGAGCCCACCAACATGACCAGCAGTGCGCCCGCAGCGAAGCCGTCCACTGCGGCTTCGAATCGCTCCGCGGTGACTTGAGAGATCGCGTAACCGCCGAGCGTCGCCAAGGTGCAAGCGATCGCCACTAGCGTCCACAAGCCCATGATGCGGCCAGGACCCTCGACCAGCGGATCTCATGTCGCTCGACGAACCGATCGCCTCGGGCAGGTTGGACACAAAGATGGCGACTAACAGCGCGATGCTTACCCCTTGACCTTGAGCTATCCCTAGCCCCAGCACCGCCTGCTCGGGTATCCCATCGAGCAAGGCTCCCAATGCGAGGGCGAGGCCGGCCGCGCCACCACCCAACCGAGGGCCGAGGCTCTGAACCAAGCGATCAGCAAAGTAGAAGGCCAGAGCGCCGACGCCCAGGCCAATCGCCAACGGAAGTGCACCTCCTACGGCGAAGCCTTCCTGCGCCAGCTCGAAGGAGACGCTGGAGATCAACGCTCCAGCACCAAAGCCAAGGACAACGCCGATCAATACCTGAGGCCACCGCCGTGCGACGCCGAGGGCGGCGCCGATGACGAGCGAGGACGCAGCAATGAGACCCCAACCCAACGCCTCCCACACGGGGATTCCTCTCAGTCGACCTAGACTCTCGGAGTTCGCATGAGAGGTCGCTGCGCGTAGAGCGCATCACCTTCCGGCGAGGAACTCGTGAAGCTTGCGGACAGCATGTCGCGATCATGGTCCCGTAGCCAGTGATGTAGGCGTGGTCGATGAACCAGTCCCAGTAGGTATTGGACGTGACATCGGCGCGCTCGAAAGGGTCTGTCCGCAGGTTGAAGACCTTGGGTAGCCGCAACGGAACGAACGGCTCTACCCACGAGCCGGATGGCACCAGCAGGGCCTTCGACATAGCGTCACTCGATCTGGACCACGTCGTCCGGCGGGCCCGGTCTCAGCCAGCGGTTTGGATCAGGATCAGGACCCGCGCCACGAAGGCCTCCGTCGTCCCGGCGCAGGCGGCAGCGGTGCGCAGCCTCGCGCGTGCCACCTGCGGATCCACGTGGTGACGACCCGCGATGATCCCCACCGCGGTCTCGATCTCGCGCCGCTCCGTCAGCTGCGCCGGTGCCTCGACCGCACTCAGGCGCGAGGCGAAGGAGAGGTCTGCGTTGGTGACCGAGTCGGCGGCGGAGGCGCCGAGTGCGGCGGCCAGCTCGTCGTGATGTCCGGCGAACGCCGTCGGCGTGGAGGCGTAGAGATTGATCCCACCGGTGACACGGCCGTGCGATACCAGGGGCATGGAGAGGCTGCTGGCGATCCCGGCGAAGGCACTGGTCCGTGCGAACAGCTCCCAGCGGCGCTCGTCGAGCAGGTCCTCCATCGCCGCCTCGACGACGTCGTCGTGCGCGGCGGCGTGGACGCAGGGTCCGCCGTCGAGGTACTGGGTGGCGTCCACGCCGGAGACGCCGAGACCGGAGGCCACCAGGGTGAGCGTGAGGCCCTCACGGAGCAACGCGAGGCTGAGACCGACGATGTCGGGGACGATCTGCTCTGCCGAGCGGCCGAGCTCGACGATGACCTCGTCGATCTCGGGGCCGTCCAGGCTGATCAGCTCGGCGAGGGCCTCGCGGGTCTCGGGCAGCGGCTCCAACATTCGATGTCTCCTTTCGCGTGTGTTCATCCGGTACCCGCGTGCAGTCCCGGTTATCCGGGTCACTGACCGACGAGCGAGGGCTTGCCCATCTCTCTGTCCTTGTTCGGGCGATGCGATGCCGACGCCGCGAGGTGGGTACAGAGGGACCATGAGAAGACTCTGGGCGGGTGCGATCCCGGTCGCGGCGGTGGGCGCCGTCGCCGCACACGACCTGATGCAGCGTCGGCACGCGATCCTGCGCAACTTCCCGGTGATCGGGCACGCCCGGTTCTGGCTCGAGGCCATCGGTCCCGAGCTGCGCCAGTACGTCGTGGCGAGCAACGACGAGGAGCGGCCGTTCAGCCGTGACCAGCGCCGCTGGGTGTACGCGTCGGCGAAGCTGCAGAACAACTACTTCGGGTTCGGCACCGACAACGACCTCGAGCACAGCTCGGGCAACGTGATCGTGCACCATCGCACCTTCGGCCGGGCGTACCCGACCCACGGCGCCGTCGGGCAGGAGGCACGGCTGCCGTCCGCGAAGGTGCTCGGCGGGCCCGCGAGGGCGCCGGCACGCGTTCCGTCCGGAGTCGGTGGTCAACGTGTCCGGGATGAGCTTCGGGTCGCTGTCCGGGCAACGCGATCGAGGCGATCAACCGCGGCGCCGCCGCGGCCGGCTGCCTGCACAACACCGGAGAGGGGGCGGTGTCGCCGTACCACCGCAACGGCGCCGACCTGGTGTTCCAGATCGGCACCGCCTACTTCGGCTGCCGCGACGACGACGGACGGTTCGACCTGGGCAGGCTCAAGGAGCTGGTCGACGAGGCGCCGATCCGGGCCCTGGAGATCAAGCTCAGCCAGGGCGCCAAGCCGGGCCTCGGTGGCGTGCTGCCGGCGCCGAAGGTCTCGCGGGAGATCGCCGAGACCCGCGGCGTGCCCGAGGGCGTGGACTGCCTGAGCCCGTCGCGGCACGCCGAGTTCGACGACGTCGACTCGATGCTCGACTTCGTCGAGCTGCTCGCCGCCGAGACCGGCCTGCCGGTCGGCATCAAGTCCGCGGTCGGGCGACCTGGGGTTCTGGCGCGAGCTCGCCGACCTGATGGCGGACGGCGAGCCGGGGGGTCGACTTCGTCACCATCGACGGCGGCGAGGGCGGCACCGGCGCGTCGCCGCTGATCTTCACCGACGCGGTGTCGCTGCCGTTCCGGCTCGGGTTCGCCCGGGTGTACTCGATCTTCGCCGAGCAGCGGCCTGCACGAGGACATCACCTTCATCGGCGCCGGCAAGCTCGGTCTCCCCGACAACGCCGTCGTCGCGTTCGCCCTGGGCGTCGACATGGTCAACGTCGCCCGGGAGGCGATGCTCGCGGTCGGGTTGCGTGCAGGCGCAGAAGTGCCACACCGGCGAGTGCCCCACCGGCGTGGCGACCCAGAACCCGTGGCTCGCACACGGGCTCGACCCGGTCTCCAAGGGCGAACGGGTGGCGAACTACATCAAGACCCTGCGGCGCGACCTGCTCAAGGTCGTCCGAGACCTGCGGCGTCGAGCACCCCGCGCTCATCGGCCCGGACAGCGTCGAGGTCCTCGACAACCTGAGCGACGGTCGCCTGCTCGATGAGGTCTACGGCTACGAGCCGGGCTGGGGCTTGCCCTCGGCGCGCGATCGGCAGGCCATCACGGCCATCATGTCCGCGATCGACGAGGAGGAGACCGGCACCGAAGGACCGCCGGAGACCTCCGAGGAAGGCCAGCCGCGCCAAGACGCCGCAGGCGAGTGACGGCTGGTGACGCTCGCAGGGGGTAGCCAATGGACCATGGCTCTGCTCAGGATTTCGCGGCTGCGCGGCGCTCGAGTGCTTCGATGACGGTGGGGCAGACGTCGATCTCGTAGAGCCGTCTCGACGCTCTGCATCCCGCCGGGGCTCTCCGCGTTGATCTCCACGACCTTGTCGCCGATCACGTCGATGCCGACGAACCACATGCCGTCGGCCACGAGCTTCGCGCTCATGGCATCGACGATGCCGAGTTGCACGTCACCGATCTCGAGTGGGACCGAGCGGGCGCCCGCGCTGATGTTGGCCCGCGGGTCGTTGTCGCTGGGCACTCGCCGGAAGGCGGCCAGGTGTCCGTCGCGCTGGAGGATCTGTCCGTCGAGCAGGAAGATCCGGGCATCACCCTGCTCGCCTCCGTCGACGAACTCCTGCACGATCGCGTAGCCGTCCTGGAGCACCGCCTCTGTCATCTGGGCGAGGTTCGTCTCGCTGCTCGTCCTCGATCATGAACACGTTGCGACCCTTGGCCCCGTACAGCGGCTTGACGACGCTGTGGCCGACCTCGCGGACGAACCGTTCGATCGCTTCCGGGTCGCGCGTCACGAGCGATCGCGGTCGGATCTTCTCGGGGAACTCCTCCAGGTAGAGCTTGCTCGTCGCGCGCGCCAGGGACGTCGGGTCGTTCACCACCGTGACGCCTCGAGCCTTGAGCATCTGGCCGAAGACCACTGCCAGTGGACTTGCCCACGGCCGCTCCTGAAGGTCGTCGATCGACTCGTTCCGCAGGAACAGGGCATCGAGGTCGTCCATGACGACCCGGTTCGCGTCACGCTCCTTGATGCGCTCCATGAAGCTCTCGAGCGTGTCGTCCTCCTCGAACGTCGCGGCATGAGCCCGGGCCACGAGCTGTCCGTCGCTCTCCCCGAACTCGACGTCTCCGACGCCGACGTACCAGACCTCGTGCCCGCGTTGGGCCGCCGCTCTGGCCAGGCGCGTCGTCGTGTACTCGTCGATCTCGGTCGCGACGTCGTTGACGAAGAAGGCCACCTCATGCGGACGCATCTCCTTCGTACAGGTCGGTGACCGACGCGCCCGCGCGCAGCCGGTCCAGGCGCTCTTGGGCGCCGGGCACGTCCAGCCAGCGTGGCCGAACCCACGGTGGGTGGAGCACCTCGCGGTCGAGCAGGTCCTGGATCAACGGGATGTGGTCCAGCGCGAACTTGCCGACGAGGAGGACGTCGAGGTCGGTCCCCTCGGCGAGAGCGTCGAGCAGGCGCGTGATCCCACGGAGATAGATCGCGTCCTTGACGTTGCCACCCCCGACGACGACCCGGATGGCGATGGACCATGCGGTCCTCGTCGGGAATGGCGTACCGGTCACGCAGCGATTCGAAGATCTCCAGGAACTCGGCACCCTCGAGCATCTTGTCGATGGCGACGACCCGTGCGGCGAGCACGCGCAGACGCCGCGGGTCCAGTCCGCCGGTCAGGTACTCGGCGAGCACGGCAAGACCCTCCTGGGTCTCGTCGTAGCCGGGCAGCCCGATCGTCAGCAGTGTCAGTGGTTGCCTGGCGCCGTTCTGGTAGGTGACGACATGAGTGCCGACCTCGTGGTGCAGCAGGGCCTCGACGCGGTCCGCCCTGATGGCGGCGGTCTCGGGGATGAGCAGCCGGCCGAAGGACACCATCAGCTCGGAGACGTCGTCGCGCACCTCGATGTGGACGGGGAAGTCTGGATAGAGCGCCTGGTATCGGTCGAACTCCGCCCGAGCAGCTTCCGCGAATGCACCGGCCGTGACGCTCTGGCTGTTGGGCGCCCAGGGCAGGGATGGACTCGAGCAACTGCTCCGCGACGGACACGAGGGGCGGGGAGACCCCTCCGTAGAGCTGCAGCGACCCGTAGAGAAACCGTGAGGTGTCGCGATCCTCCAAGGCGGTGACCTGCCTTGCTATCTCGTCTCGCTTGGCCCGGAACAGGGCGTGCAGGGCGGGGTCGGTCACGTTCTCGACCTCGAGGTCGTAGAGGTCTCGCAGCACCAGGTGCGGCTCGAAGTCCAGCGGTCGCAGCCGAAGCGTAGGAGCGGTCCCGAAGTCGCTCCGCTCGAAGTCCGCCCAGGCCTCCGCTGCGTTGACCGGCGTGGTGTTCAGCAGCACGTTCACGTCGCGCTCGATCTCGACGAGACGGGCATCGATCTCCAGCGCAGGTGCCAGATCCTGGATCGAAGACTCCATGCGAGGGAAGTACCCCTCAAGCTCCTGCTGTCAGCCGTCTCTGCGTCCGAAGTGTTCCTGGTTCCACGGCTGGAGTGAACCGAGAACCACGAGCGTGTCGGGCCGCCGACGGATCCACGTAGACGGACGACCCCCGCTCGCGCCGGGGGAGGAGGGCGGGGGCCGTCCATGGGGGAGCCTTCGTCTTGGTGGCCAACGAGCCAGGTGCGGTGGCGTTACTCGGCGGTTCGTCCCGGCCTAGACCAGGTCGGAAGGGCTCGCTCGAGGAGCGCGAATCCCGCCTTCGGGGGTCTCTGGCACCCGAAGCGCGGTGGCGCGCAGAGAACGAATCTGGTGAAACTCGGCAGGGAGAGCCGAGACGACTGCCCGCTCATCGGCGATGAGCGGACGTCCATGGAAGCGCTACTGCGGCGTTGCGCCGCGGTTCTCACACCGCCACGTGGCGTCCGACTCGGGCTGGTCGTGACGGTCCGCAGAACCCACTTGGGGGTGTATCGGAAGCCACCTGCCTCGTCCATACTTCACATGCGGGATCAGCCAGTGCGACCAGGACATCGGGGGGTGTACCTGGGCGACTTACCGATCCGGAACCGCTCACGGACCGAGAGAGCCGTGGGCGGTTCTTGCGTCCGACGCGCAGCATTCCGGGTCCACAGAATTGCCGGGGGTCGCAGGCGGTGGTTGGGCAGCATGGTGGCGTCAACCCGGCCGGACAGAACGTCGCCCGGTGTGCCGGCCACCGGGGCGGGCCGCCAGGGTCGTTCCACTCCGGATGGCTGCCATCGGAAGGTGCTCGCGGAGCCGTCTGCCAGCGACAACCACCGCTGGCCCGCACCTCCGAAGGAGATGGGGCCAGCGTTCTTGAAGGGTGTGGTTGTTCTCAGTAGTTGCTGTAGGGGCTGTAGTAGTCACCGGTCTGCGAACGGGTGTTGTCGTTCCAGTCGTCGGCGTCGTAGTCGGGAGCGTCCTTGATCTGGTCCTTGGTCATGGTCACGTGGACCTTTTGATCCTCATGGTCGACCGACGTGACCGCTCCGGCAGGGATGAGGCGCTTCTTGCCGAAGATCCAGAAGCCGGTGTCGACGACCACGTAGGCGTCGGAGGCCTCGTTGGTTGCCTTGTCGATCTTGCCGATGGAGCCGTCAGTCGCCTCGACGTCGTACCCGACCAGGTCATGGTCCTGGGTCCACGTGGAGTCGCGGTAGTCCCACATGTTGCTCATGAGTGTTCCTCCTGATGTCCGAGTGTTTCCCGGAGTGACATCCACGTTAGGAGGACTCAACTGTGCACGGACCACCCCAAAGGGCCGCAGCCAACACCTCGTTGTCATGCGGTGCGTGGTCCACGGCAAGAGTCACTCGGGCCGCCGTGCGCGGCGTGAGGCACTCCCAGCCCTCACGAATCGCGTGCGACCATAGGCGCCGGGCCAGTGCCCGCGCTCACGCCTGGGGAGCAGCGCGGACGTCCGTGTTCATGCTGGTTCCGCCTTGCTGCGGTTGGTCGGCCGATGGGTCCAGCGATCAGTAGTGCGGCAGGTCGAGGCCGGTGTGCGCTGCCAGTGCCGCCAGCAGCGCGTCTTGGAGCATTTCGTCGGGCACCGCCGGGTGGGGCCGCTCGGTGCGCTGGTGGAACCAGAGCTGCCCGGAGACGAGGGCGTCGGGGTCGTCGGTCGCGGCGAGCCAGGCCTGGGTGACGTGGCCGAGCTCGAGGTCGTCGCTGGCAGAAAGACCGCCCATCCTCGTCGGCACCCAGCCGGCGGGTCTTAGTCCTGCTTGGCCTGGCTCGCCACTGCGTGGACGTAGGCATCCTGCGCGGCTTGCGCAGCCTCGCGCAGTGCGGTCAGTTCAGCGGCAGCCTTTTGGGGCTCGAATGGCGCAGAGGCGTCGCGGATCACGAAGTAGCGGCGCGACTCCTCGTGGTACGCCTCCTCGGCTTGCTGCCACACCTTGTGGGCCTCTTGGGGTGTCATGGAACCACCGTAGGTGGAAGTCCTCTTTAGGCGAGCCGGTTTGTGGAGCCGAGCCGGAAAATGCGGTGGTGGACGCGTCGTGCACCGGGAGATGGGGGAGCCGCTGGCCGACCTTGTAGGGGGACGACGTCGAGGGCGATCTGCCTCCGCACGGTCTTGGGGTGGCAGCCGAGCAGGTCGTCGACCTCTTGCGAGGTCAGGTAGTCGTCGGGCCTCTGGGTCAACCTCGGGTCGACTGAGCGGGCAGTGACTGACCTATTGCTGTCGCTGTCGCTGCTGCTGCTCTTGTTGTTGGACCCGTGGTGCGAGCCAGTGCCTCGCGTCCCGCTGGTGTCCCGGAGATTGCCCGACTGGCCCCCTCACGAGCCAAGGGTCAGCCGCTAGGCGGGGTCTTAGGGGCACGGATAGGGGCACGGCCTCTCCTGGACATGACGAAAACCCCTGCACAGCAAGGGTTTTCGTGCGTGCCCCCGACAGGATTCGAACCTGTGACCGGCGGATTAGAAGGCCGCTGCTCTATCCAGCTGAGCTACGAGGGCTGGGCGCGAACATTCTGACGCACAGCCTCGGCGTTGCGTCATCAGGATCGAGAGGTATTGCCTCGGCTCTTGATGACGCAACGCTTGGCGCCCCCGGTCAAGCGCGGCGGGCGGTGACCAGGAGGTACTCCCAGTCCATGGCTCCGTCGCTCATGAACCGGTCGCCCAGCGCGGCCAGCTCCGCGTCGAGGGCGGCCACGCGCGTCGGGTGAGTCCGCGATCGCCTTGTAGACCGCGATGGTGGGGCCGTAGTTGACCTTGAAGTAGTCGCGGAACTCCGCCCCCGAGGTGTAGTGGTCCACCCGCAGCGTCTGCTGGCGGGCGTCGAGATCGGTCACCCGGTCGCCGAAGAGCTCGCGCACGTGGTCGACGTGTCCCCACAGCGGCGGGGGCTGCGCGCCCGGAGGCGGCGGCGGGGCGTAGGGCTTCATGGTCGCGAACATCTGGCCGATGAAGCCTTCCGGCGTCCAGCTGAGCAGGCCGATCGTGCCGCCGGCCCGGGTCACCCGGACCAGCTCGTCGGCGGCGACCTGGTGGTGCGGGGCGAACATGACGCCCACGCAGGAGATGACCGCGTCGAACGACCGCGTCGTCGTACGGCAACGCCTCGGCGTCGGCGGTCTCCCAGCTCAGCGCGAGTCCCTCGGCCTCGGCGGCGCGGCGCCCGACCTCGAGCAGCTCGGGGGTCAGGTCCGTGGCCACGACGTCCGCGCCGCGGCGGGCGGCGGGCAGCGCCGCGTTGCCCGAGCCGGCGGCCACGTCGAGGACCCGCTGGCCGGCCGTGATGCCCGCGGTCTCGACCAGGACCTCGCCGACCTCGGCGATGATCTCCGACGCCACGGCGGCGTAGTCGCCCAGCGCCCACATGGCGCGGTGCTTCGCCTTCAGTGCGACGTCGTCAGGGGTGGTGGTGATGCTCATGTGCTGCTCCCTCGTTGGTTCGGTGGTGATGACCACGACGCTAGGACGGAGCGAGCGCGGCCGCATCCGTGAGAGCACGCATTCGCGCCCGGGCGTACACGACGGGCAGGTGGCGCGTGGCGCGTAGTCGTCAGACGCCGGCGAGCAGCCGCGCAACGGCGGCGGTCCGGGCCGACCGCCCTTGGAGGCCGAGCTTGGCGTAGATGTTCTGCAGGTGCCGCTCGACGGTGCGGACGCTCAGCGTGAGGCGGGCGGCGATCGTCTCGTTGTCGTGCCCCTCGGCGGCCAGGGTGAGCACGTCCAGCTCGCGGGCGGACAGCAGCGACGTGGGGTCGGGGAGCGCGGTGCCGGTCGTCGGCGCGACGCGGTCGGGGGCCAGGAAGTCCGCGACCTCACGGACGAAGACCGGCCAGGCGGGCTCGTCCTCCAGCACGATGTGGTTGTCGCTCTCCAGCGCCACCAGGCGGGCGCCGGCGATGTGGGAGGCGAGGTAGCGGCCCTCGTCGAAGCCGTTCATCTGGTCGCCGCGGCTGTGCAGCACCAGTGTGGGCAGGTCGAGCGCGGCCAGCAGGTGGCGGGTGTCGGCCAGCTTGCGCTGGTTGCGGGACAGGACGGCGGTCTCGGCCGTCACGGACATCCGCTGCAGCTCGTCGAGCCAGCGCATCTGCTCCTCGGTGGCGCCGGGGATCATCAGGCTGGTGAACACCCGGCGGAACTCCGGGGTCGGCCGCTCCCACCCCACCTTGATCAGGGCGGAGAACGCGTCGTCGAGCTCGACCTCCTCGGGGGTCGCGTTCGCCAGGGCACCGGCATAGCTGCCGTAGAACATCAGCCGGGTGAGCCGGGCGGGATGGCGAGCGGCGTACTCGATCGACACGGGACCGCCCTGCGCCATCGCCATCAGGGCGAACCGTTCGACGCCGGCATGGTCCGCGACCGCCTCGAGGTCGGCGATCCGGGCCTCGAGGGAGTGGTCGGTGACCTCGCGGTCGGACAGCCCGTGCCCGCGCTCGTCGAACCGGATGACCGTGGCGATCTTGCCGAGCTCGACGAGGTAGTGCCGCCAGACCGGGCTCTGCCAGTCGTACTGCAGGTGGCTCAGCCAGCAGGCGTCGATGAGCAGCGGTGGACCCGAGCCGTGCACGGCGTACGCGATGTTGGTGCCGTCGGCGGACCGGCAGAACCGGATGTCCTGCACGCTCCTCACCCGCTCGCTCGCCATGAGCGGATGCTACGCCGCGACCGCGGATCGTCCGGGGCCTTCCCTTGTCCCCAATTGTGGTCATCGTGCGAGCAAGGGCCCCGCGCGGCGTCGACGGTGGGCTTGAGCGCGACCACCAGCCTCGGGTCTACGCGTACGGCCCGCTGTGAGGAGTCAGGGCAGGTGCGTGCTCATCCACGCCTCGACGTCCGCGGAGGTGCGGGGGAGCGAGGCGGAGAGGTTCCGGTAGCCGTCGGCGGTGACCAGGATGTCGTCCTCGATCCGGATGCCGGTCCCGCGGAGCTCCTCGGGGACCAGCAGGTCGTCCTCCTGGAAGTAGAGGCCGGGCTCGACCGTGAGCACCATGCCCTCCGCGAGGTCGCCCTTGGTGTAGGCCTCGGGCGCTGCCATCCCGCAGTCGTGGACGTCCATGCCGAGCATGTGCGAGACGCCGTGCAGCGTCCAGCGCGCGTAGACCTTGGACTCCGGGTCGAGTGCCTCGGCGGCCGACACCGGCAACAGCCCCATCGACTCGAGCCCGTGGGCGAGGACGTCCATGGCCGCGTGGTGCGCCGCGAGGAAGGGTACGCCGGGGCGCACCGCCTCGATGGCGACCTGCTGCGCCTGGAACACCAGGTCGTACAGGTCGCGCTGCACCGGCGTGAAGGTGCCCGACACCGGCAGGGTGCGGGTCACGTCGGCGGTGTAGAGGTTGTGACCCTCCACGCCCATGTCGAGCAGCACGAGCTCACCCGGCGTGATCGGGCCGGTGTTGTCGATCCAGTGCAGCGTGGTGGCGTGCCGGCCGCCGGCCGCGATCGAGTCGTAGCCGATGTCGTTGCCCATGGCTCGCGCCCGGCGGAAGAAGGTGCCCTCGATCCAGCGCTCGCCGAACTCCAGCACCCGCTCCCACTCCGCGACGGCGTCGGTGAAGCCGAGCGCGGTGATGTCGCAGGCCTCCTGGAGCTCGCCGACCTCCCACTCGTCCTTGATCAGGCGCAGCTCGGAGGCCACCCGGGCGAAGTCCTCGTCGGTCGACTGGTCGGCCGGCACCAGGGCGTCGACGCGCGCGTCGACACCGCGCTGGACCCGGGTCTTGCCCGGAGCGTCCAGGGCCGCGGGCAGCTCGTCGAGGTGGCGCACCTCGAGGCCGAGCGAGGAGGAGATCTCGTTCAGCGACGGGCGGCGGCCGGCCCACAGCTCGCCGTACTGGCGGTCGCGGAAGAACTCGTCGGTGTCGCGCGCCGAGCGCGGCCTGGCGTAGAGGACGGCGTCGCCGTGGTCGACGACCAGCACCGCGTCGCTGGTCTGGTTGCCGCTGAAGTAGGCGTGCGCGGTGTCGGGGCGGAAGCGGTAGTCGGTGTCGTAGGAGCGCACCTTGTAGCCGCCGGCCGGGAGCACCAGCCGCTCGCCGGGGAACGCCTCGGCGAGCCGAGCGCGGCGCGCGGCGGCCGATGACGTGATGGCGTGCGGCGGCAGGTCGAGCTCGCGCTCGCCCCAGCCGGTGCGCATGAACCGGGAGTAGGCCTCCGGCACTGCGGGGTCGTGGGACTCGGTCTTGAACTCCGGGGTCTGGTGGTCGGGACCCTCGGGATGCGTCTGCTCGGTCACGGTGGCAGCCTACGCCGCCGCTCTCGCCCGTGGGGGTCGGGCGAGCCCGGACGACTAGGCTTCGCGCCATGGTCAGCCGCCCCCGGGACAGCGTCGCGTTCACCGTCGTGGTGACCGTCCTGTCCGTGCTGGGCGCCCTGGCCATGCTCCTGGTCATCGCCCTGTCGGGCGCCCCGTCGTCGCTCGCGCTGGCCACCGTGCTGGCCGCGTTGCCCGTCGGGCCCCTGGTCGCGGTGTACCTCTGGCTGGACCGCTACGAGCCCGAGCCGAAGGCGCTGCTGGCCACCGGCCTGGCCTGGGGCGGCTTCGTCGCCACGGCCGGCACGCTGGTGATCTCGGGGGTGGGCGGCCTCTTCGTGCCCCTCTCGGAGACCGCCAGCCTGACCGTGGTCGCGCCGGTCGTGGAGGAGGCGGCGAAGGGGTCCTTCCTGCTGCTGCTGCTCTGGTGGCGGCGGCACGAGCTCGACGGGATCCTCGACGGGCTGGTGTACGCCGGCATGGTCGGGATCGGGTTCGCGTTCGTCGAGAACATCCTCTACCTCGCCGCGGCGTACAACGGCACCGACGCCACCGGGCCCGGCGGCACCTCGGCCCTGACCTCGACCTTCGTGCTGCGCTGCCTGGTGAGCCCGTTCGCCCACCCGCTCTTCACCTCGTTCATCGGCATCGGCGTCGGCATCGCGGTGGCGAGCCGCCGCGCCGGGGTGCGGCTCGTGGCCCCGCTGTGCGGGTACGTCCTCGCCGTGCTGGCCCACGGACTCTGGAACGTCTCGACCCTCGGCGGACTCGACGGCTTCGTCGGCGTCTACGCGCTGCTGATGGCGCCGGCGCTCGTCGCCATCGGTGTCTTCGCCCTGCTCGCCCGCCGGTCCGAGCGGCGGCTGCTGCTCGCCTCCCTCAACGACGCCGCGCGGCGCGGGCTGCTGCCGGCGAGCGACATCCCGTGGCTGGTCGACCTGGGAGCCCGTCGGCAGGCCCGCGCCTACGCCAAGGCCCGCGGCGGCGACGCCGAGCTGAAGGCGATGCGCGACTACCAACGGTCCGCCGTCGAGCTGGGCTTCCTGCACCACCGTTACCTCCGCGGCACCCCACCCGACGACTACCCCGTGCGGGGCGCGTCGTACATCACCGAGATCCGCGCGGTGCGTCCCTCCATCTCCTTCCCCGGACAGCTGGTGCCCACGCGATGACCGACCCGACCACCGCCCCCGAGGGGTCGACCCACGACACCGCCATGCTGACCGCGCTCGTGCGGCTGCGGGGTGCGCTCCAGGAGGCGCGACTGCCCCTCGAGCTGCCCGGCGCCGCCGAGAGCCGCACCACGGTGACCGAGCTCGTCGACCAGCTCGAGGACTACGTCCTGCCGCGGCTGATGACCATCGACGCCCCGCTGCTGACCGTGGTCGGAGGCTCGACCGGCGCCGGGAAGTCCACGCTGGTCAACTCCCTGGTGGGTCGCAAGGTGAGCGAGCCCGGGGTGCTGCGCCCGACCACGCGCTCGCCGGTGCTCGCCTTCAACCCCGCGGACGCCGAGTGGTTCGGCCAGGACCGGCTGCTGCCGGACCTCGAGCGGGTCACCCGACCCACCAACGACCCGGCCGCCCTCCAGCTGGTCGCCGACCGAGAGCGTCCCCGCCGGCCTGGCGATCCTCGACGCCCCCGACATCGACTCCGTCGAGGAGCGCAACCGCACCCTCGCCGCGCAGCTCCTCGCCGCGGCGGACATGTGGCTCTTCGTGACGTCCGCCGCCCGGTACGCCGACCAGGTGCCGTGGGACTTCCTGCGCAAGGCCGCGGAGCGTTCGGCGGCCGTGGCCGTCGTCCTCGACCGCACGCCCGCCGACGCGGTCGAGACCGTGTCCACCCACCTGGCCCGGATGCTGGCCAGCCGCGGCCTCAAGGACTCCCCGCTGTTCACGGTCCGGGAGGCGGAGGTCGACGACGACGGGCTGCTGGCGCCGGCCGAGGTCGCCGACATCCGGGGCTGGCTGGAGTCCCTGGCGGCCGACGCCGAGGCCCGCGCCGGCGTGGTCAGGCAGACCCTGGAGGGCGCGGTCCGCACGGTCGCCCGGCAGACCCACACCGTCTCCGACGCGGCCGCCGCCCAGGCGCAGGCCGCGCAACGGCTCCGCGAGGACGCCGACAAGGCCTACGACGACGCGCTGGCCAGCGTCGAGAAGGCCTCCGCCGACGGCACCCTGCTGCGCGGTGAGGTGCTGGCCCGCTGGCAGGAGTTCGTGGGCACCGGCGAGCTCCTGCGCTCCCTCGAGACCCGGGTGGGCTGGCTGCGCGACCGGCTGGTCAACGCGATCAAGGGCAAGCCGCAACAGGCCGAACGGGTGACCGTGGCGGTCGAGTCCGGTCTCGAGACCCTGCTGCTGGAGCACGCCGAGGCCGCCGCCGAGCGGGCCGAGGCGTCGTGGCAGTCGCTGGCGCCCGGACAGGCCCTGCTGGCCGACGCGGGCGAGGACCTCGGCCGCGCCTCCCGCGACTTCCGGCGCAAGGCCGAGCGTGCCGTCCGGGACTGGCAGAGCGGCGTCCTGGAGCTGGTGCGCACCGCGGGCGCGGACAAGCGCAGCACCGCGCGCTTCCTCGCCTTCGGCGTGAACGGGCTGTCGGTCGCACTGATGGTCGTGGTCTTCGCGCACACCGCGGGCCTGACCGGCGCCGAGGTCGGGATCGCCGGCGGCAGCGCCGTACTCGGCCAGAAGCTGCTCGAGGCGGTCTTCGGCGACCAGGCCGTGCGCAGCCTGGCGGAGCAGGCCCAGGAGGACCTCCATCGCAAGGTGAACGAGCTGTTCGCACCCGAGCGGGCGCGCTACATCGACCTCCTGGACGCCCTCGAGATCGCGCCGGGGACCGCCGACACGCTGCGCACCGCGGCCCGGCGCGTGGACGACCTGCGGTTCGCCGCCCAGCACGCGGCGGAGGCTCCTCATCGCACCCCATAGGCTGTCCATCGCTAACCGACTCGGCGGCTGAGGGAGAACATGACGTCGTTGCTCGAGGGGGCCAAGAAGCTGGTCACCCGAGGTACAGACCTGGGCGCGCGCATCGCCGGCCTCGACGAGGCCGTCGAGGCCGGTCGAGGTCGGCTCGACGACGCCCTGGTGGCGCGCGCCGAGACCGTGGTCGCGCGCGCCGGGGACCGGCTGCGGCTGTCGGCGGACCACACCGTGGTGGCGATCGCGGGCGCCACCGGGTCCGGCAAGTCCTCGACCTTCAACGCCCTCACCGGCCTGGAGATCTCGGCGGTCGGCGTCCGCCGGCCCACCACCTCGTGGACGACCGCGTGCGTCTGGGGCGAGGCCGGGGCCGAGGAGCTCCTCGAGTGGCTCGGCATCCCGCCCCGGCACCGGGTCGTGCGCGACTCCATGCTCGAGACGGGCCGCGAGGACAAGGCGATGCAGGGCGTCGTCCTGCTGGACCTTCCCGACCACGACTCCACCGAGGTGTCGCACCACCTCGAGGTGGACCGGCTGGTGCAGCTCGCGGACATGCTGGTCTGGGTCCTGGACCCGCAGAAGTACGCCGACGCCGCGGTCCACGACCGCTACCTCGCACCCTTGGAGTCGCACAAGGACGTGATGCTGGTGGTCCTCAACCACATCGACACCGTCCCCGAGAGCCGCCGCGACGCGATGCTCGCCGACATCCGCCGCCTGCTCGTCCTCGACGGGCTCGCGACCGTCCCCGTGCTCGGCATCTCGCGCACGCGAGAAGATCGGCGTGGACACCCTGCGCACCGAGATCGTCAAGCGGGTCGCCGACAAGAAGATGGCGCGCACCCGACTGGCGGCCGACCTGCGGGCGGTGGCCCAGGACTTCGCGCAGCAGTCCGGCACCGCGGCACCGGGCCAGCTGTCCAAGGAGCGGGTGGCCGCCCTCGACGACGCGCTGGCCGATGCGGCCGGCGTCCCGACCGTGGTCGGCGCCGTGGAGAAGTCGACCCGGATGCGCGCCAACCGGGCCACCGGGTGGCCGGTGGTCGCGTGGCTCTCCAAGCTCCGACCCGACCCGCTCAAGCGGCTCCACCTCGACCTCGGCTCGGCCGGCAAGGCGCTGAGCGGCACCGCCCGGACCTCCGTCCCTGCCGCCACCCAGGTCCAGCGGGCCCGCGTGGACACCGAGGTGCGCGCCGTGGCCGACGAGGTCTCGGCCGACCTCACCCGTCCGTGGGCCACGGCCGTGCGCACCGCCTCGGTGTCGCGGCTGCCCGACCTCGAGGACCGGCTCGACGCCGCGCTGGCCGAGACCGACCTCGGCGGGCAACGGCTCCCCGTGTGGGCCGGGCTGGTGCGCGTGCTGCAGTGGCTGCTGATCCTGTCCGCCCTCGGAGGTGCGGTGTGGCTCGGCGCGCTCGCGGTGATGGCCTACCTCCAGCTCCCGGAGCCGACCACGCCGGAGGTGTGGGGGATCCCGGTGCCGACGCTGATGCTCGTCGGCGGGGTGCTGGTGGGAGTGCTGCTGGCCCTGCTGTGCCGGCTGCTGGTGTCCCTGACCGCCCGTCGGCGGGCGCGCACGGTCGACCGGCGGCTGCGGACCGCGATCTCGACGGTGAGCGGCGAGCTGGTGGTGGCGCCGATCCAGGTCGAGCTGGCGGCGTACGCCCGCTTCCGGGCCGGTCTGAAGACCGCCCTCGGCTGACCGTTCGGCCCGCTCCTCCTCCCCAACGCCGCCACATCCACCGCTTCTCCACAGGGCAGCCCGCGCGTGACCGCGGCTGTCGGCGCCCGTCTCGAGGCTGGGCCGTGATCAGCACCGATCACGACAAGGAGCGGAAAGCACATGAACGAGACCCTCATCACCCTGCAGGGCTACGTCGGCGGCGACGTCCGGATCCGCGCCGCCGGCGAGAGCCAGGTGGCCACCTTCCGGGTCGGCTGCACGCCGCGGCGGTTCTCCAAGAAGGAGGACGGCTGGGTCGACGGCGACACCCAGTGGTACGCCGTCAACTGCTGGCGCGCGCTCGGCGAGCACGTCGAGCGCTCGGTGCGCCGCGGCGACCCGGTCGTCGTCCACGGCCGGCTCAGCGCCCAGACCTGGACCAACACCGCGGGCATCGAGGTGACCTCGTTCGAGGTCGACGCGGTGTTCGTCGGCCACGACCTCAACCGCGGCACGAGCGCGTTCACCAAGACGCCGCGATCGGCGCTGCCCGCCCCGCGCGTCGAGGAGGAGGTGGTGCCGGCCGCCGCGGCCTGAGGCGGGGGTCCGGGAGGGACGTCGGCAATCCGGTCGACGCCATCGACCCGCGGTGCCTAGGCTGGCCGCTGTGTGGTGAGAACGAGTGACCCCAGCGTCCACTCCCGAGATTGTCGGGACCCGCTGCCGACCACAGGACCACCCATGACCGCCACCCTCACCGCCTCCGGCCTCGACGTGTCCTTCGGGGCGCGCACCCTGTTCACCGGCCTCGACCTGACCCTCGCCGACGGCGACGTGACGGCCGTGGTGGGTCCGAACGGGTCAGGCAAGTCCACGCTGATGCGCATCCTCGTCGGTGACCTGGCCGCAGACGCCGGCTCGGTCCGGCTCGCCCCGCCGGGCGCCTCCATGGCGTGGCTGCCCCAGGTGCTGCCGGCCCGCGACGAGTCGCTGCTCGACGTACGCCCGCCGGCGCACGGGCGTGGCCGCCGCCGACCAGAGGCTCGAGTCGACGGCGGAGGCACTCGCGGGGGGTGTCAGCGGCGCAGAGGAGTCCTACGGCACCGCGCTCGAGCAGTGGCTCGCCCTGGGTGCCGCCGACCTGTCCGACCGGCTGCCCGAGGTGGCGCACCGGGTCGGCCTCACCGTCGACCCGACGCGCGCCCTGGGCTCGCTCTCCGGCGGCGAGGCGGCCCGGGCGTCGCTGGTCGCGCTGCTCCTGAGCCGGCACGACGTGCTGCTGCTCGACGAGCCGACCAACGACCTGGACGCTCGGGGGTTGGCGCTGGTGGTGGAGTTCGTGCGGGGCCACCAAGGTCCGGTGCTGGTCGCCAGTCACGACCGCGCCTTCTTGGACCGGGTCGCCACCGGGGTCCTCGAGCTCGACGTGGCCCAGCAGCGAGTCGGCCACTACACGGGCTCGTACTCCGACTACGTCGCCGCCCGCGACGCTGGCCCGGGCGCAGGCCTGGGCGGCCTACGAGGGCTATGCCGACGCCCGCGACGCCCTGGTCGACCAGGCCCGGCAGCGGCAGGAGTGGGCGGCCAAGGGCCACCGTGCGGTGCGGTCGGGAGCCGAGGCCGACAAGCACCTGCGCGAGCGCGACAAGGCGCGCGCCGACAAGCAGCAGGGGAAGGCCGCGCGGCTGCGCCGGGCCGTCGACCGGCTCGACGAGGTGGACCAGCCCCGCAAGGAGTGGCAGCTCCGCTACGCGATCACCGAGGGGCCACCCTCCGCGGCGGTCGTCGCCACCCTCGACGAGGCGGTGGTCACCCGGGGTGACTTCGTGCTCGGACCGGTCAGCCTGACCCTGACGCGGGGCGACCGGGTGGCGCTGGTGGGCGACAACGGTTCGGGCAAGACCACGCTGGTGCGGGCGCTGCTCGGGGAGCTGCCGTTGAGCGCGGGCCGCCGGTCGATCGGGACGCGGGTGCGGATCGGTGTCGTCGACCAGCAGCGAGCCCTCCTCGAGACCGACCGGAGCGTGCTCGAGGTCGTCCGCGCCGAGCTCGGGGCCGACGAGGACGGCGCGGTCCGGACCCTGCTGGCGAAGTTCGGCCTCGGCGTCGAGCACGTGCACCGGCCGGCGCGGAGCCTGAGCATGGGGGAGCGGACCCGGGCCCTGCTGGCGCTCTTCCAGGGGCGCTCGGTCAACGTGCTCGTGCTCGACGAACCCACCAACCATCTCGACGTCGAAGCCATCGAGCAGCTCGAGGACGCGGTCCGGGACTTCACCGGGACGCTGCTGGTGGTCAGCCACGACCGGGCGCTGCTGGACTCGTTGGGTCTCACCCACCGGTGGCGGGTGCGGCGGCGGCTCCGTGGATTTAGAGGCGTTGTGAGCCGCCACTAGGGTTTGGTGCCATGGCTGACTACGTCTTCACGCTGCGCAACGTGCGCAAGGCCCACGGTGACAAGGTCGTCCTCGACAACGTCACTCTCTCGTTCCTCCACGGCGCCAAGATCGGTGTCGTCGGACCCAACGGCACGGGCAAGTCCTCGCTGCTCAAGATCATGGCGGGGCTCGACCACGCCAACAACGGCGACGCCCTGCTCGACCCCGGCGCCACCGTCGGCATGCTCCAGCAGGAGCCGCCCCTGAGCGAGGGCAAGACCGTCTTGGAGAACGTCGAGGAGGCCGTCCACGAGATCAAGGGCAAGCTCGACCGCTACAACGCGATCTCCGAGGAGCTGGCCGACCCGGACGCCGACTACGACAAGCTGCTCGCCGAGATGGGCGACCTGCAGACCGACCTCGACCACGCCAACGCCTGGGACCTCGACAGCCGGCTCGACCAGGCCATGGACGCCCTTCGCTGCCCGCCGCCCGAGGTCCTGGTCGACAACCTCTCCGGTGGCGAGCGCCGCCGGGTCGCGCTGTGCAAGCTGCTGCTCCAGCAGCCCAGCCTGCTGCTGCTCGACGAGCCCACCAACCACCTCGACGCCGAGTCGGTGCAGTGGCTCGAGGGTCACCTCGCGTCCTACCCCGGCGCCGTGCTCGCCGTCACCCACGACCGGTACTTCCTCGACAACGTCGCCTCCTGGATCCTCGAGCTCGACCGCGGCCAGGCGCACCCCTACGAGGGCAACTACACGACGTACCTCGAGACCAAGCAGAGCCGGCTCAAGATCGAGGGCCAGAAGGACGCCAAGCGGGCCAAGATGCTCGAGCGCGAGCTCGAGTGGGTCCGCTCGAACGCCAAGGCCCGACAGACCAAGAGCAAGTCGCGGCTGGCGCGCTACGAGGAGATGGCGGCCGACGCCGACCGGATGCGCAAGATCGACACCTCCGAGATCAACATCCCGGCCGGGCCGCGGCTCGGCGACGTGGTGCTCGAGGCCGCACGACCTCGAGAAGGGCTTCGAGGGGCGCACCCTCATCCACGACCTGTCCTTCACCCTGCCCCGCGCGGGCATCGTCGGCGTCATCGGCCCCAACGGCGTCGGCAAGACCACGCTGTTCCGCATGATCACCGGCGAGGAGAAGCCCGACGACGGCGAGCTCAGGGTCGGCCAGACCGTGAAGATCTCCTACGTCGACCAGAGCCGCGGCGGCATCGACCCGAACAAGAACGTCTGGGAGGTCGTCTCCGACGGGCTGGACTTCATCAAGGTCGCCAACTTCGAGATGAACTCACGCGCGTACGTCGCGTCGTTCGGCTTCAAGGGCCCCGACCAGCAGAAGAAGGCGGGTGTCCTCTCCGGTGGCGAGCGGAACCGGCTGAACCTCGCGCTGACGCTCAAGATGGGCGGCAACATGCTGCTGCTCGACGAGCCCACCAACGACCTCGACGTCGAGACCCTGCAGTCCCTCGAGGACGCACTCCTCGACTTCCCCGGCTGCGCCGTGGTCACCTCGCACGACCGGTGGTTCCTGGACCGCGTCGCCACCCACATCCTGGCCTGGGAGGGCGACGACGAGGACCCCGCTCGGTGGTTCTGGTTCGAGGGCAACTTCGCGGCCTACGAGGAGAACAAGATCGAGCGTCTCGGGATCGAGGCCGCCCGGCCGCACCGCGTCACGCACCGCCGGCTTACTCGGGACTGAGACGAGCAGTCGCCCGCGAGGAACGAGCGGGCGGCGTGGGCTCGGCCAGGTCGAGTAGGCCCGCGACCGAGGAACGAGGTCGCGCTAGGCCGTATCGAGACCGAGACCAGTGCTGCGCCCGCTCATCTGATTTCCGCTGCCGGGTGCCGGCTGACGAGGTGGTCGGCGACCGCGTTCATCACCCGACCGAGGGCCGCGAAGTCCTCGTCGGAGGCGAGGTCGACGATGTTGGCCCGCACCCCCTTGACGTGCACGTGGGCCGCGCCCTCGAGGAGGGCGAAGCCCTCGTCGGTCATCGCCGCGACCACGCCGCGGCCGTCCTCGGGGGACTCGCCGCGGTGCAGCAGCCCGGCGGTCTCCATCCGCGCGACGGTGTGGGTGACCCGGCTGCGGCTGTGGCACATCGCGTCGGCCAGCTGCGCCATCCGCATCTGCCGTCCGGGCGCCTCGGAGAGCCGGACCAGGATCTCGTACTCGGTCAGCGAGATCCGGAACGCCGCCCGCAGGTCGCTGTCCAGCCGGTCCAGCAGCAGGGTCGTGCCCATCATCAGGGCACGCCAGGACCGCTGCTGGTCGCTGTCCAGCCACCGCGTGGAGTCCGAGATTTGCGTCATGGGCGGAGTGTAGGCACCGCCGGGACGCTCGGTCGGTGAGAAGCGCCGAGCACACCCGGAGTTGTGCAACGACCGTTATGGAACGAGCGGTCAGCCGAGCCGCTCGAGGATGAGGGCCATGCCCTGGCCGCCGCCGACGCACATGGTGATCAGGCCGGTCGTCTTGTCGTGCCAGTCCAGGGAGTTGAGCATGGTGGCCTGCAGCCGGGCACCGGTCATCCCGAACGGGTGCCCGACCGCGATCGCACCGCCGTTCACGTTGAGCCGGTCCAGGTCGATCCCGCAGGTCCTGGTACGACGGCACGACCTGCGCGGCGAACGCCTCGTTGATCTCGACGAGGTCGATGTCGCCGATGCTCATCCCGGCGTGCGCGAGGGCCCGACGGCTGGCCTCGACGGGTCCGAGGCCCATCACCTCCGGGGACAGGCCGGAGACCCCCGTCGCGACGATCCGGGCCAGCGGGGTGAGGCCGAGCTCGGCGGCCCTCGTGTCGGACATCACCACGACGGCGGCGGCACCGTCGTTCAGCGCGCAGCAGTTGCCGGCGGTGACCAGGCCGTCGGGCCGGAAGACCGGGTCCAGCCCCGCGATGGCCTCGTAGGTCACTCCCTTGCGGGGGCCGTCGTCGGCCGAGACGACCGAGCCGTCGGGCAGCGAGACCGGGGTGATCTCCCGGGCCCAGAAGCCGGCGTCGATGGCCTTCTCGGCGAGGTTCTGGGACCGGACGGCGAACTCGTCGAGCTCCTGGCGGGACAGGCCGCGGAGGCGAGCGACGTTCTCCGCCGTCTGGCCCATCGCGACGTAGATGTCGGGGAGGTCGCCGGCCTCGCGCGGGTCCGCCCAGCGTTGTCCTGAGCCTGTCGAAGGGTCCTGGCCGCCCTCGGCCAGCTTCACGCTGCGGGCCTCGGCGTCGGCGAACCGCGGGTTGTGGGTGTCGGGCCAGTGGTCGGAGGTGCCCTTGGCGAAGCGCGAGACGGTCTCCACGCCGGCGGAGATGATCACGTCCGCCTCGCCGGCCTTGATCGCGTGGAAGGCCATCCGTGTGGTCTGCACCGACGACGCGCAGTAGCGGGTGATGGTCGCTCCGGGGACGTCGTCCATGTCGTTGAGCACGTTGACGACCCGGCCCATGTTGTTGCCGCTCTCCCCGCCCGGGCAGGCCGCAGCCGAGGAGCAGGTCGTCGACCGTGTGCGGGTCCAGGGCCGGCACCTTGTCGAGTGCCGCGCGGACGATCGTCGCGGTCAGGTCGTCGGGCCGCAGGTCTCTCAGCGAGCCCTTGTTGGCCCGTCCGATCGGGGAGCGAGCGGTTGCGACGATCACGGCCTCGGTCATGGTGCGAGCATAGGTGCGTGCGCCATCTCTACGAGTGCCCCCTCCGGTGGGCCGATCTCGACCTGCTGGGCCACATCAACAACGTGGTCTACGTCGACTACCTCCAGGAGGCGCGGGTCGACATGCTCCGGGTGAGCGGCTCCGAACGCCGCTCCGACGACCTGGCCGAGGGTGTCGTCGTGGTCCGCCACGAGGTCGCCTACGTGAACCCGCTCGCGTTCCGGTTCGCGCCGGTCCGCATCGAGAGCTGGGTCACCGAGATCCGCGCGGCCAGCTTCACCGTGGCCTACGAGGTGTTCGACGTCGACGGGGAGGACCGCCGGGTCTACCTCCGGGCGAGCACCGTGCTGACGCCGTACGTCTTCGCGACCGAGCGGCCGCGCCGGATCACGCCGGAGGAGCGCGCGATGCTCGAGCGGTTCCTGGAGCCCGGCCCGCCGGTCCGCACGCCCCCGGCCGCGACGGCGCCCGAGGGCGCCTCCAGCTACGCCGTGCACGTCCGGTTCTCCGACGTCGACGTCTACGGTCACGTCAACAACGTGAAGTACTTCGAGTTCTTCCAGGAGGCACGGATCTCGCTGTTCGCCGACCTCGGCCGGGAGCACCTGGACCTCGGCGGTGTCCACACGGTGCTCGCCCAGTCGGACGTCGACTACCGACGCCCGATCCTCTTCCGGCAGGAGCCCTACGAGTGCCGGTCGTGGGTCACCGCGGTCGGCCACACCTCGATGACAATGGCCTCGGAGATCCGCGACGGCGACGAGGTGCTGTCGCGGTGCCGGACCGTCGCGGTCTGCTTCGACGCCGAGACCCAGCGTCCGGCGCCGCTGCCCGAGAGCCTGCGCGCGGCCATGGTCGCCGTGCTGCCGGAGTGATCACTCCAGGGTGTTGACCATCGACTGCGCCGCGTAGGTGATGTAGTCCCAGAACTTCTGCTCCTGCTCCGGGGTGAGGTCGGCGCCCTCGAGCCCGGCGCGGAAGGCGCGCAGCCAGTGGTCGCGGGCGTCCGGGGTGACTCGGAAGGGTGCGTGCCGCATCCGCAGGCGCGGGTGACCGCGGTTGTCGGAGTACGTCGTCGGGCCGCCCCAGTACTGCGCGAGGAAGAGCGTGAACCGCTCGGCGGCCGGGCCGAGGTCCTCCTCCGGGTACATCGGCCGGAGCACCTCGTCGGCGGCGACACCGGCGTAGAACCGCGTGACGATGCCACGGATCGTGTCCAGGCCACCGATCTCGTCGTAGAAGGTCGTCGTCACGGCTCCATTGTGCCGACCGGACGAGTCAGTCCCCGACCGGCCCCAGCACGATGCCCTCGTGGTCGAAGCGGGCCTTGACCCGCTCGCGCATCTCGCGCGCCACCCGCCACTGCGCGAGCGGGGCCGTCTTGAGGCTGATCCGCAGGGTGACGGCGTCGTGCGCGAGGGCCTGCACGCCCCACACCTCGGGCTCCTCCAGCACCGTGCCGACGAAGTCCTCGTCGACGCGCAGGTCGTGGGCGACCTCCTGCAGCACCTCGCGGACCCTGACCAGGTCGGAGTCCGGGGCGACCGGGAAGTCGAGGACCGTGCGCGCCCAGTTCTGGCTCTGGTTGCCCACCCGCAGGATCTCGCCGTTGCGGACGTACCAGACCGTCCCGTTGACGTCGCGGAGCCGGGTGATCCGCAGGGTCACCGCCTCGACGGTCCCGGAGACGGTGGCCAGGTCGATCGAGTCGCCGACGCCGTACTGGTCCTCGAAGATCATGAAGATCCCGGACAGGAAGTCCTTGACCAGCGCCTGTGACCCGAAGCCGAGGGCGATGCCGAGGATGCCCGCACTCGCCAGGATCGGCGCGATGTCGACGCCGACCTCACTGAGCACCATCATCGCCACGACCCCGAAGACGACGCCGGTCACGATGCTCTTGAGCAGGCTGCCGAGGGTCTGGGCCCGCTGCACCCGCCGGGTGGCCGTGGGGTCGTCGAGGGAGAAGGCGTCGCTGATCGAGACGCCGCGCACCGACATGCGCGGTCAACCGTTGCGGCAGGATCCCGACCTCGGCGTGCCGCACCATCCGGTCGATCATCCGGTGGGCGACCCAGCGCGTGACCAGTCCGAGGAGGACGAGGCCGAGGACGACGAGGGGGGTGCCGACCAACCAGTGGGCGATGTCGTCCCAGATCTCTCCGGAGGTCGCGAGCGCATGCATGCGGACCAGTATGAAGCCGATACTCTGGCTCTCGTGATCGACCCCGCGTGCCCGCACCTATCGCCCCGATCGCCTCCGCGCCGCGACCCGCCTGGCCGCGGTCGCCCTCGTCGCCGGCCTCGTGCTGGTCGCGTCTCCGGCGCTGGCCGACGTGCCCACCGGCTGGCCGGACCCGCCGGACATCGCCTTCCTCGACGCGATGCTGATCTACGTCTTCCTGCCGGTCACCCTCTTCGTGATCATCGCGCTGCTCGTGGTCCTGCCGTCCTGGGCCCGCGGTGAGCGGCCTGGTGGCGGCACCCCTGATGACCAGTGGTTCGGCGGCCGCCGCGGCGGACCCGACGAGCTCGAGGCCGGTTCGCCGGAACGCACGTCGGGTGGGGCCAGTGGCAGCTGGTGAGTTCAGCGCCACCCAGCGCTACGAGATCGACCGGGCGATCCGCGCGGCGGAGCAGTCCAGCCGTTACGAGTTCTCGGTGTTCGTCGGCACCGCCGGCGCCGAGCCGCGGGACTACGCGCGCCGCCTCCACGGCTCTCTGGTCGTTCCCGACCGCAGCATCCTCGTCCTCGTCGACCCCCAGGCCCGCGCCATCGAGGTGGTCACCGGCACCGAGGTCCGGCGGACCCTCAGCGACTCCTCGGTCGGCCTGGCCGTGCTGCAGATGCAGAGCGCCTTCGCCGCCGGGGACCTGATCGGGGGCCTGAAGCGCGGGATCAACATGCTCGCCGAGCGCGCCCGCGCCCCCCAGACCCTGCACGCGCAGGAGTAGCCACCCCGGACGCCGGGGTGGCGCGTCGCGCGACCCGCTACCGGGCGTCGCGCTCCTGAGCGGCGAGGGCGCGGGCCATGTCGCTGCGACCCTCACGCACGTAGCGCTTCGCGGCCGGGTTGGCCTCCGAGGACTCCAGCCAGGTGTCCAGGCGGGCCAGGGTCTCCGCCGAGGTCGAGCGGCCTCGGGAACATGTACTCCAGGACCGTCGAGGCACGCTGGGTGCCCTTCTCGTCCCACACCGTCTCGGCCATCGAGAGGTACTTCTCCAGGTACGGAGCGAGCAGCTCCTCCTGGCCGGCGGTCGGGAAGGCGTAGGCGATCTGGCGCATCGTCTCGTTGGCGACGTCGTCGCGCTCGACCGCGTCGCGCCAGGCCTGGGCCTTCGCCTCGGCGGTCGGTCGCACGGTGAGCGCCATGCGCGGCGTGCTCCTGGCCGGCGATGGTGTTGTCGCGCGCCAGCTCCTCCTCGATCCGGGCCTCGTCGGCGCGGCCGGCGCCGGCCAGCGCCGGTGAGCAGCGTCCAGCGCAGGTCGGCGTCCACGGCCAGCCCCTCGAGGCTCTCGGAGCCGTCGAGCAACCCGGCGAGCAGGTCGAGCGCCTCGTCGGAGTGCGCCGCCGGCGGCGTACGCCCGGGCGAACGACGAGCTGGTGGTCCGAGCCGGGCTCGGCGGCCAGCAGCAGTCTCGCGGACGCCCCGCTCCCAGGTCGCCCGGAGCTCGGGTCGGCTGGCGGGGGCGGAGTAGTAGCTCGACGCACGGTGCGCGCGTACATCGCGAAGCGGCTGACGGCGGTGAGGTCGGTCTCGGCGCCGATCCCGCGCAGCACGAGGGCCACGAAGTCCCGCGGCGCTGCATCTCGGCGTCCCGGGTCATGTCCCAGGCCGCGCCCCACAGCAGGGCGCGGGCCAGGGAGTCGTCGAGCTTGTCGATGATGTCGACCGCGGTCGCCAGCGAGCGCTCGTCGAGGCGGATCTTGGCGTAGGTGAGGTCGCCGTCGTTGAGCAGCACCAGGTCCGGCTGCTTCGCGCCGACCAGGTCGGGCACCTCGGTGAGATCGCCGACGACGTCGATCTCGAGCGAGGAACGGCCGCACCACGCGGTCGCCCGTCGACGTCGTACAGGCCGACGGCGATGCGGTGCCGCCGCAGGGTGGGGAACTCGGGCGCGGCGGTCTGCGCCACGGCGAACGACGAGAACGCGCCGTTCGGCGTCGACCTCGAAGACCGGGGCGAGCGTGTTGACGCCGGAGGTCTGCAGCCACTCGCTCGGCCCAGGAGTCGAGGTCGCGCCCGGACGCCTTCTCCAGGGAGGCGAGCAGGTCGCTGAACTCGGAGTTCGCGAACGCGTGGGTCTTGAAGTAGTCCCGCAGGCCGGCGATGAACTCCTCGATCCCGACCCAGGCGACGAGCTGCTTGAGCGTCGAGGCGCCCTTGGCGTAGGTGATGCCGTCGAAGTTGACCTCGACCGCCTCGAGGTCGACGTTGTCGGCCGCGATCGGGTGCGTCGAGGGCAGCTGGTCCTGGCGGTAGGCCCAGTTCTTCCGGGCGTTGGTGAAGCCGGTCCAGGCGTCGGTGTACTTCGTCGCCTCGATCATCGCGTGGTGGGAGGCCCACTCGGCGAAGGACTCGTTGAGCCAGAGGTCGTCCCACCAGCGCATGGTGACCAGGTCGCCGAACCACATGTGGGCCATCTCGTGCAGCACGGTGTTGGCGCGCTGCTCGTAGAAGGAGTGGGTCTGGCGCGAGCGGGGGAGGTACTCGTCGCGGTAGGTCACGCAGCCCGGCGTTCTCCATCGCGCCCATGTTGTACTCCGGCACGTAGGCCTGGTCGTACTTGCCGAACGGGTACGGGTAGTCGAAGGCCTCCTCGAAGAACGCGAAGCCCTGCTTGGTGACCTTGTTGAGGGCCTCGTGCGTCGAGGTGCTCGACCAGCGACTGGCGACAGAAGTGACCGAGCGGCGATGTTGCCGTGCTTGCCCTCGTAGACGTCGTCGACCGCGTGGTACTCACCGGCCACGAGTGCGGTGATGTACGTCGACATCCGCTCGGTGGTCGGGAACCGCCACCGGCCCTTCGCCGGCGCCGAGGTCCTCGGGCGCCGGCGTCGGCGCGTTGGAGATGACCTCCCAGTGCGCGGGCGCGGTCACGGTGAAGGTGAAGACCGACTTGAGGTCGGGCTGCTCGAAGGTGGTGTACACCCGGCGGGCGTCGGGGACCTCGAACTGCGTGTAGAGGTAGATCCGCTCGTCGGCCGGGTCGACGAAGCGGTGCAGCCCCTCGCCGGTGTGGTGTAGGGCAGCTCGCAGTGGACGCGCAGCTCGTTCTCGGCCGCCAGGTCCGCGCAGCCTGATCCGGTTGTCCGTCGTAGTGCTCGAACACGTCGAGAGCCACGCCGTTGAGCGTGATCTCGTGGATCGTCGCGCCGTGCAGGTCGGCGAAGGTGCTCGCTGCCGGGCTGCGGCGCAGGTGAACGAGATCACGGTGGTGCTCGTCGAAGACCTTGTCGGACGACGGTCAGGTCGAGGTCGACGGTGTAGGAGTCGACGGCGAGGAGCACGCCGCGCGGTGGCGGCCTCGTCCCGAGTGAGGTTGGTTCCAGGCATGCTCGGCATCCTCTCACTGGCCCGGTAGCGCCGCACAAACGCATTCCCGACCGGACGTTCGGGAATGCTGAGCACCGGAAACTGTTGAAACGTGCATGACTTCAACCAACGCCGACTTCTGGTTCGACCCCCTGTGCCCCTTCGCCTGGATCAGCTCCCGCTGGATCAAGGAGGTCGAGGAGGTGCGCGACATCAGCGTCACCTGGCACGTCATGAGCCTGGCCTACCTCAACAAGGACAGGGACATCTCCGACGAGTACCGCGCGATGCTGGAGCCGGCCTGGGGCCCGGTCCGCGTGTGCATCGCCGCGGAGCAGAAGTACGGCCGCGAGGTGCTGTTCGCGCTCTACACCGCACTGGGCAACCGCATCCACCTGGAGAAGCAGCCGATCGGCCGTGAGCTGGTCGAGGCGGCCGTGGCCGAGGTCGGCCTGGACCCGGTGCTGGTCGACGCCATGGACGACGAGTCGTACGACGACGCCGTCGCCGCGTCCCACCACGAGGGCATGGACCAGGTCGGCGACGAGGTCGGAACCCCCACCATCGCCTTCGAGGGCGCCGCCTTCTTCGGCCCCGTGCTGGGCAAGATCCCCCGCGGCGACGACGCCGGCAACCTGTGGGACGGCTGCGTGGCGGTCGCGAAGGTGCCCGTACTTCTACGAGCTCAAGCGCTCGCGGACCGGCGAGCTCGACTTCAGCTGACCTCCGTCAGCCGCTCGTCGTCGCGGCGGTGGTCGCCGCCACCGTCGCGGCGACCATGGCCGCGGTGGCGGCGTCGATCGCGTCCTTGACCGCCTTCGCCGCCCAGTCGCCCTCGGCGATGCGCTTGGCCCGTGCCTTGACCTCTCGGGCGGGGAGCCCCTCGTGAGGGACGGTCTTGTGCGCCCGGCCGATGGCGTGCAGGAGCGCCACCAGGGCGGCGGTGCGCTCGTCGGGCTCGTTGCCCTCGACCAGGACCGAGGTCAGCGCGCGGCGTACGTCCGCCTCCCGTGCCACGTCGGCCGCCGGCCACACGGTGCGAGGGAAGAGACCCAGCACCTTGGAGTCCTCGCGGCGCAGGATGCCCTGCGCCGCCAGGCGCTCGGTCAGCTGCTCGCGCAGGCCCTTGCCCAGGCGACCGACCAGGTCCTGGGCCCCGCGCTCCTTCTCCGCGACCAGGGCGAGCGCCGCCGCCAGGATCGGGTCCGGCGGCGCGGCACCCGACTGCGCGCGCACCTTCGCGGACTGCCAGAAGCCGGACTTGTCGGCGACCCGGACCGCGCCGGTGAGGGCGAGCTCCACGAGCACCGCGCCACCCAGGACCGGCCTCAGGTCGAGCGACGACGGAACCGTGCCGGAGTCGTCATCGAGCAGCAGCAGGAGCAGGTCCTCGGCGATCAACATGGTCACCGCGTCCACGGTAGCGAGCCCTCACTAGGCTCTGCGGCATGACCCACGTCCTGTCCGCCGTCGCCTGGCCCTACGCCAACGGACCCCGCCACATCGGCCACGTCGCCGGTTTCGGGGTGCCGTCCGACGTCTTCAGCCGGTACATGCGGATGGCCGGGCACGACGTGCTCATGGTGTCGGGGACCGACGAGCACGGCACCCCGATCCTGGTCGCCGCCGACCAGGAGGGTGTCGAGGCCCGGGTGCTCGCGGACAAGAACAACGCGGTGATCGTCCAGGACCTCGTGGACCTCGGCCTGTCCTACGACCTGTTCACCCGCACCACGACCGGCAACCACTACCTCGTGGTGCAGGAGATGTTCGAGACCGTGCACCGCAACGGGTACATGGTCGAGCAGACCAGCCTGTCCGCGATCAGCCCGTCGACGGGCCGGACCCTGCCGGACCGCTACATCGAGGGCACCTGCCCCATCTGCGGGTACGCCGACGCGCGCGGCGACCAGTGCGACAACTGCGGCAACCAGCTCGACGCGACCGACCTGATCGACCCGCGCAGCAAGATCAACGGCGAGACGCCCGACTTCGTCGAGACCCAGCACTTCTTCCTCGACCTCCCGGCGCTCGCCGGCGCGCTGGGGGAGTGGCTCGACGAGCGGCGACGCGAGCGGCACGTGGCGCCCGAACGTCATCAACTTCTCCAAGAACATCCTCAAGGACATCCGCCCCCGCGCGATGACCCGGGACATCGACTGGGGCATCCCGATCCCGCTCGACGGCTGGCGGGAGCAGCCGACCAAGCGGCTCTACGTGTGGTTCGACGCGGTCATCGGCTACCTGTCCGCCTCCATCGAGTGGGCCCGCCGCTCGGGAGAGCCGGAGCGCTGGCGCGAGTGGTGGAACGACCCCGACGCGCTGTCGTACTACTTCATGGGCAAGGACAACATCGTCTTCCACTCCCAGATCTGGCCGGCCGAGCTGCTGGCCTACGACGGGGAGGGGGACCGCGGCGGCGAGCCCGGCGCAGTTCGGCCGGCTCAACCTGCCCACCGAGGTGGTCTCGAGCGAGTTCATGACGATGGAGAGCAAGCAGTTCTCCACCAGCCGCGGGCACGTGATCCTGGTCGGCGACATGCTCGCGCGCTACCAGCCCGACGCGGTGCGCTACTTCATCAGCGCCGCCGGCCCGGAGACCTCCGACTCCGACTTCACCTGGGCGGAGTTCGTGCAGCGCACCAACTCCGAGCTGGTCGCCGGGTGGGGCAACCTGGTCAACCGCACCGCCACGATGATCGCCAAGAGCTTCGGCAAGATCCCGCCCGCGGGTCCGCTCGAGGAGGTCGACGAGGCGGTCCTGGCCGCCGTCGGGTCCGGCTTCGACAGCGTCGGCGTCGCTGCTCGGGCGGCACCGTCAGCGCGCCGCGATCGCGGAGGCGATGCGGGTCGTGGGCGAGGTGAACAAGTACGTCACCGTGACCGAGCCGTACAAGATGAAGGACGAGTCGCAGCGCGAGCGCCTCGGCACGGTGCTGCACGTCGCCGCCCAGTGCGTGCTCGACTGCAACACCCTGCTGGCGCCGTTCCTGCCGTTCTCGGCCAACAAGGTGTGGACGACGTACGGCGGCGAGGGCGAGTACATGCCGATGCCGCGCATCGACCACGTCGAGGACCTCGACCCGGGCGCGGGCGCCGGCCTCTACGTCTACCCGATCATCACCGGCGACTACTCCCGCACGCCCCGGTGGGAACGCCGCCCGATCCAGGTCGGTGCGGCGATCGAGAGGCCCACGCCCATCTTCACCAAGCTCGACCCATCCGTCGTCGACGACGAGCTCGCCCGCCTCGCCTGACCGCCTCGGCGGGATAGTCCGCCGCAAAAGGCGCCTCTGGGGCACCCTCTAATGGCGCTTATCGCGGCGGACTATCCCGACCGGGGTCGCCGACCCGGCGAGGGCGGGATCGTGCGACGGGCGAGACCCTGCCACCCTGGTCACCATGGTGAGCGACGAGGACCTCGCGGAGGTCGCGGAGACCAGGGCGGCCATGGCGGCTGAGGCCGAGGCCGAGCCGCGCGAGGAGGTACGCCGCGTCACGGACGTCTCCGCGGGCGGCGTGCGGTGCCGGCTGTACGAGCCGGATGCGCCCGACGGGACCGCCGGGCTGCTGCTGTTCCTGCACGGGGGCGGGTTCGTGTTCGGCGACCTCGACACCCACGACGGGCACTGCCGTCGGATGGCCAACCGCACCGGCTGGGCCGTGCTGGCGGTGCACTACCGACGGGCGCCCGAGTCGCCGTACCCCGCTGCCGTGCAGGACGCCGAGACGGTGGCGGTCTGGCTCGCGACCGGGCCCGACGAGCTGGCCACGCTCCCCGCACCGCGGGCCATCAGCGGTGACTCCGCCGGTGCCAACCTGGCTCTCGGCGTGGCCCTGCGACACCGCGACCTCTTCGAGGCCCAGGTACTGGTCTACCCGTTCCTGGACCCGAGCTGCGCGAGCTACGACCGCACCATCCCCGACCCGGACTTCGACGTCGACGCGCTGGCCTGGTTCTGGAAGCTCTACGCCGGCGACGCCGACACCAGCGACGTCGACCTCGACCCCCTGCTGGCCGACGACCTCACCGGCCTGCCGCGCACGCTGGTCCAGCTGGCCGCGCTCGACGTGCTGACCGCGCCGGGTGAGCTCCTGGTCGAGCGGCTCTCGGCGGCGGGCGTCGCCGTGACGGCCCGCACGTACCCCGGCGTCGGCCACGGGTTCTGGCGGCACGAGGACAACGACCAGCACGCGCCGGCCCAGGCCGACCTGGCCGAGTTCCTGGCCGGCCGCCCGTGAGCCGGCCGCTCGTGAGCCGGGGGCACCGCGCGGGAGTCCTCGAGGACCGGTGGAACGGATGGGTGGACGCGAAGCTGAGGGCCCGTGGCTGGCAGCACCTGGTCGTGCCGTACGTCGGGTACGCCGGGCCCGACTTCGTGCGCGTCCTGGCGCGCGTGGTTCTGGCCCCGCTCACCTCGGCGGAACGGTCCCGGGGCGAGCAGTGGCGCGAGGCGCAGCAGTACCGGCGCGGCTGGCGCAACTTCTTCACCGCCGAGGTCCCCGACGCCGACCTGACCATCACCGTCGGTGGGGTCACCCACACCGTGCGCACCGACCGCTCCGGCGCCGTCGACGTCCGGCTGCCCAACCCCGGCCTCCCGCCGGGGTGGTGCGACGTGACCCTCGAGGCGGCCGGGACCGACCCGACGGTGGCACGGGTGTTCGTGGTGGGTCCCGACGAGGACTTCGGGCTGGTGAGCGACATCGACGACACGGTCATCCGGACCCGGCTGCCGCGGCCGCTGATCGCGGCGTACAACACCTTCGTCCTGCAGGAGCACGCCCGACGGCCGGTGGCGGGGATGGCCTCGCTCTACGAGACATTGCTCCGCGACCACCCGGGTGCGCCCACGGTCTACGTCTCCACCGGCGCGTGGAACACCTTCGGCACGCTGACCCGCTTCCTGTCCCGGCACGCCTTCCCGCCGGGGCCGCTGCTCCTCACCGATTGGGGGCCGACCAACACCGGGTGGTTCCGCAGCGGGCAGGAGCACAAGCGCGCGTGCCTGGAGTCCCTGGCCGCCGACTTCCCCGCGATCCGCTGGGTGCTGGTCGGGGACGACGGGCAGCACGACCCCGCGCTCTACGCGGCGTTCGCGCGCGACCACCCCGACCAGGTGCGGGCGGTGGCGATCCGCGAGCTGACGCCGACGCAGCAGGTGCTGGCCAGCGGCACTCCCGTGGAGCGCGCCGGCGACCTCGACGAGGTGCCCGCGGGGATCCCGGTCGCCCGCGGCGGGGACGGCGACGCACTCGCCCGGGCGCTCGCACCCCACGTGCCCTGACCTGACACACTGCGCGCATGCGGGTGCACATCGGCTCCGACCACGCCGGGCTCGAGCTCAAGGCCCATCTCCTCGCCTGGCTCGCCGAGCACGGCTACGAGCCGGTCGACCACGGCCCGTTCGTCTACGACGCGCTCGACGACTACCCCGTGTTCTGCCTGCGCGCGGCCGCGGCGGTCGTCGCCGACCAGGAAGCCGGGGTCGAGGCGCTCGGTGTCGTCGTGGGCGGCTCCGGCAACGGCGAGCAGATCGCGGCCAACAAGGTCCGCGGCGTCCGGTCCGCCCTCGCCTGGTCCGACGAGACCGCGTCCCTGGCCCGTCAGCACAACGACGCCAATGTCGTCTCGGTCGGCGGCCGGATGCACTCCCTGGACGACATGACGCGCTTCGTCGAGATCTTCCTGGCCACGCCGTTCTCGGGTGAGGAGCGGCACGCGCGCCGGATCGGCATGCTCGCCGACTACGAGAGGACCGGGGAGCTCCCGCCGCTGCCTGCCTCGGGCCGCCCGGCGGACGATGCCTGAGGGTCACACCCTGCGGCGGCTGGCCGGGCTGCTGGACGACGCGTTCGCCGGCCGACGCGTGCAGGTCAGCTCGCCGCAGGGTCGGTTCGCGGCCGACGCCGCACTGCTGGACGGCTCGGTGCTGACGGGGGCCGACGCCGCCGGCAAGCACCTGTTCGTCGAGTTCGAGCACGACCGGTTGGTGCACGTCCACCTCGGGCTGATCGGCAAGTTCGACGTGGTGACGGGAGTGGACGAGGTGCCCGCCCCGGTCGGGCAGGTGCGGCTGCGCCTGGTCGCGAGCGGCGCCGCGGGTGCGACGTACGCCGATCTCCGCGGCGCGATCATCTGCGACCTCATCGGCCCCGCCCGTCGCGACGAGATCATGGCGGCGCTCGGTCCGGACCCCCTGCGTGCGGACGCCGACCCGGGCCGTGCCTGGGCGCGGATCAGCAGGTCGGACCGGCCGATCGGTGACCTGCTGATGGACCAGCACGTGATCGCGGGCGTCGGCAACGTCTACCGCGCCGAGGTGCTGTTCCGGCACCGGATCCACCCGCTCCGGCCCGGCAGGACGCTGCGCCGCGGCCGGTTCGAGGCGATGTGGGCCGACCTCGCGGCGCTGATGGGGGAGGGGGTCCGGACGGGGCGGATCGACACGGTCCGGCCCGAGCACCTGCCGGAGGCGATGGGCCGGCCGGCCCGGACCGACCGGGGAGGGGGCGAGGTGTACGTCTACCGGCGTACCGGACTCCCGTGCCTGGTCTGCGGCACCCGGGTGCGGGCCGACGTGCTCGTCGGACGGAATCTCTTCTGGTGTTCTCGATGCCAAAGCACATTCCGGTCCCGCGCCCTACAGTGAGAGGGTCACCCCACGCCCATCGCTGAGCCTCCGAAGGACACCCCACCTCATGAGCGCTGCCCGCGTGGAACCCACGCGAGCGCGGCCGAGCCGGCTGCGCCGCCGCTGGGTGTCGTGGACCCGGGGCATGGAGGACGCCGACGGGGGAACCTTCCTGCTGCTGCTCGGCTTCAGCCTGCTCGCCGCCGCGGCGGTGGCCATCTGGCCGCTCACCATGCCGCCGTCGCTGATCCTGGTGCCGATGACGTTGGCGAGCGTGACGCTCGGGCCGCGGCAGCTCCCGTGGTTCGTCGTGGTCAGCCTGGCGTTCATCGCCCTCGGCGTCCCCCGTCAGCCCGAGCTCACCGTCCGGCTGGTCATCCAGTACGCGCTCGTGTTCGTCGTCGGCTTCATCTTCTTGATGATCTCCTTCCGGCGTACCCAGCTCGGGGTCGCCGGGTCGCGCGGGGAGTCGATGCTGGTCGAGCTCCGGGACCGGATCATGCGGGTCAGCAACCTGCCGCGCCTGCCGGGGGACTGGTACGCCGAGGTCGCGCTGCGCTCCGCCGGTGGCACGCCGTTCGCGGGTGACTTCGTGGTCGCCGCGCGTCCCGGGGACAGCGACCGCCTCGAGATCGCGGTCGTCGACGTGTCCGGCAAGGGCGCCCAGGCCGGGGTCCGCGCCCTCCAGCTCTCGGGAGCCTTCGGCGGCCTGCTCGGCGCGGTCGCGCCCGACGAGTTCCTCAGCGCGGCCAACGACTACCTGATCCGCCAGGACTGGGCCGAGGGCTTCGCCACCGCCATCCACCTGTCGGCGGACCTGCGCACCGGTGCCGTCGCGGTGCGCTGCGCGGGACACCCGCCCGCCGTTCAGCTCACCGCCGGCACCGGCCGGTGGTCGGCGGTGCCCGCCGAGGGCCCGGCCCTGGGGTTGATCCCCGACATCACGTACGCCCCCGCGCACCGCATGCTGCGCCGTGGCGACGCGATCATGCTCTACACCGACGGGCTGGTGGAGACGCCGACCCGCGACATGGGTCTCGGCATCGACCGGCTCCTCGGCCAGGCCGAGCGGGTGCTGCGTACCGGCTTCGACAGCGCCGCGATCGAGCGGCTCATCGAGACCCTCGGCTCGCGGCACGACGACCGGGCGCTGCTGGTGCTGCACCGGCGCTGACGCTGGGCCCAACCGGTGCCGAACCCTGGGCTGGGGAGAGACCGCCTCGGTTGCGGGTCGCGCCGCCTGCTGTGACACCATGCGGGGGTCCGTGGGCGCAGGCTCGCGGGTGCGCGGATGTAGCTCAATGGTAGAGCCCCAGTCTTCCAAACTGGCTACGCGGGTTCGATTCCCGTCATCCGCTCCAAGGGTCCATCGGCAGCCGCCGAGGGGCGCTTGGCGGGGCGTAGCGTAGTGGCTAGCGCGCCTGCTTTGGGAGCAGGAGACCGCAGGTTCGAGTCCTGTCGCCCCGACCCATCTCCACCTGCGGTTTGGTCACGAACCGCAGGTCGGGGGCCGGTTTTGTTGCGGTTTGTGACCATTCCGCAGGTCCGGGGCCGGTGGAGTTGCGGTTTGTGACCATTCCGCAGGTCGAGGACGGTGAGCCGCTCGCGCTCATTTATGAGCCCTGTGGAGCGTGCCCTAGGCTGAGTGGATGCCTGCGGGCGCCCCGCACCACCGGGTGCCGGCCCGCCATCGCCTCACCCTGACATTGATCGGAGACACCCTGTGAAGAGCGCCGTCGAGACCTTGAGCCCGACCCGGGCCAAGCTGACCGTCGAGGTGCCCTTCGAGGAGCTCAAGCCGAGCCTCGACGCGGCGTACAAGAAGATCGCCCAGCAGATCAACATCCCGGGCTTCCGCAAGGGCAAGGTGCCCCCGATGGTGATCGACCGGCAGGTCGGCCGCGGCGCGGTGCTCGACGAGGCGATCAACGAGGTGCTCCCGCAGAAGTACATCGAGGCGCTGCAGGAGAACGAGCTCGTCCCGCTGGCCCAGCCGGACATCGAGGTCACCAAGTTCGAGGACAACCAGACCCTGGAGTTCACCGCCGAGGTCGACGTCAAGCCGGAGATCACCCTCCCGACGTACGACGACGTCACGGCCCAGGTCGAGGACATCGAGATCTCCGACGCCGACGTCGAGGAGCAGGTCGAGGCGCTGCGCGAGCGGTTCGCCACCCTGTCCGACGTCGAGCGTGAGGCCGCCGACGGCGACTTCGTCGTCATCGACCTCAAGGCCACCCAGGACGGCGAGGTCGTCGAGGGCGCCGAGGTCGCCGGCATGTCCTACAAGGTCGGCCGCGGCGGGATGCTCGACGGCCTCGACGAGGCCCTGGTCGGCATGAGCGCCGGCGACGAGCGCACCTTCACCTCCGAGCTCGTGGGCGGCGACCTGGTCGGCCAGCCCGTCGAGGTCGCGGTGGCCGTGACGCAGGTCCAGGAGCAGGAGCTCCCCGAGCTGGACGACGACTTCGCCCAGCAGGCCAGCGAGTTCGACACCGTCGAGGAGCTGACCACCGACGTGCGCGAGCGGCTCGGGCGCGGCAAGCGTCTCGAGCAGGCCGCCGCCGCGCGTGACGCCGTCCTCGAGGCCCTGCTCGAGCGGGTCGAGGTGCCCCTGCCGGAGGCCATGGTCGCCGAGGAGCTCACCGCCCGCCGCCAGAACATCGAGCAGCAGCTCATGTACGCCGGCATCACGATGGACAAGTACCTCGAGGACGAGGGCCAGACCATCGAGGAGTTCGAGGCCGACCAGGAGCGCCGCGTCCGCGACGCGATGGCCGCGCAGTTCGTTCTCGACGAGATCGCCAAGGCCGAGGAGGTCGGCGTCGAGCAGGCCGAGCTCTCCGAGCACCTGGTCCGCCGTGCCCAGCAGTCCGGTCAGGACCCCCAGGAGTTCGCCAACCACATGTTCGAGCACAACCACATCCCCGACCTCCTGCAGGAGATCCGGCGTGGCAAGGCGCTCGCCAGCGTGGTGGAGGCCGCGGTTGTCACCGACACGTCGGGCAACCACGTGGAGCTCAAGAACCTGCGCCCCGACGGCACCATCGGCGACCCCGCCGAGGCCGAGGCGGAGTCCGACTCAGACGAAGGGGCGTAGCGCCTCGAGGGCCTCGGTCGGGATCTTGACCGCGATCCCCTCCCCGATCGCCCGGAGCCGCCAGCCGTCGCCGTCCCGGACCAGCTTGGCCATCGCCAGGCCGGTCTCGGGCACGCCTCCGGTGAGCGTGAACCGGGCCCGCTCGACCCCCTGGTCGTCGACGAACCGGCAGTAGGCGCGGTTGGTCCACTCGAGGCTGTGGCCCTGGTAGCTGGTGACCAGGAAGATGATCGTGTCGACCCGCGCGTACACCCGGGCCAGGTCCACGGTGACGACCTCGTCGTCCCCGTCACCCCGCCCGGTGAGGTTGTCGCCGAGGTGGACCACGGCACCGTCTCGCGTCTGCAGGTTGTTGTAGAACGCGAAGTCGAAGTACTGGTCGCCGGTGTACTCCACTGCCGAGGCGTCGAGGTCGATCTCGGGGGCGCCGGTGCCGATGAAGCCCGCGGTGCGCTCCTTGTCCCAGCCCAGCCCCACCGTGAGGCTGGTCAGCGCCTGACCGTTGTCGTCGGTCAGCACCAGCTCGTCGCCCTTGGCCAGTTCGATCACGTCTCGCGTCCTCTCGTCCGTCTACGGTCCGTCTGCGGTGCGTCGAACCTACCGGGGCCCAGGTGGGGGAGGATGGCGCCATGGCTGCTCGCGCCCAAACCGCCGGACCCGGACTGCTCGACGCCCTGTCGCTGGCCGCCGAGGCCGCCGACGAGCTGGTGCTGTCCACGGTGCGGGACACCCACGTGGCGGTCGGCTCTCGGGTGCGAACGGCGCTTCGGCTGCCCGGCCCGCGCCGCGGGCTGGTCGCCACCGCGGTCTACCACGGACTGGGACTGGGGTTGCGGACCGCCGGCGCCGGACTCGGGGCCGCCGGGCGCGCGGGCGTCGGACCCCGGCTGGAGGACCGGCCGACGGGCCGGTTCCTGAGCTCGGCCGTCAATGGCCTGATCGGTGACCGGCTGCGGGACGAACGGCCCGGCCTGGCGATCCCGATGGCCGTGCGGGTGGACGGAGCCGACGTACCCCTGGACGCCGCGCACCTCGCGGCCGCGTTCCCTGCCGCGACGGGTCGGGTCGTCGTGTTCCTGCACGGGTTGTCCGAGCACGAGGGCCACTGGCACCGCCACCGGGAGCGTCACGGCACGACGTACGGCGAGGGGCTGGCCGCCGCTGGCTGGACGCCGGTGTTCCTCCGGCTGAACACCGGCCTCGCGATCCGGGAGAACGGCGCCGCCCTGGCGGCGTTGCTCCAGGACCTGACCGACGCCTGGCCCGTCGGACTCGACCGACTCGCGCTCGTCGGGCACTCGATGGGCGGACTGGTGATCCGGTCCGCCTGCGCGGTGCGCACCGACGCCGACCGGCCCTGGGCCGAGCGGGTGAGCGACGTCGTCACGTTGGGCACCCCGCACCTCGGGGCGCCCCTGGCCGACCACGTCGGCCGCGGCGCGGTCGCGATGGCCCGGCTCCCGGAGACGGCGGCGCTGGGCCGGATCCTGGACTGGCGCTCGACCGGGGTCCGCGACCTGGTCGCGGGGCTGGACGAGGACGTGCCCGCCCTGCCGCACGCGCGCTACCGCCTGGTCTGCGCCACCCTCACCGACTCCCCGCGCCATCCGGTCGCACGGGTCCTCGGCGACGCGCTGGTGCGGGTGCCCTCGGCCTCCGGCCGCGGACGTCTGGTGACGCTGTTCCCCGACGCGGAGGTGCTGCACGTGCCGCGCGCCGGGCACCTCGACCTGCTCAACCACCCGCGGGTCCAGCAGGCGCTGGCCGCCTGGCTCGCCTGACTCTCAGCCGAGCCGCAGGGTGAGGGCCCCCGGGCCGCCGGTGACTCGTTCACCGCTCCCGAGGACCACGGGGGTGCCTCCGTCGAGGTCGAGCCCCGGACCGAACGTGACCGAGGAGTCGTCGTGCGCGCGTGATCTCGGCGCTGGCCCACGCGATCCGCCGGCCGCCGACGTCCAGGCCGAGGGGCAGCACGTGCCCGCTCCGGGCCGGCACCCGCAGACGCTCCCCGTCGTGCAGGGGGACACCGTCGACACAGACGCGCACATCCATCGCCCGACCGGCGTGGTTGAGCAGGTGCAGGGCGCGCTGCCCGTCGGGCGTTGCCGTGGTCGTGGTGATGATGCCCCTCGGCCTGCCCTGGGGAGGGCTACGCGGTCTTCGGCGTGCCGCCGATCGCCTGGCTGCCCGAGGGCTACCCCAGCGAGCGGGACGGCGAGCCCGTGGTACCCCGCACGCCTCGGCGCTCGCGCTCCTGCACGAGCCCGACGAGGCGGTCGCCAACCTCGAGCGGCTCGAGCGCGAGGTCGGGTGCTGCACGCCCGAGGTCACCGCCGCACTCCGCCCGCCCGTAGCCGCCCTCACCTTCCCACCCTGACCCCCGCCGAGTCGGCGCAGGCGGTCAGCCGAGTCGACTCGGCGGACGGGGGTGCCGGGTGCCGCTATCCGCTGCTAGCGAACAGGGCCGGTTTGCCCGTGGAAGTGTCCGTCGCGTTGGCTAGGGTCGCTCACGTGACCACGAATCCTCAGATGAACGGCTCCGGCGCGGGAGCCGGACTCGACGACCACATCTACCAGCGCCTGCTCCGCGAGCGGATCGTCTTCCTCGGCTCGGAGGTGCGCGACCAGAACGCCAACGCGATCTGCGCCCAGCTTCTCCTGCTGTCCGCCGAGGACCCCGAGGCCGACATCTTCTTGCACATCAACAGCCCCGGTGGCTCCGTGGACGCCGGTATGGCGATCTACGACACGATGAACTACATCCCCAACGACGTCGCCACCGTCGGCATGGGCCTGGCCGCCTCCATGGGCCAGTTCCTGCTCTGCGCCGGCACCAAGGGCAAGCGCTACGCACTGCCCCACGCGCGGATCATGATGCACCAGCCCTCCTCCGGCATGGGCGGCTCGGCCTCGGACATCAAGATCCAGGCCCAGCAGTCGCTGCACATCAAGGAGGTGCTGCTGCAGCTGATCGCGCAGCACACCGGCCAGACCAAGGAGCAGGTCGAGTCCGACGCCGACCGCGACCGCTGGTTCACCGCCGACCAGGCCAAGGACTACGGGCTCGTCGACCAGGTCATCAAGAGCGCCCGCGAGGCCGCTGACGAGGGTCGCCCGGCCCGCAACTCCGACAAGAACTGAGGACGTCCGACATGAACTACTACATCCCCCAGTGGGAGGAGCGGACGTCGTACGGCTTCCGCCGCATCGACCCGTACGCCAAGCTCTTCGAGGACCGCATCATCTACCTCGGTACGCCGATCTCCGACGACGTCGCCAACGCCGTCATCGCCCAGCTGCTGTGCCTCCAGTCGATGAACCCCGACCAGGACATCAGCATCTACATCAACTCCCCGGGCGGCTCGTTCACCGCGCTGACGGCGATCTACGACACCATGAAGTTCATCAAGCCCGACGTGCAGACCGTGTGCATCGGGCAGGCCGCCTCGGCGGCCGCGGTGCTGCTCGCGGCCGGCACGCCCGGCAAGCGGCTGGCCCTGCCGAACAGCAGGATCCTGATCCACCAGCCGTACACCGAGGGCACGTTCGGCCAGACCTCCGACATCGAGATCCAGGCCAACGAGATCCTGCGCATGCGCGAGCTGCTGGAGAAGATGATCTCCGACCACAGCGGACGCGACCTGGAGCAGGTGAGCCGCGACATCGAGCGCGACAAGATCCTGACCGCGGAGGGCGCCGTCGAGTACGGCCTCATCGACGCCGTGCTCCAGTCCCTGAAGACGACCCCCGTCCTCACCGGATCCTGACGAAAGTGAAACCCCGTGTCTGGACGCCCCTGGCGACCCGGCACGGGGTACCGTCTAGTGGTTTGAACCCGTTCCGAAGTAGTTCCGACGCACGATCCCTCGAAAGGACCGCCCGTGGCACGCATCGGTGACGGTGGTGACCTCCTGAAGTGCTCCTTCTGCGGGAAGAGCCAGAAGCAGGTCAAGAAGCTGATCGCCGGCCCCGGCGTGTACATCTGCGACGAGTGCATCGACCTCTGCAACGAGATCATCGAGGAGGAGCTGAACGAGGGCTCCGACGTCGAGATGGCGGACCTCCCGAAGCCGCGCGAGATCTTCGAGTTCCTCAACTCCTACGTCATCGGCCAGGAGCTGGCGAAGAAGTCCCTGGCCGTGGCGGTCTACAACCACTACAAGCGGGTCCAGGCGGGCGCGCTGGCGACCTCTGGCAAGCACACCAAGGACGAGGTCGTCGAGGTCGCCAAGTCCAACATCTTGGTGATCGGCCCGACCGGCTGCGGCAAGACGTACCTCGCCCAGACCCTGGCCCGGATGCTCAACGTCCCGTTCGCGATCGCCGACGCGACCGCGCTGACCGAGGCGGGCTACGTCGGCGAGGACGTCGAGAACATCCTGCTCAAGCTCATCCAGGCGGCGGACTACGACGTCAAGAAGGCCGAGACCGGGATCATCTACATCGACGAGATCGACAAGGTGGCGCGCAAGGCGGAGAACCCCTCGATCACCCGTGACGTCTCCGGCGAGGGCGTGCAGCAGGCGCTGCTGAAGATCCTCGAGGGCACCACCGCCTCCGTGCCGCCGCAAGGTGGTCGCAAGCACCCGCACCAGGAGTTCATCCAGATCGACACCACCAACATCCTGTTCGTGGTGGGCGGGGCCTTCGCCGGGCTCGAGCACATCATCGAGCAGCGGGTGGGCAAGAAGACCCTGGGCTTCACCGCCGAGGTGCGCGGCGCCGCCGAGCGCGAGGCCGAGGACCTGCTCGGCCAGGTCCGCCCCGAGGACCTCGTGAAGTACGGCCTGATCCCCGAGTTCATCGGCCGGCTGCCGCTGATCGCGAGCGTCAACAAGCTCGACAACGAGGCGCTGGTGCAGATCCTCACCGAGCCCCGCAACGCCCTGGTCAAGCAGTACCAGAAGCTCTTCGAGCTCGACGGGGTCCAGCTGGAGTTCACCGACGGCGCCATCGCCGCGATCGCCGACAAGGCCCTCGAGCGGGGCACCGGCGCGCGCGGGCTGCGGGCGATCATCGAGGAGGTCCTGCTCCTGGTGATGTACGACGTGCCGTCGCGCGGCGACGTCGAGAAGGTCATCATCAGCCGCGAGGTCGTCGAGGACGACGTCGCCCCGACGCTGGTGCCGCGCGAGGCCGAGACCAAGAAGAAGAAGTCCGCCTGAGAGCGAGACCTTTGAGCGTCGGGTGCGGTGCCTGAGACAGGGTGCCACGCGAGTGACTGGTGTGACTAGACACGAGTAGTCAGAAGTGACCATTCACCTCTCCTGCCCCGACCGCCAGACTAGGGGCGTTCCAGCAGGGGAAGGATCAGGGTGAGCAAGCACCACAAACGTCCGTTGCTCGCGTTCATCTCTGTGGCGATCCTCTGCATCGTTCTGCTCGGTTCCGCGGTGCGCAGCGAGGCCTTCGGCCTCCTGATCAGCGCGAACCGGGAACCGCTCGGCACCGAGCAGGCGCGGCTCTCCGCCGTCGTCCGCGACCGGGTGGTGGTGGATGCGAAACGGGTACGGTCCCCCCGCGTACCGGCTCTCGCATCCACCACTCCCGTCGCCGCCCCGAAGGCGCCGGCACCCACGCGTGGAGCGCCGGCGGTCCTGACCGGCGTCAACCTTCCCGGCGCGGCGTCAACGCCAGCCCGGCCGCACCCCGGCAGGGCTCACCACGGCAAGGCGCAGCCCGCCCGGGCGCACCCGGGCCGGGCGCTCGGCCACCTCAAGCACGGGCCGTGGCCCCGGGCATCCGCCCAAGGCCGGGCGCACGGGAAGGGCCACGGCCGCGGGCTCAGTCCTGCGGGGCCAGGTCGGCCGCGACGCTGATCCCCTCGGCGTCCGCCACGCTCGTGAACACCAGGTCGCCGGTGATCTTGCCCGCCTTGCGCAGGTCCTCGGCGGCCGTCTCGGCCGCGCGCACGGCCGCCTCCGGTCCCGAGATCTCCACCCGGGACAGCGGGGCCCGCATCGATGCCTTCGCCGACGACTTGGCGCCTCGGATCCCCGTCAGTGCCGCGGCGACGGCCGCCAGCAGGTCAGGGTCGGCGGGGCCGTCGACCGCAACCTCCTCGGGCCGTGGCCACGACGCGTGGTGGATCGAGCCGTCCTGCCACCACGACCAGACCTCCTCGGTGACGTAGGGAAGGTACGGCGCGAGCAGCCGCAGCTGGACCTCCAGCGCGACGGCCAGCGTGGCACGAGCCGACGCCGCGCCACGCGAGCCGGACTCGTCGTACGCCCGCTCCTTGACCAGCTCGAGGTAGTCGTCGCAGAACTCCCAGAAGAACCGTTCCACGGCCTCCAGCGCCGAGGTGTAGTCGTAGGCGTCGAACGCGGTCGTCGCCTCGCTCACGACCCGGCCGAGGCGGGCCAGGAGCGCCCGGTCGATCGGCTCGGTCACGGCGCCCAGGTCTCGCTCGGTCGCGCCCAGACCGAGCACGAACTTGGAGGCGTTGAGCACCTTCATCGCGAGGCGCCGCCCGACCTTCATCTGGCTCTCGTCGAAGGGGGAGTCCAGTCCGGGCCGGGCCATCGCCGCCCGCCAGCGGACGGCATCCGCGCCGTACTTCGACAAGACCTCGGAGGGCACGACCGCATTGCCCTTCGACTTCGACATCTTCTTGCGGTCCGGGTCGACGATGAACCCCGAGATCATCGCGTGCGACCAGGGGGCGGCGTGGTGCTCGTAGTGGGCGCGCACCACCCGGGAGAACAGCCAGGTCCGGATGATGTCGTGCGCGTGCGTGCACAGGTCCATCGGGAAGACGCGCTGCCACAGGTCGTCGTCGGTCTCCCACCCGCCGGCGATCTGGGGCGTCAGCGAGGAGGTCGCCCAGGTATCCATCACGTCGGGGTCGCCGGCGAAGCCGCCGGGCTTGCCGCGCTGGTCCTCGGTGTAACCGTCCGGCGCCGTCGTGGACGGGTCCATCGGCAGGTCCGCCTCGCGGGGCAGGAGCGGGTGGTCGTAGTCGGGCTCGCCGTCCTCGTCGAGGGGGTACCAGACCGGGAACGGGATGCCGAAGAACCGCTGCCGCGAGATGAGCCAGTCGCCGTTGAGGCCGCCGACCCAGTTGTCGTAGCGGTGTCGCATGTGGGCGGGGATCCAGGTGATCTCGTCGCCCACCCCGACCATCTCGGCGCGGAGCCGGGTGTCGCGGCCGCCGTTCCTGATGTACCACTGCCGGGTGGCCACGATCTCGAGCGGCTTGTCGCCCTTCTCGTAGAAGTTGGCCATCCGCATCGTCGGTGTCGGCTCGCCCTCGAGGTCACCGGACTCGCGCAGCGCGGCGACCATCGCCTCCCGGGCGCCGAACGCGGTCTTGCCCGCCAGCTCGGCGTACGCCGCGGCTGCCGCGGGCGCGCCGAGCCAGGCGGGGGTCTCGCGCGACATCCGGCCGTCGCGCCCGAGCAGCGTGCGGACCGGGAGCTGCAGCTCGCGCCACCACATCACGTCGGTGAGGTCGCCGAAGGTGCAGCACATGGCGATGCCGGCGCCCTTGTCGGGCTCGGCGGCGGGGTGCGCGAGCACCGGGATCTCGACGCCGAAGACCGGCGAGGTGACGGTGGTGCCGACGAGGTCGGCGTACCGCTCGTCGTCCGGGTGGGCGATCAACGCGACCACGGACGGGATGAGCTCGGGACGCGTGGTCTCGATCGGGATCCGTCGGTCGCCCTGGTGGAACGACACCCGGTGGTAGTGGCCGGCGTAGTCCCGGGCCTCGAGCTCGGCCTGCGCGACGGCGGTCTGGAAGGTGACGTCCCAGAGTGTGGGGGCGTCGGTGAGGTACGCCTCGCCGCGGGCGTAGTTGCGCAGGAAGGCGATCTGGCTGACCTGCTGCGCCTTCGGGCCGATCGTCGTGTAGTGCTGGTTCCAGTCGACGGACAGGCCGACCTGGCGCCAGAGCTGCTCGTAGATCTCCTCGTCCTGCTCCACGAGGCGCTCGCACAGCTCGACGAAGTTGGGCCGGCTGATCGGGGCCTGGCGCTTGGGGTCGGGCTTCTCCGGCGGCGCGTAGTCCTCGACGTAGGGGAGCGAGGGGTCGCAGCGCACGCCGTAGTAGTTCTGCACCCGGCGCTCGGTCGGCAGGCCGTTGTCGTCCCAGCCCATCGGGTAGAAGACCGACATGCCCCGCATCCGCTGGTAGCGCGCGATCAGGTCGGTGTGCGTGTAGGAGAAGACGTGGCCCACGTGCAGGCTGCCGCTCACCGTCGGCGGCGGCGTGTCGATGGAGTAGACGCGCTCGCGGGGGGCGGTCCGGTCGAAGGCGTAGGTCTGGTCCGCCTTCCAGCGCGCGGCCCAGGTGTCCTCCAGACCCTCGAGCGCCGGCTTGTCCGGTACGACGACGGCGCGGGGCTGCGCGCTCGTCGGGTCCGGGGCCGGCCGGCTGCTCGTGTGGGTCTCAGGCATGTCGAAAGGCTAGTCGGCGGTCCGGCTCGCCCGCGAACCAGTTGTCCTGGGGACGGTCCAGACCACCCTCAGCAGGTGGACCGTTTGCTTGCGGGGCCTGCTGGGCGGGTCGATCCTGAGGGTGGAGTGCGTCACGCGGGGCGTGGGCACCGGGGACCTGGGGAAACCATGACCACTGACGTGACGTCGTACGACGACCTGACCGGCCTGGTCGGTCGGCCGTTCACCGCCGGCACCGGGGTCGAGCTGGTGCTGGAGCACCTCGGCGACGCCTGGACCTGCGACGGCCAGGTGTCGTTCAGCCTGGTGCTCACCGGACCCGTCGACCAGGAGCTGCCGCTCGGGGACTACCGGCTCGCCGACGGCGAGTTCACCCTCGTCCTGCACCTCGAGCCGGTCGCCCGCGACGTCCGGTTCGTGCACTACGACGCCTGCGTCTGCGACCCCGCCGGCCTCGCCCTCGCCGTCTGACCAACGAGAGGCAAACCGGTTGGCGGTGGCCTCTGTCCGCACCTAGCGTTCGCGCATGACGGCCCTGGAGTTCTTCGACGACCCGGGCGACTTCTTGGAGGTCGCCGGCGCCCACCTCGCGCAGGACCCGGTGCTGAGCACCGTGGTTGCCACCGTGACCGAGCGGATGCGCGACGACCGGGCGGCGGGGTTACCCCGCGACGAGAGCTTCCCGTGCTGGTGGCTCGCGGTGCGCGACGCGACGGCGGCGACGTGATCGGCGTGGCGATGCGAACCGCGAACTTCCCGCCGCACCCGCTGTTCGTGCTGCCGATGCCCGAGGACGCAGCCCGGGACCTGGCGCGGGTCCTGGACGCACGTGGTGAGGGGACGACCGGCATCAACGGGGCGCTGCCGGCCTCCCAGGTGTGCGCCGACGAGTTCGCGCGGCTGACCGGCGGCACGGCCGCGGTCGGCGTGCACACCCGGCTCTTCGAGCTCGTCGACCTGGTCACCCCGCCGTCCCCGCCAGGGCGGCTGCGGCTGGCGACCGAGGACGACGCCGAGCTCGGTGTGGAGTGGTTCCACGCCTTCATGCTGGCCGCCGACGAGCAGGCGGGACGTGAGCCGGGCTCGATGCACGAGTCGGTGGAGGACCTCGACACGATGCGGCGGCGCATCGCGCGGGGCCGGATCTGGTTCTGGGAGGACGAGCACGGCGAGCGGGTGCACCTCACCGGCGCCAACGCCCCGGCGTACGGCGTCGCCCGGATCGGTCCGGTCTACACCCCGCCCGAGCACCGGGGACGTGGCTACGCCAGCGCGGCGGTCGCCGGGGTCTCGCAGGCGATCCTCGACGACGGCGTTCGCGCCTGCCTGTTCACCGACCAGGCCAACCCGACGTCGAACAAGATCTACGAGGCGCTCGGCTACCGGGCCGTCGTGGACATGGCGAACCTCCGGGTCGCACCAGGGGAGCCCTAGACTCGACGAGCCATGAGTGAGACCCCCGCCGCGCCCCGGCTCGCCACGACGTACGCCGAGGTCGAGGACGCCCTGCTGTCCCGCTGGCCCGAGACCAAGCTCGAGCCGTCCTTGGACCGGATCCGGGCGTTCACCGAGCTCCTCGGCGACCCGCAGTCGGGCTACCCGGTCATCCACCTGACCGGCACCAACGGCAAGACGTCCACGTCGCGGATGGCCGACACCCTGCTGCGCGCACTCGACCTGCGCACCGGCCGGTTCACCAGCCCGCACGTGGAGCGGATGAGCGAGCGGATCTGCATCGACGGCGTGCCCTTGGACGACGAGGCGTTCGTGCGCGCGTTCAACGACATCGCGCCGTACACCCATCTCGTCGACGACTCGGAGCCCTATCCGCTGTCCTTCTTCGAGGCGGTCGTCGGGATGGCGTACGCCGCCTTCGCCGACGCGCCGGTCGACGTCGCCGTCGTCGAGGTCGGCATGGGCGGCGCCTGGGACGCGACCAACGTCGCCGACGGAGTCGTCGCGACGGTGCTGCCGATCGCCATCGACCACGCGAAGTACCTCGGCGACGACCCGGTCGCGATCGCCGTCGAGAAGGCCGGGATCATCAAGCCCGGCTCGACCGCGGTTCTAGCCGAGCAGACCCCCGAGGTCATGGAGGTGCTGCTGGCGCGCGCTGCCGAGGTCGGCGCGCGCGTGGTCCGCGAGGGGCACGACTTCTCCGTCGTCACCCGCAACCCCGCGGTCGGCGGCCAGGTCGTCACGCTGGGCGGCCTCCGCGCCCACTACGAGGAGGTGTTCCTGCCCTTGTACGGCGCGCACCAGGCGCAGAACGCCGTCATGGCGCTCGCGTCGGTCGAGGCCTTCACCGGGGACCAACCCCTCGACGAGAACCTGGTGCGGGCGGCGTTCGCCGACGTGACCTCGCCGGGCCGGCTCGAGATCATCCGGCGCAGTCCGACCATCGTGCTGGACGCGGCCCACAACCCGCACGGTGCGGAGGCGCTCGCCGCCGCGCTCGACGACTCCTTCGCCTTCGACCCGCTGATCGGGGTCGTCGGCGTGATGGCGGACAAGGACTACGAGGGCCTGCTCGCGGCGCTGGAGCCGCACCTCGCCCACGTGATCTGCACCCAGAACTCCACCTTCCGGGCGATGCCGGCCCGGTCCCTGGGCGACGTGGCCGCCGAGGTGTTCGGCGCCGACCGGGTGACGGTGGTGCCCGGCCTCGCCGAGGCCCTGGACCAGGCCGCCGCCCTGGCCGAGGCGGGGGAAGCGTTCGGCAGCCCGCTCGGCTCCGGCGCGGTGCTGGTCACCGGCAGCGTGGTCACCGTCGGCGAGGCGCGCACCATGCTCCGTGGTCGCGGGGACGTCGGATGAGGTCTCCCCGTCGCGGCATGTGCGCGGCGATCCTCGCGCTGGAGGGGATCACGCTCGGCCTGACGACGCCGGTGATGATCGCGGTCGCCGACGTGCCGGTGCGGACCGCCGTGCTCATCGGGGTCGGGTTGATGGTCGCCTGCCTCGTGCTGGCCGGGATGCTCCGGGCGGAGTGGGCCTACGGACTGGGCTGGGCGATCCAGGTGGCGGCCATTGCGCTCGGGTTCGTGGTGCCGATGATGTTCGGTCTGGGCCTGGTGTTCGGGGCGTTGTGGGCCACGGCGTACTTCCTCGGTCGCAAGATCGAGCGCGAGCGGGCGGCCGCGGAAGAGGCGTTCAGCGCAGGCTGACGACCAGGTCGGGCTGGACGCTGTGGTCGCGGATCCGCGCGGCGTTGGCCTCGTCGGACCGGGCCACCCAGGCGCGCGCGGCCTCGGGAGACTTCCCGAACTGCACGTGCCGCGCGACCAGGCGGCGGATGCGCAGGTCGTCGGGGACGTCCACGCGCCACGCCTCGGCGAGGGACGCGCGCGCCGCGCTCCAGGCCGGCTCGTCGAGGAGCAGGTAGTTGCCCTCGGTCACCACGAGGCGAACTCCGGCCGGCACGGCCACCGCGGCCGCGATCGGCTGCTCCAGCCCGCGCTCGAACCCGGGCGCGTAGACCGTCCCCTCGTCGCCGGTCCGCAGCCGCGCGAGCAGTGCGGCGTACCCCGCGACGTCGAACGTCTCCGGCGCGCCCTTCACCTCGCGCAGGCCCAGCCGGTCCAGCTGGACGTCGGCGAGGTGAAAGCCGTCCATGGGCACGTGCGCAACCCGGTCCGGGCCGAGCCGCGCCGACAGCCCGTCGACGAGGGCGAGGGCCACGGTCGTCTTGCCGGCGCCGGGGAGACCGACGATCCCCAGCAGGGTCCGACCGGTCGTCGGCACCAGCGCGGCCGCCCGGTCCAGCAGGTCGTCGAGGTCGGGCCGGGTGTCCACACCGGGAGCGTAGGGCGGTCCGTGCCCCGGATAGGGTGCGGGCCATGAGCCAGCGCACCCTCGTCCTCCTCAAGCCCGACACCGTCCGCCGCGGTCTCGTCGGCGAGATCGTCGGCCGCTTCGAGGCCAAGGGGCTCTCGATCGTGGCCCTGCAGCACCGCGCCATCGACGCCGAGCTCGCCGACCGGCACTACGCCGAGCACGTCGAGAAGGACTTCTACCCGCCGCTGCGCGCCTTCGTGCTGAGCGGTCCGCTCGTCGCGATGGTCCTCGAGGGTGACGAGGCGGTCGAGGTGGTGCGCGCCCTCAACGGCGCTACGGACGGCCGCAAGGCCGCCCCCGGCACCATCCGCGGTGACCTCTCGCTCTCCAACCGCGAGAACCTCGTGCACGGCTCGGACAGCCCCGAGTCGGCCGAGCGCGAGATCGCGATCTGGTTCCCCGAGCTCTGACCGGAATTCTCAGAATCCCTTGTGGACAAGGGGTTCTGAGCCGATCTGGCTGTCGGTGGCTGGTGCTTGACTGGGGTCATGTCCGAAGGCGTGTTCACTCCCGATCCGCGGCACCGGGTCGCGCGGTTCGTGGCGTCGACGCGGGCGGACCTGGCCGATCTGGCGGACGTGTCGGTGTGGTCGATGACCCGTGCGGAGACCGGCGTCGACGCTGGTGGAGCTGACCCGGTTGAAGGCGCAGGTGGCCGAGCTCGAGCTCCGGGTGGCCCGGCACGCCGCGACCGGTGGAGGTCGGCCTGGACCAGGGCGCCACCTCGACGGCGACCTGGTGGTCCCACACCGCCAAGCTGACCCGCGCCGAGGCCCACCGGCTGTCGAAGCTCGCCGGCCGGCTCGGGGAGGTGCACGAACCGGTCCGCGACCGCGTTGGCATCCGGCGTGGTGTTGGTGGACCAGGCGGCGGTGGTCGTGGACGCCGTCGACGCCCTGCCGGCCGACCTCGTCGACGCGGGCGTGGTCGCGGAGGCGGAGCGGGTGCTGCTCGAGCATGCGGTCGACCATGACGCGAAGGCGTTGCGGGTGCTGGGCCGGCGGATCCTGGACGTGGTCGCCCCCGAGATCGGCGAGGCCCACGAAGCCCGGGTCCTGGAGGCGGAGGAGCAGGCCGCCCGGGCGGCGGCGTCGTTCACGATGGTCGAGGACGGCCACGGCCAGTGCCACGGCCGGTTCACCCTCCCGGCCCTGCACGGCCAGATGCTCCGCAAGCACCTCGCCGCCCACGCCCCGAAGGCCGACCACCAGGTGCTGACGCGGCACCGGTTGGGTGAGGCGTTCTGCGAGTACGTCGAGACCCGACCCGCGTCCTCGGTCGGCAAGGCCGGTGGTGTGTGCGCGACCGTGGTGGTCACCATGACCCACGACACCCTCCTCGGTGGCCTGAAGGCGGCGTCGCTGGACACCGGCGGCCACGTGCTCGCCCGGTGAGGCCCGGCGGCTCGCCTGCGGCGCCGGGATCGTCCCCGCCGTCCTCGGCGGCGACTCCCAGGTCCTCGACCTCGGTAGGAGGCGTCGCTTCCACACCGAACCCCAGAGGATCGCCCTCGCCCAGCGGGACGGCGGCTGCACCGCCGAGGGTTGCGACGCCCCACCAGGCCGCTGTCATGCCCATCACGAGCACCCGTGGTCCCGAGGCGGCAACACCGACACCAAGACCGGACGGCTGCTCTGCCCCCGCCACCACACCCTGGCCCACGACCCCCGCTACCAGACGAACCCCACCGCCCACGGCAAGCTCAAGTTCACCCGGCGGACGTAGGCCGCCCGCTCGTACGCCGTCGCTACAGGTCGAGGGATGGTCGCGGTGACCTGGGCCTGGGGGAGGCAGCCGCAGCGCTCGCGAATCGCGTACCCTGTCGATGGGTATCCTCCGCGACGGGCCCGTCTGTACCACTTGAAGATACCTGGCTGAACGTTCGACGCCTTCAGCGCCCACCCGTACACATGTCGACATGGCGCGCTGTACCCGCTCCGTAGGGGGCCACACCTGAGAGCGACGTCGCCCGCACGCTGTCTGGCCATGGCGCGCAGGCGGCGTTGGACGAGCCGCCAGCCCGAACGGTGCGCGGCAGCGCTGAAGCGGGTCGCGGCCTGATAGCGGTACATGCGGTAGGTGGCGCTTGCATCCTGTTCGGATCCGCGGGCTAGCCACCCGTCGGGCGGGAGCGTGCGAGCTTCGTCTGCATCTGTTCCGACGCAGACGTCGCACAGCGCGGGCCGTGACAGTGTCGTAGGTGCCGGCAGCGTCGGCTGGCATCGGCTCCTCGGATGGGGTGCTCCTCTGGCAGGAGAGGCCACCAGCAGGACGGAGACGAGCGCGAGCGTCAGCACAGGGACGGTATTGCGACGAGGCATGAGGATCTCCCGGCAGTGGACCCTGACGGTAACCCGTCGACAGTCCGTTGCGCCTCAGCCCTTCCGGCCGCCGCCCAGCAGCCCACCGAGCAGGTCGCCGAGGATCGAGCCCGCGGAACCGCTCGAGCCCGAGCCGCTGCCCTGGGCGGCGCCGGTGAGCACCTGGGACAGGATCGAGCCGAGCACGCCGCCGCCCGCACCGCCGCCGGCCTGCTTGGCGAGGTACGACAGCACGATCGGGGCCAGGAGCGGGATGACCTTGGCGATCAGGTCGCTCGAGCCGCCGACGGAACCCAGGCGGGCCACGACCTCGTCCTGCTGCGCGCCGAAGACGTGGCGGGCGATCGCCTGACCGTCCGCGGGGTCGACGTCGTCGAGGTCGACCGGTGCCGTCGCGACCTCCGGATCGTGCTGGCCCGACCGCCGCCTCCAGCGAGGCGGCGCCGCCCGGATCCTGGGCGTTGGCCTGCAGCCCGCCGAAGAGGGCGGGCAGCGCGGCGTCGACGGCCGACCGGACGGCCGCCGGATCCTCGCCGAGGCGCGCGGCGATCTGGTCGATCGGGATGCTGGCGGCGAGGTCGTCGAGGTCGGCCATGCAGGCAACGTACTGCCGGGTGCTCGGCGCGACCAGGGTCGGCGTGGCGTCCGCGATGTGACGCCTGTGGCTTTTACCCTCGAAGCACGGGGCCGCCGCCCAGCGTGGTGCGTCGTACCCGCTTCCCCGGACGTACGACGTGAGGCGAGGCAGCGCGCATGGCGAACAGCTTCATCGGCCGCGACATGGCCGTGGACCTCGGCACCGCCAACACGCTGGTCTATGTCCGCGGCAAGGGCATCCTGCTCGACGAGCCGTCCGTGGTCGCGCTCAACGCGCGCACCGGCGAGATCCTCGCGGTGGGCCACGAGGCGAAGCGGATGATCGGCCGCACGCCCGAGTCGATCACGCCCATCCGTCCGATGAAGGACGGCGTCATCGCCGACTTCGAGGCCACCGAGCAGATGCTGCGGTTCTTCATCCACCAGGTGCACCGCCGGCGCTACTTCGCCAAGCCGCGGATGGTCATCTGCGTGCCGAGCGGCATCACGGCCGTCGAGCAGCGGGCGGTCAAGGAGGCCGGCTACCAGGCCGGCGCGCGCAAGGTCTACATCATCGAGGAGCCGATGGCGGCGGCGATCGGCGCCGGGCTCCCGGTCCACCAGGCCACCGGCAACATGGTCGTCGACGTCGGCGGTGGCACGACCGAGGTCGCGGTGATCTCGCTGGGCGGCATCGTCACGTCGCTGTCGATCCGCACCGCTGGGGACGACCTCGACGCGGCGATCGTGGCGTGGATGAAGAAGGAGTACTCCCTGATGCTGGGGGAGCGCACCGCCGAGGAGGTCAAGATGAGCCTCGGCTCGGCGTTCCCGCTGCCCGACGAGCCCGAGGCCGAGATCCGCGGCCGCGACATGGTGTCCGGCCTGCCCCGCACCGTCGTGGTCTCCAGCGCCGAGATCCGGCAGGCCCTCGACGAGCCGCTGCACGCGATCGTCGACGCGGTCCGGGCCACCCTCGACCAGACCCCGCCCGAGCTGGCCGGCGACATCATGGACCGCGGGATCGTGCTGACCGGCGGCGGCGCCCTGCTGCGCGGCCTGGACGAGCGCCTCCGGCACGAGACCGGGATGCCCGTGCACGTCGCGGAGGACCCGCTCACGTCGGTGGCCTACGGCGCCGGCAAGTGCGTCGAGGAGTTCGAGGCCCTCCAGCAGGTGCTGGTCACCGAGCCGCGGCGATACTGATGGCCCTCCTCGAACGCCCGCCCCGGAGCGACCCGGGCCTCGACCCGCGCGACCGGCGGCGCCGCGTGCGCCCCACCCGGCCGGGCTACCCGAGCTACCGCCGGCCCACGGACCGCCGCGGCGTCCGCGCACTCATGGTCGCTCTGCTGATGGCCTGCGCCACGCTGGCCACCCTCGACGCGCAGGGCGGCGCCTCCTCGCCGCTGGAGCCGGTCCGCGGCGCGCTCGGGGAGGTCTTCGGCCCGATCGAGACCGCGACCGCGACCGCGATCCGCCCGGTCACCGCCGTCCCCGGCTGGTTCCGGACCCAGGACTCGCTCCGCCACGAGGTGGACGACCTCGAGGCGCAGAACGCCGCGCTGCGCGAGCAGGTCGCCGGCACCGACTTCGACCGCAACCGGCTCGCGGAGTACGACGGTCTCACCGCGGCCGCCGAGACGGCCGGCTACGCCCTGGTCCCCACCCGCGTGGTCGGCATCGGCCCGGCCCAGTCCTTCTCCCGGACGGTCACCATCGACGCCGGCGCGCGCGCCGGCGTCGCCCCGGACATGACGGTCGTGAACAACGACGGCCTCGTCGGCCGCGTGCTGCGGGTCACCGAGACCACCGCGACCGTGCTGCTCATCCTGGACGGCGACTCGGTGGTGGGCGGCCGGATCGGCTCCAGCATGGAGGCGGGCTTCCTGCGCGGTCGCGGCGTGCTCGGCAACGACGGCCGGCTCGACCTCGAGCTCGTCGACGACACGGTGATCCCGGCCAAGGGCGACGTGGTGGTCACGTGGGGGAGCGAGGACGGCGCGCCGTACGTCGCCGGCATCCCCGTCGGCACGCGTCACCGAGGTCTACACCAACCTCCGCGAGACCACCCAGCGCGCGGTCATCGAGCCGTTCGTGGACTTCTCGTCCCTCGACCTGGTCGGGGTGGTGGTGCCGTCCGGCACCCGTAGCGACCGCGCGGTCATCGAGGCCGACGGGAGCATCCAGTGACCTGGCTGCGCGCCCTGGCGGGCGGCGCCCTCCTGGTCGTCGCCCTGGTGCTCCAGGTGAGCCTGTTCCCGCACGTCGCGTGGCACGGCGTCGTCCCCAACCTGTGCCTCCTGGTGGTGGTCGGCGCCGGTCTGACCCGCGGCCCGCAGTACGCCATGACGTTGGGCTTCGTCGCCGGCGTGCTGCTCGACCTGGCCCCACCCGCCGACCACGTCGCCGGCCGCTGGGCGCTCGCGCTGGTGCTGGTGGGCTACGTCGCCGGCCGGGTGCGGCAGGACACCCGTCCCACCGCCGGCGCGGTCGTGGGCACGGTCGCCGCGTGCTCGTTCCTCGGCACCTCCGTCTTCGCCCTGAGCGGCCTGCTCATGCGGTGACCTCGACACCGGGGTCCCCGGGCTGCTCGAGGTGATCGCGGTCGCCGTGCTCTGGGACGTGCTGCTCACGCCCTTCGTGCTGCCCGTGGTGATGCGCGTCTTCGACCGGCTCGAACCCGCCACGGTCACCGCCTGATGGGCTCGACCACCGGACGGGGCGGCGCCACCGGCTCGACGAGCAGGCTGCGGCTGGTCGTCATCCAGGCTCTCGTCTTCGCCCTGTTCGCCACCCTCTTCGGGCGCCTCTACTACCTGCAGGTGGTCAGCGGCGAGGACTACCAGGCGCAGGCGGCGTCCCAGTCCGTGCGCGAGATCGTCGAGCAGCCCCAGCGGGGCCTGGTCGTCGACGCCATGGGTCGCCCGCTGGTCGCGAACCGCAGCTCGTGGGTGGTCTCGGTGGACCGGACGATGCTCGGCAAGATGGACGAGCAGGTCCGCGGCCGGCTCGTCGCCCGGGTCGCGCACGCGGTCGGGCTCCCCACCAAGGAGGTCGAGGCGCGGCTGCTCACCTGCGGATCCACCGGCAGCGTGGCCGGGACCTGCTGGAACGGCTCGCCCTTCCAGCCGGTGCCGATCGCCTCCGACGTCGCCCAGTCGGTGGCGTTGCCGATCCTCGAGCAGCCGGAGGACTTCCCGGCGGTGCTGGCCCAGCAGCAGAGCGTGCGCGCCTACCCGCGCCCGTACGGCATCAACCTCGCGCACGTGCTCGGCTACCTGAGCCCGATCACCGAGGACGAGCTCGACGCCGCGGCCGACGACGGGGACGCGTCGGTCAACGGCGCCTCCGCGGTCGGACGCGCCGGCGTCGAGAAGGAGTACGACGCGTGGCTGCGCGGGATGCCCGGCTACCAGCGGGTCGCCGTGGACTCGATGGGCCGGGTGCTCGGGGAGGACTCCACCGCCTCCAGCGCGCCCGGCGACACCCTGGTCACGTCGATCGACGCCCGGGTGCAGAGCGTGGTCGAGCACCAGCTGCACAAGATGATGATGATCGCCCGGCAGACGACCGACCCGGTGACCCGGCGCCCGTACGTCGCCGACTCCGGCGCGGCCGTGGTCATGGAGGCCAAGACCGGGCGGATCGTCGCGATGGCCAGCCAGCCGACGTACGACCCGGACGTCTGGGTCGGCGGGATCACCCAGGCCCAGCTCAAGCGGCTCTACTCCGCGGCGGCCGGCACGCCGCTGCTGTCGCGGGCGATGCAGGGACAGTTCGCGCCGGGCTCCACGTGGAAGCCGATCATGACCGCCGGCGCTCTCACCCACGGCTACGGCACGGACACGATGCTCCCGTGCACGTCCGGCTTCCAGGTCGGCAACCGGGTCTTCAAGAACTTCGAGTCCGGCGCCTACGGGCTGATCGGCTTCAAGAAGGCGCTCGAGGTCTCGTGCAACACCTTCTTCTACCGGATCGGCTACGACTTCTGGCAGCGCTACGGCTCCGACGTCGCCGACGTGAAGGCGCGCGACCCGCTGGTCGAGGAGGCCAAGACCTTCGGCTTCGGCTCCAGGACCGGGATCGACATCCCCGGCGAGGCCTCCGGGCGGATCGCGGACCGGAAGTGGAAGCGGTCCTACTACGAGTCGATGAAGGGCTTCTACTGCGGGATCGCCCACAAGCCGCAGGACGCCGACACCAGCGACTTCGTCTACCGCTTCGCCCGCGAGTTCTGCATCGAGGGCTACGCCTACCGCGCCGGCGACGCCGTCAACTTCGCCATCGGCCAGGGCGACACGATCGTGACCCCGCTCCAGCTCGCCCGCGGCCTACGCCGCCATCTCCAACGGCGGCACCCTCTACGCACCGCGGGTGGGCAAGGCGATCGTCGACGTCGACGGCGACGTGGTGCGCCGGATCCCGCCCAAGAAGGTCGGCAATGTCGGGGTGCCCTCGGCGACCCTCGACTTCATCGACGACGCGCTCCAGGGGGTCGCCCGCGAGGGCACGATGGCCTGGAAGCTGGTGGGCTTCCCGCTCGACCAGGTGCCGCTGCGGGCCAAGACCGGCTCGGCGGAGGTCTACGGCAAGCAGACCACCGGCTGGGTCGCGTCCTACACCGAGGACTACGTCGTGGTGATGATGATCAGCCAGGCCGGCACCGGATCCGGCTCGACCGGGGACGGGATCCGGGCGATCTGGGAGTCGCTCTACGGCATCGACGGCGAGACCGTCGACCCGGCGAAGGCGGCGATCCCCGGCGTCGTCGCTCCCGAGCGACTCCCGACCTTCCGCCGCGACGGCTCGATCCTCCCGCCCGCCCAGCGAGGCAACCGATGAGCACCTCGACCGTGCGCCTCGCGCGCACCCCCGCTCGCCAGGCCCACACCGACGAAGGGAGCACCGCCGCGCTCGCTGCTGCGCACTCCCCGGGTCGACTGGGTGCTGATGGCGGCGGTCGCCGGGCTGCTCGTGCTCGGCACGCTGCTGGTCTGGTCGGCCACCGAGCCCCGCGACGTGCTCACCGGCGGCGACCCGACGGCGTACCTCAAGAAGCAGCTCGTCAACGTCGCCATCGGTGTCGTGCTGATGCTCGCCGTGCTGGTCACCGACCACCGGTGGGTGCGGATCGTGGCGCCGCTGGTGTACGTCGGGTCGATCCTCGGGCTGGTGCTGGTGCTGACCATGGGCTCGACGATCAACGGCTCGCGGTCGTGGCTGATGCTCGGCGGGATGTCGGTGCAGCCGTCGGAGTTCGCGAAGCTGACCGTCGTCGTCGGGATGGCGCTGCTGTGCGCCGAGCGCGCGGACTGGTCCAAGCGCGGGGTCCGGTCCTTCGAGGTGCTCGGGATGCTGGTGATCGCGGGGCTGCCGGCCTCGCTGATCCTGCTGCAGCCCGACCTCGGCACGATGCTGGTGCTCTCCGCCACCGTCTTCGGCGTGCTGGCCGCGGCGGGTGCGCCGCGACGCTGGCTGACACTGATGCTGGCCGGCGGCGTGACGGCCGCCGTGACGGCGGTGTCGCTGGGGGTGCTGAAGCAGTACCAGCTCGATCGGTTCCTCGCCTTCACCAACCCCGACCTCGACCCGCGCGGTGCCGGCTACAACGTCGAGCAGGCCCGGATCGCCGTCGGCAACGGCGGACTGTTCGGCCAGGGGCTGTTCGAGGGCTCGCAGACGCGGGCCGGCTTCGTGCCCGAGCAGCACACCGACTTCATCTTCACCGTGGCCGGCGAGGAGCTCGGCCTGGTCGGGTCGGCGATCCTGATCGGGCTGCTCGGCGTGGTCATCTGGCGCGCGCTGGCGATCGCGTGGGCCACCGACGACGTCTTCGGCCGGGTCGCCGCGGCCGGGATCGCCTGCTGGTTCGGCTTCCAGGCCTTCCAGAACGTCGGGATGTGCCTGGGCATCATGCCGGTCACCGGCGTGCCGCTGCCGTTCGTGTCGTACGGCGGGTCCTCGATGTTCGCCTCCATGCTCGCGGTGGGACTGCTGCACAACATCCACCTGCGCTCGGCCGCCGCGCCGGCGCGGTTCCTCGCCTGAGGCGGCGGCGGCAGCGGCAGCGGTGAGTGAGCCACCGATCCGGGACAGCGAACGGTGGCCACCTCACCGCCGACCCGCCTCTCGATCCTCGTCACCCGCCGCCGCGCGAAGACGCCGGTCAGGGCTGGATGGTCAAGAACACGTACGCCGCCAGGATCACCAGCATCAGCCCGCCGGCCAACGGCTTGGCGCGGCCCGGCACGACGGTGAGCACGCCAACGATCATCGAGACGAACAGCAGCACCATCTCGGTCTCGCCGAGGCCGAGGACGAGCGGGCCGTCGAGCCAGATCGAGGCGACCGCGATGGTGGGGATGGTCAGCCCGATCGAGGCCATCGCTGAGCCGTAGGCGAGGTTCAGGCTGGTCTGGACCCGGCCCCGGTGCGCCGCCCGGACCGCCGAGATCGACTCCGGCAGCAGCACCAGCAGCGCGATCACGACGCCGACGACCGCGTGTGGGAAGCCCACCGCGGCCACCGCGTCCTCGATCGCGGGCGACTCGACCTTGGCCAGGCCGACGACCGACACGAGCGCGACGAGGAGCAGCCCGAGGCTGATCAGCGTGGCTCGGTCGGAGGGCGGGTCGGCGTGCCCGTCCTGGTCCTCGTCGTCGTGCAGGCCGTCGTGGCTCGACTCGACCGGCAGGAAGAAGTCGCGGTGCCGGACGGTCTGGGTGAAGACGAACATCGCGTAGATGGAGAGCGAGGCGACCGCGGCGAACGCGAGCTGGCCGGAGGAGAACTCCGGTCCGGCCTCGGTGGTGGTGAAGCGCGGCAGCACCAGCGTCAGGGTGGCCAGGGTGAGCACTGTCGCGAGCGCGGAGCCGGTGCCTTCGGCGTTGAAGACCGCCAGGCCGCGCTTGAGGGAGCTGACCAGCAGGCTGAGGCCGACGATCCCGTTGACGCTGATCATCACCGCGGCGAAGACGGTGTCCCGCGCCAGCGTCGAGGCGTCCTTGCTGCCCGTGACCATCAGCGTGACGATCAGTGCCACCTCGATCACCGTCACTGCGACCGCCAGGATCAGGGAGCCGAACGGCTCGCCCACGCGGTGCGCGACCACCTCGGCGTGGTGCACGGCGGCCAGCACTGCGGCGACCAGCACCATGGCGACCAGAGCGAGCACGACCCCCGGCGGGTGGGTCGTCCAGGTCGCCACGAGCACGAGGGCGGCCAGGGGAGGTGCGGCAGTCGTCCAGGCTGGGCGGCTCATGGCACGACCCTAGGGGGTGGTGTGACACCCCCGGACCAGCACGGCGAGCGGTCGGCCGAGCGCTTCGGGGTCCCGGGCGAGGTCGCCGTCGACGACGAGCAGGTCGGCCGCCAGGCCGGCTCGCAGGCGGCCGGTCACCTCGCCGAGTCCGCACTCGTCGGCGGCCGCGGACGTGGCCGTCGCGAGGGCCTCGGCCAGCGAGAACCCCGCCTCCAGCAGCGCGAGCGCCGACCGCCAGGCGATGCCGTGGGGCTTGGCCGGCCCGGCGCCGGCGTCCACGCCGGTGATGACGGGGATGCCGTGCGCGCGCACCCGGGCCATCTGGGCCGCCCGCATCCGCCGCATGCTGTCGAAGTCCAGGCCCAACCGCGCCATGACGGTCCGCATCTGCACGGACATCTGGTCCGGGGAGGGCAGGCGGTCCCGGTCCCAGCCGAGGGTGGGACAGACCACCGTGCCGGCCTCCGCCAAGGCCGCCAACAGGTCGTCAGGAGTCTGCTCGCCCCGCTCGGTGAGGCAGGTGAAGTGCTCGATCCCGTCGGCGCCGGCCCGCAGCGCGTGCCAGGCCCCGGCCAGCGAGTGCGCGTGCGCGGTCACCGCCAGGCCGTGGTCGTGAGCCGCCGACACCACGGTGGCCAGGTCCTCGGCCGAGAACTGCACCCCCATCACGTCGGTTCCGGTCGTCAGCATCCCGCCGGAGGCCATCACCTTCACCAGGTCGGTGCCGCGGTCCGCGTGCTCGGCGACGGCAGCACGGATCTCGCGGGCGTCCGCGACGACCCCTCCCAGGTAGTGGCAGTGCCCGTCCGGCACCGTCAGGGGCGGCCCGGCCGCGACGATCCGCGGCAGCCCGGGCTCGGCGGCGTCGCGCGCGGACAGGGTGCGGTAGCGCCGGTCGCCGAGGTCTCGGACCGTCGTCGTGCCGCTCCTCGCGTGCTGGCGCAGGGACTGCCGGACCAGCGCGTCGAGGTCGTCGTCGTCCCGGGTCTCGCTGCGCTCCAGGCTGCCCGGTGACGCGTCGGAGACCAGGTGCACGTGCGCGTCGACCAGGCCGGGCAGGAGGGTGCCGTCGTACGCCGTGACCGGGACGTCCGCGGGCGGCGTGAAGCCGCGCGACTCGACGCCGACGATGCGTCCGTCCTCGAGCAGGACCGTCGCACCACCGGTCAGGAAGCGCTCGCCGTCGAAGACCGCGGACGCCCGCAGCGCGTGCATCCCCGCAGTGTGCTCCGGATCACGGCGGCTGCCAACGCGAATTGTCCGTTTCGAGTTGCACTCTGTGCGCACAGAGTGCAAACTGCACTCTGTGACCCAAAGTGCAACAACGGCCTCCTCGCGGCGGCACACCACGTCGCGGCGCATCACCACCTGCGCCCAGCACCTGACCGACGAGCACGGCCTCGACGGTTTCACCATGGAGGACCTGGCGGAGGCCGCCGACGTCTCCCGGCGCACCCTGTTCAACTACTTCCCGGGCAAGCTCGACGCCGTCCTGGGGGAGATGCCCTGCCTGGACGATGGGCTCCTCGAGGAGTTCCGCGCCGGCGGCCCGACCGGGGTCCTTATCGAGGACCTGGGCGTGCTGGCCGAGACCATCCTGTCGGCCAACGACCTGGACCGCGGCGAGGCCGCGATCGTCCGGCGGATCATGCGCCAGCCCAAGCTGCTCGCCGCGACGCACGAGCGGTTCGAGGCGGTCGGCGCCCAGTTCGTGGAGGAGATCCGGCGCCGCGAGGGCGCCGCCTTCGACGAGCGGCAGGCCCAGGTGGCCGTCGGCCTCCTGCTGGTGCTGTTCGGCACCAGCCTCGACGCGTTCCTCACCGACCCCGGCGCCCGCCCGATGCACGAGCTGTACGCCGACGACCTGCGCGCCGCGCGCGCCCTCTTCGCCTGACCTGACCCGCCACCCAGACCTATCCCACCCAAGTCCCACCCAGACCACCCGGAATCCGGAGACCTCACCATGGCCACCCTGCTCTACCGCATCGGCAAGTCCGCCTACCGGCACTGGCCGCGCTACCTCGCCGCCTGGCTGATCGCGATGGTCGCGGTCGGCACCGTCGCCGGCACGTTGTCCAAGCCGATGACCGACGCGTTCTCGATCCCCGGCATCCCGTCGGAGAAGGCCGCAGACCTCCAGGCCGAGCTCTTCCCGGGCGCCGTCGACGCGTTCGACCAGGCCACCGTCAAGGTCGTGGTCGCGGCTCCCGAGGGGCACCGGCTCACGGAGCCGGCGTACTCCGCCGCCGTCGACGACCTGGTCGCCGACCTGGACCAGCTCCCGCAGATGCCCGCCGAGCCTGCGCTGGCCAACCCCGCCACCGCGGGGCCCGAGCAGTTCGACCAGATGGTCGAGCAGGCCGTCGACAACGGCACGCCGACCGAGGTGGCCGAGGCCAACGCCCGGGCCTTCGCGACGCTCTCCGAGGACGGTCGGGTCGGCACCATCACCTGGGACTTCGACGTGGACACGGTTGCCGACGTCGAGCCCGCCACCATCGAGGCGCTGCACAACGCCATGGCCGAGAGTCGTGACGCGGGCCTGGACGTCGAGGCCAACGGCTCCGGCTCGGTGGGGATGATGGAGCTCGGCGGCAGCTCGGAGCTGATCGGGGTCGCCGTCGCGCTGCTGGTGCTCATCCTCACCTTCGGGTCGCTGGTCGCGGCCGGCCTGCCGATCATCACCGCGCTCTTCGGCGTCGCCCTGGGCGTCACCGGCATCACCGCGATGACCGCCATCACCGACGTGGGCTCCACGACGCCGATGCTCGCCACCATGATCGGGCTCGCGGTCGGTATCGACTACGCCCTCTTCATCCTCGCCCGCTACCGCAGCGAGCTCCAGCACACCGACGACCGCGAGGAAGCGGTCGGGATCGCGGTCGGGACGGCCGGCTCCGCGGTCGTCTTCGCCGGCCTCACCGTGCTCATCGCGCTCTCGGCCCTGGCCGTGGTCAGGATCCCGTTCCTCACCACCATGGGCGTCGCCGCCGCGGGAACCGTGTTCGTCGCGGTCCTGGTCGCGCTGACCCTGCTGCCGGCGTTCCTCGGCCTGCTCAAGTCCAAGGCGTTCGCCGGCCGGGTGCGGCGCTACCAGCCCGCCCGCGAGGCCGACGGCAAGATCGTGAACAACGGGGTGCGCTGGGCGCGTCTCGTGGGCCGCGCTCCGGTCGCGGTCGTGGTGCTGGTGGTCGTCGGGCTCGGTGCCCTGGCGCTGCCGATGACCAACCTGCACCTCGCCTTCCCCTCCGACAGCACGGCCGCCGCGGACACCACGCAGCGCAAGGCCAGCGACCTGAGCGCCGCGGCGTTCGGCCCCGGCCGCGACGCGCCGCTCCTGCTGGTCGTCGACGGCCGCGACCTCGCCGAGGGCGAGCGTCAGAGCGCCTACGACGAGGTCACCGCCTGGGCCGCCGCCCAGGACGGCGTGGTCAACGCCCAGGTCGTCGTCCAGAACGAGGACGGCACGGGTGCGCAGATCCTCGTCACCCCCGCCACCGGCGCCGACGACACCGCCACCGAGGCCCTGCTCACCGACCTGCGTGACGGCCAGGCGGGCATGGAGGAGGAGACCGGGACAACCATCGGCGTCACCGGCCTGACCGCCATCACCACCGACGTGTCCGAACGGCTCAGCGGGGCCCTGCCGCTCTACCTGGCCGTCGTGATCGGGCTCGCCTTCGTGCTGCTGATGATCGTGTTCCGCTCGGTCCTGATCCCGCTCGTCGCGACGCTCGGCTTCCTGCTCTCGGTGCTGGCCACCCTCGGAGCCACCGTCGCGGTCTTCCAGGAGGGCGCGTTCGGGCTCATGGAGGGCCAGCCGATCGTGAGCTTCATGCCGATCATCCTGATCGGCCTGGTCTTCGGGCTGGCCATGGACTACCAGGTCTTCCTGGTGACCCGGATGCGGGAGGCCCACGTGCACGGCGCGAGCACCCGCGAGGCCGTGGTGGACGGGTTCCGCAACAGCGCCCGCGTCGTGGCCGCGGCCGCGGTCATCATGATCTCGGTGTTCGCCGCGTTCATGCTCGTCGACGAGCCGATCATCAAGTCGATGGGCTTCGCCCTGGCGATCGCGGTCTTCCTCGACGCCTACGTGGTGCGGATGGCGCTGATGCCGGCGCTGATGTACCTGATGGGCGAGAAGGCCTGGTGGCTGCCCGCGTGGCTGGACCGGCTGCTGCCCAAGGTGGACGTCGAGGGGGAGAACCTGCACCGTCCGCACCTCACCCGCTCGCCCGACCTGGACGAGGACGCGAACCGCGAGCTGGTCGACGCCTGACGGTTTCGGGGTGCGCCGGGACCCGGCGTACCCTGAAACCTTCCCCAGTCGAAGAGGTGCTTCGCCGTGTCCGTTGGTCTCGACAAGCTCGACCGCCGAGATCTGTCCGCGCGCAGCCACGACAGCGTCTTCGCGCGCCTCGAGCCGCTGCTGTCGTCGGTGAGCAAGCCGATCCAGTACGTCGGCGGTGAGCTCAACTCGACCGTCAAGGACTGGGACTGCGCAGCTGCGACCTCGGGCGGCGAGACGGTCCGCTGGGCGCTGATGTACCCCGACGCCTACGAGGTCGGGCTGCCCAACCAGGGCGTGCAGATCCTCTACGAGGTGCTCAACGAGCGCGACTGGATCCTGGCCGAACGCACGTACTCCGTGTGGCCGGACATGGAGCAGGTCATGCGCACCGGCGACGACCAGGGCCCGATCCCGCAGTTCACGGTCGACGGCCACCGCCCGGTCGGCTCCTTCGACGTGTTCGGGCTCAGCTTCTCCACCGAGCTGGGCTACACCAACATGCTCAACGCCCTCGACCTGGCCGGCATCCCGCTGCACGCGGTCGACCGCGGCGACGACGACCCGATCGTGCTGGCCGGCGGCCACGCGGCGTTCAACCCCGAGCCGGTCGCGGCCTTCCTGGACGCCGCGGTGCTCGGTGACGGCGAGGAGGTCGTGCTCGCGATCTCCGAGGTCGTGCGCGAGTGGAAGACCGAGGGACGCCCGGGAGGCCGGGACGAGCTGCTGCGGCGGCTCGCGGTGACGGGCAACATCTACGTCCCGAAGTTCTACGACGTCGTGTACGCCGAGGACGGCACCATCGAGGCGGTCGTGCCGAACAAGCCCGGCGTGCCGTTCCGGGTGCGCAAGCACACGCTGATGGACCTCGACGCGTGGCCGTACCCCGCGAAGCCCCTGGTCCCGCTGGCCGAGACCGTGCACGAGCGGTTCTCCGTGGAGATCTTCCGCGGCTGCACCCGCGGCTGCCGCTTCTGCCAGGCCGGGATGATCACCCGGCCGGTCCGCGAGCGGTCCATCAAGACCATCGGTGACATGGTCGAGAACGGCCTGCGCCGGTCCGGCTTCGAGGAGGTCGGGCTGCTGTCGCTGTCCAGTGCCGACCACACCGAGATCGCCGACGTCGCCAAGGGCCTGGCGGACCGCTACGAGGGCACCAACGTGTCGCTGTCGCTGCCCTCGACCCGGGTGGACGCCTTCAACATCACGCTGGCCAACGAGTTCTCCCGCAACGGCCGCCGCTCGGGCCTGACCTTCGCCCCCGAGGGTGGCTCGGAGCGCATGCGCAAGGTGATCAACAAGATGGTCACCGAGGAGGACCTGATCCGCACGGTCGCGGCGGCGTACTCCCACGGGTGGCGCCAGGTGAAGCTCTACTTCATGGTCGGCCTGCCCACCGAGACCGACGAGGACGTCCTCCAGATCGCCGACCTCGCCCGCAAGGTGATCGCCAAGGGCCGCGAGGTCTCCGGGCGCAATGACATCCGCTGCACGGTCTCCATCGGCGGCTTCGTGCCCAAGCCGCACACGCCGTTCCAGTGGGCCGCGCAGCTCGACCACGAGACCACCGACGACCGGCTCAAGCAGCTGCGGGACACCGTCCGCGAGGACAAGAAGTACGGCCGCGCGATCGGCTTCCGCTACCACGACGGCAAGCCGGGCATCATCGAGGGACTGCTCTCCCGCGGCGACCGCCGGGTCGCCCGGGTCATCGAGCAGGTCTGGCGCGACGGCGGCCGGTTCGACGGCTGGAGCGAGCACTTCTCCTACGACCGTTGGCTCGCGGCGGCCGAGGGCGGGCTGGCCGGCACCGGCGTCGACCTGCGCTGGTACACCACCCGCGAGCGCGACTACGACGAGGTGCTGCCCTGGGACCACCTCGACTCCGGCCTCGACAAGGACTGGCTCTGGGCCGACTGGGAGGACGCCCTCGCGGTCGCCGACGGCGCCGAGACCGAGGTCGAGGACTGCCGCTGGACGCCGTGCTACGACTGCGGCGTGTGCCCCGAGATGGGCACCGAGATCCAGATCGGGCCCACCGGCCAGCAGCTGCTGCCGCTCAGCGTGGTCTGACCGGGACCGACGCCTGGGGATGCATTCGTTGGTGCGGGCAACGAAAGCACCCTCGCGGGGGTGACGTCAGACCACGCGCGGAGTTACCTTCCAAGGTGAACCCTTCTCGTGGATGGAGCACCACCATGTTCCGCTCGTCCAGGCGTCGCCTCACCGGGCTCGTCGCCGCGTCGTCACTGCTCTTGCTGGCCGCCTGCTCCGGAGCAACCTCCGGCAGCAAGTCGTCGGAGCACCATCGTTCGGAGGCCGAGCGTGAGCGCGAGGCGGCGCTCGCCAGCGGCCTGAAGGACATGCCGAGCAACGCCCTCGAGAAGTACATGATGATCTCCGGCCAGGATCCGGAGGAGGCGGGGGAGGAGTCCCGCGAAGCGGCCACGCTTGCCGGCCAGTACGCCGAGGCGCGGACCGCGCCAGGCGTCGTCTCGCCGGGCGCGTACACCGCCGCGTGGTCCCAGCTCACCGGCCTGCCCGTCACCGGAGGCAGCTGGCACGACGTGACCCGCCTGCCCTACGACAGCGACGACCCGCGCTACCGCGACTACAACTCCAACTCCAGCGGCGGCATGGGCTTCGTCTCCGGCCGGATCACCGGCATTGCGGCGGACGCCGATGGCGCTGTCTACGCCGCGTCCGCCGACGGCGGCATCTGGCGGTCGCTGACCGGAGGCGGCGGCTGGACCTCGATCAGTGACCAGCTGCCCACGCTCTCCTCCGGCGACCTCACCCTCGCCGGCGACGGCTCGCTCTGGTACGCCTCCGGCGAGGCCAACACCGGCGGTACGTCGTACGCCGGCGCTGGCGTCTTCCGGCTGGCCAACCCGCGGACCGGCCAGTTCACGATGGCCGACCGGGTGGGCGGACGCGAGCTCGAGTCCACCACGATCCACCGGACCAGGTTCGGCGCCGGCCGGGTCTGGGCGGCGACCAACCGGGGCATCTGGTCCCACTCGGCCACCACCAACAGCGGGGCGTGGACGTTCCACTTCGCGCCCAACATGGCCTACATGCCGAGGATCACCGACGACGCCGGCAACGTGCTCGTCCCCGCCGGCGCCCAGTGCACCGACAACACGTCGTGCGGTGCCACCAACGCGGCGTACAAGAACATCGTCAACGACATCGCCGTCGACCCGACCAACGCGCGCCACCTCATCGCGGCGCTCGGGTGGCGCAGCGGCGACACCTACAACGGCTTCTACGAGTCCAAGGACGGCGGGACGACGTGGACGAAGATCAACCCGACCGGGGCGATGCCCACCGATGACATCGGCTACGTCACCTTCGCCTGGGCCCAGGACAGCTCGAAGCTCTACGCCATCAACCAGTCGCCGCGGCTGCTCAACAAGCCCAGCGGCACCGTCAACAGCTACCTCGACGGCATCTACGTCTCGTCGAACGGCTCGATCACGGGACCGTGGAACAAGGATCGCGACGTCGACGAAGCTGGCCAACTCGGGGTCCGCGCTCAAGCAGTCCGTGGGCGGCAAGGGGTACGGTCCCGGCATCCAGGCCTGGTACAACCAGTTCCTCAGGGTCGACCCAGCCAACCCCAACCACGTGTACGCCGGCCTCGAAGAGGTGTACGAGACCCGCAACGCCGGCTCGACGTGGACCACCCCCGGGCCTTACTGGAACTTCTACTTCCCCTGCTGGGACATCAGTGACGCGAAGAACACGTGTCCCAAGACCACCCACCCCGACCAGCACGCTGCCGCCGTCGGCACGGTGCGGGGCGTCCCGACGTTCTTCGCCGGCAACGACGGTGGCATCTACAGCCGCCCGGTCGCGGCAGGGCCAACGCCGACGGTCACGCCACCGACTGGTCGTCCCTGACCCGCGACGGCACGATGGACGGCCTGCAGTACTACGCCGTCGCCATCGGTGCGGACACCAAGAACGGCGGTCAGGTGGTCTCCGGCGGGATGCAGGACAACGGCACCAGCAACCTGTTCGGAGTCACCCCGGGCGGCACCAGCACCGACACGGTGATGGGTTCCCACTTCGGCGGCGACGGCGGCGACGCCATGGCTGACCCGGCCGACGGCTGCCGTCAGGTCCAGGAGTACGTCAACCTGAGCATGTCGGTGACCAAGAACTGCAACCTCAACCCGGGATCGGTCAGTCCCGAGACGTCCACGTCGGCGAAGATCGGACCACCGGATCCGCTCCCGCGGTTCATCGCGCCGTTCGACTTCGACCGGTCGGACCCGACCCACTGGATTGCCGGCGGTCAGTACGTCTGGACCCAGGACCGGGGCTACGACATCACCTCGGGCAGCCAGTGGACCAAGGCCTTCGATCTCGGCTCCGGGCACTCGGCGACTGCGCTGGCGATGAACGAGGGCGTCGGCTACGTCGGCTGGTGCGGTCCGTGCAACAACGCGGGGTTCACCCGGGGCCTGGCCACCAACGCGTCCGGCTCGTGGCAGGCGGTGAGCCTGCCGGCCACCGTGCCCAACCGCTACATCGGCGGCGTCGCCATCGACCCGGCGAACCCGCAGCGCGCCTACCTGGCGATGAACGGCTTCAGCCGCCGGTTCACCGAAGGACCGGGCGCTGGCGTGGGGCACGTGTTCGAGACAACGGATGGCGGAGCGACCTGGACCGACATCTCGGCCAATCTGCCGGACGTCCCGGCCAGCTCGATCAAGCAGGCCGCGTCCGGTGCGCTCGTCCTGGGCACCGACCTCGGCACGCTCTACCGCGCGCCCGGGGCGACCAGCTGGACCAGGCTGGGCGGGAACCTGCCGCTCACCACGGTGATGGACGTCGAGGTCGGGCCCGACAACGTCGTCTACGCCGCCACGCACGGCCGCGGGATCTGGAGCATCCCCTTGCCGTGAGCCTGCGCTGACCGCTCGTCGTCAGCTGGATCCGCCGCGGGCGCTGGTCCGCACAGGGACGAGCTGTTTCGGCGGCTCGCGGTGACGGCCGCCGCACGGGGCTGACCTTCGCCCCCGAGGGGTGGCTCGGAGCGGATGCGCAAGGTGATCAACAAGATGGTCTCCGAGGAGGACCTGATCCGCACGGTCGCGGCGGCGTACTCCCACGGCTGGCGCCAGGTGAACCTCTTCTTCATGGTCGGCCTCGACGGCGCGTAGCCTTGCAGTGTGTTGATGAGCACCTCGTCCATGTGCCCCGAGACGGGCACCGGGATCCAGATCGGGCCCACCGGCCAGCAGCTGCTGCCGCTGAGCGTGGTCTGAGCCCGATGACCGACACGGCTGCGCTCGCGCGGGCCTTCGTGACCACGCTCGAGGCGCGCGACTGGGACGCGTGGGAGGCCCTGATGAGCCCCACCGTCGTCTACGAGATCCCGCAGTCGCGCGAGCGGATCCGGGGGCGGGCGGCGTACCGCGAGTTCAACGAGACCTTCCCGGGCGACTGGCACCTCGAGCCCAAGGTGGTGATCGGCGACGACGAGCGCGCGGTGGTGTGGTTCGGCTGGCGGGTCGGCGAGGAGGCGGCCGACGCGCAGGTCTTCCTCGAGTTCGGCGCCGACGGCCTGATCACCAAGGTCACCGACTTCTGGCCCGAGCCCTACGAACCGCCCGCGCGGGCGACGGACGTGCTGGAGCGCTGGTGACCGAGGTCCGGGTCGCGACCGACCGGGACCGGGACGCGATCGCGACGCTCCGCCGTGCCTGGACCGAGGAGAACCTCGGCGCGCCGATCGTCGACGACACGTTCGACCCGCGCTTCGAGGAGTGGTTCGAGCGCGAGCACGACCAACGCGTCACCTGGCTGGGGCTGGTCGGCGACGAGCCGGTCGCGATGCTCAACCTGCTCGTCTTCACGCGGATGCCCTCGCCACGGCCGCCGGGGTCCACACGACCGACCCAGTGGGGCTACCTCGCCAACTTCTTCGTCCGTCCCGAGCACCGCGGTCGCGGACTCGGCTCCCGCCTGCTCGACGCCTGCGCGGCGTACGCCGACCAGCACGGCTTCGCCCGGGTCGTGCTCAGCCCCTCGGAGCGCTCGGTGCCGCTGTACGCGCGCCACGGCTTCGCGCCCGCGACGTCGCTGATGCTGCGAGCCGGCCCGGCCTCCTGACGCCTTCAGCGCAGCTGGTCCTCCACCACGCCGGGCCGGGCGACGACGGCGCCGACCGCGGCGAGCGGCACGGTCAGGCAGGTGAGCAGGAGCAACGGCCAGGTCCAGCCGTCGGTGGCGTGGTGGACCGCACCCACCGCGAACGGCCCGCTGGCGGCCAGGAGGTAGCCGGTGGACTGGGTGAAGCCGGACAGCGCGGCGGTGCCGCCCGGGGTGCGCGAGCGCAGCCCGATCAGGGTCAGCACCAGGGCGAAGGTGCAGGTGCCGACGCCGATCAGCAGGGCGCAGGGCACCGCGAGGGCGTACGGCGCCACGACCAGCCCGACGTAGCCCACCGGGTAGCAGACGATCACCGCGAGCAGGATGCCGACCTGGCTCTCCCGGCGGGCGGCGGCGGTCGGCAGCCACAGCGACAGCGGGATGCTCACCGCGCCGACGAGCCCGACCAGCGCGCCCGCGGCCACGGGGGAGTAGCCGGCGTCGCGCCAGAGCTGGGCGAACCAGCCGAAGATCGCATAGGCCTGGAGCGCCTGGAGCCCGAAGCAGAGCGCCATCGCGACGCCCAACCGGGTGCGGGCCACCGCGGCGAGGGTGACCTCTCGCTGGTCGGCCGGTGGCTTGCGGTCGTGCCGGACCAGGGCCAGCCACGGCACCGCGGCGAGCAGGGCCAGACCCGCCCACACGCCCAGCCCGGTGCGCCAGCCGCTGCCGGCGTTCGCGATCGGGACGGTCAGGGTGAGGGCGCCGGTGAGCCCGATCGCGAGGGCGGTGGTGTAGAGCGCGGTGACCAGGCCGATGTGGTCGGGGAAGTGCAGCTTGACCAGCGAGGGGAGCAGCACGTTCGCCGTGGCCATCCCGGCCAGCGCGAGCATCGACAGCCCGAGGAACACCGAGGCGTGGTCGGTGAGCACCCGGCCGCCGAGACCGACCACCACGCAGCCGAGACCGGCCAGCGTCACCCGGTGCACCCCCGCCGCCCGGGCCAGGCCGGGCGCGAGGGCGCCGAAGATTGCGAACGCGAGCACCGGCAGCGAGGTGAGCAGGCCCTCGGCCAGGGGTGAGAGCCCGAGGCCCGCGCTCACCTCGGCCAGCACGGGTCCCACCGCGACGGCGGCCGGGCGCAGGTTGAGGGCGAGCAGGAGGAGTCCGGCCAGCACCACCCAGCGGCCGCGCCGCTCCGACGTGCTCACCCGCAGTCCGCCGGGTCGACCAGGTCGAGCACGACCCGCACCGCGCGGTGGTCGGAGACCGAGGACTGCAGGTCCTCGGCCGCGACCGGGACGAAGGCGTCGTCGTGCAGGACGAAGTCGATCCTCCGCCGCGGCACCCCGGCGGGCACCGTCAGCCCCTGGTCCGCGCCGACCACGGGCCACGGGTCCGCGAACCGCCAGCCCGTGAGCAGGGCCAGGGCCCGGGAGTCCGGCTCGGCGTTGAAGTCGCCGCCCAGCAGGGCCGGCAGGTCCCGGGTGCGCAGCACGTCCTTGATCGCGTGGACCTGGTCGCGCCGGACGACTCCCGAGGTGTGCTGGAGATGGGTGTTGTAGACGTCGACGGCCGCACCGTCGACGTCGATCGTGGTGCGCAGCAGCCCGCGGCGCTCGAGCCCGGGCCGGTTGGGGAGGTGCACGTTCACGGACTCGAGCACCGGGTAGCGCGAGAGGGTGAGGACGCCGTACTCCTGCGGCTCGTCTCCCTCCTCGACACCGGGTCGGGACCACGTTGACGCCGTACGACGCGAACAGGTCCAGCGCCGCCGCCAGCGCCACGGGCTGGTCGTCCAGGCCGGTGCGCACGCGGTGCCGGTCGACTTCCTGGAGGAGCACCACGTCGGCCTTCCACGTCTCGATCTCCTGGGCGACCCGTCCGAGGTCGTAGCCGTCGTGGCCGAGGGCGCCGTGGATGTTGAACGTCAGCACCCGCAGGGTCCGGGTCGGTCCGGGCGGACACGCGGACGGCGTCGGGGACGGCGAGGGGCTGGTGGTCGGAGAGGGTGTGGGGCTCGTGGTGGCCGGCCCGGTCGGTGGGGAGGCCGACGGGGTCGGCTGGCTCGTCGGGTCCGGGCCCGGGTCGCCGGTGTCGCGCAGCACGACGTACGCCGCCCCGGCCGCGACGGCCAGGACGACGAGCAGCGTCACAGCACGTGCGGACCGACTCACGGGCCCGAGGATAGGCGTCGCCCTAAGGTGTCCCGGTGACCGAACCCCTCGACTTCGTCGTCGTCGGCGGTGGGATCGTCGGTGCCTCGACCGCCCACCACCTGCTCCGCGCGCGGCCGGGCGCGAGCCTGCTGCTCCTCGACAAGGAACCGGCCTTCGGGGTGCACCAGACCGGGCACAACAGCGGGGTCATCCACTCCGGCATCTACTACGAGCCCGGCAGCCTGAAGGCCGAGATGTGCCGGCGCGGCGCGCGACTCACCGAGGAGTTCGCGGCCGCGCACGACATCCCCGTGGTGCGCACCGGCAAGCTGCTCGTGGCCACCGAGGACCGCGAGCTGGGCGGCCTGGCGCGGCTGCGCGACCGCGCCGCCGTCAACGGCATCGAGGCCGAGCAGCTCGACGCCTCCGAGCTGCCGCCGCCGGGAGCCGCACGTGCGCGGCCTGGCGGCGCTCTGGCTGCCCGGCACCGGCATCACGGACTACCGGCGGATCAACCAGGCGCTGGCCGCCGAGGTCGCCGCGGCCGGCGGTGAGCTCCGCACCGGGGTCCGGGTCACCGGGGTCACCGAGACCGCCGCCGAGGTGCGGTTGGCGACCACCTCGGGGGAGATCCGGGCCCGGCACGTGGTCTTCTGCGGCGGTGTCCAGGCGGACCGGCTGGCCCGGCTGGCGGGCCTCGACCTGGATCTCGCGATCATGCCGTTCCGGGGGGAGTACTACGACGTCGTGCCGCCCAAGGCCGACCTGGTCTCCTCGCTGATCTACCCGGTCCCGGACCCGGACCTGCCGTTCCTGGGCGTGCACCTCACCCCGACGGTCGACGGCGGGCTCAACGTCGGCCCGAACGCGGTGCTGGGCCTGGCCCGCGAGGGCTACCCGAAGCTGTCGTTCGACCGGCACGACGCGGCGGAGATCCTCCGCTTCCGCGGCCTGTACGCCGTGGCCCGCAAGAACCTGCGCACCGGCGGCCGCGAGCTGCGCAACTCGCTGTCGAAGCGCGGCTACCTGCGCCTGTGCCAGCGGTACTGCCCCTCGCTCACCGCCGACGACCTGGTGCCGCGGGAGGCCGGCATCCGCGCCCAGGCGGTGCTCCGCGACGGCACCTTCGTGCACGACTTCCTGCTGCGACGGACCGCGCGCACCCTGCACGTGCTCAACGCGCCCTCCCCGGCGGCCACCTCGGCGCTGCCGATCGGCGAGGAGCTCGCCGCCCGGGCGACTGCGCTCTGAGGGGACCGAGTCGGTCAGCCCGGGTCGGCGCCGGTGCGGGCGAGCCACGCCTCGATGGCGGGACGGAGGGCGTCGGGCACGCCGGCGAGGTCGCGCGAGCCGCGCAGCAGGACGGCCTCGAGAGGGGCGTGGGCATCGTCGGGGACGCCGAGCCTGGTCAGCCGGTAGGTGTTGAGGCGGGTGGGTCGGGCGGGCACGCCGGCGCTGACGACGTACGGCGGGAGGTCGCGGGTGACCGCGGCCTGCATGCCGATCATGGCGCCGGCGCCGATGGTCCGGCGTTGGTGGACGGTGCCGCCGAGGGAGACGTGCGAGGCGAAGAAGTTGCCGTCGCCGATCACGAGCGGCCCCTCGAGCACGCAGTACGGGCCGATGGTGTTGTCGCTGCCCAAGCTCCACCTGCGGGCCGAGGACGGCCGTGGGGTGGAAGCGGTTGGTCACGGCCGCCAGATGAGTCGTCCCGAGGTTCGGTGCCGGGCAGGATGACCACATGCGGCACATCACCGACGACGAGCGGCGGGCGCGGTTCGCCGTGCGGCACGCGATCGCGCCGGAACACCGGGTCGCCGATCCGGAGGCGGCCACCCGCGCGATGACGGTGCTGCACGCGACCGAGCCGCCGACGGTCTACCTCTCGGTCGCCGCCCGCGTCGACGGGCTCGAGGTCGCCGACCTCGACCGGGCGTTGTACGACGAGCGGTCGTTGGTCAAGCAGCTGGCGATGCGGCGCACGCTGTTCGTCTTTCCCCGCGACCTCCTGCCCGCCGCCTGGGGCGGACCCGGCGCCCGGGTCGCCGGACAGGAGCACCGCAAGATCGCCAAGGACGTGGTGCGCGCCGGCCTGACCAGCGATGGCGACGCGTGGCTCGCGGAGGCGCGGACCCGCCTGCTGGACGCCCTCGTCGAGCCGGACGGGCTGCCGGTCAAGGACATCCGCGTCGCGGTCCCCATGCTGGGCGGGACGGTCGCGGTCTCGCCGGGCACGAAGTGGGGCGGCGAGGTCCCGCTGGCACCCCGGGTGCTGGCCTGGCTCGGTGCCGAGGGCGCGATCGTCCGCGGGCGGAACGCCGGCCACTGGCGGCTGTCCCGGCCGGCATGGACATCGATGTCGGCCTGGCTCGGCGGGTCGTCGCCGCGGCTGCCGGAGGCGGAGGCGTACGCCGCGCTGGTGGCCCGGTGGTTGCGCAGCTTCGGCCCCGGCACGGAGGCCGACCTGGTGTGGTGGCTGGGGGCGACCAAGACCGCGGTCCGCCGCGCCCTGGCCGACGTCGGGGCGGTGCCGGTCTCCCTCGACGGAGGGCTGGCCGGCTGGGTGCTGCCCGACGACGAGGCCGAGGCCGACCCGGTCGAGCCGTGGGCGGCGCTGCTCCCGGTGCTCGACCCCACCACCATGGGCTGGCGCGACCGGGAGTTCTACCTCGACCCCGACCACACGGCGTACCTCTTCGACAGCAACGGCAACGGCGGGACCACCGCGTGGTGGAACGGTCGGATCGTGGGTTGCTGGGTCCAGGACGACGCCGGGGTCGTGCGCGTCGTCCCCCGCGAGCGCCTCTCCGCCGCCGCCACGGCCGCGCTCGCGGTGGAGGCCGAGCGGCTCACCGCGTGGTTGGCCGGCGTGCGGATCAGCAGCGTCTACAGCTCTCGCCAGATGGTCTCCGCCCGCCTGCCGTGAGGCGGGCCGTACCGGCCGGTCGGTCCGGCTCCGGCCGGTCCCTTGACGGGGGGTAGCCTGTGCCGCGCCTCGACAACTCGCGGGCACGTCCGGAACCGCAGAGACTCGGGGGGTAGGGCTGAATGACCGAGGGGGCGATCGATGCCTCGGCATCGCAGACCGACGACGACCTCCCCGCCCGAGGGGTGACCAAGCGTCGGCTCATCGCCATGACGCTGGTCTTCTGGGCCTGGACTGCCGCGGTCTTCGCCGTCTGGTCGCTTGCCACGCCGCTGTGGTCGTCGGCGGACTCGCCGGCCGACGTGCTGCGGGCGTACGGCGCCGGCAGGGGCAGATCGTGTCTCCCTGACCCGCCGGCGGACGCGGAGACGCCATACGCCTCCTCCGGTGTCGTCGAGGTGCCTGAAGGTCTGCTCACCAGCGTCGGCGTCCTCGGGCTGCTACCGCGTTCCAGCCCGAGGTCTCGGCGGCGTGCGTCGAGCCGGTCGGCAGCGACGAGACGCTCCTGCCGTACATCGACGGTGTCGGGGAGTACCTCCCGCTCTACTACCTGGCGACCGGGTGGCCATCGAGGTCTTCCTGCCGCTCGACCTGGCCATCCCCGGTGACCGGGTGCCGGCCGTCCTGATCGCCTCGCTGTTCCTGGCGTGGGCACTGGCCGCCGCGTGGAGCGATGCCCCGGGCGCCGATGGCAATGACCGGCATCCTGGTCGCGGCGTCGCCGACGGTGCTCTACTACGGCGGCGTCGTGAACCCGAACTCGCTGGAGATCACCGCTGCGATGGGCATGGGGGCATCCCTGATCGCCTGGTTCGGCGACCCCGAGTCCGAGGTCGCGTCCTGGTGCTCGTTCCGACGGCGATGATCGCAGCGGCGGTGATGGCCCTGACCCGGATGCTGTCGCCCCTGTGGCTGGTCGATGCCGGGCCCTGGTCCTGCTCGCGGCGCTGGGCCGGCGGACGGGGCTGGTCTGGACCCGCCCACGCGTCGTCTGGCTGGCCGTGCCCGGCGTAGCCTGCCTGATCTCGGCCGCGTGGACCGTCACGCAGATCGGCATCGTCGCATCGCCCTGTACCGGCGGCGGACGGCTCACGTTCGACAGTCCCTGCGCGAGTCGCTCCTCCACGTCGACATGACTAACCTCGCCCATGCTCATCGCGGTGTTCGGGTGGGGGAACGACACGAACATCTCGCCGCCCGAGTACAACTACTTCATCATCGCCTCGACGTTCCTGGTGGCGATGACGTGGTTGTTCCTCACCGTCCGGCGGTCCGTCGCGCTGGTCCTGCTGATGGTGATCACCTACTTCCTGCCCGTCGTGCTGCAGGCCTGGCAGTGGAACGACAACGGCGCGGTGTGGCAGGGCCGCTACACGCTGCCGCTGCTCGTGCTCATCCCGATCGCCTGCTTCGGGTGGGCGGCGTTGAGCCCGTCGTTCGACGCGGCGCACTGGCGACGGGCCCGGGTGATCGTGCCCCTCGGCCTCGCCGTCCTCGCCTACGTCAACGCGCGGGCCTTCCTGGCCCTGCTGCGGCGCAACGTGAGCGGCGTGAGCGGCAGCGCCTTCGACGGCGACTGGGCACCCCCGTTGGGGTCGGAGGCCGTGTTCGCGGTCTACCTGGTGCTGATGGTGGGGGCGGTGCTCGCGGTGGTGGCGATGATGTGGCGGATGCCGGCGGACGGTCGGACACCGTCGCCGGTCCGTGGAGCTCAGCCGGAGGGCTCGACCGCGTAGACGTAGTGCCGGGCCCCGGACCACTTGAAGGTCCGCTCGAGGGACAGGCAGGGCCGGTCCAGCTCCGCGGTGGACACCAGCACGCCGATGTCGAGCCCGGCGGGGATGCCGCAGGGGTCGACGTCGACCTGGACGATGTCGGGGTTCGGGTTGCTGATGACGGGATCGGCCCCGGGCTCCCCACCGAAGCCCATCGCAGGTAGCTGCGCCCCCCGGTTCCACGCGTCCTCGTACTCGCGGTCGGGGTCCAGGAGCAGCCAGCCTCTCCTCGCGAGGCCCGGTGATCTGCCAGCCCGTGACCGACGGAGCGCCGTTCCCCACCAGCAGCGCCGAGACGAACGGGTCGTCGCTCGCGATGTACTCGCCGGCCGCGCGCGCTTGCTCGCCGAGCCCGCGAGCCGTCACCGCCGCGTCGCTGTCGCGGAGGTCGCCGAGGCCCAGGATGACGGGGTTGACCTGGTAGCCGGACCACAGCAGCACCAGGCTCACGCCGAGGACGGACTGCCAGCGGTGCGGGAAGACGGTGACGGCCCAGACGCACGCGACCACGACGAGGGAGGTCACCCACACCTCGGTCGGACTCAGGGTCGGGAGCGCGGCGCGCAGGCTCGTGACGCCGTACGCCGTGAGCAGGCCGCACCACCCGGCGACGGCCAAGCCGAAGCCCGGCGTGATCCGGTGTGCCCGGGACAGCACCAGGCAGAGCAGCAGCGCGGCGGAGAACCCGGCCGTCTGGGCCGCCCGCGGCGCGGGCACCAGGTTGAGCAGCGGGAGCCTGGCGCCCAGCCCGCCCCAGGCCACGGTGCACCAGAGCACCCACCCGCCGGTCACCAGCCACAGGCCCCAGATGGCCGCGCGTTGCTCGGTCGTCGCGGTCCGGGGGAGGAGTGCCACCAGTCCTGCCCAGAGCCCGCACACGAGGAAGGCGGAGGAGATCTCGCTCTGGTTGGCGATGGCCGGGAACTCGCCGTTGGTCATGTGGTGGAGCCCGGGAGCACCCCACAGGTGGAACGGTGGCATCGCGTCGCCGGTCGACCGGCGCAGACCCGGGTAGGCGGTGTCGAGCGTGGCCCGGACCGCGTCCCAGTTCTCCGCGAAGGTGAGGCCGAGCAGGAGCCCGCCGCTGACCGCGCCGGTGAGCAGCACGACCAGCCCGGCCCGGCGCGGCGCTCCGCACACCAGCCAGGCGCCGACCGCCACCACGAGCGGCAGCCCGACGGTCAGGCTCCAGGGGACGTAGTAGGTGCCGAGCCGGGCCAGGGCGATCCCACCCGCGGCCGCCAGCGCGAGGGCGAGAGCACGCGCAAGGGGTGTGGAGGCCACCGACCAGCGTTCCTTGGCGAGCACGAGCAGGAGCCCGCCGAGGCTGGCGAAGGAGAGGATGCGGGCGGGGGTGAAGGACCACCACAGCGACGTCGGGGCGAGCACGACGAGGGCGTAGGCCAACCACGACAGCGGCCGGTTCGCGCCGAGACGGCGCAGGAGCCGCGGGAGCGTGAGGGCCAGCACCAGGAGCGGGAGCACCCGCACCGCGGCGAACAGGTTGGCGTCCGGCAGCCACGGGCCGAGCCGCAGGAGGTTGCTCTCGAGGAAGAACAACGTCTCCGCCGGCTGGCCCGAGGACAGCTGGAAGACCAGGTCGGGGGTGCGGGCCAGCGGCGAGTGGGACGAGTGCCCCAACGAGAGGACGTTAAGCTCGAGGGAGGTCTGGGTCAAGAACTCGTCGGACCGGATGCCTTGGGCCGCGCCCCACATGAGCCCGAGGGGGTGCCGGGGTGTTTCGCGCAGCCCCGCGACGCCCAGTGACGAGGTGGTGGCACCGGTGAGGACGACGATGAGGTAGCCCGAGCAGGGGCAGCGCGATCTCGAGCCGGTCCGCGAGGGACGACGTGCCGGGCCGTTTCGGGGGCCCGTCCGCCGACTGGCTCGCGTCGCTCATGACGTTCCTCCTCGATCAGGAGGACGACACGCTAACCGGTGTCCCGGCGGGTGGCTCCGCCCGGTCGGTTTCACCGGACCGGGGTCAACTAGCCTGGGCCGCCGAGAACCGGAAGGGAAACGATGACCCCCAGTCTTTGCGTGCCCCGCCTGTGGGGGAACCGGCCAGCAGGAGCCCGTCTGCGTGCGGGAGATGATGTTCGGGCGGGACGAGTCCTTCACCTACCTGGCGTGCGCGGACTGCGGGACGCTCGCGCTCCGTGATGTTCCCGACGACATGGGCGAGTACTACCCCGCGGACTACTACTCGATCGACACGGACCCGGAGTCGGCGCTGGGTCGTCTCGGCGTGCGCCAGTTCGCGTCATCGGTCGCCCGGTCGATCCTGTTCGGCCGGCGGAGGGTGGCCAAGGTGGCTCAACGCGTCGTCCACCTGCGGCAGTTCCACAGCTTCGTGAACGCCGTCGACTGCGTCGCGTTCGCCGGGCTGCCGGCGGGACGCGACTCCACGGTGCTCGACGTCGGGTGCGGGTCCGGCATCATCATCTACGCGCTCGGGCTCGCCGGCATCCGCCGTCCCCTGGGAGTCGACCCGTTCGCCCCGCAGGACCGCACCTTCACGTCGGGCGCCGAGCTGCTGCGCCGCGACCTGTCGGAGGTGGAGGGTGTCTTCGACCTGGTGATGTTCCACCACAGCCTCGAACACGTTCCCGACCCGGGCGCCAGCCTCGAAGCGGCCGCGCGCATGCTGTCGCCCCGCGGCCGCATCCTGCTGCGGATGCCGACGGTGTCCAGCGAGGCCTACCGCGAGTACGGCGCCGACTGGGTCCAGCTCGACGCGCCGCGGCACATCACGGTCTTCTCGCGCGAGGGCGTCGACGCCCTCGCCCGGCGGCACGGGCTGCGGGTCACCGCCGCCCGCGACGACTCGATGGCGTTCCAGTTCTGGGGCAGCGAGCAGGTGCGTCGCCGGATCCCGTTGATGGCGCCGAACTCCCACCTGATCTCGGAGCGGGACTCGGTGTTCAGCGAGGCCGAGCTGTCGGCCTGGGAGGAGCGGGCCGAGCGCCTCAACGCGGCCGCCCAGGGCGACCAGGTCGCCTGGGTCCTGATGAAGGACCCGGCCCAGGCCTCGTAGGTGGGACCCGCAGGAGCACGACGGATTACCGGGGTGAGCGATCGGCTCACCTACACTCCTCGGGTGCATGAACTGGTCACTCGGTCCCCGACCACCGACGGTCCCGAGCTCGAGCTCTCGATCGTGATGCCGTGCCTCAACGAGGCGAGACGCTGGCGACCTGCATCCGGCACGCCCAGAAGTTCCTGACCGACAACGGGGTCTCCGGCGAGGTGATCATCGCCGACAACGGCAGCACCGACGGCTCGCCGGGAGATCGCCGCGCGGAGGGCGCCCGCGTCGTCGACGTCGACGGAGCGCGGCTACGGCGCCGCGCTGATCGGCGGCATCGCGGCGGCGCGGGGCAGCTACGTCGTCATGGGCGACGCCGACGACAGCTACGACTTCGAGGACCTCGGCCCGTTCGTCGAGGAGCTGCGCGGCGGCGCCGACCTGGTGATGGGCAACCGGTTCCGCGGCGGCATCGAGCCCGGCGCCATGCCGCCGCTGCACCGGTACCTCGGCAACCCGGTCCTGTCCTTCGTCGGACGGCTGTTCTTCCAGGCGCCGGTCGGCGACTTCCACTGCGGCCTGCGCGCGTTCCGGCGCGACTCGATCCTCGCGCCTCGACCTGCGCACCACCGGCATGGAGTTCGCCAGCGAGATGGTCGTCAAGGCCTGCCTGAACGACCTGCCGCATCGCCGAGGTGCCGACCACGCTGCGCACGGACGGCCGCAGCCGGCCGCCGCACCTGCGCAGCTGGCGCGACGGCTGGCGGCACCTGCGCTTCCTGCTGCTGTACAGCCCGCGGTGGCTCTTCCTCTACCCCGGCCTGGTGCTGACCGTGCTCGGCCTCGTCGCCACGCCTGGCTGCTGGTCCGCGGGCCGGTGGCGCGTCGGGCGGCTACGGCCTCGACATCGGCACGATGATGCTACGCGATCGCGCTCACGGTGGTCGGCTACCAGGCGGTGCTGTTCGCGCGTGCTGTCGAAGGTGTACGCCGCTGCACGAGGGGTTCCTCCCGGCCAGCCACCGGTTCGACGTCTTCCAGCGGCGGCTCAACCTGGAGAACCTCATCCTGCTCGGCGGCATCGTCATCTTCGGTGCCGGCCTGCTTGATGCTCTTCGTCTCTGATCTGGGGTGGCAGGACGCGGACTTCGGCGCGCTTGCGCCCGAGGACAGCGCGCGAGCCGTGGCGCCGGCGGTCCTCGGGCTGATGCTCGGGGCGCAGACCATCATGGCCGGGCTGTTCCTCTCACTGCTGCGGATCAGGGTGATCCAGCCCGAGCCGGACCCGGCCCGAGGTCGTCGCGGCGATACGCCCTGACGCGGCGCAGGTCCTCGCGCAGCGCGCGCCACTTCACGCGGGCGCCCGGCGGCGGCGCAGGTCGGCCGCGGCGCGGACCAGCAGGTGCCCCCGCACGCGTCACCCGACGGCGGGCCGACCGCGGCCGAGCGGGTGAAGCCGCGTGCCGCCGTCGCGTCGGCCATCGTCCTCGAGGAACGCGATCTCCTCGGCGAAGCGGGAGGTCCTCGGTGAGCATCGACGGTCTGGCTGGCGGGTGGCGGCGGTACTCCAGGAGGGGCTCACGGATGCCGAACAGCGAGCCGTCCTCGAGCAGCACGCGCGAGGTGAACGTCCCAGTCGGGGACGAACGAAGGCCCGCGTCGAACGGTGCCGTCGCCGAGGCGCGCGGCGCAGGCACAGCGTGGGGCAGACGATGTAGTTGCCGGCGAGCAGCCCGGCGAGGTCGGCGTCGCCGAACAGCACGTGGTCGTCCTTGGACCGGCGGGGCAGACGCCTGCTTGACGCGGTCCGCCAGCGTGGTCGTCGGACGCCCGTCGGAGCCGATGATCCGCGCGTCGGTGAACAACGCGTCCACCTCGGGGTGCTCCTCGGCCGCCTCGACCACCGTGCCGCCGTACGACGGCAGCAGCCGGTCGTCGCCGTGCAGCACCGTGACCAGGGCGCCGGGCGCGGCGGACGCACTCGTTCCAGTTGCCGGCCAGCCCGAGGTTCTGCTCGTTGCGCACGTAGCTGATCCGCGGGTCGGCGTACGCGGCGACGACCTCGTCGGCCGGTTCGGGCCGCGGTCGTCGACGACCACGAGCTCCCAGTCGTCGAAGGTCTGGCCGAGCACGCTGTCGATCGCCTCCCGCAGGTAGCCCAGCCCGCGGTAGTAGGGGATGCCGATCGAGAGGGCGGGGGCCGCGTGGCGCATCTCGTCAACCTATCGAGGAGCCGCGCATGGCCGTGTCGTTGGCTAGGGTTCGGCCCGTGCGAGAGCAGCCCGAGCAGCAGGCGCCGCCGGTCCAGCGGCTGCGGATCCGGTACGCCAAGCGCGGGCGGTTGCGGTTCACCTCGCACCGGGACTTCTCGCGGGCCTTCGAGCGCGCCGTGATGCGGGCCCGGATCCCGATGGCCTACTCGTCGGGCTTCCACCCGCACCCGCGGATCTCCTACGCCGGCGCCGCGCCGACCGGGTCCGCGAGCGAGGCGGAGTACCTCGAGATCGGACTCGCGGAGGTCGTCGACCCGGCCACGGTCGCCACCGCTCTGGCCGAGGCGCTGCCCGACGGGTTGGACGTGATGCAGGTCGTGGAGTCGCCCGGCGGCTCGCTGGCCGACCTGTTGACCGCGAGCCGCTGGACCATCCGGCTGCCGGCCGGTCAGGTCCGGCTGGTCGACGCCGTCGACGGGTTCCTGGCCGCCGACGCCGTCCCCGTGGAGCGGATGACGAAGAAGGGGCTGCGCGAGTTCGACTGTCGGGCCGCGGTGGTCTCGCTGGCCGTCCGCGACGCGGAGGGCGCGCCGGAGCTGGACCTCGTGCTGCGGCACACGGTGCCCGCGGTGCGGCCCGACGACGTGCTCACCGGGTTGGCCCAGGTGGCCGGCGGAGCCGAGGTCGAGGGCGCCTGGCCGCGCCCGAGCCGGCGCCGGGGTCGGCCTTGATGACGCGCTGGGCCCAAGGTCCCCTGGACGAGACAACGGGGTCCGTCGGGGACCCACTCGCGCCGTCCGCATAGGAGACCGCCTCCGGGTGTGCGATACTCGGCCACGGTCGACGTACGACGGCACCGAAGCCCGAAGACCCGACCCGACGACGTTCTCGCCGGCCCTCCGAGGGCAGGCACAGCGGGTGCGATTCGTCACCAGACCGCGACGCGGCCCGACCGGAATCGGTGAGAGAGATTCCAGCGGTCCAGCCCGGCGACCGCGGTAGGTGCGACGAACCGTGCGTGTTGACGCACACGCGGAGAGGGTCGCCGCCAGACGAAGCTTTGTGTCGTCGGCCCGGCGCAGTCGGGCTGTCGGCGCCGACACCCCGGTAGCTCCGGCTCCGGGCAGAGGAGCGCACATGCTCGACGACGATCTCGCCACCGGATCCACTTCCCAGGAGACCGCCACCCCGGCCGCTCCGGAGGCGCCTCCGGCGGAGGACGCGCCGGTCCCCGCCAAGAAGCGCACCCGGAAGGCGCCCGCCAAGAAGGCTCTCGCGGATGCCGCAGCGGACACCCCCGAGGCGAGCGGGTCCGCGGAGCCCGTCGCCGACGGCGAGGCGCCCGCGCCGGCCAAGAAGCGCACCCGCAAGGCCCCCGCCAAGAAGGCCGCCGCCGCGCCCGTCGCCGCCACGGACGAGACGACCGCGGCGACCGCACCCGTCGAGTCCGCCGAGCCGGCCGCCGACGGCGACGCGCCGCCGGCGCGCAAGCGCAGCCGGGCCAAGAAGGCCGCCTCCACTGACACCCCGGACACGACGGACACCGCCGACGGCGCACCCGCGGTCGGGATGCCGCTGTTCAAGGCCCCGGAGCCCACGGCAGCGACTCCGGCGTCGGACACCGACGCGAGCACCCGGGCCAGCGCCTCCTCGGAGCAGTCCGGGTCCTCCGAGCAGGCCGCCGGTGACGACGAGTCCGGCGAGGGCGAAGGGGACGGTGCTCGCCGCCGTCGCCGCCGTGGCGGCCGCCGCCGGCGCAAGTCCGGTGACGGCGAGGGCGGCGACGCGACCGCCGCGGAGGACGACACCGCCGAGCCCGCGGCCGCTCCCGAGGGTGACACCGGCGACGACAGCGAGGGCGCGGACACCCCGAGCACGCGCCGCCGTCGCCGCCGGCGCCGCGCGGGGGACGACACCGGGTCCGACAGCGACCAGGAGACCCCGGCGAAGACGACCAGCCGGGCCCGCCGTCCGCGCAACGCCGAGGACGAGATCACCTCGGTCCAGGGCTCGACCCGGCTCGAGGCCAAGAAGCAGCGCCGCCGGGAGGGCCGTGAGGCGGGTCGCCGCCGGGCTCCGATCGTCAGCGAGGCCGAGTTCCTGGCCCGCCGGGAGTCGGTCGAGCGGGTCATGGCCATCCGGCAGCGCGAGGACGTCACCCAGATCGCGGTGCTCGAGGACAAGGTCCTCGTCGAGCACTACGTCGCCCGCGAGTCGCAGACCTCGCTGATCGGCAACGTCTACCTCGGGCGGGTCCAGAACGTGCTGCCCTCGATGGAGGCGGCGTTCGTCGACATCGGCAAGGGCCGCAACGCCGTGCTGTACGCCGGTGAGGTCAACTGGTCCGCGCTGGGCCACAAGGAGGGCTCCGCCGCGCAAGATCGAGTCGGTCCTCTCCTCCGGCCAGGCGGTGCTGGTCCAGGTCACCAAGGACCCGATCGGCCACAAGGGCGCCAGGCTCACCAGCCAGGTCAGCCTGGCGGGGCGGTTCCTGGTCTACGTCCCGGACGGCACCACCAGCGGCATCTCCCGCAAGCTGCCCGACACCGAGCGCAACCGGCTCAAGACCCTGCTGAAGGAGATCGTCCCCGACACGGCCGGCGTCATCGTCCGGACCGCTGCCGAGGGCGCTGCCGAGGACGAGCTGGTCCGCGACGTGGAGCGGCTCAAGGCGCGCTGGGAGGACATCGAGAAGAAGGCAGCCAACAAGGGAGCCGGCGCCCAGCTTCTCTACGGCGAGCCGGACCTGACTCTCAAGGTGGTCCGCGACCTGTTCACCGAGGACTTCGCCCGGATGGTCGTCGAGGGTGACGACGCGTGGGAGATCGTCCAGAGCTACGTCTCACACATCGCGCCCGACCTCGAGGAGCGTCTCGAGCACTACGACGCGGCCGAGCAGGGGATGGACCTCTTCGCGTCGCTGCGCATCGAGGAGCAGATCCACAAGGGTCTGGACCGCAAGGTCTGGCTGCCCTCGGGCGGGTCCCTGGTGATCGACCGGACCGAGGCGATGACGGTCGTCGACGTCAACACCGGCAAGTTCACCGGCTCCGGGGGCAACCTCGAGGAGACGGTGACCAAGAACAACCTGGAGGCCGCGGAGGAGATCGTCCGCCAGCTCCGGCTCCGCGACATCGGCGGCATCATCGTCGTCGACTTCATCGACATGGTGCTGGAGTCCAACCGCGACCTCGTCCTCCGCCGCCTGGTCGAGTGCCTGGGCCGGGACCGCACCCGGCACCAGGTCGCCGAGGTCACCTCGCTCGGCCTCGTGCAGATGACCCGCAAGCGGATCGGCACCGGCCTCCTGGAGGCCTTCTCCGAGACCTGCGACCACTGCTCGGGACGCGGGGTGGTCGTGCAGGACGCGCCCGTCGAGCCGCGTCGCTCCGACGACGCCCCCCGCGGCGGTGCCCGCAAGGGTCGCGGCCGAGGCCGTGGCGAGAACGGCAACGGCAACGGCAACACGCCGGCCGCCAAGGCCGGCGTCCCGTCACCGCGGGACATCGCGGCGATGGCTCGGGCCGAGAACGCCGAACGACCCCCGGCCGACGAGGCCGACCAGCCGGACGAGCCCGACCAGTCGGACCAGGCTGCGGTCGAGGCCGTCGAGGCGCCGGTCGAGCTCTCCGCGGACGCGGCGCCCGTGGCCGACACCCCTGCCGAGTCCGAGTCCGAGTCCGAGCCCGAGTCCGAGTCGGCAGCCGAGGTCGAGGTCGTTCCCGAGCCCGCGAGACGTTGCCGCGTCCGAGCCCGAGGTGCCCGCCGCCGCCACCTCCAAGGTCGTCACCCGCACCCGCCGACGCGCGGCCAGCCGGCCCGCCGGCCCGCCGTCGTCCGGTGGGGTGGAGCAGGTCCCGATCACCTCCGGCCCGGTCGGGGACGGCGGCAGCGACCCGGTGACCGACGACGGCCACCACGTCGAGCACGTCCCGATCAAGAAGAAGGGCACCCGCAAGCGGTGAGCCGCGGGCCGCGGGTGGTCCATCTCAACGGGGTGCCCGGCGTCGGCAAGTCGACGCTCGCGCGCCGCTACGCCGCGGACCACCCGGACACCCTCGACCTGGACATCGACGTGCTGCGCACGCTCGTCGGCGGCTGGGAGCGGGACTTCGCGCGGGCCGGGCAGCTGATCCGGCCGGTGGCCATGGCCGCCCTGCAGGCCCACCTGCGCGCGGGTCACGACGTCGTGCTGCCCCAGCTCACCGCGGCGGCCGACCAGCTGGCTGCGATCAGGGACCGGACCACCGAGGCGGGCGGCCGACACGTGCACGTCGTGCTGCTCGCCGACCCGCGCAGCGCGGCCCGTCGGTTCGCCGACCGGGAGGCCACCGACGGGTGGCACGACCCGGTCGTGGTCACCGCCGCCCACGTCGCGGCGGAGGGTGGCGACGCCGTGCTGCGGGCCTATCGGGACCGGATCGCGGGCCTGGCCGGCGCCGACCCCGACACCCTCGTGCTGGACACGACGGACCACGGCGCGGACGCGTCGTACGCCGCACTCCTGGCCCTGCTCCGGTCACGTTTTGCCGAGGACGCGCCGGACCCGTAGCATTGACCCTCGGTGTGCTGATGCCACCTTCCTGTGCGTGCGCCGCACGATCCTGTCGCAGTCCGACCGGGTCCGCCGTGCGCGCCGCAGGCCCAGACGTCGGTAGAGGAGAGTGAGTCGCGGTGTACGCGATCGTGCGCAGTGGCAGCAAGCAGCAGAAGGTGTCCGTCGGGGACGTCATCGAGATCGACAAGCTCGACCCTCTCGTCGTCGGTGACTCGCTCAGCCTGCCCGTGGTCATGGTCGTCGACGGCGAGACCGTCACGACCGACATGGCGAAGCTCGGCTCGGCCGCCGTGACCGTCGAGATCCTCGGCGCCACCAAGGGCCCCAAGATCATCATCCAGAAGTACAAGAACAAGACCGGCTACAAGAAGCGCCAGGGTCACCGCCAGAAGTACACCCAGGTCAAGGTCACCGACATCTCCCTCTGATCTCATCCGCTGAGCTCACCTGCCTCGAACGCAAAGGACTGAACCCATGGCCCACAAGAAGGGTGCAGCCTCGACCAAGAACGGTCGGGACTCCAACTCCCAGCGCCTCGGCGTGAAGCGCTACGGCGGCCAGCTCGTCAACGCCGGCGAGATCATCGTCCGCCAGCGCGGCACCCACTTCCACCCGGGCACCGGCGTGGGCCGGGGCGGCGACGACACCCTGTTCGCGCTCGTCGAGGGTGCGGTCGAGTTCGGCACCCGCCGCGGTCGTCGCGTCATCAACATCGTCCCGGGCGAGTGAGCTGACGCACTAGTTCGTCGGTCGCGCTCGCCGTGGCCACCGGAGGGCGTCCCTAGGATCTAGGGGCGCCCTCGGGCATTTCTGCACCATCGAGAGGAACCCCATGGCCGTCCCGACCTTCGTGGACCGGGTCACGCTGCACATCAGCGCGGGCCGGGGAGGCAACGGCGTCGCGTCGGTGCACCGCGAGAAGTTCAAGCCGCTCGGCGGCCCCGACGGCGGCAACGGCGGGCCCGGTGGCTCCGTGATCCTGCGGGTCGACCCCGACGTCACCACGCTGATCGACTACCACCACAGCCCCAAGCGCAAGGCCGAGAACGGCGGCCACGGTGCCGGCGACCACAAGAACGGCGGCCACGGCGGCGACCTGGTGCTCCCGGTGCCCGACGGCACGGTGGTCACCACCGCCGACGGAGAGGTGCTGGCCGACCTGGTCGGCGCCGGCCTGGAGCTGGTCATCGCCCAGGGCGGCCGCGGCGGCCTCGGCAACGCCGCGCTGGCCAGCGCCAAGCGCAAGGCGCCGGGCTTCGCGCTCCTCGGCGAGCCCGGCGACGAGGTCGACATCTCCCTCGAGCTCAAGGTGGTCGCCGACATCGGGCTGGTCGGCTTCCCCAGCGCCGGCAAGAGCAGCCTCATCGCCGCGATCTCGCGGGCCCGGCCCAAGATCGCCGACTACCCGTTCACCACGCTGGTGCCCAACCTCGGCGTGGTGCGCGCCGGGGACACGACGTACACCGTCGCGGACGTGCCGGGCCTCATCGAGGGCGCTGCCGACGGCCGCGGCCTCGGGCACGACTTCCTGCGCCACATCGAGCGGTGCGCGGCGATCGTGCACGTCATCGACACCGCCACCATCGAGCCCGGCCGCAACCCCGCCGACGACCTCGACGTGATCGAGAACGAGCTGAGCCGGTACGGCGGCCTGGCCGACCGGCCCCGCCTGGTCGCGCTCAACAAGGTCGACGTCCCCGACGGCCACGACATCGCCGACATGGTCCTCGACGACCTCAGGGCGCGCGGGCTCGACGTGTTCGCCGTGTCGGCCGCGTCGGGCCACGGGCTGCGTGAGCTGACCTTCGCGATGGCCGAGATCGTGCAGTCCGCGCGGGCCAACAAGCCGGTCGTGGAGACGCCGCGCATCGTGATCCGGCCGCGCTCGGTGGACGGCGCCGACGACTTCAGCGTGACCCAGACCGCCGAACCCTCGGGGGACCGGGTCTGGCAGGTGCGGGGCGCCAAGCCCGAGCGCTGGGTGCGCCAGACGGACTTCTCCAACGACGAGGCCGTGGGCTTCCTCGCCGATCGGCTGAACCGGCTCGGTGTCGAGACCCGGCTGCTCCAGCTCGGGGCGGTCGAGGGCGACCCGGTGCTCATCGGGCACCCGGACGACGCCGTGGTCTTCGACTTCAAGCCCGGGATCGACGCGGGTGCGGAGAACCTCGCCCGCCGCGGTGAGGACCACCGCTTCGACGCGAAACGACCCGCCGCGCAGCGTCGCCACGAGATCGACGAGGCGATGCCCGAGCGGTCGGAGAACGAGACCCGCGCCGACGTCGCGCGACGGCTCGACGAGAAGCTGGACGACCGACCCGACTTCGGCCCGCGATCCTACGAGATCGGCTCCCTGGACGACCCCGACGCATGAGCCACACCCCACCACGCTGCTCGCTGCGCTCACACCGCGTCGGGGACCCCGACGCATGAGCCGCGCGTGGCGCCGACGCGCGCCGCGAGGTGGTGACCGACGCGCGCCGCGTCGTGGTGAAGGTCGGCTCGTCGTCGCTGACCACCGCTGCGGGCGGGATCGACCCCGAACGGGTCCGCCGCCTGGTCGACGCGCTCGCCGCGACCCGGCTCCGGGGCACCGAGGTCGTCCTGGTCTCCAGCGGCGCCATCGCCGCGGGCCTGGCCCCGCTCGGGCTCGCGCGGCGGCCACGGTCGCTGCCGGCCCAGCAGGCCGCCGCCTCGGTGGGCCAGGGACTGCTCGTGCACCGCTACACCGAGGAGTTCGCACGGCACGACGTCGTCGTCGGCCAGGTGCTGCTCACCCTCGACGACGTGACCCGGCGATCGCACTACCGCAACGCCCACCAGACCTTCGCCAAGCTGCTCGAGCTCGGGGTGGTGCCGGTCGTCAACGAGAACGACACGGTGGCCACCACCGAGATCCGGTTCGGCGACAACGACCGGCTCGCCGCCCTGGTCGCGCACCTCGTGCACGCGGACCTGCTGGTGCTCCTGTCCGACGTCGACGGCCTCTACGACGCCCATCCCGAGGTGGCGGGCTCGACACGTATCGTCGAGGTCTCCTCCGAGTCCGACCTGGGGCGGGTCAAGGTGGGCAGGCCAGGAGCCGCGGGCGTCGGCACCGGTGGCATGCAGACCAAGATCGAGGCCGCCCGGATCGCCACCGGCGCCGGCATCCCGGTCGTGCTCACCGCTGCGGAGCGGGCGGGCGACGCGTTGGTCGGCGAGCCGGTCGGGACGCTGTTCCGACCCACCGGCAAGCGCCGGCCGACCCGGCTGCTGTGGCTCGCCCACGCGACCGAGGCCAAGGGCCGGCTCACCCTGGACGACGGCGCCGTCCGGGCGGTGACCGAGCGGCGCGCCTCGCTGCTCGCCGCCGGGATCGTCGCCGTCGCCGGCGGCTTCGCGGCCGGCGACCCGGTCGACCTGGTGACCACCGACGGGCGACCGGTGGCCCGCGGGCTGGTCAACTTCGACGCCGAGGAGCTGCCCGGGCTGCTCGGACGGACCAGCCACGACCTCAAGCGTGAGCTGGGGGCGGCGTACGAGCGTGAGGTCGTGCACCGCGACGACCTGGTGCTGCTGTGACGACCCCGCGCGAGCCGCTCCTCCACACGCCCGAGGAGATCGCGGAGAACGCCGGCTACGACCGCTGGTTCGGCGCCTGGGCCCCCCTGGACCCGCCGGGGCTCGCGGAGTTCATGGCCGGCTTCACCCGGCCGTGGTGGATCGTCGGCGGCTGGTCGATCGAGGCGTTCACCGGCGTGCTCCGGGAGCACGAGGACGTCGACCTCTCCATCCTTGCCTGCGACGTCCCGGCCCTGCGGGCCCACGTCGGGGACACCTGGAACCTCTGGAGCATGGACGGCGGCACGATGCGGCCGCTCAACGACAAGTTCCCCGAGGTGCTCGACGTCGAGAGCCAGATCTGGGTGCGTCGCTCCGCGGCCGACCCGTGGATCATCGACCTGCCGATCACGCCGGACCGGGCCGGCCTCTGGACCAACAAGCGGGACCCCGAGCACGTCCTCCCGCTCGACGAGGCGACCTGGGTGGCGAGCGACGGCATCCGCTACCTGCGCCCCGAGATCACCCTGCTCTACAAGGCGGTGCTCCACCGCCCCAAGGACGACCGCGACCTCGCGGTCACGTGGCCGCTGCTGGCGCCCGACCGGCAGGCCTGGCTGCGGGCGGCCCTCGAGCGCCTCTACCCCGGACACCCGTGGCTGGAGCGCACGTGACCCGTACGCTGGTGAGGCCATGACCACTCGCAGGACCGTCTATCTCGACCACGCAGCGACCACGCCGATGCTGCCGGCGGCCATCGAGGCATTGACGGCGCACCTGTCCGACGTCGGCAACCCCAACTCCCTGCACGCCTCGGGCCGGCACGCACGCCGGGTGGTGGAGGAGTCCCGCGAGACCATCGCCCAGGCGCTGAACTGCCGCCCCGGCGAGGTCGTCTTCACCTCCGGCGGGACCGAGTCGGACAATCTCGCGCTCAAGGGCATCTTCTGGGCCCGGCAGGCCGCGGACCCACGGCGGACCCGCATCCTCACCAGCGCGCTGGAGCACCACGCGGTGCTCGACCCGCTGCTCTGGCTGGCCGAGGCCGAGGGCGTCGAGGTGGAGTTCCTGCCCGTCGACGCCCGCGGTCGGCTCGACGTCGAGGCGCTGCGTGCGGCCGTCGCGCGCGACCCGCAGTCGGTCGCCCTGGTGTCGGTCATGTGGGCCAACAACGAGGTGGGCACCCTCCAGCCGGTGGACGAGGCCGTCGCGATCGCGGCCCCGCACGGCATCCCGGTGCACACCGACGCCGTGCAGGCGGTCGGCGCGGTGCCGGTGGACTTCGCGGCGTCCGGCGTGGACGCGCTCACCTTCACCGGCCACAAGATCGGCGGGCCCTACGGCGTCGGCGCCCTGCTCGTCCGCCGCGAGGTCGAGGTCAGTGCCCTGGCGCACGGCGGCGGCCAGGAGCGCGACATCCGCAGTGGCACCCTGGACGCGCCGGCCATCGCGGGCCTCGCCGCGGCGGTCGAGCTCTCGGTCAAGCACCAGGCCGAGCACGCCGCGCGAGTCGGTGCCCTCCGCGACGACCTGGTCCGCCGGGTGATCCAGGCGGTCCCCGACGCCCACCTGCACGGCGCGCCGCTCGACGGCGGGGTCGCCGCACGCCTGCCCGGCAACGCCCACCTGGGCTTCCCGGAGTGCGAGGGCGACTCCCTGCTGATGCTGCTCGACGCCCGCGGCATCGAGTGCTCCACGGGGTCCGCCTGCTCGGCCGGGGTGCCGCAGGCCTCGCACGTGCTGCTCGCGATGGGCTGCACGGAGGAGCAGGCCCGGCACTCGCTCCGCTTCAGCCTCGGGCACACCTCCACGTCCGCCGACGTCGATGCCCTTGTCGACGCGATCGGCCCGGTGGTCGAGCGCGCGAGAGCGGCGAACCGCAGGTCCCGCTGATGAGCGGTCCCCTGAGAGTCATCGCCGCGATGTCCGGCGGAGTGGACTCCGCCGTGGCTGCCGCCCGGGCCGTCGAGGCCGGCCACGACGTGACCGGCATCCACCTTGCCCTGTCGCGCAACCCCGCGTCGTACCGCTCCGGCGCCCGCGGCTGCTGCACCCTCGAGGACGCCAACGACGCGCGCCGCGCGGCCGACGTGATCGGGATCCCGTTCTACGTCTGGGACCTCTCGGAGCGGTTCCACGAGGACGTCGTCGAGGACTTCATGGACGAGTACGCCGCGGGCCGGACCCCCAACCCGTGCCTGCGGTGCAACGAGAAGATCAAGTTCGCCGCGGTGCTCGACCGGGCCCTGGCGCTCGGCTTCGACGCCGTCGCCACCGGCCACTACGCGCAGCTGCGGACGGGGGCCGACGGCCTGGTCGAGATGCACCGCGCCGTCGACCACGGCAAGGACCAGTCCTACGTGCTCGGCGTGCTCACCCAGGAGCAGCTCGCCCACTCGCTGTTCCCGCTGGGTGGCTCGACCAAGACCGACGTGCGCCGGGAGGCGGCCGACCGGGGTCTGCTGGTCGCCGACAAGCCCGACTCGCACGACATCTGCTTCGTGGCGGACGGCGACAACGCCGGCTGGCTGCGCGAGAAGCTCGGCGACCGGGTGGACCTCCACGGAGGTCGGATCGTCGACGAGGCGGGCCAGGTGCTGGGGGAGCACCAGGGCTCCTACGGCTTCACGATCGGGCAGCGCAAGGGGCTCCGGCTCGGCGTGCCCGCGGCCGACGGCAAGCCGCGCTTCGTCCTGGACATCGAGCCGGTGTCCGGCACCGTCACGGTGGGCCCCCGCGAGCGGCTCGCCGTCGCGCGGATCACGGGAGCCGCGGCCCGCTGGTGCGGAGCGGCGCCCGAGGTGCTCGACGGGACCGTGCAGCTCCGGGCCCACGGCGACGAGCACCGCGCGCGGGTCGTCGCCCAGTCCGACGGGGGCGTGGACATCGCGCTGCTGGACCCGGCGTACGGCATCGCGCCCGGCCAGGCGGCCGTGATCTACGACGGCACCCGTGTTGTCGGCTCGGCCACGATCTCCGGCACGAGTCGCGCCTCGTGACCCTCGCGACCGGCGTCGGGTCGATGCCGGGCGAGGACGCGAGGGAGTACGCCGAGGCGGTCCGCGTCGTGCTTGGGGAGCTCGCCCCGCCCGAGGGGCTCCCGCACCTGCCCGAGCTGCCCGGTCGCGGCGTGGCCGCGTCGATGACCGGCCGCGCGCTCGCCGTCGTCGCCGGCCTCGGCGCCGACCTGCAGCCCGCCGGCTGGCGGCTCACCGACGCGCCCGGTGTCGACCACCGGCGGGCCCGCTCCCTGCTCGCCCAGGACCTCGATGCGCTCGAGGAGCAGGCGCACGCGCTGACCGGCGCCTTCAAGATCCAGGTGGCCGGCCCGTGGACGCTCGCCGCCACCGTCGAGAAGCCGCGCGGCGACAAGGTGCTCTCGGACCACGGCGCCCGCCGGGATCTGGCGCAGGCGCTCGCCGAGGGTCTGCGCGACCACGTCGCCGACGTTCGTCGCCGGGTCACCCGGGTGGAGCGGCTGGTGGTCCAGGTCGACGAGCCCGCGCTGGCGGCCGTCCTGGACGCCCGGGTCCCGACGGCCTCGGGCTTCGGGCGGCACCGCGCAGTGCACCCGCCGGAGGCCTCCGAGGCGCTGGCCTGGGTGCTCACCGCGATCGCCGACGCCGGGGCCGAGCCCTGGGTGCACGCGTGTGCACCGGGCACCCCGCTCGACCTCGTCCGGGGCGCCGGCGCACGGGGCCTGTCGGTGGACCTCGGGGTGCTCGTGGCTGCCGACCTCGACCATCTTGCCGAGGCGTGGGACGCAGGCGACACGGTCGCCCTCGGTGTCGTCCCGGGCCTCGCACCGCCCGCCGAGCGACCGACGTCGACCCAGGTCACGGAGCGGGTGCAGCGGATCCTCGACATGCTCGGCCTCGACCTCGAGGAGGTGTCGCCGCGGCTGGTGCTGAGCCCCGCCTGCGGTCTCGCCGGCGCGTCGCCGGACTGGGTCCGCGACGCCCTCCGGACGTGCCGCGAGGCGGCCGTCAACCTCTCGGGCTGACGACCGCCTCGCGGTCGGGTGAGGGTGCTGCTGCTCAGCCGACGTGGACGCCCTCGGGGCCGTCCGTCGCCAGCTCCTCGTGCTTCACGTCGAGGAAGATCCAGATCACGGCCGAGGCCGCCAGCATCAGGAAGCAGCCGACCAGGAACGCCTGGGTGGAGCCCTCGGTGAAGACCTGGTGCTGGATGACCGTCTGCATGGCCTGGATCTGGCTCTCCGACGGCGCCGTGCCGGCCGCCTGGGCCGCTCCGGCGGCCGCCTTGCCCAGCTCGGCACCGCGGTCGGTGAACGTCTGAGTCGCCACCGTGGCCAGCACGGCGAGCCCGAGGGCACCGCCGACCTGCTGCATGGTGTTGAGGACGCCCGACCCGATTCCGGAGTCCTCGCTGCGCAGGTGGTGCACCGCGGTCAGCGTGATCGGCACGAAGGTGAGACCCATGCCGACGGCCATCAGGAGGATGAACGGCAAGATGTCGGTGACGTAGTCACCGGTCACGTCGCTCACCGGGAACACCGTGTCGAAGCGCAGCGTCGAGAACCCGTACAGGGCGCCGGACGCCATCAGCGTGCCGACTCCGGCGATGTACTTCGGGTTGATCCGGGCGACCAGGTTGGAGGCCACGCCGGCACCGATGACAATGCCGATGCTGAACGGCAGGAACGCGACGCCGGCCTTCAGCGGGCTGTAGCCCATGACGTTCTGGATGTACTGGCTCAGGAAGTAGAACATCGCGAACATCGCGGCCGGGGCCAGGAACATCGCCACGAAGCTCGAGGCCCGGGTCCGGTTCAAGAACACCCGGAAGGGCAGCAGCGGGTGCTCGACCCGGCTCTCGATCACGATGAAGACCACCATCAGGATCGCGCCGATGGCGAGGCTGCCGATGGTGAGGTTGTCGGACCAGCCCTGGGTGCCGGCGCGCGAGAGGCCGTAGACGATGCCGAGCAGGGCCAGCGTGCCGGTGACGGCGCCGGGCAGGTCGAGCTCACCCGGGTGCGACTCCGACTCGTTGAGGAAGCGCGGCGCGAGGAGCGCGGCGATGATGCCGATCGGCACGTTGATCAGGAAGGTCATGCGCCAGCCGTCGATGACCACGCCGAAGATCTCCGGCGAGGTGCCGGTGAGCCAGCCACCGAGGATGAGGCCGACGGCCGCGCCGGCCCCGGACATCGCGGCGTAGACGGCGAACGCCCGGTTGCGCGCGGGCCCGGCCGGGAACGTCGTGGTGATGAGCGCCAGGGCGGCGGGGGAGGCCAGCGCCGCGCCGAGGCCCTGCAGGCCACGGGCGCCGAGCAGCAGCGTCTCGCTCTGCGCGAGACCGCCGAGCATCGAAGCGATCGCGAAGATCGTCAGGCCGGCCATGAACACGCGGCGGCGACCGTAGAGGTCACCGAGGCGCCCGCCGAGCAGCAGCAGGCTGCCGAACGCCAACGCGTAGCCCGTCACGATCCAGGGCAGGTTGGCGCTGCTGATGCCCAGGTCGGCCTGGATGTACGGCAGCGCGATGTTCGCGATGGACGCGTCCAGGACCACCATCAGCTGCGCGATGGAGATCAGGACCAGCGCCCACTTGAGGTTCAGCTCGCGCTGCGGTGGGGCGAGGTCCGCGGTTACGGTCGGGATGGTGCGATCAATGTCGGTCACGACGTTTCCTTCTCTTCGTGGGGCAGGTGGGCCTGCGGGTGGCAGGCGGGCAGGACGATCTGGTCGATGAGAGCCGTGATCAGCTCGGGGGTGGCGGGCTCGCCGAGCAGGAAGGTCCGGTGCAGGACCATCCCCGCGAGGGCGGGAGCCACCAGGTCGATGTCGAGGTCGGCGCGGATCTCGCCGCGGGCCTGGGCTCGCTCGTAGACCGTGCGGCCGATGGCCACCTTGGGGCCGATGAAGTCACGCCGGAACCGCTCCGCGAACTCGTCGTCGAGGTTGATGGCGGTGATCAGGCTGGCCAGCACCGACATCGGCTTGCGGTCCGAGAAGCCGCCGATCCCGCAGCTCATCTCGATCAGGTCGCCGCGCAGCGTGCCCGTGTCGGGGACGGTGGCGGGTTCTTTCTGGGCCAGGACGGCGTCGATGACCAGGGCCGCCTTCGAGCTCCACCGGCGGTACAGCGTGGCCTTGGACGCCTTCGCCGCCGTGGCGACGGCGTCCATGGTGAGTCGGTCGTAGCCGACGTCCGCGAGCACCTCGAGCGTCGCGTTCAGGATCTCCTGCTCGCGGTCGCCCTCGACGCGGGGCCGGACGGCGGCCTCCTGCGGTGTCACGTGGCTGTCTCCTGGTTAACCTGGATGAAACGAAACGGTTTCGTTTCATCGAGAACCGTAGCCAGGCGACCCGCATTCCCACAATCGAGAAAAACTTCTCAGGAACTTCCCAGGCCCGCCCGTGGCACGCGACCGGGTCCGAGCGGCGGGCGATCCGGCTGGGGGTGGGACCGGGCAGGATGGTGCCATGGACGACGAGCTCACCCCCGTCACCCCCGTCACGCCGGTCACCCCAGAGGCCCGGGAGCAGCACGCGGCGATCGTGCAGGAGATCGAGGACGCCCGCTGGCGCTACTTCGTGCTGGACGACCCGACCCTCTCCGACGCGGAGTACGACGTCCGCCTGCGCGAGCTCCAGGGCCTCGAGGAGGAGTTCCCCGAGCTCCGCACGCCCGACTCGCCGACCCAGAAGGTCGGCGGCGCGGTCTCGACGGAGTTCACCGCCGTCGACCACCTCCAGCGGATGGAGTCGCTCGACAACGCGTTCTCCTACCCTGAGCTCGAGGCGTGGTACGCCCGGCTCGGTCGCGAGGACGTCGCGTCGCCCGCATTGCTGTGCGAGCTCAAGGTCGACGGTCTGGCCATCAACCTGCTCTACGAGGAGGGTCGCCTGGTCCGGGCCCTCACCCGCGGCGACGGCCGCACCGGCGAGGACGTCACGCCCAACGTCAAGACCATCGCCGCGGTGCCCCACCGGCTGTCCGGCACCGACGAGTTCCCGGTGCCCACGCTGCTGGAGGTCCGTGGCGAGGTGTTCCTGCCCCGCGAGGCTTTCGAGCGGCTGAACGAGTCGATGACCGACGCCGGCAAGCCGGTGTTCGCCAACCCGCGCAACGCCGCGGCCGGGTCCCTGCGCCAGAAGGACCCCCGGGTCACGGCCACCCGCGACCTGGGGATGGTCTGCCACGGCATCGGCGAGCGCCGCGGCTTCGAGCCGAAGGCGCAGTCGCACGCCTACGAGGCCCTGGCCACCTGGGGGCTGCCCACCTCCGAGCAGGTCCGGGTGCTCTCCACGCTCAAGGAGGTCGAGGCCTACATCGAGAACGCCGGTGAGAACCGGCACTCGATCGTGGCCTACGAGATCGACGGCGTGGTCGTGAAGGTCGACGAGGTGTCCCTCCAGCGCCGGCTCGGGTCGACCTCCCGGGCACCCCGGTGGGCGATCGCGTTCAAGTACCCACCCGAGGAGGTCAACGCCAAGCTGCTGGCCATCGAGGTCAACACCGGCCGCACCGGCCGGGTGACGCCGTTCGGGCTGATGGAGCCGACCCGGGTGGCGGGGTCGACGGTCGAGCGAGCAACGCTCCACAACGCCCACGAGGTGGCGCGCAAGGACGTCCGCCCCGGCGACACCGTGGTCCTGCGCAAGGCCGGCGACGTGATCCCCGAGATCGTCGGGCCGGTGCTCGGCCTGCGGCCGAAGGGCCTCCGGCGCTGGAAGATGCCGACCGCGTGCCCGTCCTGCGGCACCGCGCTGGTGCAGGAGAAGGAGGGCGACAAGGACCTGCGCTGCCCCAACCACCACACGTGCCCGTCGCAGCTGCTCGACCGGGTCTTCCACGTCGCGGGTCGCGGAGCGTTCGACATCGAGGGGCTCGGCTCCGAGGCGGCGTACGCCCTCTGGCAGGCCGGGGCGATCGAGGACGAGGGAGACGTCTTCGACCTCGACGAGGCCAAGCTGGTCAGCACCGACCTGTTCACCCGGGCCGCGAAGAAGACCGAGGAGGGGGACCGGGTGCTGTCCGCCAACGGGCAGCGGCTCCTCGACAACCTCCATCGCGCGCTGGACGTGCCGCTGTGGCGGGTCCTGGTCGGCCTGTCCATCCGGCACGTCGGGCCGAGCGCGGCCCGGGCCCTCGCCACCGAGTTCGGCTCCCTGGCGGCGGTGCGCGAGGCCTCCGAGGCCGAGCTGGCCGCCGCCGAGGGCGTCGGCCCGACGATCGCCGCGGCGGTCCGCGCGTGGTTCGACGGCGAGGGCTCCGACTGGCACCGCGCGATCGTGGACAAGTGGGCCGCCGCCGGCGTGCGGATGGCCGACGAGCGCGATGCCTCGGTGACCCGCACCCTGGAGGGGCTGACGATCGTGGTCACCGGGTCGCTCGAGCGGCACAGCCGCGACTCCGCCAAGGAGGCCATCATCGGCCGAGGAGGCAAGGCGTCCGGCTCGGTGTCGAAGAAGACCGACTACGTCGTGGTCGGGGAGAACGCCGGCACGAAGGCCGCCAAGGCGGAGGAGCTCGGGGTCCCGGTCCTCGACGAGGCGGGCTTCGAGGTGCTCCTCGAGGGCGGTCCCACCGCGTTGTGAGCCTCAGCGACCGGCGAGCCGGTCCCGGTGCCGGTCGGTCATCTCGCGGATGAGCTCGAGGTGGTCGCGCATCATCACCAGGTCGTCGCGGGACAGGGTGGCCAGCACCTCCTGGCCCTCGGCCACGAGCGGTCCGTAGCACTCCCAGGTGCGGCGGAACCCCTCCTCGGTCATCTCGACCAGCACCCGCCGGCGGTCGGTGTCGCTCGGCACCCGCCGGACCAGGCCCTTGTCCTCGAGCCGGTCGATCAGCGTGGTGGTGGCCGCCGGTCGCAGCCCGGTCGCCTCCGCCAGGCGACCCGCCGTCTTGGGGCCGTCGGCGAGCCAGTCCAGGCAACGCAGGTCGGCGGGGTTGAGCCCGAGGTGCCGACCGACCGTGTCGTCGAACGCCTGGGTGCTGCGCTGGTAGCGCTGCATCGCCAGCCCGAGCTGGTCCACGAGTTCTTGACGAGAGGGGGACACGTCCCATACCTTTCGAGTATCGAATAATCCGATAATCAGATAACACGGATTCCGTAACGAAAGGATAGCCCATGCGAGCGTTGATCGCGGGCGGCGGCGTGGCCGGTCCGGCCACCGCCCTGGCCCTGCAGGCCGTGGGGATCGAGAGTGTCGTGCTCGAGGCCCGGCGGCCTGACGAGCTCGCGCACGGGTCGTACCTGACCCTCGCGCCCAACGGCGTGCACGCCCTCGGTGAGCTCGGGCTGCTGGAGGCCGCCCGCGACATCGGCTTCCCGTCGCGGACCAACGTGATGGTCGGGGCCACCGGGCACGTCCTCGGCACGGTCACGCTCGGCCGGCCACTGGCCGACGGCACCCCCGGCCTGACCTGCCGCCGCGCGGCCCTGGCCGCGCTGCTCGCCGACGAGGCGGCCCGGCGCGGCGCAGAGGTGCGGTACGGCGCCCGCGTCGTCGGCGTCGAGGAGCACCCGGACCGGGTCGACGTCGTGCTCGAGGACGGGTCGCGGCTCTCCGGAGACCTGCTCATCGGCGCCGACGGGGTGCGCTCGCGGATCCGCGCCCTCATCGACCCGACCGCGCCGGATGGGCGGTACGTCGGCCTCAGCAACTTCGGCGGCATCACGCGGGCCACCCCGGTCGCGGCCGACCTGCCGCCCGAGGCCTGGCACTTCGTCTTCGGCCGGCGGGCGTTCTTCGGTGCCCACCCGACGCCCGACGGGGATGTGGTGTGGTTCGTCAACGCGCCGCGTCCGCCGATCAGCGCGGACGAACGCGCCCGCACCTCGGACGCGCAGTGGCAGGCCTGGCTGGTCGGCCTCCTGGCGGGCGACGACGGACCCGGCGCCGACCTCGTGGCCGCCGGTGAGCTCGAGCTGGCCGGCGACAGCACCTACGACCTCGGCCACGTGCCGGTCTGGCACCGGGGCCGGCTGCTCGTCATCGGCGACGCCGCGCACGCTCCGTCGCCGAGCTCGGGCCAGGGCGCCTCGATGGCGCTCGAGGACGCCGTCGAGCTGGCCCGTTGCCTGCGTGACCTGTCCTCGGTCGAGGAGGCGTTCGCTTCGTACGACGCGGCCCGCCGGACCCGCGTCGAGAAGGTGGTGGCCGCGGGGGCGCGCAGCAGCAGCAGCAAGACGCCGGGCCCGGTCGGTCGGTGGGTGCGCGACGCCGTGCTGCGCCTGGTCTTCCGCTACGTCGTCACCGACGAGTCGGTCGCCTGGATGAGCGACCACCGGGTCCGGCTGGCGGAGCCGGTCACGACCCGTCGCTGAGCGGGTGCCGGTGCAGCCGAGTGGTGAGCAGCCGCCGTTCGGCGTCGTTGGTGGTGAGGGACAGCGCCAGCAGGTTGGCCGCGGCGGCATCGTCGTCGCGGCCCAGCGTGGTGAGCAGCGCGGCCCGGGTGGCGTGGAAGAGGTGGTAGGTCGCCAGCGGCTCGGCGAGCGCGTCGACCTCGGCGAGCGCCCGGTCGGCGTGCTCCGGCCCGAGCTGGGCGAGCGCGACGGCCCGGTTGAGCCGCGGGACCGGGGACGGGTCGCGGTGCGCGAGGACGTCGTACAGGGTGACGATCTGCAGCCAGTCGGTCTCCTCCCACGACGGGCTGGACGCGTGGCAGGCGGCGATGGCGGCCTGCAGCTGGTAGGGGCCGGGCCGGTGGTGCGCGGCGGCCCGCTCGAGGTACGCCTCGCCCGTGGCCAGCGCGGCAGAGTCCCAGCGGCTCCGGTCCTGGTCGCGCAGCAGCACCAGGCGGCCGTCCGGGTCGAAGCGGGCGGCCGTGCGGGCGTGCTGGAAGGTGAGCAGCGCGGCCAGGCCCCAGGCCTCCGGCTCGTCGGGCAGGCTGGTCGCGATGACGCCCGCCAGCCAGACCGCGTCGGCGGCCAGGTCGCGGTCCTGGGTGGCGCCCGTGGACGAGACGAACCCCTCGTTGAACATCACGTAGACGACGGCGAGCACGTCGCCGAGCCGCGCCGACAGGTCCGCGGGCTCCGGCACGCTCAGGGAGATGCCCGCGGTGACGATCTTCCTCTTGGCCCGCACGATCCGTTGGGCGAGGGTCGTCTCGTTGACCAGGAACGCCCGGGCGATCTGCGGGGTCGTGAGTCCGACCACGGCGCGGAGGGTGAGGGCGAGGCGGGCCTCCGGCGCCAGCGCGGGGTGGCAGCATGCGAAGAGCAGCGCCAGCCGGTCGTCGGTGCCGGACCGTTCGCCGGCGTCCGGCGGATCGGCCCGGGCGGCCAGGGCGCGCTGCCGGCCCGCGCGGCGTACGGCGTCCAGCGCGTTGCGCCGGGCGGCCACCTGGAGCCAGGCGGCGGGGTTGTCGGGCGGACCGTCGCGGCGCCAGGTGGTGAGCGCCTCGACCACGGCCTGCTGGACCGCCTCCTCGGCGAGGTCGAAGTCGCCGAACCGCCGGGCCAGCCGGGCCACCAGCAGACCCGACTCCTCGCGCAGGGTGCGCGCGAGGAGCAGGTCGCCGGCGCTCACGGTGGTCCGCTCAGCCCTGTTCCATGTGCGAGTAGTCCTCGACCATCGGCCGGATCTCGATCGCGACACCGGGAAAGTCGAGCAGCGGCCAGGTCTTCGCGATGGCGATCGCGGCGTCCATGTCGGCCACGTCGAGGACCGAGAAGCCGCCGATGACCTCCTTGGCCTCGCTGAACGGGCCGTCGACGACCACCGAGCCGCCCTCGCCGTGCTTCACCGTGGTCGCGGTGGTCACGGGGTGCAGCTCCGCACCGCTGTCGGAGATGCTGTCGGCGTTCTCGCCGAACCACTCGTAGACCTTCTTGTACACCAGCTGGCCCTGCTCGGGGTCGACGGCGGCGTCCAGGTCGGGACGTGAGGTGAACATCAGTACGTACTTCATGGCGGAACCTTTCGGTTGAGGGTGCAGTTGCCCTCTCGACGCCGCTCGTGGCGGTTTCTCGACAGGTCGTCGGAGAAAGTTTCGCAGGCGTGGGGGCGGTCCGGGGGGTGCCGCGAGCCCCTCTAGGATCGACCGCATGCCCGAGATCACCCGCGACGAGGTCGCGCACCTCGCCGACCTGGCCCGGATCGACCTCTCCGACGCCGAGCTCGACCACCTCGCGCCCCAGCTGAGCGTGATCTTGGAGTCGGTCGCCTCGATCAGCGGCGTCGCCGGTGACGACATCCCGCCGACCTCCCACGCGCTGCCGCTGACCAACGTCTTCCGCGACGACGTCGTGGTGCCCGGGCTCACGGCCGAGCAGGCGCTGTCGGGAGCTCCCGCGCAGGAGCAGCAGCGCTTCTCCGTCCCGCGCATCCTCGGGGACGAGCAGTGATGGTCGACTGGACCCGCAAGACCGCCGCCGAGCTCGTCGACGCCCTGGACGCCGGTGACGTCACCAGCGTCGAGCTGACCCGGGCACACCTCGACCGGATCGCGGCCGTCGACCCCGCCGTGCACGCCTTCTTGCAGGTCGACGGCGACGGCGCCCTGGCGCAGGCCGCCGACGCCGACGAGCGTCGCCGGGCCGGCAACGCGCAGAGCCGCCTCGACGGGGTGCCGATCGCGGTGAAGGACGTGCTCGCCACCCGTGGGCTGCCGACGACCTGCGGCTCGCGGATCCTCGAGGGCTGGGTGCCGCCGTACGACGCCACCGTGGTCGCCCGGCTACGGGCGGCCGGGCTGCCGATCCTCGGCAAGACCAACATGGACGAGTTCGCGATGGGCTCCTCCACCGAGCACTCGGCCTACGGACCCACGCACAACCCGTGGGACCTGGACCGGATCCCCGGCGGCTCCGGCGGCGGCTCCGCCGCTGCGGTCGCGTCGTTCGAGGCGCCGCTGGCCATCGGCACCGACACCGGCGGCTCGATCCGCCAGCCCGGCGCCGTCACCGGCACGGTCGGGGTGAAGCCGACGTACGGCGGGGTGTCCCGCTACGGCCTCGTGGCCCTGGCCAACTCGCTCGACCAGGCCGGGCCGGTGACCCGGACCGTGCTGGACGCCGCGCTGCTCCACGAGGTGATCGGCGGGCACGACCCGCTGGACTCCACGAGCATCGACCAGCCGCTGCCGGCGCTGGTGGCGGCGGCCGAGCAGGGCGCGACCGGCGACCTGACCGGGGTGACCATCGGTGTGGTCACGGAGCTGGGCGGCGAGGGCTACCAGGCCGGCGTGCTCCAGCGCTTCCGCGAGTCGGTGGACCTGATGGTGGCGGCCGGGGCCGAGGTCGTGGAGGTGTCCTGCCCGAGCTTCGTGCACGCGCTGGCGGCCTACTACCTGATCCTGCCGGCCGAGGCGTCGTCCAACCTCGCGAAGTTCGACGCCATGCGCTACGGGATGCGGGTCCTGCCCGACGGCATCGCGTCGCCGTCCGCGGAGGACGTGATGCGCGCGACCCGCGACGCCGGCTTCGGCGACGAGGTGAAGCGTCGGATCATCCTGGGCACCTACGCCCTGTCCAGCGGCTACTACGACGCCTACTACGGCCAGGCGCAGAAGGTCCGCACCCTGATCTCGCGGGACTTCGAGGCGGCCTTCGCGAAGGCCGACGTGCTGGTCTCGCCGACGGCCCCGACCACGGCGTTCAAGCTGGGGGAGAAGCTCGACGACCCGCTGGCGATGTACCTCAACGACCTCGCCACGATCCCGGCCAACCTCTCGGGCGTGCCCGGCATCTCGGTGCCCAGCGGGCTGGCCGAGGAGGACGGGCTGCCGACCGGCGTCCAGATCCTGGCGCCGGCGCTGGCCGACGACCGCGTGTACCGCGTGGGCGCTGCGCTCGAGGCGCTGCTGCTGCGCGAGTGGGGTGCGCCCCTGCTCGACCGGGCTCCCGAGCTCGCGGTGGTCCAGCCTGCCGAGACCGAAGGAGCCTCCGCATGACCGCCACGCTGGTCCCCTTCGACGAGGCGCTGCAGCGCTTCGACCCCGCCCTCGGGCTCGAGGTGCACGTCGAGCTGAACACGGCCTCGAAGATGTTCTGCGGCTGCCCGACGGAGTTCGGCGCCGCGCCCAACACCCAGGTCTGCCCGACCTGCCTCGGCCTGCCGGGGGCGATGCCGGTGGTCAACCGGGTCGCCGTGGAGTCGGCGATGCGGATCGGGCTGGCGCTCAACTGCGAGATCGCCGAGTGGTGCCGCTTCGCGCGGAAGAACTACTTCTACCCGGACATGCCGAAGAACTTCCAGACCTCGCAGTACGACGAGCCGATCGCCTTCGACGGCTGGACCGACGTGGAGGTCGACGGGACGACGTACCGCATCGAGATCGAGCGCGCCCACATGGAGGAGGACACGGGGAAGTCGCTGCACGTCGGCGGCGCCACCGGTCGGATCCACGGCGCGGACTACTCGCTGGTCGACTACAACCGGGCCGGCATCCCGCTGATCGAGATCGTCACCCGGCCGATCATGGGCACGGGGGCGGCGGCGCCGCTCGTCGCCAAGGCGTACGTCGCCCAGCTGCGCGACACGCTGCTCGGCCTCGGGGTCAGCGACGTCCGGATGGAGCAGGGCTCGCTGCGCTGCGACGTCAACCTGTCGCTGGCGCCGTCCGGCTCGGGCGCGCTCGGCACCCGCACCGAGACCAAGAACGTCAACTCGCTGCGCTCGGTCGAGCGGGCGGTCCGCTACGAGGTCGAGCGGCACGCGGCCGTCCTGTCGGCGGGCGACGCGATCCTGCAGGAGACCCGGCACTGGCACGAGGACACCGGCGTGACCACGAGCGGTCGCGAGAAGTCCGACGCCGAGGACTACCGCTACTTCCCCGAGCCGGACCTGGTGCCGGTCGCCCCGAGCCGGGAGTGGGTCGAGGAGCTGCGCGCCGGGCTGCCCGAGGAGCCGGTCAAGCGCCGGGCCCGGCTGCAGGCCGACTGGGGCTTCTCCGACCTCGAGATGCGCGACACGGTCGGCGCCGGTGCGCTCGGCCTGGTCGAGGCTACCGTCGCGGCCGGCTCGTCGCCGCAGGCGGCCCGCAAGTGGTGGCTCTCCGACCTGGCCCGCCGGGCCAACGACACCGGCACCGAGCTCGCCGACCTCGGGGTCACCCCGGAGCAGGTGGCCGAGGTGCAGCGGCTCGTCGACGACGGCAGCCTCAACGACAAGCTCGCCCGGCAGGTCTTCGAGGGCCTGCTCGCCGGTGAGGGGACGCCCGGCCGAGATCGTGGCCGCCCGCGGCCTGGCGATCGTCTCCGACGACGGCGCCCTCGGCGCCGCGGTCGACAACGCGATCGCGGCCAACCCCGACGTCGCCGAGAAGGTCCGCGACGGCAAGCACGCCGCCGCCGGCGCCCTCATCGGCGCGGTGATGAAGGAGATGCGCGGTCAGGCCGACGCCGGCCGGGTCCGCGAGCTGATCCTGGAGAAGCTCACCTAGCGCGACCGGGCAGTTCTGCGGCAGCAGCGCGGTGAGCGGGCGATCGCGTCCCCTCAGGGCGAGATCGGTGTCGCTCGGAGCGCCCGGTCGACGCGGACCACGTCGGCAGAAGTGCCCGGTCGGCGATCAGGGGGCGGGGTCGGCCAGGGTCACCTTGGCGGTGACGAACTTGTGGTCGCTGGCGCGCCAGACGATCCGGCCGCCGAGCTGGCGGTACTTGCCGAACTCCACGCGGGGGTTGGACAGCAGCACGTCGAAGACCGGGTTCTTCGGCGGGTGGCAGGGGTAGAGCCGGCCGCCGGCGGCGTTCTGCATCGCGGCGTTGCGGCCCATCCGGCAGGCGAAGTCGAACCAGGTGTTGGAGTCGCCGCCGACGATGACGGGGAGGCCGGTGCTGCGGAGCCGGTTGACGAGGTTCACCAGCGCGATCGTGCTGCCGTTGCGCTCGGCCATCCGGCGCGAGTTGTGGAAGGTGAGGAACCAGAACTCCTGGCCGCTCGCCTTGTCCCGCAGGCGCACGTAGGGGATCGGGCGGGTGTTGCCGTCGAAGCGCGTGTAGATCTTGCGCCCCTCGATGAAGTCGTAGGCGCTGCGCTTGTAGGCGATCTGCAGCCGGATGCCCTGGGCGGTGCCGAGGCGCTTGTAGGGCCAGATCCAGTAGTCGTCGAGGTCGCGGCCCAGGACCCGCAGCTGGTCCTGCTGGACCTCCTGCATGCCGACCACGTCGGGGTTCTTCATGTGGATCAGGTCGGCGGTGTAGCCGGCGCGGATGTAGCCGGGGGCGAACCCACCCGGCCGCGCGGTGTGCTGGGAGCCCAGGACGTTGAAGGTCGCGACCTTCACCTTGAACGGCGCCGCCAGCGGGGCGGGGTCGTCGCCACTCGCGGCCGGGGCGGCGAGGGGGGTGAGGAGGGCAGTGGACAGGGCGACGACGAGAGCCAGCAGGGGGGCGAAACGAAGCGCGCGGGAGCCTTTTCGGTGCTCGAGCATCCGGCGACCGTAGCCGAATCGTTACCGACTCGGCCAATCCTCGGTCCGGGATGTCCGGCGACGCGACGGCGGATGTAGCCTGCCCCCACACATCCAAGTCACGTCCGCGCGACGGGGGAAGCCGGTCCGAATCCGGCGCTGACCCGCAACCGTAGGCCGATCCGGGGGACCCCGGGGAGGCGAGCCGGAGCACCCGCCGCGGAACGTCCTGAAACACGCTGTCGAGGACAACAGCGGGTTCGTTCCGGTCTCCGGTGCGTCCCGCTGCGCAGCGGGAAGGAACCATGAAGCATCTGCTCCGTACGACGTCACGAGGCGTCGCTCTCGCCGCGGCCACCGCCCTGGCCGCCACCACCCTGACCACGGTCGTCACCGCGCCCGCCCACGCCGAGCTGCCGGCCCAGACGGCCGCCGGCTGGCTGGCCACCGAGCTGACCAACGGCCTCATGCACAACCCCAACTTCGGCGGGTTCGACGACTACGGCCTCAGCATCGACACGGCCTTCGCCATCGACGCGATCGGTGGGAACGGTGCCGTCGTCCGCCAGATCCGCACGGCGCTGGCGCCGAAGGTGAGCAGCTACGTGGAGTACCCCGCCAACGCGGCCGACGACCTGCACCAGTCGGCCGGCCCGCTCGCGAAGGTCCTGGTGTTCGCCCAGGTGTCCGGCGCGGACAGCGCGTCGTACGGCGGTCGCAACCTGGCGACCGAGCTCGCGGCGCGCGTCGCGGGCGCCGGCCCGATCGCCGGCCGGATCCAGGACCGGACCGTCAGCGGGGACAGCGACCCGTTCACGCCGGGAGACCAGCCGGACGTCGACTACGCCAACGTGATCGGCCAGGCCTACGCGGCGCGTGGGCTGAGCGCGGTCGGCTCGGCCAAGGCCGCCTCGGCCACGGCGTTCCTCCTGCAGCAGCAGTGCAGCGCCGGCTACTTCCGCCTCAACTTCGCACCGGCGGCCGCGGCCGCCCAGGGCTGCGTCGACGGCGACGCCGCCGGCAGCGCCCCGGACACCGACGTGACCGCCCTGGCCGTGCTCCAGCTCGCCGCGCTGGGCAGCCCCGACGCCAAGGTCACCGCCGCGATCGCGAAGGCGACCGGCTGGCTGGCCGCGCAGCAGAAGAGCGACGGCTCCTTCGGCGGTGGGCCCACCACCTCTGCGGCCAACGCCAACAGCACCGGCGTGGCCGCCGTGGCGCTCGCGGGCCAGGGCGCGTGCGTGGCCGCCGGCCGCGCCGCCGGGTGGGTCAAGGGCCTCCAGGTCCTGTCCGCGCCCGCGTCCTCGCCGCTGAGCGGCGAGCTGGGCGCGATCGCGTACGACGCCGCCGCGCTCACCAGCGCCCAGACGGCCGGCATCACCGACGCCACCTCCGACCAGTGGCGCCGCGCCACCTCGCAGGCCGCACCGGCCGTCGCCTACGCCCTGAGCGCCTCGCCGACCCTGGGCTTCACCGGGCCGACCGGGTTCCAGCGCGAGGGCGAGGTCGCGACCCTGAAGGTCACCGGCGTCGCCGAGGGTGACCGGGTCTGCGTCGCGGGGCCGGGCATCTCGGGCACCCGCAGCCTGGTTGCCGGGGCGTCGGGCGCGCTCACGACCACGGTCGTGCTCCCGGGCCAGACCTCGACGCCGACGTACACCCTGACCTCGGCGACGGGCACCAAGACCGTCAAGGTCTCCGTGCTCGGCAAGGCGAAGCTGCCGGTCAAGGCCAAGAAGAAGAAGGTCTCCAAGGGTGACCGCCAGGTCGTGAAGGTCAAGGGCCTCGCGGCCGCCGAGAAGGTCTCGGTGCGCGTGCGCCACACCCTCGTGGCCACCGGGACCGCCACCGCGGCCGGCGTCTTCAAGGCGAAGTTCACGATCAAGAAGAAGCTCGCCGCCCCGGGTCGTCCGAAGGTGGTCGTGACCGGCCAGTTCCCGGACCTCCGCAAGGGTGTGACGTACTTCCGCGTCACTCGATGACCCGACTGCGCACAGTGCGCGGACTCGTCGCCGCGGCCGTCCTGGCCGCGGCGACGGGGCTCGCCGTCGGTGCGGTCGGCGTCGCCCCGGCCGGTGCCGCGGTCTGCGCGGACGCGGGCGGCGTCAGCGTCGTCGTCGACTTCCGCGACCTCGGTGGCGGGGTGGCGACCAGCTGCGACGCGGACGGTGGCGGCCAGAGCGCCGCGACGCTGTTCGTCGACGCCGGCTTCGCCCTCACCTACGTCCAGCGGCAGCCCGGCTTCGTCTGCCGGGTCGACGGCGTGCCCCAGGCCGACCCGTGCGTGGCGACCCCGCCCACCAACGCCTACTGGGGCCTCTACTGGTCCAACGGGACGTCGGGGTCGTGGTCCTACTCCAGCCTCGGGGTCGGTTCGCTGACCGTTCCCGCGGGCGGGTCCGTGGCCTTCGCCTGGCAGGGAGCGTCCCAGGGGCCGCCGGGGGTCCCCGCCCCGTCGCACGCCGGGTCGCCGTCACCGTCGCCGTCGCCCAGCCCCACGGCGAGCCCGACGCCGTCCGGGCCGGGGAGCCCCTCCGCGACGCCCACGCCGAGCGGCGGCGCAACGAAGACACCGACCAAGGCCGCGACGACCCCGGCCACCGCGACGCCCACCACGGGTGGCACGGGTGGCACCGGTGGCCCGCGCCCGACCTCCACCGACGAGGCGTCGCCGACCGCCGGCGCCTCGGAGTCGGCGACCCCGTCGGCCACCGGCCCCACGTCGGACGCGCCCAGCGAGACGACGCCCCTCGCCCGAGGCGTCCGCCACCGACTCGGCGTCGGAGTCGGCCGCCTCGACCGTGCCCGACGACTCGTCGAGCACGCCGTCGGACGCCTCGTCGGACGGGGTGGACCCCACCGCGGACGCGCCCGACCAGGGTGGCGGCTCGGTGCCGCTGCCACTCGTGCTCGTGGTGATGGGCCTCCTGGGCGCCGCAGTGGCGGGCACCGTCGTCCTGCGGAACCGCCGGACATGACCCGGCTGCCGCGTGACCTGCACCCCGTGGCCTGGTGGCTGTGGGCGCTGGGTCTCGCGGCGCGGCGCCTCGCTCACCACGAACCCGCTGATCCTGCTGATGCTGATCGGCGTGGCCGCGGTCGTGGTCAACGCCCGCCGGTCCGACCACGCCTGGTCCGACTCGTTCCGGCTGTACCTCGGCCTCGGCGTGGTCATCGTGGTGATCCGCGTGGTGTTCCGGCTGGTCTTCGGGGGCGTCGCGGGCGGGCACCGTGCTGCTCGACCTGCCCGAGATCCCGCTGCCCGGACTGGGTGCCGGGGATCCCGCTGCTCGGCCCGGTGACCCGCGAGTCCCTGCTCGCCGGGCTCTACGACGGCCTGCGGCTGGCCACGATCGTGATCTGCGTCGGGGCGGCCAACTCGCTGGCCAACCCCAAGCGGCTGCTGCAGTCGGTGCCCTCCGCGCTGTACGAGATCGGCACCGCGCTGGTGGTGGCGGTGACCGTGCTTCCCGCAGTTCGCCGACAGCCTCCGCCGGGTGCGCGCCGCCCAGGCGCTCCGCGGGCGGCAGCCCGGGCCGGGTGGGGCGGCTGCGCCGGCTCCTCGTGCCGGTGCTCGAGGACGCGCTCGAGCGCTCGCTGGCGCTCGCGGCCGGGATGGACGCCCGCGGCTACGGCCGGGCGCCCGGGCTGGGCCGCGGGCGGACGGTTCCGCACCGGCGGGCTGCTGCTGCTCGGCCTGTGCGGCATCTGCGTCGGGACGTACGCCGTCCTCGACCTCACCGCCCCGCGGGTCCTCGCCGTCCCGATGCTGCCTCGTGGGAGCGGCGGCGCGGTCACGGGCCTGTGGAGCGCCGGGCGCCGGGTCGAGCGCACCCGCTACCGCCCCGACCAGTGGCGCGCCGCCGAGCTGGTCGTGTCCGCGTCCGGGATCGCCGTCGTGGTCGCGATGTGGAGGGTGGCCGAGACCCAGCTCCTGCTCGCCTACCCCGGGGTCGACGTGGTGCCCGGCGTCAGCGCGCTCGCCCTGGTCGGCGTCCTGGTCGGCCTGGTGCCCGCGGTCGCGGCGCCACCGCCGACGTCGAGCACACCGGCCGAGCCACCGCCCCCGACGACCGCCGACACGCGCACGCCCGTCGGTGCGGGAGGTGGCCGATGATCGAGCTGCGCGAGCGTGACCGTCGGCTACGACGACCTCCCACCCGTGCTCTCCGGCGTGGACCTCACCGTCGAGGAGGGCGAGCTGGTCGTGGTCTCGGGTCGGACCGGCGTCGGCAAGTCGACGTTGCTGGGCGTGGTGACCGGGCTGGTGCCGCGCTTCAGCGGCGGTCGGCTGAGCGGCGACGTGCTGCTGGACGGCGTCAGCATCGTGCGCACCCCGCCGCGGGAGCGCGCCGACCGGATCGGGTACGTCGGCCAGGACCCGCAGGCCGGCTTCGTCACCGACACCGTCGAGGAGGAGCTCGCCTACGGCATGGAGCAGCTCGGGCTGCCCGGGCCGACGATGCGCCGCCGGGTCGAGGAGACCCTCGACCTGCTCGGCATCGCCGAGCTGCGCGGCCGGGACCTGCGCACCCTGTCCGGCGGCCAGCAGCAGCGGGTCGCCATCGGCTCGGTGCTGACCATGCACCCGCGGTTGCTCGTGCTCGACGAGCCCACCTCCGCGCTCGACCCGACCGCCGCCGAGGACGTGCTGGCCACGCTGACCCGGCTGGTGCACGACGCGGGGCTCTCGGTGCTGCTCGCCGAGCACCGGTTGGAGCGGGTGCGTGCCGTTCGCGGACCGGATCGCGCTGCTCACCGGCGACCGGACGGCTCCTGGTCGGGGAACCGGCCACCGTGCTGCCGCACTCACCCGTCGTACCCCCGATCGTGGAGCTCGGCCGGGCCGCGGGCTGGGAGCCCGCTGCCGCTGACCGTGCGCGACGCCCGCCGACGGGCCCGCGAGCCTCGACCCTGCCGCCGGTGCCCCCGGCGGTCGGCGAGATCGGCACCGTCGCGCTGCTGACCGCCCGCGGAGTGACGGTCACGCACGGCCGGGTGGTCGCGCTGCGCGACGTCGACCTGACCCTCCGGTCCGGCGCGGTGACGGCGCTGATGGGTCGCAACGGCTCGGGCAAGTCGACCCTGCTGTGGACCCTGCAGGGCACCGGCAAACGCCGCACGGGCGACGTGCGGCTCGAGACGGACGGCACCAGCCTCGACCCCGCGCTGCCTCGCGCCGGCCGATCGCCGGGACCGGGTCGGCCTGGTCCCGCAGACCGCGGCCGACCTGCTCTACCTCGAGACGGTCGACGCGGAGTGCCTCAGCCGCGGACTCCGGCTGCGCGGCAACCCCGGGGACCTGCCGGACCCTGCTCGACCGGCTGGTGCCCGGGCATCGACGGCGCGACGCACCCGCGCGACCTCTCCGAGGGCCAGCGGCTCGCGCTCGCGCTGGCCGCTGGTGCTCGCCGCGCGGCCCCGGGTCGCTGCTGCTCGACGAGCCGACCCGCGGCCTCGACTACCCGGCCAAGGCGCGCGCTCGCCGGCCTGCTGCGCGAGCTCGCCGCGGCCGGGCCACGCGGTCCTGGTGGCCACCCACGACGTGGAGTTCGTGGCGCAGGCGGCCGACGACGTGGTCGTGCTCGCCGACGGCGAGGTCGTCTCCTCCGGTCCGGTACGCCGGGTGGTCGCCGAGTCGCCGGCGTTCGCGCCGCAGGTCACCAAGGTCCTCGGGCCGCCCTGGCTGCGGGTCGACGAGGTCGTCGGCGTGGGGAGCCCGCGATGAGCACCCGCGGTCTCGGTCGTCGCCGTTGCGGCCGCGGTCGCTGGTGGTCCTGGGCGTCGCCTCGGTGGCCGGGATGATGATGCTGACCTGGCCGCTGCTGCTCCGGGTCCCGGCGGCGCCCGCGTCGACCCGCCGTTCCTCTTCCTGGCGCTGCTGCCGGTGGTGATCGTGGTGGTGCTCGCCGAGGTCAGCGAGGGCGGGATGGACGCGCGGGTGCTGGCGATCCTCGGCGTGCTGAGCGCGATCAACGCCGTGCTGCGCGGCGTCTGAGCGCGGGCGTGGCCGGGGTGGAGCTGGTGTTCTTCCTGCTGATCCTGGCCGGGCGGGTGTTCGGGCCCGGGCTTCGGCTTCGCGCTCGGCTGCACGTCGCTGTTCGCCTCGGCGCTGCTGACCGCGGGCGTGGGGCCGTGGCTGCCGTTCCAGATGATGGTGTCCGCGTGGGTCGGGCATGGGCGCCGGGCTGCTGCCGCGCCGGGTCACCGGCCGGCGCGAGATCGCGATGCTGGTGGTCTACGGCATCTTCGCGTCGTACGCCTTCGGCCTGCTGATGAACCTCTCCGGCTGGCCGTTCCTGCTCGGCGTGGAGATCCCCGGTGCGGCACCGCCGGCGGCGCTCTCCTTCGTGCCCGGCGACCCGGTGGTGGAGAACCTGCAGCGCTTCGCCGTCTACACGCTGCTCACCTCGACCGGCTCGCTGGGACACCGGCCGGGCGATCACCACGTCGGTCGCGATCGTCGTGCTCGGACCGGCGGTCCTGCACACCCTGCGCCGCGCGGCCCGGCGCGTGGTGCTGCCCGCCCCGGAGCCGGCCCGGGCCTGATCAGGAGACGTCGACGACCAGGATCCGGTCGTCGTCCCCGGCCGGGTCGCCCCGGCCGTCCCGGTTGCGACGTGGTGACCCACAGCCGACCGTCCGGGGCGACGACGACGGTGCGCATCCGGCCGTACTCCCCGACGAAGAAGTCACGCGGGTCGGTGGCCTCGCCGGTCCGAGACGTCGATCCGCCAGAGCCGCTCACCGCGCAGCGCGGCCAGCCACACGTGCCCGTCGAGGTAGGCGAGCCCCGACGGGGAGGCGTCCTCGGTCGCCCAGACCACCTGGGGATCGGTGAACTCGGCGCGGTCGCCCGCGCCCTCGACCTCGGGCCAGCCGTAGTTGTTGCCCTTCTCGATCAGGTTCAGCTCGTCCCAGGTCGAGTCTCCGAACTCCGAGGCCCACAGCCGTGCCGTCGTCGTCGAAGGCCAGGCCCTGCACGTTGCGGTGGCCCCAGCGTCCACACCGGCGAGTCCGGGTCGGGGTTGCCCGGCGCGGGCTCGCCGTCGGGGGTGATCCGGAGGATCTTGCCGCCGAGGGAGCCGCGGTCCTGGGCGAGCGAGGACTCCCCGGTCTCACCGGTGGACACGTAGAGGTAGCCGTCGGGTCCGAACGCGAGCCGGCCGCCGTCGTGGATGAAGCCGTTGGGGATCCCGTCCAGCACCACCTCGGTCGGGCCGAGGCCGGCGGCCGGGTCGTAGGTCGCGCGCACGACGCGGTTGTCCTCGGCGGTGGTGAGGTAGAAGAACAGCAGCGCGTCGGAGGCGTACGTCGGGGAGACGGCCACGCCGAGCAGCCCACCCTCGCCCTCCGGGGCGGCCTCACCGATCGCGCCGATCTCCTCGACCTCGCCGGCCTGCCCGGATGATCCGGATGGGCCGGAGGGGTCGACGCGCAGCACCCGGGTGCTGTCCCGCTCGGTCACGACGGCCGAGCCGTCCGGCAGGAACGCGATGCCCCACGGCACGGCCAGGCCGGTGGCCAGCGTGGCGACCACCCGTGGGGAGCCGGTGCCGCGGGTCGGCGTGGGGCTCTCCGGGCTCCCGGACGAACCGGTCGAGTCGGACGACCCGCCCGAGGTGGGCGCCGCCGTCACCGTCGGGCCGCCGGTCCCCGGGTCCCCGTCGGAGCACGCGGCCAGCGGGCCGACGAGCAGGGCCGCGGCCACCACCAGCCGTGCCCGGCCGGGCATCAGCCCACCCGCTCCAGGAACTCCCTCAGGAGGGCGTGCACCACCTCGGGCTGCTCCATCTGCACGAAGTGGCTGGCCCGGATCTCGACGTACTCACCCTCGGCGAGCCGGTCCGCGGCGGTGCGCATGTCACGGGCGCCGGCGAGCACGTCGTAGGTCGCGGCCACCATGAGCGCCGGCACGCGGACCGCCGACAGCGAGACGCGGGCGTGCTCGGAGGTGCGCAGCGCGAGGTGGAAGTACCACTCCAGCGGGGTCGTGAGGAACTCGTTGACCGCGCGCACGGTCAGCAGCGGGTCGGCGACCGGCAGCATGAAGCCGCTGTGGCTGAGCAGCGCGACCGCCTTCCGCCCGACCGGCAGCCGGGACACCACCGGCGTCAGCGCGCGGCCGGTGAGCCGCAGCGCCCGGGCGATCCCGACCGTGAGCGGTCGGGCCACGACGTGGGGGAGGTGCAACGGGGCGAGCATGGTCCGGAAGGTGTCACCGGGGACGCCCGGCGACCGCGAACAGCCCGGCCACCCGCTCGGGGTGCCGCACCGCGAGCTCGAAGGCGGTGTTGACCCCGATCGACCACCCCATCACCACGACCCGGTCGAGCCCGAAGTGGTCCAGCACCGACAGCGCGTCCTCGACGAACTCCTCGATGCCGACCCGGTCCGGGTCCTCGGGACGGTCCGAGCCCGAGATGCCCCGGTGGTGCCACGACACGACCCGCACCCCGCAGCCGGGGTCGAGCAGCGCCGGCCACGCCCACTGGTTGGTGCCGAGCCCGTTGCACAGCAGCACGGTCGGGCCGTCGATGGCGCCGTGCGGGTCGTTGGTCCACGCCCGCAACCGGGTCCCGTCGTCGGACAGGACGTCGGCGTACCCCAGCACGATCCGCGGGGACCCCACGGTCTCGTGGGGGAGCGCACCGGGCTGCAGGGACATGCCGCGATTCTGCCCGAGCGGGACCGTGGGCTCGGGTCAGCGCCGTCCCCCGGCGCGCCGCGGCGCCTCACGCGCGGAGCGGGCGGCGAGGTACTCCTCCACCTCGTGGCGCTCGGCCCGCCGGCGGGCCAGGCCGGTCGCGGCGACCATCGCATTGCGACGGGCGGTGTGCTGGGCGGCGACGGCCCAGCGGTCGACGGCGCCACGGGGGGAGAGTCGGGCGAACATCACGACGACGACGCTAGGGCGCGCACATGACGAGGAGGTCGAGCCGTCGTGACGATCGCGTGAACGGCCGCGCTCAGTCGGGAACCCCCTCGGCCACCGGTGCCCCCGAGCGGGTGGCGCCGATGCTGGCGGCGACCACGCAGGCCATCGCCACGAGCTGGACCGGCGAGAGCACCTCGTGGAGCAGCAGCACCCCGGCGAGCGCGGCCGCCGCCGGCTCCAGGCTCATGAGGATGCTGAACACCCGCGGCGTGAGGCTGCGCAGCGCGGTGAGGTCCAGCCCGTAGGGGATCACCGAGCTGAGCAGCCCGACCGTGGCGCCCAGGGCCAGGATCCGCGGGTCGAGCAGGTCGCTGCCGCCGGCGCGCAGCGCGAACGGTGTCAGCAGCAGCGTCGCCACCACGCTCGCGATCGCCAGCCCGTCCAGACCCGACCAGCGCCGGCCGGTCTTCTTGCTGAGCACGATGTACGCCGCCCACATGGTGCCGGCGACGAGCGCGAACAGCACGCCGGGCGAGCGTCAGGTCGCCCGGCGCGAGTCCCAGCAGCGCGACACCCAGGCCGGCGAGCACCACCCAGACCAGGTCGCGCGCGCGTCGGGAGCCGATCACCGCCAGCGACAGCGGCCCGACGAACTCCAGGGTCACCGCGACGCCGAGCGGGATCCGGGCGAACGACTGGTAGATCGCCCAGTTCATGGCTCCCAGGCTGACCCCGAGGAGCACGGCGACGGCCCAGTCGTCCCGGTGCCGGCCGCGCAGCGCAGGGCGGGCGATCAACCCGAACACGATGGCACTGGTCACCAACCGGACCCAGACCAGCGCCGTCGGCTCGACCTCGTCGAACAGGTCCTTGGCGATCGCCGCCCCGAACTGCACCGAGAGGATCCCGGCGAGCACCAGGGTCACCGGAGACAGGGCGGGGCGCGGCACGCGCCTCAAGGTAGCCGCAGGTCCGGGCCGGCCCGGTGTGGGCGGTGACCTGGCCACCGTTTCGCCCGCGGTTTCGGTGGCTGGCTCACCGCGGGTCCCGCGCACGCGGAGAGCCGGGCGCTAGCCTGCCCCGGTGGAGCTGACCTTCGGCGGGACAGTGATCGAGTGGCGCGGGCCTTCGCCCTACCACTTCGTGCGTGTCCCCGACGAGGAGGCCGACAGCATCCGCGAGGTCGCGGCGATGGCGACCTACGGCTGGGGGGTCATCCCGGTGGAGGCGCGCATCGCTGAGATCGGGTTCGAGACGTCGTTGTTCCCGAAGGACGGCGGCTACCTGCTGCCCCTCAAGGACGCCGTCCGCAAGCCGTTGGGGCTCGCGCCCGGCGACGAGGTGTCCGTGGAGCTGACTGTCCGGCTGTGAGCGTCGGGAGGCTCCTCCTCGAGGCGGGCCAGCATCCGCCGGGCGATCCGACGCTCGGCGTCGAAGTAGGCCAGTCCCCACTCCGCCACCAGTGACGGATAGCGGAACGCCTCGCCGGGACCGTCCGCGCCGACCAGCGAGGCCCGCACCTCGGCCAGGTCCGCGCGGTTGTCGGCCAGCTCCGCGACGTACTCCTCCAGCATGGAGCGGACCTCGTCCTCGTCGGTCACGTGGCCGATCAGGAGTCGCAGCGCCACCGGGTGCTTCAGCACCGGGAAGCCGGCGGGGGTCGTGTCCATCCACGCGCGCAGGGCGGCCTGGCCGGCGTCGGTGATCCGGTAGCGGGTGGTGCGGCCCTCGCCCACGGTGGCCACCAGGTCGAGGGTCAGGAGCCGGGACAGCTCGGTGTAGACCTGGCTCATCGCGGGTGCGGTCCAGTAGAAGCGCAGCGTCAGGTCCGCGCGCTGCTTGAGCTCGTAGCCGGTGAGCTCGTCGCCGAAGGTGAGCAGGCCGAGCAGCGCGAACGACGTCACCGGCAGGTCGGGGGACTCTTGACGCATGGTGCTCCGAGACTACTCTTCCTAATAGGAATAGGGGTCGCGACGCGTTCGACCGAGATGGAGGAGACAGATGGGCACCGTGCTGCTGGTGGGCACTCGCAAGGGACTGTGGATCGGGACGTCGGACGACGCCCGTGAGGCCTGGGACTGGACCGGACCGCACTTCTCCATGGAGGAGGTCTACTCCGGGCTGTCGACACCCGAGGCAGCACGCCGCGGGTGCTCGTCGGCGCCTCGTCGAGCTGGCTCGGGCCGCAGGTCTGGCGCTCGGACGACCTCGGGGCGACCTGGCAGGAGACCCCGAACGGAGCGGTCCGCTTCCCCGAGGACACCGACGCCTCGGTCGCGCGGGTGTGGCAGCTGGTCCCGGGCGCGGAGGACGGCGTCGTGTTCGCCGGCACCGAGCCGGGAGCGATCTTCCGCTCGGAGGACCGCGGGGAGACCTTCTCGCTCGAGCGCGGCCTGTGGGAGCACCCGCACCGCGAGCAGTGGAGCGAGGGGTACGGCGGTCAGGCCTTCCACACGATCCTGCCCCACCCCGACGACCCGTCCTCGATCATCGCGGCCATCTCCACGGGCGGCGTCTACCGCACGAACGACGGCGGGGCGTCCTGGGCGCCGGCCAACAAGGGCATCAAGGCCGAGTTCATGCCGGGCGAGCGGACCTTCCCGGAGTTCGGCCAGTGCGTGCACAAGATCGCCCGGCACCCCGCGAACCCGGACCGTCTGTACCTCCAGAACCACGGCGGCGTCTACCGTTCCGACGACGGCGGGGACTCGTGGCACGACATCGCGCCCGGCCTCCCGACGGAGTTCGGCTTCGCGATCGTGGTGCACCCCCACGAGCCGGACACGGTCTTCACCTTCCCCATCACCGACGCCGGAGCGCGCTGGCCGGTCGACGGCAAGGCGCGGGTCTGGCGCTCGCGCGACGCGGGAGCGACCTGGGAGGCGCTGGGCGTCGACGACCTGCCCGACGACTACTTCGTGGCGGTCATGCGGGACGCGATGTGCGCCGACACCCACCAGGAGCCGGGCCTCTACTTCGGGGGACGAAACGGCGCCGTGTGGGCCTCGGCCGACGCGGGTGGCTCCTGGACGGAGATCGTCCGCGACCTCCCGGACGTGATGGTGGTGCGCGCCGCGGTCGTCTGACCGATCGGTCAGGAAGGCTCCCTTCGCCCGAAAGCAGGGTCTAGGGTGCCGCCCATGGCCGAGTTCACCGTGGTCCGAGAAACGCACATCGACGCCGACCCGGCGCGGGTGCACGCGCTGATCGACGACTTCCACCAGTGGACGCAGTGGTCCCCGTGGGAGGGCCTGGACCCGGCCATGGAGCGCGAGTACTCCGGGGCGGCGCGAGGCGTCGGCGCCGAATACGCGTGGCTCGGCAACCGCAAGGCCGGTCAGGGCAGCATGCAGATCGTCGGCTCCAACCCCCAGCAGATCGACGTCAAGCTGGTCTTCATCAAGCCCTGGCAGGCGACCAACGACGTGGTGTTCGGGCTGACGCCCAGCAACGCGGGGACCGATGTGGCCTGGACGATGACGGGGGAGCACTCCGGGCTCTCGGGCATCTTCGCCCGCCTGGTGACCATGGACCGCCTGGTCGGCAAGGACTTCGAGAAGGGGCTCGCCCGGCTCAAGAGCGCCGCGGAGAGCTGACCGCTGCGAGGATCCGCTCGATCTGCTGCGTCGTCACCGGGTCGTCGACGAACTCCCGCACCCAGGCCTCGTTGTGCCGCCGCTCGTCCTCTGTCGTCGACTCCAGCCACCGGGCGCAGCCGACCTCGGTGATGTGTCCGAGCTGGGCCGCGAGGACGGTGAAGTCCGCGGGGTGCTCCAGCCGCCCCGGACCGCCGGCCTCGACGTACGCCGCGTGGAGCGCGCGGATCCGCTCGGGATCCCCGACCCCGAACTCGAAGACGACGCAGGCCAGCTCCTGCGACGGGTTGCCCGGACCGCTGTTCTCCCAGTCCAGGACCATGAGGCCGCCCTCCGGAGTGCGCCGCAGGTTGTCCGACCACAGGTCGAGGTGACACATCTGGGTCGCGGGAGGCCGCTCCAGCAGCGCCTCGACAGCGAGCACGTCCGGCAGCACGGCCTCGAGGTCGGCCGCGAACGGTGCCCGCCCGGCGTGCAACCGCTTCGACGATCTCCCGCCATCCGTCCGGGCCGATCGGCTCGACGTACCACGCGTCCATGGGCCCGTCCGTGGGCGCCACCGCCGAGTGGATGTGCGCCAGCAGCCGGCCCACCTCGCCCGGGTCCAGCCGACGGTCGCGGTCGAGCACGTCGACCCAGCGGTAGACCCGCGCCGGAGATCCGGCCACCTCCACCAGGACCCGGCCGTCGGGTGTCCGCAGGGGCTCCGGCATCGGGACGCCGGCGGACAGCACCACGTCCTGGTAGTCCGCGTCGGCCAGGGCGGCCGCGGCGCTCATCTCCACGAACGGGTCCTTGACCGCGAAGGCGCCCCGCTCCGTGTCGAGCCGCCACACCTGCCCCTGCTCGCCGCGCGCCACCGGACCGGTCAGCCGCGCGTCGTGGCCGAGGCCGAACGTCGCCGCGAGGGCCGGACCGGCCGAGGGGGAGAGCACGGGAGCGAGCCTAGGGTGTAGCCGTGGACGAGACCCTGCTCAGCGCGGCGGCCGCGGCGGCGGGCCTCGAGACGCTGACTCCCGTGGCGCGGCTGGAGGGCCACGCGCGCAACGAGGTGTGGCGGGTGCGCGCCGGCGAGGCCACCTACGTCGTCAAGGCGTACCTCGACCCGGACCCGGCCGGCCAGGGCTGGGCGCGCGAGCCCGCGGCCCTCGAGGCGCTCGGAGGCACCGGCACCACACCCCGGCTGTTGGGCGTCCGGAGCGACCCACGCCTGGTCGTCCTGGAGGACCTGGGACGGAGCGGGCACCTGGCCGACGCGTTGCTCGGCCGCGACCCGGCGGTCGCCGGGACGGCTCTCGACGGCTGGGTCGACGCCGTCGCGGACCTCCACCTCGCCGGCAGCGACGCCGTCCTCGCCGACTTCGGCAGGCGGCTGGGCGCCCGGTCACCCGCGGCCGCCACCCACGAGATGCCGACCCTGCTGCAGGCGGCGGCCACGACGTACGCCGACCTGGGCGACGCGCTGGGCCTCCCCGCACCGACCGGTTTCCTCGAGGCGCTCGGCGACCTGACCAGCGGGTTCGTCACCCCGCTCGTGGGGCTGACCCCCGGCGACACCTGCCCCGACAACAACGTCGTGGGAGAGGGCGGGGTCCGGCTCCTCGACTTCGAGGGTGCCGAGATCCGGCACCTGGCCTGGGACGTGGCGTACCTGACCGTCCCCTGGCCCACCTGCTGGTGTGCCTGGCGGCTGCCGACTGCTCTCGCCGAACGCGCGGTGGAGCGCTACCGCGACCGGGTGGGGGCCCGGCTGCCCGAGGCCCGCTCCGCGGCGTTCGGGACGGACCTCGACCTGGCCACGCTGGGCTGGTGCCTGCTCGGGCCCGCGTGGTTCCTGCCGGCCGCGCTCGACGAGGCGGTGGCCGACGAGCCGCTCGGCGCCGGGCCCGGTCGGCGGACGACCCTGTTGCACCGGCTCTGGTTGGCCGCGCACCAGCCCGGACCGCCGCCTCTCACGTCGTACGCGCGCGACCTCTACCGGGTGCTGGCGCGACTCTGGGGGGAGCCGACCCTCGTTCTCGCGCCCGCGTTCCGCGACGAGGACATCGCCATTCCCTGAGTAGGCTCGCGCCATGTCCGACCCCGACCTGAAGCCCCGCTCGCGCGACGTCACCGACGGCCTGGAGAAGGCGGCGGCCCGGGGCATGCTCCGCGCCGTCGGCATGGGGGACGACGACTGGGAGAAGCCGCAGATCGGGGTCGCGTCCTCGTGGAACGAGATCACTCCCTGCAACCTCTCCCTGGACCGGCTCGCCAAGGCCGTCAAGAACGGCGTGCACGCCGCGGGCGGCTATCCCCTCGAGTTCGGCACCATCTCGGTCTCCGACGGCATCTCCATGGGCCACGAGGGCATGCACTTCTCGCTGGTGTCCCGCGAGGTCATCGCCGACTCGGTCGAGACGGTGATGATGGCCGAGCGGCTCGACGGCTCGGTGCTGCTGGCCGGCTGCGACAAGTCGTTGCCGGGGATGCTGATGGCCGCGGCCCGGCTCGACCTGGCCAGCGTCTTCCTGTACGCCGGGTCCACCATGCCCGGCCAGGTCGACGGCAAGGACGTCACCATCATCGATGCGTTCGAGGCGGTCGGTGCCTGCCTGGCGGGGAAGATCACCCGCGCCGAGGTGGACCGGATCGAGCGCGCCATCTGTCCCGGCGAAGGTGCGTGCGGCGGGATGTACACCGCCAACACCATGGCCTCGGTCGCCGAGGCACTCGGCATGTCCCTGCCCGGCTCGGCGGCCCCGCCCGCTGTCGACCGGCGTCGCGATGGCTTCGCCCACCGGTCCGGCGAGGCGGTGGTCGGGCTGCTCCGCCAGGGGATCACCGCGCGCCAGATCATGACCCGCGACGCGTTCGAGAACGCGATCGCCGTGGTGATGGCGCTCGGCGGTTCCACCAACGCGGTGCTGCACCTGCTCGCGATCGCCCGGGAGGCCGAGGTCGACCTCGAGCTCGACGACTTCAACCGGATCGGCGACAAGGTGCCGCACCTCGGCGACCTCAAGCCGTTCGGTCGCTACGTGATGAACGACGTCGACAAGGTCGGCGGCATCCCGATGGTGATGAAGGCGCTGCTCGACGCGGGCCTCATGAACGGTGACACGCTCACCGTCACCGGCCGCACCATGGCCGAGAACCTGGAGGCGATCGCGCCGCCCGCCGTCGACGACGACGTGATCCGCTCGCTCGACCGGCCGATACACCGCTCCGGCGGTCTCACGATCCTCAAGGGCTCGCTGGCACCCGAGGGCGCGGTGGTGAAGACCGCCGGCTTCGACGACTCCACCTTCACCGGGACCGCCCGCGTCTTCGACGGCGAACGGGCGGCGCTCGACGCGCTCGCCGAGGGGGCGATCACCGCTGGTGACGTCGTGGTCATCCGCTACGAGGGGCCCAAGGGTGGCCCGGGGATGCGCGAGATGCTCGCCATCACCGGCGCCATCAAGGGCGCCGGCCTCGGCAAGGACGTGCTGCTGGTGACCGACGGCCGGTTCTCGGGCGGGACGACGGGCCTGTGCGTGGGTCACCTCGCCCCGGAGGCGGCCGACGGCGGCCCGATCGCCTTCGTGCGCGACGGGGACCCGATCACCCTCGACGTCGCGAACCGCTCGCTCGACGTCGAGGCGGACCTCGAGCCGCGCCGCGAGGGTTGGGTCCCGAACCCGCCGAAGTACACCCGCGGCGTGCTCGGCAAGTACGCCAAGGTCGTGCAGTCGGCGGCGCACGGGGCAGTCTGCGGATGACCGGGGGCAGGCTGCCGGGCTCGCCGGTGGTCTGGATCGTCGTCGCGCAGCTGCTGGGAACGTCCCTGTGGTTCAGCGCGAACAGCGCCGCGGACGACCTGCGCGTCCTGTGGGGCCTCAGCGACGCCGACCTGGGGGACCTGACGATCGCCGTGCAGGCCGGGTTCATCGTCGGGACCCTGCTCTTCGCCGTCACGGCGTTCGCCGACCGCTACCCGGCCAGCCGGATCTTCGCCTGTTCCGCCGTCGCCGGGGCGGCCACCAACGCCGGCTTCGCGCTGTTCGCCGACAGCGTGGGCGAGGGCTGGGGCTGGCGGTTCGCCACCGGCCTCACGCTCGCCGGGATCTACCCGCTCGGGATGAAGATGGTCGTCGGCTGGTCGCCGGAGAGTTCCGGCGTGGCCCTCGGCTGGCTGGTCGGCATGCTCACCCTCGGCACCGCGCTGCCCCACCTGGTGCGCGGGCTCGGCACGGGCCTGCAGTGGCAGGCGGTCGTCCTCACGTCCTCGGCCCTGGCCCTGGTGGCGGCGGTCCTGATCTGGGCGCTGGGCGACGGCCCGCACCTGCCGCAGGGCGTCCGGCGGCTGCGACCAGGGGCCGTGCTCCAGGCGTTCCGGGTCCGGGAGTACCGCGGCGCCGCCCTGGGCTACTTCGGACACATGTGGGAGCTCTACGCGTTCTGGACCGTCGTTCCCCTGCTGGTCGCGCAGGTGCTGGCGCGCCGCGGCGGGGAGTCGTGGGTCGGCGTCTCCGAGGTGTCCTTCGTCGTGATCGGCCTCGGCGCGGTCGGGTGCGTGGCCGGCGGGCTGTGGAGCCGCCGCGTCGGCGGCACCCGGGTCGCCGCGACCGCGCTCGCCACCTCCGGGGCGGTCTGCCTCGTCTACCCGCTCACCGACGCCTGGCCGGCGGCCCTGGTGATGGTGGTGCTCGCGGTGTGGGGGATCGCGGTCGTCGCCGACTCGCCGCAGTTCTCCGCGCTGTCGGCGGCGGCCTGCCCGCGCGACCTGGTGGGCTCGGCCCTGGCGATCCAGAACTCCGTCGGGTTCGCGATCTCGGCGGTGTCGATCCGGGTGGCCACGGCCCAGTTCGCGTCCCTGGGGTCAGCCGTCGCCTGGCTGCTGCTGCCCGGCCCCGTCCTGGGGCTGGCCGCGATGGCCGCGCAGCTCCGCGGGTCGCGGGTCCGGGCCACGACCTGACCGTTACGCTCCGCCGCATGATTTCTCGAGGGAAGCTGTCCGCGGCCTTGTCCGCACTCGCCCTCGTGTCGACCCTGGGCATCACCCCGGACGCCGCGGCCGCGGTCGAGCCGGACGGCGTGCGTGCGGTGCGGAAGGTCGAGCTGCCCGGTGGCGGGACGACCGTCTTCGGGCACCGGCGGTTCCTCACCGCCTACTACGGCACCGCCGGCACCGGCGTCCTCGGCGTGCTCGGCGAGACGGACCCGGCCACGGCGTACGACCGGATCCTCTCGGTCGCCAAGCGGTTCCAGCATCCCGGTGAGCGGGTGCTGCCCGTCTTCGAGCTGATCGTCACGGTGGCCGACGGCATCCCCGGGACCGACGGCGACTACGGCCACGACATCGCGCAGAGCCTGGTGCAGCCCTACATCGACGCCGCGCACCGGTACGGCGCGTTGCTGGTGCTGGACCTGCAGCCGGGCCGCACCGACTTCCTGACGGTGGCCAAGCGCTGGCAGTGGGCGCTGGAGGATCCCTACGTGGGGCTCGCGCTCGACCCCGAGTGGCGCATGCGGTCCCACCAGGTCCCCGCCCAGACCATCGGCCGGGTCTCGGCCCAGGAGGTCAACCGGACCTCCGCCTGGCTCGCCGGCCTCACCGCGGCTCGTCGGCTCCCCGAGAAGCTCTTCCTCGTGCACCAGTTCAAGTCGTCCATGGTCTCGGACGTCGACCGGGTGCGCCGCCGCGACGGCCTCGCCATGGTGCAGCACGTCGACGGCTTCGGCAGCCCGGCGCAGAAGCTCGCGACGTACGCCGCGGTCGCCCGTCCGCGCAGGTTCACGATGGGCTTCAAGGTGTTCTACGACGAGGACCGCCCGCGGATGACCGCCGCGGCGGTGCGGAGGATCCGGCCCGCGGTGCGGTTCGTCAGCTTCCAGTAGTAGACAGTGCGGGTGACTGCTGACCCCGCCGCTGACCCCGCCGCCCTCGACGCGGCAGACCCGCTCGCCCGGCACCGCGACCGCTTCGTCGGGGCGGACACCCCGCTGGTCTACTTCGACGGCAACTCGCTGGGCCGTCCGCTGGAGGTGACGGCCGACCGGCTGGCGAGCTTCGTGCGGGAGGAGTGGGGCGGCCGGCTCATCCGCGGCTGGGACGAGCGCTGGTACGACCTGCCCCTCACCCTCGGCGACGAGATCGGCCGGGTCTGCCTCGGCGCCGCCGCCGCCCAGACGTTCGTCGGCGACTCGACCACGGTCCTGCTCTACAAGCTGATCCGGGCCGGGGTGGACCACGTCGTCGCGACCGACCCGCGGCGCACCGAGATCGTCATCGACACCGACAACTTCCCGACCGACCGGTACGTCGTCGAGGGGATCGCCGCCGAGCGTGGCCTCACCGTCAGGTGGGTCGAGGTGGAGCGCGAGGCGGGCGTGACCGTCGAGCGGCTCGGCGAGGTGCTGGGCCCGGCGACGGCGCTGGTGGTGCTCAGCCACGTCGCCTACCGCTCCGCGTTCGTCGCCGACGGCACGGCCATCACACGGCTCGTCCACGACGCCGGCGCGCTGGTCCTCTGGGACCTCTCCCACTCCGTCGGCTCGGTGCCGCTCGAGCTCGACGCCTGGGGCGCCGACCTCGCGGTCGGGTGCACGTACAAGTACCTCAACGGCGGCCCCGGTGCCCCCGCGTTCGGGTACGTCGCGAGCCGCCACCACGACGCCCTCCAGCAGCCGGTGCAGGGCTGGATGGGCCACGCCGACCCCTTCTTGATGGGCCCGGGCTACACCCCGTCCGCCGGCGTGCGACGGTTCATCTCCGGCACTCCCGCGGTCGTCGGCATGCTCGCGCTGGCCGACATGGTCGCCCTCGTCGACGAGGTCGGGATCGGCGCGGTCCGCGCGAAGTCGCAGGCGCTCACGGCGTACGTCGTGGGCCTGGCCGACGAGCACCTGGCACCGCTGGGGGTGACGCTGTCGTCGCCGCGCGACCCCGAGCGGCGCGGCGGCCACGTCACGCTCACGCACCCGCGGATGCGCGAGGTCGTGGCGAGCCTCTGGCGGCGCGACGTGATCCCGGACTACCGCGACCCGGGCGGTCTGCGGGTCGGCCTGTCCCCGCTGTCGACCAGCTTCGCCGAGGTGGCGACCGGGATGGGCGAGGTGCGCGCGCTGCTCAGCGGTCGTTGACCCAGAGCAGCTCGTCGGCCGCCCACTTCTCCAGCGCGACCCCGGCGAGCTTCTCGAGCGCGGCGTTGACCGAGCCACCGGCGAGGTCGTCGGCGTGCGCGGCGCCGTACTCCTGGCCGACGGCGTTGTTGTGCTGGTCGACCTGCGAGTCCGCGGCGTTGGCCGTGCCGCGTTCCTGCGCCTCGGCGACCGCGCGGGCGACGGGCAGGCCGAGCCGGGCGGTGATCAGCGCCTGCCACACGAAGTGCCGCACCGCGTTCTGCCGGCCGGGCTCACCGCGCCCGCGGCGGGCCGCGACGCTGGTCGCGCCACCGGAGATCAGCACCACCTGGGTGGCACCGACCGGCCCGGCTCCGGCCTGGAGGGCGGCGTTGAACAGGCGGGGGACTCCGGCAGCGGCGTGGAGCGCGGTCCGCAGAGGGGCAGCCATGGCGCCACTCTGGCACGGCGGGTGGAGGGCCCGTCCCACGACCGCCAAAGAACGTTAAGTCGATGAACTAAGGTGATGATCCGATTCCGAGAGGGGCACGATGAGCGCGTTGAGGTTCCACTGGTTCCTGCCGACCAACGGCGGCGACGGCCGGCAGGTCGTCGGCGGGGGACACGGCGTGGCCGCCGAGGGTTCCGGGCGTCCGGCCTCGGTGCCCTACCTCGGCCAGATCGCCCGCAGCGCCGAGCAGCTCGGCTTCGAGGCGGCGCTGACGCCGGCCGGCGCGTGGTGCCAGGACGCCTGGATCTCGACGGCGATGCTCAGCGCCCAGTCCGAGCGGCTGAAGTTCCTGGTCGCCTTCCGGCCGGGCCTCGTCTCGCCGTTCCTGGCCGCGCAGATGGCCGGCACGTTCCAGAACCTGTCCGGCGGCCGGCTGCTGCTCAACGTCGTGACGGGCGGTGAGAGCCACGAGCAGCGCATGTTCGGGGACTTCCTCGACAAGGAGGCCCGCTACGAGCGGTGTGACGAGTTCCTGCACGTCGTCCGGGCGCTCTGGCGCGGCGAGCGGGTGAGCTTCGAGGGCCGCCACGTCGCCGTCGAGGACGCGCAGCTCACCCAGATCCCGGACCCGGTGCCGGACATCTACTTCGGTGGCTCGTCACCGGCGGCCGGCCGCGTGGCGGCACGACACGCCGACGTCTACCTGACCTGGGGCGAGCCTCCCGAGGCGGTCGCTGCGAAGGTCGCCTGGATCCGCGGGCTCGCCGCGGAGGAGGGACGCGAGATCCGCTTCGGCATCCGGTTGCACACGATCGCCCGGGACACCTCCGAGGAGGCGTGGGCCGAGGCGGACCGCCTGCTCGCCGGCATCTCCGAGGAGCAGATCGCGCGGGTGCAGGAGGGGCTCAGGCGCAGCGAGTCCGAAGGGCAGCGCCGGATGCTGGACCTCAACCGCGGCAGCAAGGACGGGCTCGAGATCCATCCGCACCTGTGGGCGGGGGTCGGCCTCGTGCGGGGCGGTGCCGGGACCGCGATGGTCGGCAGCCATGCCGAGGTCGCGGACCTGGTCGAGGAGTACGCCGCGGTCGGCATCGAGGAGTTCGTCCTCTCGGCGTACCCCCACCTGGAGGGCGCCTACTGGTTCGGCGAGGGAGTCCTGCCGGAGCTGGCCCGTCGGGGGCTGTGGGAACACCCTCAGAGGGCTCCCTCGGGCCGTGGTGCCAGGCGCCGGTCGAACCACGCGGCGGCGACGAAGAAGGCGACGAACAGCACGGTGATGCCGACCAGGGCCACGAGCACGGCGCCCCAGCCCTTGTCGTCGTAGTCCATGAACGGGTAGGGGAACCAGCCGGTGACGGCTCCCACCACCAGGGTCCACGCCGTCCAGAGCGCGACCCAGCCGAGCGACCAGCCGATCTCGCGGCCGGTCACCCGGGGCCGGGGGCCGAACACGAACCACCCGATGAGCACCATCGCGGGAGACACCATGTGCAGGAGCTTGTCGCACACGTAGCTCAGGCCGTCCAGGTCCAGCAGCGGCCGCAGCAGGAAGAAGTGCACGAGCGCCGTGACCGCGAGCCCGACGACGCCGGCGAGGCGGACGGCGCGCCAGGCCCGGCCGTCGCGGGCGGGCCAGTGGGCCAGCATGGCCACCCCGATGGCGGCCAGGATGTTGCTCTGGATGGTGAAGTACGAGAAGAAGCGGCCGAGCTCGACCCCGAGGCCGGGCCGCTCCGCGTCGAGGAGCACCCCGTCCCCGGTCAGCACGAGCACGAGCTGGAGGACGAGCGCGCCGATCAGCACGATCGCGGTCGCCAGGTGCCACTGCCGCGCCCGAGTGGGGTCCATGTCCAGACACTAGGGTGCCGAGGTGAGTCCGAGGAACGAGCACGGCCAGCGGGTCGGCGAGCCGGTGCCGGGCTGGGAGCCGCGGCCGCGACCCGACCCCGGTCACTCTCGTGGGGGCGTCCGTGCGGCTCGAGGCGCTGGCCGACATGCACGCCGACGGCCTGCATGCGGCGTTGTGCGGCCCCGAGGACGCGTCGCTGTGGACGTACCGTCACGACGAGATGCCCGCGGACCGGGACGCGATGGTCGACCGGATCGGCGCGCTCCGCACGGCGGCGGAGGCGGTCACCTTCGCGGTCGTGCCCACCGGCGGCGCGGCGGCCGGGCAGGCGACGCTGATGCGCGCCGACGCGGCGCAGGGGTCCGTGGAGGTCGGCGGCATCCTCTACGCGCGCACGCTCCAGCGCACCCGGGCCGCGACCGAGGCCATGGTGCTGCTCATGCGCCACGTGTTCGACGACCTCGGCTATCGCCGCTACGAGTGGAAGCTCGACGCGCTCAACGCGCCGTCGGCGGTCGCCGCCCGGCGGCTGGGCTTCACCTACGAGGGCGTCTTCCGCCAGGCGATGGTCTACAAGGGTCGCAACCGGGACACCATGTGGTTCGCGATGACCGACGGCGACTTCACCCTGCTCAGGCCGGCGTACGACGCGTGGCTCGACCCGGCGAACTTCGACGCCGACGGCCGGCAGCGGATCTCCCTGTCGACGCTCACCGCCGCGGTCGTGCCAGGCTGAGAGCCATGGATCAGCGCGTCAGCTTCATCACCCTGGCCGTCCGCGACCTCGTCGCGAGCCGCACCTTCTTCGTCGACGGGCTGGGCTGGGAGCCCGCCGTGCACGTGCCGGGGGAGGTGCTGATGTTCAAGGTCGCCGACAAGGTCGTGCTGTCGCTGTGGGATGCCGCCGCGTTCGAGGCGGAGATCGGCGGCCCGCCCACGTGGGGTGGCGTCCCCCCGGTCACGCTGTCCCACAACCTGGCCACCAAGGAGGGCGTCGACCGGGTGCTGGAGACCGCGCGCGGGGCGGGTGCCCAGACCGTCGTGACGCCGAGGAGCGGGCGTGGGGTGGCTACACCGGCTACTTCGTCGACCCCGACGGGTTCCGGTGGGAGATCGCCTACAACCCTGGTGACATCGGCCAGGACGTGCTTCCCTGACGTTCATGAGGAACACCCCAACCCGCTGCTCGCTGCGGACCCTCCTGAGCCTGTCGAAGGGCTCGCACCGCGCCGGGGACCCCGGATGAGCGACAAGGACGTGCTGGCCGAGGACCGGGTGGCCGACGAGCAGCTGGTCGGGTGGACCTACGACGCGGCCGACGGCGGCAGCCTCGTGGTGACCTTCGACTCGGGCGACTTCGCCACCGGGCTCCGGCTCGTCAACAGCATCGGTGTGCTGGCCGAGGCGGAGAACCACCACCCGGACGTCACGCTGACCTACCCGTCGGTCGGTGTCCGGCTCACCAGCCACGACGTCGGTGGCGTGACCGCGCGCGACGTGCGGATGGCGCGGTCGATCTCCGAGCGGGCCGCGACCGAGAAGGTCATGCCGGCGACGTGAGCCAGGATGTGGGACCGCCGTTCCAGATGGTGGGACGCCTGGGAGACTGGGTTGACGCCGGCGCGACCCGGCGGCGACCGTAGGACCATGCGCCCCACCAGCATCCTCGTACTCCCGCGACGCGTGAGCTGAGACCGCCCGGTCCGCGCCCACGCGTCCGCCCCTCGCCGCTGTCCGGCCGAGGGGCTTTTTGTTGGCCGCGACCCCCAGATCGACCGAAGAGGAACCCGAGATGACCAAGCAGGAGGGCACCGCTCCCGAGCCGATGACGGGTGCCCAGAGCCTGATCCGATCGCTGGAGAACGCCGGCGTCGACACCATCTTCGGCATCCCCGGCGGCGCCATCCTCCCGGCGTACGACCCGCTCATGGACTCCACCCAGATCCGCCACATCCTGGTGCGCCACGAGCAGGGCGCCGGCCATGCCGCCGCGGGCTACGCCTCGGCGACCGGCCGCGTGGGCGTGTGCATGGCCACCTCGGGCCCCGGGGCGACCAACCTGGTCACCCCCATCGCCGACGCGCACATGGACTCGGTGCCGATGGTCGCGGTGACCGGCCAGGTCGGCGCCGCCTCGATCGGGACGGACGCCTTCCAGGAGGCGGACATCCGCGGCATCACGATGCCGATCACCAAGCACAACTTCCTGGTCACCGACCCGGCCCAGATCCCGCGCACCATCGCCGAGGCGTTCCACATCGCCGCCACCGGGCGGCCCGGTCCGGTGCTCGTCGACGTGGCCAAGTCGGCGCTGCAGGCGATGACCGACTTCGACTGGCCCACCCAGCTGTCGCTGCCGGGCTACCGTCCGACGACCCGGCCGCACAGCAAGCAGATCCGCGAGGCGGCCCGGCTCATCCTCGAGTCCCGCCGGCCGGTGCTGTACGTCGGCGGCGGCGTGATCCGCGCGCAGGCCTGGCGCGAGCTCAAGGTGCTCGCCGAGCTGACCGGGATCCCGGTCGTCACCACGCTGATGGCCCGGGGCGCCTTCCCCGACAGCCACCCGCAGCACCTCGGCATGCCCGGCATGCACGGCACCGTGGCCGCGGTCGCGGGCTGCAGCGGTCGGACCTGATGATCTCGCTGGGCGCCCGGTTCGACGACCGGGTGACCGGAAACCTCGACTCGTTCGCGCCGAACGCCAAGGTCATCCACGCCGACATCGACCCCGCCGAGATCGGCAAGAACCGCTTCACCGACGTGCCGATCGTCGGCGACTGCCGCGAGGTGATCAGCGACCTGATCGTGGCGCTCCAGACCGAGGCCGACGCCGGCACGACCGGGGACTACGAGGCCTGGGTGGAGTTCCTGGCCGACGTCAAGAAGCGCTACCCCCTCGGGTACGACGCCCCCGACGACGGCAGCCTCGCCCCCCAGCTCGTCATGGAGCGGCTCGGCGCGATCGCCGGCCCGGAGGCCATCTACGTCGCCGGGGTCGGTCAGCACCAGATGTGGGCCGCGCACTTCGTGGGCTACGAGAACCCGCGCACCTGGATCAACTCCGGCGGCCTGGGCACCATGGGCTTCTCGGTGCCGGCCGCGATGGGCGCCAAGGTCGGCTGCCCGGACACGACCGTCTGGTCGATCGACGGGGACGGCTGCTTCCAGATGACCAACCAGGAGCTCGCCACCTGCGCGATCGAGGGCATCCCGATCAAGGTCGCCATCATCAACAACGAGTCCCTGGGCATGGTCCGCCAGTGGCAGACGCTGTTCTACAACCAGCGCTACAGCAACACCGACCTGCACACCGGCGCGGACCGCCGGATCCCGGACTTCGTCAAGCTCGCCGACGCCTACGGGTGCGTCGGGCTGTCCTGCGACTCGCCCGGGGACGTCGACGCCACCATCCGCAAGGCGATGGAGATCGACGACGTCCCGGTCGTGGTGGACTTCCGGGTGCACCGCGACGCGATGGTCTGGCCGATGGTCGCGGCCGGCACCTCCAACGACGACATCAAGTACGCCCGGGACCTGGCTCCGGAGTTCGAGAAGGACGACTTGTGAGTGCAGCGAGAGCGCGCGGCGGTCGCGCGCGAACAGCCGGCCGGGCGAATGGGCGCGAACTGCAAGCGAACCAGGAAGAAGCATGAGCACCCACACCCTGAGCGTCCTGGTCGAGGACAAGCCCGGCGTCCTGGCGCGCATCGCCGGCCTCTTCTCCAGGCGCGGCTTCAACATCGACTCGCTCGCGGTCGGTCCGACCGAGCACCCCGACATCTCGCGGATGACCATCGTGGTGAACGTCGACGAGTCGCCGCTCGAGCAGGTCACCAAGCAGCTCAACAAGCTGGTCGAGGTGATCAAGATCGTCGAGCTCGACGGTCCCGGCTCGATCAACCGCGAGCTGCTCCTGGTGAAGGTCAAGGCCGACGTCTCCAGCCGGGGCGCCGTGCTCGACGCCGTGAACCTGTTCCGGGCCAAGGTCGTCGACGTCGCGCCCGACGCGATCACCATCGAGGTCACCGGCAACTCCGCCAAGCTGGGCGACTTCCTCGCCGTGCTGGAGCCCTTCGGCATCCGCGAGCTGGTGCAGTCGGGCGTGGTCGCCATCGGCCGCGGCACCCGCTCCATCTCCGAGCGCACCCCGCGCCCGGTCCCGATCCCCGTCCCACCCCCTGCCGCCCTCGGCTGAGGTCCCACCACCAGAAGGAGAGCCCACCGTGGCTGAGATGTTCTACGACGACGACGCCGACCTCGCCCTGATCCAGGGCAAGAACGTCGCGGTGCTCGGCTACGGCAGCCAGGGCCACGCCCACTCGCTGTCGTTGCGCGACTCGGGCGTCGACGTCCGCATCGGGCTCCCCGAGGGATCCAAGTCCCGCGCCAAGGCCGAGGCCGAGGGACTGCGGGTGCTGACGCCGGCCGAAGCGGTCGAGGAGGCGGACGTGATCGTGATCCTCGCGCCCGACCACAAGCAGCGCGAGCTCTACCGCAACGACGTGGAGCCCAACATCGCCGCCGGGGACACCCTGGTCTTCGGGCACGGCTTCAACATCCGCTTCGGCTACATCACCCCGCCCGAGGGTGTCGACGTGTTCATGGTCGCGCCCAAGGGACCCGGACACCTGGTCCGTCGTGAGTACGTCGACGGGCGCGGCGTCCCCGTCCTGGTCGCGGTCGAGAAGGACGAGTCCGGCACCACCTGGCCGCTCGCCCTGTCCTACGCCAAGGCGATCGGCGGACTGCGTGCCGGTGGCATCAAGACGACCTTCACCGAGGAGACCGAGACCGACCTGTTCGGCGAGCAGGCGGTGCTCTGCGGTGGCGCGAGCAAGCTGGTGCAGTACGGCTTCGAGGTGCTCACCGAGGCCGGCTACCAGCCCGAGGTGGCCTACTTCGAGTGCCTCCACGAGCTCAAGCTCATCGTCGACCTGATGTACGAGGGCGGCATCGCCAAGCAGCGCTGGTCGGTCTCCGACACCGCGGAGTACGGCGACTACGTCTCCGGTCCGCGGGTCATCACCCCCGACGTCAAGGCGAACATGGTCGCCGTCCTCGAGGACATCAAGAACGGCTCGTTCGCGCAGCGCTTCATCGACGACCAGGACGCCGGCGGCCCGGAGTTCACGCGCCTGCGCGCCGAGGGCGAGCAGCACCCGATCGAGGGCACCGGCCGCGAGCTGCGCAAGCTGATGGCGTGGGTCAAGAGCCACGACTCCGACTACGTGGAGGGCACCGCCACCCGCTGACGTCGTCCGGACGTGCGAGCGGCGAGGTCTCTCGTCGGTCGAGCAGGTTGCGCAGCAACCGTGTCGAGGGCCCCGCTAGTAAGTAAGGTTAGGCAGGCCTAACCACATCGCGTACGCTGTCAGGCGTGTTCGCCAACTACCTCATCGGGCTCCGAGAAGGGCTCGAGGCCGCGCTCGTCGTGAGCATCCTGGTGGCCTACCTGGTCAAGACCGAGCGCAGCCACCTGCTGCCCCGGATCTGGGGCGGGGTCGCGGTGGCCGTCGCGGTCAGCCTCGCGTTCGGCGCCGTGTTGACCTACGGGCCGCGCGGGCTCACCTTCGAGGCCCAGGAGCTGATCGGCGGGCTGCTGTCGATCATCGCGGTCGGCTTCGTCACCTGGATGATCTTCTGGATGGCGCGGGCCGCGCGGGGCCTCGGCGGCGAGCTGCGGGGCGCGGTCGACCGGGCCGCCGACGCCGGTCGCTGGTCGCTGGTGGTCGTCGCCGTGCTCGCCGTGGGCCGTGAGGGCCTGGAGACCGCGCTGTTCTTGTGGGCGGCCACCAACGCCGCCACCCGCGAGGCGGTCGGCGCGGTCACCCCGACCTGGGAGCCGCTCCTGGGGGCCGCCCTCGGCCTGGCCACCGCGGTGGTGCTCGGCGTGCTCATCTACAAGGGCGCGGTGTCGGTCAACCTGAGCACGTTCTTCACCTGGACCGGAGGCTTCCTGATCATCATCGCCGGGGGCGTCCTCGCCTACGGCGTCCACGACCTCCAGGAGGCCGGCTTCCTGCCCGGTCTGCACAACCTGCTCTTCGACGTCTCCGACGTCATCGACCCCAACTCCTGGTACGGCGCGCTGCTCAAGGGCGTCTTCAACTTCTCGCCGCGGACCACCAAGCTCGAGGCCGCCGCCTGGCTGCTCTACGTGGTGCCGGTGCTCGGGATCTACCTCTACCAGATGCGGAACCGGCCCAAGCGCCCCGCGACCTCGCCCAGCCCCGTCCCCACCGCCTGACGAGAGAAGACCATGCGCCTCCCACGCCCCACCCACACGATCGCGCTGCTGCTGGCGCTGCCCGTGCTGGCCGCCTGCACCGAGAACGCCGGCTCCGGCGACTCCGGTGACGCGGCCGCCGACGACCGCACGATCACCGTCACCTCCTCCGACGACGCCTGCGAGGTCTCCGGCACCGAGGCGGCCGCCGGCACGCTGACCTTCGAGGTCACGAACACCGGCAGCCAGGTCACGGAGTTCTACCTGCTCGGCGAGGACGGCCTGCGCATCGTCGGCGAGGTCGAGAACATCGGGCCGAACCTCAGCCGTCCGCTTGTCGTCAACGCACCGGCCGGCAGCTACCAGGCCGCGTGCAAGCCGGGGATGAAGGGCGACGGCATCCGCCAGGACTTCACCGTCACCGAGTCCGACGAGGCCGTCACCGTCGACGCCAACGACCCGGCGGTGGTGACCCAGGCGCAGGACAACTACAAGGCCTACATCGAGGACCAGTCGGCCCAGCTCCTCACCAAGACGGAGCAGTTCGTGGAGCTCTACGGGGCCGGCGACGACGAGGCGGCCCGGGCGCTCTACCCCGACGCCCGCGTGCACTGGGAGCGGATCGAGACCGTCGCGGAGTCCTTCGGCGACCTGGACCCGCGGATGGACGCTCGTGAGGCGGACCTCGAGCCCGGCCAGGAGTGGAGCGGCTGGCACCTGATCGAGAAGGACCTGTGGCCGGCCCGCGCCGAGGACGGCTACGAGCCGCTGACCGACGCCCAGCGCGCCGAGTACGCCGACATGCTGCTCGCCGACACCAAGGTCCTCGACGGTCGCATCGAGGAGCTCACCTTCACCATCGACCAGATCGCCAACGGGTCGCGGGGCCTGCTCGAGGAGGTGGCGACCGGCAAGGTCACCGGCGAGGAGGAGTACTGGTCGCGGACCGACCTCTGGGACTTCCAGGCCAACGTCGACGGTGCCCGCGTCGGCTTCGAGGGCGTCGAGCCGATCCTCGAGACCAAGGACCCGGAGCTCGCCGAGGAGCTGACCGCCCGGTTCGCGGCGCTCCAGGCGCTGCTCGACGCGCAGCGGAAGGGCGAGGGGTTCACCCTGTACGACGACCTGACGCCCGACGAGGTCAAGGACCTGGCCGATGCCGTCAACGCGCTCTCCGAGCCGCTCTCGCAGCTGACCGCGGCGGTGCTGGACTGACCGCGAACACGCCCCTGTCCCGTCGTCGGCTCCTCGGTGGCGGGGCCGCCGCGGCCGCCGGGCTGGCGGGTGCCGCGGCCGGGGGCTTCGTCACCGGTCGGCTCACCGACCCGGAGCGGACCGACGCGACCGGCCCCGCGTCGTACGCCTTCCACGGCGAGCGGCAGGCTGGGATCACCACGCCGGTGCAGGACCGGCTGCACTTCGCCGCCTTCGACGTCACCACCGACTCTCGCGAGGAGCTGGTGGCACTGCTGGTCGCGTGGACCGACGCGGCCGAGCGGCTGGTGCGCGGTGCCGACGCCGGGCCGATCGGTGCCACGCAGGGCTCCCTCGACCTGCCCCCCGACGACACGGGGGAGGCCATCGGGCTGCCTCCGTCCCGCCTCACCCTCACCTTCGGCTTCGGGCCCTCGCTGTTCCGCGACGCCGAGGGCGTCGACCGCTTCGGCCTGGCCGACCGGCGGCCCGAGGCGCTCCAGCCGCTGCCGCACTTCCCGGCCGACGCGCTCGACCCGGCCCGCTCGGACGGCGACCTCTGCATCCAGGCGTGCGCCGACGACCCGCAGGTGGCGGTGCACGCCATCCGCAACCTGGCCCGGATCGGCTTCGGCACGGTGGCGGTGCGGTGGTCCCAGCTCGGCTTCGGCCGCACCTCGAGCACCTCGACCACGCAGTCGACCCCGCGCAACCTGTTCGGCTTCAAGGACGGCACGGCCAACATCAAGCTCGAGGAGGCCGCGGCCCTCGACGACCACGTGTGGGTGCCGACCGACAGCGGACCGGGTGGCTGGCTGACCGGGGGCTCCTACCTCGTCGCCCGGCGGATCAACATGACCATCGAGGTCTGGGACCGGCAGCCGTTGGGGGACCAGGAGCTGTTCGTCGGCCGGACCAAGCTCACCGGCGCACCGCTCTCCGGCGGGGTGGAGGACACGCCTCTCGACCTCACCATGCAGGGCCGGGACGGTCCGTTGATCCCCGTCGACGCGCACGTGCGCGTGGTCGCACCGGAATCCCACGGGGGCGCCCGGATGCTGCGCCGCGGCTACAACTTCGTCGACGGCAGCGACGCCCTCGGTGGCCTCGACGCCGGGCTCTTCTTCATCGCCTACGTGCGGGACCCGGGCACCCACTTCATCCCGCTGCAGAACGCGATGGCCAAGCACGACGCGCTGATGGAGTACCTCAAGGTCTCCGGGTCCGCACTCTTCGCGGTCCCTCCCGGGATCGCGGTCGGCGAGCACGTCGGCCAGGCGCTCTTCGCTTGACCCTGCCCTGGACACTGGGGGCATGAGCAGCCTCGACACCGACCGCCGCCGCGGCCTGACCGCGGGCGGCGCGTTCGTGGTCATGGTCGGCCTGCTGGCGTTGCTGTGGCTGCTCGAGGTGATCGACCAGGCCAGTGGCAACGCGCTGGACGGCTACGGCATCCGGCCGCGCACCGACGACGGCCTCTGGCACGTCTTCACGGCCCCGCTGCTGCACGGCGGGTGGCCCCACCTGGCCTCCAACTCGCTGCCGTTCCTGGTGCTCGGCTTCCTGGTGCTCCTGTCCGGGTGGCGCGCCTGGGTCGTCGTCACGGCGGCCGCGGTGGTCGCCTCCGGGGCGTTCGTCTGGGTGCTGTCGCCGCCGGGGTCCCTGACCCTCGGCGCCAGCGGGGTCGTGTTCGGGTGGCTGACCTACCTGCTGCTGCGCGGGTTCTTCTCGCGCAGCCTCGGTCAGATCGCGCTCGCGGTGCTCGTGCTCGTGCTGTACGGCGGGATCTTGTGGGGACTCCTGCCCGGGGCGGTCGGGATCTCCTGGCAGGGCCACCTCGGCGGGGCGGTCGGCGGCGCGCTCGCGGCCTGGTGGCTGCACCGGCGAGCGGACCCCGCCCGGTGACGGGGGAGCGGCCCGTGTTCGTGCTCCACGAGCACGACCGGCCCCGACACCACTTCGACCTGCGTCTCGAGGAGGGCGGCGTGCTGCGCTCGTGGGCGGTCCCCAAGGGACTGCCGGTCGACACCCGGCACGACCGGCTGGCGGTCCCGGTGGACGACCACGAGCTCGACCACGCGACGTACACCGACGAGACGAAGCGGATCGCCGACAGCGGCTGGTGGGAGCTCGAGGACCGCAACGAGCGGCGCTTCGTCTTCCGCCTGCACGGCCGAGACGGCGTGCGGCGCTACGCGCTCATCGACACCGGGAAGGACTCCCTGCTCCACCTGGTGCGGGACCAGGGCGCGCGGCTCAACGCGTGACGCGCAGCCGCCCCACCCGGTAGTCGGCCGCCGCGGTGCGTCCCTGGATCGCGAGGTTCATCGGGGCGAGGTAGCCGCCGGGGTCGGTGACCGCCAGCGACATCGCGTAGGTGCCGGGCGGCACCTTCCCCAGCCGCATCGTCGAGCGGAAGGTACGCCGACCCGGCAGGACGTCACCGAGCTCGACGTCGAGGCGCTTGGTCGCGACCAGCTTCCCGGCGTGGTCCCGCAGCCTCAGCACGACGTCCCAGTCGTCGTACGTCGGGGCCGAGCCCACGTTGCGCCAGGTGGAGAGCACCGTGAGCCGGGCGTCGCGGTCCACCCGCTTCGGGACCGTGACCCCGCGGACCTCGTAGCGGTAGCCCGCCCCCCGCGCCGCCGCCACGAGGCCGGCCGGCTGCGCGGGTGTCATCTGCGGGTACGCCACCTTGAGGTTGCCGCTCGAGGTCTGTGAGATGTGGTACTTCCGCACCTGCTTCGCGCCCAGCGTGGTGCTCGTCGTGGTGGTGCCGCACCACTCGCTGAGCACCGGCGCGGTCTTCCACCGCTCCTGCATCTCCGCGCTGGTGGCCAGCGTGGAGAACATGTCGACCTCACCGAGGCAGTCGACCCGCAACCCCAGTCGCGGGCTCGCCTCCAAGGCCTGGAGGACCAGGCGCGGAGTCATCGCGTTGATGACCACGTGCGTGGTCGGAAACGCGTCGAGCACCGCCGCCACCACGCGCGCGGCGTTCGCGTCGGTGATCTCGCGGCCTGCCGACACGTGCCACTCCCCCCACGAGCCGTAGCCACCGACGTCGACCCACCCCATGCGCGGGTCGTTGTCGTAGCGGCTGCCGAGCTCGTGCATCAGTCGTTCCCAGCCGGCGAGGAAGGCCTCGGAGTTCCAGTCGGGAATGTCCGTGCCGGTCTGTCGCGGCACGAAGGGGGTGTGGCGTCGTCGAACCAGCAGCCTGGGCAGTACGCCAGGACCCGGAAGCCGAACCGGCCTCCGTGCCGCTCCGCCTCGTCGAGACCGTGGTCGAACCACTCGAGGTCGTAGCTCCCGGCGGCCGGCTCGATGCGTCCCCACGGGACCTGGTCCCGGTAGTACACATCGCTGATCGGCCAGCCTCCGGGCTGGGCTTCGCTGCCCAGCCAGGAGTACTGGCCACGCAGAGAGTTGGGCACCTCAGAAGACGCCACCGGAATGGTCCGCGGCCTAAAAGTCACCAGGGGGCTGCTCTTCTTGTCCTTCGCGCTCGCGCTGGTCAGATCGCCAATCGGGGGGGCTGGCGCCTTGACGAGCGCTGCAATGGCGAGTGCCAGCGCGAGCGCGGGGACAATGGAGCGGAAAAACATCCGGCACGACCTTCGAGCGTTGCGGGGGGTCAACTGGGGGGCCCTCTGAGGTGCTGGTCAGACATTAGGGATGCGCGTGGGTCGCATGGGGGAATAGCGGCAAACCCTGGGCGAATTGGCCAGTCGGGTAGTGCGTCCGGGTCATGCCGGACTAGTCACAACGGGCCGGGGGGCAATAGGCAATACCGGTCACGCCCGCCCCAGGGTTCGGACCGCACCGAACCCTTTGCCCGGTGGGGGTTAGGCTGACCTCCGCACAGCGTCGTGCGCGACCGATCCGGTCCCCTCCGACGACCACGAGGATGCCCGCTGTGAGCAAGCCCGTCGTACTCATCGCCGAAGAGCTGAGCCCCGCCACCGTCGACGCGTTGGGCCCGGACTTCGAGATCCGGTCCTGCAACGGCGCCGACCGCACCGAGCTGCTGGCCGCCATCGCCGACGTCGACGCGATCCTCGTCCGCTCCGCCACCAAGGTGGACGCGGAGGCGCTGGCCGCGGCGCGGAACCTCAAGGTGGTGGCGCGCGCCGGGGTCGGCCTCGACAACGTCGACGTCAAGGCGGCCACCCAGTCCGGCGTGATGGTCGTCAACGCGCCGACCTCCAACATCGTCAGCGCCGCGGAGCTCGCGGTCGCGCTGATGCTGGCCGCCGCCCGGCACGTCTCGCCGGCGCACCTCGCGCTCAAGAACGGCGAGTGGAAGCGGTCGAAGTACACCGGCATCGAGCTCTACGAGAAGACCGTCGGCATCGTCGGCCTCGGCCGGATCGGGGTCCTCGTCGCCCAGCGGCTCTCGGCGTTCGGCATGACCGTGATCGCCTACGACCCCTACGTCCAGGCCGGTCGCGCCGCCCAGATGGGCGTCCGGCTCGTCGACCTCGACACCCTGCTGGCCGAGGCCGACTTCATGTCGGTGCACCTGCCCAAGACGCCCGAGACCGCCGGCCTGATCGGCGCCGAGCAGCTGGCGAAGGCCAAGCCGTCGCTGGTCCTGGTCAACGCGGCCCGGGGCGGGATCGTGGACGAGGACGCCTTGTACGACGCCCTCAAGACCGGCCGGATCGCCGCCGCCGGGCTCGACGTGTTCGCCAAGGAGCCGTGCACGGACAGCCCGCTCTTCGAGCTGGAGAACGTCGTGGCCACGCCGCACCTGGGCGCCTCCACCGACGAGGCCCAGGAGAAGGCCGGCATCGCGGTCGCCCGCTCGGTCCGGCTCGCCCTCGCCGGTGAGCTGGTGCCCGACGCGGTCAACGTGCAGGGCGGCGTGATCGCCGAGGAGGTGCGCCCCGGCATCCCCCTCACCGAACGTCTCGGCCGGGTCTTCACGGCCCTGGCGGGCGAGGTCGCCCAGCAGATCGACGTCGAGGTCCGCGGCGAGATCGCGGAGTTCGACGTGAAGGTGCTCGAGCTCGCCGCGCTCAAGGGCGTCTTCGCCGACGTGGTCGAGGAGCAGGTGTCCTACGTCAACGCGCCGCTGCTGGCGGCGGAGCGCGGCACCGCCGTCCGCCTGGTGACCGACCCCGAGAGCCCGGACCACCGCAACCTGATCACGATCCGGGGCACGCTCGCGGACGGGTCGCAGGTCTCCGCGAGCGGCACCCTCATCGGGATCGCCCAGCGGGAGCGGCTGGTCGAGGTCAACGGCTTCGACGTCGACATCGAGCCGACCGACCACCTGGCCTTCTTCACCTACGAGGACCGCCCCGGGATGGTCGGCATCGTCGGCCGGATCCTGGGCGAGGCCGCGGTGAACATCGCCGGCATGCAGGTGGCCCGGGACGCCAAGGGCGGCTCCGCGCTGGTCGCCCTGTCGGTCGACTCCGCCATCCCCGCCGACACCCTCGAGGAGATCGGCGAGGCCATCGCGGCCGACTCGGTGCGGGCCGTCAACCTGCGCTGACCGCCGGGGCGGCTCAGGCCACCATCACCGGCGCGGCCCGACGCGCTGGTCGCTGCGGCTGGTGCGCACCGGTCTCGAGGTCGGCGTGGTGCTCGTCGGGCTCGCCCTCGGTGGGGTGCTGGGCCTCGGGACGGTGCTCTACGCGCTGGCCATCGGTCCGCTCACCCAGGCCATGCTGCCGGCGCTGCGGGTGTCGGGACCCGCGGTGCCGGACGAGGTCAGCGCCGGGTCGCGATGACCGCGGACGCGTCGGCGGCGATCATCACCTCGACCGCGGTGAACCGGTCGTCGGTCAGCCACTCCTCGCGGAGCGTGTCGACACGCTGGAAGGCGATCGGCGGCCAGGACGCGCACGGCGTGAAGTCGTCCAGGACGACGAGGCCGCCGGGCTCGACGAGGTCGGCGACGGCGTCGACACGCACGCTCTCGGGGTCGCCGGAGTCCAAGAACAGCAGGGAGAACGGGCCCTTGTCGCTCAGCGTCGACCAGTCCGCGGCCAGGACCTCGACCTGGGCGTCGTCGACGAAGATCTCGGCCGCGGCGCCGGCCAGCTTGGCGTCCTTCTCCGCGGTGAGGATCTGCGCCCCGTTGCGGATCCCCGAGCGGAGCCAGGCGGTGCCGACCCCGCAGCCGGTGCCGAACTCGGCCAGCGTGCCGGAGCGGGTGGCGGCCAGGGTGGCGAGCAGGCGGCCGGTCTCGTTGCGGCAGAACGACACGTAGCCGGCACGGCGGGAGACGTCGAAGGCGCGGGACACGATCTCGGGGAGTTCGGGAGGGGCGCTCATGGTTCGTCGAGTCTTTCATGGTGGTCTCGCGATCTCACATCCTGAACGGTTGGTGAAATGCGCGTGCCACCACGAATTCCGCGGCGTACGGTCGTCCCATCATGCGGAGCGTGTTCGTACTCATCGACTGCCGCGGCGGGGCCTGACAGCAAGGCCACCTCGCCGCGGCGTTCGGCGTGGGACGGGCCTTGCACCTGCTGAAGACGCCCGCGGCGGACGCTCAGAATCCGCGTGACCCGCCTCCCTGAGTCATCAGAACCCTGCACGTGACCCGTGACCTCCTGGTCCGGTCCGCGGGGTCTTCGGCCGCCGGACCTGCACCCGACCGATGACCAGCACAGGAGACACGACGATGTACGACATGTACCCCGACTGGGGCCCCGCCCAGCACCACCCGGAGAACCCGCGCAGCAACGAGGCGGTCCAGGCCGCGATCGACCTGCGGGACAACGGCGGCCAGCGCCCCGACGACAACTAGCCTTCTCGACCGTGACCGCCACCAGCCACCGTTGCCGACACAGCGCCCACGCTCGCCGTCGTCCCCGGGGACGGCATCGGGCCCGAGGTCGTCGCCGAGGCCCTCAAGGTCCTCGAGGCGGTGGCGCCGGTGAAGTTCGCGGCGACCCGCTACGACCTCGGTGCCGAGCGGTACCTCGCCACCGGTGAGGTGCTGCCGGACTCGGTGCTGGAGGAGATCCGCGGGCACGACGCGATCGTGCTCGGCGCGGTGGGTGGTCGCCCCGGCGACCCGAAGCTGCCGGCCGGCATCCTCGAGCGCGGGCTGCTGCTGCGGCTGCGCTTCGAGCTCGACCACTACGTCAACCTGCGCCCGTCGCGGATCTTCCCGGGCGTCACCACGCCGCTGGCCGACCACGTGCTCGCCAAGGGCGACGTCGACTTCGTGGTGGTCCGGGAGGGCACCGAGGGGCCCTACACCGGCAACGGCGGCGCCCTGCGCGTCGGCACGCCGGCCGAGGTCGCCACCGAGGTCAGCGTCAACACCGCCTACGGCGTCGAGCGGGTGGTCCGCGACGCCTTCGCCCGCGCCCAGCGGCGACCGCGCCGGAAGCTGACGCTGGTCCACAAGACCAACGTCCTGGTCCACGCCGGGGCCGTCTGGTCCCGGATCGTCGGCGAGGTGGCGACCGAGTTCCCCGACGTCACCGTGGACTACCTCCACGTCGACGCGGCGACGATCTTCTTGAGCACCGACCCCGCTCGGTTCGACGTGATCGTCACCGACAACCTCTTCGGTGACATCCTCACCGACCTCGCCGCCGCGATCACCGGTGGCATCGGCCTGGCCGCCTCCGGGAACATCAACCCGGACCGGACCACGCCGTCCATGTTCGAGCCGGTGCACGGCTCGGCGCCCGACATCGCCGGGCAGCAGAAGGCCGACCCGACGGCGGCGATCTTGTCGGTCTCGCTGCTCCTCGACCACCTCGGTCACGCCGAGGCCGCCGCGCCGGGTCGAGCGCGCGGTGCTGGCCGACCTGGCGGCGCGAGTACCCGGCGCGCCGCGGCGTACCGCCGAGGTCGGCGACGCCATCGCGTCGCGTCTCGCCTGACCCGGATCGTCGCGGCGCGTGTGCAGCACCCGCACCCTGACGCGTCCCCAGAGAGGTCGGCTACCGTGCCGTACATGCAGATCAGCACCACCCCCACGACCAGCCCGGTGAGCGACGAGCGGCTCGCGGAGATCTTCGCGAACCCCGGCTTCGGCACGTACTTCACCGACCACATGTTCACCGTCGAGTGGACCCCCGAGAAGGGCTGGCACGACGCGCGGATCACGCCGTACGGCCCGCTGTCCCTCGACCCGGCCACCGCCGTCCTGCACTACGCGCAGGAGACCTTCGAGGGCATGAAGGCCTACCGCCACGAGGACGGCTCGGTGTGGACGTTCCGCCCCGAGGCCAACGCCCAGCGGATGGTCCGCAGCAGCAAGCGGCTCGCCTTCCCCGAGCTGCCCGAGCAGGACTTCGTCGCGGCCGTCGACGCCCTGGTCACCGCCGACCAGCGCTGGGTGCCCGACGCCGCGGGGGAGAAGAGCCTCTACATCCGGCCGTTCATGATCGCCACCGAGGTGTTCCTCGGCGTCCGGCCCGCGCAGCACGTCACGTTCATGGTGATCGCCAGCCCCGCCGGCGCCTACTTCAAGGGCGGGGTCAAGCCGGTCACCCTCTGGCTCACCACGGAGTACACCCGCGCGGGCCGCGGCGGCATGGGCGCGGCGAAGACCGGTGGCAACTACGCCAGCTCGCTGGTGGCCCAGCAGGAGGCCACCTCGCACGGCTGCGACCAGGTCGTCTTCCTCGACGCCCAGGAGGGCAGGTACGTCGAGGAGCTGGGCGGCATGAACATGTACTTCGTGCACGCCGACGGCCACATCGTCACCCCCGCCACCGGGACGATCCTCGAGGGCATCACCCGGGCCAGCGTGATCGACCTCGCCGGCAAGCTCGGCCACCAGGTCGAGGAGCGGAAGTTCTCCATCGACGAGTGGCGCGAGGGCGTCGCCAGCGGCGCCATCACCGAGGTCTTCGCCTGCGGCACCGCGGCGGTGGTCACCCCGGTCGGGGCGCTGAAGTGGGCGGGGGGCAGCACGCCCGACGTCGCCGACGCGGGCCCGGTCACCCTGCAGCTCCGCCAGGCGCTCGTCGACCTGCAGTACGGCCGCGCCGACGACACCTTCGGGTGGTTGCACCGGGTCTGCTGAGGGGCCGCTGGCGACCGGCCCGCCGATGTCACTAAGGTAAGCCTTACCTAACAGTAAGGCTGGCCGATGACCCGACCCGTTCCGCTGCTCGCGACCTTCTCCCAGGGCGGGCCCTACGACGGCCAGCTGTACGTCTACCCCGACGGGCTGAGCACCGACTTCCTCACCGAGCTCGGCTTCTCGATCACCCCGGGGCTGGAGGAGTTCGCGCCCGAGTCGGGCAGCCAGGCGCTGATCTCGGGGGAGAACGTCGACCTCCTCGAGGCCGACGTCGTGGTGTTCGCGACCGAGAGCCAGGAGATGTTCGAGGAGACTCCAGGACTTCGCCACCGTCGGCAGCCTGCCCGCGGTCGCGGAGGGCCGCGCGGTCTACACCGACGAGACCCTCGCCGGAGCCATCTACTTCGACACCCCGCTGAGCCACACCTACCTGCTCGACGAGCTCACGCCGCTCCTCGAGGCCGGCCTCCACGGGCACCGCCCCGCGGGCCTTCCCGTCCTGATCCGCCACCAGTCACCAGCCACCAGCGGAGCACCAGGAGCCCGATGACCCCTACGCGACGTACCTTCCTCACCGGCCTCTCCGCGATGGCCGTGGCCGGCCTGCTGAGCGCCTGCGGCCGACGACACCGCACCGGGCACCAGCCGCGGGCAACGACGCCGGCGGCCGCCGGGAGCAGCCCGGCGGAGGAGGCGGCGTTCCCGGTCGACGATCACGCACAAGTACGGCGAGACCACCGATCGAGGCGCCGCCGACCCGCGTGGTGTCTGCCTCGGGCTCACCGACCAGGACGCGCTGCTGGCGCTGGGGATCGTGCCGGTCGCGGTCACGAACTGGTTCGGCGACGCGAGCTCCCGGCTGCATCTTCCCGTGGGCCGCAGGACGCGCTCGGCGACGCCGAGCTGCCCGCGGTCCTCGAGGACACCAACGGCGTCGAGATCGAGAAGGTCGCGGCGCTCGCGCCCGACCTGATCGTCGGCGCAGTACAGCCGGGATGACCGAGAAGGAGTTACGAGACTCCTCTCGCCAGATCGGCGCCCACGGTGGCGCAGATCGGGCGACTACGCCGACTACGGCACCCCGTGGGACGAGGCGGCGCTGCGGATCGGGACCGCGGTCGGCCGAGCCGGAGCAGATGCAGGGGATCATCGACGACGGTCAAGGCAGCAGATCGCCGACGCGGCCGCCGACCACCCGGAGTTCGAGGGCCGCACCGCAGCGGTGGTCACGCCGTACGAGGGGCTGTTCGTCTACGGCCCCGAGGACCCGCGGATCGCGGATGCTCGTGGACCTCGGCTTCGACCTTCCCCGAGACTGCTGGCCGAGCGAGGACGGCGAGTTCGGCACCTCGATCAGCGCCGAGCGGACCAGCCGACCTCGACGAGGTCGACGTCGCGGTGTGGCTCGACCTCGAGGCGGACCACGCCGGTCAAGGCGATCTTCGACAGACCACCACGGCGCCGACGAGGGGCGCTGGTTCGACATCAACGACGAGCGACGGCGACTACTACGTCGCGCACAGCTTCGTGACGCCGCTGAGCATCCCGTACGTGCTCGAGCGCTACGTGCCGCAGCTCGCGGCGGCGGTCGACGGCGACGCGGAAGACGGTGCCGCCGGAGGTCACGGCCTGACGAGTCCGGTGCACCCGGCCGACGACGTGGGGACGACGATCGGGAGGCCGGTGCGCGGGTCGGCGAGCACGTCGGCCTCGAGGCCGAAGTCTCGGCGAGCATCGCCGGGGTGAACACCTCGGCCGGCGCGCCCTGGTCGACGATCGCGCCGTCCTTCATCACGACGATCAGGTCGCTGTAGCGGGCGGCCAGGTTGAGGTCGTGCAGCACCATCACGACGGTGCGCCCGCGCTCGCGGTTGAGCCGGGTCACCAGGTCGAGGACCTCGACCTGGTGGGCGAGGTCGAGGTACGTCGTCGGCTCGTCGAGCAGCAGCAGGTCGGTGTCCTGGGCCAGGGTCATCGCGATCCAGGCGCGCTGCCGCTGGCCGCCGGAGAGCTGGTCGAGCGGCCGGTCGCGCAGGTCGGCGGTGTCGGTCATCTCGAGCGCGGGCTCGACGATCCGCTCGTCCTCGGGCGACCACTGGCTGAACCACCGCTGGTGCGGGTGCCGACCGCGGCCGACCAGGTCGCGCACCAGCAGGCCGTCGGGGGCGATCGGGCTCTGCGGGCAGCAGCGCCAGCCGGCGCGCGACGTCGCGGGTGGGCAGGTCGTGGATCGACTCGCCGTCGAGGAGGACCGTGCCGCCGGTCGGCTTGAGCAGCCGCGCCATGGTGCGCAGCAGGGTGGACTTGCCGCACCCGTTGGGCCCGACGATCGTCGTGACCTGGCCGTCGGCGATCGTCGAGGTCGAGGTCGCGGACGACCGGGGTCGCCGCCGTACCCGACGGTGACGGCCTCGGTGCGCAGACGGCGTGGCCGGGGTGCTCGTGCCAGTGGTCATGCCGAGACCTTTCGGTTGGTGCGGAGCAGCAGCCAGATCAGGTACGGCGCGCCGATCGCGGCGGTGACGAGCCCGGCCGGGAGCGGGAACGGGATGACCACCCGGGTGACGAGGTCGGCGCCGACGACCAGGCAGGCGCCGAGCACCATCGAGGCGAGCATCGGCGGCCGGGAGCCGGCGGTCAGCCGCAGCGCGATCTGGGGGACGACGAACGCCACGAACTCCAGCGGCCCGACGGCCGAGACCGCGACCGCGACCAGGCCGACCGCGGCGACCAGCGTCATCAGCTGGGTGAGCTGGAGCCGGACGCCGAGCGCCGCGGGCGGAGTCGTCGCCGAGCTGCAGCGCGTTGAGCGAGCGGGCCAGCAGCAGCGACGACCGGCACCAGCACCGCGAGGGTCCACAGCAGCGGGCGTCGCCTGCTCCCAGCCGCGGGCGTTGAGCGAGCCGTTGAGCCAGACCTGGGCGCTCGCGGCGTCCTCGATCCGGGCCTTGACCAGCAGCCACGACGGTGCCGGCGACAGGGCGAAGCTGAGGCCGATGCCGATCAGCACCAGCCGCTGCCCGTCGATGCCGCGCCGCCACGACAGCACGTAGAGGAGCGGTGGCGGTGAGCAGCGCGCCCGGCGAACGCCGCGAGCGGCAGGCCGACGGTCTGCAGCGGTGCCGGCGACCAGGCCGCCGCCGTACCCGCGGACCGCCGGCGAGCACGATCACCGCGACCGCGCCGAGGGCGGCGCCCTCGGTGACGCCGAGGATGTCGGGGCTGGCCAGCGGGTTGCGGGCGAAGGTCTGGGTGAGCGCGCCGGAGAGGCCCGAGGGCGGCCGCCGACGAGGACGCGCCACCAGCGTCTGCGGCAGCCGCAGCTCCATCACGATGAACTGCTGGCCGGCGTCGCCGCCGCCGAGCAGGGTGCGGACCACGTCGGCGACCGGGATCGTCGAAGTCGCCGAGCGAGAGGTCGAGCGCCGACCAGCACGGCGAGCACGACCAGGCCGCCGAGCCGCGACCGAGGCCGGCGCGCAGCGGCACCAGCCAGGACGGCGGCCGACCGCAGCGCGGAGCGGCGCGGTCAGCGTGGTCGGTCGGGCGCTCATATCGCACCATCCGGGTGCGGCGGACCAGGTAGATGAAGACCGGGCCGCCGACCAGCGCCATCACGATGCCGACCTGCAGCTCGCCGGGGCGTACGACGACCCGGCCGATCACGTCGGCGACCACGCAGCGAGCAGCCCGCCGATGCAGCGCGGAGTACGGGATCACCCAGCGGTAGTCGACGCCGGCGAAGAGCCGGGCGACGTGCGGGACGACGAGGCCGACGAACACGATCGGGCCGCACGCGGCGGTGGCGGCGCCGGTCAGCATCATCACGCCGAGCGACGCCGATGACCTTGTGCGCGCATCGGGTGCAGGCCGAGCGAGACGGCGACGTCGTCGCCGAGCTGGAGCAGGTTGAGGGTCGAGGCGCTCAGCGCGGCGAGCACCAGCCCGACGAGCGATGAACGGCAGCACCTGCCAGAAGACGTCCATGCCGCGGCCGGAGACCGAGCCGACCGCCCAGAACCGGTAGGCGTCGAGGGTGTCGACGTCGCGCAGCACCACGGCCTGGGTGAGCGCGAGCAGCAGCGCGCTGACGGCGGTGCCGGCGAGCACCAGCGAGACCGGGTCGGGTCCGCCGCGGGTCGAGCCGATCGCGAACACCGCGGCCGCGGCGAGGCCGGCGCCGACGAGCGAGAACCAGGCGTAGCCGGTCAGGTCCGGTGACGCCGAAGAGCGTAGATGCCGATCACGACGGCGAACGCCGCGCCGGCCTCGACGCCGAGCAGGCCCGGGGTCGGCGAGCGGGTTGCGGGTGTGGCCCTGCATCAGGGCGCCGGCGATGCCCAGGCAGATGCCGACGCGTCGCCAGCACGGTGCGCGGGAGGCGCAGGCCGTGGACGATCGTGGAGGCGTCGGAGCCGTCGGGGTGGAAGAGCACGTCGACGACGGTGGTGAGCGGGATCGGCCGGCTGCCGATCGCGAGGCTGAGCAACGCGGCGGCCACCAGGGCCAGCACGAGGACCACGAGTCCGGCGGCGAGCCGGAGCGGAGTGGTCGCGCGAGGGCGGATGGCCGCTCCGACACCCCGCTGCTCATGAGGTTAGGCTAACCTAACCTCCGAGACCTGGGTCCCGCCGGCCCGGCGTGATCTCGGTGGCGAGGGCGTCGAGGCGTTGCTCCCAGAACCCCCGGAACGGGTCCAGCCAGGCGTCGACCTCTCGCAGGGGAGCGGGAGCGAGGGCGTAGAGCCGGCGCGGCCCGTCCGGGCGCACCGAGGCGAAGCCCGCCTCGCGAAGCACCCTGAGCTGCATGGAGACGGCCGGCTGGCCGATGCCGAACTCCGCGGAGATGACCTCGACCACCGCGCCCGCGGCCTGCTCGCCACCGGCGAGGACCTCCAGGATCCGCCGACGCACCGGGTCGCCGAGCACGTCGAGCGCGTGCACGTCAGGCCTCCGGCGCTCCGGTGTACGCCGCGAGGCAACGCCGACCCGCGGCGTGCGCCTGCCCGGGGTCCTCGCCGCCGAGGATCGCGGCGTCGACCCAGGCCGCGTTGCTGCCGGTGATGAGGACCAGCATCTCGGGGTCCGCCAGGAGCGCGGTCTTCTCGTCCGGCGCTCAGGTCCGGCTCGCCGGCCAGCTGGGCACCGAGCCCCAGGAGGGACAGCTCCCAGCCGATCCCGACCGCCCCGGGGCCGAACCTCGCGCCGTGCTCGGGCGTGCTGGGGTCGTCGTGGTCGAGGGTGAGCAGGGTGCCCGCGCCCACGTCGGTCAGCTCGACGTCGACCCAGCTCACGTGGCCGTCGTACTCCCAGGTGAGGGCGAGGTGCCGCGGCTCGTCGCAGGCGAGCACCTCGCCGCCGGCGTTGCCCTCGAGCTGGTAGCGCCCGCCGAGGCGGAGGTCGCCGGTCACCGGCATCAGCCAGCGGGCGATCCGCGCGGGATCGGTCAACGCGTCCCAGACCTCGGCGGCGGGCGCGGGGAACGTGCGGGTGGCGGTGAGCGCGGCTGACCGCTCGACCGTCCCGCTCGGCGGTGATGATCCGGCGCCCCACGGCGCCGAGGTGGTCGGCGGCGAGTGAAGTCCATGGCGCGCATCGTATCAGGCTAGACTGATACGTCGAGCGGCCCGGCAACCCGGCGCCACCGGGCGGCGCAGGTAGTCTCGGAGCGTGACGACCGTCCCGCGCCCGGAGGCTGCCGGCGATCCGGCGCCCGCGCGGTCGGGTCCGGTCCCGGTGCCCGGGTTCACCGTCGGTGGCTACCACCTGCTCACCCGCATCGGCGAGGGCGGCATGGGCGTGGTGCACCTGGCCCAGCGGCCCGGTGGCCCGCGGGTGGCGCTCAAGGTCCTGCGCCCGCACATCGTCGGGGACGACGAGGCCCGCGCCCGGCTCGCCCGCGAGGTCGACTCGCTGTCTCGCATCCGCTCGACCGGCGTGGCCGAGATCGTCGACGCCGACCCGTGGGGCGACATCCCCTACGTCGCCACCCGCTACGTCCCCGGCCTCTCGCTGCACGACCACGTCGCGCGAGGAGGGCCCGATCACGGGCCCGGACCTCTACTGGTTCGCCGCCCGGCTCGCCGAGGGGCTGCTGAGCGTGCACGAGCAGGGGGTGCTGCACCGCGACGTCAAGCCGTCCAACGTGCTGATGGAGGGTCGCACCCCGATCCTCATCGACTTCGGGCTGGCCCGGGTCGCCGACGACCCCAAGCTGACCCACACCGGCTGGCTGCTCGGCACCCCCGGCTACCTGGCCCCGGAGATCCTGTACGGCGACGACGCGACGGCGGCCTCGGACGTGCACTCGTGGGCGGCGACCGTGGCCTACGCCGGCACCGGCCGGCCGCCGTTCGGCCGGGGGCCGTCGATGGCGGTCATGGACCGGGTCCGCCGCGGCCAGTTCGCGCTGGACGGGCTGCCCGACGACGTACGCCGGGTGGTGGCGGCCGCGCTCGACCCCGACCCGCGCCACCGGCCGTCCCTGCCGGAGGTGATCCACCGGCTGCGCTCCGGTGCGCTGCCGGCCGCGCCGCCGCGCACCGCGGTGCCCTTCGACGACGACGTCTTCACCGCCCCGCTGGCCGTGGCGGCGCTCGCCCACGCCGACGACCTCACCGCCACGGATCCCACCTGGGCCGACGACCCGCCCGACCGCACCCTGGTCGAGCCGCCCGAGCACGACCCGTGGGCGCAGCACCCCTGGGCTCGGCAGCCCACGCGGCCACCGTTGGCGGCGCCGCCACCGCGACCGTCGCTGGCCGCGCGCACCCGCACCACCCTGCTGCTGCTGGCGGCCGGCCTGGCGGGCGGCGCCGCCATCGCGGCCTACCCCTACCTCGCCACCTTCGCGCTGGTCCTCGGTGTCTGGCTGCTCCGCAGCGGTTCCCTCGCGGCCAGCGCGGCCAGCAACCGGCGACTGCTGCGCGGCCGGCCCCGGTGGTACGACGGTCCGCAGCTGCTGCTGGCCGCCCCCTGGCACCTGGTCCAGTCGATCCCCGGCACCGTGATGCTGACCCTGTGGGGGATCGGGCTGGCGACCGCCGCCGCGCTGTTCGGCTACGCCTTCGGCCTCGGGCTCACCTGGACCCTCTTCGTCTGCGGGGTCGCCTTCCTCGCCGGGCTGTGGATCGGGCCCGGCGGCAGCCGGGTGCGGGGACCGGTGCTGAGGGTGGTGGGTCCGGTGACGGCCCGGCCGGGCGCCTGGCTGGTCACCACGGTGCTCCTGCTCGCCGGGGCGAGCCTGGCGTCGTACGCCGTCGACGCCCACGGCCCGGACTGGGCGCCGGCCGACGACCACCTGTTCGCCGGCTTCAGCCCGACGGACCTGCTCCCGGCCGGGCTGCGCTGACCCGCCGCAGCCGGGCGAGCTCCTCGGTCATGGCCGGCAGCTGCCAGTGCGCGTTCAGTCCGCTCGGGTTCGGCAGCACCCACACCCGGGTGGCGCCGAGGCTGAGGTCCTGGGGACCGACGGCGGCGCCGCGAGCCGCGAAGGCGACCCGGTAGGCCGTCACCCCGACCACCGCCAGCCACGCGGGACGCACCGTGCCGACGAGCGTCCGCAGCCGCTCGCCACCGGCCACCAGCTCCTCGTCGGCGAGCTCGTCGGCGCGTGCCGTCGCCCGGGCCACCACGTTGGTGATGCCGAGGCCGAGGGACGGCAGGACGTCCTGCTCCTCGGGGAGCAGCAACCGCGGCGTGAAGCCGCTCCCGGCGCAGTGCGGGCCAGAACCGGTTGCCCGGCCGCGCGAAGTGGTGCCCGGTCGCGGCCGACACCAGGCCCGGGTTGATGCCGCAGAACAGCACCCGCAACGGCGGGTCCCCGGGGCCCGGCAGCACGTCGGGGATCGTCGCGGACCGGGCCGCCTCGAGCTGCTCCCGGGTCCACGTCGCCACGGCCACCACGCTATCCGGATCCCGAGACCGGGATCGTGCGCGTCGGGTCCGTGCCACACTCGGGACATGCAGCAGGAGCTGATTATCGACTAGCGCGCCGGAGCACCTTCCGACGCGCCGACCTCTCGTTCCCACGAGGGGTCTTTTTGTTGCCCGACGTCACGCCAAGAGGAAGATCGACCAGATGGACCTGCACGGCTCGTTCCACGTCTACGACACCACGCTGCGCGACGGTGCCCAGCAGGAGGGCCTGACCCTCTCGGTCGCCGACAAGCTCACCATCGCCCGGCAGCTCGACGGCCTGGGCGTCGGCTACATCGAGGGTGGCTGGCCGGGCGCGAACCCGAAGGACACCGCCTTCTTCCGGCGGGCCACTGACGAGCTGGACCTCAAGCACGCCAGGCTCGCCGCCTTCGGCGCCACCCGCCGGCCCGGGGGGCGGGCCGCCGACGACCCGCTGGTCGCCGCCCTCCGAGACAGCGGCGCCTCGGTGGTCACCCTGGTCGCGAAGTCCCACGACCGGCACGTCGAGCTCGCGTTGCGGACCACGCTGGAGGAGAACCTCGCGATGGTCCGCGACACCGTCACCCACCTCCGGGAGGAGGGGCAGACGGTGTTCCTGGACGCCGAGCACTTCTTCGACGGCTACCGCAGCAACCGCGACTACGCCCTCGAGGTGCTGCGCACGGCGTACGACGCCGGTGCCGAGGTGGTCGCGTTGTGCGACACCAACGGCGGCATGCTCCCCGACTGGGTCGGCGACGTCGTCCACGACGTGCTCGCGGCCGCGCAGGTCCGGATCGGCATCCACTGCCACAACGACACCGGCTGCGCGGTCGCCAACAGCCTGGCGGCGGTCGAGGCCGGGGCGACCCACGTGCAGGGCACCATCAACGGGTACGGCGAGCGCACCGGCAACGCCGACCTGGTCGCGGTGGTGGCCAACCTCGAGCTCAAGCTGGACCGGCAGGTGCTGCCCGCGGGCCTGCTCCGGGACGCCACCCGGATCGCGCACGCCGTCGCCGAGGTGACCAACGTGCCGCCCGCGTCGCGCCAGCCCTACGTCGGGACCAGCGCCTTCGCCCACAAGGCCGGCCTGCACGCATCCGCGATCAAGGTCGACCCCAACCTCTACCAGCACATGGACCCGGTCGGGGTGGGCAACGACATGCGCCTGCTGGTCTCCGACATGGCCGGCCGGGCGTCCATCGAGCTGAAGAGCCGCGAGCTGGGCTTCGACCTCGGCGACTCCGCCGAGGACCGCGAGCTGGTCGCCAGGGTCACCGACCGGGTCAAGGAGCTCGAGGCGCGTGGCCACACCTTCGAGGCCGCGGACGCGTCGTTCGAGCTGCTGCTGATCGAGGAGGTCGAGGGTCGCCGACCGTCGTACTTCGACATCGAGTCGTGGCGCGTCATCACCGACTCCTCGCCGACCGGCGAGGCGGTCTCGGAGGCCACCGTCAAGCTCCGGGCGGCCGGCGTGCGCTACGTCGTCACCGGCGAGGGCAACGGCCCGGTCAACGCCCTCGACGCGGCGCTGCGCACCGCGATCGGCCAGGCGTTCCCGGAGGTCGCGAAGTTCGAGCTGATCGACTACAAGGTGCGCATCCTGGACCAGGGCCACGGCACCGACGCGATCACCCGGGTGCTCATCGAGACCAGCGACGGCGAGTCCACGTGGGTGACCGTGGGCGTCGGCGCCAACGTGATCGAGGCGTCCTGGGGCGCGCTCACCGACGGGCTCACGTTCGGGCTGCGTCGCCACCACCCGGGCTGACGACGCGGCGGGCCAGGTCGGCCCAGCCGTGGAAGACCCGGTCGACGCCGAGACCCTCGATCCGGACCTGCTGCTCGAGGATCGGCGCCTCGAGCGGGGCCATCAACGCGGTGGCCAGCAGCGGGAGGTCGCCGGTGACGTGGAGCTCGGTGAGCAGGTAGCGCACGTGCATCGCGGCGAAGGAGTAGGCCGCGAACGAGCGCGACCCGGCCCGGCCGGCGTGCCGGATCAGGTCGGCGTGCCCCAGTGTCACCTCCAGGCGCGAGCGACCGAAGGCCAGGAGGCGGTCCCAGGGGGCGGCCCCGGGCCCCAGCGGCGCCGGGCCGCTGAGCACGGCGGCCTGCCACTCGGTCTCGGAGTGGTTGAGCAGCGCGGCCATCAGTCCCTCGCGGGACTCGAACCGGCGGAACACGGTGCCCTTGCCGACGCCCGCGGCCTCGGCGACCGCGTCCATCGTCACGGCGTCGATGCCGCAGTGCTCGATCAGTCGTTCGGTCGCCTGAAGCAACGCGACCCGGTTGCGCGCGGCGTCGCGGCGCTCGGGCGCGGGCGAGTCGAGCAGCGGGAGCAGGTGGGGCCCCTGAGGCCCCGTGGGCCCCGTCGACCCCGTGGACGCGGACATGACGCGGATCACTGTAGGGACGAGAGCCGCCCGGCGGCGAGGGGGAATAGAAGAGGACCAGGGTCCGGTTAAGGAAGTTGAACGTTCACTTACCAATCTCGAGGAGCACTCCGTGTCCCACACCCGCGTCGTCGTCCTGCTCGGCAGCCTCCGTGCCGACTCCCTGAACCGTCGCATCGTCGACCTGCTCCGCGCCCACGCGCCCGCGGGCGTCGAGCTCGAGGTCGCCGAAGGCCTCGACCAGGTCCCGTTCTACAACGAGGAGATCGACGGCGCTCAGGTCCCGGCCGCCGCCCGTCGGCTCCGCGACCTCGTGGGCGGCGCCGACCGCGTCCTGGCCGTGACGCCGGAGTACAACGGCACCATGCCGGCCGTGCTCAACAACGCCATCGACTGGCTCTCGCGCCCCTACGGCGTCGGCGCGATCAGCGGCAAGCCGTTCGCGGTGGTCGGGGCGACCCCGACGCCGTACGGCGGCAAGTGGTCCCACGACGACGCGCGCCGCTCCGCCCGGATCGCCGGCGCGGACGTGCTGGAGCACGTGGTCGTCTCCGAGTCCGCGCTGGCCGGCGACATCCTCGCCGACCCCGAGGTCGTCGCCCGGTTGGTCGGTGCCCTGACCGCGCTGGTCGAGCACGACCAGGCGTCCGCCGCCGCCTGACACTCCCGTGCCGGGGGTGCATGCTGGAGCGATGAGTGAGCTGACCCCCTACCTCTGCGTCGCGGACGCACGGGCCGCCCTGGCGTGGTACGTCGAGGTGCTCGGCGCCGTGGTGTCGGTCGATCCCATCGAGATGCCCGACGGCCGGATCGGCCACGCCGAGCTGACCCGGGACGGGGCGACGTGGATGATCTCGGACGTGTTCGAGGGCGTGCACATCGCCGCGCCTGTGCCGGGCGCGGGGAGCACGGTCTCGCTGCACCTGACGGTGGACGACGTGGACGGCCTCGCGGCGGCGGTGACGGAGTCGGGGGTCGCCTTGGACCGCGGTCCCGAGGACAACCCGGGCATCGGCCGTCTCGTGGTGTTCCGCGACCCGTTCGGGCATCGCTGGTTCCTGAACCAGGAGGAGACGGCGTCCTAGTCGTCGCCGATGCCGCGCGCGTGCAGCGCGTCCCCGGTCTCGTGCGCCCGGGCGATCACGCGCACGACGAACGGCCCGAGGTAGGCCCGTGGATGCCGACCCAGCCCGCGGGCCTGGGCGGCGTCCCGGGTCTCCAGCGCCAGCGCCACGGTGGCCGGGAAGCCCTGGATGGCCAGGGCGAAGGTCATCGCGACCCGCTGCGGGTCGACGCCCACCCGGCGCAGCGGGCCGATCCACCGGACCAGGGCGTCGAGCATCCCGTTGACCGGGGTGGTCGAGGTGACCACCACCGCCGCCAGGGTCAGGGCCACCAGGTCGACCAGCGTCTCGACCGCCTTGCCGAGCCCGGCGACCCACCACTGGAACGCCGCCGCCGCGCCGGCCACCAGCAGCACGCCGCGGGTCGCCCGCGCGAGGTCGGGCATCGGCAACCGGGCCAGGGCCGCCAGGGCCAGGGCGATGAGCAGGAACGCCGCGGACGCCGGCGCGCTGCGCACCCCGATCACGGCGAGGCTGAAGACGCGCCAGCCCACCGAGCTTGGCGCCCACCGGCAGCCGGTGCAGCACGGTGGTGCCGGGTCGGTAGAGACCGACCATCGCCCGGTCCTTCATCCGACCACCGCCGCGACGTAGTCGGCGACCGCCGCCTCGGGGTCGCCGTCGAAGCGCACCCGGCCCTCGTGGACCACGAGCACCCGGTCGCACCGGCGGGCCAGGTCCAGGTCGTGGGTGACCAGCACGAGCTGCTGGTCGAGGCGGAAGAGGAGGTCCGCGATCCGGCGGGTGTTCGCCAGGTCGAGCAGGGTCGTCGGTTCGTCGGCCACCAGGACGGCGGGCTCGACCGCCAGCACCCCGGCGAGGGCGAGGAGCTGGCGCTGCCCACCGGAGAGCGCGTGCACGCTCACGTCGGCGTGCGCGCCGAGCCCGAAGCGCTCCAGCACCGCGACGGCCCGCTCCCGACGCTCCCGGGAGCTGCCGCCGTGGCGGCGCAGCGACAGCTCGACGTCCTCCACGCAGGTCGGCATCACCAGCTGCGCGGCCGGGTCGGTGAACGCGAACGCGACGCGCCGGCGTACGCGTGCGCCCTCGCGGGACACGTCGAGCCCGTCGACCGTCACCCGGCCAGTCGCGGGCGTGACCAGGCCGTTGAGCAGCCGCACCAACGTGGACTTGCCCGAGCCGTTGGCGCCGATGACCCCGACCCGCTGCTCGGTCAGGGTCAGGGTCGTGGGCTCGAGCACGGTCCGGTCGGTGCCGTTCGCGCGGACGGTGACCGAGGCGGCCTCGAGCTCGAGGGTCGGCACGGCTCAGCGAGGCGTGCGCAGCAGCTGCGGGAAGGCGCGGTGCACCTCCGCCGCGATCAACGCGACCAGGGTCGTCTTCAAGATGTCGCCGATCCAGTAGAGCCGATCGATCTTCAGCGCGTCGGTGAAGGAGATGTCGAGGTAGAGCATCAGGCCGGCGATCCCCATCGGGTGGATGATCAGGATGCTGGCGGTGAGGGAGCAGAAGAAGACGACCAGGGCGCGGGTCTTGCCGCGCTCGCCGGCGACGTACTTCACCATCAGGCCCGCGACCAGGGCGGCCAGCGGGAAGGACCAGAGGTAGCCCGCGCTCACGCTGGTCAGCGCGGCCAGGCCGGAGGAGTGCTCCGCGAACACCGGCAGCCCGATCGCGCCCAGCGCGAGGTAGAGGGAGACGGCGAGGAAGCCACGCAGCGGACCGAGCACGCAGCCCGCGAGCAGCACCCCGAAGGTCTGCAGGGTGATCGGGACGCCGGCCCCGCCCACCGGGATCGACCCGATGTAGGCGCAGGCCGAGATCAGGGCCGCGAACGCCGCGATCAGCGCCAGGTCGACGGGCGCGAGCCCGTGGGACTTCGCGCGGTGGGAGGTCTCGGTGCTCGCGCTCATGCGGGTGTCCTCGCCTGGGGTCGGGCCGGCCCGACGGTGGTGAACTGAACGCCGTTCAGGTTAGGGTCGGGCGGGCGGTCCGTCAACGTGAGGAGAACCATGCGCTACCACCGCGACGACATCGTCGAGCGGGCTGTCGGGCTGCTGGACCGGTACGGCCTCGGGGACCTGTCGATGCGCCGGATCGGCGCCGAGCTCGGGGTGCAGCCGAGCGCGCTCTACCACCACTTCGCCAACAAGCAGACCCTGCTGGCCGCCGTGGCCGACGAGCTGCTGCGCCGGGGTGCGCGGCCGCGCCCTGACTCAGGCTGGGAGGACCGTGTGGGCGTCGTCTGCGCCGAGCTGCGCGACGCGATGCTGGCGTACACGGACGGCGCCGAGCTGGTCGCCACCGTGCACGCCTTCGGGTTGGGGGCCCAGGCGCCGGGCGTCGAGCTCGAGGCCGTCCTCGCCGAGGCGGGCTTCGGCGCCGGGCCGGCCCGGGTCGGCGCGCGCACCCTGCTGCACTTCGTCTTCGGCCACACCGCCGACGAGCAGGCCCACCTCCAGGCCGCCTCCGCCGGCGCCGTCGATGGCCCGCCCCGCGACTCCTCCGACTTCACCCTCGGCCTCGACCTGATCCTCGCCGGCCTCCGTCAACACTCGCGCCGGCTGGATAGTCCGCCGCAAAAAGCGCCACTCATACCGCAGTAAGTGGCGCTTATCGCGGCGGACTATCCCGAGGGGTCGACCAGGGCGCCGTGCTGCTCGGCGAGCAGGACGGCGCCGGGGAGGTCGAGGAGGGTGGCGCGGAGCCGGGCGGTGGTGAGGTCGATGCCGGTGAGGGAGGCGCCGCGCAGGTCGGCTTCGGCGAGCTCGGTGTCGCGCAGGGTCGCGCCGTCGAGGGCCGCGCCGCGCAGCACCGCGCCGGTGAGGTCGCTCAGTGACAGGTCGGCCTCGCGCAGGTCGAGGTCCGACAGGTCGAGGCGGGTCAGGTTGGCCCCCCGGATCGTCACGCCGCGCCACACCCCGCCCGTCACGGCCAGGGGCCGGAGCGTGCAGTCGGCGAACACCGAGCCGGTCAGCTTGCAGCCGTCGAGGGTGGCGTCGAAGAAGCTGGTCCTCCGGAAGTCACACGTCACGAAGGCCGTGGCGTGGTGCGTGGAGGAGTTGAAGCGGCAGTTGTGGAAGGTGCACCGCTCGAAGGTCGCGCCGGCGCTGGTGCTCTCGGTCAGGTCGACGTCGGTGAAGGTGCAGTCGGTCCACGCGCGGGCCCCGAGGTCCTCGGCGTACCAGTCCTCCCCGCTGATCTGCCGGTCCCGGACGACCTCAGACATCGACGGTGCCGCCCGAGCGCCAGTAGACGGCGTGCTCCCGGGTCAGGAACTGGTCGTCGACCAGGTAGCGGCGCAGGGCGGCGTAGTCGGGGTGGAAGCGCTCGAGGATCTCGTTGACCTCCGCCTCGGGATAGGTGCGGCCGGGCTCGAAGGACTGGGCGAGATGGTCGAGGACCACCAGCATCTTGGCCCGCTTCGTGGGCAGCGTGTGCAGCGTGCCGTCGGGCCGCAGGAAGGCCGCCAGGACGCGGTCGTCGGAGGAGCTCACCGAGGCGAGCCTAGGCCGTAGACGCGACTGGCGTTCTCGTGGCCGACCATCCGGGTCACCCGATCCGCGTCGGACCGCGCCATCTCGCCCTCGGCGACCAACTCGTCCAGCACCCGGGCCAGGCCACGGCGGAAGAGAACCGCGCCGAGGAGGTAGAGCTCGGCGAGACCGTAGGCGTCGGAGGAGAACAGGAACTTGCCGAACGGCACGAGCTCGAGGGACTCGCGCACGATCGCGGCCGAGAGCGCTCCGGTGTTGTGGGTCGCCAGACCGACGTCCATGTAGACGTGGTCGAAGACCTGGGCGAGGTACGCCGCGTTGCGGTGGAACGGGTAGTTGTGGAGCAGCAGCACCGGGACCCCGCGGTCCTGGGTCGCCCGCAAGAACGCCGTCATCCGGAGCGGGTCGCACTCGGCGAGGTCGACGTCGTTGTCGCCGTAGGCGACGTGGACCTGGAGCGGTAGTCCGAGCTCGACCGCGGACCAGGCCAGCCAGCCGTTCACCGCCGGGTGCGCCAGCCGGGCCGGGTCGACGGCGGCCAGCGCGTGGACCACCTCGTCGTCGGTCGGCGCCCGGCTCGGGAGCCCCAACCCGCTGCGGTACGCAGCGACGCTCTTCGCCCCGACCGCGCCCGACTCGCGCACCCGGTCGCGCACGGCGTCGGGGAAGTCGGCGGGACGGGTGCCGGACGCCAGCACCGCCTCGCCCACCGCCTCGAGCCGGAGGATCTCGTGGTGCTCGCCACCGCACAGGCCGGCCAGCTCCGCCGGGGTGGAGACCAGCGCCGGGGTGAGCCCGGTGTCGACGAGGAAGGTGTCGATGCCGGCGGCCGTCACCAGACGCCGGTTCACCTCGTCGGCCCCGAGCGCCCGCCGTCGGGCGAGGTAGTCGTCGGCGGGGACGTGCGGCTCCAGGTCGAGGACCGGCGCGCACCAGCGGCGTACGGCGACCCCCAGCATCGAGTCGAACGGCGTGGAGCCGAGCGGCGCCGGTCCGGACGCCTCGTTCATCAGGGCCTCGAACCTCGCCCGGTCGAGGTCCCGGGTGACCAGGCCGTGGCAGTGGTGGTCGACGAGCGGTCCGGGATCGGTCACGGGTCCGTCGTACCCCCTATCGTCGGGTCCAGCAACCGGACGCCATCCAGGAGGCCTCGTGGACAGTGCCGACCGCGCCGCCCGCAGCAGCCGGGCCCAGGCGATGGTCTTCGGCCTCGCCGAGCAGGGTGTGGTCGCGGTCGCGACGACGTTCGTCGACAACGCCGGGATCGCGCGGGTCAAGTCGGTCCCGCTGAGCCGGCTGCCGCAGCTCGCCGGCTGGGGCGTCGGGTTCTCGCCCGCGTTCGACTACTTCCGCTTCGACGACTGGGTGGCCGCGCCGGTGTCCGGCGTGGGTCCGGTCGGCGACCAGCGGATCGTCCCGGACCTCGACCGGGTCGTCGTCCTGGCCGGCCAGCCGGGCTGGGCGTGGTCGCCGGGGGAGCGCTGGTCGCAGGACGGCGAGGAGCACCCGAGCTGCAGCCGGCTGCTGCTCCGCCGCGGGGTCGAGGCCCTGCGCGGTCGCGGGCTCGAGGTGCGGTCCGCGTTCGAGATCGAGTGGGTGATCAGCCGCGGCACCGGTGACGACTTCGCGCCCGTCACCGCCGGCGCCGGCTACGGCATGTCCCGCCTGGTCGAGGTGTCGGACTACTGCCGCGACGTCATCGAGGCCCTCGACGCTCAGGGCGTCGCCGTCGAGCAGCTGCACCCCGAGTACGCCGCGGCGCAGTTCGAGCTGTCCGTCGCGCCCGAGTCGCCGGTCGAGGCGGCCGACACGTCCGTCCTGGTGCGGATGACGCTCCGGGCGGTGGGCGAGCGGCACGGCTACCGCACCTCCTTCTCGCCGAAGGTCGACCCCGACGGAGTCGGCAACGGTGGCCACGTGCACCTGAGCCTCTGGCGCGACGGGGTGAACCTGATGGCCGGAGGCGACCGGCGGTTCGGGCTGACGTCGCAGGGCGAGGCCTTCGCGGCCGGGGTGCTTGACCACCTGCCGGCCCTGCTGGCCGTCGGGGCGCCGGGCGCCGCGTCGTACCTCCGGCTGGTGCCCTCGCACTGGGCCGGCGCTTACGCGTGCTGGGGTCTGGAGAACCGGGAGGCGGCGCTGCGGATGGTCACCGGCTCGGCCGGGAGCTCGGGCTGGGCAGCCAACCTCGAGGTCAAGTGCGTCGACCTGCTGGCCAACCCGTACCTCGTCCTCGCCGGGCTGCTGGCCACGGGCGCGGCCGGGCTCGACGCCGGGCTCGCACTGCCCGACCCGGTCGACGTCGACCCGGCGGCGCTGGGTGAGGAGGGGCAGGCGGCACGCGGGATCGAGCGGCTGCCGACCTCACTGCGCGAGGCGGTCGACCGGTTCCTGGCCGACGAGACCCTGCGGTCCGCGTTCGGACCCGCCCTGGTCGACTCCTACGTCGCCGTGCGCGAGTCCGAGATCGAGCTGTTCGACGGCGCCACGGCCGACGAGGTCGCGGCCGCGACCCGGTGGCTCCACTGACGCAGGCGCTCGCGCAAGGGGGCAGCGCGTTCGGCGAACGCCCGTTGGGCGGCGGCGTACTCCTGCTTTCCCTCGGCGGTCTCGATGCGGATCGGCGCGACGCCGAGGTCGGCGAGGTCGTACGGCGAGGCGCGCATGTCCACGACCCGCACGTCGAGGGCGAGCTCGAAGCAGTCGGCCACCAGCTCGGAGGGGACCAGCGGGGTCAGCCGGAAGGCGTGCTTGTAGAGGTCCATCGTGGCGTGCAGGCACCCCGGCTGCTCGTACGCCGGCCGGTCGTCCGGCCCGGGCGAGACCGTGTTGAGCGGGCGTGCGCTGGGCGTGAAGAACCGGAACGCGTCGAAGTGCGTGCAGGTGATCCGGTGCGACTCGACGACCGCGTCGGTGCCCGCCGGGCCGAGGCGCAGCGGATGGTCGGGGTGGCGGGTGGCGTCCTCGGCGAGCCGGTGCACCATCGCCCACTCGTGCAGCCCGAAGCAGCCGAGCTGGGGGCTGCGCCCGGCGGTCGCCGTGAGCAGCCGGTAGGTCGCGTCCACCAACGGACGGCGGCTCTCGGCGTACGCCAGGGAGACCGAGGCCGTCTCGTCGGTGACCGTGTAGCCCCTGCGGCCGTCGTACTCCCCGGCGCCCTCCAGCGCGACACCGAAGCCGGGATGCCAGCGGCGCAGCTGGGCGGGCCGTTGGGAGTAGTAGGTGAAGAGGAAGTCGTGGACCGGGTGCTTGACCCCGTCCTGGCGACGGGCCAGGTGCGGCGCGACGAGTGCCTCGACGCGGTCCTCGTGGTGGCGCGCACGGTCCCGCCACACGATCGCGGGGAGCACCTCGCGCCGCTCCATCCCTGCCGTCGTCCGCACCGGGGAAGGGTAGTCCGGAGGGTGCGGGGGTGGCGATCACGCGAAAACGACCCGGACCGCGAGGGCCCGGGCCGTTCCCTGACAGGCCGGTCTGGCTCGTCGTAGTCGACCCGCCTCGCCATGTCATCGATGACGTCATCGACGGTACGAGCGTTGCCCCCACCCCATAACCTCCCCAGGGGTGGTGTGGGGCAGGGTCGCTAGGCTCGCCGCCGTGCGTATCGCCAGATTCACGACCGGTGCCGACCCCCTCTACGGCGTGGTGGCCGGGGAGGTCGACGAGTTCGGGCAGGCCGCCGACGACAGCGTCGTGGTGGAGCTCTCCGGCGACCCGATGTACGTCGGCGTCAAGCCGACCCAGACCGAGCACCGGCTCGCCGACGTCCGGCTGCTGGCGCCGGTGATCCCGCGGAGCAAGGTGGTGGCGATCGGCCGCAACTACGCCGCCCACGCCGCGGAGATGGGCAACGACGTGCCCGACGAGCCGCTGATGTTCCTCAAGCCGAACACCTCGGTGGTGGGTCCGGGCGACCCGATCCAGTACCCCCGCCAGACCGAGAACCTGCACTTCGAGGGCGAGCTCGCGGTCGTCATCGGACGGATCTGTCGCGACGTGCCGCCGGAGCAGGCCACCGACGTCATCTACGGCTACACGATCGGCAACGACGTGACCGCGCGCGACCTCCAACGGCGCGACGTTCAGTTCACCCGGGCCAAGGGCTTCGACTCGTTCTGCCCGCTCGGCCCGTGGATCGAGACCGACCTCGACCCGCAGGACTTCGCCGACGGACTCCGGGTCCAGACCCACCTGAACGGCGACCTCAAGCAGGACGGCAGCACCGCCGACCTGATCTTCGACATCCCCACCCTGATCGCCCACATCACCAGCGTGATGACCCTGCTGCCCGGGGACGTGATCCTCACCGGCACCCCCGACGGCGTCGGGCCGATGGAGGTGGGCGACGAGGTCGAGGTCTCGATTGCCCGCATCGGCAGCCTCACGAATAGGGTCGCGTCTCGTGACTGATGGTGCGATCCGGGTCCGGTTCCCTCCCTCTCCGACGGGCAGCCCGCACGTCGGCCTGGTCCGCTCGATGCTGTTCAACTGGGCGTTCGCCCGACACCACGGCGGCACCTTCGTGCTCCGCATCGAGGACACCGACGCCGCGCGCAACACCCAGGAGTCGTACGACGGCCTGTTCGACCTCTTCGGCTGGCTCGGCCTGACCTGGGACGAGGGCCCCGACATCGGCGGGCCGTTCGCGCCCTACCGCCAGTCCGAGCGCGGTGCCATCTACCGCGACGCGCTCGAGCGGTTGACCGCCGGCGGGCACACCTACCGCTGCTACTGCACCACCGACGAGGTGGCCGCGCGGCGGCAGGCCGCCGGCTCCAAGGACATGGGCTACGACCGGTTCTGCCGCGACCTCTCCGACACGCAGGTGGCGGCGTTCGAGGCCGAGGGTCGGGCGCCGGTGACGCGGTTCCGGATGCCCGAGGGCGACATCGTGTTCGACGACCTCGTGCGCGGCCGGGTGTCCTTCCACAGCGACCACGTGCCCGACTACGCGCTGGCGCGCGCCAACGGCGACCCGCTCTACACGCTCGTGAACCCGCTCGACGACGCGTTGATGGGGATCACCCACGTGCTCCGCGGCGAGGACCTGCTCTCCAGCACGCCCCGCCAGGTCCCGCTGTACGCCGCCCTCGCCGATGTCGGCCTCGGCTCCGGTGCCCCGCAGTTCGGCCACCTGCCCTACGTCATGGGCCAGGGCAACAAGAAGCTCTCCAAGCGTGACCCCGAGGCACACGCCCTCGCCTACCGCGACCAGGGGTTCCTGCCGGAGGGGCTGCTGAACTACCTGGCCCTGCTCGGCTGGTCGATCGCGGCGGACCGCGACGTCTTCACCATGGAGGAGATGGTCGCGGCGTTCGACATCCGCGACGTCAACCCCAACCCGGCCCGCTTCGACATCAAGAAGTGCGAGGCGATCAACGCGGCGCACATGCGGTTGCTCTCCACCGAGGAGATCGGCCGCCGCTCGCTGCCGTTCCTGGTCGCCGCGGGGCTCGTCGCCGATCCTCCCACCGACGCGCAGCGGACCGTTCTCGACGCCGCCATGCCGCTGGTCGCCGAGCGCATGAACAAGCTGACCGAGTCCGTGGACATGCTCGCCTTCCTGCTCGTCGACGAGGCGGACTTCGAGCGGCAGGAGACCATCGACGACGCCGGCCGACCCGTCGCCCAGGCGGCTCACGACGCGCTGGGCGCGCTGCCGGAGTGGACGACGGCCGCGATCGAGGCCGCGCTGCGCACGGCGCTCGTGGAAGAGATGGGTCTCAAGCCGCGACTGGCGTTCGGCCCGGTCCGGGTCGCCGTCACCGGCCGGCGCATCTCGCCGCCGCTCTTCGAGAGTCTCGACCTGCTCGGGCGTGAGCGGTCGCTGGCCCGGCTGTCGTCGGCCCTGGCCTGATGGCGAACCTGTCGGTCGAGGAGGGACGGCCGCCGGCGTACCACGAGCTCCAGCGCGCCGCCGGCTCGGGCATCTGGCAGCCGCTGGTCGGCACCCTCGTCCTCATCATCACGGTGTTCATCGTCGTGCCGATCGGGTTGCTGATCCCGTTCGCGGTCTACTACGCCGCGACCGGCGCCCCGCTCCAGGAGAGCATCACCGCCCTGGTCGACGTGTCCGACCCGACCCCCGCCGGGCTCGCCTACCTGAACCTCGCCCTGGCCAGCGCCATCCCGGTCACCTGGTTCCTCGAGCGCTTCCTGCACGACCTCAAGCCCCGCTGGCTCTCCTCGGTCCGGCCGCGCCTGCGCTGGACCTACTTCGTGGTCTGCGTGGGGCTCGCCGTCGTCTCCCTGGTCGCGACACTCCTGGTCTCCGCGCTGCTGCCGGACCAGGGCGGGCCCGAGGTCACCGGTGGGCTCAACGACTTCACCGCCCAGACGCGCGACTTCCTCCTGGTGGTGCTGCTGCTCACGCCGTTCCAGGCCGCGGGGGAGGAGTACTTCTTCCGGGGCTACCTGACCCAGGCCTTCGGCGGCATCTTCTCGCGGCTCGGCGACGTGGTGGGCAGGGTGCTGGCGATCGTGGGCCCCGCGGTGCTGTTCGCGATCGCGCACGGTCTGGGCCAGAGCGTGCCGGTGTTCTTCGACCGGCTGGCCTTCGGACTGGTGGCGGGCGTGCTGGTGATCTACACCGGCGGTCTCGAGGCGGGCATCGCCATGCACGTGCTGAACAACTTCCTGGCCTTCGGTCTCGCGCTCGCCTACAGCGACATGGGGACCGCGCTGAACCCCACCGGGGGCTCCTGGTGGAGCATCCCGGTGACCCTCACGCAGTCGCTGGTCTACCTCGGCCTGGCCGTGCTGGTGGCCCGGCGGATGGGCCTCGGGACGAGCGCCGAACCAGCCGTTTTGGCCGCCTCTCAAGGGCGTGTGTATCGTTTCCCCTCGGCCCGCGCCTAGGTGCGCGGCCTCGGTCCGGAGAGGCCGAAACCTTGGGGTATGGTGTAATTGGCAGCACGACTGGTTCTGGTCCAGTTAGTCTAGGTTCGAGTCCTAGTACCCCAGCTCAACCCGTTCCCGGCCCGCAGTTGTACGGCCGGGAATTTGTGCGAAACGCCGGTCTTTGGCTAGAGTTTCGCGCTGTTGCTCCTCGCACTCGAAGGGGAGCAGACGTGCTTGCCCCCGTTGTGTAGCGGCCTAGCACGCCGCCCTCTCACGGCGGTAGCGCCGGTTCGAATCCGGTCGGGGGTACACCCTCCGCCCCTGACCTCTGGTCGGGGGCGGACGTCATTTCGGGCCCCTCGTGGTGGTGTCCGATTCCCGCTAGTACGGCGGTCGGCGGTCGGGCAGGATGGCGTCATGACCACCCCATTCGAATGCTCGCTGCGCTCCGCTTCGAACAGGGACCCCGGATGAGCCCGACGACCGAGCAGCTGGACAAGGAGTCCTGCTACCGCGCCGTGAAGTCGCGGGACCGCCGCTTCGACGGCGTCTTCTACACGGCGGTGCGCACCACGGGCATCTACTGCCGGCCCAGCTGCCCGGCCCGCACGCCGGCGTACAAGAACGTCACCTTCCACCCGACGGCGGCGTCCGCCCAGGCGGCGGGGTTCCGGGCCTGCAAGCGGTGCCTCCCCGACGCGACCCCGGGCAGCCCGGACTGGGACGTCGCCGCCGACGCCGCGGGTCGGGCGATGCGTCTCATCGCCGACGGCGTCGTCGACCGGGAGGGAGTCGAGGGCCTGGCCCGCCGGGTCGGCTACACGTCGCGGCACCTCACCCGGCTGCTCACCGCCCAGCTCGGCGCCGGGCCTCTCGCGCTGGCCCGGGCCAAGCGCGCGCAGACCGCACGGGTCCTCGTCGAGACCACCGACATGTCACTGTCCGACGTCGCCTTCGCGGCCGGCTTCTCCAGCATCCGGCAGTTCAACGAGACCGTGCGCGAGGTCTACGCGCTCTCGCCGACCGAGCTGCGCGGCCGCCGGGCAGGACCGCGGAGCGCGACCGGCACCCTGCACCTGCGGCTCGCGGTGCGGACCCCGTTCGCCGGCGACGCGCTGCTCGCGTTCCTCGCCTACCACCTGGTGCCGGGCGTGGAGACCGCCGGACCCGGCTGGTACGCCCGCACCCTCGACCTGCCCCACGGCCCGGGCACCGTGCGGCTCGACCTCCCGCAGGTCGGCGACCGGCGGGGAGACGGCGTTCGTGCGCGCGACCTTCGCGCTGGCCGACGTGCGGGACACCGCCGCGGCCGTGGAGCGGGCCCGCCGGCTGGTCGACGCGGACTGCGACCCGGTCTCGGTCGACGACCACTTCGCCGGTGACCCGGTGATCGGCCCCCTGGCCCGCGCGACCCCGGGACTGCGGGTGCCCGGACAGGTCGACGGCGACGAGGTGGCGTTCCGCACCGTCATCGGCCAGCAGGTCAGCGTGGTCGGGGCGTGCACCGTGACCGGGCGCCTGGTCGCCGCGCACGGCCGGCCCCTCGAGACCGACATCCCCGGGCTGACGCCACCTGTTCCCGGACGCCGCGACCGTCGCCGGTCTCGACCCGGCGACGCTGCCGATGCCACGGGCCCGGGGACGAGCCCTGGTCGGCCTGGGTGCCGCGCTGGCCGGCGGAGCCCTGGCCCTGGACCGCGGCCCCGACCGCGACGACGTCCGGCGCCGGCTGCTCGCCCTCCCGGGCATCGGGCCGTGGACGGCCGACTACGTCGCCATGCGCGCCCTCGGCCATCCCGATGTCTTCCTGGCCGGCGACGTCGGGGTGCGCAACGCGCTGACCCGCCTGGGCCACGCGCCCGAGCCGGACGCCAGTGCCTGGCGTCCCTGGCGCTCCTACGCCCTGATGCACCTCTGGAACACCCTGATGCCACCCGTCGGCACCGCCGACAGCAAGGAGACCTGACATGTGGACCGTGATGACCTCACCCGTCGGCGACCTGCGGATCGTCGAGCACAACGGCGCCGTGACCGCGATCGAGTTCTCGCCGTTCCGGACCGGCACCAGTGGCCGGCCGCGCGGTGACCGCGACGACACCCACCCGGTGCTCGTGGAGACGGTCGCCCAGCTGACGGCGTACTTCGCGCGCGACCGCAAGGAGTTCGACCTGCCGCTGGCCCCCGAGGGCACCGCCTTCCAGCGGACCGTGTGGGACGCGCTGCTGGAGATCGGCTACGGCGAGACCGCGTCGTACGGCGAGGTCGCGCACCGGATCGGCAAGTCCAACGCGGCGTCGCGGGCGGTCGGCCTGGCCAACGGGCAGAACCCGATCCCGATCGTGATCCCGTGCCACCGGGTCATCGGCGCCAACGGCACCCTCACCGGCTACGCCGGCGGCCTGGAACGCAAGCAGCTCCTGCTGGGGCTCGAGCAGGACGCGCTCTTCTGATCGTCCCGGTCGGACAGTGGAGTGGCGCGGTCGCGGGCCGGAGTCAGCCAACTCGCCCGCGACCGCGCGCCCAGTCTGGGCGCCGCGACAGGTGGCGGCATCCGTCGTCGTACTCACCGGCCCGACAATGGGCGGATGACCGGCTGGCAGACGCACGCGACGACGACCGCCTACGAGAACCCGTGGATCCGGGTGCGCGAGGACCGGGTCACCCGGCCCGACGGCGAGGAGGCGATCTACGGCGTGGTCGAGATGCGGCACGCGTCGGTCTTCGTGGTGGCGGTCACCGACGAGGACGAGGTCGTGCTCGTGGACCTGTTCCGGTACACCACCGGGACGGACTCGGTGGAGGTCCCGGCCGGGGGCACCGAGGGTGAGGACGCGCTGCTGGCGGCCCAGCGCGAGCTGCGCGAGGAGACCGGACTGGCCGCGGACGAGTGGACCCGGTTGTCGTCGATGTGGGCCCTCAACGGCGTGTGCCGCGCGCCCGAGCACGTGTTCCTGGCGCGCGGGCTCCGGGCCGTCGACGGGTCCGCCCGCGAGGAGGAGGGCATCTCGGACGTGCGCCGGGTGCCGTGGCCCGAGGTTCTCGAGATGGTGCGCACCGGGGTCATCGCCGACTCCGAGTCGATGGCCGCCCTGCTGCTCGCGGCGATCGAGCTCGGCCGGATCGCCTGACCGAATCCCCCACCTGATCTCCGGGGCGGGCTACTCCGCCGCGGCCCGCCGCAGGCTCTCGGAGAGCCGCTCGGCGGCCGCGAGCACCGCGGGGGCGTGCATCCGGCCGGGCTGCCGCGAGAGCCGCTCGAGGGGCCCGGACACCGACACGGCCGCGATGATCTTGCCGCCGGGGGAGCGCACCGGGGCGGAGACCGAGGCCACCCCCTGCTCGCGCTCGCCGACCGACTGGGCCCACCCGCGGCGGCGGATGCCGGAGAGTGCGGTGGCGGAGAAGGCGGCGTGCTGGAGTCCGCGGTGCATCCGCTCGGGGTCCTCCCAGGCGAGCAGCACCTGGGCGGCCGACCCGGCCCGCATGGTGAGCTGGGAGCCCACCGGGATCGTGTCGCGCAGACCCGAGGGTCGCTCGGCGGCCGCGACGCAGACGCGGTGGTCGCCCTGCCGCCGCCAGAGCTGGGCGGACTCCCCGGTGATGTCGCGCAGGCGGGCCAGGATCGGGCCCGCCGCGGCGAGCAGCCGGTCCTCACCGGCGGCCGCGGAGAGCTCGGAGAGACGGGGGCCGAGCACGAACCGGCCCTGCATGTCGCGGGCCACCAGACGGTGGTGCTCCAGGGCGACGGCGAGGCGGTGCGCGGTGGGCCGGGCCAGACCGGTTCCGGCGACCAGGCCGGCCAGCGTGGCGGGTCCCGACTCGAGGGCGGCAAGCACCAGCGGCGGCCTTGTCGAGCACGCCGACGCCACTTCCGTTGTCCATATGCCGATACTCTCATCTCAGATCATGGGACGCAAGGTGTAAAGTTCCGGGAGTTGGACGAGCAGCGAAGGAGTGAGGTCGTGGGCAGGACACTGGCCGAGAAGGTGTGGGACGAGCATGTGGTCCGCAGTGCGGAAGGCGAGCCGGACCTGCTCTACATCGACCTCCACCTCATCCACGAGGTGACCAGCCCGCAGGCCTTCGAGGGCCTCCGGCTCACCGGGCGCACGGTCCGCCGTCCCGACCTCACCCTGGCCACCGAGGACCACAACGTCCCCACGGTCGACCAGGACAAGCCGATCGCGGACCTCGTCAGCCGGACCCAGGTCGAGACCCTGCGCCGCAACGCCCAGGAGTTCGGCGTGCGGCTGCACCCGCTGGGTGACATCGAGCAGGGCATCGTGCACGTGGTCGGTCCGCAGCTGGGACTGACCCAGCCGGGCATGACGATCGTCTGCGGCGACAGCCACACCAGCACCCACGGCGCCTTCGGTGCCCTGGCCTTCGGCATCGGCACCTCCGAGGTCGAGCACGTCCTCGCCACGCAGACGCTGCCCCAGGCCCGCCCCAAGACGATGGCGGTCACCGTCAACGGCAGCCTCCCGCCGGGCGTCACGGCCAAGGACATGGTCCTCACCCTGATCGCGCACACCGGCACCGGTGGCGGACAGGGGTACGTCGTGGAGTACCGCGGCCCGGCCATCGAGGAGCTCTCGATGGAGGCCCGCATGACGGTCTGCAACATGAGCATCGAGTGGGGAGCCAAGGCCGGCCTCATCGCGCCGGACCAGACGACGTTCGACTACCTCGAGGGCCGTGCCGAAGCACCGAAGGGCGCCGCGTGGGACGAGGCCGTCGAGGCCTGGCAGTCGCTGACGACCGATGCGGACGCGGAGTACGACGCCGAGATCGTCCTCGACGCCTCGACGATGACGCCGTTCGTCACCTGGGGCACCAACCCCGGACAGGGCGTCCCGCTCGGCGGTGTGGTGCCCTCGCCCGAGGACTTCGAGGAGCCCAACGACAAGATCGCCACCGAGAAGGCCCTGCAGTACATGGGTCTCGAGGCCGGCACGCCGTTGCGCGACATCAAGGTCGACACCGTGTTCGTCGGGTCGTGCACCAACGGGCGCATCGAGGACCTGCGTCTCGCGGCCGAGATCGTGAAGGGCCACACCGTCGCCCCGGACACCCGGCTGCTGGTCGTCCCTGGCTCCGTCCGGGTGCGGCTGCAGGCCGAGGAGGAGGGCCTCGACGTGGTCTTCAAGGAGGCCGGTGGCGAGTGGCGCGGCGCGGGCTGCTCGATGTGTCTGGGCATGAACCCCGACCAGCTCGCTCCGGGGGAGCGCAGCGCGTCGACCTCCAACCGCAACTTCGAGGGCCGCCAGGGCAAGGGCGGTCGGACGCACCTGGTGTCGGTCCCGGTCGCGGCGGCCACCGCGATCCGCGGCACCCTGTCCTCCCCGGCCGACCTGGCCACACTCGAGAGGCAGGCGTGACCATGGAGAGGTTCACCACGCACACCGGTGTCGGCGTCCCCCTGCGCCGGACCAACGTCGACACCGACCAGATCATCCCGGCCGTCTACCTCAAGCGGGTGACGCGCAGTGGCTTCGAGGACGGGCTGTTCGCCGCGTGGCGCAACGACGAGTCCTTCGTGCTCAACCAGCCGGCGTACGCCGCGGGCTCGGTGCTGGTGGCGGGGCCGGACTTCGGCACCGGGTCGTCGCGCGAGCACGCCGTGTGGGCCTTGCAGAACTACGGTTTCAAGGCCGTGGTGTCGCCGCGCTTCGGCGACATCTTCCGCGGCAACTCCGGCAAGGCCGGACTGCTGGCGGCGCAGGTGGACGAGAAGGTCGTGCAACGCCTCTGGGACCTGCTCGAGCAACACCCGGGGACCGAGGTGACCGTCGACCTCGAGAGCCGCACGGTGCGTGCCGGTGAGGGACCCGACGCGGTCGAGGACAGCTTCGACATCGACGACTACACCCGGTGGCGACTGCTCGAGGGGCTCGACGACATCAGCATCACCTTGGCCAGCGGAGACGCGATCGGGGCCTTCGAGAGGACCCGTCCGACGTACCGGCCGAGGACGATCGCCTGACGCCACCGGCAAAAAGTCGCGCAAAGCAGGGCGTGGTGATTGTGGCGAGCCCCACAAATGCCTAGCGTGCAAGGGAAATGCCGGGCATCTGCCCGGTCTCCCTGGTTCATCTGGAAGGAAAGACTGTGAACAAGTCTCAGCTCGTCGACGCGCTCGCCGCGCGTTTCGAAGGCAATCGCAAGGCTGCCTCACACGCCCTCGAGTCGGTTCTCGACACGATCACCCGCGAGGTTGCGAAGGGCGAGAAGGTCGCGATCACCGGCTTCGGGTCCTTCGAGAAGCGAGTCCGGGCCGCCGGCTACGCCCGCAACCCCGCCACGGGTGAGCGCATCCGGACCAAGAAGAAGGCGATCCCGAAGTTCACGCCCGGCCAGGACTTCAAGAACGTCATCTCCGGTGCGAAGAAGCTGCCCAAGCTGACGATCGCCGCCGCCGCCGGCGTCACGGCCTCGGCGAAGAAGGCAGCGCCGGCCAGGAAGGCCAGCACCGCCAAGGCCGCTCCGGCCAAGAAGGCCCCGGCGAAGAAGGCCCCCGCGAAGAAGGCCCCGGCCAAGAAGGCCCCGGCCGCGAAGAAGGCCCCGGCGAAGAAGGCCCCGGCCAAGAAGGCTCCGGCGAAGAAGGCGCCGGCGGCCACGAAGACGGCGGCGAAGAAGACCACCACCGCCAAGGCCACCCCGGCCAAGAAGGCCCCGGCCAAGAAGGCGCCGGCCAAGAAGGCGCCGGCCGCGAAGAAGTCGCCGGCCGCGAAGAAGGCTCCGGCCAAGAAGTCCTGACCCGACAGCGAGATGGCGGATCCCCCTTGGGGGTCCGCCATCTCGGCGTTTGCGGGACCCTCAGGTCGGAGTCGCTGCCGCCCATTCCTGCTGCGTGCGGGGGCCGAGCCACCCGAGCCCGGCCAGGGCCGTGAGGTCGGCCACCGTGTCCACGTCACGACGCAGCCGCTCGACGTCCACGTCCACCTCGCGGGCTCCCGAGGCGACGTGCGCGGCCCGGGAGCCGACGCCGAAGCGCGGGTCGAAGGACGCGGCAGGGGCGGCGTACATGGTGGTGCCGACGCCGAGATGATCGCCGACGAACCAGGCCGACTCCCGGTCGATCGCGGCGAGGGCGCGGCCCAGCGTCTCCGCGTCCAACGCGGGGAGGTCGGCGCACAGGGCGACCGGGAAGCCCTCCACGAGCCCGGCCGCGGCGCGCAGGCTGGCGTTGAGGTCGCCGGCGTCGGGCAGCGACCGGCAGCCGAGCCGGCGCACCTCCGCGACCACCTCGACGTCGCTGGTGACCACCACGACCTCGCCGACGGCGGGCGTCGCGCGGACCGCGTCGACGGTGTCGAGCGCGAACGCGATGGCCAGAGCGCGCCGGTGCGTCTCGGTGACCCCGACAAGTCGGGACTTGCCCCGGCTCGGGGACTTCACCGGCACCAGCACCATGAACGAGGTCGTCATCGTTCCCGATCCTGCCAGTCGGCACCCGGCTAGTACCCTGCTCCCGACGTGCCGAGCGTCACAGCCAGGTCCGGCTCGCCGGGCCGAGAGAGGGACGGGTGTCGGGTGCGGGTCCGCCAGCTCAGCGAGCCGAGGCCGTGGACGTTCTTCGTCGGCGCCGCGATCTTGAAGCCGCTGCTCATGACGAGCTCGTCGCGCACCTGGATCGACGGCGAGAAGATCCCGGAGACCGGCGGCTGCATCGTCGCGGTCAACCACATCTCGCACCTCGACCCGCTGACGCTGGCGCACTTCGTCTACGACCACGGCCGGATCCCGCGCTACCTCGCGAAGTCCGGGCTGTTCCAGAACAAGGCGCTCGCGGCCTTCCTCACCTCGGCCGGTCAGATCCCGGTCGAGCGGATGAGCCGCAACGCCGCGGGCGCGTACGACGCCGCCGTCGCGGCGGTGCGCGAGGGTGAGTGCGTGGTGATCTACCCGGAGGGCACGCTCACCCGCGATCCCGAGCTGTGGCCGATGGCCGGCAAGTCCGGGGCGGCTCGCATCGCGCTCGCGACCGGCTGCCCGGTGATCCCCGTCGGACAGTGGGGCGCCCAGGAGATCCTGCCGCCGTACGCCAAGGCGCCGGACCTGTTCCCCCGCAAGCACATCACCCTGAAGGCCGGAGACCCGGTGCCGCTGGACGACCTGCTCGCGCAGCCGACGACGGCCGAGGTGGTCAACCAGGCCACCCAGCGGATCATGGGGTCGATCACCACCCTCGTCGCCGAGCTGCGCGGGGAGACACCGCCGCAGTCGGTCTTCGACCAGCGGGAGTCCGGCCGCCACCAGATCGGCAACCCGCACATGAAGGACAGGAGGAAGCGATGACGCACGCTCCGACCAAGGTCGCCGTCTTCAGTGCCGGATCGTGGGGCACCGCCTTCTCGATCGTGCTCGCCGACGCCGGCAACGAGGTCACGCTCTGGGCGCGCCGCCAGGAGCTCGCCGACGCGATCAACCAGAGCCACGAGAACGCCGACTACCAGCCGGGCATCCAGCTGCCGCCGGGCGTCTCGGCGACCCACGACGTCGAGGCGGCCCTCGACGGCGCCGGGGTCGTGGTCCTGGCGACGCCCTCGCAGACGTTGCGCGCCAACCTCGAGCAGTGGGCGCCGTACATCCCTGCCGATGCCGTGATGCTGTCGCTGATGAAGGGCGTCGAGCTCGGCAGCCTCAAGCGGATGAGCGAGGTCGTCGCGGAGGTCACCGGAGCCGGACCCGAGCGGATCGCCGTGCTGAGTGGTCCCAACCTATCGCCGGAGATCGCCCGGCGTGAGCCCGCCGCCTCGGTGGTGGCCTGCGCGGACGAGGCGGTGGCCCAGCGCCTGCAGGACCTCTGCCACTCGCCCGCCTTCCGTCCGTACACCTCGGTCGACGTGCTCGGCTGTGAGCTCGGAGGCGCCTACAAGAACGTCGTGGGACTCGCCGTCGGCATGGCCGTCGGGCTGGGCTTCGGCGACAACACCACCGCGTCGGTGATCACCCGCGGGCTCGCCGAGACCGCCCGCCTGGCGATGGCGCTGGACGCCAACCCGATGACGCTGATGGGACTCGCGGGCCTCGGCGACCTCGTCGCCACGTGCTCCTCGCCGCTCTCGCGCAACCGGTCGTTCGGCGAGAAGCTCGGCAAGGGCATGACCACCGAGGAGATCTACGCCTCCACCCGCCAGGTGGCCGAGGGCGCCAAGTCGTGCTCCTCGCTGCTCGCCCTCGCACGGATGCACGGCGTCGACGCCCCGATCGCCGAGCACGTGGACGCCGTCGTCGCCGGCAAGATGACCGCCACGGAGATGATGCAGTCGTTCGTCGAGCGGGACACGAAGGCGGAGACCGACTGATCCGGCGCCACGTGGGAGCGTCCTCTCGTGGACGCGCACCGGATCGCCCGATGGACGACCTACCTGCAGGAGCAGGGCTACCGGGTCGGTGACGTGCTCGGCTCCGGGATGGACGGCACGGTCCTCGCTCTCGGGGACGACCGGGTGGTCAAGATCTGGTCGGCACGGTCGGCCGAGGACGTCGCGAGGTTGCGGATGTTCTACGACGCCGTCGCCGACGGCGCTCCGGCGGTGCGGACCCCCGTGATCCACGAGGTGCTCGTGCTCGACGGGCAGTCGGCGTCGGTCGAGACCAGGCTGGCGGGCCGACCCCTGCGCATCTCGATGACCGACGACGAGGCTGCGGTGGGAGACGCCGAGGTCGCCTGCCTGCTCGAGGTCCTCGCCGCGCTGCGCGGGGTGACTCCGGCAGCCGCGATGGCTGTGCTGCCGGTGCTCCCGGGCGAGCCCGCCGTCCTGGGGGAGCCGTCCTTCGAGAAGTCCCTTGCCGACCTGGTCGACCGTCGGGTGCGGCGCTTCCAGCGTCCGCTGGCCGCACGCCTGCCCGACCTGGACGCGTTGGTCGCGGCGGTGCGAGCGAGCCTGTCCGAGGGGGAGCCCGCAGAACCCCGACTGCTCCACGGCGACCTGATCCCCGCCAACATCCTCGTGGACGACGGGCTCCGCCCCCGGGCGGTCCTCGACTTCGGGTTCATGTCCACGATCGGAGATCCCGGCTTCGATGCCGCGGTGACCGGCAGCATCTACGACATGTACGGCCGCCGCGCCGCCGCGAGCGAGGCGGTGCTCACCGAGGCGGTGGTGGACAGGTTCGGCTACGCGGAACGTCGGCTGTGGGTCCACCGGGCGGCGTACGCGCTCGCCACCGCGAACTGCTTCAGTGCCTCAGGGTCGGACGGCCACTTCGACTGGTGCATCGCCATGCTGTCCCGGTCGGTTGTCCGCAACGCCGTGGCGCTGTAGCGGCAGACTGCTCCGCATGACGACGTCCGGCGGCTGCCTGGTCATCGTGTGCGGGCTGCCCGGCAGCGGCAAGACGACGATCGCCACCGAGATCGCGGCGCGGCGGTCCGGCGTCCGGCTCAGCCCCGACGAGTGGCTGACCTCGCTGGACCTCAGTCTCTGGGACGGCACCATGCGTGAGCGCATCGAGTCCCTGCAGTGGTCGCTGGCCCAAGAGCTCCTGCAGGTCGGGGCGACCGTCATCGTCGAGTGGGGAACCTGGGCACGAGCCGAGCGGGATGCCCTGCGCCTGCGGGCTCGCGAGCTGGGCGCCGAGGTGGAGCTGTGGTTCCTCGACGTGACCCCCGACGAGCTCTGGCGACGCATCCGGGCCCGGGGCGCGGAGGTTCCGCCCATCGAGCACACCCACGTCTCCGACTGGTCGCGCGTGTTCGAGCCCCCGGACGCCGCCGAGCTAGGCCTCTACGACCCGCACCGTTAGGAGGTCAGGGCAGCAGGTCGAGCGCCTGTTCCAGGTCGGCCCACAGGTCCTCGACGTCCTCGATGCCCACGCTCATCCGGACCAGTCCCTGGGGGATCGTCGGTGCCTCGGTGCGCCACCGACGCCGCCGCTCGAAGGTCGACTCCACCCCGCCGAGCGAGGTGGCGTGCACCCACAGCCGGGTGGAGTGGGTGAACAGGTCGGCGCGCTCCGCGCCGTCGACGACGACCGCGGCGATGCCGCCGAACCCCGGGTAGCGGACCTCGGTGACCGCCGGGTGCGCGGTCAACCGCCGGACGAGGTCCTGGGCGTTCGCCTGGGAGCGTTCGACGCGCAGGTGCAGGGTGCGCAGGCCGCGCAGCGCCAGCCACGCCTCGAGGGTCCCCGGGATCGCCCCGAGCAGGTCGCGCCGGCCCTTCATGACGTCGTACAACGCGTCGTCGCGGGTGACGATCGCGCCCATCACCGCATCGGAGTGCCCGGCGAGGTACTTCGTCACCGAGTGCACGACCAGGTCGACACCGTCGTCCAGCGGCTTCTGGAGCAGGGGAGTGGCGAAGGTGTTGTCGAGGGCGACGTAGGCCCCGGCCGCGTGCGCGGCGGCGGTGATGGTCGGGATGTCCGCGACCTCGAGCGCCGGGTTGGTCGGTGACTCCAGCCAGACGAGGGCGGCGTCCTCGCAGGCCTTCACGACCGCCTCGGTGTCCTCGAGGTCGACCAGCACCGAGGTCAGCCGGCCCCGGGACTCGAGGTCGGCGAGCTGGGCGACGGAGCCGTGGTAGGCGTGCCGCGGCGCGACCACCTTGGCGTCGGTGCCGACGAGGTCGAAGACCGTGGCCACCGCGGCCAGGCCGGAGGCGAAGCTCAGGCAGCGGCCACCCTCGAGGGCGCCGAGCGCGTCCTCGAACGCCGTCCAGGTGGGGTTGGCGTAGCGCCCGTACTCCAGGTCGCCGCCGGCGACGTACGTCGACGCCATCGTCAGCGGGACGTTCAGTGGCGCGTCGGGCACGTGCGGCGGGCGGCCGGCGGTGACGGCGAGCGTGGCGGGTCGCACCGGACGGTCGGGGGTCGGGTCGTCGGCCATGGAGCCAGGGTAGGCACCCGCTAGGGTCGACACGATGTCTGCCCCCAAGCCTCGCGTCGCGGTCGTCTTCGGAGGTCGCTCCAGCGAGCACGCCATCTCGTGCGTCACCGCCGGCAGCGTCCTCGCCGCCATCGACACCGATGCCTACGACGTCATCCCCGTCGGCATCGCCACCGACGGCCGCTGGGTGCTCGAGTCGGGCGACCCGTCACGGCTGACCCTCGACGACCCGGACAAGCTGCCCGAGGTCGACGGCGGCCGGGCCGCGGTCAGCCTGGAGCGGGTGACCGGGGGCACCGACCTGGTCGTGTCCGAGCCGTCGGCGCCGCCGCGCACCCTGGGTGAGGTGGACGTGGTCTTCCCACTGCTGCACGGCCCGTGGGGCGAGGACGGCACCATCCAGGGGATGCTCGAGATGGCGGGCGTGCGCTACGTCGGCGCCGGCGTGCTCGCCTCGGCCGTCGGCATGGACAAGGCCTTCATGAAGGTGGTCCTCGCGGCCGCCGGGCTGCCGGTGATGCCCGGCGTCACCATCACCGAGCGGGAGTGGCGCACCGACCCGGACTCCTGCCGGGCCCGGGTCGCCGAGCTCGGCTACCCGGCCTTCGCCAAGCCCGCTCGCGGCGGCTCCAGCATCGGCATCTCCAAGGTGCACGACGCCTCCGAGCTCGACGGCGCCATCGCCGAGGCGCAGCGCCATGACCCCAAGGTGCTCGTCGAGGTCGCCGCCGAGGGCGCCCGCGAGATCGAGTGCGGGGTCCTGGAGACCGTGGCCGGACCTCCCGAGACGAGCGTGCCGGCCGAGATCAAGATCGGGGGGGACCACGAGTTCTACGACTTCGCCGCGAAGTACCTCCCCGAGGAGCACACCGAGCTCGACGTGCCCGCCCACCTCGACCCCGAGACCGAGGCGGCCCTTCGTGCGCTGTCCGCACGGGCCTTCGAGGCCATCGCCTGCGAAGGACTGGCCCGGGTCGACTTCTTCCTGATGCCCGACGGCTCGCTGGTCATCAACGAGCTCAACACGCTCCCCGGCTTCACGCCGCTCTCGATGTTCCCGCGGATGTGGGCCGCCACCGGCCTCGACTACCCGGCCCTGGTCGACCGGCTCATCACCCTCGCCCTCGCCCGCGACACCGGCCTGCGCTGACCCCACCCCCCGCCGAGTCGGCGCAGATGGCGCAGAGGCGCGGCCAAAATGGCACGACGCCCCGGTCCCAGGGGACTCGGGGCGTCGAACGCCGTCAGCGGGCGGGTCAGATGTGCACCACCGGGCAGGTGAGCGTGCGGGTGATGCCGTCGAGGGTCTGCACCTTGGCGACGACCAGCTTGCCGAGCTCGTCGACGTTGCGCGCCTCGGCGCGGACGATCACGTCGTAGGGACCGGTCACGTCCTCGGCCATCGTCACGCCCTTCACCGACGCGATCGCCTTGGCCACGTCGGCGGCCTTGCCGACGTCGGTCTGGATCAGGATGTAGGCCTGCACGACCATGTGAACTCCTCGGTCTGGTCGGGGACGTTGTCGCTGGCCAACCTACCGCGCCTCGCGCGCGTGTCGGAAGGCGGTGGGCGGCGCCGGACCTCGCCTGTCTGGTGGGATGGAGGCATGGCACTCCCTCCCGACGCGACCCTGGCGGACCTCGGCGAGTTCGGCCTGATCGCCGAGCTCACGCCGCTGTTCGCGCAGGGCGAGCACGTGCTGGTCGGTCCCGGCGACGACGCGGCGGTGCTGCGGGTCAAGACCGGCCACGTGGTCGTGTCGACGGACCTGATGGTCGAGGGGCGGCACTTCCGCCGCGACTGGGCCTCGGCCACCGACATCGGTCACCGCGCCGCCGCCGCCAACCTGTCCGACGTCAACGCGATGGGCGGCCGGGCCGCCTCGCTGACCATCGGGCTGGCGGCGCCCGCCGACCTCCCGGCCGCGTGGGCCCTGGAGTTCGCCGCCGGCTTCGCCGATGAGTGCGCGCTGGTCGGCGCCAGCGTCGTGGGCGGGGACCTGACCCGTTCCGACCAGCTGGTGATCGCGGTGACGGTGATCGGGGCATGCACGGTGGCGCCCGTGCTGCGCTCGGGTGCCGAGGTGGGAGACGTGGTGGCGCTGGCGGGCCGGCAGGGCTGGGCGGCCGGCGGGCTGGCGGTGCTGGGTCGGGGCTTCCGCTCGCCGCGGGTGCTGGTCGAGGCCTACCGACGCCCGGAGCCGCCGTACGACGCCGGGCCGGTGGCCGCCGAGGCCGGGGCCACCTCGATGATCGACGTCTCCGACGGGCTGGTGGCCGACGCCGGCCACCTGACCGACGCCTCGGGGGTCGCCATCGACCTGCACCGGGACGCCTTCGCGATCGCCGAGCCGCTGCGGGCGGTGGGCGCGGCGCTGGGCGCCGACCCGCTGCGGTTCATCCTGGGGGGCGGGGACGACCACGCGCTGCTGGCGACGTTCCCCGACGCCGACGCGGTCCCGGCGGGCTGGTTGGTGGTGGGGGAGGTCGTCGAGGGGACCGGAGTCACCGTCGACGGCGAGGAGTACGACGGGCCGTCAGGCTGGACGCACTTCTGAGTGCGACTAGCGGGTGACCTTGCCGGCCTTGAGGCAGCCGGTGCACACGTTGAGGCGCTTGGGCGTGCCGTTGACCGTGGCGCGGACGCGCTGGATGTTCGGGTCGAAGCGGCGCTTGGTGATCTTGCGCGACCAGGGTCGGTTGTTGCCGAAGGTCGGCTTCTTGGCGCAGATGTCGCAGACGGCAGCCACCGTGCACTCCTGACAAGCTCGAAGGTTGGGATCAAGGTTGTGATCTCGGGCCCGCACCTCCGCGTGGACGCGTGGGCGGGCAACCGAGCAAGAGTACCCAAGTGCGGGCCACCGCCGAAATCGAGCCACTACTCTCTGACCCCATGCAGGTACCCCGCGGCGGCACGATCAGTCTCGCCGTGGTCAGTAGCTTCGTCGACATCGCCACCGAGGCCCTCCACGCCGCCCGCGAGGAGATCGACGCGCTCAACGTCTACCCCGTCCCCGACGGCGACACCGGCACCAACATGTTCCTCACGGTCTCGGCCGCCCGCGACGCGCTCCGGCAGGCGACGGCGGCCGATGCCGTCCTCGACCTGCCGGCGGCGCTGGCTGCCTTCTCGCGGGGCGCGCTGCTCGGCGCGCGTGGCAACAGCGGGGTGATCCTGAGCCAGATGCTCGGCGCAGTCACCCACCGGATCACGGCGGCGCGACCGGAGGAACGCAACGCCCACGTGATGGCCGACGCGATCCGCCTGGCGACGGACGCGGCGTACGACGCGGTGGGGGTGCCGGTGGAGGGCACCATGCTGACCGTGGCGCGGGCCGCCGCCGACGCGGCTCTCGCCCATGCCGCGACGCCGGCCGCCCGGGCCCGTGAGGTCTTCACGGTCGCGGCCCAGGCGGCCCGCGAGGCGCTGGCGCGCACGCCGGAGCAGCTCGCGGTGCTGGCGGAGGCGGGCGTCGTCGACGCCGGTGGGCGCGGCATCTGCGTCATCCTCGACGCGGCCGAGACCGTGCTCACCGGTCGGCGCCCAGTCCCGGTGACTGCGCCGCTGGGCACCCGCACGATCCCGACGCCGGTGCCGCACGACCTGGTCGAGGGTGGACCGGCCTACGAGGTGATGTACCTCCTGGACGCCGACGACGACCGGATCCCGCACCTCAAGTCCACGCTCGGGAGGCTCGGCGACTCCGTGGTCGTGGTCGGCGGCGAACGGCTCTGGAACGTCCACGTCCACGTCGACGACGTCGGTGGGGCGATCGAGGCTGGGCTGGACGCGGGTCGTCCGCACCGGGTCCGCGTCACGCACTTCGCCGAGCAGGCCGCGGAGGTCCGCGACCGCAGCGGTGCGGTGCGGGAGGGCCGGCGGATCGTCGCCGTCGCGGCCGGTCCCGGCCTCCATGCGCTCTTCGAGAGTGCCGGCGCGGTGGTGGTCGATGGTGGACCGGGCGACCGACCCTCGACCGGGATGCTGCTGGAGGCGATCACCGCGTGCGGAGCCGCCGAGGTCGTGGTCCTGCCCAACGACCACGACTCCGTCCGGGTCGCCGAGATCGCCGCCCGCACCGCCGAGGGCGACCACGGCATCCGGGTCGCGGTCATCCCCACCCAGGCACAGGTGCAGGGTCTCGCGGCGCTCGCCGTCCACGAGCCCGGTCGCGGCTTCGACTCCGACGTCCTGGAGATGACGGCCACCGCGCGCCACGCCCGGCACGGAGCGGTCACGATCGCGGCCCGGCAGGCGATGACGATGGCAGGCCCGTGCGAGCCCGGCGACGTGCTCGGCGTCATCGAGGGCGACTTCGTGATCGTGGGCGCGGACCTGTACGACGTGGCGACGGGCGTGCTGGACCGCCTGCTCGGCGGCGGCGGCGAGCTCGTCACGATCGTGGCGGGCGTCGGGCCGGACGCCTCCGCGCTGGCCCAGCGGTGCGGCCTGTGGGTCGAGGAGACCCACCCGCTTGTCGATGCCGTGGTGTACGACGGTGGGCAGGAGCGCTACCCGCTCCTGGTCAGTGTCGAGTGAGACCGTCCGAGGGGAGCCGTCGATGATCGACCTCGACTCGCCCATCGCGACGTTGTTGGCGGACAAGAAGTCCAAGCGCGCCAAGGTGATCGACGGCCTCGGCCTGCACACGGTCGGCGACCTGCTGCGCCACTTCCCGCGCCGCTACCTGCGCACCGGCGAGCTCACCACGGTGGGTGCCCTGCACCCGGGCGAGCTGCTGACCGTGGTCGGGGAGATCGGTCAGAGCGAGCAGAAGAGCCACCGCGACCGGCGTACCAACCGGATGGCCTACCGGCAGGAGGTGGTGCTGCGCACCGACGGGCCGAGCCTGCGGATGACGTTCTTCTCGACCAAGCAGCACATCGCCGACTGGCAGGCCGGCCGCCTCGCGGTCGGGAACCAGGGCGTCTTCACCGGCCAGGTGAGCACGTTCCGCGACCAGTGGCAGCTGACCAACCCCAAGATGTTGATCTTCCGCGGCGACCCGGACCAGGACTCCGAGGCCAAGGAGCTCCTCGAGAGCATCCACGGCCTGTTCCCGGTCTACCCGCTGACCAAGGGCGTCGACTCGTGGGACCTCCAGCGCGCGATCACCTTCGCCCGGGCCGTGCTCGACGAAGTGCCCGACGTCGTCCCGGTCGACCTGCTCCGCAAGCACGGACTGCCCGACGCGCGGACGGCGCTCGACTGGATCCACGCGCCCGAGGACTACGCGCAGGTCACCTCGGCTCGCAAGCACTTCCGCTACGAGGAGGCGCTCGTCACCCAGCTGGTGCTGGCCCGGCGCCGGGCGTTCATCCGGACGCTCGGGGGCCAGCCGCGATCGGGCGACGGTGGCCGGCTGCTCGAGGCCTTCGACGCCCGCCTGCCGTGGCCGCTCACCGGCGGCCAGCGGGAGATCAGCGAGACGATCTTCGGCGAGCTGGCCAGGTCCTGGCCGATGAACCGGCTCCTCCAGGGCGAGGTCGGCTCCGGCAAGACCGTGGTCGCGCTGCGCGCGATGCTCCGGGTGATCGACTCGGGCGGTCAGGCGGCGCTCCTGGCACCCACCGAGGTGCTCGCCCAGCAGCACCACCGCTCGATCACCGCGCTGCTCGGCGACCTCGCCGCCGGCGGCATGCTGGGTGGCGCCGAGGAGGGCACCACCGTCGCGCTGCTCACCGGCTCGATGACCAAGACCCAGCGTGCCCCGGCCCTCCTCGACATCGCGTCCGGCCAGGCCGGCATCGTCATCGGCACCCACGCGCTGCTCGAGGACCAGGTGAGCTTCGCCGACCTCGGCATGGTCGTCGTCGACGAGCAGCACCGCTTCGGCGTCGAGCAGCGCGCCGCCCTCACCGACAAGGCCTTCATGCCGCCGCACGTCCTGGTGATGACCGCCACCCCGATCCCGCGGACCGTGGCGATGACCGTGTTCGGCGACCTCGAGGTGTCGACGCTCACCGAGCTGCCGGCCGGGCGCGCCCCGATCCAGACCAACGTCGTCCCGCTCGCCGAACGGCCGGGCTGGAAGGACCGGGTGTGGGAGCGCCTCGTCGAGGAGGTCGGCAAGGGCCACCAGGTGTACGTCGTGTGCCCGCGCATCGACGGCGACGAGCACGAGCAGGGCGAGGTCGACAAGATCGACTACGACGACGAGGGCAACCCCGTCGCCGTCCCCGGCAGCCTCGCGTCGGTGACCGAGGTGGCGGACATGCTGCGCGACGGGCCGCTCGCCGGGCTGCGGCTGGGCGTCCTGCACGGGCGGCTGCCCGCCGACGAGAAGGACCGGACCATGCGGTCGTTCGCCGCGGGCGACCTCGACGTGCTGGTCAGCACCACGGTGATCGAGGTCGGGGTCGACGTCGCCAACGCCACCGGCATGGTGATCCTCGACGCCGACCGGTTCGGCGTCAGCCAGCTCCACCAGCTCCGCGGCCGGGTCGGCCGCGGCGGGTTCCACGGCCTCTGCCTGCTCGTCACCCGCGCCGAGGCCGGCACCCCGGCCCGCGCCCGGCTCGACGCGGTGGCGGCCACCGTCGACGGGTTCGAGCTGTCCCGGGTCGACCTCGAGCTCCGCCGCGAGGGCGACGTGCTGGGCGCCCGACAGTCCGGGTTCCGCTCCGGTCTGCAGAACCTCCGGGTGCTGCGCGACGAGGAGACCATCGTCGCGGCCCGCGAGGACGCGGAGGCCGTCCTGGCCGTCGATCCGGCCCTCGACGAGCACCCGCTCCTCGCCTCGGCGGTGGACGAGTTGGAGCATTCGGGACAGTCTGGCTACATGGAGAAGTCATGAGCGCCCGCTCGGGGGACCGGGTGGCATGACGCGGATCATCGGGGGGACAGCGGGTGGTCGCCGCATCGTGGCGCCCCGCGGTGCCGCGACCCGGCCCACGACCGACCGGGTCCGCGAGGCGCTCTTCTCCGCCATCGAGGCCTGGTGCGGGTCGCTGTCCGGGCTCCGCTTCCTCGACCTGTACGCCGGCTCGGGCGCCGTCGGGCTGGAGGCCTGGTCCCGTGGTGCCGGCGTGGTCTCGCTGGTGGAGCAGGACCGGCGCACGGCCACGATCATCGAGACCAACGCCGCGTCGCTGGGGTTCCACAAGGCCGACGTGCGCGCCACGTCGGTGGCCAGCACGCTCCACCGGCACCCGACCGCGCCGTACGACATCGCCTACCTCGACCCGCCGTACGCCGTCGCCGACGAGACGGTGGTCGCCGACCTCGAGGCGCTGCGTCGCCACGACTGGCTGGTCCCCGGCGCGCTGGTCGTCGTCGAGCGTTCGGCCCGCGGCGACGACCTCACCTGGCCGGCCGGCTACGCCCCCACCAAGGACAAGGCCTACGGCGACAGCGCCCTGTGGTTCGCCCACGCCACGGCGGCCGCCGAGGTCGACGACTAGCATCACCTGCGTGCACCGCGCCGTCTGCCCCGGAACCTTCGACCCCGTCACCCACGGGCACCTCGACATCATCGGCCGGGCCGCGCAGGTCTTCGACGAGGTCGTGGTCGCCGTCGGGGTCAACGCCTCCAAGAGCCGGCTCTTCGGCCCCGAGGAGCGGATCGCGATGCTCGAGCGGGCCACGGCCGACCTGGGCAACGTGCGGGTCGACGGGTTCACCGGCCTGCTCACGACGTACTGCACCGAGCACGACGTGCAGGCGATCGTGAAGGGACTGCGCAAGGCGTCGGACTTCGAGTACGAGCTGCAGATGGCGCAGATGAACGCCACCTTGGCCCACGGGGTGCAGACGCTCTTCCTGCCGACCAGCCCCGAGCACGCGTTCGTGGCGTCCTCGTTGGTCAAGGAGGTGGCGGGGTACGGCGGCGACGTCACCGGCCTGGTGCCGGACTTCGTGCGGGACCTGCTTGACCGAGCGGCTGGCCTCCCGGTCGTCGTGATCGAGGGCCGCCCGGTGGGTCGCTGCGCGGGCATCGGGGCGGGGGTTTTGGTCACACGCGTCCCAGGCGGATAAGATTCTTCCGATCTGTTGTGCCCGCACACCGGAAAGTGATTCTCCTGTTCAGCTTGGACCCGAGAGCGCCGCTCGTGCTCGACACCCGCGAGCTCGGCCGCCGCCCGGGGTCCCAGCGACTGGTGTCACGCTCCGTGTCGGCTCCGGCAGATCTCGGTATCGAAGTCCTTCGCGTCCCCGAGGGCTCGCCGGTCGAACTCGACCTGCGGCTCGAGGCGGTCATGGAGGGCGTGCTGGTGACGGGGACGGCCACGGTCGCGCTCGTCGGGGAGTGCGCGCGGTGCCTGGAGGCGATCGACGACGACGTCACGGTCGACCTGCAGGAGCTGTTCGTGTACGACGACCAGCGTGCCTCGGCTCGTGATCACGGTGATGACGAGCTCGAGGACGAGACCGGGCGACTCGAGGACGACCTGCTCGACCTCGAGCCGCTGCTGCGGGACGCGGTGGTGCTCGCACTGCCGTTCCAGCCGCTGTGCGAGGACGACTGTCCCGGGTTGTGCGTCGAGTGTGGCGCCCGGCTCAAGGACGACCCGGACCACACGCACGACGCCCCGGTTGACCCGAGGTGGGCAGCCCTGCAGCAGATCCAGAACAGCGACACGTAAGCGAAGGCAGCACCCACGCAGGCCGACCAGGTCGGCCCGAGGTAGTAGGAGAGAACAGTGGCAGTCCCGAAGCGGAAGATGTCGCGGAGCAACACGCGTCACCGTCGCTCGCAGTGGAAGGCCGTCGCGCCGTCCCTCGTGACCTGTGCCAACCCGGCGTGCGGTGCCCAGCACCTGCCGCACCGGGCGTGCGGCACGTGCGGCCAGTACGGCGCCCGGTCCGCCCGTCGCCAGGTCCTGTGACTGCACCGGTCCGCTGACCAACTACGGGGAGCTCCGGTCGGCTCTCGGTGATCCCGTGCTGGATCCCGAGCTGCTGGAGCGCGCCCTGACGCACCGCTCCTACGCCTACGAGAACGGCGGCCTCCCGACCAACGAGCGCCTGGAGTTCCTCGGCGACTCGGTGCTCGGCGTGGTGGTGACCGAGACGCTCTACCTCTCCCACCCCGACCTGTCCGAGGGTCGGCTGGCCAAGCTGCGCGCCGCGGTCGTCAACGCCCGCGCGCTGGCCGAGGTCGGCAAGCACATCGGGGTCGGCGGCCACGTCAAGCTCGGCCGCGGCGAGGAGACCACCGGTGGCCGTGGCAAGGCCTCGATCCTGTCCGACACCGTCGAGGCGGTGATCGGCGCGGTGCACCTCAGCGGCGGCTTCGAGGCCTCCGGCCCGGTCGTGCACCTGCTGTTCGACCCGCTGATGACCGCCGCCGCCAAGCTCGGCGCCGGCCTCGACTGGAAGACCTCGCTCCAGGAGCTCTCCGCCGAGCGCGGGCTGGGCGTGCCCGACTACGTCATCGCCTCCGAGGGCCCCGACCACATGAAGACCTTCACCGCCCAGGTCCGCGTCGGCGGCAACCTCTACGGGCACGGCATCGGCCGCTCCAAGAAGGAGGCCGAGCAGCTCGCCGCCGAGACGGCGTACGGCGAGATCTTCGAGGCCGCCGCGGTCAGCGACCCGGCCGCGGTCGCGATGACCGACGAGGTCACCCGGGAGATGGCCGCCGCCGACGGCCGGCTGCCCGAGTAGCACTCGCCCCGTGCCCGAGCTTCCCGAGGTCGAGGTCGTCCGCGCCGGTCTCGAGCGGCACGTGCTCGGGTCCGTCGTCACCGACGTCGAGGTGCTCCACCCGCGCCCGGTACGCCGCGACCCGCGCGGACCCGCCGGCTTCGCCGACGCCCTCGCCGGACGCCGGATCGAGGCGGTCCGGCGACGCGGCAAGTACTTCTGGCTGGCCCTCGACAACGACGACGCGCTGCTCGGCCACCTCGGCATGAGCGGCCAGATGCTCCTCCAGCGGCCCGGGGCCGCCGACGAGCGGCACCTGCGGGTGCGTCTCACCCTGTCGCCGGCCCTCGAGGTGCGGTTCGTCGACCAGCGGATGTTCGGCGGCCTGCTGGTCTCCACCGGTGGCGCGATCCTGCCGCCCGAGATCGCGCACATCGCCCGCGACCCGCTCGATCCGCTCTTCGACGAGGACGCGTTCGTGGCGCGGGTCCGGCGGCGTGTCTCCGGCGTGAAGCGCCAGCTGCTCGACCAGAACCTCGTGTCGGGGGTCGGCAACATCTACGCCGACGAGGCGCTGTGGCACGCGCACCTGCACGGCGAGCGACCGGGCACGCGGCTGACCCGCCGCCAGGTGGCCGAGCTGATCGGGCACGCCCGCGACGTGATGACCGCCGCGCTGGGTGCGGGCGGCACGTCCTTCGACGCGCTCTACGTCAACGTCAACGGCGAGTCCGGCTACTTCGACCGGTCGCTGCACGCCTACGGCCGCGAGGGGTTGCCCTGCGAGCGGTGCGGGACCGCCATCCGGCGGGTCTCGTTCATGAACCGCTCGTCGTACTTCTGCCCGCGCTGCCAGCCCGCGCCGCGGGCCAGGCGGGGGCACCCGCCGGATTGACCCGGCCCGGATCTGGTGAGACTCTTGAAGGCAGCCCACGTCCCGGGCTCCACCCGAACACCCCCGGAGGCAATACTTCATGGCCAAGGCGCTGATCGGATACCTGGACAGCGACCTGCGAACCCCCACCCGCCTGGTGACCGACAACAGTCGGCTCCGCGCCCGGGTGGCCGAGCTCGAGACCCTCGTCCTCCGCTTGAAGGAGGAGAACGACGCGCTGACCGCCGCTCAGGCGGCCACGATGCTCGATCTCGAGTCGGAGTCGCTGCACGCGACGATGCAGGAGATGCAGCCCGCCTGAGTCCCGCTCCGCGGAGCGGCTAGGGCGCCACCGACGACCCGTCCGGGTCGTGGGGCGGATCATCGGTCCCTCGCGGGCGGGTCAGGTCAGGTGTGCCGCGCGCACCGCTGGCGCGACCACCGACTCGACGAACGACGTCATCAGCGACGTCGACACGCCCTGGTCGGTCGCGTCCTGGTAGTCGAGGTCCACGGCGGTGACCACGACCAGGCGCAGCGAGGGCACCACCTCGACCACCTGGCCGCCGTACCCCAGGGCGGCGTACGCCGCCTCGCGCTGCACCGTGCGCACCCACCACAGGTAGCCGTAGCCCCTGGCCGTTCGCCGACCGGACGGGGAGCTCGCTGGCGTTCACCGTGGCCGCGCGCACCCAGTCGGCGGGCACCACCTGCCGGCCGTCCCAGCGTCCCTCGTCGAGGTAGAGCTGTCCGATCCTGGCGAGGTCGGCGGGCCGCAGCCGGAGCCAGCTGTAGCCGGTGGCGTGACCCTGCGGGTCGACCGGCCAGGCGACGCCGGAGCGCGCGTACCCCGCGAGCCGCCCGGGCCGGAACGCCGACGTGGACGCCGGCTCGGTGACGATGCCCAACGGCTCGAACAACCGGCTGCGGGCGTAGGCGAGCACCGGCTCACCGGTCGCCTCCTCCAGGATCGCGGAGACGAGGTGGGCGCTCTCGTTGGCGTAGACGAACCGCTCGCCCGGCGGGCTGTCCGCGGACACCAGGATGTCGCGGACCCAGTCGCGGGAGTGGACGAACTCCGAGTCGAGCCCCTCGAAGCGGTCCGGGAAGCCGGCGGTCATGGTGAGCACCTGGCGCAGGGTGGCACGTGCGGTCGCCCGGGTCATCGAGCCGGCGTACGCCGGGAGGAGCGTGGCGAGCCGGTCGTCGAGGCGCAGGCTGCCCTCCCCGACGGCGATGCCGACGAGGGTGGCCAGCACGCTCTTGGTCACCGACTGGAGGTCGTGGGCGTCGTCGCGGGAGCACCCGTAGTACTGCTCGAGCACGGTGGACCCGTCGACCAGGACGAGCACGGCGCGCAGACCCGAGTAGTCCGCGCCGATGTCGGGGCCCAGTGCGACCTGGTCGGCCAGACCCCGGGCGATCGTGCTGGAGAGCTCCTGGCGCGCCGTGTCGTCGTCCGGGGCGGGTCCCAGGCAGCCCCGACAGCAGCGCCAGGACGAGCACCAGGACAGGCACGAGGACCGGGAGTCCGGCTCCCCGCGATCGCCTCGTCGCGACGCCGTCTCGCACCTCCCCACTGTGCTCCGGGGCCCATCGCGTGGCAAGGCACCGCTCCCGGCCGACACCTCCGGGCCTCGTGGTTCGATGGCCCCATGGAGCACGTCGCGGCGCTGGTGTCCGCCCTCCCCGACGGGGTCGTCGTGACCGGCCCCGACGCCGTGGAGAAGTACCGCTTCGACTGGTCCCGCGACGCCTCCGCGGGGACGCCGATCGCCGTGGTGCGCGCCGAGGACGCCGAGCAGGTCCAGACCGCGGTCCGGTGGGCCGCCGAGCACGGCGTCGCCGTGGTGCCTCGCGGCGCGGGCAGCGGACTCTCCGGCGGCTCGTCGGCGGTCGACGGAGGCATCGTGATCTCGCTGGAGCGGATGCGGGCGGTCGAGATCGACGTCGGCTGCCAGGTCGCCGTGGTCGAGCCGGGCGCCTTCAACGCGGAGGTCAAGGCGGCCGCCGCGGCCGAGGGGCTCTGGTACCCGCCGGACCCGTCGTCCTTCGAGATCTGCTCGATCGGCGGCAACGTCGCCACCAACGCCGGTGGCCTGTGCTGCGTGAAGTACGGCGTGACCACCGACTACGTGCTCGGCCTCGACGTGGTGCTCGCCGACGGGACCCTCGTCTCGCTCGGTGGGAAGCGGATCAAGGACGTGGCCGGGCTGTCCCTGGTCAAGCTGTTCGTCGGCAGCGAGGGGACCCTGGGCATCGTCACCCGCGCGATCCTGCGGCTGGTGCCGGCGCAGGGCGCGCGCTCGACCCTGGTGGCGGCCTTCCCGACCGTGGTCGCCGCAGCCGACGCGGTCGTCGCGGTGCGGCGGGTGCTGCGGCCGTCGATGATGGAGCTGATGGACCGGGCCAGTGTCAACGCGGTCGAGGACTACCGGCCGATGGGTCTGGACCGCGAGGCCGGGGCGCTGCTGATCGCCCAGTCGGACGCGCCGGGCTCGTCGCGGGCCGCGGAGGTGGACGTCATGCGACAGGCCTGCGAGGCCGCCGGGGCGACCGAGGTGTTCGTGACCGAGGACGCCGAGGAGGGAGAGCTCTTCGTCGCCGCCCGGCGTGCGTCCTTCCCCGCCGTCGAGGCTCGCGGGGCGCTCCTCCTCGAGGACGTCGGGGTGCCGGTGCCGCTGCTCCCTGACCTGCTCGCCGCCATCGAGGGGATCGCCGCGACGTACGACGTGGAGATCCCGGTCGTGGCGCACGCCGGCGACGGCAACACCCACCCCAACATCGTCTACACCGCCGGCGACCCCGACTCGCTGGCCCGGGCGCGCGCCGCCTTCGACGAGGTGATGGCCGCCGCCATCCGGCTCGGCGGCACGATCACCGGCGAGCACGGCGTCGGCCGGACCAAGAAGGCCGCGCTGCCCGACCAGCTCGGTCCGGACGTGATGGCCCTGACCCGCCGGATCAAGGACGCGCTCGACCCCGCCGGCATCCTCAACCCCGGGGCGGTCCTGTAGGCAGCAGGACGACGACCCCGTCACTCGCTGCCGGGGCCGTTGACCTCGTCGGGCAGGGCACGCGCGGCGTACTTCTGCCAGTTGCCCTCGAGTGCCTCCATCAGCTGGGTGACCATCAGCGGCGAGAGGTTGACCCGGGCCACCACCTGGCCCTGCCGGCCGCCGTCGCCCGTCGGGTGGGCGAAGTCGAGGCGGACGAAGTCGATGGTGAACTCGTACGGCGAGTGGGAGACCGTGGCGAAGTTGGCCCACACGCCGGCGGAGACGGAGTCGGGCACGGAGATCTGGAAGTTGTGCGGGCGCGGCTGCTCGGACATGGGCGCGACGTTACCCGCGGCGGCCCGACACGCCTCCCGGGTCGCCGACCTCGGCGCCGCTCGCCGTAGGCTGGGCGGGCTGCCTTCCCCGGGTACGGCGTCTGAGACGATGCCCGCGCCCTCCAGCGCCCCCGCGAGGGACCGATCGCCGGACACGAGGAGCACTGCGTTGTACCTGAAGAGCCTGACCCTGAAGGGGTTCAAGTCCTTCGCCTCCTCGACCACGCTCCAGCTCGAGCCGGGCATCACCTGCATCGTGGGCCCCAACGGCTCCGGCAAGTCCAACGTCGTCGACGCGCTGGCCTGGGTGATGGGTGAGCAGGGCGCCAAGAGCCTGCGCGGCGGCAAGATGGAGGACGTCATCTTCGCCGGCACGTCCGGCCGCTCGCCGCTGGGCCGGGCCGAGGTGCTGCTGACCATCGACAACTCCGACGGTGCGCTGCCGATCGAGTACGCCGAGGTCACCATCAGCCGGACCATGTTCCGCTCCGGCGGCTCGGAGTACGCCATCAACGGCACCGGCTGCCGGCTGCTCGACGTCCAGGAGCTGCTCAGCGACTCGGGCATCGGTCGCGAGATGCACGTGATCGTGGGCCAGGGACAGCTCGACACGATCCTGCACGCGACCCCGGAGGACCGGCGGGGCTTCATCGAGGAGGCCGCGGGCGTCCTCAAGCACCGCAAGCGCAAGGAGAAGGCGCTCCGCAAGCTCGACTCCACCGACGGCAACCTCACCCGGCTCGGCGACCTGCTCTCCGAGATCCGCCGCCAGCTCAAGCCGTTGGGCCGGCAGGCCGAGGTCGCGCGCAAGGCGGCCGCCGTGCAGGCCGACGTGCGTGACGCGCGAGCGCGCCTGATCGCCCACGACCTGGTGACCGCCCGCACCGCCCTGGAGCAGGAGCTGGCCGACGAGACCATCCTGGTCGAGCGCCGCGCCGAGGTGGAGGCCGCGCGGACGCACGCCCTCGAGGCCGAGGCCGCCCTCGAGGCCGCGCTGCGAGACGACCTGCCGGCCCTGTCCGCGGCCCAGGAGACCTGGTTCGCCCTCTCCGGGGTCCGCGAACGCCTGCGTGGTACCGAGTCGCTGGCCGCGGAACGGGTCCGCAACGCGGCGAGCACCGACCAGGCCGCGCTGGACACCGGACGCGACCCCGAGGCGCTCGAGGCCGAGGCCGCCGGGGTCCAGGAGCAGGAGCGGGCGATCGGCGCCGAGGTCGACGGCCTCCGCGCGGCCCTGGAGGCGGCCCTCGCCGCCAAGCGGGCCGCCGAGGACGCCGCGGCCGAGGAGGAACGCCGGGTGGCCGGGCTGCTCCGCGCGGCGGCGGACCGCCGCGAGGGCCTGGCCCGGCTGCACGGCCAGGTCAACGCCCTCCGCTCCCGCGCCGCGGCCGCCGACGACGAGGTCGGCCGGCTCGGCCAGGCGCGCGAGGCCGCCGTCGCCCGCGCCGACCGTGCCCAGCGGGACTTCACCTCGCTGGAGACCCGGGTCGCCGGTCTGGACGCGGGGGAGGAGGGGCTCGACGCCGAGCACGAAGGCGCCGTCGCCGCTCTGGACGACCTCGACGAGCAGCTGGCCAAGGTCCGCGAGGCCGCCCAGCAAGCCGACCGGGACCGGGCGTCGCTGGCCGCCCGCCGTGACGCGCTCGAGATGGGCCTCAACCGCAAGGACGGCGCCGGCGCCCTGCTCGCCGCCTCCGACGCCGTCTCGGGGCTGCTGGGCTCGGTCGCGGCGCTCCTCACCGTGCGACCCGGCTTCGAGGCGGCGCTGGCCGGCGCCCTCGGCAACGCCGCCGACGCGGTCGCCGTGCGCGACCCGGCGGCCGCCGTGGACGCCCTGGAGCACCTCAAGACCGCCGACCTCGGACGGGCCGGGCTGCTGCTCGGCGGCGCCGCGCCGAGCGACGGTGACTGGCCGGGGCTGCCCGACGGGGCGACGTACGCCGTCGACGTGGTGGAGGCACCCGCCGACCTGCAGGGTGCGCTCTCGCGGCTGCTCTACAAGGTCGCGGTGGTCCCCGACCTCGACGCCGCGCGCACCCTGGTGGCCGAGGTGCCGGACGTCACCGCGGTCACCCGCGACGGCGACGTGTTCGGCGCCCACTTCGCGCACGGCGGCTCCGCGACGCAGCCGAGCCTGATCGAGATCCAGGCCGCGGTCGAGGAGGCCACCGAGGCCCTGGCCGAGGCGGTCGCCTCCGCCGAGCGGCTCACCTTCGACACCTCCCGGCTGGAGGCCGAGCGGCTGGACGCGCAGATGCGCGCCGACGTCGCCCTGGCCCGGCTGCACGAGTCCGACGCGACGCTGGCCGCCGTGGCCGAGGAGCTCGGCCAGCACGGGTCCCTGGCCCGGTCCGCGCGCGCCGAGGCCGCGCGGGTGACCGAGGCGATCACCGCCGCCGAGGAGGCGCGCGACCGCGACCTGGCCGGGCTCGCGGACCTCGAGCAGCGGCTCGCGACGGCCGAGGACGCCCCCGACGAGGAGCCCGACACCGCCACCCGGGAGCGGCTCGCCGACGCGGCCCGCGCGTCCCGGCAGGCCGAGATGGAGGCCAGGCTGGCATTGCGCACCTCCGAGGAGCGGGCCCGGGCGCTGCACGGTCGGGCGGACCAGCTGGTGCGGGCCGCGGCCGCGGAGCGCGAGGCGCGCGCGAAGGCCGCCGAGCGCCGCGAGCGGCTGGTCCGCGAGGGTCGGGCCGCGGCCGCGGTCGTGGTCGCGAGCCGGGTGGTGCTGGCTCGCCTCGACCGGTCGGTCGACCTCGCGACGGCGCGACGCACCGAGGTGGAGCAGGGCCGCGTCGGTCGCGAGGAGCAGCTGCTGTCCGTCCGGACGACGCTGCGCGACCTGGCCCGCCAGCACGACGAGCTGGTCAGCTCCGTCCACCGCGACGAGATGGCGCGCACCCAGCAGCGGATGCGCATCGAGCAGCTCGAGGAGCGGGCGCTCGAGGAGCTCGGTCTGGAGCCCGAGGGGCTGCTGAGCGACTACGGGCCGGACCAGCCGATCCCGTCCACCGAAGCCGTCGCCGAGGGCGAGGATCCGCCGGCCCCGAGGCCGTTCGTGCGCGAGGAGCAGCAGAAGCGGCTGCGGGCCGCGGAGCGCGACCTCGCGCTGCTCGGCCGGGTCAACCCGCTGGCGCTCGAGGAGTTCACCGCCATGGAGGAGCGTCACCAGTTCCTCAGCGAGCAGCTCGAGGACCTGCGCAAGACCCGCAAGGACCTGCTCGACATCGTGCGCGAGGTCGACGCCCGGGTCCAGGCGGTCTTCACCGAGGCGTTCGCCGACGTGTCGAAGGCCTTCGACGAGACCTTCGCGCGACTGTTCCCGGGGGGCGAGGGCCGGCTCGTGCTCACCGACCCCCACGACATGCTGGCGACCGGCGTCGAGGTCGAGGCCCGCCCGCCGGGCAAGAAGATCAAGCGCCTGTCCCTGCTCTCCGGCGGCGAGCGGTCGCTGGTGGCGGTGGCGTTCCTGGTGGCCCTGTTCAAGGCCCGGCCCTCCCCGTTCTACATCCTCGACGAGGTCGAGGCCGCGCTCGACGACACCAACCTCGGTCGCCTCCTGGAGATCTACGAGGAGCTCCGGGAGAACTCCCAGCTTCTCGTCATCACCCACCAGAAGCGCACCATGGAGGTGGGCGACGCGCTGTACGGCGTCACGATGCGTGGCGACGGCGTGTCCGCGGTCATCTCCCAGCGGCTGCGCGACACCGTCACGGCGTGATTTGCGGGGGGCGGTGCTGGGTGTGCCAAGGTGAGAGTGCCCCTGATGTCGTCTCCAGGAGAACCCCGTGACTGCCATCGTCATCGCGATGCTCGTGATCGTCGTCCTTGCCGCCGTCGTCGTCCTGTACGTCGCCTTCCCCCACCGCGGGGCGGACGTGCCGGCCGCGCCGTGGCTGGGCGACGCCATGGCCAAGGCCGTCGACGCGCTGCCCACGGTGGAGCCGCAGGACGCGGGCACGGTCCCGGTCGAGGGCGCGTCGGTCCTGAGGCCGACGGAGCCCGTGTCGGGTCGGCACGTCGAGCGACCCTGACCGTCTCGTTTCCCGGGCGGTCGCTGCCGCCCGGACCTCCCCTGACTGCTCTGATTGGATGCCCGCATGAGTGAGACCCTGGCTCTGGTCATCGCCATCGCCGTCGTCGCGCTGGCCCTGGTGGCGGGGCTGCTGACCACGGGTCGCAAGCGTCGGCAGCGGCCGCCGACCAGCGGCACGGACATCATCGCCCCCCTCGCCCGGGGACCCCGGCCTCGACCGAGGCCGCGGAGGCGGAGGTCGACGCGCCGGCGCCGACCCCCACGATCGAGAAGCCCGAGGGAACCGCGTCGCGCCTGGTGCGGCTGCGTCAGCGGCTCTCCGGCTCCCAGGGCGCCCTGGGTCGCGGACTACTCGCGCTGCTGTCTCGCGACCAGCTCGACGAGGACACCTGGGAGTCCATCGAGGACACGCTGCTCGCCGCCGACATCGGCGTCGCCCCCACCCAGAAGGTGGTGGACAGCCTGCGCACCCGCCTGCGGGTCGAGGGAGGAGTCCGCCCCGACCCGCGTACGGCGCTCCGTGAGGCCCTCGTCGAGCTGGTCGATCCGTCGATGGACCGCCGTCTCCGGGTCAGCGGCGACGGCAAGCCCGGCGTGGTGCTCGTGGTCGGGGTGAACGGCTCCGGCAAGACCACGACCGTCGGCAAGCTCGCCCGGATCCTGGTCGCTGAGGACCGTCGGGTCGTGCTCGGCGCGGCGGACACCTTCCGCGCCGCCGCGGTCGACCAGCTGGCCACCTGGGGTGCGCGGGTGGGCGTCGAGGTGGTGCGGGGGAGCGAGGGCACCGACCCGGCCAGCGTCGCGTTCGACGCGGTGAAGGAGGCCGTCGACACCGGCGTCGACACGGTGATCATCGACACCGCCGGCCGCCTGCAGAACAAGGCCGGCCTGATGGACGAGCTCGGCAAGGTCAAGCGGGTCATCGAGAAGCTCGCGCCGGTCACCGAGGTGCTGCTCGTCCTCGATGCGACCACCGGCCAGAACGGCCTGATCCAGGCCAAGGTCTTCTCCGAGGTGGTGGACGTGACCGGCATCGTGCTGACCAAGCTCGACGGCTCCGCCAAGGGCGGCATCGTGGTCGCCGTCCAGCAGCAGCTCGGCGTCCCGGTCAAGCTCGTGGGCCTGGGCGAGGGTGCCGACGACCTGGCGCCGTTCGATCCCGGCGCCTTCGTCGACGCGCTCCTGGGCTGATCCACCGCCGTTCACACGGCTGTAACAAATGCCCGGACATCGTTGCTTGCCTGCAACACCAGGCCAGACGGCGTGAAACCTGCGGCCTCCAAGATCGTCGGCATTGGGGGAGGGCACCTGCGACAGCGCGGTCGACCGGTGCCTCCCGACTGACGTTCAAGACCATGGAGGTTCCGTGGACGGCTACTACGCCTGGATGATCGTGGCAACGGCCCTCGTCCTGATGATGACCACCCCGGCACTGGCTCTCTTCTACGGCGGCATGTCCCGCTCGAAGTCCGTGCTCAACATGATGATGATGTCCTACGTCGCGATGGCCGTCGTGGGGATCGTGTACGTGCTGTGGGGATGGTCGATGTCCTTCAGCGGCGGAGGAACGTTCTTCGCCAACCCCTTCACCTTGTTCGGCCTCGAGGGCGTGGGCGCGGACAGCTACATCGCGGTCTGCTTCCAGATGACCTTCGCGGTGATCACCGCAGCGCTCATCAGCGGTGCGATCGCCGACCGGGTCAAGCTGTCGGCCTGGATCGTGTTCCTGCCCCTGTGGATCACCCTCAGCTACTTCCCGCTCGCCCACATGGTCTGGGGCGGCGGCCTCATCATGGACAAGATCGGCGCCCAGGACTACGCGGGCGGCACGGTCGTCCACATCAATGCGGGTGTCGCTGGTCTGGTACTCGCTCTCGTCATCGGTAGGAGGGTCGGTTGGCCCAAGGAGCCGATGCGGCCGCACAACCTGCCGCTCACGATGATCGGCGCCGGGCTTCTCTGGTTCGGCTGGTACGGCTTCAACGTCGGCTCCATCGTTTTCACCGGGGACACCGACGAGGCCAACATGGCCCAGTTCATGACCGAGACCGGCGTGACGTTCCTGAACACCACCCTGGCCACCATGGCCGCCATGCTGGCCTGGCTCCTGGTGGAGCGCATCCTGCACGGCAAGGCCACCTCGCTCGGCGCTGCCTCGGGCGTCGTCGCAGGACTGGTGGCGATTACCCCTGCCTGCGGCGCGGTCGACTTGCTCGGTGCCATCGCCATCGGCGCGGTCGCCGGTGGTGCATGTGCCTACGCCGTGGGCCTCAAGTGGAGGTTCAAGCTCGACGACTCCCTCGACGTGGTGGGGGTCCACCTCGTGGGCGGCATCATCGGCACGCTGCTGATCGGGCTGTTCTCCACCGCCTCGGCACCCGGCGGGATCAACGGACTGTTCTACGGCGGTGGCTTGTCCTCCTTGGGTGACCAGGCGGCTGCCGCAGCCATCGCGATCGTGTGGAGCGGTGTCTTCACGACGATCATCGCGTTCGCGATCAAGTACTCGATGGGTTGGAGGATCACCGAGGAGGCCGAGGTCGACAGCATCGACAGCGACCAGCACGGTGAGGCCGCCTACAACCTGCACGCCGGCCTCGGCGGTGGCGGGCTCGCCACCACGCTCAACCAGAAGACGGTCACCGAAGGAGCCAACGCATGAAGCTGATCACCGCGGTCATCAAGCCGCACAAGTGGGAGGACGTCCGCGAGGCGCTGGAGACCTTCGGGGTCACCGGCATGACGGTCTCCGAGGTCTCCGGCTACGGCCGGCAGAAGGGCCACACGGAGGTCTACCGGGGCGCGGAGTACGACATCGCCCTGGTCCCGAAGATCCGCATCGAGATCGTCGTGGACGATGCCGATGCCGACGACGTGGTCGGCATCGTGGTCAAGACCGCGCAGACCGGCCGGATCGGCGACGGCAAGGTGTGGGTGATCCCGGTCGACACCATGGTCCGCGTGCGGACCGGCGATCGCGACGCCGCAGCCCTCTAGGAGCCATCGAGGCAACCATCACCTGCGGTGCCCGCCCGGCCTCCGGGCGGGCACCGCAGCCTGCTGTACCGCCCGCTACGTTGACGCCCGAGGAGGTCGGATGAAGCTCGGAACCGCGGTGGTCACGCCGCCCAGGCGGACCGGCGACCGGGACGAGTCCGCGCGCTGATGCCATGAGTGCCGCCGAACGCCTTGCTCGCACGGCGGCCGCGGACGCGCTCTGCTCGGGTGCGTACGACGCCGCCGACGGCCCGGACGCCGGGGTCGCGCTGGTCGCCGTCGGCGGCTTCGGCCGCGGCGAGCTCGCGCCGCAGTCCGACCTCGACGTCGTCCTGGTCCACGACGAGGACGTCGCCCTGGGCGAGCTGGGTCGGCAGCTGTGGTACCCGCTGTGGGACTCCGGGGCCCGGCTCGACCACTCGGTCCGGTCGGTCCCCGAGATGGTGTCCGCGGCGGCCGACGACGTCCGGGTGGCCCTGGGCCTCCTCGACATCCGGCACCTGGCCGGCGACCCGAACCTGACGCTCCGGCTGCGCTCGACGATGCTCACCTCGTGGCGTCGGGGCGCCACCGAGCACCTGCCGGCGCTCCGCAAGCTCGTCCGGAGCCGCCACGAGCTCGTGGGCGAGCTCGCGCACGCGTCCGTGCCCGATCTCAAGGAGGCGCAAGGGGGGCTGCGGGACGCCAACGTGCTCACCGCCCTCGTCGCCACCTGGCTCGTCGACGTGCCCCACGCCGACCTCGACCGGTCCCGCCGGGCGCTCCTCGACGTGCGCGACGTGCTGCACCAGGTGACGGGCCGGCCCACGGACCGGATCGCCCCCGAGGCCTGGTCCGAGCTGGCCGCACCGCTGGGGCTCGAAGACGCGGTCGCCGTCCAGAAGTACGTCCGCGAGCTGGGCCGCCGGATCACCCACCTGTCCCGGCTCACCTGGCGACGCGTGGACGGCTACCTCACCCGCCCCACCCGGGTCAGCGCGGCCCGGCGGCCGGACCTGCTCGGCGTGGCGCCCGGCGTCGCTGTCTCCCGCGACGAGGTGGTGCTCGACGCCGGAGCCAAGCCCGACGTCGACCCGCTGCTGCTGCTGCGCGCGGCCGCGGAGGCCGCCGAGCGAGACCTGGTGCTCGCGCCGCCGACCGCCGCCCGCCTGGTCCGCGAGGGGGCCGCGCTGCCGGAGCCCTGGCCCCACGAGGCGCGCCAGCTGCTCGTCCGGCTGCTCGCCGCGGGACCGGGGCTGCTGCCCGTGTGGGAGACGCTCGAGGAGACCGGTGCACTCGACCGCCTGCTGCCGGAGTGGGAGCGGATCCGGTTGCTGCCCCACGCCTCGCCGATCCACCGGTTCACCGTCGACCGGCACGTGGTCGAGACCTGCATCGAGGCCTCCGCGCTGATCCGGAGCGTGTCGCGTCCCGACGTGCTGATGGTGGCGGCGCTCCTCCACGACATCGGCAAGGGTGGCCTCACCGAGCACAGCGTGGCCGGCGAGCCGATCGCGCGGCGGATCGCGACCCGGATGGGGTTCGACGACGAGGCCGTCGAGCAGATCGGCGCCCTGGTCCGCTGGCACCTGCTGCTCGCCGAGACCGCGACCACCCGCGACCCCCACGACCCGGCGACCGTGGAGCGGGTGACCGAGCGCTTCGGCACCGCCGACGGGTTGGCGCTCCTGCTGGCGCTCACCGAGGCCGACGCCAAGGCCGCCTCCCCCCAGGCCTGGTCGAGCTGGCGGTCCGGGCTGGTGCGCCAGGTCGCGGACGCGGCGGTGGCCGCCCTCGACACGGGCACGGTCGCCCATGCCCGACCGCCCGCGGAGGTAGCGATCCCCAAGGTGGTGCGCAAGGGGGGCGTGAGCATCGAGGTCGAGCAGATCGCGGACGGCGCCCGGGTGACGGTGATCGCCCCGGACCGGGTCGGCCTGCTCGCCGACGGCGCCGCCATGCTGGCCCTCCAGCGGACCTCCGTGCGCGCGGCCCGGGCCTGGGGGCAGGGCGAGTACGGCCTGGCCGTCTGGGACGTCGCCGACGACTCCCTGGACCCCATGGTGCTCCGCCAGCGCTTCGACGCGATCGCCAGCGGCCGGATGGACGCCCGCGCCAGGCTCGGTCGACGCTCGTTGGGCGACCTCGCACCGAGCGTGGCCATCCGGGCCGAGGCGGCCCGCGGCGCGACGATCCTCGAGGTGCGGGCGGCCGACAGACCGGGGGTGTTGTACCTCGTGCTGTCGGCGTTGGCCGACCTCGACATCACCGTCCGGTCCGCCCACGTGAACACGCTGGGGCCGCAGGCGGTCGACGCCTTCTACGTGCAGGAGGCCAACGCCGGCGCGCTCTCCGACAGCCGCGCCGCCGACGCCGCGCACGCCGTCCGCGCCGCGCTCCAGAAGGCCGACTGAGCCTGGGGTGCTTGTCGGCAGCCGGTCGACAGGCTTGGATGTGAGGGGGCGCCGATCGGTGCCCTCGTCCATCTCGGGAAGGACCCACCCATGTCCGCTCACCCCTTTCGACGCCGGGCGGCCGCCGGCATCGCCGTCACTGCGGCCCTCGGCGCAGCGCTGCTGACCGGGACCGGTGCCACGGCCACCGTCGCGGAGGAAGACTCGACGCCGGTGCCGATGCCCTCGCCCGAGGGCACCGTCATGAGCTACCTGCTGAACGCCCGGATCGCCAACCCCGGACAGACCCACGTGCTCGCCAAGGCGGTCGCCAAGGCCGAGGGCGCCGTCGTCCAGGCCTGGCCGCAGATCGGCGTGGTGGTCGCGCACTCGACGAACGACACGTTCCGCGCCGACGTCGCCGCGGCCGCCGGTCGTGCCCTCGAGTCGGTGGGATCGACGCGCACCGTCGGCGTGTCCGAGGGCACGCCCGCGGACATCTCCACGACCTGGGGCCACGGTGCCTCGGGCTACAAGAAGGACGCGAAGAAGCCCGCGAACGGTGACGTCGGCACCGAGGCCACCGAGGCCGTGGCCGCAGACCCGCGCGAGGCCGAGCAGTGGGACATGCAGATGATCAAGGCCGACCAGGCCCACGCGATCACCGACGGCAGCCGCAACGTGGTCGTCGGCGTCCTGGACAGCGGGATCGACCCCGACCACCCGGACCTGGCGGCCAACATCGACGTCGAGGACTCGGTGAACTGCACGGACGCCGGTCGTCCGGACACGTCGCCCACCGGGTGGTACCCCACCACGAGCGACCACGGGACGCACGTCGCCGGCACCATCGGCGCCGCCCGCAACGGCGTCGGCATCGTCGGGGTCGCGCCGGGCGTGCGGATGGCCGCGGTCAAGGTCGTCAACGACGGCGGGTTCATCTACCCGGAGTACGCCGTCTGCGGCTTCGTCTGGGCGGGACTGCACCACATGGACGTCACCAACAACAGCTACTTCGTCGACCCGTTCGAGTTCTACTGCGAGGACCAGCCCGACCAGTACGCCGCCAAGGAAGCGGTCCGCCGCGCGGTCGAGTGGTCGACCGAGCGCAAGGCGTCGTGCACGCCGCGGCCGCCGGCAACTCGTCGTACGACCTCTCGAACAAGACCAAGGACCTGGGCAGCCCCGACGACAGCACGCCGGTGGAGCGGAAGATCAACAGTGGCTGCGAGGACATCCCGACCGAGCTCGACGGCGTGGTCACCGTGTCGTCCCTGCAGCGGTTCCCCGCCGGCACCCTGCAGAGCCGGCTGTCGAGCTTCTCCAACCGGGGGCTCGGGTCGATCGACATCGCCGCGCCGGGCTCGAGCATCCTGTCGACGATCGTCGCCGGCAACGGCTACGGACTCAAGAGCGGGACGTCGATGGCGTCCCCGCACGTGGCCGGTGTGCTGGCCCTGATGAAGTCGGTGCACCCGACCTGGACGCCGGCGGAGATGATCGCCAAGCTCCGTGCGCAGGCCGACGACAAGGCGTGCCTCCCGACGACCGGCACGGGCGCGCCCTGCACCGGTCCCGACGCGGACAACAGCTACTTCGGTGAGGGCGTCCTCGACGCGCTCGACGCGGTGAGCTGACCTCCGCAGGTCGCGTCCCGCGGCCGCGTCACCCTCGCGGGTGGCGCGGCCTCGTGCGGTCAGCCGTCGAGGTGGTGGCGGGCGGGACGCCGGACCCGGACCCGACCGCCCGGACCGTCGATCACCCAGAACGGACGCTCGTCGTCGTCCGGGGACGGCGCCGCGTCGGCCGTGGCACCGGAGGTCGGCCTGCCCGTGCGGAGCAGCCGGCTGCCCCAGGCCACGACGACGAGCAGCAGCACGGCGAAGCCCGCGACGCCGAAGACCCAGAGCACGGTCCTCACGGTAGTCCGCGCGGCGGGTCCGAACCCGGCCCCGCGGCGCAGTGCTCCTCGGCCGGGGCCGCGCGGTTAGGCTGGAGCCTCACCCGAACCACCTGCTGAGGACGTTCTCTTGTTCGCCACACTCTCCGACCGGCTCGCCGACACCTTCAAGAACCTGCGCGGCAAGGGTCGCCTCTCCGAGGCCGACATCGATGCCACCGCCCGCGAGATCCGGATCGCCCTGCTCGAGGCCGACGTCGCCCTGCCGGTGGTCAAGGAGTTCGTCGCCGCGGTCAAGGAGCGGGCCCGGGGCGAGGAGGTCAGCGGCGCGCTGAACCCGGCGCAGCAGATCGTCAAGATCGTCAACGAGGAGCTCGTCACCATCCTCGGCGGGGAGACCCGACGGCTGCGCTACGCCAAGACCGGACCGACCGTCATCATGCTGGCCGGCCTCCAGGGCGCGGGCAAGACGACGCTGGCGGCCAAGCTGGCCGCTCTGGCTCAAGGGCCAGGACAAGACGCCGATGCTCGTCGCCGCCGACCTCCAGCGCCCGAACGCGGTCAACCAGCTCCAGATCAACGGCGAGCGCGTCGGCGTCCCCGTCTTCGCCCCCGAGCCGGGCAACGGCACCGGTGACCCGGTCGCGGTCGCCCGCGCCTCCATCGAGGAGGCCAAGCGCAAGCTGCACGACGTGGTCATCATCGACACCGCCGGCCGCCTCGGCGTCGACGCCGAGCTGATGCAGCAGGCCGCCGACATCCGCGACGCCGTCGATCCCGACGAGGTGCTCTTCGTCGTCGACGCGATGATCGGCCAGGACGCCGTCACCACGGCGCTTGCGTTCCTCGAGGGCGTCGGCTTCGACGGCGTCGTGCTCACCAAGCTCGACGGCGACGCCCGAGGTGGCGCCGCGCTGTCGATCCGGTCCGTGACCGGGAAGCCCGTCATGTTCGCCTCCAACGGCGAGAAGATGACCGACTTCGATCTCTTCCACCCCGACCGGATGGCCGGTCGGATCCTCGACATGGGCGACATGCTCACCCTGATCGAGCAGGCGGAGAAGACCTTCGACCAGGACACGGCGCTCAAGGCCGCCGAGAAGCTCTCCGGGAGGGGCGGGGAGTTCACCCTCGACGACTTCCTGGAGCAGATGCAGCAGGTGCGCAAGCTGGGCTCGATGTCCAAGATCATGGGCATGCTGCCCGGGATGGGGCAGTTCCGCGACCAGCTCGCCGACTTCGACGAGCGCGAGATCGACCGGATCCAGGCGATCATCCAGTCGATGACCCCGGCCGAGCGGGCCAACCCCAAGCTCATCGACGGCTCGCGCCGGGCCCGCATCGCCAAGGGCTCCGGGCGCACGGTGAACGACGTGAACATGCTGGTCGACCGCTTCTTCGAGGCGCGCAAGATGATGATGTCCTTCGCCCGGGGCGGAGGCATGCCCGGCCTGCCGGGGATGCCCGGCATGGCCGCCGCCGGGGGCAAGCGCAACAAGGGCAAGCAGAAGCCCGCGAAGGGACGACGCGTCTCGGGCAACCCGGCCAAGGCCGCCGCCGAGGCGAAGGCCGCCCAGGAGAAGGCGGCGGGCGCGGTCGGTCCCGCGGCCAACCCGTTCGGCAACCCCGACGGCGAAGAGGTCGACTACGAGAAGGCGGCCGCCGCGCTCAACCTGCCCAAGGACTTCTCCAAGTACCTCTCGTGAGCCGCCGGCGCGAGGCCGCTGAGCGGTTCACCCGGCGAGACGGGTGGAACCCTTCGGGTGCGCGACCGCGTCTCCCCTGTAGAGGAACCTGAACCGGTCGAGACAGGGGACGCAGTGGCCGTAGCCGTGGAGTTCGACGAGTTCGCCACCAGGATGTGGCAGCGACTCGTTCGCGCCGGCGTGCTGCTCGGCGCTGACCCTCATGCGGCTGAGGACCTTGCTCAGATCACGCTCGCTCGCTGCTTCGCCCTGTGGCCCCGGGTCTCGCGCGCCGACAACATCGAGGCGTACGTGCATCGCATGCTCGTCAACACCCACACCTCGAGCCGGCGACGCTTCTGGTGGCGTGAACACCCCAGGGCAGACCAGCAGGACTCGGAACTTCCCGGCCACGAGCACGCCGTGGTCGAAGCCGACGACCTCCGGACCGCGCTCCTGCGACTGCCGCTGGGCCAGCGACAAGTCGTGGTGCTGCGCTACTTCGCCGACCTGACCGAGCTGCAGACCGCCGACGCCCTCAACATCTCCGTCGGCACCGTCAAGAGCCGAGCCTCACGGGCACTCAGTGCTCTCGCCAAGGACCCCACCCTGTCGTTCGACCCCGAACCGTCGAAAGGACCGTCAACGTGAACGAGCAACAGGTCCGGGACCGCGTCACGGCAGCCGCCGACACCATCGACTGCTCCCCGGTCCCCCTGACGACGATCAGGAGCACCGGGCGTACCTTCGTCCGCCGACGCAGGCGCGTCCGGGTCGTCGGCTACGCCGCCGCGATCCTCAGCGTGGTGGGCCTCGCGGTTGCCGTGCCGACGGTCGCCGCCAGGAACGACGAACCGACGACCGCAACGGAGGCTCCCAGCACCGGCCCCGGCGTCGGCGACGAAGTCCTACGAGCCGACGGACGCCGAGCTCTCCGTTGCCGGAACCGCACAACGGCAAGCCGTTGACGACGGCCGAGTGACCGAGGACGAGTACCGCGCCGGGTTCGAGCACTACGGGCGTGCCTCGCGGATCGGGGCTTCGTGCTGGGAATCGCGGACGGGACCGGCCCCCTCATCAGGTACACCGTCCCGGCAGCGGCGGTCGACACGGGCGTCGACCAACCCTGTTACGAGAAGCACTTCCGAATCGTCGACATCATGTGGCAGCTGAAGCATGCCGACGAGACCCAGGACGCGGAGAACCTGCGAGCCCTGAACGCCTGCCTCGTCGAGAACGGGGAACAGCCCGGTGCCGACCTCGACCACGCGGTGGGACTCATGGGCGACGCGCACCTGAGCGAGCAGGAGTGCGGCCTGTGGCCCGGCCAGCTCGAGGGGAAGGCCTCGCCGCCACCACCTCACTGAAGGGTGTGCGGACGTATAGCGTGGCGTTCCGTGAGGCGTTCTGAGCGTGACCGCACGGCGTTCGGCCGGCGCCTGTTCTCCGCCTACCTCCTGTGACCACGCGTCTGGTCGTCGACGGCGCCAACGTCGTCGGCGCCCGGCCCGACGGGTGGTGGCGGGACCGCGCCGGCGCCGCCCGGCGCCTGCACGAGGCGTTGCTGGTGGCCGACCTGCCGCACGACGTGATCGTGCTGGTGCTCGAGGGCGGCGCGAAGGGCGGCGTCCGAGCGGGCCGGGACGCGCACGTGCGCACCGTCCACGCGCCGAGGTCCGGGGACGACGCGATCGTCGCCCAGTCGCTGGCCGGAGTCGAGGCCGGCGACCGGGTCACCGTGGTGACCGCCGACCGGTTCCTCCAGGCGCGCGTCGAGGCCGTGGGTGCCAGCGCGCTCGGACCCACCTGGTTGCTCGACCGCCTCTGAGCAGGCCCCCGCCGGTCCCGAGCCCCCGGGGTGGGCCCGGGACCGCGGAGGGGATCCGTGGGGACTCAGCCGAGCGGCACCTTGATGACCTCGCCGCCGCCGGCGCACACGGCGCAGGTGGTGACGTAGGCGTCGTCGCCGCTGACCGCGATGCCGTACGGCGCGAACAGGCCGCCCGCGACGGTGGTGGCGGCTGCCACCGGGGTTCGACCTTGACCAGGGAGCCGATCGGGCCGCCCTGCAGGCCGGCGTCGGCGATCTGCACGGCGTACAGGTCGCCGTCGTGCCACGCCAGGTCGGTGACGTTGGTCAGGCCGCTGCGCGTAGATGGTCGGCGCCTGACCGGGCACCACCCGGTGGATCCGCGGAGAAGCCCGGCACGAACGGGAAGCCGGTCAGCTCACTGACGTAGTAGGCGCCGTCGGGTCCGACCACGACTCCGGTCGGGCACCGCGTCGACCGGGATCGCGAACGGCGGGAAGGGGACGGGCGCGATGCCCGGGGTGTCGAACGTCGCGATGGTCGAGACGTGGCCGCCCTGGACGCGCAGCAGCGAGTTGCCGCCCGAGTCGGTCAGCACGTAGCCGCCGCCCTGACCTCGAGGAGCCCCGTCGGGTTGGTGTCGGGTCCGTGCCCGTCGGGGTCGACGGCGGTCTCGAACGGCGCCGATGTCGGCGGCGACCCGCGGCCCGGCGTTGGGGAAGGCGCCGCTGACCAGCGTGCCGAAGTACGTCGCCGCGCCGAGCCGAGGTCTGCCTTCACGGCCGGGTCGTTGCCCAGCCCGATCGTGACGGCGTACTGGTTCTGCCCGGTCACGACCACGTCGGCGGGTCCGATGGCACCGCAGCCGTCCGCGCCGCGAGGGACGGCAACCCGGACAGCACCCGCGACTGCTGTCCGTTCGCGCACCCGGGTGATGGCGCCGGTCGCCCGAGGCAGGCAGTCGCCCTCGGCGCCCTCGACGCACGGGCCGTCGCCGCCCTTGCCGGCCTCGGCGACGTAGAGCGTGTTCCCGGTGAACGAGAGCTGGCGTGGGTTGTCGAGCCCTTGGGCGACGACCTCCCAGCCGGGGGCGGGGTGGCGACGGCGGCGGGCGCGGCGACGAGCGCGGCGCCGAGCGCCAGCGTTGCGGAGATGGCCGCGACGGCGCGCGGCTTCGACGAGATGGTGGACATGTTTTCCTCCCAGACTCAGCACGACATCGGCCCGGGGGACGGTCCGACTATTGCGCCCGCGGCCCGAGGGAGTCCAGTAGGACTAGACAGGTTTTAGTACGGTCGGACGGTGAGCGTCCTGAGGGTCTCCGGGCCGGTTGCTGCCGCACGGCGAGCCCCGCGACCTGTTCGTCGTCGACGGCCGCGTCACCTACGAGCCGCACCCCGGCGCGGAGACGGTCGCGCAGGGGTGGATCGTCCCGGGGCTGGTCGACGCGCACTGCCATCTCGGCCTCGACGACGACGGCGGCGACGACGGACGCGGAGACCGAGCAGCAGGCGCTGGAGGACCGCGACGGGGGAGCGCTGCTGATCCGCGACGCGGGCTCGGCCGCCGACACCCGCTGGGTCCACGAGCGCGAGGACCTGCCCCGGCTGATCCGCGCCGGGCGGCACATCGGGCGGACCAAGCGCTACATCCGCGACTACGCCCACGAGGTCGAGCCCGACCAGCTGGCCGACGTCACGGCGCAGGAGGCGCGGGCCGGTGACGGGTGGGTCAAGCTCGTCGGGGACTGGATCTCGCGTGAGGAGGGCGACCTGGCGCCGTCGTTCCCCGCCGAGGCCTTCGCCGCCGCCATCGCCGCGGCGCACGCGCACGGGGCCCGGGTGACCGCGCACTGCTTCGGGGCGGCGGTGCTGCCCGGTCTGCTCGACGCGGGCATCGACTGCATCGAGCACGGCACCGGCTTGAGCACCGAGCTGATCGACCAGATGGTCGCGCAGGACGTCGCCCTGGTCCCGACCGTCATGCAGCTGGAGAAGTTTCCGGAGTACGCCGCGGCCGGCGCCGCGCGCTTCCCGACGTACGCCGCGACCATGACCGACCTGCACCTGCGCACCCGGGACACCCTGATGGGGGCCTACGACGCCGGGGTGGCGATCTACGCCGGCTCCGACGGCGGGGGGATCAGCCGGCACGGCAACGTGGCCGGCGAGGTGCTCGCCCTGGCCGGTCTCGGGATGCCGGCGGAGTACGCGCTGGGGGCGGCGTCCTGGCGGGCCCGGGAGTGGCTGGGGTGGAACGCCACGCTCGAGGAAGGGGCGCCGGCCGACTTCGTGGTCTACCCGCGCGACCCGCTTGCCGACCTCGAGGTGCTGCGCAGCCCGACCCGGGTCGTGCTCCGCGGGAAGGTCGTCCGGTGAAGGTCTCGCTCGCCACGGTCTGCCTCGACTGCCACGACGCGCACGCGATGGCGGCGTTCTACGGCGCCCTCCTGGGCTGGGAGACCACGATCACGGAGCCGGACTGGGTGCTGATGCGCGACCCGGCCGGCGGCACCGGCCTGTCCTTCCAGTCGGAGCCGGCGTACGTCGAGCCGGCCTGGCCCGAGGAGGCCGGGGCCCAGCAGAAGATGATCCACCTCGAGATCCGGGTCTCCCCGCCCGACGACGCGGCGTTGCAGGGGGCCGTCGAGCGGGCCCTGGCGGCCGGTGGCCGGCTCGCCGCGCACCAGTTCCGCGAGGACCTGCGGGTGGTCCTCGACCCGGCCGGGCACCCGTTCTGCCTGTTCCTCGACTAAGTCGTTTGGTGGCGGTCTCCGTCGCCGTGACAATGGTCGGGTGACCACGATCGCGGACGTGCTGCCCCTGCTCGGACTGCGGGTGAGCGCCGGCCCGATCGAGCTCCGGGGGATCACGGACGACGACCTGGTGACCCTGGCCGCACTGGCGGCCGGCGGCGTGCACGCGCCCGAGCGGATGCCCTTCACCTTCCCTTGGACCGACACCGCCCCGGAGGAGTTCGCGCTCAAGTTCGCGCAGTACCACTGGCGCACCCGGGCCGACTTCCGCCCCGAGGCCTGGGACCTCAACCTCGGCGTGTGGGTGGACGGTGAGCTCGTCGGCGTCCAGGGCCTCGGCACGACCAAGTACCTCGTGACCCGCAGCGGCGAGACCGGGTCCTGGTTGGGCCAGGCACACCAGGGTCGCGGGGTGGGCACCGCCATGAGGCAGGTGATGTGCGCCTTCTGCTTCGACCACCTCGACGCGGTGCAGATCACCTCGGGTGCCTTCACCGACAACCCGGCGTCGCTCGCCGTCTCGCGCAAGGTCGGCTACCGCGAGAACGGCGTCGACCGGCGCGAGCGACGTCCGGGGGAGGTGGCGACCCTGACGGAGCTGCTGCTCACTCCCGAGGACCTGGTCCGCGGCCCGCACCCCCTGGAGGTGCACGGGCTGGAGGCGTTCCGGGGCTCCATCGGGCTGGATTCGGACTGAGCCGACCCGTCTGGCAGAATCATCCCTTGTGTCCCGCGCGCCCGGACCCTCTCATCCGGACGCGGCGAGGCCCATCGAGGCTCCCGACCCGGTCCCCACCTGGTGACGGGCTCCTCACCCACACACAAACTCGCAAGGAGACACCACAGACGTGGCCGTCAAGATCCGTTTGAAGCGCCTGGGCAAGATCCGGGTCCCGCAGTACCGCATCGTCGTCGTCGACTCGCGCAAGAAGCGTGACGGTCGCGTCATCGAGGAGATCGGCAAGTACCACCCCAAGGAGGAGCCGTCGCTCATCGACGTCGTCTCCGACCGGGCGCAGTACTGGCTCGGCGTCGGCGCGCAGGCGTCCGAGCCGGTCGAGAAGCTCCTCAAGATCACCGGCGACTGGCAGAAGTTCAAGGGCCTGCCGGGTGCCGAGGGCACCTTGAAGGTCAAGGAGCCGAAGCGGTCGCAAGCTGGACATCTTCAACGAGGCGCTCGCCGAGGCTCAGAAGGAGCCCAAGGCCGAGGCCGTGACCAAGCGGGCCAAGAAGGCCGCGCCGGCCGCCGAGCCGAAGGCCGAGGAGAAGCCCGCCGAGGAGAAGCCCGCCGCGGTGGAGACCCCCGCCGAGACGCCGACCGAGACTCCGGCGGAGACCCCCGCCGAGGTGCCGGCCGACGAGACGCCCGAGGGTGCGACCGCGACCGCCGAGGCGGCCGCGGATGCCACCGAGGGTGCCGCTCCGGCCGAGGACAAGTCCTGACCATGCTGGCCGACGCCCTCGAGCACCTCGTCCGCGGCATCGTCGAGCACCCCGACGACGTCAGCGTCAACGACAAGCAGCTGCGTCGCGGGTCGATCCTCGAGGTGCGCGTGCACCCCGACGACCTCGGCAAGGTGATCGGCCGCAACGGCCGGACCGCCACCGCGTTCCGCACCGTCGTCTCCGCCCTCGCCGGGCGGGGCGGTGCCCGGATCGACTTCGTGGACGTCGACCGCCGCCGCTGACCGTTCCTGCCGACCGGGCGTCACCCCCTGTGGGTGGCGCCCGGTCGGCCATTTCGGGCCACTACGCTCGTCCCGTGGACGCGATCGAGGTGGTGGTGGGCCGGATCGGCAAGCCGCACGGGCTCAAGGGTGAGCTGACCGTCGACGTCCGCACCGACGAGCCGGAGCGTCGCTTCGAGGTGGGGGCGACGCTGCGCGCGGTGCCCCCGCCGGGCTCGGCCAGCCCCCTGCGCGCCGTGACCGTGGTCGGCACCCGGTGGCACCAGCAGGTGCTGCTGGCGCGCTTCGAGGAGATCCCCGACCGGACCGCGGCCGAGGCGGCCCGTGGCCTCGTCCTGCACGCCACGCTCGGCCCCGAGGACAGCCCCGAGGACCCCGACGAGTTCTACGACCACCAGCTCATCGGGCTGACCGCCCGCGACGAGGCCGGCGCCCGCCTCGGCGAGGTCACCGCGGTCACCCACGGGGCCGCCCAGGACCTGCTGACCATCCGCACTCCCGACGGCCGGGACGCCCTGGTGCCGTTCGTGGCGGCTCTCGTGCCGAGCGTCGACCTCGAGGCCGGCACCGTGGTGGTCGCCGACCGCCCCGGCCTGGTCGCGCCGTACCCCGACGACGCCGGCTGAGCCCGCCGTGCGCATCGACATCGTCTCGATCTTCCCCGCCTACCTCGACCCGCTGGAGCTCTCGCTCGCCGGCAAGGCGCGCGACCAGGGGCTGCTCGACCTGCACGTGCACGACCTGCGCTCCTGGACCCACGACCGGCACCGCACCGTCGACGACACGCCCGCCGGTGGCGGCGCGGGCATGGTGATGACGCCGGGACCGTGGGGGGAGGCCCTCGACGCGCTGGCCACCGGGTCGACGACGCTGGTGGTGCCGACCCCGAGCGGCACGCCGTTCACCCAGGCCATGGCACGCGACCTGTCGACCCGGCCGCACCTGGTCTTCGCGTGCGGACGCTACGAGGGCATCGACCAACGCGTGGTCGACCACGCCCGCACCCGGATGACGGTCGAGGAGGTCTCGATCGGCGACTACGTCCTCAACGGCGGTGAGGTCGCCGCGCTGGCGATCGTCGAGGCCGTCGCCCGGTTGCTGCCCGGCTTCATGGGCAACGCCGAGTCCTTGGTCGAGGAGTCCCACGAGGACGGGCTGCTGGAGCACCCCGTCTACACCAAGCCGGCCCGCTGGCGCGACCTCGACGTCCCGCCGGTGCTGCTCTCGGGGGACCACGGGGCGATCCGGCGCTGGCGTCACGAGCAGTCTCTGCGGCGGACCGCCGAGCGGCGCCCCGACCTGCTGCGGCCGTCGTCCCTCCTCGACGGGTTCACGGCGCGGCCCGCGACACCCTCCGACGCCGGTGAGCTGTTCACGCTGCAGCTCGCCTGCTGGGTGCAGGAGGCCCACGACAACCCCGGCGTGCGGGTGCCCGCGCTGCACGAGTCGCTGGCCGACGTGCAGGGCTGGCTGGCGCGGGACACGGTGCTCGTCGTCCGCGCCGCGGAGCGGCTGGTGGGCGCGGTGCGCGCCAGCCGGCACGACGACGCCTGGCACGTCGGCCGGCTGATGGTCGCCCCCGACCTGCGGGGTCAGGGGCTCGGCCGCTGGTTGTTGGCCGCCATCGAGGAGAAGGCGCCCGCGGAGGTCACGTCGTACGAGCTGGTCACCGGGGCCGGGAGCAGCCGCAACCAGCGGATGTACAAGCGGGCGGGCTACCGGCTGCGCGGGGAGGTCGAGCCCGGCGTGGTGCGGATGACGAAGAACCGGCGCCGATTTCCTCAGCGACCGGCGCCTCTGGCACACTGGCTCCTCGGTCCACGTCGGCCGAAGGATCGCTCCGGAGCAGGTCACCCGGAGGATCTGCGCAGGCTCCCGCCACAGGGGGAGCCGGTGCCGCCGGCCCGCACGACGAGGTCCGGAGGAACACCCATCCTGTTCCGCGTCTGACCTGTGGCACGCGCGAGGAGAAGTCATGACCAACAACCTGATCGCCGAGCTCGGCAACGCGCGCAAGCGTGACGACGTCCCGGCCTTCCGTGCCGGTGACACCATCAAGGTCCACGTGAAGGTCGTCGAGGGCAACCGCGCGCGCGTCCAGATCTTCCAGGGCGTCGTGATCCGCATCCACGGCTCGGGCATCGGCCGGACCTTCACCGTCCGGAAGGTCTCTTTCGGCGTCGGTGTCGAGCGGACCTTCCCCCTCAACTCCCCGATCTTCGAGACCATCGAGGTCGTCACCCGCGGTGACGTGCGCCGGGCGAAGCTCGACTACCTGCGCAACCTGCGCGGCAAGGCCGCCAAGATCAAGGAGCGGCGCGAGTTCTGAGCCCCGGTTCTCCAGCCATCGGCTCGTTAGGCTCTGCCCCGTGACTTCTGACCGCGACTCGCTGTCGCCGCTTCCTCCCGACGACCCGTCGAGGACGGCCACCGCCGACGCGGAGGAGCACAAGAGCCTGCCGTTGTGGCAGGAGACGATCCTGCTGCTCGCGATCGCGCTGGCCCTCGCGGTGCTGATCAAGGCGCTGCTCGTGCAGGCCTTCTTCATCCCGTCGGAGTCGATGGAGCCCGGCCTGCTCGTCAACGACCGGATCCTGGTGCAGAAGGTCTCCTACTGGGGCGGTGGTTCGCCCGAGCGGGGCGACGTCGTGGTCTTCAAGGACCCGGGCGGCTGGCTCGGCGCGGCCGACAGCGCGGGCCCGACCAACCTGATCGCCAAGGCGATGACCAAGATCGGGCTCTACCCGGCCGGCGGCCACCTGGTGAAGCGCGTGATCGGCGTCGAGGGCGACGTGATCAAGTGCTGCGACGCCAAGGGCCGGATCTCGGTGAACGGCATGCCGCTCAACGAGGACGCCTACATCAACGACGCCAAGACCAAGTGCAACGGTCCGATGACCGACACCTGCGACTGGTCCACCGGCCCGGTCCCCGAGGGCCACATCTTCGTCATGGGCGACAACCGCGGCCGCTCGGCGGACTCGACGGTGCACATGTGCTCGGACGAGGCCACCGGGTGCGTCCCGGGGGAGGAGTTCGTCCCGGTCGACCTGGTGGTCGGCAAGGTGTTCGTGCTGCTCTGGCCACGCGACCACTTCCGGTGGGTCACCCGCCCCGACGACTTCGCGGACATCCCCGACTCACCCGGCGAATGAGTGACCTGCCCAAGGGCCTGACCGTACGCCGGGACGCCGGCCTCTACGGCTACGAGCGCGCCCTGCGCCGGGTCGGGATCGAGCCGATCGCCGGCGTCGACGAGGCCGGTCGCGGCGCCTGCGCGGGGCCGCTGGTCGCCGGTGCCGCGATCCTCCCCCCGGGCAAGCTCGGCATCATCCCCGGGCTGGCCGACTCCAAGCTGCTGACCGAGGCCGCGCGCGAGCGGTGCTACACGCACATCGTCCGGCGCGCCGTCGCCTGGGCGGTGGTCGCGATCGAGCCCGAGGAGTGCGACCGGCTCGGCATGCACGTCGCCAACGTCGAGGCGCTGCGGCGGGCGGTGGCCCTGCTCGACCTGCGACCGGCCTACGTGCTCACCGACGGCTTCCCCGTCGACGGGTTCGACGTGCCCGGGCTGGCGATGTGGAAGGGGGACCGGGTCGCCGCCTGCATCTCCGCGGCCTCGGTGCTGGCGAAGGTGACCCGGGACCGCCTGATGCGAGACCTGCACCGCGAGCACCCGGCGTACGACTTCGACGTGCACAAGGGCTACGTCACCGACCTGCACTCCGCGAGGCTGACCGAGCACGGCCCGTCGCCCGTGCACCGGATGCGCTTCGTGAACGTCCGTCGGGCCGCGGGCCTCGAGGCGTCAGAGCCGCTGGGGGACCCCGAAGACGGTGTGTACGCCGGTCGAGAAGAGCACCGACTCCGGCGCTGACCCGGTGAGTCCGGGCAGGCCGGCCGCGGCCACGAAGGCGTCGTCCACCCGGGTCGCCCGCGCCTCCCGGAGCGGCCACGGTCCGTGGCTGTTGGGCACCCAGAGCGTCCGCCCCAGCGACCGGGTGTGCAGCCCGAAGCGCGCCGTGAGGAAGTGCTCCAGGTCGGTCGGCTCGTCGAGACGACCGCCGACCTCGATGTCGACCCGGCTCGTGGGCCCGGACCGGCCTCTCCGGCGCGCGCGGTAGGAGAAGGTCCGGCCCTGCGGGTCGACCTGATGGGCGCGCGGCTCCAGCGACAGCCGGGCCCAGCGGTACGGCACCCCCAGGCTGAGTCGCGCGGCCGCGACCACGGCGAGCCGCTCCGCGTCGAGGGAGCGGAACACCACTCCGTGCCGGCCGGCGTCGTCGACGGAGTACAACCGCACGTTGGTCTCCAAGAAGGTGCCCAGCCGCGGCACTCGTCGACCCAGGCCCAGGGCGCCGTCGACGAGCCGGAAGGGCACGAGCCCCACCCAGGTGCTGCCGTCGTGGACGTCCGGCCGGACGCCCGGCGGCATCATCGGCGCCACCGCCTCCGGCGGCACCCGCCAGTGCAGGAACGCGACGTCGTGCCACCACTGGCTCAGCACCCCGCGCGAGCCCAACGGCGGGCCCTGCGGGTCCAGGCTGCCGCCAGGCCGGGGGTCGTCCACGCGTCCACTGTGCCAGCGGGCACAATGTGGTCATGAGTGCCGAGGATCTCGAGAAGTACGAGACCGAGATGGAGCTCACGCTCTACCGCGAGTACCGCGACGTGGTCTCGATCTTCAAGTACGTCGTGGAGACCGACCGGCGCTTCTACCTGTGCAACCAGGTCGACGTGAAGGCGCGCACCGAGGCCGGCGACGTGTTCTTCGAGGTCTCGATGAGCGACGCCTGGGTGTGGGACATGTACCGTCCGGCGCGCTTCGCCAAGAACGTCAAGGTGCTGACCTTCAAGGACGTCAACGTCGAGGAGCTCGCCGCCGCCGACATCGACCCGCCCAAGGCCTGACCCTCCCCACTGGTCTGGACCTCTGACGTCCGATCGGGTCGATTTCGGGTCCGGAGGGCAAAATCTCTTGTTCGAACCCCGGGCTTGTGGCTGGATGCCCGGATTTGCCTTCGCGAGCGGTCGCCGGACACCTACTCTCACAGTGGCAGAACTGGCGGAACGATGAGTGGAGGCACGGTGGGACGACGGCTTCGTGCCTGCGCGACGCGCAGTGAGCGCGGCGCAGCGGCAGTGGAGTTCGCCCTCATCGCGCCGATCCTGCTGCTCCTCGTTCTCGGCATGATCCAGTACGGCGTCTACTTCTGGTCCGCGCAGGGCGGGAGCAGTGCAGCCCGCGAGGCGGCTCGTCGGGCCGCGGTCGGGGACTACACGGCGTGCACCGACTTCCGCGCGGACGTCAAGGGCCGCATCCAGTCCCTCGGCGATGCCAACAACGCCACCATCACGAGGACCTACGCCAACGGGCCGGGCAACACGAAGCCGGCCGTCGAGGTCGGCGACGTGGTCACCGTCTCGGTGGAGTACAAGTCCCCGGACTTCAACATTCCACTGGTGCCGTTCTTCAGGGGAGGCGTGGTCAAGCAGCAGGCCGACGCCCGCGTCGAGAACGTGCCGACCGACACGGTAGGGAACTGCTCATGACGAACCCGCTGGCCAAGGTCCGTGAGGAGCGCGGCGCCATCGCCGTGATGACGGCGATCCTGATGTCGGGGCTGCTCCTCATGGTGGCGGCCGTGGGCGTCGACCTGGGGAACGCCTGGTCGCGCAAGCTCAACGTGCAGACGTCGGTGGACGTGAGCGCCATCAGTGCAGGCGTTCTGTTGCCCAGGACGACGGCGAACGAGGACCTGATCTACCAAGAGGTCGCCACCTACCTGAACAAGGCCAGCAACAAGGTCCAGGGCCAGGCGTTGGCCGTGACGGCCAGCCAGCTGCACGACGGCAACACCGCCAACGGTGAGGTCACCTTCCAGACCAACCCGAGGACCCATCTCGACGACACGATGCGGGTCGTCGCCCCCGACGCGAACGTCAAGTTCTCCTTCGCCGGGGCCTTCGGCCCCAACAGCGCGAACGTCACGGCCGAATCCACGGTCCGGCTCGGCACTCCGGTGCCCAACGTGGAGAACGTGCTGCCTATGTGGCTGCCCTCCACCTGCGTGTACGGACCGCTCGCCGGAGACGTGGCGGCCAACCCGCCGCCGAACGGCAGCCCGTCATACACCCTCAACTCGCCGAGATTCGGTGGAAGTTCGTCCATGGAGATGGGCACGGTCAGCCCCGCTACTGCGGTGTACGCAACGCCGAACGTGAACCTGACGCTCACCATCAACGACATCCCGGACGGCAAGAACGGCGCCATCATCCGGCTCACCTTCGGCAACACGCAGTACGTGGACTACCGGGTGACGTGGCCGACTCCAACGTCATCGGCGAGCGATGACCGCACGGTGACCATCAATGTGGATGACCCACTGGCGGACCGGGTCCCCGACGGCGCCACCGTCACCAATCCTAACGACAACTGGACGGTCACAAGCACCGCGGGCAAGTGGGAGGTCTGGCCTATCATCCCGGATGCTGCCGACCCGCCGGCGCTGCCGCTTCCGACGCCGATCACGAACGGCAAGTACCCCAAGGGATCCGGATCGGAAGCGGCCAGGGCTTCTTCGAGGTATCCGGCGGTGGAACGATCGCCTGTAACGAGCACCAGCGAGGCAACTTCGGCCAGCTCGACAGCCCTCGCGGGGTCCTGACCCAGAAGCAGACCATCTATGCCGAGAACGTGGCCTTCGGCCTCGACCACGAACTGGCGGCCTTCGCCACGGAACCGACGAACTACGAGTGCGCGAGCGACGGCAACCCGGTAGGCGCCCTGATCGACGACGCGCCGCCGGCCGCAGGCCGGAACTGCCTCTACGTCGACCCGGGCAACGACCCGCAGGGCCTCACCGACGGCATGCTCGGTGGCGGCCGCATCGCACAGGGGCAGGGGCGCCTAGAGAAGCCGACCAACCCGCGCTGCGCGCGCTCGGACTACATGCCGGGCAACGGGCACAACTACAACAACGACACGCTGTCGTGCTTCCTCAAGCCCGGCTACACGCTGGCGGACATCGCCAAGGACACGGGCGTTCCGTTCGACGCCCTGGACATCAGCATCTACGACTCGCCGCGGTTCTTCTGGGTGCCCGTCGTCTACCAGGGCGACCGGATGTTGAAGAAGTACCTCGCGATCAAGACCTTCGCGCCGGTGTTCCTCACGGACGAGACCGTCTCGAGCGCAGCGTCGGCCACCAACGGCCTGATCCTCAACTCCGGCGGCAAGGTGCAGTCCCTTCAGATCTTCGGCTTCAACGCCGACGCGCTGCCGGTCAAGCCCAACGCCGACACAACCGACTATCAGAACGGCACGCGGGGTGTCGTCCGCCTCGTCAACTGACGCCGCTCCCTCTCCACACGAAACCTCCAACGCGTCCTGATCCACAGGGGCGCAGCACGCGACGCTGACCGCGTGCGCCTCCAGCCAGGCTGGCGGCAGGAGGTCAGCCATGACAGCAGGGACGACGCACCACCAGGCGCTGGGACGGTACGGCGAGGTCCTCGCCGCCCGCTACCTCGTCGAGCGCGGGATGGTGGTGCTCGACCGCAACTGGCGGTGCCCGCTCGGTGAGATCGACCTCGTCCTGCGCGACGGCGACACGCTGGTGGTCTGCGAGGTCAAGACGCGCACCAGCCACGACTTCGGCAGCCCCCACGAGGCTGTGACGCCGGCCAAGCTCGCCCGGCTGGGCCGGCTCGCGGCGGCCTGGCTGGCGGCGCACGACGCGAGCCCGGCCGAGGTGCGGCTGGACCTCGTGGCGGTCGTCCGGCCCAGGCGAGGTCCGTCCCAGGTCGAGCACGTGCGTGGGCTCTGCTGATGCCCTTCGCGACGACCCACACCGTCTCGCTGCACGGTGCGCAAGGTCATCTCATCGACGTGCAGACCGACGTGTCGCCCGGCCAGGTCGGCGTGACCCTCGTCGGCCGCCCCGACACCTCGCTCAACGAGGCGCGCGACCGCTGCCGGATGGCGATCATCAACTCCGCCCTCGCCTGGCCGGCCACCAAGCGCATCACGATCCTGCTGTCCCCGGCCGACCTGCTGAAGAGCGGCACGCACTTCGACGTGTCGATCGCGGTGTCCGTGCTGGCCGCCGCTGGCGACGTGCCCGCGGCCGCGCTCAGAGCCACCGCGTTCATCGGTGAGCTCACGCCTCGCCGGTGACCTGCGGTGTGTCGCGGGCGTGCTGCCGATGGTGCTGGCGGCCGCGGCCCGTGGCATCACCCGGGTGTTCGTCCCCGAGCCGCAGGCCGAGGAGGCGGCCATGGTGCCCGGGATGTCCGTGATCGGCGTGCGGTCGCTCGCCCAGGTCGTCGCCGAGCTGCGCGGCGACGAGGTGCCTGCCGCGGCGCCGGTGGCGCCGTTGTCCGGGAGTCGGTTGCTGAGCTGGCGGGGACAGGAGCGGCGCGAGGACGTCGACCTCGCGGACCTCGTCGGCATGGCCGACACCCGCTACGCCGTCGAGGTGGCCGCCGCGGGCGGTCACCACCTGCTGCTCACCGGGCCCAAGGGCGCGGGCAAGACCAGCATCGCCGAGCGGATCCCCACCCTCCTCCCCGACCTCACGCCCGAGGAGTCGGTCGAGCTGACGGCCATCCACTCCCTCGCGGGTGCCCTCGAGCCCGGGGACGGGATGCTGACCCGGCCCACGTTCTCGGCGCCGCACCACGACGCGAGCAAGGCGAGCATCGTCGGTGGCGGCAGTGGACGGGTGACTCCCGGCGAGATCAGCCGCGCGCACTCCGGGGTGCTCTTCTTGGACGAGTTCCCGCTCTTCCGCTCCGACGTGATCGAGGCTCTGAGGCAACCCCTCGAGAGCGGCGAGATCTCCATCGCCCGCCGCGAGGAGACGGTCACCCTGCCGGCCCGCGGCATGGTGGTGCTGGCCTGCAACCCCTGTCCCTGTGGGGAGTTCCATCCCCTGCCGGGCCTGAACCGCTGCACCTGCCGCGAGGTGCAGCGGCGCGACTACCGGCAGCGGATCACCGGGCCGATCGCGGACCGCATCGACATCACCCGACACCTGGTGCCGCTGGATCCGCGGCAGGCGGCCGATGCCTTCGACCCCCGCGAGGACAGCGCCACCGTGCGCGCCCGCGTCGAGGCGGCGCGGAGCCGGCAGTCCGCGCGCTACGCCGACACCGCGTGGCGGATCAACGGCCACGTGCCCGGCCCGGTCCTGCGTGAGCGCTGGCCCCTCACCGAGGCGGCCCAGCGGCTGCTCGACACCGAGGTGTACGCCGGCCGGCTGAGCCGTCGGGGTGCGACCCGGGTGCACCGGGTGGCCTGGACCCTGGCGGACCTCGCCGGGCGGTCGCGACCCGGCGCGACGGAGGTCGACGCCGCGCTGCGGCTGCGCACCGGCGACGCGCTGCTGGTCGCCACGTTGTCGCGGCGCGCCGGATGAGCGCCCTCCGGGAGGAACGGCTGGCCCGGGTGGCGCTGAACCGGCTGGCCGAGCCCGGCGACCCTCGGCTGGCGCTGCTGGTCGCCGAGCTCGGGGCGGTGCGCGTGCATGACCACCTGAAGGCCGAACGCGACCTGCGGGGCATGCTGACCGACGTCGCGGCCCGGCTCTCCGCCGTCGAACCCGAGCGCGACCTCGACCGGGCGTCCCGCCTCGGTCTGCGCTTCGTGGTGCCCGGCGACGAGGAGTGGCCATCCACCCTGGCGCCCCTCGAGGGCGCGGAGCCGGTCCAGCGGCGCGGCGGGCTGCCGCTCGGCCTGTGGGTCAAGGGTCCGCTGCGGCTGGACAGCCTGGCCACCTCGGTGGCCGTGGTGGGCGCGCGCTCGGCCACGACGTACGGCTGCGACCTGGCCCGCGACCTGGGGGCCGCCGCGGCGGACGACGGACGGTGCCTGGTCTCGGGCGCGGCCTTCGGGATCGACCAGGCGGCCCACCGTGGTGCCGTCGCTGCCGAGGGCGTCACGGTGGCGGTGCTGGCCTGCGGCGCCGACCGCCACTACCCGGCCGCCCACGCCGCCCTGCTGGCCCACATCGCCGCCACCGGAGCCGTCGTGTCGGAGGCGGCGCCGGGCTGCGCGCCGACCCGGCTCAGGTTCCTGGCCCGCAACCGCCTGATCGCCGCCCTGGCGCGCGGCACTGTCGTGGTCGAGGCGGCGCTGCGCAGCGGCGCGCTCAACACCGCGAACTGGGCGGACCGGCTGAGCCGGCCCCTGATGGGGGTGCCCGGCCCCGTCACCAGCGCCCAGTCCCAGGGCGTGCACCAGCTGATCAGGTCGGGCGCCGCGACCCTGGTGAGCTCGGGAGCCGAGATGCTCGAGGTGCTGGGCGGCGCGGGTGCCCATCTCCTGGAGACGCCCCGGGGCCCCGTCCGCGCCCGGGACCGGCTGACCCTGCGCCAGCAGCAGGTGCTCGACGCGGTGCCGGTCTCCGACCCGGTGTCGGCCGACTCGATCGCGCGGACCGCCGGCATCGGCCTCGTGGAGACCCGCTCCGCGCTGACCAGGCTGCACCAGGCCGGACTCGTGGACCAGACGGGCCAGCGCTGGCGACTCGGTCGCGTCGCCCGCGGCGACGCTCCCGCCGAGGGGAGGTGAGCGCTCCTACGATGGGCTCATGACCGGAGACGCCGCGGCGAGCACCGCCTACGCCGTCGCCCCGTCGAACCGGTCAGGGGTCCCCGCGGCTGGACGCTAGCGGGCCTCAAGGCCGCCTTCTTCGCGGACTTCGAGGAAACCTGGACCCTCGAGCCGCACCGAGCGTCGGGCAGCCGGTGAGCGACACCGCGGCACTTCCCGAGCCGATGGCCCGGGTGCTGGGCGACTACGAGCGGCACCTGACCGCGGAGCGTGACCTGACGGTGCACACCGTCCGGGCCTACGTCGGCGACGTGGCCGGCCTCCTCGACCACGCCGCGCGCCTGGGCCTGCTGGACGTGGGTGAGCTCGACCTGCGCACCCTGCGCAGCTGGCTGGCCAAGCAGCAGACGATGGGGCGGTCGCGGACCACGATGGCCCGGCGGGCCACGGCGGCGCGGGTCTTCACCGGCTGGCTCTCCCGCACCGGTCGTGCCGAGCAGGACGCCGGTGCGCTGCTCGGCTCTCCGCGGCCGCACCGCACGCTGCCGCCGGTGCTCCGCGTCGACGAGGCCGCCGAGCTGGTCCGCACCGCCACCGCGGCCGCCGACGACGGCAGCACCCTGGGACTGCGGGACGCCGCGATGCTCGAGCTCCTGTACGCCACCGGCATCCGGGTCGGTGAGCTGGTGTCGCTCGACGTCGACGACGTCGACCGGGAACGCAACCTCGTGCGGGTGATGGGCAAGGGGCGCAAGGAGCGCAGCGTCCCCTTCGGCCACCCCGCGGCGGTCGCCGTGGACCGCTGGGTCGCCCACGGCCGGCCGGCGCTCCGCGTCGAAGGAGCGGGTGGGGCGCTCTTCCTGGGTGCCCGGGGACGGCGCATCGACCAGCGCGCGGTCCGCAGCATGGTGCACAGCCGGATCGCGGACGTGCCGGGGGCACCCGACATCGGCCCGCACGGACTGCGCCACACGGCCGCCACCCACCTGCTCGAGGGCGGCGCCGACCTGCGCTCGGTGCAGGAGCTGCTCGGCCACGCCTCGCTGGCCACCACCCAGCTCTACACGCACGTCACCACGGACCGGCTGCGCTCGGCCTACCGACAGGCGCACCCGCGGGCGTGAGCAGCGCCGCCCAGGGTCAGCCAGGCGGCGTACGGCAGCGGTAGCAGGGCCGGCAGCGGCGAGAGCCCGGGCGGGCCCAGCAGCGCCGCCGGGGCGTCGCGCCACAGTGGCAGCAGCCGCACGGGTCCGTCCGCGACCAGGTCGAGCGGGTCGAGGTAGACCTCGCCGCGGAGCCAGCCCCAGTGCAGGCAGGCGCGCGGCAGGCAGTGGCCACCCGCGAGGTCGAGGGAACCGACGGGCTGCCCGCGCGCGACCGGGGTGCCGACCGCGAGCGTGGTGAGGACCGGCTCGTAGGTGGTCCGGGTGTCGCCGTGGTCCACGACCACGACGCCCCGGCCGGCCAGCCGACCGGCGTACCGGACGGTGCCGGCCAGGGCGGCGCGGACCACCTGCCCGGGATTGCCGGCCAGGTCCACCCCCCGGTGTCCGGAGCCCCAGGGATCCTCGGGCGGGTCGAACCCCGCCAGCACCTCGGGCTCGGGCACCAGGGGCCACACCCCGAGCGGGTCGGGGAGTGGTCCGGGTCCGCGCGCGGCGGCGGGAGCGCCCGGCGCCAGCGCGGTCGCGACGGCGACCACGAGCGCCGCGAGGGCCAGGAGGAGGCGAGGGGGCATGATCCGGACTCTGCCCGGGGGCGGAGTCGGCGGCGCGGGGCGTCCGTCGGCCTGTGGACGGGCCGTCGGGGCGAGCGGGCTGTGGAGGCGGAGCGGGCGCCCGCCGATTGGTGGGCGTTCGGGCGTGTCGACTAGGCTGCAGGGCAGCAGTCCACTCGTGGGCTGACTTCGCACGCACACGGACCGCGACGGGGATCTCCATCCCCGATCGCCCGCGGGCGTCGACCCTCGGTCCCGGCCCACAGAACATGTGGGCGGGTCGGGTCGCGCGTGTGCGTCAGGGCCGAGGGCACCCGCCCAAAGGCAAGCAACTGAAAACACCTACAGGAGCACGTCCGCCGCCCGGCCTGATCGAAGGCCGGGACCATCGTCGGGCGCCTCCGCCACACAGGAGAACCCATGGCAGTCGTCACCATGCGCCAGCTGCTCGAGAGCGGCGTGCACTTCGGGCACCAGACCCGTCGGTGGAACCCGAAGATGAAGCGCTTCATCATGACCGAGCGCAACGGCATCTACATCATCGACCTCCAGCAGTCGCTGGCCTACATCGACCGGTCCTACGCCTTCGTCAAGGAGACCGTCGCCAAGGGCGGCACCGTGATGTTCGTCGGCACCAAGAAGCAGGCGCAGGAGGCCATCGCCGAGCAGGCGATGCGCGTCGGGATGCCCTTCGTCAACCAGCGCTGGCTCGGCGGCATGCTCACCAACTTCCAGACCGTGCACCAGCGGATCAACCGCCTCAAGGAGCTCGACGAGGTGGACTTCGACGACGTGGCCGGCAGCAGCCGCACGAAGAAGGAGCTCCTCCAGATGAAGCGCGAGCGCGACAAGCTGGAGAAGACCCTCGGCGGCATCCGCGAGATGACCCGCACGCCGGCCGCCGTCTGGATCGTCGACACCAACAAGGAGCACCTCGCCGTCGAGGAGGCGCGCAAGCTGCGCATCCCGATCATCGGCATCCTGGACTCCAACTGCGACCCCGACCTGGTCGACTTCCCGATCCCGGGCAACGACGACGCGATCCGCGCGGTCGGCCTGCTGACCCGGGTGGTCGCCGACGCCGTCGCCGAGGGCCTCATCGCCCGGTCCGGCGCCAAGCCGGCCGAGGGTGCCGAGGCCGTCGGGGCCGAGGAGCCGCTGGCCGACTGGGAGCGCGAGCTGCTGGTCGGTGACGCCGAGAAGGCCGCCGTCGCCGCGACCGGTGGTGACACCACCACCGAGACGCCCGCGTCGGAGTCCACCGGTGCCGCCGTCGAGGCGACCGAGGCCGCCGCGGTCGCGGACGCTGCCGTCGAGGCGCCCGCCGAGACTGCAGCCGCCGACACCACCGAAGCGCCGGTCGCCTTGCGGCCGTCGCCCCCGAGGAGTCCGTCGCCCGGAGGAGTCCGCCACCCCCGAGGAGCACGGCACGCCTGCCGCCGAGAGCACGTACGGCGCCGACGCGGCCGCCCCGCTCGAGGACGGCTCGGCTCCCGAGGGCTTCGACATCAAGGGCAACGAGGGCTCGATGAAGTTCCACGGCCCGACCAGCCCGTGGTACGACCGGACCAAGGCCGAGGTGTGGTTCCGCACCGCCGAGGCCGCCGAGGCCGCCGGCTTCGTCAACGCCGAGGCCAAGGCCGAGGAGAAGGCCGACGACAAGGCCGACGACAAGGCCTGAGCCCACGCTCATCGCGTGACCGGTGGCCCCGCCCGTACGGGTCGGGGCCACCGTTCTTCACCACGAGTTCCACCAAACTTCCACCCACAACTTCGAGGAAGAGGAGCCAGACATGGCGAACTTCACTGCTGCGGACGTCAAGAAGCTCCGCGAGTTCACCGGCGCCGGGATGATGGACTGCAAGAAGGCGCTCGACGAGGCCGACGGCGACTTCGACCAGGCCGTCGAGATCCTGCGCGTCAAGGGCGCCGCGAAGGCCGCCCAGCGCGGCGCCGAGCGTGAGGCCTCGGCCGGACTGGTCGCCCACGCGCCCGGCATCCTGGTCGAGCTCAAGTGCGAGACCGACTTCGTCGCCAAGGGCGAGGACTTCATCGCCACCGCCCAGCGGATCGCCGACGCCGGCTCCGAGGCCCAGGCGGGCGATCTGGAGACGCTCAAGGCCGTCTCCCTCGGTGACCAGACGGTCGGCGAGGTCGTCGAGTCCCTGGCCATCTCCATCGGCGAGAAGATCGAGCTCGGTCGGGTCGCCTACTTCGACGGCCCGGTCGTGGCGTACATGCACAAGCGGGCCGCCGACCTGCCGCCCGGCGGTCGGCGTGCTCGTGGCGTACGACGGCAGCGACGAGGCCGCCCGGGCCGCCGCGATGCAGATCGCCGCGATGCGTCCGCAGTACCTCTCCCGCGACGAGGTGCCCGCCGACGTCGTCGCCCACGAGCGCGACATCGCCGAGAAGACCTCCCGCGAGGAGGGCAAGCCCGAGCAGGCGATCGCCAAGATCACCGAGGGCCGCCTCAACGGCTTCTTCAAGGACGTCGTGCTCCTCGAGCAGCCCTCGGTCGTCGAGAACAAGAAGTCGGTCCAGGCCGTCCTCGACGCGGCCGGGACGACCCTGAAGCGGTTCGCCCGGTTCGAGGTCGGCGCCTGACCTGCACTAGGTTCTAGCCTGACGTGAACGACGAGGAGGCCGGATCGATGACCCTGACACGGAGCATCGGTCCGGCCTTCGCGGTCTCGACACGCTCGGCCCACGGGCGAGCCGGACGAAGGGAAACCGTGTGACCGGGTACAAGCGGGTGCTCCTGAAGCTGTCGGGGGAGGAGTTCGGCGGCGGCAAGCTCGGCGTCGACCCCGACGTCGTGTCCCGGATCGCCGGCGAGATCGCCGCGGTCGCCGAGTCCGGCACCCAGATCGCCATCGTCACCGGCGGCGGGAACTTCTTCCGCGGCGCGGAGCTGCGCCAGCGCGGCATGGACGGGGTGCGCGCGGACTACATGGGCATGCTCGGCATCGTCATGAACTGCCTGGCGCTCCAGGAGTTCCTCGAGCAGCGCGGCATCGTGACCCGCGTGCAGACCGCGATCACGATGGGTCAGATCGCGGAGCCCTACATCCCGTTGCGCGCCATCCGGCACCTCGAGAAGGGCCGCGTGGTCATCTTCGGTGCGGGCATGGGCCTGCCGTTCTTCACCACCGACACCGTCGCGGTGCAACGCGCCCTGGAGACCCACTGCGAGGTGGTGCTCTTCACCAAGAACGGCGTCGACGGGATGTACACCGCCGATCCCAAGCTCGACCCGAGCGCCACCAAGATCGAGGAGATCACCTACGACGACGCGATCTCGCAGGGCCTCCAGGTCATGGACCAGACGGCCTTCACGCTGGCCAGCGAGAACAAGCTGCCGATGATCGTCTTCGGCATGACGTCGCCCGGCAGCGTCCTGCGCGCGGTCCAGGGTGAGAAGATTGGCACGCTCGTCCGCCCGGGCTGAGCACCCACGAGCCCCGCGCCCGTCGCACCCGCACCGAACCTAGGAGCACCCCGTGATCAACGACATCCTCAACGAGGCCGACGACAAGATGGACAAGTCGGTGGAGGCCACCCGCGAGGAGTTCTCCGCGATCCGCGCGGGGCGCGCCAACCCGAGCATGTTCAGCAAGATCACCGTGGAGTACTACGGCACCCCCACGCCGCTGCAGCAGCTCGCGTCGTTCTCCACCCCGGAGGCCCGCATCGTGCTGATCGCGCCCTACGACATGAGCGTGGCCGGCGCGATCGAGCGAGCCATCCGCGACTCCGACCTCGGCGTGAACCCCGCCAACGACGGCAAGGTGCTGCGCTGCGTCTTCCCCGAGCTGACCGAGGAGCGCCGCAAGGAGTTCGTCAAGGTCGCCCGGACCAAGGCCGAGGACGGCAAGGTGTCGGTGCGCAACATCCGCCGGCACGCCAAGCAGGGCCTCGAGAAGCTCGAGAAGGACGGCGAGGCCGGCAAGGACGACGTCACCGGTGCGGAGAAGCGCCTCGACGGGCTCACCAAGACCCACACCGACAAGATCGACGACCTGCTCAAGCACAAGGAAGCCGAGCTGACCGAGGTCTGAGCACCCCATGACCACCTCCGCGGCGGGAGCGCCGGCCGCTCCACAGCAGAACCACGGCCGGGCCGGGCGCAACCTGCCCGCCGCGGTCGGCTCCGCCGTCGTCCTGCTCGGGGCCATCGCGCTGTCCCTGGCGCTCTGGAAGACCGCGTTCATGCTGATCGTCGCCGCGGCGGTCGTGGTCGCGGTCTGGGAGCTGGCGAGGGGCTTCTCGGCCAAGGACATCGACCTCCCCGAGCAGCCGCTGATGCTCGGCGGCGTCGTCATGGTGGTCGTCGCCTACTTCTACGGCGCCCCGGCACTGGTGACCGCCACCGCGGTCACCGCACTGGTGGTCATGCTGTGGCTGCTGCGGCGCGGCGTCGACGGCTACGTCATGAACTCCACCGCGTCGGTGTTCACGCTCATCTACGTGCCCTTCCTCGGGTCCTTCGTCGCGCTGCTGCTCGCCGAGGGCGGCAGCACCGACTTCGAGCCCTGGGACGCCGGGGTCAAGGGCGTGGTGACGTTCATCCTGGTGACCATCGCCTCCGACATCGGCGGGTACGTCGCCGGCGTGCTCTTCGGCCGGCACCCGATGGCCCCGGTCATCTCGCCGAAGAAGTCCTGGGAGGGCTTCGCCGGCTCGCTGGTCTTCTGCGTCGTGGTCGGCTGGGCGCTGGTCGTCTACCTGCTCGACGGCGACTGGTGGGTCGGGGTCGTCCTCGGCCTGATCGCGGTGGTCATGGCCACCCTCGGCGACCTGTGCGAGTCGGTCATCAAGCGCGACCTCGGCATCAAGGACATGAGCCAGATCATCCCGGGCCACGGCGGCCTGATGGATCGCCTGGACTCGTTGCTGGCGACCATCGCCCCGATCTGGATGCTGCTGCACTACACCGTCTTCACCTGACCCACGCAACCGGCGAGGATGCCACGCCGGGCGGCCCGTCCGGCCTACGATGAGAGCGATGGGCACTCCGGAGGTTGACGACCAGGTCTCGGCGGCACCGACCGCGCCGGACGCCGACGAGCAACCCCTGGACTGGTGGCACCGCGACCACCCGGTCTTCACCGCGCTCACCGGCTTCTTCGCCGGCCTGGCGTTCATCAGCCTCGTGCCGGCGCTCTACATGTGGGTCCTGCGGCTGTTCTTCTCCGACGAGACCGCCGAGGCGCTGTTCCCGTTCGTGCTGGTGTCCCTCGCGGTGCCGATCGGGCTGGTGATCACCGAACGCACCCGCCGGTTCGGCATCTACATGATCCTCGGGATGGTCGTGTGCGGGATCGTCGTCGCCGGGGTCGCGGCGCTCGTGATCTACGTGCTGATGATGCGCGAGGTCTGACCCGGCGTCACCGGATTGGTCCTGGGGGGCCGGTGCGGGAGGATGGGGTCATCATGAGCACCCAGCTTCCCCTGGTCTTCGACGCGCCTCGTCGCGGCAAGCCGCCCCGGCACCTCGCGGACCTGACCCCCGACGAGCGGGTGGACCTGCTCGTGGAGCGTGGACTTCCGGGGTTCCGGGCCAAGCAGCTCAGCGCCCACTACTTCGCCCGGCTGGTCGACGACCCGGACCAGATGACCGACCTGCCCGCCGACCAGCGGCGCGAGCTCGTCGAGGCGCTGCTGCCGACCCTGATGACCCCGGTGCGCACGCTCGAGGCCGACGGCGGCACCACGCGCAAGACGCTGTGGCGGCTGCACGACAACGCGCTCGTCGAGTCGGTGCTGATGCGGTACCCCAACCGCGTCACCCTGTGCGTCTCCTCGCAGGCCGGCTGCGGCATGGCCTGCCCGTTCTGCGCCACCGGCCAGGGCGGCCTCCAGCGCAACATGTCCACCGCCGAGATCGTGGAGCAGGTCGTGGCCGGCGCCCGCTCGCTGGCCCGCGACGAGGTGCCCGGCGGGACCGGCCGGGTCTCCAACGTGGTGTTCATGGGCATGGGCGAGCCGCTGGCCAACTACAAGGCCGTCATCGGCGCCGTACGCCGCCTCACCGACCCGACCCCGTCGGGTCTCGGGATGTCCGCCCGCGGCGTCACCGTCTCGACCGTCGGCCTGGTGCCGCGGATGAAGCAGCTCGCCACCGAGGGCATCCCGGTGACGCTCGCGCTGTCGCTGCACGCGCCCGACGACGAGCTGCGCAACGAGCTGGTGCCGGTCAACACCCGCTGGAACGTCGGCGAGACGGTCGAGGCCGCCTGGGACTACGCGCGGATCACCAAGCGCCGGGTCTCGATCGAGTACGCCATGATGCGCGGCATCAACGACCAGGCGTGGCGGGCCGACCTGCTCGGCGACGTGCTCAACTCCTACGGCGACTGGGGCTGGGTGCACGTCAACCTGATCCCGCTCAACCCCACGCCCGGCTCGAAGTGGACCGCCTCGGACCCGGCCGACGAGCGCGAGTTCGTGCGCCGGCTCGAGGCGAAGGGCATCCCGACCACGGTGCGGGACACCCGAGGACGCGAGATCGACGGCGCCTGCGGGCAGCTCGCCGCCGCCGAGTAGTCACCCCGCGAGGACCGCGGCCGCCTCGTCGAGCGTGTCGACGAGGTGCACGTGCGGCTCCATGGCCCGGCCCCGGGCCAGCGACTGCAGCAGCGGCCACGCCGGCACGGTCTCGGTCCAGTACGTCGCGGCCGACCAGCACCATCGGCGCGACCGAGGACTCGTCGGCGTAGTAGTTCTCGCAGGCGTCCTGGAAGACCTCCTGGACGGTGCCGCCGGCCCCGGGCAGGAACACGATCCCGGCGTCGCAGACCTCGAGCAGGATCGCCTCGCGGGTGGCGTTGCGGAAGTACTTCGCGATCGCGGTCGCGAACACGTTGCGGCGGCTCGTGGCCGTAGTGCCAGGTGGGGATGCCGAGCGTCGCGGTGGCGGTCGGCGACCTGCTCGACGACCTCGAGCGCCGCGTCGCACCCAGGCGTCCGACCGACGGCCGGTAGACGGCACGCGCGCCAGCGCGCGCAGGGCCTCGTCGAGCCGGTCCGGGGTCGTCCCGGCGAGGCAGCGCACCCAGGTTGGCCGCCTCCATCGCCCCCGGCCCGCCGCCGGTCGCGACGACGTACGTCGCGCCCAGCGCGGCGCCCGAGCCGCGCGGCCGCCGGCGAAGTCCGGCTGTCGCGCGGTCAGCGCGTGCCCGCCCATCACGCCGACCAGCCGCCGGTCGCGCACCCAGGCCTCGAGAGCGAGGTCGATGGCGTGGTCGTGCAGGGCCCGGGCGAGCGAGGCGTCGCGGTGGCGCGGGAGCCGGCGACCAGGCGTAGACGCGCGCGTCGAGCGAGTCGGCGTACCGCCGGGCGTCGTAGAGCTCCCGCGCGGTGTAGAGCGAGGACCGCTCGGCGTCGACGGGCACCTCGGCCGGCGGGCCGGTCAGGACCACGGCGCCGCGCTCGCGCAGCGTCGACCCGTCGGCGAGCAGGCAGCTCACGAAGACGGCGCCCGCCACGTCGACCCCGGCCAGGGCCTCGTCGCGGTCGCGCAGGTCGAGGTCGCGCACGTGCCAGCCCGCGAGCGAGCGGACTCCCGCGGCCAGCCGGCGGTCGAGGTCCGCGAGCGACGAGATGTCGACCGTCCGGCCGCGCGTCCGCCTCATGGGCAGCGACGCTACCGGTCAGAACGCCGGCGCCATCACGTCGGCGAACAGGTCGTGCTCGTCGACCTCGAGACCCTCGCGACCGGAACCAGCCGCAGACGTTGGTGCAGTCCCGCAGCAGGAAGTCCATCCCCTGCGGGTTGCCGACCAGGTCGACGATCTGCGGCAGGTCGATGATCACCAGCCGGTCGCCCGCGGCGAGGATGTTGTACGCCGACAGGTCGCCGTGCACGATCCCGGCCTGCGACCATCGTGGCGAGTCGCCTCGCGGAGCTGGTCGAAGTACGACGCGAGCAGCGCGGGCTCCGGCCGGGTCTGCGCGAGCCGCGGTGCGGTGTCCCCGTCGACGGTGATCCACTCCATCAGGATCTCGGTCCCGTCGATCTGCACGGGGTAGGGGACCGGCAGCCCGAGCGCCCAGCAGCGCTTGAGCGCGTCCCACTCCGAGATCGCCCACTCGCCCGGCGGCCACGACCTTGCCCCAGGTGCTCTTGCGCTTGAGCGCGCGCTCGTCGCGGGAGCGCTTGATGCTGCGGCCCTCGGTGTAGGTCGCGGCGCGGTGGAAGGTGCGGTGCTCGTTGTTGCGGTAGCGCTTGGCGGCCATGACCACGCCGCGCTCGGGCTCGGCCGGGACGGCGCGCTCGAGCAGGAAGACGTCGGCCTCCTTGCCGGTCTTGAGGATGCCGAGCTCGGTGTCGATCGCGCCCTGGGAGGTCACCACCCAGTCGGGGCGCGGCTCCGGGCCGCGGCAGAGCGGCTCGACGCTGAGCCAGGTGGACCAGCGCTGGTCGTCGTCGAGGTCGTCGTAGGCTGGAAGTCGAAGACGAAGCGCTCGTCGATGCCTCGAGGCGCGGGTCCTCGGGGGAGTGGTGGTACGCGTCAGGCTGTAGGACCGAGAAGTCGTGCAGGTCGTGGGACATCGGGGTGCTCCAAGCAGTCGAGAGGAGAGTGGTCTGCGGACAGGCCAACGACAGTGATGGACATGTCACGCTCCTCTCGCTCGGGCACCGGCTCGGTGCCGCGCGCGCGGTCCCAGGGTGGGGCCACCGCGGCGCCGCCCGCAAGTCAATGTACGCTCGGCGGGCGTCCGGCGGCCCGGGCGACGGTCAGGCGGCGTGCCGCGACGCGGTCGAGCCGTCGACCCGCTCCCAGTCGTCGTCGACGTGGACGACGCTGCGGCCGCTGCGGTGCGAGCAGGCTGGCGGCGATGCCGGCGCGGTAGCCGGACGCGGCAGTGCACCCAGAGCTCGCCGGCGGGCAGGCCGTGCAGCCGCGCCGGTCGACGTCGTGGACGGGCAGGTGCAGGGCGCCGGGCAGGTGCCCGTCGTCGTACTCGTCGCGCTGCGCGCACGTCGACGCACGCACCGCGGGTGCCGGGCGCGGCGCGGAAGTCCGTCCCAGTCGGCGCGGCGGTAGGTCGGCGCCGGCAGCGACGCGCTCGGCGCCGAGCACGTGGGTGCCGAGCCCGTCGATGCCGATCGCGGCGCAGGTCGTGCAGCGCCGGGCTCGAGGTCGGCGGCGGTGTCGGTCGAGCAGCACCAGGTCGTCGTCCCACGGCACCAGCCAGCCGACGTACGTCGCGAACTGGTCGGCGTACTCGACGTTGACCGAGCCGGGCAGGTGGCCCGCGGCGAACGCGCCGCGCTGCTGCGCAGGTCGATCGACCCAGCCGCCGAGCCAGCGACCGCGTCGGTGACCTCGTCGGCCGTGACCGGGCGCGCGGTCCGGGGGCGGCGCGCGCGCCGGCGCCGGCGTCGGTTGAGCGGCGCCATGTGGCCGTAGTACGCCGGGACCGGGCCGAAGCCCGCCGACCAGCTCGTCGACGAACGCGCTCGCGCTCGAGGCTGCAGCGCCGGGTTGGCACGGCAGCTGGCCCGCCGATGGTCGGGTCGCCGTCCGGCGCCGCCGGCGCCGCCGGCGCAGAAGCTGCCGAAGCCGTGGGTGGGGTGCAGGCGGCGTCGCGGGGTCGAGGGCGGCCGAGCGCGGCGGGCGCTCGCCCACTGGGCGCGGGCCGAGGTCGTCGGGTGAGCCGCCGGTCGACGAGGTCGGTGCGGCCGACGGTGCCGTGCAGCAGGCTGCCGCCGCTGAAGAGCGCGGCCGGCGTGCCCGGCGTCGGTGCCGCGGACCAGGAACGACTGGTGGTGGCGGGTGTGACCGGGGGTGGCGAGCACGCGCGACGTCGAGCCGGCCGACGGGGAGCACGTCGCCGTCGCGGACGCCGACCCGCTCGAACGTCGACCGGCTCGTCGGCGCGAGAGCAGGTAGTCGGCGCCGTGCCGGCGGGCGAGGCCGAGGGCGCCGGAGACGTAGTCGTTGTGGACGTGGGTGTCGGCGACCGCGGTGATCTCGACGCCGGCCCGCTCGGCCGCCGCCTCGACCGGCTGCGAGGTCGCGCGGCGGGTCGACGACCAGGGCGTGCCGGCCGTCGTGGACGAGGTGGCAGCGGTTGCCGAGCTCGGGGATCTCGAGGGTGACGACCTGCATCGGCGCCTCCGTCGGTAAGTCTTAAGTATAGTGAATTACTAGAGTTACAGTCACGCTACTCGCGGCGCGTCGGCACCGCCCGCCTAGGCGTCGGCTACGGTTGCACCGGCGGCCGACGTCGACCGCGGGCGTCCATGCTCCGCCGCCCTGCCGTGCCTCGCGCTCTCGCTCGGCGTCGCCCTGGTCGCCCTCGTCGCCAGCCGGCGTGCCGGCGCCGACGTCCGCCGCGCCCGACGCCCGGTCGCAGCCGGCGGCGCCGGGATCGGCGACCCCTACTTCCCGCTCGACGGCAACGGCGGGATCGACGTCCGCCGCTACGACATCCACGACCGCTACGAGTTCCGCCGGGGCGCCTCTCCGGCTGGACCCGGCTGAGGGTCCGGGCCACCCGCGACCTGTCCGGCTTCAACCTCGACTTCCTGCTGCCGGTCCGCGCGGTGCACGTCGACGGGCGCGCGGTCGGCGTTCCGCAAGACCGACCCGCACGAGCTGCGGATCCGCCGCCCGCGGGCATCGCGCGCGGCACGACGTTCGACGTGCGTGGTGCAGTACGCCGGCCAGCCCGGGCGCGAGCTCGTACGCCGGCGAGGGCAACTGGCTCGCCGACCGCAGCGAGGTGGTGACGATGAACCAGCCGCACATGGCGCCGTGGTGGTTCCCGGCCAACGACCACCCGCTCGACAAGGCCCGGATCGACATGCACATCACCGTGCCGCAGGGCCGTGCGAGGTGATCTCCAACGGCGCCGCACGGGTCCCGCAAGGTGCACGGCGGGCTGGCGACCACGGCACTGGCGCGCCGACGAGCCGATGGTGCCCTACCTGGCGTTCTTCGCCGCCGGCGACTTCGAGGTGCGCCCGGGCCGGCGCGACGGCCGCCCTGGCTGGTCGCCGTGTCCCGCAGCGCTGCCCGGCAACGGCCGGAGCGCGGTGGCGATGCGGCTGATGCAGCAGACGCCGCGGATCACGCGCGTGGCTCGCAGGCCGAGCTCGGTCGCTACCCGTTCTCGACCACCGGTGGCCTGGTCACCAGCCTCGACCCGGGCTTCGCGCTGGAGAACCAGACCCGGCCGACGTACCCGTCCGTGGGCGGCTCGGCGACCTGGCAGCGTCGTCCACGAGCTCGCCCACCAGTGGTTCGGCGACTCGGTCGTCGGTGCAGGGCTGGCGCGACATCTGGCTCAACGAGGGGGCCGCGACGTTCATGGAGGCGCGGTACGCCGAGACGCACGGCGGCGCGAGCACGGCGGCCTGGCTGCGCCGCACCTACGGCGAGTACGCCGCCGGGGACGACGTTCTGGGACGCGGTCGCCGACCCGTGCCCGACCCCGGGCCGCGAGCCAGCATCTTCGACGGCGCGGTCTACGACCGTGGGGCGATGACGCTGCCAGGCGCTGCGCAACCGTGATCGGCGACGCCGACTTCTGACACGCTGCTGCGGACCTGGGTCGCCGAGCCGACGGGCGGCAACGGCGCCACCGCGGAGTTCGGGCGCTGGCCGAGGAGGTCAGCGGCCAGGACCTCGACGGGTTCTTCGACGCCTGGCTCGCGCGACGGCCAAGCCCGCCGACACCGCGGCCAACGGCCTGGGCTGACGCTCCTGGGCTAACCGCCCACGAACGGGGCCATCGCCCGCGCGACCACGCTCGGCCGCCGGGTCAGGCGCTCCTCGGCGTCGGCGAGCGTCATCGCGCGCAGGCCCGGCGTTGATGCCCAGCCAGCGCAACGGCTCGGGCTCCCACCGACGGGAGCGGTGGCCGACCCACGGGCAGTCGCGGTCAGCTCGGTGTCGCGGCCGAGCACGAGGTCGCGCAGGGTCCGGCCGGCGAGGTTGGTGGTGCTGACGCCGTCGCCGACGTACCCGCCGGCCCAGGCCAGGCCGGTCTCGCGGTCCAGCCCGACCGACGCGCACCAGTCGCGGGGGATGCCGAGCGCGCCGCCCCAGGCGTGGGTGACCCGGGTGCCGGGCCGAGCACCGGGAACAGGTCGACCAGCGTCGCGTGGAGCTGGGCGAAGACCCGCTCGTCGCGGTCGAACTCGGGGCGGATCCGCGAGCCGAAGTGGTACGGCGCCCCGCGGCCGCCGAAGACCAGCCGGTCGTCGGCGGTGCGCTGGCCGTAGATGATCAGGTGCCGGTGGTCGGTGAAGGTCTCGCGCCGGGCCAGCCCGATCTCCTCCCAGGTCGCGCGCGGGCAGCGGCTCGGTGGCGATGACCAGCGAGTAGACCGGCACCACCGTGCGACGCTGCCCGGCCAGGCCGGGGGTGTAGCCCTCGGTCGCCCGCACGACCACCTCGGCGCGCACGCGTGCCGGCGGCCGTCACGGCGCGGCCGGGCTCGATCGCGCGCGACCCGGGTGTGCTCGAGGATCCGGACGCCGCGCCGCTCGACCGCGTCGGCGAGGCCGCGCACCAGCCGCGCCGGGTGGATCGCCGCGCAGTCGGGGGTGTACGTCGCGCCGCGCACCCGGGTGCCCGCAGCCGGGACACGGTCGCGGCCTCGTCGAGGAGCACGCAGGTCGTCCCGCAGCCCCTGGGCCCGGGCGTCGGCGACCTCGGCCCGGGCCCGCCGCCACTGCGGGCCGGTGCGGGCCAGCGCGATGGTGCCGCCCTTGGCGAGGTGGGCGTCGATGCCCTCGGTCGGCGACCCGGCCCACCTCGTCGACGGTCGCGCGCATCGCGCGGTGCTGGGCCAGGGCCGCGGCCGGGCTCGGCCGGGCAGGCGCGCCAGCGTGTCGAGCGAGGCGGGGAAGAGCGCCGAGCACCAGCCGCCGTTGCGGCCCGAGGCGCCGAACCCCGCGGTCTCGGCCTCGAGCACGACGATCCGCAGCGTCGGGTCGGCCTCGGCCAGGTAGTGGGCGGTCCACAGCCCGGTGAAGCCGGCGCCGACGATCGCGACGTCGGCCTCGAGGTCGCTCGGCAGGGACGGCCGCGGCGTCCAGTCCGGTGTCGCCGGTCGTCGTGCCAGAGGGAGAGCCCGGCGTACTCGCTCAGCGCACACCCCAGGAGTAGGTCTGCTTGCGCAGCCGGAGGTACATGAACGTCTCGGTGCCGCCACGCCGTCGATGGCCCGGATCTGCTCCGAGATGCAGCTCGAGCAGGTGCTCGTCGCTCTCGCAGACGACCTCGACGAGCAGGTCGTAGGAGCCGGCGGTGACCACGACGTAGTCGACCTCGTCGAGCTCGGCGAGCTTGTCGGCGACCGGCTCGAGGGGCCCGCCCCGGACCCGGACGCCGACCATGGCCTGGCGGGCGAAGCCGAGCTCGAGCGGGTCGGTGACCGCGACGATCTGCATCACGCCGCTCTCGATCAGCCGCTGCACCCGCTGGCGCACGGCGGCCTCGGAGAGGCCGACGACCTTGCCGATGGCGGCGTACGAGCGACGGCCGTCCTGCTGGAGCTGCTCGATGATCGCCTTGGAGACGTCGTCGAGCTGGGTGGAGGAGCGGGCGGAGGGTCCGGCACCGGAGTTCACGTGGTCACCGTCTGCACCCGGCCTGGCACGGGTCAAAGAGGCTCACGGAAGGGGTCGCAACTACGAGGATTTCGTTGCAAGGATGTTTCGCCATCGACGGAATCGCTTGTTCCGCGGCGACGCGCGTGGCACGATCCGTGCGACTCCATCGGCGAGGGAAGGGATCGCATGGCTGCACCGTCAGGTGCCGGACCCGATCCGGGTCGCAGGGGCGTGTCGCGCCGTACCGTCATCCGGGGCGCCGGCGTCGCCGGCTTCGCCGGCCTCAGCCTCGCCGCGCTCCAGCTGCCGTTCTTCGAGGTCTCCGGGGCCCAGCAGGACCCGGCCGCTGTGCAAGGCGACCGACCTCTCGGCGACCGACAAGAAGCTGATCATCTCCAACTGGCCGGCGTACATCGACCCGAGGAAGAAGGAGACCTCGACGCTGCAGGTCTTCGAGCAGCAGACCGGGATCACCGTCGACTACACCGACGACGTCAACGACAACGCCGAGTTCTACGCCAAGGTGCGCAACCAGCTCGGCGCCTGCGAGCCGATCGACCGCGACATGATGATGCTGACCGACTGGATGGCCGCCCGGATGATCGGCCTCGGCTGGATCCAGCCGCTGGACGCCGACAGGTCCCCAACCTCACCAAGAACCTGATCGAGCCGCTGCGCGGACCGGCAGTGGGACCCCGACCTGACCTACCACGCGCCCTGGCAGAGCGGCCTGACCGGCATCGCCTACAACGCGGCGAAGACCGGCGAGGTCGGAGCTTCGAGGAGCTGCTGACCCGCGAGGACCTCAAGGGCGAGATCACGCTGCTCTCCGAGATGCGCGACACGATGGGCTTCATGCTCAAGGTCATCGGCGCCGACCCGGGCAAGTTCACCGACGCCGAGTGGGAGCGACGCCATCGACCGGCTCAGCGAGGTCGTCGACGACGGGCAGGTCCGCGCCTTCACCGGCAACGAGTACATCCAGGACCTCGCGGCCGGCAACATCGTCGCCTGCGAGGCCTGGTCCGGCGACGTGATCCAGGCGCAGTTCGACAACCCGGACATCAAGTTCGTGGCGCCCGAGGAGGGGCTGTCGCTCTGGAGCGACAACATGCTCGTGCCCAACATGGCCGAGCACCAGGCCAACGCCGAGGACGTGGATCGACTACTACTACGAGCCCGAGGTCGCCGCGAAGCTCGCCGCCTGGGTCAACTACATCTGTCCCGTCGAGGGGGCCCGCGAGGAGATGGAGAAGATCGATCCCTCGCTGGTCGACAACAAGCTGATCTTCCCCGACGACGAGATCGCTCGCCGACACGTTCGACTTCATGCCGCTCGACGACCGGCAGCAGACAGCAGTACGAAGGGGACTGGTCCGATGTCACAGGTGGCTGATCGACGCCGACGACGGCCGCGCGCGGACGGCGACGTACGACGGGCTGCGGCTGCGCGGACGTGACGAAGAGCTTCGGCGACGTTCACGGCGGTGAGCGACCTCGACCTCGACATCCCGACGGGCTCGTTCTTCGCCCTGCTCGGCCCGTCCGGCTGCGGCAAGACCACGACGCTGCGGATGGTGGCCGGGCTCGAGACGCCCGACCGTCCGGCACGATCACGCTCGCCGGCCAGGACATCACCTACGCCAAGCCGTACCGGCGTCCGGTCAACACCGTCTTCCAGAACTACGCGCTCTTCCCGCACCTCGACATCTACGAGAACGTCGCCTTCGGCCTGCGCCGGCGCAAGGCCAAGGACGTCGACAAGACAGGTCGACGAGATGCTCGAGCTGGTCGAGCTGGTCGAGCAGGCGCGCAAGAAGCCCGGCCCAGCTCTCCGGCGGCCAGCAGCAGCGGGTCGCGCTGGCCCGGGCGCTGATCAACGAGCCCGAGGTGCTGCTGCTCGACGAGCCGCTCGGCGCGCTCGACCTCAAGCTGCGCCGGGCGATGCAGATCGAGCTCAAGCGGATCCAGACCGAGGTCGGCCTCACCTTCGTGCACGTCACCCACGACCAGGAGGAGGCCATGACCATGGCCGACACGGTCGCGGTGATGAACCACGGCGTGATCGAGCAGATGGGCGCGCCGAGCGAGCTCTACGAGAACCCGCGCACCACGTTCGTCGCCAACTTCCTCGGCCAGTCCAACCTGATCGAGGGCGCGATCACCGCGCGGGCCGCCGACGTGGTCACCGTCGACATGCACGGCATCGACGTCTCGGTCCCGACCGCGCGCGTGCACGCCGACGGCGACCGCGGCTGGATCGGCATCCGGCCCGAGAAGGTGCTGATCGGCGAGGCGGGCGAGGAGCTCGACGCGCCGGGCAACACCATCCCCGGCGGCGTGGTCAGCGACGTCAGCTTCGTCGGCGTCAGCACGCAGTACCTCGTCCGGATGCCGTGGGGCCAGGAGCTCCAGGTCTTCCAGCAGAACACCGGCCGGACCCGCCTGCTACCGCACCGGCGAGCAGGTCGAGCTGTCCTGGCGGCCGGAGTACGCCTTCCTGCTCGACCACAGCCAGGACGCCTCCGCCGGCGCCCAGCGCGTGGACCAGGACTGATCCGGTGGCGCGACGGACTGCCGAACGCCGGCAAGGGAACAGGCCGGGTACCTGCTGATCCTGCCCGCCGTGGTCTGGCTGGTGCTGTTCTTCGTCGTCCCGTTCTACTCGCTGGTCGCGACCAGCCTCTACGACCCGATCGGGCTCGGACTTCCGCGGCTACGAGATGACCTGGCACTTCAGCAACTACTCCGACGCGCTCCAGGAGTACTGGCAGCCGCTGCTGCGCTCGCTGCTGTACGGCGCCATCGCCACCTCGTTCTGCCTGGTGCTCGGCTACGTGCTGGCCTACGCGATCGCCTTCAAGGCCGGCCGGTGGAAGAACCTGATGCTGGTGCTGGTCATCGCGCCGTTCTTCACCAGCTTCCTGGTCCGCACGCTGTCGTGGAAGCTGATCCTGTCCGACGACGGCTTCGTCGTGAACACGCTGCAGTTCCTGCACATCCTGCTCGGCCGACGGCCGGCTGCTGGCCACGCCGGTCGCGGTCGTCGCCGGCCTGACCTACAACTTCCTGCCGTTCATGGTGCTGCCGCTCTTCGCCAGCCTCGACAAGATCGACCCCCGCCTGATCGAGGCGTCGAGCGACCTGTACGCGAACCCGTTCGTCGGCTTCTTCAAGGTGACCTGGCCGCTGTCGCTGCCCGGCGTCGTGTCCGGGACGCTGCTGACCTTCATCCCGGCCGTCGGTGACTACATCAACGCGCAGCTGCTCGGCAGCCCCAACCAGCGGATGATCGGCAACGTCATCCAGAGCCTGTTCACCGACGCCAACGACTACCCGCGCGGCCGCGCGCTCTCGATGATCCTGATGGTGCTGATCTTGTGCATGGTGCTGGTCTACGTCCGCCGGGCCGGGACGGAGGAGCTGCTCTGATGATGGCGCTGGCTCCGCGAGCACCTGGTGCTGATCCTCGGCATCCTGGTCCTGGTCTACACGTTCATCCCGATCTTCGTCGTGATCCTGATGAGCTTCAACGCTCCCGACAGCCGGCAAGTCTACCGGTTCGACGGCTTCACCCTCGACAACTGGCTCAACCCGTGCGCCGACCCGAGCATGTGCGACGCGGTCGTCCGGAGCGTCGAGATCGGCCTGCTCGCCACCATCGTCGCGACGATCCTCGGCACGCTGGCCGCGTTCGCCCTGGTGCGCCACCAGTTCGCGGGCCGGTCGTCGAGCAACCTGCTGATCTTCCTGCCGATGGCCGCGCCCGAGATCGTGCATCGGCTCCTCGCTGCTGGCGCTCTTCGTGGCCGCCGGCTTCGGCGGCCAGCTCGGCTTCTGGACGATCCTGGTCGCCCACATCATGTTCTGCCTGTCGTTCGTGGTGGTGACGGTGCGCGCCCGGCTCGCCGGCATGGGCGACACCCTCGAACAGGCGGCGATGGACCTCTACGCGACGCCCTCGCAGACGTTCTGGCGGGTGACCTTCCCGCTCGTCTTCCCCGGCATCCTCGGGGCGGCGCTGCTGAGCTTCTCGCTGTCCTTCGACGACTTCATCGTCACGAACCTCAACGCGGGCACGACGACGACGTTCCCGATGTACGTCTGGGGCGTCGCGCAGCGCGGCGTGCCGATGCAGGTCAACGTGGTCGGCACCCTGATGTTCCTCATCGCGATCACCATCGTGCTGCTCGCGGAGTACCGCAACCGGCGGCGTACCCGGGCCCTGGCCTAGCGGTGCACCCGGCGCTCACCCAGGCCGCGCCGGCGGTGCTGTGGCTCGACGACGCGGCCCGGCCGCACCCCCAGCCGCCATTGACCGCCGACGCCCGCGCCGACCTGGTCGTCGTGGGGGGTGGCTACACGGGCCTGTGGACCGCGCTGCGGGCCCGCGAGCGCTACCCGGATCTCGACGTCCTGCTGCTCGAGGCGGGTGAGTGCGGGTGGCAGGCCTCGGGCCGCAACGGCGGCTTCCTGGACTCCTCGCTCACCCACGGCTTCGGCAACGGCTCGGCCCGGTGGCCCGACGAGCTCGCCACCTGGACCGGCTCGGCGAGGAGAACCTCGCCGGGCTCGAGGACGCGGTGCAGCGCTACGGCATCGACTGCGGCTTCGAGCGGACCGGTGGCCTCGACGTGGCCACCGCCCCGCACCAGGTCGACGAGCTGGCCGAGGTGGTCGAGGCTCGTCGGGCGGCGGGCCACGACGTCCGGCTGCTCGACACCGACGACACCCGCGCGCTGGTGGACTCGCCGACGTACCTCGCCGCGCAGCACGACCCGGGCGGCATCGCCCTGGCCGAGCCGGCGCGGCTGGCCTGGGGTCTCCGGCAGGCCTGCCTGGACCTCGGCGTGCGGATCCACGAGCAGACCCGGGTGACCGACGTGGCCGAGGACGGCGCGGGCGTGGCCGTCACCACGGCCACCGGGGCGGTCGTCCGGGCCGGTCGGGTGGCGCTGGGCACCAACGCGTTCCCGCCGCTGCTGCGCCGGCTGCGGCTGATGACGGTGCCCGTCTACGACTACGTGCTGGCCACCGAGCCGCTGTCCGCGGACCAGCGGGCCGCGATCGGCTGGTCGGGCCGGCAGGGCGTCGGGGACGCCGCCAACCTGTTCCACTACTACCGGCTGACCCGGGACGACCGCATCGTGTGGGGCGGCTACGACGCGGTCTACCGCTACGCCTCGGGCATCGACCCGGCCCACGAGCAGGCGGGCGGCACCCACGACCTGCTCGCGGAGCACTTCTTCGCGACCTTCCCCCAGCTCGAGGGGCTGTCGTTCACGCACCGGTGGGCCGGCGTGATCGACACCTGCACGCGCTTCGCGGCCTTCTTCGGTACGGCGCACCGCGGCCGCACGGCGTACGCCCTGGGCTACACGGGGCTGGGCGTGGCCGCGACCCGGTTCGGGGCGGACGTGATGCTCGACCTGCTGCAGGGAGAGGACACCGAACGGACCCGCAGCGCGTTGGTCCGCGAGCGCCCTCTGCCCTTCCCGCCCGAGCCGTTCCGCGCGGTGGGCATCAACCTCACCCGCTGGTCCCTGGCCCGCGCCGACGCCCACGCCGGCCGCCGCAACCTCTGGCTCCGCGCCCTCGACCGCGCCGGGCTCGGGTTCGACAGTTGAGTTGGGGCAAAGGGTCTCGCGAGTCGGGGCAAATGGTCGGCGCAGCCGACCATTTGCCCCGACTCGACGGGCCCTTTGCCCCAACTCAACGAGTCAGAGCAGCGTCCAGGCCTTGTCGAGGACGACCCGGAGGATGGACTCCATCTCGTCGAAGTGCTCCTGGTCGCAGATGAGCGGGGGAGCGAGCTGGATGACGGGGTCGCCGCGGTCGTCGGCGCGGCAGTAGAGGCCGGCGTCGAAGAGCGCCCGGGAGAGGAAGCCGCGCAGCAGACGCTCGCTCTCGTCGTCGTTGAAGGTCTCCTTGGTCGCCTTGTCCTTGACCAGCTCGATGCCGTAGAAGTACCCGTCGCCGCGGACGTCGCCCACGATCGGGAGGTCGGTGAGCCGCTCGAGGGTGGACCGGAAGGCACCCTCGTTGTCGCGGACGTGCTCGTTGATCTTCTCGCTCTCGAAGATGTCGAGGTTGGCCAGCGCGACCGCGCAGGAGACCGGGTGGCCGCCGAACGTGTAGCCGTGCAGGAACGAGTTGCTGCCCTGGAGGAACGGCTCCATCAGCCGGTCGCTGGTGATCATCGCGCCGAGCGGTGAGTAGCCCGAGGTGAGGCCCTTGGCGCAGGTGATGATGTCGGGCTGGTAGCCGTAGCGCTCGGCCCCGAACATGTGGCCGAGCCGCCCGAAGGCACAGATGACCTCGTCGGAGACCAGCAGCACGTCGTACTCGTCGCAGATCTCGCGGACCCGCTCGAAGTAGCCGGGCGGGGGCGGGAAGCACCCACCGGAGTTCTGCACCGGCTCGAGGAACACCGCGGCGACGGTGTCGGGGCCCTCGAACTCGATCGCCTCGGCGATCCGGTCCGCGGCCCAGCGGCCGAAGGCCTCGAGGTCGCCCTGACCGTTCGGGGCGCCGGCCATCTCGTGGGCGCGGTAGAAGTTGGTGTTCGGCACCCGGAAGGTGGACGGCACGAGCGGCTCGAACGGCGCCTTCATGCCGGGGATGCCGGTGATCGAGAGCGCACCTTGCGGGGTGCCGTGGTAGGCGATGGCCCGGCTGATCACCTTGTGCTTGGTGGGCTTGCCGGTGAGCTTGAAGTACGCCTTGGCGAGCTTCCACGCCGACTCCACGGCCTCGCCGCCGCCGGTGGTGAAGAAGACCCGGTTGAGGTCGCCGGGCGCGTAGCCCGCGACCCGCTCGGCGAGCTCGATCGCGCCGGGGTGGGCGTAGGACCACAGCGGCATGAAGGCGAGCTGCTCGGCCTGCTTGGCGGCGGCCTCGGCGAGCTCGCGGCGGCCGTGGCCGAGCTGGTTGACGAAGAGGCCGGCCAGCCCGTCGAGGTAGCGGCGCCCCTGGTCGTCGTAGATGTAGGCGCCTTCGCCCCGCACGATGACCGGCATCTCGCTGGTCTCGTAGACGGAGTGGCGCGAGAAGTGGAGCCAGAGGTGGTCGCGAGCGGCCTTCTGCTGGTGCTCTCGGTCGAGACCGGTGGTCATGAGTGATCGGCTCCTTCGCGCATGGCACCATCGTGGCGCTAGTGGGGGGTGGAGGCAAGCGGATTCGTTGAATCGAGGGTATCTCACGGCGGATTCCGTAGGTCCTGCGCCGCGCGACCCCGTGGTAGGAAGACGCATGACCCGGTACGGCGCGATGTTCGGCCCCGACATCACCTTCCTCGGCGTCCCGCCGGCCGACCTCGACGACCCCGCGTCGTACGCCGAGGCGGACGTGGTGGTGATCGGCGCGCCGTTCGACTCCGGTACTTCGCACCGGCCGGGCACCCGCTTCGGGCCGATGGCGATCCGGCAGACCGACTACCTGCCGCACGACGGCTCGCGCCCGCACCTCGCCCTGCGCGTCGACGCCCTCCAGGACGTCCGCGTCGTCGACGCGGGCGACGTCGAGATGCCGCCGGGCGAGATCGAGCGTGCCCATGACGCGCTGGAGCGGGCCGTCCACACCGTCGCCGCCGCCGGCAAGATCCCCCTGGTGCTGGGCGGCGACCACTCGATCACCCGGCCGGACGCGACCGGGGTGGCCCGCCACCTCGGCTACGGCCGGGTCTCGATGATCCACTTCGACGCGCACGCCGACACCGGCGACATCGAGTTCGGCTCGCTCTACGGCCACGGTCAGCCGATGCGCCGGCTGATCGAGTCGGGGGCGTTGCGCGGCGACCGGTTCCTCCAGGTGGGGCTGCGCGGCTACTGGCCCGGCCCGGAGACGCTGTCGTGGATGGCCGAGCAGCGGATGCGGTCCTTCGAGATGACCGAGATCGGCGCCCGCGGGCTGGGCGCCTGCCTCGACGAGGCCTTCGAGATCGCCCTCGACGACTGCGACGCGGTGTTCTTGTCGGTCGACATCGACGTCTGCGACCCGGGCCACGCGCCCGGCACCGGGACGCCCGAGCCGGGCGGTCTCTCCTCGCGCGAGCTGCTCGACTCGGTCCGGCGCATCTGCCGGGAGCTGCCGGTCGCGGGCATCGACGTGGTCGAGGTGTCGCCGCCCTACGACCACGCGGAGATCACCTCGTTCCTCGCCAACCGGGTGTGTCTCGAGGCGCTGTCCGGCCTGGCCGCGGCCAAGGTCGGCATCACCCACGACCCCGCCGGCCCTCTCCTCGAGGGGCGATAGATGGCGACGCTCTTCACCAACGGCTCGGTCTTCGACGGTCACCGCTACCTCGGCGCCGGCTCGGTCCTGGTCGAGGACGGCCGCGTCGTCGGCCTCGGGACCGACGACCGGCCCGGCGACCACGACGTGGTGGACCTGGCCGGCGGGCTCGTCTCGCCCGGCTTCGTCGACGCCCATGTGCACCCGATCCAGGGCGGGCTCGAGCGGCTGCGGTGCGACCTCTCCGAGCACTCCACCCGCGAGGAGTACCTCGCCGCCGTCGCCGCGTACGCCGCCGGGAACCCCGAGGTCGCATGGATCCTGGGCGGCGGCTGGGCGATGCCCGCCTTCCCCGGCGGCAACCCGACCGCGGCCGACCTGGACACCGTGGTCCCGGACCGGCCGGTGTTCCTGCCCAACCGGGACCACCACGGCGCCTGGGTGAACACCCGGGCGCTGGAGATCGCCGGCGTCGACCGGGAGACCCCCGACCCGCCCGACGGCCGGATCGAGCGCGACGCCGACGGCCACCCCACCGGCACCCTGCACGAGGGAGCGACCTCACTGGTGTCGCGGCACCTGCCGCGCACGTCGGGGGAGGACTACTACGCCGCCCTGATGGCCGGCCAGGCCTACCTGCACTCGCTCGGGGTGACGGCGTGGCAGGACGCGATCGTCGGCGCCTACTCCGGCATGGACGACCCAGCCTCGACGTACACCAAGGCGGCCGCCCATGGTGACCTCGTCTCGCAGGTCGTGGGCGCGCTGTGGTGGGAGCGCCGCCTCGGCGTCGAGCAGGTGGCGGACCTGGTCGGTCGGCGCGAGGCGATGACCGCCGGCCCGTTCCGGGCGACGACGGTGAAGATCATGCAGGACGGGGTCGCCGAGAACGGCACGGCCGCCCTGACCGAGCCCTACCTCGACCGGTGCGGCCACCCGACGGACAACACCGGTCACTCGTTCGTGGCGGCCGGCGCGCTCTGCGAGGCGGTGGCCGCGCTGGACGCGGCCGGCTTCCAGGTCCACGTCCACGCCATCGGCGACCGGGGGGTGCGCGAGGCGCTGGACGCCTTCGAGGGCACCGACCCCGAGCGGCGCCACCACGTCGCCCACCTCCAGGTGGTGCACCCGGTCGACGTCCCGCGCTTCGGGTCCCTCGGTGTGACCGCGAACATGCAGGCCCTCTGGGCCTGCCTGGACCAGCAGATGATCGACCTGACGCTCCCGTTCCTGGGGGAGGAGCGGTCGGGCTGGCAGTACCCCTTCGGCGACCTCCACCGGGCCGGGGCCGCGCTGTGCGCAGGCAGCGACTGGCCGGTGTCCACGCCCGACCCGCTGGCCGCGCTGCACGTCGCGGTCACGCGGACGGCGTACGGCGAACCGGGTCGTGCCGGGAACGAGCCGTTCCTGCCCGAGCAGGCGCTGACGCTCGAGACGGCGTGGGCGGCGTACACCTCGGGCTCCGCCCGGATCAACGGACGCGACCGCCTCGACGGCGCCGGTGTGCTCGCCCCGGGCGCCGCCGCTGACCTCGTGGTGCTCGACCGGGACCCGTTCGCCAAGGACGTGTCGGAGATCGGCGCCACCCGGGTCGTCTCCACCTGGGTCGGCGGGGAGCGGGTCTTCGACGGCTGAGGCCGCGCCCGCGTTACAGGGGGCCTTCGAGGCCGAGCAGCGGCAGGCAGGGCTCCAGGCCGTCGACGCGGATGTCGTCGCGACGGGTGGACTCCCACGCCGCCCGGTCCAGCACCAGCCGCACGTCACGGACCGGCAGGCCGTCGCGGGCGGTGAGGTCCCAGCCGTTGTCGACGTACCCCAACGACCGGCTGACCGCGAGCGACGCGTAGTTGTCCTCGAAGGCGCCAGAGGTGGCCAGCTCCGCGCCGAGCCCGTCGAAGGCCAGGTGCAGGACGGCGGCGCGCATCTCGCGGCCGATGCCGCGACCCTGCGCGGGCCGGGTGACCCACGACGCGGAGCCCACCGAGCGCAGCGTCCCGAAGTCGGTCGCCCGGAGGTTCTGTTGACCCACGAGGTGGTCGCCCTCGTGCACCGCGAAGGGGAGCGTCCAGCTGTCGGGCGAGGTGAGCGCACGACCCCGCCAGTAGCGCTGGAGTCCCTCCCGTTCCAGCTGCGGGGACGCGGTCCTGGTCCAGGGCATCGTGAACGGCATCTCCGCCGGGTCGTGCACACCGTCGGCCGCCGCGAGCTCCATCAGCGCGGCGCCCAGGTCGTCATCTGCGTAGCGCAGGGTCAGGCGCGGGGTGTGCACGGACAGGCCGAACAGCGGCCACAACCGGGCCGCCGCCGTCGCAGGAACTGACATGGTCAACATCCTCTCGCGTCGTCAGTGCGCCGTCTTCCCGGTTTCCTCGGACCTGGACGACGGAATCCGTCGTCCGTCGTGGTCCGGCCCTACAGATTCCGTTGTGGCGTCGCTAGAGTCCCGGGCATGGCAGACCACACCTTCCGCAACGTGATCAACGGCGAGCTCGTCGAGTCGGCGTCGGGCGAGACCTACGACGTCCTCGACCCGACCACGGGCGAGGTGTACGCCCAGGCCCCGATGTCCCGACCCGAGGACATCGACCGGGCGTACGCCGCCGCGGCCGAGGCCTTCGAGGGCTGGGGCGACTCGACCCCCAAGGACCGCTCCCTCGCGCTGCTCCAGATCGCGGACGCCATCGACGCCCGGGCCGAGGAGATCAACGCCGTCGAGTCCCGCGACACCGGCAAGCCCCTGGGGCTGACGATGTCGGAGGAGATGCCGTACGCCGCCGACCACTTCCGCTTCTTCGCCGGTGCCGCCCGGGTGCTCGAGGGCAAGTCGGCCGGGGAGTACATGGCCGACCACACCTCGTGGATCCGGCGCGAGCCGGTAGGGGTCATCGGCCAGGTGACGCCGTGGAACTACCCGCTGATGATGATGATCTGGAAGATCGCTCCTGCGCTGGCGGCGGGCAACACCGTCGTCCTCAAGCCGAGCGACACGACCCCGGCGAGCTCGACCCTGCTCGCCGAGCTGGCCCAGGAGTTCCTTCCGCCGGGCGTCCTCAACGTGGTGTGCGGCGACCGGGACACCGGCCGCGGCCTCATCGAGCACAAGACGCCGCAGATGGTGTCGATCACCGGCTCCGTCCGCGCGGGCATGGAGGTGGCGGGCTCGGCCGCCAAGGACCTGAAGCGCGTCCACCTCGAGCTCGGCGGCAAGGCCCCGGTCATCGTCTTCGACGACGCCGACGTGGCCGCGGCCTCCCAGGCGATCGCCGAGGCCGGCTACTTCAACGCCGGCCAGGACTGCACCGCGGCCACCCGCGTGCTCGCCGGACCCGGCGTCCACGACGACTTCGTCGCGGCGCTCACCGAGGCCGCGAAGGGCATCCGCACCGGCATGCCCGACGATGAGGACGTGCTCTACGGGCCGCTCAACAACGCCACCCAGCTCGAGCGGGTGTCCGGGATGGTCGACCGGCTGCCCGACCACGCCACGCTGTCCGCCGGCGGCGCACGCCAGGGCGATGCGGGCTACTTCTACACCCCGACGGTGCTGTCCGGCCTCAAGCAGGACGACGAGCAGATCCAGAGCGAGATCTTCGGACCAGTGATCACCGTGCAGCGCTTCTCCGACGAGGGGGAGGCGTTGCGCTGGGCCAACGGCGTGGAGTACGGGCTCGCGTCGTCGGTGTGGACCAAGGACCACGGACGGGCGATGCGGATGTCGAAGCACCTCGACTTCGGGGTGGTGTGGATCAACACCCACATCCCGTTCGTCTCCGAGATGCCGCACGGCGGCTTCAAGCACTCGGGCTACGGCAAGGACCTGTCGATGTACGGCCTCGAGGACTACACGCGCATCAAGCACGTCATGAGCTACATCGGTGAGTGACGCGATGCGGATCCTGCTCGTCGGAGCGGGCGGGGTCGGCTCGGCCTTCGCGGCCATCGCCGCGCGCCGCGACTTCTTCGAGGCGCTGGTGATCGCCGACTACCACGAGGCCAGTGCCCAGCGCGCGGCCGAGGTGGACGAGCGGTACGTCGGCGCCCAGGTCGACGCGTCCTCGGCGGACTCGGTGGCGGCGCTGTGCCGCGAGCACCGGGTGACCCACGTGATGAACGCGGTGGACCCACGCTTCGTGATGCCGATCTTCGAGGGCGCCGCCGCCGCGGGGGCCGACTACCTCGACATGGCGATGTCGCTCTCGCGCCCGCACCCGGATGCGCCGTACGCCAAGACCGGGGTGAAGCTCGGCGACGAGCAGTTCGCCGTGGCGGGGGAGTGGGAGTCCGCCGGCCGCCTGGCCCTGGTCGGGATCGGCGTCGAGCCGGGCCTGTCGGACGTGTTCGCGCGGTACGCCGCCGACCACCTCTTCAGCGAGATCGACGAGCTCGGGACCCGGGACGGGGCCAACCTGACGGTCGAGGGTTACGACTTCGCCCCGTCATTCTCCATCTGGACCACGATCGAGGAGTGCCTCAACCCGCCGGTGATCTACGAGAAGGCACGCGCGGCGGTCGACGGTGGCTGGTTCACCACGCCGCCGTTCAGCGAGCCCGAGGTCTTCGACTTCCCCGAGGGGATCGGGCCGGTCGAGTGCGTCAACGTGGAGCACGAGGAGGTGCTGCTGATGCCGCGCTGGATCGACTGCAAGCGGGCGACCTTCAAGTACGGCCTCGGCGACGAGTTCATCGAGGTGCTCAAGGTCCTGCACAAGCTCGGCCTCGACAGGACCGAGAAGGTGACGGTGGGTGGCGTCGAGGTCTCGCCGCGCGACCTGGTGGCCGCCCTCCTGCCCAACCCGGCCGAGCTCGGGCCGCGGATGAAGGGCAAGACCTGTGCCGGCCTCTGGGTGACCGGCACCGGCAAGGACGGGCAGCCGCGGTCGACGTACCTCTACCACGTGGTCGACAACGAGTGGTCGATGCAGGAGTACGGCCACCAGTGCGTCGTGTGGCAGACCGCGGTCAACCCGGTGGTCGCACTCGAGCTGCTGGCACGCGGCACCTGGTCCGGGGCCGGCGTGCTCGGGCCCGAGGCCTTCGACGCGGTGCCGTTCCTCGACCTGCTGACGGAGTACGGCTCGCCGTGGGGTCAGCAGGAAGTCGCCGGCTGACCCCGACGCTCAGAGGGCCTGGCCGACGTCGCGGATGTTGGACTTGGCCTGCCCCCACGCCTCGGCGAAGTCACCGCTGAAGACGAGCTTGCCGGTGGTGAGCGCGAAGCCCTTGATCTCCTCGACCGTCGTGTGCGGCGGCACGGCGAGGGCGCGCGGGTCGGTCACGAAGTCGATGAGGGCCGGGCCTGGGTGCGAGAAGGCCCGCTCGATGGCGGGTCGGATGTCGGCGGCGCGCTCGACCCGCTCGCCGTGCAGGCCCACGGCGGACGCCACCGCGCCGAAGTCGGGGTTCTTCACGTCGGTGCCCCACGGCTGGTAGCCCACGACCATCATCTCGGCGCGGACCATGCCGAGCGTGGAGTTGTTGAAGACCATCAGCTTGACCGGGATGTCGAGGCCGGCCGCGGTCAGCAGCTCGCCCATCAGCATCGACAGCCCGCCGTCACCGCACAGGGCGACGACCTGGCGGTCGGGGGAGCCGACCTTCGCGCCGAGGGCCTGGGGGAGCGCGTTGGCCATCGACCCGTGGCTGAAGGACGCGAGGATCCGGCGGCCGGGCTTCATCTGCAGGTAGCGGGCGCCCCAGACGTTGCACATGCCGGTGTCGACGGTGAAGACCGCGTCGTCCTCGGCGAGGTCGCTCAGCGCGGTGGCGACCATCTCGGGCCGCAGCCCCGTGCCGCTGCCCTCGTGGTTCACGTAGGTCTGGATGCCCTTGACCATCTTGTGGTGGGTCTTGACGACCTCGTCGAGGAAGTGCGAGTCGGTCCGCTTCTCCAGGCGGGGGATCAGCGCGCGCAGCGTCTCGCCGACGTCCCCGACCAGTCCGAGGTCGACGGCGGCCCGGCGGCCCAGGTGCAGGGGCTTGTCGTCGACCTGGATGATCGTCTTCCCCGACGGCAGGAACGCGTGGTACGGGAAGTCGGTGCCGAGCATGAGGAGCAGGTCGCACTCGGCCAGCGCCTCGGTGGCACCGCCCCAGCCGAGCAGGCCCGTCATCCCGACCCCGGACGGGTTGTCGGCCTCCAGCACGTCCTTGCCGCGGTAGGCGAAGGAGATCGGGGCCTTGAGGGTCTCGGACAGGCGCAGCACCTCGGCGCGCGCGTTGCGGGTGCCCTCGCCGCCGTGGATGGCGATCTTCTTGGCGCCGGCGATCAGCCGGACCGCCTTGTCGAGCGCCTCGTCGCTGGGCCGGATCAGCGGCCGGTCGGTGAGCACCGGGTGGCCGAGCATCGGCGTTGTCGACCTCCATCGCCGCGACGTCACCGGGCAGGATGATCATGCCCACGCCGCGCTCCAGGATGGCCGCCTGCAGGGCCAGCTCGGAGATGCGCGGCATCTGGCCCGGCGTGGAGACCAGGGCGACGTAGTTGGTGCAGCCCGAGAAGATGGCCTCGGGGTTGGTCTCCTGGAAGTAGCCGCTGCCGATCTCGGTGCTGGGGATGTGCGTGGCGATGGCGAACACCGGCGCCGCGTTGCGCTGGCAGTCGTAGAGGCCGTTGACCAGGTGCAGGCTGCCCGGTCCCGACGACCCGAGGACGGCGGTGGGACGGCCCGAGATCTGGGCGTCGGCCCCGGCGGCGAAGGCACCCGCCTCCTCGTTGCGCACGTGGACGAACTCGATGTCGGAGGTGTGCCGGCGGAGCGCGTCGACGATCGGGTTCGCCGAGTCGCCGACGATGCCGTACACCTTCCGGATCCCGACCTCCACCATCTGGTCGACGAGGATCTCTGCCACCGTCTGCGCCATGCTCGTGCTCCTGTCTCGGGTCCCGGCGTCGCTACGGCTGCGCGATCGGGAGGTACTCGGGCTGCCACATCGCTTCGTGGACCGCCTCGATCGGGTCGTCGACCTGGACCTGCGCGATGCCGGCCGCCTTCGCGGTGTTGATGACGTCCACGGCCACGGTGGCCGAGACCTCGCGGAGCCGGTCGATGTCGGGGAGCAGTCCCTTCGCGGGGTCCGAGGGGTCCGCCAGCTTGGCCAGCGCGCGGGCCGCCGCGATGAACAGCGACGGCGGCATCGTCGCCGCCCGGCAGACGATCACGCCGAGGCCGAGCCCGGGGAACATCAGCGCGTTGTTCGCCTGGCCGATGCGGTACGTCGTGCCGTCGCGCTCGACCGGTCCGAACGGGCTGCCGGTCGCCACCAGGGCCGCACCGTCGGTCCAGGCGAGCAGGTTCGTCCGGCGTCTGCTCGGCGAGCACGGTCGGGTTCGACATCGGCAGGATGATCGGCCGCTCGCAGTGCTCGTGCATCGACCGGATGACCTGCTCGTTGAAGGCGCCGGTGACCCCGGAGGTGCCGACGAGCATCGTCGGGTGGAGGTGGTCGACCACCTCCTGCAGGCCGAGGGTGCCGTCCGCGGCGCGCCAGTCGGCGACGGCGGCGGGGTCCTTGGCGTAGGGCTGCTGGTAGTCGTAGAGGTCGGTCATGTCGCTGGTGAGCAGGCCCGGACGGTCGAGCAGGTAGATCCGGCCGGCGGCCTCCTCGGCGCTGAGCCCGTCCTCGGTCATCGCCAGGGCGATCAGGTCGGCGATGCCGACCCCGGCCGAGCCGGCGCCGAACACCACGATCTTCTGGTCGACCAGGCGGCCGCCCGAGACCCGGACCCCGGCCAGCACGCAGGCCAGGCCCACCGCGGCCGTGCCCTGGATGTCGTCGTCGAAGGTGCACAGGGTGTCGCCGTACCGCGCCAGGATGCCCGCGCGCCGGCGGACCCGAGAAGTCCTCCCAGTGCAGGATCGCCTTCGGGAACCGCGCCGAGGCGGCGGCGACGTAGGTGTCGATGAACGTGTCGTACGCCTCGCCCCGCACCCGGGAACGGCGCAGCCCGAGGTAGCGAGGGTCGTTGAGCAGCTGCTCGGTGTTCGTGCCCACGTCCAGCCCGACCGCCAGGACGCGCCTGGGGTCGATGCCGGCCGCGACCGTGTAGACGGCGAGCTTGCCGATCGAGATGTCGATGCCACCGACGCCCCAGTCACCGATGCCCAGGATCGCCTCGGCGTCGGAGGCGACCACCAGGTCGATGTCGTCGGGACCGAGCCCGGTGGCGTCGAGGGCCCGGTCGATGCCGTCGACGTCCTCGACGTTGAGGAAGACGCCCCGGGGCCGGCGGAACAGGTGGCTGAACTCCTGGATGGCCGCACCCACGGTGGGCGTGTAGACGATCGGCAGCATCTCGTGCACGTGCTCGCCGACCAGCCGGTAGAAGAGCACCTCGTTGCTGTCGTGCAGCTGGGAGAGGAAGACCCACTTCTCGACGTCGGAGTCCTTGGCCTTGAACTGCTCGTAGCACCGGTCCGTCTGCTGCTCGAGCGTCTCCGTGGCCGACGGCAGCAGCCCGTGCAGGCCCAGGCTGGTCGCGCTCGTCCATCGGTGAACGCCGTGCCCCGGTTGATCTCGGGGTCGTCGAGGACGGCGAGCCCGCGGGCGTGGATCTGCACGGCCGGCGATCCCGTCCGGACCCGCGACGATGCTGAGGTTCTTTGTCGACGCCATTGGTTCGATCCTCCACGTGTGAGCTGACCTGGACGCTCGCTGGACGCAGCCCGGAGACCCGGTCCCACACGTCTGGCTCTGCGAGCGTACGAACCGTTCTACCGTCGGCTCGGAGGCCCGGACCTCCCTCGCGACGGGTGAGGCGCGCCTCGCGCCGAGGGTGATTCGCTGAGCGGGTGATGGACGTATCGGCAGCCGGCACGCGCCGCCGTCGCCGCGTCGCGCGTTGGTCCTGGTGGCGGGCTGCTCGTCCACCAGCGCCAAGGAGCAGGCGACGGAGAAGGCCGACGCGCAAGAGCCTCGTCTCCGCCGCGCACTCGGCCGGCGTCGCACCCGACCTCACCGTCGGAGGTGGCCGAGTCGCTCTACGGGACGTCGGCTCCGCAGATCTGCGACGTGCTGAAGGACGGGGTCAGCTCGGCGGAGTCGCTGCTGCTGTCCGGGAACCCGTCGGGTCGGCGGGAGAAGCTCGTCACCACCGACGCGGTCACCTACGAGCGGCTGGTCGTGAAGACCTACTGCCCGGACGAGCTCTCGACCTACGACGACCTCGTCGCCGACATCGACCCCACCGAGACCTCGGGCTGAGCAGCGACTCCGGTCCCACCGTCCGACCCCTACGAAATCAGGCCCCAGATGGCAAGACGCGAAGCCTCCGACGCGGTGCCGGCCATCCACGACCGACTCCGGGGTCTCCGTCGGCACGATCGTCTGGCCCGCGCTGGCGATGATGATGGTCGCCAGCGTCGGGAGCATCGCGCAGCTCTCGGACTCGGCGACGTTCGGTCTGGGTGCCATCACCGTCTACCTGATCCCGGCCGTGCTGTTCCTGCTCCCCGTGGGGCTGGTCTCGGCCGAGCTGGCGACCAGCCACGAGGGCGGCATCTTCGTGTGGGTCCGCGAGGCGTTCGGCGACCGCACCGGGTTCCAGGCGACCTGGTTGGTCTTCATGAACAGCGTCACGCTCTACCCCTCGCTGCTCTCCTTCGGTGCCGCGGCGCTCGCCACCGCGTTCGGGCGGCCGGACCTGGCCGGCAACGGCCTCTACATGGGTGCCGTCGTCCTGGTGGGGTTCTGGTTGGCCACCTTCGTGGTCTCCAAGGGGATGAAGACCACGGCCGGGCTGAGCAACATCGGGGTCGGCCTCGGCACCATCGTCCCGGCCTTGTCGCTGATCTTCTTCATGTGCGCCTGGCTGATCGACAGCAAGCCGTCGGCGACGCCCCTGGACCTGGCCGCGGTCACCCCGCCGTTCGACGGGCTGTCCAGCATCGCGCTGGTGGTCGGCACCTTCGTGGCCTTCGCGGGCCTGGAGGTCAACGCCGTCCACATCAAGCACCTCAAGGGCCGTCCGCGCTCGTACTTCAAGGCGGTCCTGTCGGCCGCGCTGCTGGTGTTCGTGATGTACATGCTCGGGTCGATCGCGATCTCGGTGGCGGTTCCCGACGCCACCCTCGAGCTCACCTCCGGTGCGTCGCAGGCGTTCACCGTGTACGCCGACGGGTTCGGGATCCCGGGCCTCTCCAACGTGCTGTCCGGGCTGCTGGTGCTGGGCGCGGTGGCCGCCTCGATCGCCTGGATCGCCGGCCCGAGCCGCAGCATGTGGCTCGTCGGTCGCGCCGGCTACCTGCCGACGCGGTTCCAGAAGGTCAACAAGAACGACGTGCAGATGCCGATCCTGTTCTTCCAGGGGGTCATCGTGACGATCCTGTCGCTGGTGTTCGTGGTCGCCCCGAACACCTCGGTCGCGTTCGCGATGCTCCAGGACATCTCGATCATCTTGTACATGGGCATGTACATCTGCATGTTCTCCTCGGCCATCAAGCTCCGCCGGTCCCAGCCCGACGTCGCCGCGCCCGATCCGGATCACCGGCCTGCCGGTCATCGCCTGCGTCGGCATCGCTCGCGGCGCTGTCGGCGATCGTGCTCGGGCTCACCCCGCCCGCCGGCTTCAGTGCCATGTCGGCAGGCCCGTACGCCGCGATCATCGTGGCCGGGGTCCTGGTCCTCGCGATCCCGGCCCAGCTGCTGCACCACTGCCGCCGCCCGGAGTGGACCACCGTCGACGAGGCGGAGCTCGCCGCGCGAGCTAGAGGAGTAAGTAGCACATGTCAGTCGCCAGCGAAGGGACCACCACACCATGATCGATCTCGCCACCTACACCCCGATGGGCGACAAGAAGAACTCCGAGTTCTTCGAGGAGTACCTGCCCAGGGTCTACGAACGGCGCGAGCCAGTCCGGGCTGGACCAGATCGTCGGCCCCATGGCGGCGCTCGTCGTCCAGGTCGAGCACGGCGACGCGTGTCGACTACATGGCCGAGCTCGCCGCGATGGGGCCCGTACCGCTTCCAGGCCGCCCGGCTCACCGACACGCACAAGGTCTACGTCCTGCAGTCCCAGCCGGAGTTCCCGCGGCTGATCGTCCTCGAGCCGCTCACGGCGACCTACGAGGACAACATCACCCGGTGGAACATGCTCTACCCGCTGGCCCGGAAGAAGCCGAACGCGCGCTACATCGGTGAGGTCTACCAGGCCGCAGTCGACGCAAGGCGGTCCGGGACGCGCTCGAGCCGCAGAACATCCGGTTCGCCTACCCGGGCGACACGGTCAGCGCGTTCTACACCTACAAGCACCTGACCTTCACGTTCATGTCCGACTTCACCTACAACCGGGTCGGCTACGTCGACGTCGACCTCGACGACCTGGACGCGCTCGCGCTCGGGGAGCCGGTCAACCTGACCGCCGAGGAGCAGGGCAAGCTCGACCGCGCCGACGCCCTGCAGAGCCGAGCACGGCATCAAGGGCCTGGTGCTCGGCGTCGACCACGCCGCCACCCGGATCCTGGCCGGCGACCGTGAGCACGCGCTGCTGGAGTACCTCACGATGGTGCCGTACTACTTCTGGGGCGCCTACAACATCCACGAGATGAACTCGTCGACCAACGTGACGCGCCACCCGGACATCGGCGACGACAAGAAGTCGCCGGCCCGGGTGTTCACCGCCAACAACACGCCGTCGATCGTGAACTCGTTCGACAACCTGCCGATGCCCACCGAGGACTTCGTCCGCAACTTCGGGCGACGCATGCACCACATCGCGATGGCCGTGATCGACGGGCACGTCGTCGACGAGAAGAACGTCGACTACGTGGTCCGCCAGCTCGCCGAGATGGGCACGCCGTTCCTGGCGAAGGTGGTCGGGGAGTGCAAGGACGACCCCAACCTCAAGCAGATCTTCTCGAAGAGCTCGCCGTACTCGCTGCTCATCACCGAGTACATCGAGCGCTGCCACAACTTCGAGGGGTTCTTCACCCGCGACAACGTCGCGTCCCTCACCGCCGCCGCCGGAGCCGACGAGCGCTACGAGCACGGCCACGTCTTCGACTGACGCCGACCTCGGCCGTCTGGTCGCCGGACCCACACGACTGTCCGAGCAAGGAGAAGCTTCATGATCGAACGCATCCGCACCAAGGCCCTGTGGGCGGTCATCGTCCTTGCCGCTGCTGGTGATCCCGCTCGCCGTGCTCGTGAGCCCGTGGTGGTGGCTCCTGGAGATCCTCTTCGTCCCGCTGGTGCTGCTGGGCATCTACGACTACTTCCAGCCCAAGCACAGCATCCTGCGCAACTACCCGCTGGCCGGCCGGATGCGGTTCCTGCTGGAGGGGATGGGTCCCGAGCTGCACCAGTACCTCGTGGAGAACGACACCGACGGCCGCCCGTTCGACCGGGACACCCGGTCGGTGATCTACCAGCGCGCCAAGAACGTCGGCGGACAAGAAGCCGTTCGGCACCGAGCACGACGTGTACGACGCCGGCTACAGCTGGCTGAACCACTCGATCTCTCCGCGGCCGATGGTCGCCGACCCCGAGGCCGACCTGCGGGTGACGATCGGCGGGCCGCAGTGCACCCAGCCCTACTCGGCGTCGGTGCTCAACATCTCCGCGATGAGCTTCGGGGCGCTCGGCGAGGCCGCCGTCCGGGCCATGAACCACGGGGCCAAGGCCGGTGGCTTCGCCCACGACACCGGTGAGGGCGGGCTCTCGCGCTACCACAAGGAGGCCGGCGGCGACCTGATCTGGCAGATCGGCACCGGCTACTTCGGCTGCCGCGACGCCAACGGCGACTTCGACCCCGAGGCGTTCCGCGACGAACGCCACCCTGCCGCAGGTCAAGATGATCGAGATCAAGGTCTCCCAGGGCGCCAAGCCCGGACACGGCGGCATCCTCCCGGCGGCCAAGGTGACCGCGGAGATCGCCGAGGCCCGGATGGTGCCCGCAGGGCAAGGACGTGTTCTCGCCGACGTACCACAAGGCCTTCTCGACGCCCCTGGAGATGTGCGCGTTCATCGCCCAGCTGCGCGAGCTCAGTCGGCGGCAAGCCGGTCGGGTTCAAGATCTGCATCGGTGACCCACGCGAGTTCGCCGGCATCGTCAAGGCGATGCTCGCAGACCGGCATCTACGCCGACTTCATCGTCGTCGACGGTGGCGAGGGCGGCACCGGCGCGGCACCCCTGGAGTTCTCCGACTCCCTCGGCGCACCGCTCAACGAGGGTCTGCTGGTCGGTCCAGAACACGCTCGTCGGCGCCGGCATCCGCGACACAGTTCAAGATCGGCGCCAGCGGCAAGATGGTGACCGCGTCGGCGATGGCCCGCTCGATGGCGATGGGTGCGGACTGGTGCAACTCCGCGCGGGCGTTCATGTTCGCGGTCGGCTGCATCCAGTCCCAGCGATGCCACACCAACCAGTGCCCCGTCGGGGTCACCACCCAGGACGCCGAAGCTCCAGCGCGCCCTGATCGTGCCGGACAAGGCCGAGCGGGTGCACAACTACCACAGAACACCGTGCACGCGCTGGCCGAGATGATCGCCGCGATGGGACTGGACCACACCAGCGAGCTGCGTCCCGCACCACGCCGTCCGCCGGGTCACCCAGTTCCAGGCGCTCGCCCTCGACGAGATCTACGACTTCGTCGAGCCGGGGGCGCTGCTCGAGGGGACCGGCGCCGGCGCGGTTCCAGGCGGTTCTGGGACGAGGGCTCGGCCGAGTCGTTCCGACCCTGGTCGGCCGCCGAGCAGGCCGCAGCAGCAGGTTCGTCACCCAGCGTCGCCTGACGTTCGCCGATGCCCGTCACCGTGGCCGGCGTCGACATCACCGACCTGTCGCACGTCAGCCACCTGCTCAACGCGCCCAGCAGGCGGCTGACGTGGCTGACGATCATCAAGGCGTCGGTCGCCGTCGCCGTGGCGTGGCAGATCGCCAGTGCCCTACCAGGGGACGAGTCGCCGGTGTTCGCTCCGATCGTGGCGCTGATGACGGTCCAGAGGAGCCTCTACGGGACCATTGCCCAGGGCTTCCAGACGGTGGCGGGGAACATCATCGGCGTGGGGCTGGCCACGGCCTTCGTCAACGTCGCGGGTCGCACCGCGTTGGCGTTGTTCGTGGCGACCTTCGTCGGACTCGCCGTCTCGAAGAGGCTCCCGATCGGATCGGGGGCGCGCGGTCAGGTGACCTTCAGCATGATCCTGGTGATCGCCCTGGGCCCGACGTCCGGCTACGCGTCGGCGCGGCTGGTCGACTGCGCGGTCGGGGGCGCGGTCGGCATCACGCTCGCGCTGCTCGTCCCCGAGCGCCCGCTGATCGAGCCTGCGCGTGCGGCGATCGCGGCCTGGGCACAGGGCCTGCGGGACTCGGTGCAGGACATCGCTGCTGCGTTGTCGACGGCGAACGCGAGGGTGCTGCCGGACGGGGAACAACACCCCTTCGTCGACCGCATGATCAGCCGTCTCCGGAGCGCGGACGAGAACCTCACCTCGGCGGTGGCCGGCGCCATCGAGTCGATCCGGTTCAACCCGCGTGGCCGACATCGCGCCGTACAGGTCCAGGAGCTCGCCGACGTCCTGCCGTGGTTCCGTCGGCTGTCGCTCCAGGTCCAGGCGATCGGCCTGGACGTCGACGCGTTGTACGACAGACCGTCGCTCGAGCCCCGCCTGGACCGGCGGGTCCTCAACGAGCTGCTCCTCGCGACTGCGCGGCTCGTCCCCGACCGGTCGACCCCGCAGGACCCGGCAGCGGTCGCTGAGCTGCGCCTCTCGCTCCGGCGGGCACTCGGCGTGACCACCGAGGACGAGGACACCGTCCCCATCGCGGTGGACAGCGTGAGCCTCCTGAGTCGGCTCGATCACCTCGTGGACGGATTCACCGAGACTCGCTGAGGGGCTTACTGAGCGGCGTCGAGCGCCTCGGCGAGCAGCCGCAGCGTCGCCTCGCGGGCCGGTGACCGGTCGGCCGGTCCGCCGCTGAACGCCCCCGCGACCGGGTGCACCATCACCTCGTCGACGTCGAAGGTCTCGGCGAGCTCGCGGACCCGCTTCGCCGCGACGTCCGGAGACCCGACCACCCAGCGGCTCAGCATCCCCGAGGCCAGGGCCTGGTGCTGCTCGGGCAGCGGCTGCCGTTCGGCGTCCTCGACGAGCACCTGCGGGGCCAGCCGGCCGCCGGTGCGCAGCGCCACCATGGAGAGCACGTTCGGCAGCACCAGACGGTCCGCCTCCTCCTGGGTCGCCGCCACCACGGCGTTGACCGTGAGGAAGGTGCGCGGCTCGGGGTGCTCGGCCGAGGGCACGAACTGCGACCGGTAGAGCGCCAGGGCCTCCGCCGTGCCGCTGCCCGAGAAGTGGTGGGCGAACACGTAGGGCAGGCCCTTCTCCGCGGCCAGCCGGGCCGAGTAGTCCGAGGACCCCAGCAGCCACACCGTGGGCGACGACGTCGCGTGGGGGGTGGCGTGCAGGGCGTGCAACGTGCCGCCGACGCGCACCGCCGCGCCGTCGGGAGCCATCAGGGTCCGCACGTGGTCGACGTACGACGGGAACGCCTCGACCGCGTCGTCCTCGACACCGCCGGCGCCGTGCCGCAGCGCGTACGACGTGACCGGGTCGGTGCCCGGGGCCCGCCCGATGCCGAGGTCGATCCGGCCGGGGTGGGCCGCCTCGAGCAGCGCGAACTGCTCGGCGATGACCAGCGGCGCGTGGTTCGGCAGCATCACGCCACCGGAGCCGACGCGGATCCGCTCGGTGGCCGCCGCGACCATCGCGATGAGGAGCGGCGGGTTGGTGGCGGCCACCGCGGGCATGTTGTGGTGCTCGGCCAGCCAGTAGCGACGGTAGCCCGCCTCGTCGGCCACCCGGGCCAACGCCCGCGTCGCCGCCAGCGCCTCACCCGTCGTCTGGTCCGCCCGGACGGGCACGAGGTCGAGCACGGACAGCGCGGGAGTCGTCACCCCGGAGGAACCGCCCGCCTGGAACCCCTATTCCGCCCCGGAAGCTGACCGGGCACTTCTGCCCACATCAGAGGTGGTGACCGGGCGCGCTGTGACGGCTGAAGTGCCCGGTCGAGCTTGTTCCAACCAGCAGGAGTGCCCGGTCAGCGGGGGACCGCGCCATGTACGCCGACTCGGCGGCTCAGGCGGTGCTGGCGAAGGCGTCGGCGACCACGTCGAAGGCCTCATCGAGGAGGGCGTCGGAGATCGCCAGCGGGGGGAGGAAGCGGAAGACGTTGCCCCAGGTACCGCAGGTGAGGGTGACCACGCCGGCGCGGTGGCAGGCGGCGTTGACGGCGGCGGCGCGAGCGGCGTCGGGGTTCGTGGTGCCGGGCTCGCAGAGCTCGATGGCCATCATCGCGCCGCGACCGCGGATGTCCGCGATCACGCCGTGGTCGACGGCCAGCGCCTCCAGCCGGCGCCGCATCAGCGCGCCGATGGCGGAGGCCCGCCCGGCCAGGTCGTGGGTGCGCATCTCCTCGATGGCACCGAGCGCGGCCGCGCAGGCGACCGGGTTCCCGCCGTACGTCCCGCCGAGACCGCCGACGTGCACGGAGTCCATCAGGTCGGCCCGGCCGGTCACGCCGGCCAGCGGCAGGCCGCCGGCGATGCCCTTGGCGCTGGTGATCAGGTCGGGGACCACGCCCTCGTGGTCGGAGGCGAACCACGCCCCGGTGCGGCAGAAGCCGGTCTGGATCTCGTCGGCGATGTAGACGATGCCGTGCGCGGTGCACCACTCGGCCAGCGCGGGCAGGAAGCCCTCGGCGGGCACGACGAAGCCACCCTCGCCGAGGACCGGCTCGATCACCAGGCAGGCCAGGTTCTCGGCACCGACCTGCTTGTCGAGCACGTCGATGGCGCGGGCGGCGGCCTCCGGCCCGGACAGCCCGTCGCGGAACGGGTAGGACATCGGCGCGCGGTAGACCTCGCCGGCGAACGGCCCGAAGCCGTGCTTGTACGGCATGTTCTTGGCCGTCATCGCCATCGTGAGGTTGGTGCGCCCGTGGTAGGCGTGGTCGAAGACCGCGACGGCGTCCCGGCCGGTGGCGACGCGGGCGATCTTGACGGCGTTCTCCACCGCCTCCGCACCCGAGTTGAACAGCGCCGACTTCTTGGCGTGGTCACCCGGGGTCAGCTCGTTCAGCGTCGCGCACACGTCGACGTAGCCGTCGTACGGCGTGACCATGAAGCAGGTGTGGGTGAAGGCCGCCACCTGCTCCTGGACGCGGGTCACCACGGACGGAGCGGCGTTGCCGACCGAGACCACGGCGATGCCCGAGCCGAGGTCGATCAGGGAGTTGCCGTCGACGTCGACGATCACCCCGCCGCCGGCCGCGACGACGAAGATCGGCAGCGTGGTGCCCACGCCGTCGGCGACGTGCTCCTTCTTGCGCGCGAACCTGGCCGCGGACTCGGGGCCCGGGATCTCGGTGAGGAGACGGCGCTCCTGCGGGAGCGTGGGGCCGCCGAGGGCAGGAGAGGACATGGCACCGATCCTGTCAGGCTCGTGGTCCGGCGACCACCAGCAAGGGCGTCTGCTCCACGCCGACCCGGACGCGGTCGCCGGCCGAGAGCCGGACGGCGATCGGGCTGGGGACGGCCGCCATCACGGTCTCGGCGCCGTCCACGTCGACGTAGACGCGGGAGATGGGTCCGAGGAAGTTCACCGAGGCGACCGTGGCGTTGGGATCCGTGCCCGCCGCGTCGAGGAGGATCGACTCGGGTCGGACCATGGCGGTCCCGGCCCCGTCGTCGATCGAGCCGTCGACCAGCGGCACCCGGGAGCCGAAGCACGTCGGCCAACCGGTCGCTCACCGTCGCGGCCACCTTGTTGTTGAGCCCGACGAACTCCGCGACGAACGTCGACGCGGGGGAGGCGTACAGCTCGGCCGGCGGCGCGAGCTGCTCGAGGTGCCCCTTGTTCATGACCCCGACCCGGTCGGCCACGGCGAGCGCCTCCTCCTGGTCGTGGGTGACGAAGAGCGTGGTGGTGCCGACCTCGAGCTGGACCCGGCGGATCTCGTCGCGGAGCTGGGTGCGGACCTTGGCGTCGAGGGCCGAGAGCGGCTCGTCGAGCAGGAGCACCGACGGCTCGATGGCCAGCGCGCGGGCGAGAGCGACGCGCTGCTGCTGGCCGCCGGAGAGCTGGCTGGCGTACTTCTCGGCGTGCTCGCTCAGCCCGACGAGCTCGAGCTTCTCCTGTGCCTTCCGGGTCCGGGTCGCTCGATCCTCACCCCGGAGCTTGAGGCCGAACGCGACGTTGTCCACGACGGTCAGGTGCGGGAAGAGGCTGTAGGCCTGGAAGACCATCCCCATGTCCCGCTTGTTGGCCGGCACCTTGGTCAGGTCCTTGCCGCCGACGACGACGGTGCCGGACGTCGGGAGGTCGAGCCCCGCAAGGATCCGGAGGGCGGTGGTCTTGCCGCATCCGGACGGCCCGAGCAGGGCGACGAGCTCGCCCGGCTCGAGGTGCAGGGTGAGCCCGTCGAGAGCGCGCATCGAGCCGTAGACACGGGTCAGGTCGGTGAGCTCGACGGCGAGGCCACGATCCACGTTGGTCACGAAGCGATTCCCTTCGTACGCCGGTCACTGCTGAGCAAGGAGAGGCACAGCAGAAGCACGGAGATGACGATGATCGACGCGAGCGCGCCGGCGATGGCGGTCGCCGCGTCGGACTTGGAGATGGCGGTCAGGGCGACCGGCATCGTGTCGAAGTGCAGCAGCGACGCCACGGTGAACTCCCCGAGCACCAGCGCGACCGCGATGAACGCGGCACTGAGGACGCCACTGACGATGTTGGGGAACACGATCCGGGCGATGACGGTGAACCATCCCGCGCCCAACGAGCGGGCGGCCTCGGCGAGGGTGACGACGTCGATCGCGGACAGGGCTGAGTCGATCGCACGGTAGGCGTACGGCAGCACCAGCACGACGTACACGAAGGTGAGCGTCAGCGGCGAGTCGCCGAACAGGTAGGTCACCCAGGCGTAGACGTTGGCGATGCCGACCACGATCACGAGGGCGGGGATGGTGAGCGGCAGCAGGCAGAGGAACTCCACCGTCCGGGACATCCCGGGCACCCGCAGCCGCACCCAGATCATCGTGGGGACCAGCAGCACCACCATCAGGAGCACCGTGAAGACGGCCAGCAGCAACGAGGAGACGATGGCCTCGCGCAGGTCGTCGTTCTCGACCAGGGCGACCCAGGCGTCCCAGGTGCGGCCCGTGGCGTCGCCCTTGGCGCGGGTGCTGAAGTCGAGCATCGAGAGCAGGGGCAGCGCGAAGTAGAGGGCGAACAGCGCGAAGGCGATGCCGCGGAAGATCCGGAACCCGGTCGACACGTTCATCGCATCCACCGGGAGGTCCGGCGCAGCAGCAGGGCGTACATGCCCATCACGATGGAGACGACGATGATCATCTCCAGCGCGAGGGCGAAGCCCACGTTGGCCTGGCCCAGCAGGATCTCGCTGGTGAGGGCGGAGCGGATGAACAGCGGCGTGATCGGGTTGCCCTGGCTGACGAGCACCGCAGCGGTGGCGTAGGCGGCGAACGCGTTGGCGAAGAGCAGCAGGGCCGAGCCGAGGAAGGCCGGCGTGAGGAGCGGGATGCCGACCTGCCGCCAGTACTGCGTCGTGGTCGCGCCGAGGTTGACGGCGGCCTCACGCCACTGGGGCCGCAGGCCCTCGAGCGCCGGGGTGAAGACGATGACCATCAGCGGGATCTGGAAGTAGACGTAGACGACGATCAGGCCCTTGAGGCCGAAGAGCCAGCCCGAGCCGTAGATGTCGAGGCCGATCCAGGAGTCCAGGGCCAGTGTCAGCACGCCGTTGATGGCCAGCAGCGAGATGAACGCGAAGGCGAGGGTGACGCCACCGAACTGCGCCAGCACGCCGCAGACCGAGATGGTGGCGCGGCGGACGATGCTCCGCGGGCCGAGCGACAGGATCAGGTAGGACAGCAGGGCCCCGAGGAGCGCACCGAGGAGCGCCGTGGTGAACGAGAGCAGCACGCTCTTCCAGAGAGCGTTGATCGCCGCGTCCGTGCCGAGCGCCCGCAGGTTGCCGAAGGTGAAGCCCCCGTCGCCGCTCTGGAACGCCCCGAAGACCACGGTGACAGTCGGCACGATCAGGAAGAAGAACAGGAACGCGAAGAACGGCAGGAGAGCGAGGTACGGGCCGACGGCGAACCGCCGACCCGTACCCGTACCCGTGACAGTGTCGGCCACGGTCAGCTGATGACCTTGGACCAGTTCTCCGCGAGGTACGCCGCGGCCTTCTCGGTCTGCTCGGTGGTCGGGATCACCGGCGTCCCGGTGACCTGCGGGCAGGGCGTCCCACAGCTCGGTGTCGATGGTGCCGGCCTCGTCCATCGCGTCACCGCGCACCGGGCGCGCACCGCCCTTGAGCCAGAGGTTCTGGCCCTCGTCGCTGTAGAGGAACTCCTGCCACAGGCGGGCGGCGGCCGGGTGCGGCGCGTCGGCGTTGATCGCCTGGTAGTAGTAGCCGGCCACGACGGACTCCTCCGGGACGATCGTCTTCCAGGTGGAGACGTTGGCCGCGGCAGACGCGCCCAGGTAGTCCCAGTCGATGACGACCGGGGTCTGGCCGGACTCGATGGTCGCGGAGTCCGGGTCGACCGGGATGAAGTTGCCGGCGTCCTTCAGCTCGCTGAAGAAGTCGACACCGGGGGCGATGTCGTCGGCCGAGCCACCGTTGGCGATCGAGGCCATCATCACGCCGCTGAAGGCGGCGCCGGCCTCGGTCGGGTTGCCGTTGAGGGCGACGGAGCCCTTGTAGGCCGGGTCGAGGAGGTCCTCGACCGAGGTCACGTCGGGCACCTTGGCCGAGTCGTAGCCGATCGCCATGTACCCCCCGTAGTCGTTGACCCAGGCGCCGTCCGGGTCCTTGAACTCGGTCGGGGATGTCGTCGAAGGTCTCGACCTTGTACGGCGCGTACATGTCGGTGTTGGCGAGCGCCACCGACTGACCGAGGTCGAAGACGTCGGGGGCGCGCTCGGTGCCCTTGAGGTCGTTGGCCGCGTTGATCTCGTCCTGGCTGGCCGCGGTGGGCTGGTCGGAGTTGACCTCGATGTCGTACTTCTCGGCGAAGGCGTCGATGATCTCGCCGTAGTTGGCCCAGTCGGGCGGCAGCGCGATGACGTTGAGCGTGCCCTCCTCCTTGGCGGCGGCGATGAGCTCATCCATCCCGCCGAAGTCCTCGGCGGAGGTCGCGTCGGCGGCGGCGACGCCGGAGTCGCTGGTGGTGTCGCTGTTGTCGTCCTCGGGCGGGGCACAGGCGCCCAGGAGCACCAGGGACGCGACGGCGGCCGTGGCCGTCAAGCGGCGGGTTCGATTCATGGGAGGGCACCTCTCCTAGACGGGACAGCGGTGGATCGTGGCATTCCGGGGCCCCGAGCCCCCTCACGGAAAGTAGTCCATTTCACCGGTGTACGGGGGTGCCGCGCGGGTCACGAATTGACCATCACGCATCGTTGTCGCGGTGGACGCAACACGTTCACCTTGGCAGGGTGGACGGATGGGCGACTACCGGGCGACGTACGAGCGTTCTCTCCGCGACCCGGAGGGCTTCTGGCGCGAGCAGGCCGGGCTGGTGGACTGGATCCGCAAGCCGCGGCAGATCCTGGACGCCGGCGGAGCCCCGTTCTACCGATGGTTCCCCGACGCCAGCCTCAACACCTGCTTCAACGCCCTCGACCGGCACGTCGTCAGGGGTGCCGGTGACCAGGCCGCGCTGATCTACGACTCCGCCGTGACCGGGGACCGGCGGACCTACACCTACGCCCAGCTGCTGGCGGAGGTCGCGGCGTTCGGCGGGGTGCTGCGGGGCCTGGGTGTCGAGAAGGGGGACCGGGTGGTGGTCTACCTGCCGATGATCCCCGAGGCGGTCATCGCGATGTTGGCCTGCGCGCGGATCGGCGCCGTGCACTCGGTGGTCTTCGGCGGCTTCGCCCCGCAGGAGCTCGCCGTCCGCATCGACGACGCGCGGCCCAAGGTCGTGGTCACGGCGTCCTGCGGGATCGAGCCGTCGCGGGTGGTGGAGTACAAGCCGATCCTCGACAAGGCTCTCGAGCGGGCGCAGCACGCCCCCTCGGCGGTGGTGCTCAAGCAGCGTCCGCAGGCCGTCGCGACCCTCGTCGAGGGCCGCGACCTCGACTGGGACGTTGCCATGCGGGCCGGCCGCACCGACCCCGCGGCCTGCGTCGAGGTGGACGCCACGGATCCGCTGTACATCCTCTACACCTCGGGGACGACCGGGAAGCCGAAGGGCGTGGTCCGCGACAACGGCGGGCACGCCGTCGCGCTGGCCTGGTCACTGCCCAACATCTACGGGATCGGCCCGGGCGACGTCTGGTGGACCGCCTCCGACGTCGGATGGGTGGTCGGTCACTCCTACATCGTGTACGCACCGCTCATCTGCGGCGCCACGACCGTGCTCTACGAGGGCAAGCCCGTCGGCACGCCCGATGCCGGCGCCTTCTGGCGGGTCGTCGCCGAGCACGGCGTCCAAGCGCTGTTCACCGCACCGACCGCGTTCCGGGCGATCAAGAAGGAGGACCCCGACGGGACACTGCGCTCCACCCACGACATCTCCTCGTTGCGGACCCTCTTCCTCGCGGGTGAGCGCCTCGACCCGGACACCTACCAGTGGGCCACCGACGGCCTCGGCATCCCGGTGGTCGACCACTGGTGGCAGACCGAGACCGGCTGGCCGATCGCGGCCAACCTGCGTGGGCTCGAGCCGATGCCGATCAAGCCGGGCTCGCCGTCCGTGCCGGTGCCGGGCTGGGACGTGCGCATCCTGGACGAGCGTGGCGAGGAGGCCCCCGCCGGCACCGAGGGAGCGATCTGCGTCAAGCTCCCGCTGCCACCCGGGTCCCTGCCGACCCTGTGGGAGGACGACGAGCGGTACGTCGCGTCGTACCTCTCGGCGTACGACGGCTACTACCTCTCCGGCGACGGCGGGTACGTCGACGAGGACGGCTACCTCTACGTCATGGGCCGCACCGACGACGTGATCAACGTGGCCGGGCACCGGCTCTCCACCGGGTCGATGGAGGCGGTGCTGGCTCAGCACCCCGCCGTGGCCGAGTGCGCCGTGATCGGCGTCGCCGACGAGATGAAGGGCCAGCTGCCGCGCGGCTTCGTGGTCCTCAAGGCGGGGGTCGAGACCGACCCCGAGCAGCTCGGCCGCGAGCTGGTCGCCCTGGTCCGGGACGAGATCGGCGCGGTCGCGGCGTTCAAGGACGTGACCGTCGTGGCCGGCCTGCCCAAGACCCGGAGCGGCAAGATCCTCCGCAAGACCATGCGGCAGATCGCCGACGGCACCGACGCCCCCGTCCCCTCCACCATCGAGGACGCCGGTGTCCTCGACAAGCTCCGCCCCGCCCTGCGCCGCGAGTGACCGCACACCCCGCCTCCCCGCCATCTGCGCCGACTCGGCTGACCATCTGCGCCGACTGGGCGATGGGAGGATGGGCGGGTGCAGAGACGTGACGTGGTGGTGCTGGGGTCGACCGGGTCGATCGGCACCCAGGCGCTCGACCTGGTGCGGGAGAACCCGGACCGGTTCCGGGTCGTGGGGCTGACCGCGGGCGGGTCGCAGGAGGAGCTGTTCGCGCAGCAGGTCGCGGAGTTCGCGCCGGCGTACTCCGGCCTCGGCGAGGACGCGTCGACCGAGGCGGCCGGGATGGCCTGCGACGTGGTGCTCAACGGGATCACCGGCGCGGTCGGGCTCCGGCCGACGCTGGCCGCGCTGGCCGCCGGCACGACGCTCGCGCTGGCCAACAAGGAGTCGCTGATCATCGGCGGACCGCTGGTGACCCGTGCGGCCTCACCCGGCCAGATCGTCCCCGTCGACAGCGAGCACTCCGCGCTGGCGCAGTGCCTGCGCGGCGGGTCAGCGCGAGGAGGTACGCCGGCTCGTGCTCACCGCCTCGGGCGGCCCGTTCCGCGGCTGGTCGGCCGACCGGCTCCGCGACGTCACCCCGGCCCAGGCGCTGGCGCACCCCACCTGGGCGATGGGACCGGTCATCACCGTGAACTCCGCCACCCTGGTCAACAAGGGCCTCGAGGTGATCGAGGCGCACCTGCTCTTCGGCCTCGACTTCGACCGCATCGAGGTGGTGGTCCATCCGACGAGCGTCGTCCACTCGATGGTGGAGTTCGTCGACGGCTCCACCCTGGCCCAGGCGAGCCCGCCGACCATGCGGATCCCGATCGCCCTGGGCCTCGCCTGGCCGGACCGGGTGCCCGGGTCCGCGCCGGCGGTGGACTGGTCGACCAGCCAGACGTGGGAGTTCTTCCCCCTCGACGACGACGCCTTCCCGGCGGTCGGGCTGGCCCGGGAGGCCGGCCTCGCCGGCGGCACCGCGCCCGCGGCGTACAACGCCGCCAACGAGGTCTGCGTCGACGCCTTCCTGGCCGGGAGGCTCAGCTTCGCCGACATCGTCCCCACCGTGCGCGGGGTCCTGGATGCCCACGCCGCAGCCGAGGGCCCGGTACTCTCGAACGTGCGAGAACTCGCCGTCGAGGACGTCCTCGCCGTCGATGCGCTGGGCCCGGGAGCGGGCCGCCGCCCACACCCGTCCCACCGAGGCCGAGAGGACCCGATGACGCCGCTGCTCTACACCCTCGGGGTGCTCGCCTTCGTGCTGGCCATCCTGGCCTCGATCGGGCTCCACGAGCTCGGTCACATGGTGCCGGCGAAGGCGTTCGGCGGGAAGGTCACGCAGTACTTCATCGGCTTCGGACCCACGGTCTGGAGCAGGCGCAAGGGTGAGACGGAGTACGGCCTCAAGGCGGTCCCGCTCGGCGGCTACGTCAAGATCGTCGGCATGCTCCCGCCGGGGGCCGAGGACCTCGGCCAGGTGGAGTACGACGAGAACGGCGAGCAGGTGCTCCGGGTGCGCAAGTCCAACACCGGGATGTTCACCCAGCTCATCTCCGACGCCCGCGCGGCCGAGTGGGAGCACGTCTCGCCGGGTGACGAGGACCGGCTCTTCTACAAGATGACCTGGTGGAAGAAGGTCGTCGTGATGGCCGGCGGACCGACGGTCAACCTGCTGATCGCGTTCTTCATCTTCTGGGGAATCTTCGCCACGGTCGGCAACGTCGAGCGTGTGGACGTCGAGCCGGTGGTCGACCAGGTCGTCCCCTGCATCGTGCCCGCGGCCGAGGACGGCCGCGCCTGCACGGCCCGCGAGCTCCAGGAGAACCCCAGCCCCGCCGCGGCCGCCGGGCTGCAGCCGGGCGACCGCTTCGTGTCGTTCAACGGCACCCCGGTCACCGACTGGAAGGTGCTGCAGACCGCCATCCGCGAGAACGACGACAAGACCGCCGCCGTCGTCGTCGACCGCGACGGACAGCAGATCCGCCTCGACGTCACCACCCAGGTGGTGCCCCGGCCGGTCAGCGACGACGTCGCCGACACCACGCTGACCCCGGTGGGCTTCCTCGGGGTCCAACCAGTCCAGACCGCGGTGGTCGTGACGGGCGGCCCGATCTACACCCTGCAGCAGATGGACACGATGGCGGTCAACACCGTCAAGGCGCTGGCCACGCTGCCGATGAAGGTGTTCGGGGTCGGCAAGGCGCTCCTCGGTCTCGAGGAGCGCGCCGTCGACAGCCCCGTGAGCATCGTCGGAGGCGGGCGGATCGCGGGCGAGTACGCCTCGGCCGACGCGTTCCCCGTCCAGGACAAGCTCGTGGGTCTGCTGGCCCTCATCGCCGGCTTCAACTTCTTCATCGGCATGTTCAACTTCCTGCCGATCCTGCCGCTCGACGGCGGCCACATCGCCGGGGCGCTCTACGAGGCGATGCGGCGCGGCTGGGCCCGGCTGCGGCACCGCCCCGACCCGGGCTACGTCGACGTCGCGAAGCTGCTGCCGATCGCCTACGTGATGGCCAGCGCGTTCCTGGTCATGGGCGTGGTGCTGATCCTGGCGGACGTCTTCATCCCTCTCCATCTGAACGCCTGACCCGGAAGTACGCTGGCGCCATGACCTCCATCGGCTTGGGCATGCCCGCCCTGCCCCCGCCCGTCCTCTCCCCGCGGCGGCAGACCCGCCAGATCCAGGTCGGCAAGGTCGGGGTCGGCAGCGACCACCCGATCTCGGTCCAGTCGATGACCACCACCCTCACCTCCGACGTCAACGCGACCCTCCAGCAGATCGCCGAGCTGACCGCGACCGGCTGCGACATCGTCCGGGTGGCCTGCCCGAGCCAGGACGACGCGGATGCGCTCCCCGAGATCGCGCAACACTCGCAGATCCCGGTGATCGCCGACATCCACTTCCAGCCGAAGTACGTCTTCGCGGCCATCGACGCCGGCTGCGCGGCGGTGCGGGTCAACCCGGGCAACATCCGCAAGTTCGACGACCAGGTCAAGGAGATCGCCCGGGCCGCCAAGGACCGGGGCACCTCGATCCGGATCGGCGTCAACGCGGGATCGCTCGACAAGCGGATCCTCGACAAGTACGGCAAGGCCACCCCGGAGGCGCTGGTCGAGAGCGCGGTCTGGGAGGCCGGGCTGTTCGAGGAGCACGACTTCCACGACTTCAAGATCTCGGTCAAGCACAACGACCCGGTCGTCATGGTGCGCGCCTACGAGCTGCTGGCCCAGGCCGGCGACTGGCCTCTGCACCTCGGCGTCACCGAGGCGGGGCCGGCCTTCCAGGGCACCATCAAGTCCTCGGTCGCCTTCGGCCACCTGCTGGGCCAGGGCATCGGCGACACGATCCGGGTCTCGCTCTCCGCGCCGCCGGTCGAGGAGGTCAAGGTGGGCCTCCAGATCCTGGAGTCGCTCAACCTCAAGCCCCGCCGGCTCGAGATCGTCTCCTGCCCGTCCTGTGGCCGCGCCCAGGTCGACGTCTACACGCTGGCCGAGCAGGTGACCGCGGGACTCGAGGGCATGGAGGTGCCGCTCCGGGTCGCCGTGATGGGCTGCGTCGTCAACGGCCCGGGGGAGGCCCGCGAGGCCGACCTCGGCGTCGCGTCGGGCAACGGCAAGGGCCAGATCTTCGTCAAGGGCGAGGTCATCAAGACCGTTCCCGAGTCGATGATCGTGGAGACCCTGATCGAGGAAGCCATGCGGATCGCCGAGGGCATGGAGCCCGTCGAGGGCTCCGGAGCGAGCGTCTCCGTCTCCTAGGCTGCCCGGGTGGGTGACCCAGGGCTGCTTCGCGACCGCGAGTTCCTGCAGTACCTCGCGGCCCGCGGACTCAGCGGCACCGGCAGCATGGCGACCTACATCGCCGTGCCCGTCCTCATCTACCGGACCAGCAACGACGCCGGCCTGACCGCGCTGGTGGCCGCGCTCGAGGCGGCGCCGTACCTCCTCTTCGGGCTCGTCGCCGGCGCCCTCACCGACCGGTGGAACCGCAAGCGGGTGATGGTGGTGGCCGACCTGCTGAGCGCGGCCCTGCTGGTCAGCATCCCGGTGGCGGCGGCGCTGGGCGAGGTGACCGTGCCGCACATCCTGCTCGTGGCGTTCCTCGGCCCGACCATCGGCGTGTTCTTCGACGGGGCAGTCTTCGGTGCGCTGCCGCTGCTGGTGGGGCGCGGCCGGATCGCAGAGGCCAACTCCTACGCCTGGAGCCTGCAGAGCGCGATCGAGATCGTGGCCCCGGCCGTGGTCGGCGCGACCCTCGCGGTCGTCGACGCCGCCTGGCTGCTGGGCTTCGACTCGGTGACGTTCGTGCTGAGTGCCGCCCTGCTGACCCGCATCACCCGGCCGATGTGGGACCCGGACCGCGCCCGGGCACCGCTCACCGCCGGGCAGGTGGTGCGCGACGTCCGGGAGGGACTCGCGTTCCTGGGCCACCACGAGGGCGTCCGGTCGATGACGGTGATCGGCACGCTGATGATGCTCAGCATCGGCGGCTACATGGCCCTCACGGTCGTCTGGCTGGACCGGGTGCTGCACCTGGGCACCGAGGGCTGGCGCTTCGGGATCACCTACATGGCCTGGGCGGTCGGCGGACTGGCGGCGTCGGTCGCCATCCCACGGCTGGTGCGCTTCGTGACCCCGGCGCGGATCGCGCTCGTCGCGGTGCCGGTGGCCGCCGGTCTGGGGGTGGTCACGTCCAGAGTCACGGTCTGGTGGGTCGCGGCGCTGCTGTACGTCGGGTGGGCGGCCGCGACGACGCTGGTCGTCGTCAACTCCATCAGCTACCGCCAGGCGGTCACGCCCGAGCACCTGCAGGGTCGCGTCAACACCGCCGGGCGGATGCTGAGCTGGGGGATCGGCTGGACCGGGGGCGCCTTCCTGAGCGGGTTGCTGGTGGAACCGCTGGGCCTGCGACCCACGATGCTGTTCTTCGCGTCGGTGTCCGTGCTCGCCGCCGTCTTCGCCTGGCTCTCGCCACTGCGCCGGATCGCGTCCGCGACGCCCGCGCGGCGCGTCCCTGCCGCGTAGGCTCTCGACGTGCTCACGACCGACCGCGGGATCCGCGTGCTGGGGGCCGGTGACCTCACCGCCTTCCTGGAGCTGACCGCGCGCGACCCGGTCACCAACGTCTTCGCGGAGTACCGCGCGCGCACCACGACCCTCGACCCGCGGTGGCTGGGCGGCGAGATGTGGGGACAGTTCGACGGCAAGGGCCGACTGACCGCCGCGTGCCACGTCGGTGCCAACCTGGTGCCGGTCGAGTGCGACGCCACCGCGGCTGCCGCGTTCGCGGCACGGGCACTGGGCCGGACCCGCACCATCTCCACCATCGTCGGGCCCCACGAGGCGGTCGAGAGCTTCTGGACCGTCGCCGGTGCCGCCTGGGGCGACGCCCGCGAGCTCCGGTGGCGGCAGCCGCACCTCGTGATCGACTCGGCCTCCGAGGTCGCCCCCAGCTCCGAGGTCAGACGTTCGGTGCGTGGCGACTTCGACGCCCTCTACCCCGCCTGCGTGGCGATGTACGAGGAGGAGATCGGCGTGTCCCCGGAGATCGCCGGCGGTCGCGAGATGTACCGCGCCCGGGTGCTCCAGCTGATCACCCGGGGCTGGTCGTTCGCCCGGTACGACGAGGGTCGGTTGGTCTTCAAGGCCGAGGTCGCGTGTGTCTCGCCGAGCGCGGCCCAGGTGCAGGGCGTGTGGGTGCCACCCGACCGCCGGGGTGAGGGGCTGGCCACCTCGGGCATGGCGGCCGTGGTCGAGGCCGTCCGCCGCGACATCGCGCCGACGGTCTCGCTCTACGTCAACGAGTGGAACGGCCCGGCCCGCCGCGTCTACGAGCGCATCGGCTTCCGGGAGACCGTGCGCTTCTCGACCATCATGTTCTGAGGGCCGCGGACGGTACGGTCTGCCCATGACCGCCACCAAGGACGTCGTCGTGCTCGCCGGCATCTTCGCCGTCTCCGGCGTCATCCACCTGGCCCGCCCGGAGGTCTACGAGCCGATCATGCCCGACCTGGTCCCGCACCCGCGGGAGGTGATCTACGCCTCCGGGGCCGCCGAGCTGCTGTGCGCCGCGGGCCTGCTGCACCCGCGGACCCGTCGGCTGGCCGGCTGGGCCTCGACCGCGCTGCTGCTCGTGGTCTACCCCGCCAACCTGCAGATGGCCGCCGACGCCGCGCGGACCCGCAGCACCAAGTTCAAGGCCATCGCCTACGGGCGCCTGCCGCTGCAGCTGCCGATGATCCGGACGGCCCTGCGGGCCGCCCGGACCTGACCGACCTCAGGAGGGTCGGGCGACGGGCACCCGGGTGGCCCGCAGCGGCGCGTCGTACGACGTGGTGCGGCTGGCCCGCTCGCAGGTCGTGCCGTCACAGCGCACGACGGCGTGCTTGGCCCGGCTGTAGGTGTCCAGCAGCACGTGGGTGGCGTCCTCGAAGCCGATCCGCCCGAAGAAGTACGGCGCGTCGTACGCCGCCAGCAGGCGACCGCCGGTCTTGCGGAGCCAGGCCCGGCCCGGGCCCAGACCGTCGGCCAGGGAGTCGACCGTCGCGATGCGGGTGCCGTTGGTGGACCAGGCCTCGACCCGCTCCCGGCACGACCTCCAGAGCTCGGTGGCCGGGTCGGAGAAGGTCGACACCACGGTGCAGCCGCCCGCGTAAGGGTCCTTGGTGAACCGGGCGAACCGGTTGGTGGCGAGGTCCGCGCTGTAGCCGATGCCGCCGGAGACCTTGCTGACGGTGTCGGTCGCCAGCGTCCAGGCGACGGTCTTGTTCGGGTTGTTGACACCCACCGCGACCCGCTTGCCGTCGAAGTCGAGCACGCTGCCGTAGCCGGGGATGGTCCGCTTCCGCTGCACGCTGCCGGTCGCGACGTCATAGGTCTTGAGCGTCGTCTCCCGCTCGGCGCCGACCAGCGCCGTCGCGATGGCCGAGCCGTCCGGCGAGACCTGGGCGTCGTAGAGCGACCGCGCCTTCAGCACCAGCACCCGCGAGCCGTCGGGGGAGATCCGGAAGATCTTCTCCTTCCCGTCGCGCCCCGTGGCGAATGCCCAGACGAGGTAGTCGTGGCCCACCTCGCCGAGCAGCCCGACGACGGTGTCCGGGACGGTGATGCGGAGCGTGCCGTCGACCAGGACGTGCGCCCCGCCCCCCTCCAGGTAGGGCACGGCCGGGGGAGCGCCCCGGGAGAGCGAGCCCAGGTCCAGGACCTCGGGGGGCGGCGGCCGCGGGAGCCATGGGGGCGCAGACGGCGCCGGCGAGCCCGACGCTCAGGAACGCGGCGAGCAACGCGCGGGGGGTGCGGATCATGGATGGGTCTCCGTGGGGTCTCGTGGGTGCGGAAGGCTGCGTAGAGATGGACGTCGGACGGGGCCGTTCGGTTGCCTGCCTGCCGTAACCCGATCGCGACGCCCGAGCCCGCAGCCGTAGCCTTGCCACATGATCCTCCGCCTGTCCACCCTCTTCGTCCGCACCCTGCGCGACGATCCCGCCGACGCCGAGGTGCCCAGCCACCGGTTGCTGGTCCGGGCGGGATACGTCCGGCGGGCCGCGCCGGGCATCTACACGTGGCTGCCGCTCGGTCTGCGGGTGCTGCGCAACGTCGAGACCGTCATCCGCGAGGAGATGGACGCCATCGGCGCCCAGGAGCTGTCGTTCCCGGCGCTGCTGCCCCGGGAGCCCTACGAGGCCAGCGGCCGGTGGGCCGAGTACGGCGACGGGATCTTCCGGCTCAAGGACCGCAAGGGCAACGACTACCTCCTCGGTCCCACCCACGAGGAGATGTTCACCCTCGCGGTCAAGGACCTCTACTCCTCCTACAAGGACCTGCCCGTCTGGCTCTACCAGATCCAGACCAAGTACCGCGACGAGGCGCGGCCCCGCGCCGGGATCCTGCGGGGTCGCGAGTTCATCATGAAGGACTCCTACTCCTTCGACACGACCGACGAGGGGCTCGACGCGTCGTACGCCGCGCATCGTGAGGCGTACGTGCGCACCTTCGACCGGCTCGGCTTCGACTACGTCATCGTCAAGGCGACCAGCGGTGCGATGGGCGGCTCGAAGTCCGAGGAGTTCCTGGCCAAGGCCGAGGTCGGCGAGGACACCTACGTCCGGTGCAGCACCTGCGACTACGCCGCGAACGTCGAGGCCGTGCAGGTGCGTGCGCCCGCGCCCGCGGCGTACGACGACGTGCCCGCGGCGCACGCCGAGCAGACCCCCGACACCCCGACCATCGACACGCTGGTGGCCTTCCTCAACGAGAAGTACCCCCGCGACGACCGGCCCTGGCACAGCGGCGACACCCTCAAGAACGTCCTCGTCGTGCTCAAGCACCCCGACGGCACCCGTGAGCCGGTGGCGATCGGTGTCCCCGGCGACCGCGAGGTGGACCAGAAGCGGCTCGAGGGTCAGCTCGAGCCGATCGAGGTCGAGGCCATGGACGAGGCTGAGATGCGCAAGCACCCCGCGCTGGTGAAGGGCTACATCGGCCCCGGCGCGCTCGGGACCGAGTCGGCGTCCGGCATCAGGTTCGTCGTCGACCCCCGGGTCGCGGAAGGGACCCGGTGGGTGACGGGGGCAAACGTGCCCGGCAGCCACGCCCTGGACGTCGTCGTCGGTCGCGACTTCACGCCCGACGGCACCATCGAGGCCGCCGAGGTCCGTGACGGCGACCCCTGCCCGAACTGCGACGACGGCGTCCTGGAGACCGCGCGCGGCATCGAGATGGGTCACATCTTCCAGCTCGGCCGCAAGTACGCCGAGGCGCTCGACCTGCGGGTCCTCGACGAGAACGGCAAGCTGGTGACGGTCACGATGGGGTCCTACGGCATCGGCGTCAGCCGCGCCGTCGCGGCCATCGCCGAGGACAACAACGACGAGCTCGGCCTGGTCTGGCCGCGGGCGATCGCGCCGGCCGACGTGCACATCGTTGCCACGGGCAAGGACCAGGCCGTCTTCGAGGCGGCGACCGCCCTGGCCGACGCGTTGGCCGCTCGCGGGATCGACGTGCTCTACGACGACCGGCCCAAGGTCAGCCCCGGGGTGAAGTTCAAGGACGCCGAGCTGATCGGGGTGCCCACCATCGTCACGGTCGGGCGGGGTCTCGCCGACGGCACGGTTGAGGTCAAGGACCGCCGCACCGGTGAGCGCGAGGAGGTCGCGGTCGGCTCGGCCGCGGACCACCTCGTCGCCCTGGTCCGAGGCTGACCGTGTCGATCGAGGCCGTCATCTTCGACTGGGGCGGCACGCTCACCCGGTGGCACGACGTGGACTTCCACGCCGAATCGCTGGCGCTGGCCCGGGCCGTCGTGGCGGCGGGCGGGGGGGACCCTGCGGCCCATGCGGGCCTGCTGCACCGCGCGGGGGAGTCCATCTGGGGACGTTCGCGCGACCAGCAGCAGAGCGCGACGATCGGGGACCTGTTCACCGAGGCCGGGCTCGACCACGACCCCGACCTGCTGAGCGCGTACTACGAGTTCTGGGAGCCGCACACCGACACCGACCCCGAGGTCGGTCCGCTCTGGGAGGCGCTGCACGCCGACGGGATCAAGGTCGGCGTCCTCTCCAACACCATCTGGCCGCGCTCGTGGCACCGCGGGTTCTTCGAGCGGGACGGGGTGGCCCACCTGATCGACGGGGACGTCTACACCTCGGAGATCCCCTGGACCAAGCCGTCACCGCGAGCCTTCCGAGCCGCGATGGACGCGGTGGGTGCGACCGACCCGGCCCGCTGCGTGTACGTCGGCGACCGCCTCTTCGACGACGTGTGGGGCGCCCACAACGCCGGGATGCTTGCCATCCACATCCCCCTGAGCGCCATCCCGGCCGCCCAGGTGGGCCACACCGAGGGGGAGCCGGACGCCGTCGCGCATGCGCTCTCCGAGGTCCCCGCGCTGCTCCGCACCCTGTCGGGCTGAGACGGGGCCGCCGGGTCCGCAGATGCGGAGCCGACGAGGGTCACGGTCTCCTCGAACGAGGATCGCCGGGAGGGCTGGGGCAGATGGGACGGGGGCTCGTCAAGATCTCTAGATACTGCCTTTCTTGCAGGTTGTTGCAACGCAAGAAGTTGAGGAACGGTCTTTACCCACGGCTCCCGAAACACACTGCATACTTTTGCAAGAGGTTCCGATGGGATGCTGGCCCGGACGAACCTAGCGCCGTACGACCCAGGGTCTTAGCTGAGAGACCCGCACAACGGTCCGCGACCTTGTCACTCCGGGGGAGATCTCGGGACTTCCCCGGAAGGCAAGCTCGCGGACCGCTGTGTATTTGCGCCCGGCGCGCCCACTGCCGCTGATCCTTCACTCCGCCGGCTCGCCCGGGAACGCCTCGGCGTCCCCGCCCAGGGCGAGCCGGCGGACTGCTGCTCCGGTGAGGGCACCGATCGCCCACCGGCGCTGGTCGCCGACCGTCTGCGCCACGAGTGCGGCGTACGTCGCGGCGCACCGGCGCTCCAGGTCCTGAGCGGCTACTTGCACGTCGATCTCGGAGTCCAGCGGGTCCGGGAGGTCGTATGCGGCCGCGGCCGCGACCGGCTCCGTGCCCAGGTCCCGCACGGTGCGGCTCAACGTGTCGCGCTGAGCGCGGTGCACGTCGTACCCCTCTCCCAGCGCGGCGTAGAGCTCCGGCGCCGCCGCCGCGGAGGTCCGGCCGCCGAGGGTCCCGTAGACGTACAGCGCCGCGTGCTCCGCGGCGAGCGTGGTCTGGAGCGCGTCGAGGGCCGTCACGGGCCGCTCGGCACATCGGCGAGGTGGGCGGCCACCCCGGCGCTCATGCTGGCCAGCAGCCGAGCGAAGGACCCGCTGCCCGCCTGCACCGACCAGGCCGCGAGCCGGCGCCGGAGCCTGGCCTCCTCGAGCCGGACCTGGGCCAGCGCGTTGCTCGCCGCCCCGTCGACCACGGGTCCGGGCACCTCCGCCGGACCGTCGGGACCGGCGTCCTCGAGCGCCTCGGCATGGGCCTCGTGAAGGGCCGCGAGCGGACGCATCGCGCCGCGCAGGCGGGGGTAGCGCTCACCCACGGTCACCACCAGGGCCAACGCCTGCGCGGTGGCCTCCCGGGCCTCGTCCAGCAGCAGCAGATCGGTGTCCGTGCCGGGCGCCGATGGCGCCCCGGCGGTGGGTGTCGGAGTCGTCGGTCCAGTGGCGCGCGGGTCGAGGTCGCAGCCGGTCACGACACCGGCCCCGACACCAGCCAGGGCGACCGCCAGGGCTCCCCGCCGGGAGAGAGCAACGGGGCCGGTCGCGAGCACGCGGCGACCCTATCCCGGCACCGCACGGGCCGATGGCCAGCCGCTATCGTGGGCGACGACAACAGCACACAGGAGGTCGGTGAAACATCGTGACCAGAGCCGCAGACGCCACGCGCGACCGGATCGAGTCCGAGCTGACCGGACCCCTGGGTGCCCTCGGCCTCGACGTCGAGGCCGTCGAGGTGACGCCCGCCGGCAACCGTCGGGTGCTGCGGGTCGCCGTGGACGCCGACGACGGCGTCACGCTCGACACGATCGCGGACGCCACCCGGGTCGTGTCCGACACCCTCGACGGCTCCGACGTGATGGGCGAGCGTCCCTACACCCTCGAGGTGACCTCGCGCGGTGTCGACAGCCCGCTGACCCTGCCCCGGCACTGGCGCCGCAACGCGGACCGCCTGGTCAAGGTCACCCTCACCGACGGTGACGAGGTCACCGGTCGCATCGGCACCTCGACCGATGACTCGGCCACCCTCGACGTCGACGGCTCCGCGCGCACCGTGGCCTACGCCGAGATCGCCTCGGCCCTGGTCCAGATCGAGTTCAACCGCCGCAACAAGGAGACTTCCTGATGGACATCGACCTGAGCGTCCTGAGGATGCTCGAACGCGAGAAGGAGATCTCCTTCGACGTGCTCGTGGAGGCCATCGAGCAGGCGCTGCTCACGGCGTACCACAAGAGTCCCGGCGCCCAGGAGGACGCTCGCGTCGTCCTGGACCGCAAGTCCGGACACGTGACGGTGTTCGCCTCCGAGCTGGACGACGACGGAGCCAAGGTGGGGGAGTACGACGACACCCCCGAGGGCTTCGGCCGGATCGCGGCGACCACGGCCAAGCAGATCATGCTCCAACGCCTGCGCGACGCCGAGGACGACGTGCGCTTCGGGGAGTTCCTCGGCAAGGAGGGCGACCTCATCTCGGGAGTCATCCAGCAGGGCCGCAACCCCGACGACGTGATGATCGACCTGGGCAAGCTGGAGGCGATCCTGCCGCTCGGCGAGCGGGTCCCCGGTGAGCGCTACCAGCACGGCGAGCGGATCAAGACCCTGGTGATCTCGGTCCGCAAGGGCATGCGCGGGCCGCAGGTGACCCTGTCCCGCTCGCACCCCAACCTGGTGCGCAAGCTGTTCGCGCTCGAGGTGCCCGAGATCGCCGACGGCACCGTCGAGATCTGTGCCATCGCCCGCGAGGCGGGGCACCGCACCAAGATCGCGGTCAAGTCCAACCTGCAGGGTGTCAACGCCAAGGGCGCCTGCATCGGCCCGATGGGCCAGCGGGTGCGCAACGTGATGAGCGAGCTGCACGGGGAGAAGATCGACATCGTCGACTGGGCCGACGACCCGGCCCAGTTCGTCGCGAACTCGCTGTCGCCGGCCCGGGTCAACGGCGTTCACGTCGTCGACGCCGAGGCCCGCTCCGCGCGGGTGATCGTGCCCGACTTCCAGCTGTCGCTGGCGATCGGCAAGGAGGGCCAGAACGCCCGGCTGGCGGCCCGGCTGACCGGCTGGCGCATCGACATCAAGTCCGACGAGGCGGTCGAGGACGACTGACCTACGGGTCGCGACGGGCCTCCCGGTTCGGAAACCCGTGGCACAACGGCTAGACTCCTACGACAGTGGCTCGCACATCGATGCCTCCTGCCCGCAAGGGTGAGCAGGGGCCAGTCAGGACCTGCATCGGGTGTCGTGAACGGGCCGCGAAGAGCGAGTTGTTGCGGGTCGTCGCAGGCTCGGATGCGCAGGACCACCCGGTCGTCGTACCCGATCCCGAGGCTGTCCGGCCCGGCCGTGGAGCGCACCTGCACCCCACGACCGCGTGCTACGACCTCGCGGTGCGGCGGCGAGCGTTCGCCCGGGCCCTCCGGTCCGGTGCGGGACTGGCCCCCACACCGGTGGGGGAGCACATCGCCTCGCTCGAGACATGACCAACGCAAACCGACCAGAGACTGGAGCAGCAGCTCATGAGCACTCGATGAGTACTTTCCGATGAGTTTGCCCACCCGCTAAAGCGTCTCGAGAAACACTCCCGTGAACCGGGTCTCGAGGCCAGAAGGAGAATTGTGGCTAAGACCCGAGTTCACGAGCTCGCCAAGACCTACGGCATCGAGAGCAAGGAAGTTCTCGAGAAGCTGAAGGAGATGGGCGAGTTCGTCAAGTCGCCCTCCTCGACGATCGAGCTTCCCGTCGAGATGAAGTTCAAGAAGCAGTACGGCGAGGCCCTGCTGGCCAGCCAGGGTGCGGCCACCGCTGCTCCGGGGCCCGAGAAGGCCACCCCCAAGCCCGCGCCGGCCAAGGCCGCCGCCGACGGTCCCGCGGTCGTCGAGACGCCGGCCGCAGCAGCGCCGGCCGCTGACGCCCCGTCCCGCACCGCGCCCAAGCCCGGCCCGAAGGCGCCGGCCGCCGAGCCGGTCGTCGAGGCGCCTGCGGCCCCGGCCGCCCCAGACGCTGCCGTCCTCGCCGAGGCCCCTGCGGCCGCCGCCGAGACCTCTGCCGAGACCCCCGCGGCCAGGGCATCGAGCCCGGCACCCCGCCCGGTCGGCAAGCCCAGCGGCACTCCGCGACCCGGCAACAACCCGTTCGCGCCGCGCAGGGCATGGGTCGACGACCCGCTCCCGCCCCGGGCGGCGCCCCCACCGAGGGCAGCGACGCCGGCATCCCGCGGCCGCCCGCCGCGCGGGACGGCTCGGCCCCGGCCCGCCCCGGAATGCCACGTCCCAACCCGGCGATGATGCCCAAGTCCCCGGCCGCCTTCGGCCCCGGTGGCGCTGCCGGTCGCGGTGGTCCTCCGGGTCGCCCCGGCGCCCCCGCCCGTGGCGGTGCGCCCGGTCGAACCGGTGCGCCCGGACGGGGTGCCCCGGCCGGCGGCGGTGCCCCCGGGCGCCCCGGTGGCGGCGGTCCCGCCTTCGGCGGCGGCGGCCCCGGTGGTCGTGGCCGTCCCGGTCAGCGCGGCCAGACCCAGGGTGCCTTCGGGCGTCCCGGCGGTCCGTCGCGCCGCGGTCGCAAGTCCAAGCGCGCCCGTCGTCAGGAGTTCGAGCAGATGCAGGCGCCCACCATCGGTGGCGTGCGCGTCCGCAAGGGCGACGGCGAGACGGTGCGGCTGGCCCGCGGCTCGTCCCTCACCGACTTCGCGGAGAAGATCGGTGTCGACGCGGCCTCGTTGGTGCAGATGCTGTTCTCGCTCGGCGAGATGGTCACCGCGACCGAGTCGGTCAACGACGAGACGCTCGAGCTGATCGGCGAGGAGCTCAACTACGTCGTCGAGGTCGTGTCCCCCGAGGACGAGGACCGCGAGCTGCTCGAGTCCTTCGACCTGGAGTTCGGCCAGGATGAAGGAGTCGAGTCCGACCTGGTGATCCGGCCCCCGGTCGTCACCGTCATGGGTCACGTCGACCACGGCAAGACCAAGCTCCTCGACGCGTTGCGCAACGCCAACGTCGCGGCGAAGGAGGCCGGTGGCATCACGCAGCACATCGGTGCCTACCAGGTGCACGCCGAGGTCGACGGCCAGGACCGTCCGATCACCTTCATCGACACCCCGGGTCACGAGGCGTTCACCGCCATGCGTGCGCGTGGTGCGCAGGCCACCGACATCGCGGTGCTCGTGGTCGCGGCCGACGACGGCGTCATGCCGCAGACGGTCGAGGCGCTCAACCACGCCAAGGCGGCCGGCGTGCCGATCGTGGTGGCGGTCAACAAGATCGACAAGGAAGACGCCGACCCGACGAAGGTCCGCGGCCAGCTCAGCGAGTACGGCCTCGTGCCCGAGGAGTACGGCGGCGACGCGATGTTCGTCGACGTCTCGGCCAAGTCCGAGCTCAACCTCGACAAGCTCCTCGAGGCGATCATCCTGACCGCCGACGCGTCGCTGGACCTGCGGGCCAACCCGCACCAGGACGCGCAGGCGCTGGTGGTCGAGGCGCACCTGGACCGCGGTCGCGGTCCGGTTGCCACGGTGCTGGTCCAGCGCGGCACGCTGCGCGTGGGCGACACCGTCGTCGCGGGACCGGCCTACGGCCGGGTCCGGGCGATGCTGGACGAGCACGGCGACGCGATCGAGGAGGCGTTCCCTTCCCGTCCGGCGATGGTGCTCGGCCTGACGGCCGTGCCCCGCGCGGGTCAGAACATGCTCGTGGTCGAGGACGACCGCACGGCGCGTCAGATCGCTGAGAAGCGCGAGTCCCGCGAGCGGGCGGCCAACCAGGCCAAGCGCCGCGTGCGCCGTACCCTCGAGGACTTCATGGCCTCCATGGAGAAGGGCGAGAGCCAGGAGCTCAACCTGATCCTGAAGGGCGACGTGTCCGGTTCGGTCGAGGCGCTCGAGGACGCCCTGTCGCAGATCGACGTCGGCGACGAGGTCAGCCTGCGGGTCATCGACCGCGGTGTCGGTGCGATCACCGAGACCAACGTCGACCTGGCCGCCGCCTCCGACGCGATCATCATCGGGTTCAACGTCCGCCCGCAGGGCAAGGCGACCGAGATGGCCGACAAGGAAGGTGTCGAGATCCGGTACTACTCGGTCATCTACCAGGCGATCGACGAGATCGAGGCGGCCCTCAAGGGCATGCTCAAGCCGGAGTTCGAGGAGTCCGTGCTCGGGCAGGCGCAGATCCGCGAGATCTTCCGGTCGTCCAAGCTCGGCAACATCGCCGGCTGCATGGTCACCGCGGGCGTCATCCGACGCAACGCCAAGGTGCGGCTGCTGCGCGACGGTGCCGTCGTCGCCGACAACCTCGACCTGTCGTCGCTGCGTCGCGAGCGCGACGACGCCAGCGAGGTCCGCGAGGGCTTCGAGTGCGGTCTGGTCCTGCGCAACTACCAGGACATCAAGATCGACGACGTGGTCGAGGCGTTCGAGATGCGCGAGATCCCGCGCGCGTAGTCCCTGGCCCGGGCGCCCCCTCAGTGAGGGGGCGCCCCGGTGCCAGTGGCTCACCGCCGGTTCGCACGACCCGCACCACCGTCACACAGAGGAGTCAGATCATGGCCAGCCCGCGCGTACGCAAGATCGCCGACCGGATCCAGGTGATCGTGGCGGAGATGCTGGAGCGGCGGATCAAGGACCCGCGCCTCGGGTTCGTCACGATCACCGACGTGCGGCTCACCGGTGACTCCCAGCAGGCGACGATCTTCTACACCGTGCTGGGCGCGGACGAGGAGCGGGTCGCGAGCGCGGCTGCGCTCGAGTCCGCCAAGGGCCTGATCCGCTCCGAGGTCGGCAAGCAGCTCGGGATGCGGCACGTCCCGTCGTTGACCTTCATCGCCGACGCGCTGCCGGAGACCGCACGTCAGATCGACGACCTGCTGGCCCGCGCGAAGGCTCATGACGAGGCCGTCGCCGCCCAGCGCGGCGCGACGTACGCCGGGGAGCCGGACCCGTACAAGAAGCACCCCGACGACCCCGAGGACACCGACGCGTCCGGCGATCCCGCCGACGTGCTCGTCGAGGACGAGGTCGACGAGGACGCGTGAGCGGCGCCGCTGCGGCCCCGTCGGGACTCGTCGTCGTCGACAAGGCCGGCGGCCTCACCTCGCACGACGTGGTCGCGCGGGTCCGCCGCCTGGTCGGCACCCGCAAGGTCGGCCACGCCGGCACCCTGGACCCGATGGCCACCGGGGTGCTCGTGCTGGGCGTCGGCCGGGCCACCCGGCTGCTCGGCCACCTGATGCTCACCGAGAAGGCGTACGACGCCACGGTGCGCCTCGGGGTCGCGACCACGACGGACGACGCCGAGGGCGAGGTGCTGGCCACGGCCGTGACCGACGGTCTCGACGAGGCGACGGTGCGCGCGGCCTTCGCCGAGCAGGTGGGCGACCTCCAGCAGGTCCCGACCGCGGTCTCCGCGGTCAAGGTCGACGGCAAGCGTGCCTACCAACGCGTGCGCGACGGCGAGACCGTCGAGCTGAAGGCGCGCCCGGTCACCGTGCACGCCCTCGTGGTCCTGGATGTCCGCACGGCGGGGGAGCACCTGGAGGTGGACATCTCGGTGCGCTGCTCCAGCGGCACCTACATCCGCGCCATCGCCCGCGACGTGGGCGCCCGGCTCGGTGTCGGCGGGCACCTCACGGCGCTCCGGCGTACCGTCGTCGGGCCCTTCGACCTGTCCATGGCTCGTTCGCTGGACGCGCTGGCCGAGGACCCCGCGGTGCTGCCGATCGCCGAGGCGGCCCGGGCCGCCTTCCCCGCGGTCGATCTCGACCAGGTGCAGGCGGGGGACGTGCGCGTCGGCCGTCCGCTCGACCTCGTGCTGCCCGTGGACGGGCCGGTCGCGCTGTTCGATCCGGCCGGGGAGTTCCTCGCCCTCTACGAGCGTCGCGGCGGCCTCGCGGTCGCCACCGCGGTCTTCGTCTGACCCACCTGGCTCGCTCGAGCAGGCCTGGGCGGGCCCGCGCAGGCTGGTCTAGTCAGCCGCAAAGATCATTGAAACTCCGGTGATCGCGGGTGCAAGGTGCTCCATGGGAGGGGCTTGGACCAGCCGGGCCCATGTGGAAAACGGGGAGATTTCATGGCACCAAGAAAGATCCGTGCCGTCGCGATGAGCCTGGCGCTCGTCGGCGCGGCCAGCCTGTCCGCGATCGCGGCCACCGCACCGGCTCACGCGGACGATGCGGCCACCGCACCCGTCGCCGTGAGCATCAGCAAGAACCGCACCGTCACACTGCCGGCCACCATCCAACCGGGGGTGAACACCTTCCAGGTCTCGACGGCCGCGAAGCACTCCGCCTTCCAGCTCGCGCTGCCGGCTGCCGGCTACACGATCGAGCAGGCCGTCAGCGACATCGACAAGGGCCTCGACCACGGCAAGATCAAGCAGCTCAAGCGGTTCGAGGCGAACGTCACGCTGCTCGGCGGCGTCGGCGCCGTGCCGGATCACCCCGGGACGCTCATCGTGACGCTCGCGGCCGGCACCTACTGGGCCGTCGACACGGACACCAACAAGGCGTCGGCGTTCACCACCTTCACGGTGGGCGGCGTTGCCAATGGCAACGTCATGCCGGCGAGTGCCAAGGTCAAGGCGGTCGACAGCACCAAGTGGGCCAAGAACCCGAAGTCGATCCCGAACAAGGGTCTGCTCACCTTCAAGAACGCGGCCGACCAGAACCACTTCCTGGAGATGGCCAAGCTCAAGAAGGGCAAGACCGTCCAGGACTTCGCGGACTGGATCATGTCCGAGGGTCCGCCGCCGGGTCCGCCGCCCGTCGACTTCAGCAAGAGCCTGGGCACCGGCGTCATCAGCCCCGGCGCGTCGCAGACGATCGGCTACAAGCTGCCCAAGGGCAACTACGTGATGGTCTGCTTCTGGCCTGACGCAGACATGGGTGGCATGCCGCACGCGTTCATGGGCATGTACCGCGAGATCAAGCTCAAGTAGGAGCACCGCGACACGGGTCCTTCGGGGGCCGGAGCCTCCCGCACCGCGCAGCACCGGCGGTGTGGGAGGCTCTTCGCCGTGCGGATCTGGCGTGACGTCTCGGAGGTTCCCGGCGACCTGGGTCGCACGGTCGTGACCATCGGCAACTTCGACGGGGTGCATCGAGGCCACCGGCGGGTGCTGCGCCGGGCGCGCGAGGTGGCGTCGGAGACCGGCGCCGATCGGGTCGTGGTGGTGACCTTCGACCCGCACCCGTTCGCCGTGCTCCGGCCGGAGCACGCACCCCTGACCCTGTCCACCATCGAGGCCCGGCTGGCCCTGCTCGCCGAGGCCGGTGCCGACGACGCGTTGGTCATCCGGTTCAGCCGGGAGATCGCCGGCTGGTCGCCGGAGGAGTTCGTGGACCGCATCCTGGTCACGGCGCTGCACGCGCGCGCCGTCGTGGTCGGCGGCAACTTCCGCTTCGGTCACAAGGCCGCCGGTGACGTGATGCTGCTGACGCGCGAGGGCGCGGAGAAGGACTTCGTGGTCGAGGGCGTGGCCCTGGACGGCGGTCCGCAGGTGTGGTCGTCGACGTACGTCCGCAACTGCCTGGTCGCCGGTGACGTCGAGGGAGCCGCCGAGGCACTCGGTCGTCCGTTCGCCGTGCGCGGTCTCGTGGTCGTGGGTGACCGACGGGGACGTGGTCTGGGCTACCCGACGGCCAACGTCGTGCCGGACGGGGTCGCGGCTCCCGCCGACGGGGTGTACGCCGGCTGGCTGCACCGGCTCGACACCGGTGAGCGGCTGCCGGCCGCCATCTCGGTCGGCACCAACCCGACCTTCGCCGGAGAGCGCGACCGTCGGGTCGAGGCCCACGTGCTGGACCGGGACGACCTTGAGCTCTACGGCGTCGAGGTCGAGGTGTCGTTCGTCGAGCGGCTGCGCGGGATGGTGCGTTTCGACGGTGTCGAGCCGCTCCTGGCGCAGATGGCCGACGACGTGCGCCGCGCCCGCGAGCTGCTCGCGTGACCGAGGTCGACGCGACCGTCCGCGCCACGGAGCGCTGGCTCGACGCCCACGGCCTGCCGTGGTTCGTGGACGGCCGGCGCGCGGCGGTGCGCCGGCGCCTCTCGCGCGGACACCTCGTGCGGGTGGGGCTGGCGGCCCTCCTGGTGGCCGTGGCGGTCGGGATGGCCGTCGGCTGGTGGTCGGAGGACACCTCACTCGGCCTGGCCTGGGGCGAGACCGTCTTCGGCGTGCTGGTCGCGATCTGGGCGCTGCGCTCCCTCTACGGCGCCGCTGTGCTCGGCTGGGCCGCGCGACGCACCCTTCGGTCTCTGGGGTTGCTGCTGCCGCTGGCGGCTCGCGCCCTGCCGCTGCTGCTGCTGTTCATGACGTTCCTGTTCATCAACACCGAGGTGTGGCAGGTGGCCTCGACACTTCGCGGTGGGGTGCTGTGGCAGGCGGTGCTGCTGTTCGCGGTCATCGCCGTGCTCTTCCTGCTGACCCGGCTGCCGGAGGAGCTCGAGGAGTACGACCAGGAGCTCACCGCGGAGGGGATCGTCGGGGCGTGTCGTCGTACCCCGGTCGAGGCCGCGGCGGTCGAGCTCGACATCACCGAGCAGATGGTCCTCGACCACTCCGACGTGGTCGGCCTGGAACGCGGCAACCTGGTGCTGGTGCTGCTCATCACCCAGGCGATCCAGGTGTTGCTGCTCTCGGTGGCGGTGTGGATCTTCTTCCTGGTGTTCGGGGTGGTCGCGATCAACGACACGGTGATCGAGTCCTGGATAGGCGAGGCGCCGCACTACCTGTTCGGCACCCACCTCGTCAGTCGTGAGCTCGTCCAGGTGTCCACGTTCCTCGCCGCCTTCGCCGGCCTGTACTTCACCGTCTACGCCGTGACCGACACGAACTACCGCCGGCAGTTCTTCACCGCCATCCGCCGAGAGCTCGAGCGGGCCGTCAGCGTGCGCCTCGTCTACCGCGCGCTCCTGGAGAGCCGCGAACATCATGCCGGCTGACCTGCCTCGCCGCGCCGCCGGCGCGCTCGCCGTGCTGCTCGTCGCCGGGCTCGTCCCGGGCACCTCGCCGGCCGGCGGCACCGTCGACGACGTTGAGGCAGTCCCTGCGGTGACAGTGTCGTGCACCGCCGAAGGTGGCACGGACGCCGTGCGGTCACCGAGGCTCGTCCGGCAGATCGCCACGGGGGAGACGGGCTGGTTCTCCTCCCCGAGCCTGGTCGACCTCGACGCGGATGGCCGGCTGGAGATCGTCGCGCCGTTCTCCTCCACGTTCGTGTTCGACGCGAGCGGGCACCTGCTGGACCGGGGCCGTGTGAGCGACGGGCGGGTGTACCCGCCGTCGGTGGTCACCGATCTCGAGGGCGACGGCATCGTCGACATCGTGGTGGCCGGTGGTTCGGGCACGGTGGCGGCGTACGAGTTCGAGGGCGGCCGGCTGCGCGGCAAGGCCGGTTGGCCGGCGTCCACCCGGAGCGGCGGCCAGTCCCCGGAGGCCCGCGGGCTCGCCGCGGCGGACCTGGACGGCGACGGCCGCGTCGAGGTCGTGGCGACGACGACCAACACGTCTCCCACCGGTGCGCAGGTCTTCGTGTTCGACGCGAGTGGGTCGCTGTACCAGCCGGACGGGGGTCACGCTCCTGCCTGGCCGCGCTACAACCGACTCCCGGGCCCGGGCAACGACCTGCGGTTCAACCGGGTCGGCAACCACGGCTACGGCGCGTACGGCGAGAACGTCGCGATCGGCAACATCGACGACGACGCCGACCTGGAGATCATCACGACCTTCGACAACCACCAGATCAACGCCTTCAACCTCGACGGCACCTCCCTCCTCGCGTCGCCCTGGTTCACCAACCGCGAGTCGGGCGCGGAGGGACAGAGGCTGGGCTGGGGGCAGTTCATCCGATGGGCGGACCCGCGGGTCGAACGGCGCCAGTACCACCAGCACGCGGGACCGTGGCCGACTCCGGCCCGCCAGGCCTGGCTGCAGTGGACCGCCTCACCGCCCACGGTGGCCGACCTGGACGGTGACGGTCGCAACGAGGTGATCGGCATCCCGAACGTCGAGCGACACATCCCCTACCGCACACAGTCCTACGGCTTCATGGTGCTGGACGGCGCGTACGGCGACGGAAGCCGCTCGGCGCGGCGTCACCCGGGCTTCGCGAAGCTCCCCCTGTCCAACCGTCCGGTCGACCGGCCCAGCGGCGACTGGTACCCGCCCACCGGCATCCCCGCCCCGACTGTGGTGGACATCGTCGGCGACGGACGGCCCGAGATCGTCGCGGCGCTCCCGGGAGGCAAGGTCTACGCGGTGGGGCCGGACGGTCGGCGGCTCTGGACCACCGGCTACGCGTCGCGGCGCGCGAAGACCTTCGCCTCAGAGGTGGTTGCGGCCGACCTGAACAAGGACGGCACAGCCGAGCTGGTCTTCGGCACCTACGCGCTGCGCCGCAACGCCGGGCGCCTGGTCGTGCTCTCGGCGCAGGGGAAGAAGCTCTCCGTCACCCGGTTGAGCCACCAAGGGCGGGACGGCAACGGCATCGGGGTGGCCGCCGCCCCGTCGATCGGGGACCTCACCGGCGACGGCACCCTCGAGATCGTGCTGACCACTTTCGACCACGGCATCGACGTCTACACCGTCCCCGGCTCCGGCGGCGGATGCCTGCCCTGGCCGACCGGGCGGGGCACCCCGCTGCGCAACGCCATGGGTCCGGACACGGTGCCCTGAGAGCCGATCCGGTCCCGGATGCGCCAAAACAGCCACCGGGAGCGCATACTAGGGGTGATGACAACCGCACCCAGGGCCAGGCAGCGCCATCTCGCCAGTAGCCCCTTCGCGCCCAAGGTCGAGCCGATCATCGAGCAGTTCGCCTGCGATGACCTGGTCGCCCACGATTCTTTCGGGCTGGGACGCGTGATCTCAGCGGAGGCGAGCGCGGTGACGGTCGACTTCCGCAACCAGACGGTGCGCATCACGAGCCCGTTCCACAAGCTCGCCAAGCTCTAGGCCCCCGCTCAGGCGTCGAGGTCCTGCTCGACCAGCGCGGCGATCTTGTCGACCGCGTCCTGGTCGTCACCGGCGACCTCGACCGTGTCCCCGTTGCCGGCACCCAGCGTCATGATCATCAGCGACGAGCTCGCGTCGACGCCGTTGATGGTGACCTCCGAGCCGAGCTCGCCGGCCGCCTCGGCGATGATCGCGGCGGGACGGGCGTGCAGGCCGACGGCGGAGCCGACGACGACGGACTTGCTGGGCATACGTTCTCCTAGTGTTTGACGGGATGCTTGATGCGGGTGCTTGACGGGCTGCTCGACGGGGATCTTCGAGGCTGTGGCGAAGCCTGTCACACGGTCGCCACGTCGGGGTCGGACGACCCGATGGACTTCAAGACGATGACCGCGACAGCGCCGACGATCGTTCCGGCGACCAGGGCGATCAGGTAGCCGATGACGTTGTCCACGGCGAACAGCACGAAGATGCCGCCATGGGGGGCCCGGACGCTGACCTCCATGGCCATCGAGAGCCCGCCGGTCACCGCGCTCCCGAGCATGATCCCGGGGATCACCCGCAGCGGGTCCGCGGCGGCGAACGGGATGGCGCCCTCGGTGATGAAGGAGAGTCCGAGCAACCACCCGGCCTTGCCGTTCTCCCGCTCCGCGACGTTGAACAGCCGGGGACGCAGGACCGTGGCCAGGGCCAGCGCGATCGGCGGGACCATGCCCGCGAGCATCACCGCGGCCATGATCTGCAGCTCGGGGGCGTCGGCGGCCAGGGACGCAGCGCCGACGCCGACCGCGGCGAAGGTGTAGGCGACCTTGTTGAAGGGGCCGCCCATGTCGAAGGCCATCATCAGGCCGAGGATGCAGCCGAGCAGGATGGCACTGCTGCCAGACATGGAGTTGAGCGCCTCGGTCAGCTGCTCCATCAACCACGAGATCGGCTTGCCGAGGACGATCATCATCGTCAGGCCCGCCATCAACGACGCGAAAAGCGGGATGACCAGGACCGGCATCAGGCCACGAGCCCAGACCGGCACCTTCCAGCTCGCGATCCAGTGCGCGGCCAGGCCGGCCAGGACGCCGCCGATCATCGCGCCGAGGAAGCCGGTGGCCGGGTAGGCGACCCCGTCGGAGGTCTGCACCCCGAACAGGTTGGCCGCCAGGCCGCCCAGCACGAAGCCCGGGGCGATACCGGGACGGTCGGCGATCGCGTAGGCGATGTACCCGGCCAGGGCCGGCAGGAACAGCGCAAAGGCGGTCTTGCCGATGATGAAGAAGAGCGCACCCAAGTAGGCCATCAGGCCCGAGTTGAACAGCGCGTGGTCGAGACCGAGCGCCTCGGGATCGGGGAGGTCGAAGATGCCGTTGTTGACGGCGATGTCGCCGTACGGGCCGACGATCTCGTAGCCACCCAGCAGGAAGCTGAGCGCGATGAGCAGGCCGCCCGCGGCGACGAACGGGATCATGTACGAGACGCCGGTCATCAGCACCCGACGGGTGCGGCCGCCCCACGTCTCCGCCGCTCCGGTGCTGGCGCCGCCACCGCCGTCCGCGGTGCCCTCGACCCGTGGAGCATTCGGATCCTCGGCGTAGCGGAGCGCTTCGGCGATCATCGCGTCGGCGTCGTCGATCGGACGCTTCACGCTGGAGGAGACCATCGGCTTGCCGGCGAACCGGGACCGGTCACGCACGCCCACGTCCACCGCGAAGATCACCGCCGAGGCGCGGGCGATGGTCTCGTGGGACAGAGGGGTGGAGCCCGCCGAACCCTGCGTCTCGACCGCGAGCTCCACGCCCGCGGCCGCGGCCGCCCGCTCGAGCGCCTCGGCGGCCATGTAGGTGTGGGCGATGCCGGTCGGGCACGCGGTGACCGCGACCAGGCTGCGGGCCTCGGCCGGCTGTTCGGCAGCCTCGGGGTTCACCGCCGCGGCAGGCAGCGGTGCCGCGGCGGGCGCCGGGGCGTCCCCGAGCGCCTCGGAGACCAGGGCGACCACGTCGTCGGGCGTCTCCGCCGCGCGGAGCGCGTCGGTGAACTCGGCCTTCACCAGCGAACGCGCGAGCTTGGTCAGCAGCTGGAGGTGGGTGGCGTCGCCACCCGCGGGGGCGGCGATGAGGAAGGCGATGTCCGCCGGTCCGTCCTTGGCACCGAAGTCCACGGGCGGGGAGAGGCGCGCGAACCCGAGCGTCGGCTCCGCGACGCCGGTCGTGCGGCAGTGCGGGATGGCGATGCCGCCGGGCAGGCCGGTGGGGGAGGTCTCCTCGCGGGCGAGGGCGTCGGCGACGAGCTGCTCGACGTCCTGCGCGCGCCCGGCGTCGCCCAGGACTCTGGCGAGAGCGCGGATCACCTCGAGCTTGTCGCTGCCGAGCCGAGCGTCGAGCCGCACCAGGTCGCTGGTGATCAGGTCAGTCATGTCCATCATCTCTCTTCGGCGTCGAGGGCCTCGACGGTGACGAGCGCCGGGCGGACCTGCCCGGGCTCGGGGATCGTGGTGCCGGGCAGACCGGCGGCGGCGCTGCCGTAGGCGACCGCCAGCGCGAGTCGGTCGGGCGGCTCGAGGTCGCGCAGGGCGCCCAGCACGTAGCCGAACAGGCTCGAGTCTCCGGCGCCGACCGTGCTGACGACGGTGATCGGCGGGGGCGTGGCGTGCCACGCACCCTCGCGGGTGACGAGGACGGCGCCGTTGGCGCCGAGGGTGGCCAGGACGGCGCCCACGCCGCGGTCGACCAGGCTGCGGGCGGCCTTGGCCGCCGCGCGGGGATCCGATTCCAGGAGGTCGGCGTCCGCTCCCGTGAACGACGCGAGCTCCTCCCCGTTGGGCTTCATCAGGTCCGGCGCGGAGTCGGGCAGCGCGTCGACCAGCGCCGCCAGTGGCCCCTCGCTGGTGTCGACGGCCACCCGGGCCGGGCTCTGGTGGAGCGCGCTGACCAGCTGGGCGTAGAAGTCGTCGGGCGCACCGGGCGGGAGCGACCCGGCTAGCACCACCCACGCGGCCGACGGTGCGCGGTGGAGGAGCGTGCGCGCGAGGTCCTCCAGGTGGTCTGCGGTCATGGTCGCGCCGGGACTGTTGAGCTTGGTGGTGGTGCCGTCGGGCTCGGTGATGGTGAGGTTGACGCGCACCTCGCCCGCGGGCCTCGACGGGCGGCAGTCGATGCCGACGCTCAGCAGCTCGTGGACGAACGGGTCGTCCCGGTCGGCCGGCAGGACGGCGATCGACGCGATCCCGGCGGCGACGGCGGCACGCGAGATGTTCACGCCCTTCCCGCCGCCCTGCGACACCACCGAGGTGACCCGCTGCACCGATCCACGGGCCAGTGGCCCTGCGAGCTCGACAGTGCGGTCGATGCTCGGGTTGGGCGTCAACGTGACGATCACACGACCACGACCTCGACGCCCGCCGTCTCGAACGTGGTGCGGTCGTCGTCGGAGATGCCGACGTCGGTGATCAGGGTGTCCACCAGGGAGAGCTCGGCGAAGCGGATGGTGCGCTCCACGCCGACCTTGCTGGAGTCGGCGAGGACCACCACGCGGTGCGCGCTGGCGATGATCGCGGCCTTGGTGGCGGCCTCGTCCCGGTCCGGCGTCGAGAGACCGTGGCGCAGGGTGATCCCGTTGGTGCCGACGAACGCGACGTCCGCGCGGATCTGCTCCAGCGCGGCCACAGTCTCGGTGCCGACGGCGGCCAGCGTGGCGCGGCGGACGTGTCCGGGCAACAAATGGACCTCCAGACTGGGCTGGGCCGCCAGTCGCAGTGCGACGGCCACTGAGTGTGTCACGATGGTGAGGCGCCGGTCGATGGGGAAGAGCTCGGAGAGCCGGACGGTCGTGCTGCCGGCGTCGATCAGCACCGTGGCGTCGCCGGGCGGGAGCTGGGCGACCGCCGCCGCCGCGATCCGATCCTTCTCCTCGGGGTGCGAGAGATCCCGGTCGCTGAGCCCGGTCTCGACCACGGTGATGGCGTCCACGGCGATCGCGCCGCCGTGGACCCGGCGCACGAGCCGCTGCTCTTCCAACGTGGACAGGTCGCGGCGTACGGTCTCGGTGGTGACCTCGAACTGTGCGGACAGGTCGCTCACCGACATCCGGCCGCGGCGGGTGATCAGGTCCACGATGGCCTGCTGGCGCTCCTGGGCGTACACGTGAACCTCCTCGGGGCGATCGTGAATCGAATCTGTGTTTATGTTGTTTTAGTCCCGAATCTGTTGACTGTCAAGGGTGACGCGCGATTGAATGACGTCCATGGCTGACGCACCCGCTGGCTCGTCCCTGCACGGAACCCCGGTCGTCCCGGGCGTGGCGGAGGGCCCTGCCCTCCTGGTCCGCACCGAGGTCTCCCCGAGCGCGATCGCCCGGTTCGGGACGGGGGACTTCGCCGACGCCGACGCGGCCCTCGCGGCGTACGATGCCGCCGCCGCGGCCGTCGCCGACAGCTTCCGTCGCAAGGCCGACAAGGCGACCGACGCGGCCGCCGAGGTGCTGACCGCGAGCGCTGGGCTAGTGAAGGACAAGGGCCTGCGGAGCGCCGTGGCCAAGCGACTGACCGGCGGTGACGACGTCCTCGGCGCGGTGCACGGCGCGGTCGAGCAGTTCGTCGGGATCTTCACCAGCATGGGTGGGCTGATGGCCGAGCGGGCCACGGACCTGCGGGACATCGAGCGCCGCCTGGTCGCGCACCTGGTGGGCGAGCCCGAGCCGGGGGTGTCGACCCCCGAGACGCCGTCGGTCCTGGTCGCCGAGGATCTCGCACCCTCCGACACCGCCGGCCTCGACCCGAGGGTCGTGGTCGCGCTGGTGACCGAGCGCGGTGGCTCCACGAGCCACACCGCCATCATCGCCCGGCAGCTCGGCATCCCCTGCGTGGTGGGCGTCGCGGGCGCCCAGGAGATCCCGGCCGGCACCCGCCTGCTCGTCGACGGGGCGGTCGGGTCGGTCGAGCTCGACCCGGACCCCGACGACGCGGCGCGCCGGGTGCGCGCGAGTCGCGAGGAGCGGGCGGCGCTGGAGACGTGGACCGGGCCTGCCGTGACCGCCGACGGCACCGCCGTCAAGCTGCTGGCCAACGTGGCGGACGGGGAGTCCGCGCGCGCCGCGGCGCAGGGTCCGGTGCAGGGCGTGGGGCTGTTCCGCACCGAGCTGTGCTTCCTCAGCAGCACCGAGGAGCCCTCGGTCGAGGAGCAGGGCGAGATCTACGCGCAGGTGCTCGCCGCCTTCAGCGGCGACGACTACGTCGTGATCCGCACCCTGGATGCGGGGTCCGACAAGCCCATCGCGTTCGCCACCCACGAGGGCGAGGAGAACCCCGCGCTCGGTGTCCGCGGGCTCCGCCTGTCCTTCGACAACCCGGGGTTGCTGGAGCGCCAGCTCGACGGCATCAAGCTCGCCGCCGACCAGACCGGGACCGAGACGTGGGTGATGGCGCCCATGGTGGCCACCGTCGCCGAGGCGACCGACTTCGCCGAGAAGGTGCGCGCGCGCGGCCTCAAGCCGGGCGTGATGGTGGAGATCCCGAGCGCCGCACTGCTCGCGCACCGGATGCTCGAGGTCGTCGACTTCCTCTCGATCGGCACCAACGACCTGACGCAGTACGCCATGGCGGCGGACCGGATGGCCACCGACCTCGCGCACCTCACCGACCCGTGGCAGCCGGCCGTGCTGCACCTCATCGCGATCACCGCCGAGGCCGGACGCCAGGCCGGCAAGCCCGTCGGCGTGTGCGGTGAGGCCGCGGCCGACCCGCTGCTGGCCGTCGCGCTGATCGGCATGGGCATCACCTCCCTGTCGATGGCCGCCGCGGCCGTCCGGCCCGTCGGCGCCCAGCTCTCCCGGGTGACGATGGAGACCTGCGCCGACGCGGCCGAGGCCGCCCTGGCCGCCAACGACCCGATGAGCGGGCGCGAGGCGGTGCGCGCCCTGCTCAGCCCCTGACGGTCACCGGCACCCCGTTGAGGGCGGCGTTGCCGCTGACGTCGAGCAGGGACGGGTCGGTCAGGTCGTTGATCGAGACGCCGGGCACGGCGCTGCTGCGCGCCATCCGGGTCCCGTCCTTGCCGTGCCCGTAGCCGTGCGGGAGGCTCACCACCCCGCGCATCATGTCCGGGTTCGCCGCCACCTCGACCTCGACCGCCCCGACGGCTGAGCACCACCTCGACGGTCGCGCCGTCGCTGATCCCGCGGGCGCTCAGGTCGTCGGGGTTCATGAACAGCTGATGGCGCGGCTTGCCGCGGGTGAGCCGTTCGGAGTTGTGCATCCAGGAGTTGCAGTCGCGCTGGTGGCGTCGACCGATCAGGACCAGCTGCTCGCGGTCCAGGAGGGGTACGGCGGCCAGCCGGGCCAGGTCGTCCATCACCAGCGCCGGCGCCAGGTCGAGCCGGCCGTTCCTGGTCTGGAGCCGCCGGGGCAGCGCACCCGGGCGCAACGGGCCGAGGTCGACGCCCTCGGGACGGGCCCGCAGCTTCTTCAGGGTGAGTCCCGAACGGCCCCGGCGGAGCAACAGGTCGACCAGGAGAGTCGGCGAGGCGGTCAGCCGGGCCCGGCGCTTGAGCCGGGTCCGGGCGCGGGCCCGACGCCCGCCGCGCTTCCCGACCCGGGCCGAGGTGCGCAGCGCCAGCTCGCGGAAGATCTCCCAGTCGTGCCGCTGGTCGTCCTCCTTCGCGAAGACCGCCGGGGTGAAGCGGGCCGTGTTGCGCACCGCGAGGAGGTGGAACACCAGGTCGTAGTGGTCCCGCTCCAAGGCGGTCGTCGGCGGCAGGATGACATCGGCGTGCCGGGTCGTCTCGTTGACGTAGATGTCCACTGCGGCCATGAAGTCCAGGCCGCTCAGCGCCCGGTCGAGGGCCGCGCCGTCCGGGGTCGACAGCACCGGGTTGCCGGCGACGGTCAGCATCGCCCGGATCTGCCCCGGGCCGGGTGTCTCGATCTCCTCGCGCAGCGCCGAGACGGGCAGCTCACCCGACGCCTCGGGGAGGCCACGGACGCGGGAGCGCCACAGGTCGAAGTGACCGCGGCCGATCAGCCCGGTGCCGACCGCGTCGATGGCGGGGTCGGTGAACATCGCCCCGCCCACCCGGTCCAGGTTGCCGGTGAGGATGTTGAGGCAGTTGATCGCCCACACGCACACCGAGCCGAAGGCGTGCGCGGACACCCCGATCCGGCCGTACACCGCGGCCCGGTCCGCGCCGGCGAGCTCGCGGGCGACCCGCCGGATCTCGGTGGCGGGCACGCCGCTGTGCTCCTCGGCGAGCTCCGGGGTGTACGACGCGACGGCCGCCTCGACGACGTCGAGACCGTCGACGTACACCGGCGGTTCCGCCCCCAGGCCCTCCTCCAGGATGACGTGCAGCATCGCCAGCAGCACGAACGCGTCCGTGCCGGGCCGCACGAAGTGGTGCTCGTCGGCGACCTTCGCGGTCTCGGTGCGCCGCGGGTCGAACACCACCATCCGGCCTCCCCGCGCCCGGAGCGCGCGGAGGCGTTGCGGGAAGTCGGGCACGGTCATCAGCGAACCGTTCGAGGCCATCGGGTTGGCGCCGAAGACCAGGAAGTACGACGTCCGGTCAAGGTCGGGGATCGGGAGGAACAGCTGGTGACCGAACATCAGGTGCGCGACCAGCTGGTGGGGGAGCTGGTCGACCGAGGTGGCGCTGAACCGGTTGCGGGTCCCGAGCGCCTTGACCATCGCCACGCCGTGGGTCATCGAGCCGAGGCTGTGCGCGTTGGGGTTGCCCAGGTAGATCCCGAGCGCGTCGGCGCCGTGCTCCGCGATGACCGCCGCCAGCCGGTCGGCGACCAGGTCGAAAGCCTCGTCCCAGCCGATCTCCACCCACTCCGACCGGTGGTCGAGCCTGCCTCGGTGGTCGAGCCGTCGAGACCCGGCGCACCGGACGGCGCAGCCGGTCGGGATCGGTGTAGACGTCGGCGATGGCCACGCCCTTCGGGCAGATGTGTCCCCGCGACAGGGGATCCTCGGGGTTGCCGCGCACGCCGGTGACCGCCCCGTCGCTCGAGTGTCAGCTCGAGGCCGCAGATCGCCTCGCAGAGGTTGCAGACCCCGATGCGCTTCTCGGTCGTGGCAGGCATGAACGCATCCTCACACGCCGCCTGGGAACTAATGTCTAGTGGATTACTTGTGTTAGCGTCCGAGTCATGGCTTCTCTCACCCGCCGCACCCTGCTGTCCGCCTCGGCCACGGGCGTCGCCCTGGCCGGAACGGGCGTCCTGACCGCACCCGCCGCGCGGGCCGCGGGAGACGCCATCCTCAAGCCCCTGCCTCCGGAGTGGTTCGTCGACCACGGCACCAACGCCGAGATGAGGTGGGAGTCGGTACGCCGCCAGGACTACCTCACCGAGCCCGCACGCCTCTTCGTCCGCAACCACACCAAGACGCCGGTGATCGATCCGGCGACCTGGCGCCTGGACCTCTTCGGCGACGGCGTCGACAGGCCCACGTCGCTGTCGCTGGCCGACCTCCGGACGCTCCCGCGCACCAGGACGACGGCCACCATCGAGTGCACCGGCAACGGCCGGTCGTTCTTCGGCAGCCAGCAGGGCCGCCCGGCGGCGGGGACTCCCTGGAAGCTGGGCGCCGTCGGTGCCGTCACCTGGGAGGGGGTCCGGCTTGCCGAGGTTCTCGACCGCGCCGGGCTCCGTCCGGACGCCGTGTCGATCATGGCCACCGGCCTGGACCCGAGCTACGTCTCGGGCGGGGTCGACTACGGCGCGGTCCGCCGACCGTTCCCGGTCGCCAAGGCCCTCGACGACGCGCTGCTGGCGTGGGGGGTGGACGGCGTGCCGCTGCTGCCCGACCACGGCGCCCCGGTGCGGCTCGTCCTGCCCGGGTTGGGTGGGCATCGCGTCCATCAAGTGGCTGGGCTCCCTCCAGGTCGCCCGCACCGAGCTGACCTCGCCCTGGAACACCAAGTGGTACCGGATGACCGGAGGAGACTTCCCGGCCGACAGCCCGCCGCTGACGGTCAACCCGGTGCGCTCCGCCTGGGAGCTGCCCTGGGAGGCCGTGCTGCCGAGCCGGCGCCACGTGGCGCTGACGGGACGCGCGTGGAGCGGGGTCGGACCGATCGCCCGCGTCGACGTGAGCACCGACGACGGCCAGACCTGGTCGGCCGCCCGCCTCCACCGGCAGGGGCGCCGCGAGGCGTGGACGCAGTGGGACTTCACCTGGGCCGACCCGCAGCCCGGGGCGTACCGCCTGATGGCGCGCGCCACGGATGCCGCCGGCCGCACCCAGCCGCTGGTAGCCCGATGGAACGACGGGGGCTACTTCTTCGACGCGGTCGTGAAGCACCCGGTCACCGTCGCCGCCTAGCCTGGGGCGTGGCCACCCCGGTGATCCTCGACTGCGACACCGGGACCGACGACGCCCTGGCCATCGCGTTCGCCGTGCTGCACCCCGACCTCGACCTCCTCGGCGTCACCACCGTCTGGGGCAACCACGCGGTCGCGCACACGACCGACAACTCGCTGCGGGTGCTCGACCACCTCGGCCGCTCCGACATCCCGGTGCACGCCGGCCTGGCCGGTCCCTTCGCGCCGAGGATCACGCGGCTGCCGGCCGGTCGCGCCGACCTGCCGAGCACGATCGACCTGCCACCCGCCCAGCGGAGCGCGGGACCGGGCCCGGCCCTGGACTGGCTGGTCGAGACGCTGCGGGCGACCACCGTTCCCGTGGCCCTCGTGGCGACCGGGCCGGCCAGCAACATCGCCGCGCTGCTGCGCGCCGAGCCAGCCGCCGCGGACGCCATCGAGCCCCTGGTCCTCCTGGGCGGGACCCATCGGCACGCCGGCGTGACCACGTGGGCCGAGCGCAACGTGTGGTGCGACCCGGCCGCGACGGCCGCGGTGCTGCGCGCGGGCCTGGAGGACGTCGTGATGATCGGCATGGACGCGACCTTCGCGGCGGCCCTGGACGAGCGCGAGGTGCGGGCCTTCGCCGATCTCGGCTCCCGCGCTGGTGCGTTGGCCGCTCGGCTGCTGTCCGAGCGCATCGCGTGGTACCGCCGCGATCCGGCGATGGCGGCCCTCCGGTCCGCGCCCCTGCACGACCCGTTGGCGGTGGCGTTCCTGGTCGAGCCCGGGGTCGTGACGCTGGCGCCGACGCGCTGCGTGGTGGAGACCCGTGACCCGGTGCGGGTCGGCCAGACGACCTTCGACCTCGATCCGGCCGCACGGTCCCTGCGCGTGGCCCTCGAGGCGGATCGCGACGATTACGCCCGCCTGCTCACGACGACGTACGCCCGGGGTTAGCCTGTCGGCCGACAACCCCTGACCGAAAGGCATCACCATGGGATACGGATTCGGGATCTTCCTGGTCGCGCTCGGCTTGATCCTCGTGTACGCGCTCGAGGTGGACATCCCCGGTGTGGGTCAGGAGGCGCTGGGCTGGATCCTGGTCGCGGCCGGCGTCCTCATCGTGGTGCTCACCGCCGTGCAGCTCAACGCGCGGCGCAAGAGCAACACCGTGCAGACCACGACCCATGCGGACGGCAGCCAGACCGTGCAGCAGCGCCAGAGCGACATCGACAACCCGCCGCCGGCGGTCTGATCCTCGCGTCCCGATCGGTCGTCCCCGCACGGGGGCGGCCGATCGGCTGCGTTTTGGGCGCGGACGGGCGGCGCTGATAGCCTGCATTGGTTGTCCTGATCGGACGACACATGCACCAGACCGCCGTGCAACGGCCGCGGATCCAGAGTGCCCGGGTGAACAGGCCCCGGCGCGCCGCGCAGACGAGACCGAGAAGGAGCCCCCATGTCGATCGGAACCGACGCGGAGACCAAGAAGAAGATCATCGCCGAGTACGCCACGACCGAGGGCGACACCGGCTCGCCCGAGGTGCAGGTCGCGCTGCTGAGCCATCGCATCAGCCACCTGACCGAGCACCTCAAGACCCACAAGCACGACCACCACAGCCGGCGTGGCCTGCTGCTGCTGGTCGGTCAGCGCCGTCGGCTGCTGAACTACCTGCAGAAGACCGAGATCGAGCGCTACCGCTCGATCGTCGAGCGCCTCGGCCTGCGTCGATGACTTCCCGGAGGGCCCACCACGGTGGGCCCTCCGCTACATTTCACAACTGAACACACCCATCACACAGGAGCGATCCGCGAACGTCGGCCCGGTCCTCGGTAGTGGCTCTCAGGGTGCGCCCCGCCTCGCGGGCGCGGACGCTGCGGGCCTCGATCGAAGACCGGCTGAGCTACCTGGGCACGGGATCCGTGCCCGCCAGACCCTGCGGGTCTTGTTCGCTGGGATCGCTCCGCGAACAGAAAGGGATTCCCTTCGTGGAGCCCACCATTTCCGCCGTTGAGACCGTGCTGGACAACGGCAAGTTCGGCAAGCGCACCATCAAGTTCGAGACCGGGCTCCTCGCCCGCCAGGCCGCCGGTTCGGTGACCGCCTACCTCGACGACGAGACCATGCTGCTGTCGGCCACCACGGCCGGCAAGCACCCCAAGGACCACTTCGACTTCTTCCCCCTGACGATCGACGTCGAGGAGCGGATGTACGCCGCGGGTCAGATCCCCGGCTCCTTCTTCCGCAGCGAGGGTCGTCCCGGCGAGGACGCCATCCTCACCTGCCGCCTCATCGACCGCCCGCTACGCCCGACCTTCAAGAAGGGCCTGCGCAACGAGGTCCAGGTCGTCATCACCGTGATGGCGCTGGACCCCGACCACCCCTACGACGTGCTCGCGATCAACGCCGCGTCGCTCTCCACCCAGATCTCCGGCCTGCCGTTCTCCGGCCCCGTGGGTGGCGTCCGCGTCGCCCTCATCGAGGGCCAGTGGGTCGCGTTCCCGACGCACAGCCAGCTCGAGGACGCCGTCTTCGACATGGTCGTCGCCGGTCGGGTCACCGAGACCGGTGACGTCGCGATCATGATGGTCGAGGCCGAGGCCACGGAGTCCACCTGGACCCTCGTGCAGTCCGGCACCCAGGCCCCCACCGAGGAGGTCGTGGCCGGTGGCCTCGACGCCGCCAAGCCGTTCATCAAGCAGCTGTGCGAGGCGCAGGCCGAGCTGGCCGCCGCCGCGTCCAAGCCGCTGCAGGAGTTCCCGGTCTTCCTCGACTACGAGGACGACGTGTACGACGCGGTCGAGGCCGAGGCGAAGGCCGACACGGCCGCCGCGATGACCATCGGCGACAAGCAGGAGCGCGAGCTTCGTGTCGACGAGATCAAGTCGGTCCTGCTCGAGAAGCTCGCCGGCCAGTTCGAGGGCCGCGAGAAGGAGCTCGGCGCGGCGTTCCGCTCGCTGAACAAGTCGCTGGTCCGCGAGCGCGTGCTGCGCGACCAGGTCCGCATCGACGGCCGCGGCCTCGCCGACATCCGGCCGCTGCACGCCGAGGTCGGCGTCATCCCGCGGGTGCACGGCTCGGCGCTGTTCGAGCGTGGCGAGACCCAGATCCTGGGCGTCACCACCCTCAACATGCTGACCCTGGAGCAGAAGCTCGACACGCTCTCCCCGGAGAAGTCGCGCCGCTACATGCACAAGTACGTCTTCCCGCCGTTCTCGACCGGTGAGACCGGTCGCGTGGGCTCGCCCAAGCGCCGCGAGGTCGGCCACGGCGCGCTGGCGCGCCGCGCCCTGCTGCCGGTGCTGCCGACGCGTGAGGAGTTCCCCTACGCGATCCGCCAGCTCTCCGAGGCGATGGGCTCCAACGGCTCCACCTCGATGGGCTCGGTCTGCGCCTCGACCCTGTCGCTGCTGCAGGCGGGTGTCCCGCTGCGGGCCGCCGTCGCCGGCATCGCGATGGGTCTCATCAGCGGTGAGGTCGACGGCGAGCAGAAGTTCGTCGCGCTGACCGACATCCTCGGTGCCGAGGACGCCTTCGGCGACATGGACTTCAAGGTCGCCGGCACCCGGGAGTTCGTCACCGCGCTCCAGCTCGACACCAAGCTCGACGGCATCCCCGCCGAGATCCTGGCCGGCGCGCTGACCCAGGCCCGCGACGCCCGCCTGGCGATCCTCGACGTGATGGCCGAGGCCATCGACGCTCCCGAGGAGATGTCGATCCACGCCCCGCGGATCATCACCGTGCGGATCCCCGTGGACAAGATCGGCGAGGTCATCGGCCCCAAGGGCAAGGTCATCAACCAGATCCAGGACGACACGGGTGCCTCCCTGTCGATCGAGGACGACGGGACGATCTACATCGGCGCGACCAACGGCGAAGCGGCCGAGGCCGCCCGCCAGGCCGTCAACGCGATCGCCAACCCGACGATGCCCGAGGTCGGCGAGCGCTACCTCGGCACCGTGGTGAAGACGACCAACTTCGGCGCGTTCATCTCGCTGCTGCCCGGCAAGGACGGCCTGCTGCACATCAGCAAGCTGCGTGCCCTGGCCGGTGGCAAGCGCGTGGAGGCCGTCGAGGACGTGCTGTCGGTGGGCCAGAAGGTCCAGGTCCAGATCGCCGAGATCGACGACCGCGGCAAGCTGTCGCTCATCCCGGTGGTCGAGGACGACGCCGCGGCGCCGTCCGAGGACGCTGCCGACGAGGTCTCCGACTCCGAGTGACCTCACGTGTCGTGACGGCCGGTCGGCAGCGTGCTGCCGACCGGCCGTCGCCACCGCAGAAGGTCGGCACCACGCGGACCCTCCTCACCGTCACCGACGAGGACGGACGGATCACCTCGCGGGTCCGGCGTACCGTCCTGCCCGGTGGCCTGCGGGTCGTCACCGAGGACATGGCCGGCGTCCGCTCGGCCAGCATCGGCGTCTGGGTCGGGGTGGGCTCGCGGGACGAGTCGCCTCGGCTCCACGGGTGCTCGCACTTCCTCGAGCACCTGCTCTTCAAGGGCACCCGTGAGCGCAGCGCACTGGAGATCTCCGCGGCTCTCGACGAGGTCGGCGCGGAGTTCAACGCGTTTACGGCCAAGGAGTACACCTGCTTCCACGCCCGGGTGCTCGACGACGACCTGCCCCTCGCGGTCGACGTGCTCGGCGACATCGTCACGAGCTCGCTGATCCTCCCCGAGGACCTCGAGGCCGAGCGCGACGTGATCCTCGACGAGATCGCCATGCACGACGACGACCCGGACGACGTCGTCCACAACCTCTTCGCCGCGCAGGCCTGGGGGGACAGCCCGCTGGGCCGGCCGATCGCGGGCACGGTCGACACGATCGCCGCGATGACCCGCGAGCAGGTCGTGCGGTTCTACCGCCGCCACTACCGGCCCGACAACATCGTGGTCGCCGCGGCCGGCAACGTCGACCACGCGAGCCTGGTGCGTCAGGTGCGGGCGGCGTTCGGGCGCGGAGGCTTCCTGTCCGGTGACGCGTCCCCGAAGCAGCCCGTCGTGCGCGAGCGCAGCCGCCGGGTGCACCCCGGCGCGGTCACGGCCGTGCGCCCCTTCGAGCAGGTCAACGTCGTGCTCGGCATGAAGGGCCTGACCCGCAGCGATCCCCGGCGCTTCGCCCTCGGCGTGCTCAACACCGCCCTCGGCGGCGGCACCTCCTCCCGCCTCTTCCAGGAGGTGCGCGAACGCCGCGGTCTGGCGTACGGCGTCTACTCCTTCACCTCCTCCCACGCCGACGCCGGCCTGGTCGGCGTGGCCGTGGGCTGCCTGCCGGCCAAGCTCGACGAGGTGCTCGAGACGGTGCGCCACGAGCTGGCCTCCGTGGCGCGGGACGGCATCACCGCGGACGAGCTCGTCCGGGGCCAGGGCCAGCTGCGGCGCGGGCTGGTGCTCGGGCTGGAGGACTCCGCGTCCCGAATGTCGCGCCTGGGCAAGGCCGAGATCGTCTACGGCGAGCTCCTCGGCATCGATGAGGTCATCGCCCGGATCGACGCCGTCACCCTCGACGACGTCCGTCGCGTCGCGGCCGACCTGTTCGCGCAGCCCGAGGTGCTGGCGATCGTCGGACCGGCCTGAGCCGCCTCAGAGCGTCAGGGCCTCAGAGCGTCAGGGCGAGCACGACGCCGGCGCACGCCAGCGCCCACAAGATGCTGGCGAAGGTGCCGATGATGAAGCGCTCCGCGATCCCGGAGCGCGCGTCGGCGCGCAGCTCGGGGTAGCGCGCCAACCCCTTGATCGCCAGCACGATGGCCAGTCCCTCGGGCCAGCCGACCACGACGGTGGCGAAGGCGGCCAGCCGCTCGAAGACGCCGATCCACGTGCCGCCGCGGAGCACCTCGCCGGCCTGCTCGAGGGTGTCGTCCGGGGCGGTTCCGGGCCGGTCGACGAGGTCGAAGACCACCGTGGTGAGGGGGCCGCCGCCGACGACCGCGAGGAGTCCCGCGGCGGCCGCGAGCACGAAGACCTGGTTGCGGTCGGGCGTCGCGGTCGTGGCGGTCGCGGCGATGGTCGCGGCGGTGCCGAGGAGCCCGACCATCAAGGCGACGGCGAGCCGGGGGAGTGGCGTGAGCCAGCCGATGACGCCCAGCAGCGAGGCTCCGGCCAGGAGCGCCACGACCACCTCGACGGTCTCGGCGTTCACCCGCTCTGCTCCAGGCAGGCGGCGGCCAGGTGCGCGACCAGGGCCCGGGCCCTCCCGCCCTCGACGACCCCGGCGGCGCGGGCGCGCTGGCTCACCGCCGACTGGGTGATCCCGAGGCGCTGCGCGACGCGTTCGTGGCTGAGTCCCTCGTCGAGGAGGTCGGCGACCTCCCAGCCCTTGTCGGTGCGCCGGTCCAGGAGCGCGGCCCACAGCCAGATCGCGCTCTCGAGCTGCTCGGCCACGGCGGGCTCGGGCCCCGCCACCCGGACCGGTCGGACCGCCTGCTTGGCGGCCGTCACCGCCTCCCGGGCGCGGAGGTACGCCGCGCCGCGCCCCTCGTTGGCATGGACCGGCAGCGGCGTGACGACGTCGCCGACACCGATCCCGACCCACCAGTTCCCGTCGCGCAGCAGCGGCTCGAGGGCCCGGGGCAGCGAGTCGGGGTCGTCGAGGATGCCCTGGAACTCGTCGCCCGCGGTGCGCCGGAAGCCGCGCAGCGCGGCCACGGGTGCCAGCCGCTCGAGCATCGCCGGCACCCGGTCGGGGCCATCGCTGCTGGAGCGCTGGTCCACGGTCAGCACCAGCGGCACGCGTCCTCCTGGAGTCGGGCAGGGCCTACTGGTGTCACAGTATTAGGTCAGAACCTGATGTGCAACGACTATCAGGTGAATGACTTAACGGCGGCCGATGAGCCCGACGACCGCCGGTGCCTTCTGCTCCACGACGGAGACCCGGAAACCGCCCGCGGTCAGGGCCGCCGAGGCCTTCCGGACGATGTTGGGCACCAGCTCGGGGCGGTTGGCGTCGAAGAACAGGAAGACGGATCCGCCGGGCACCACGCGCTCGTGCAGCAGCGCCACCTCGTCGGCGCAGCCCCGGACCCAGAACAGGTTGACGTTGAAGGCGAACACCTTGGTCAGCCGCTTGACCGGCACCCGCAGGGTCGCCAGGTCGATCTGGCGCACGGTGAGCCGACCGGACTCGACGTACTGCGCGTTGCGGCGCTTGGTGCGGTCCACCCCCGACTCCGACCGGTCGATGGCGAAGAGCTTGCCGGTCTCGAGCTTGGCGCAGATGAGCTCGGCGCCGGCACCCGGTCCGCACCCGATCTCGAGCACCTGGTCGTCGGGCTGGACGTCCATGACCTCCACGGCCCAGCGGAGCCGCGCCGGGATCGTCTGCACTGACATGGGGGCCAGCCTGCCACTTCCGGTGGGACACTGCGACGGTGAGTGCTCGAACCGTGGGCGCGCCGCCGGCACCTCGGCGCGATCGCAGCGGCCAGTGGCTGGCCGTCCCGGTGGCGGCCGTCCTCGCGGTGGCGGTGTTCCTCGTGCTGCCCTACTACGTCAACGGCCTCCACCGCTTCCCGCTGGACGAGGTCGCCGGCGGCGGGTACGACCGCTACGGGCTCTGGCCGTACGCCGATGGAGGGGTGCTGGCCGTGGTCTGGGCGTGGGGCAGCCTGATCGCCGTTGTACTGGGCCCGGTCTCGGCGTGGATCGCGACGATGGCCGCCCTCGCCGAGCTGGTCTGGCCCCGGAATATCCCTCGGCGGGTGGGTCGGGCCTTGGTCACTCTCGCGCTCGGCGTCGCGGTCTTGGCGTGGTTCGCGTCGCCCATGGGCTCGGCCCTGCTCGCGTGGTGGATCGACTGAGGCGACGGCTAGGTTGGACCGCGTGACGAAGCGGATCAAGGTGGGCGTGCTGGGTGCTCGGGGGCGGGTCGGCAGCGAGGTCTGCCATGCGGTCGACAGCGCGCACGACCTCGACCTCGTGGCCCGTCTGGACGTCGGCGACGAGATCGGGGCCCTGGTCGACACCGGCGCGCAGGCGGTCGTCGACTTCACCCACCCGGACGCGGTCATGGACAGCCTGGAGTTCTGCGTCGACCACGGCATCCACGCCGTCGTGGGCACGACCGGCTTCGACGAGAGCCGTCTCGACCTGATCCGCCACTGGCTCGGAGACGCGCCGACCACCGGGGTGCTGATCGCCCCCAACTTCTCCATCGGTGCCCTGCTGATGATGCGCTTCGCGGCCGCGGCCGCGCGGTTCTACGAGTCCGCCGAGGTGGTCGAGCTGCACCACCCGGACAAGGCCGACGCGCCCTCCGGGACCGCGCGGCGGACCGCGGAGCTGATCGCCGCCGCCCGCCGAGACGCCGGGCTACCGACCGTGCCGGACGCCACCTCCACGTCGCTGGCCGGTGCCCGTGGGGCCGACGTCGACGGCGTCCACGTGCACAGCGTGCGGGTGCGTGGGCTGGTGGCGCACCAGGAGGTCCTCCTCGGCGGGCCGGGGGAGACCCTCACCATCCGGCACGACTCGCTGGACCGGGTGTCGTTCACCCCCGGCGTGCTCACCGGGCTGCGCCAGATCGCCGACCACCCGGGACTGACGGTCGGGCTGGAGCACCTGCTCGATCTCGACGAGCTGGGCGACCCGCGGGTCTCGAGACGCGTCGCTCGTCCGTCGCTCCGCTCCGTCCGAGCCGAGCGCTCCTCGACCTCCCGGTCGGACGCCGTTGGACCTCGTTCCTCGGTCCTACGGCTCGACGCGGGTCTCGAGACGCGTCGCTCGTCCGTCGCTCCGCTCCGTCCGAGCCGAGCGCTCCTCGACCTCCCGGTCGGACGCCGTTGGACCTCGTTCCTCGGTCCTACGGCTCGACGGCGGGTCTCGAGACGCGTCGCTCGTCCGTCGCTCCGCTCCGTCCGAGCCGAGCGCTCCTCGACCTCCCGGTCGGACGCCGCTGGACCTCGTTCCTCGGTCTACGGCTCGACCGTGACCTTGATCGCCTCGCCGTTCTTGACGATGGTGAAGGCGTCGAGGACGTCCTCGAGCGGGATGTGGCGGGTGATCAGGTCCTTGACCGGCACCTGGCCGGTGGAGATGTACTCCAGGGCGCGCTTGTTGTGCTCGGGGGCGGAGCCGTTGGCGCCGTGGATGTGCAGCTGGCGGTAGTGCACCAGGTTGGAGTCGCAGCGGATGTAGGGGTCGGTCTTCGGCAGCCCGCCGAAGAAGGAGATCCGGCCGTTGCGGGCGGCCATCGAGATGGCCTGCTCCTGGGTGATGTTGGCGGCGGTGGCGGTGATGATGACGTCCGCGCCGCGGCCGCCGGTCAGCTCCATGACCCGCTCGACCACGTCGACGGTGGACCCGTCGATGGTCTCGTCGGGGTGCACGGCGTCGGCCGACATCTTCAGCCGGTCGGCGTTGACGTCGACCAGGTAGACCGGGCCGGCCTTGTGTACTCCGCGGGCGATGCGGATGTGCATGCAGCCGATCGGGCCGGCGCCGAAGACGACGACGGTGTCGCCCTCCTCGATGCCGAGCAGCTCCTGGGCGTTGATCGCGCAGGCGAACGGCTCGGCGGCGGAGGCCTCGTCGTACCCCACGTTGTCGGGGATCTTGTTGAGGCCGTCGACCTTGAGCACCTCGCGGGGCACGATCATGTACTCCGCGAACCCGCCGTCGTACTGGTAGCCCACCGACGTCTGGTTCTGGCAGACCGCCATCCAGCCCTTCCGGCACTCGTAGCACTCGCCGCAGGGCACCGCCGCGATCACCTGCGCGCGGTCGCCGACCTGCCAGCCTCCCGTGACGTTCGCGCCAACCTCGACGACCTCGCCGGCGATCTCGTGGCCGATGGTGCGCGGGGGCGTGAGGTTCTGGTGTCCGTTGTAGAAGATCTTGACGTCGGTGCCGCAGGTCGAGCAGTTCTTGACCTTGAGCTTCACCTCGTCGGGGCCGCACTCGGGCTCGGGGACGTCCTCCAGGCGGACGTCCTCGGGGGCGTAGAACCTCAGGGCCTTCATCGTCATCTCCTCGGTCGTTCCGGTCGTGGTGCGTCTCTGCCCGCCACCGTATCGACCATCGCCACACAAAGCCACACGAAAAGATGCGTGTTTTGTGCCCGGATGGTTGGCAATGGGCCCGTTATGCGTTTTACTGACGGATGTGGCGCCCGTCACGTCGGCGGGCCCGGTTCTCACTCGCGTCGGAGGCAACATGTCAGTCACCACCACAGCGCCGCGTGGCGGAACACGCGTGCACGTGCAGAAGTTCGGGACCTTCCTCTCGAACATGATCATGCCCAACATCGGGGCGATCATCGCCTGGGGTTTGCTCACCGCGTTGTTCATCCCCGATGGCTGGACGCCGAACGAGAAGATCGCCACGCTCGTGGGGCCCTCGATCTTCTACCTGCTGCCCATCCTGATCGCCTACACGGGAGGCAAGATCGTCTACGGCGTGCGCGGCGGCGTGGTCGGTGCCGTCGGCGTGATGGGCGTGATCCTGGCGACCAGCGATCCCGCCTTCATCGGGAGCGAGGGCAATGCCGCGCCCATGTTCCTGGGCGCCATGATCATGGGGCCGTTGACGGCGTTGGCGATGAAGAAGGTCGACGAGCTCTGGGACGGCAAGATCAAGCCCGGGTTCGAGATGCTCGTCGACAACTTCGCCGCCGGCATCCTGGCGGCGGCGATGGCGATTGCGGGCATGTTCTTGCTGGGACCCGTCCTGCGTCAGGTGACGGAGTGGCTCGGGTCTGCCGTGGAGTGGTTGATCGACTACAACCTGCTGCCGCTCTCCTCGATCCTCATCGAGCCGGCGAAGGTGCTGTTCCTCAACAACGCCATCAACCACGGCGTCCTGACACCGCTCGGCATCCAACAGGCAGCCGAGCAGGGCTACTCCATCCTGTTCCTCCTCGAGGCGAACCCCGGCCCCGGCGGCGGGCTGCTGCTGGCCTACTGCTTCTTCGGTCGCGGGATCGCGAAGGCCTCGGCCCCCGGCGCGCTCATCATCCAGTTCCTCGGCGGCATCCACGAGATCTACTTCCCGTACGTGCTGGCCAAGCCGCGCCTGATCATCGCCACCATCCTCGGCGGCATGACCGGCATCACCGTCAACATGCTGTTCGACACGGGCCTGCGAGCGCCCGCCGCCCCGGGGTCGTTCCTCGCAGTGCTGGCACAGACGCCCAGGGACATGTACGTCGGCGTCGTCTTGTCGGTGTTTGCGGCCGGCACGGTTTCCTTCCTCGTGGCCGCGTTCCTGCTCAAGCTCGACAAGTCCGAGGACGAGATCGACCTCGAGTCCGCCACCGCGGACATGGAGGCGATGAAGGGCAAGAAGTCGGTGGCCTCCTCCGTGCTCGCTGCTGGCGCGGCCCGGGCGCACACGGGACCCATCGACAAGATCGTGTTCGCCTGCGACGCCGGCATGGGTTCGTCGGCGATGGGCGCGTCGGTGCTGCGTCGCAAGGTGCAGGCCGCGGGCTTCAACGACGTCACGGTGGTCAACCGGTCCATCGCGAACCTCACCGACGAGTGGGACGTGGTAGTCACCCACCAGGACCTGACCGAGCGGGCCCAGCAGAAGACGCCGTCGGCGGTGCACGTCTCCGTCGACAACTTCATGGGCAGTCCGCGGTACGACGAAATCGTGGTGATGCTCCAGGAGCAGGGCTCCGGTTCGTCGGGCGCCCACGCCGCACCGGCCGACGAGGCCCTGGGTGGGGACGTCCTCGCCGAGGGCTCGATCGTGCTGGCCGGGTCGGCCACCTCGCGTGACGACGCGATCTCCGAGGCGGGTCGCCTGCTGGTCGAGGTCGGGGCGGTGGACGCGTCGTACGTCGAGGCCATGCACGAGCGGGAGCGCTCGGTGTCGACGCACATGGGCAACCTGCTCGCGATCCCGCACGGCACCAACGAGGCCAAGGGCGCCATCCAGCGCACCGCGATCTCGTTCGTCCGCTACCCGGACGGGATCGACTGGAACGGGAAGCCGACCGAGTTCGTGATCGGCATCGCCGGTGCGGGCGACGACCACCTGCCCATCCTGCAGAAGATCGCCGGGGTGTTCGTCGACTCCGCCCAGGTGGAGCGGCTCCGCGAGGCGCAGACGCCGGCCGAGGTGATGGCCGTGCTCAACGCCGTCAAGGTCTGAGCCAGCCGACGGTGGGTCGCCCCTCCAGGGGCGGCCCACCGTCGTCGTTCACCGTCGCCGCGCGGCTTGCCGCTGCGGCGGGTGCGGCGCGTGGACCAGCATCCACGCGACCAGAACGCCGGCCAGCGCGCCCAGCAACGCACCGACCGGGAGCGGGACGGGGAGCACCGTCAGATGTCCCACCCAGGCGCCGACGCCGAGGAAGACCACGACCGAGGCTGCGGCCGTCAGCAGCCGGTAGAGGCGCGGAAGCGGTCCGAACATCAGTCCCCCTGAACGACGGTGTCCCTCCATCCTGACCCGCGCCTCCGAGAAATCAAGCGCCTATGGCGGCGTGCAGCCGGACCTGCTTCACGGTGGTCGTGCCGGACCCGTCGAGGTCGAGCTCGCGGTGGGCGGTGTCCGGTGCCCAGCCGGCCGCGGCGAGGAAGTCGCGCAGCGCGTCGTCGGTCGCCATCGTCCACGTGACCGCCCGGGTGAACCGGTCGGCGGCCAGGGTGTCGACCGCTGCCTGGAGGAGCCGCGAGCCATGGCCCTTGCCCCGCTCGGCCGGGTCGACGGTCAGGTCCGCGAGCTCGCCGTCGGCGACGGGGTCGCAGTCGGGATCGGTCGCGGGCGCGGTCAGGGCGAAGCCGACCACCCGGTTCCGCTCGAGCGCGACCAGGACCCGCTGCCGGCCGTCCTTCGGGCGGCTGAGCACGGCGTGCCAGGCCTCGGGGTGCGGGTCGAAGGCCTCGGGCGGCAGCAGGTCGGCGTACATCTCGCGCCACGCGCGCGCCTGCACCGCGGCGATGGCCGCGGCGTCGTCGGCCCACGCGACGCGGGCCGAGACGTCGGCGGTGGGCGACGAGGGCGAGGTCATGCGTCGATTGTCCCAGGGGAGCCGATCGCTAGGGTCGGGGGCATGGAGATCCGCAACCTCGGTACGAGTGGCCTCCGGGTCACGGCCATCAGCTACGGCAACTGGCTCACCCACGGCTCACAGGTGGAGGAGGACGCCGCGCTCGCTTGCGTGCGCCAGGCGCTGGAGGAGGGCATCACGACCTTCGACACCGCCGACGTCTACGCGAACACCAAGGCGGAGACAGTCCTCGGCAAGGCCCTGAAGGGTGAGCGCCGCGAGGGTCTCGAGATCTTCACCAAGGTCTACTGGCCCACCGGGCCCGGCGGGCACAACGACCAGGGGCTCTCCCGCAAGCACATCCGCGAGGCCATCGACGGCTCGCTGACCCGGCTCGGGACCGACTACGTCGACCTCTACCAGGCCCACCGCTACGACCTCGCGACGCCGCTGGAGGAGACGATGGAGGCGTTCGCCGACGTCGTGCACAGCGGCAAGGCGCACTACATCGGGGTCAGCGAGTGGAACGCCGAGCAGCTGCGCCGCGGCCACGCGCTGGCCCGCGAGCTGCACATCCCGTTCGTCTCCAACCAGCCGCAGTACAACATCTTGTGGCGGGTCATCGAGCCCGAGGTGGTGCCGGCGAGCGAGGAGCTCGGGATCGGCCAGATCGTGTGGAGCCCGATCGCCCAGGGTGCACTGACCGGGAAGTACCGGCCGGGCGAGCAGCCGCCGGCGGGCTCGCGGGCGACCGACCCCAAGGGCGGTTCCGACATGATCGAGCGGTGGATGCGCGACGATGTCCTGGAGCGGGTGCAACGCCTGGTGCCGGTGGCGCAGGAGGCCGGGCTGTCGATGGCTCAGCTGGCGGTGGCGTGGGTGCTGCAGAACCCCAACGTGTCGTCGGCGATCATCGGCGCGAGCCGACCCGAGCAGGTCACCGAGAACGTCAAGGCCGCGGGCGTCCGTCTCGACGACGAGGTGATGAAGAGGATCGACGAGATCGTCGACGGGGTCATCGTGCGAGACCCGGGACTGACGCAGGCTCCGGACCGACGGTCGTCCGACTGAGCAGCACGGCGCCGGCCACCGCGAAGGCCATGCCGACCACCACCGCGGCCACCCAGCCCTCGCGGACCGCGTCGCCGAGCAGCCAGATGCCGACGATCGCCGGCACCAACGTCTGGCCCACGACCAGGGGCGCCGACGAGTTGGCGACCGCCGACTTGTTCAGCGCGAGCGAGTAGAGCCAGAAGGCGAGCAGACCGTACGCCGGCACCGCGAGCGCCGCCGCGACCACCGGCACGTCCAGCGGCCAGGTGACCCCGCGGACGCCGATCGCGGACCCGGCGTACCCGAGCCCCGCCACCGTCCCGAGCGCCCCCGCGGAGACCACCCGCCCGCTGAAGCCGGCCAGCGCGAGGACCGCGACGCCGACCCACAGGGCCACCGCGAAGGCGGGGGAGGAGCGCCCGGGACCGGGGTCCCCGGCGCCGAGGCTGACGAGCACGAGACCGAGCACGATCGCGCCGACGGCCGCCCAGTCGGCGCGGCCGAGCCGCTCGCGGAGCCGGGCGGCGCTGAGCGCGGTGATCGGCAGGGAGAGCGCCACGGCGGCCTGGGCGAGGTAGAGCGGCAGGTACCAGATCGAGACTGCGTGCAGGACGAAGCCGGCGAGGTAGGCCGCGACCACGAGCATGATGGCGCGGTTGCGGACCGCCGCGGTGACGAACTCACGCAGGGAGTCGATCGGTGCGGCCTCGGTGCGGACGCCGTACGCCTGCAGGACCGCGGCGACCCCGAACAGGGCCGCGGCAAGCACCGCCGCGCTCAGCCCGAGCGCGGTCCCGGTCACGGTCGGACGCCGACCGTCAGCGGTAGTGCTCGGGCAGCTGCTGGCCGATGCGGACCTGCGCCTTGGGCAATCGCATGAACTTCATCTGCAGGGAGCGCATGACCGCGTAGTAGGTCGTCCCCTTGAGCGGCTCCTGGGGGAACCGGCGGCTGATCTCGCGGCGCAGCCGCCAGCGCATCACCAAGATGTCCACCACGACCAGGAGCAGGGTGCCGAACAGGATCGTGTTGCCGATGCTGGCCAGGCGCGAGTTGCCGGAGTAGCCCATCACCATCGTCACCACCAGCAGCGGGATCATCAGCTCGACGAACGAGAAGCGGTGGTCGACGAAGTCGCGGATGAACCGCCTCACGGGGCCCTTGTCGCGGGCCGGCAGGTAGCGCTCGTCGCCGGTCTTCATGGCCTGCCGCATCTTCTGGCTCGACTCGGAGCGCGACATCCGCTGCGCGGCGGCCATCTCCTTGCGGGTGCGGGGCGTCTTGGCGCGCGCCTTGGCGGCCGCCTCCGCCTCCTTGCGGGAGGGGGTGGGGCGGCCCTTGCCGCCCTCCTTGACGGTGTCGGGAACGGCCTCGGGCTCGGACTTGGTACGACGGAACAACGAATATGCCTTCGTGGAGACGGACGATGCGGGATCGCGCACCAGACTACCGGCCGCGCGGTCGGACCCCCTGTGCCGGATGTTGCCCCTACGCCTAGGGTGAAGTCAGCAGGTCGCACACACGAGGGAAGGCCTCATCCCATGAGTCTTTGGCAGCGCATCTCCTTGATCTTCCGGTCCAAGGCCAACAAGGCGCTGGACCGCGCCGAGGATCCCCGCGAGACGCTCGACTACAGCTACCAGCGCCAGCTCGAGCTGCTGGGCAAGGTGCGCCGCGGAGTGGCCGACGTCGCCACCAGCCGCAAGCGCGTCGAGCTCCAGGTCAACCAGCTCCAGCAGCAGTCCACCAAGCTCCAGGACCAGGCCGAGAAGGCCATCGCGATGGGTCGCGAGGACCTCGCCCGCGAGGCGCTCACCCGCAAGTCGGGGCTGACCCAGCAGATCACCGACCTCAAGGCGCAGCAGGCCCAGCTCCAGGGCGAGGAGGAGAAGCTCACCCTCGCCCAGCGGCGGCTGCAGGCCAAGGTCGAGGCCTTCCGCACCAGGAAGGAGACCATCAAGGCCACCTACACCGCTGCCGAGGCGCAGACCCGCATCAACGAGGCGATGTCGGGCATCGGCGAGGAGATGGGCGACGTGGGCCTCGCGATCCAGCGCGCCGAGGACAAGACCGCCCAGATGCAGGCCCGGGCCGGTGCCATCGACGAGCTCATCGCGTCGGGGGCCCTCGACGACGTGACCTCGACCGGCCCGTCCGACGACATCACCCGCGAGCTGGACTCCATGAGCTCCGCGGCGGAGGTCGAGGCCGAGCTGGCCCGGCTCAAGGGGTCCGCACAGCCGCAGGCGATCGAGGCGGCCGAGGACGGTGGCGACATCTTGAAGGCCGAGCCCGCCGCCCAGCCCGTCAGCCAGCCCGTCACCGAGACCACCGGAGAGTCCGAGGGCGAGGTACGGCCGTGATCGTGCGGATCCTCGGTGAGGGTCAGTTCGTCGTCGCCGAGGCGGACGTCACCGGGCTCAACGCCCTCGACGGGGCGCTCGAGCGCGCGGTGGACGCCGGCGACACCGAGTCCTTCCCCGGCGCCCTGGAGGCGCTGCTCGCGGGCGTCCGCGCGGTCGGGACGCCGCACGACGTGGACAGCCTGGCGGAGTCCGACGCGATCCTGCCCCCGGCCGACGCCTCTCTCGACGAGGTGCGCGAGCTGCTCGTCGACGACGGTCTGATCCCGGGCTGAGCATGGCTCGCTCGCGCTTCATCAAGGACACCGGACTGACCGTCCGGATGACGACGGTCATGTTCCTGCTGGGGGCGCTGTTCGTCGGCATCGTCGTCTCGCTCATGTTCATCTTCCCGCCGCAGTACGCCCCGCTCATCGGCATCGCCGGCATCGCCGTCGCGTTCTACCAGTGGTGGTCCTCCGACAAGGTCGCCATGCGCGCGATGCGCGCCCGGGAGGTCAGCCCCGAGGAGGCTCCCGAGCTGCACGGCATGATCGACCGGCTGTGCGCGCTGGCCGACATGCCCAAGCCCCGCGTCGGCATCGCGGACACCCCGATGCCCAACGCGTTCGCCACCGGCCGGTCCCCGAACCGCTCGGTGGTCTGCGTGACCACCGGGATCCTGAACACCTTGACCGCCGAGGAGCTCGAGGCGGTGCTCGCCCACGAGCTCTCCCACGTCGCCCACCGCGACGTGCTGGTGATGACGATCGCCTCGTCGGCGGGGATCGTGGCCGGGATGCTCACGCGCGCCGCGCAGTTCGGGGGCTTCGGCGCGGCCCGCCGCAGCAACGACGCGGGCGGCGCACCGGCGTACCTCGTCGCGCTGACGCTCAGCCTGGTGGTCTACGCGATCAGCTTCTTCCTGACCCGGCTGCTGTCGCGCTACCGCGAGCTGTCCGCGGACCGGTCGGGCGCCTACCTGACGATGAACCCCGGCGCCCTGGCGACCGCGCTGCAGAAGATCGCCGGCGGCATCAACGCGATCCCGCAGCGCGACCTGCGCGCGAGCAGCCCGATGAACGCGTTCTTCATCACCCCGGCCGTCGGCGGCACCACGTTGCGGACGCTGACCTCCACGCACCCCTCGCTCGAGCAGCGGCTCGAGCAGCTGGCCCGGATCCAGGCCGAGCTGTCTCGCCCGGGAAGCTGACCGTGGGGCTCTGGGAGTCGCTCACGGGTCGCAGCCGGTCACCCGCACCGAACCTCGACGCGCTCTTCCTGGTGCCCAGCGCCGCCATCACCCTCGAGACCGCGCTCGGGCTGCGGCCGACCGGCGCGGGGTCGGTGTGCTTCCGGGCGCCCGACACCGCGGCGTACGACGAGGTCCAGCGGGAGGTGCTCGCCCTCCTCGGCGCCGACGCGGACGCCCCGTCGGTCGACGTCAGCCACGACTCCTACGGCTTCACCTGGCTGACCGTCTCCGGCGACCCGACCGACACCGGCGGCCTGTGCACCGACCTGCACGCCGTCAACACCTCGCTGGCCGAGCAGGGCTTCGCGCACGGTCTGCTGTGCACGCTGGTGCCGTTCGCCGACGACGGCGGCGGGCGCCGGGTCGGCCTGGTCTACCTGTACAAGCAGGGCACCTTCTACCCCTTCGCCCCCGGCGCTGCCGGCGGCCAGTCGCGCGACAACCTCACCGAGATCTCCGTGCGCGACACCCTTGCCGCCGAGCTCCCCATGGAGAAGGACCTCCAGCGCTGGCTGGCCCTCTACGGAGCGCCGGGACTCTGAACTCGTTGAGTTCCGGCAAAGGGCCCGTCGAGTCGGGGCAAAGGGTCGCAACCGGCTGACCATTTGACCCGACTCGCAGGGCCATTCGGCCCAACTCAACGAGTCAGTCGCGGTGGGACTTGCCGGGCAGGGCGAGCATCCGCTCCAAGGCGATCTTGGCGTAGTGCTCGGTGTCGGGGTCGACCTCGATCTGGTTGACCACGACGCCGGCGACCAGGGACTCCATCGCCCAGACGAAGTGGGGGAGGTCGATGCGGTTCATCGTCGAGCAGTAGCAGACGTTGCGGTCGAGGAAGACGATGTTCTTGTCGGGGTGGGTGTCGGCCATTCGCTTGACCAGGTTGAGCTCGGTGCCGATCGCCCAGGTGGAGCCCGCCGGGGCGGCCTCGATGGTCTTGATGATGAACTCCGTCGACCCGACCAGGTCGGCCTTCAGGACCACGTCGTGGGTGCACTCGGGGTGCACCAGGATGTTGATCCCGGGGTGCTGGGCGCGCAGCGCGTCGACGACGTCGGCGGTGAAGCGACCGTGCACTGAGCAGTGGCCCCGCCACAGGATCACCTTGGCGTCGCGGAGCTCCTGGGCGGTGAGGCCACCGCCCGGCAGCTGGGGGTTCCAGACCACGCAGTCCTCGAGGGTCATGCCCATCTTGAGCACCGCGGTGTTGCGGCCGAGGTGCTGGTCGGGGAGGAAGAGGACCTTGCCGCCCGACGGGCGGTCGGACTTCTGCGCGAACGCCCACTCCAGCGCCACGTCGGCGTTGGAGGACGTGCACACGACGCCGCCGTGCTTGCCGCAGAAGGCCTTGATGTCGGCGCTCGAGTTCATGTACGTCACGGGTACGACGTCGTCGGCGACGCCCGCGTCGACCAGCGCGTCCCAGGCGTCCTCGACCTGGGCGATCCGGGCCATGTCGGCCATCGAGCAGCCGGCCGCGAGGTCCGGCAGGATCACCTTCTGCTCCGGTGCGGTGAGGATGTCGGCCGACTCGGCCATGAAGTGCACGCCGCAGAAGACGATGAACTCCGCCTCGGGGCGGGCCGCCGCGTCGCGGGCCAGCTTGAAGGAGTCCCCGGTGACGTCGGCGAACCGGATGACCTCGTCGCGCTGGTAGTGGTGGCCCAGCACGAAGACCCGCTCGCCCAACGCGGCCTTGGCGGCCTCGGCGCGGGCGACCAGGTCAGGGTCAGACGCGGCCGGCAGGTCGCCGGGACACTCGACACCCCGTTCGGAGGTCAGGTCACGCCCCTTGCCCAGCGGCAGGAGGGGAAGGTCGATGATGCTCACGTGGTCATCGTAGGCCGCACCGGTTCGAACGATGAGGGGAGCGGCCATGCCACGACGAGGGGACGTGCTGTGCATCGTCCAGGCCGGCGGACAGGGCTCGCGGATGGACGTGCTGACCCGGGAGCGGGCCAAGCCGGCCCTGCCGTTCGGGGGGGTGCACCGGCTCGTCGACTTCACGCTGTCGAGCCTGGCGCACTCGGACCTGGCCGACGTGTGGGTCAGCGTGCAGTACCAGGTGGCGTCGATCGACGACTACCTCTCCGGTGGCCGCCCGTGGAGCCTGGACCGCAACCGCGGCGGGTTCCGCCGGATGGTGCCGCAGACCGGCACCGGGCCGGCGACCGAGGAGGGCTTCGCGCACGGCAACGCCGACCTGCTGCTGCGGATGCGGGCCGACCTCGAGCAGTTCGGGGCGCCGCACGTGCTGGTGTCCAGCGCGGACCACGTCTTCTCGATGGACCTCGCCCCGCTCCTCGACGAGCACATCGCCTCGGGCCGGACCGCGACCGTGCTCACCTCCGAGGTGACCAAGCGGGAGGCCTCCGACAACGTCGTGGTGCTCACCGGGCGCGGTGGGGTGGTGACCGGCGTCGAGGTGAAGCCGTCGCGACCCTCGTCGGGGACGGTGGCGACCGAGATCTTCGTCTACCGCACGGACCGGCTCATCGCGGCGCTCGACGCGCTGCGCGCCGAGCTGGCCGGGGATGCGGAGGACGCCGAGGACGGCGACAGCGGCCTCGGCGACTTCGGTGAGCACCTGCTCCCGCGACTGATCGAGCACGGCGACGTGCGCGCCGTACCCCTCGAGGGCTACTGGCGCGACCTCGGGCAGCCCGGGCAGTACCTCCAGGCCCACCGCGACCTGCTGGCCGGCAAGGTCGACGTGTTCGACCACCCCGGTCGGCCGGTGATCTCGCACTGGCCGGACCGGCCGGCTGCCCGGGTCCGCGCGGGTGCCGTCCTGGTCGACAGCCTGCTGGCGCCTGGCTGCGACGTCGCGGGGGAGGTGGTCCGCAGCGTGCTCGGCCCCGGCGTGGTGGTCGAGGCGGGCGCCCGGGTCGAGGACTGCGTGCTCTTCGAGGACGTCCGGGTCGAGCGTGGCGCCGAGGTCCGGACCGCCGTCCTCGACGAGCGCACGGTCGTCGGCCGCGACGCGGTGGTGGGCTCGGCGCCCGCCGGTCGGGTCGCCCGCGACGACGACGTCGTGCTGGTCGGCCTCGCCTGTGAGATCGGTCGCGGCGCGCAGGTCGCCGCCGGAGCGCGGCTCGAACCCGGGACGACCGCCTAGAGGACCTGGAGGGTCCTAGAGGAACGCCCCGTGGTGGAGGTACGGCGACGGCGGCGCGAGGTTGCGCAGGGCGAGGTAGCCGCGTTGGTGGAGCTCGAGACGCGCCGCCATGCCGACGTCGATCGCCCACTGGTTGGCCGCGGTGACGTGGCCGATCTCCACGGGGACCTCGGGATCGCTGGCCGCCAACGCGGCCCAGGTGAGGTCGGTGGCGGTACGCCGGTTGGTGGCGGCGACGAGCACGGGGGAGCCGGAGTCGTTGACGTAGGTGTAGCCCGACCCGGTCGTCCGGTCGGTCACCAGCAGGTGGAACTCCCGCGCCAGCACCGCGTGGTCGGGCCCGTGCGCGGCCCCGCGGGTGCGTCGGTCGACGGAGTCCATCAGGTCGAAGTCGCCGGGCGAGCCGTCCCGCACCCGCTCGACGACCGGGATCACCTCGCGCGGCACCGAGCCCCACAGCAGCATCTGCGGGTGCAGGGCGAAGCCGGCCAGCCGGTAGCGCCGGACGGCCTTCGGGTCGTCCGACGCCGCGAGCATGCCGCGCAGGCAGCCGCGCCCGTGGTGCAGGGACGCGGCGAGCAGCTGGGCGCCGATGCCCTGCCCCTGCAGCCCGGGGAGGACCACGAACGACGCCAGGATCCACATCAGCTCGCGGGTGTACGACACCGTGGCTCCCACCAGCCGGCCGTCGGACTCGGCGACCCAGCACCCCTCCGGGTCGGTGCCCACCAGGTGCGTCGTCCGGATCACCCACGCGCGAGCGCGGGCCTCCCCGCGCGGTTGCGGCTCGGGCCAGGACCGCCGGTGGGTGCGCGTGTCGAGCTCGTAGTAGCCCAGCGAGCTGAGCCGCTCCACCTCGGCCACGTCCTCGGGACGCATCGGCCGGATGCGGACGTCATGCGGAGGCGAGGTCATGGCGCCCCGATCGTATGACGCAACCGACGGCCCGGCAGGATGGGCGGGTGCGCAAGATCGGGGTGGAGGAGGAGCTCCTCCTCGTCGACCCCGGCACCGGTGAGCTGGTCAGCCTGGCGGCCCACGTGCTGCGCGGCCACCGGGACGCGGCCGAGCAGGGTGGCCCCGGCACCGACGACCTCGAGGCCGAGCTGCTCCGGCACATGGTGGAGACGCACACCGACCCCACCGCGGACCTCTCGGACCTCGCCGCCCAGATCCGCGCGGCCCGGCGGACGGCCATCGAGGCGGCTCGAGCCGGGGGTGTCGCGGTGGCGGCGCTCGGCATCGCGCCGCTCGCCTCCGCGCGGCCCCAGGTGACCCGCGACGCCCGCTACGAACGGATCGTCCAGGAGTTCGGTGACACGGGTCTCGCTGCGGGCACCATGGGCACGCACGTCCACGTCGACATCGCCGACGACGAGGAAGGGGTACGGGTCCTGGACGGGTTGCGGCCGTGGCTGCCGCCGTTGGTGGCTCTCGCCGCGAACTCGCCGTACGCCTCCGGCGCCGACACCGGCTACGCGAGCTGGCGCCAGCAGGCGTGGGGTCGGTGGCCGGTGACCGGCCAGGCCGAGCCGTACGGCTCCGCGGCGGAGTACCGGCGCGTCAGCGGAGGCGCTCATCGCCACCGGCGCGGCCCTCGACCCCGGCATGCTCTACCTCGACGCCCGACTGGCGGCTGCCTACCCGACCGTCGAGATCCGCGTCGCGGACGCCTGCACCGAGGTCGACGACGCGGTGCTGGTCGCGGCCCTGAGCCGGGCCCTGGTCGAGACGGTCGCGGCGGACGGCCCGGACGCCGACCCGGTGCGCTCGGACCTGCTCCGGGCGGCGCACTGGCGGGCGGCCCGCTACGGCCTGTCCGGCTCGCTGGTCCACCCGCGGACCTGGGCCCTGGTGCCCGCGCGGGACGCGGTCGCGGCGCTGGTCGACCACGTGGCGGCCGCCCTCGACGCCGCCGGCGACCGGGCGTTCGTCGACGACGGCCTCGACCGGCTGGTGTCGGTCGGCGGCGGGGCCCGCCGGCAGCGGCAGGCGTTCGAGCGGACCGGCTCGCTCGCCGGCGTGGTCGCCGACGTGGTGGCCCGCACCGAGGCGGCAGCCCGCTGATGCGCGTGCTGGTCGCCCCGGACAAGTTCGCCGGCACCCTCACCGCGGTCGAGGCGGCCGCCGCGATCGCGACCGGCTGGTCCCGGCACGCCCCCGACGACGTGCTCGACCTGGCCCCGATGGCCGACGGCGGTCCCGGGTTCGTCGGCGTGCTGCACGCCGCCCTCGGCGGGGACCTGCTCGCCGTGACCGTCCGTGGCCCGTTCGGCGACCCGGTGCCGGCGACGCTGCTGCGGGTGGCCGACCGGGCGTACGTCGAGTCCGCCCAGGCGTGCGGCCTGCACCTGACCCACGGCGCGGGGGCCGAGGCGGCGACCACCGCCGGGGTCGGCGACCTGGTCGCGGCCGCCGTCGACGCGGGGGCCCGCGAGGTCGTGGTCGGGCTGGGTGGCAGCGGCACCAACGACGGCGGCGCGGGCCTGCTCGCCAGCCTCGGCGCGACCTCCGACGTCCCGCTGGACCAGGGGGCCGCCGGTCTCGCCGGCATCGGCACCCTCGACCTCGCACCGGCCCGGGCGCGGCTCGGAGGGGCGGTCCTGGTGGCGGCCTCCGACGTGGACAGCCCGCTCACCGGGCTGTTCGGCGCCACCAAGACCTTCGGCCCCCAGAAGGGGATCGCCGAGGAGCGGCTCCCCGCCGTGGACGGGCTCCTCGAGGCGTTCGCGGCCGTCACCGACCGACGCACCGCGCTGGAGAAGGGTGCCGGCGCCGCGGGCGGCCTCGGCTATGCGCTGCTCGTGCTCGGCGGCCGCCGCCGGCCCGGCATCGACCTGGTCACCGAGACCGTCGACCTCCCCGGTCGGGCGCGGGCCGCCGATCTGGTGGTGACCGGCGAGGGTGCCTTCGACTTCTCCTCGCGCTCCGGCAAGGTGCCCTACGGCGTGGCGCAGGTCGCCGCCGAGGCGTTGCGGCCGTGCGTGGCGCTGGCGGGGCAGGTCCTGGTCGGGTCGCGGGAGATGCGCGCGCTGGGCATCGAGTCGGCGTACTCACTGGTGGACCTGGTGGGGGAGGAGCAGGCCTTCGCCGCTCCCGCGGAGGCGCTGGCGCGGCTCGCCGAGCGGGTGGCCAGGACCTGGTCACGATGAGGTGGGGAATAACCCTCCGTGTGCGACCATTGGAACCGACGTAAGGCACCGAGCCAACCCTGGGAGCACCCACGATGACCGAACAGGTTCAGACCGACCACCGCACCGACCAGATCAACCTGAGCCCGGTCGCGGCCTCTAAGGTGAAGAGCCTCCTCGAGCAGGAGGGTCGCGACGACCTCTCGCTGCGCATCTCCGTGCAGCCGGGCGGCTGCAGCGGCCTGCGCTACCAGCTGTTCTTCGACGAGCGGTCCCTCGACGGCGACGTCACGACCGACTTCGACGGCGTGTCCGTGGTCGTGGACCGGATGAGCGTCCCCTACCTCAACGGCGCCACCATCGACTTCGTGGACTCGATCGAGAAGCAGGGCTTCACCATCGACAACCCCAACGCCACCGGCTCCTGCGCCTGCGGCGACTCGTTCCACTGACGCACTGCGTCACCGGGGGCGCTGGTCGCCCGCCGTGCTGAGGAAAGCCCCCGTCCGACGGACGGGGGCTTTCTCGTTGCCCGGTCAACGAGGAACTGTCCGGGCGGCCGGTCGCATGGGGAGCCCCGGCTGCGTGGTCAGTCCATGTGGAGATGGAGGGCGTTGGCCAGACGTGCGGCCGCCTCACTGACCCGGATCTCGCGCTTGGCGATCTCGCGCGGGTAGTCCTCGTAGTGGATGCTGGGCGCCGTCGAGACGGCGGCCAGGGCGGCCTGCTGGAGCTGTGGGAGGCGAAGGTTCCGGCCCACGGCGCGACAGTCCACCGACATCTCTTGAGGACTCGCGAACTCGTCGTACGCGGACCGGGAGGTGGGGTTTGAGGTGACCACGTTTCGACGGTACGCGGCGCCGATGACGGTCACAACCGTACCCACTAGTAGTCTTCCCCCTCGTGTCGCTGCTGATCGCGGGCTCCATCGCCACTGACCACCTGATGCGGTTCGGGGGGAAGTTCGCCGACTCGCTCGTGGTCGAGCAGCTGGACAAGCTGTCGGTCTCCTTCCTCGTCGACGACCTCGAGATCCGGCGCGGGGGCGTCGCGCCCAACATGTGCTTCGGCCTGGGCCGCCTCGGGCTGCGCCCGGTCCTGGTGGGCGCGGCGGGCGAGGACTTCGCCGACTACCGCTCCTGGCTGGAGCGGCACGACGTCGACTGCGACTCGGTGCTCATCTCCGAGACGCTGCACACGGCGCGGTTCGTCTGCACCACCGACGCGACGATGGCGCAGTTCGCGTCCTTCTACCCCGGCGCGATGAGCGAGGCCCGGCAGATCGAGCTGGCCCCGATCGTGGCCCGCGTCGGCGCCCCCGAGTACGTCCTGATCGGGGCCGACGACCCCGAGGCGATGCGGCGCCACACCGAGGAGTGCCGCCAGCGCGGGTACCCCTTCATCGCCGACTGCAGCCAGCAGCTCGCGTTCAGCGACGGCGCTCTGATCCGCACGCTGATCGACGGCGCGACCATCTTGTTCTCCAACGAGTACGAGTCGCACCTGATCGAGTCCAAGACCGGCTGGTCGGGCGAGGAGATCCTCGACCGGGTCGGCACCCAGGTGACCACCCTCGGCGCCGCCGGCGTCCGCATCCTCCAGCGGGGCGCCGAGCCCATCGAGCTGCCGGCTGTCTCCGACGTCATCGCCCTGGAGCCCGACCGGCGTCGGCGACGCCTTCCGCGCCGGGTTCCTGGCCGGCCTCGCCTGGGGGCTGCCGCACACCGGTGCCGCGCAGGTGGGCTGCGTGCTCGCGGCGTACGTCGTCGAGACGATCGGGACCCAGGAGTACACCTTCACCCCCGCCGAGTTCATCGCCCGCGTCGAGACGGCGTACGGCGCCGACGCGGCCGCGGCGGTCGCCCCGCACCTGAAGTAGGGCGCTCAGGCCAGCCGGCGCACCCAGTAGCGGGGCGTGCCGTCGGCCGCCTCGTCCTCCCCGGCGAACTCCTGGTCCTTCATCCGGCACCAGGCGGGCACGTCGACCCGGGCCGCGGGGTCGTGGGTGACCACCGCGATCCGTGCACCGACGCCGACGTCGGAGAGGTGCCGGGCCAGCTCGATCACCGGCAGCGGACACCGCAGGGCCCGGCAGTCGAGCTCCACCTCGCTCATGGGCCCAGCCTGCCACGCAGCTCGACCAGCACCTCCGGCAGCACGGCCAGGAAACGGTCGACGGCGGCCTCGGTGTCCGCCAGTGGTGACGCCTCGGTCGGCCAGGGGAGGGACAGCCGGACGTTGCCGTGGGTGAGGACGCCCATCGCGGCGAGCACGTGGCTCGGGGTCAGGGTCGAGGCGGTGCAGGCGGACCCGCTGGCGATGCCGAAGCCGCGGCGGTCCAGCTCGGTCACCAGGGCCTCCCCGTCGACGTACAGGCAGGAGAAGGTCACCAGGTGGGGGAGCCGGGCCACCGGGTCGCCCACCACCTCGACGTCCGGCAGCCGCGCCACCGCGGTGCGGATCCGGTCCACCAGGTCGGCGTGACGCGGGTTCACCTGGTCGCGCTCGGCGACCACCGCGCGCAGGGCGGCCGCGGCGGCCAGCGCGGCGGGGACGTTCTCGAAGCCCGCGACCCGCTCGTCGATCCGGTCGTCGGCGGGGAACGCGGAGCGCCAGCGGGCGCCCTTGCGGACCAGGAGCACGCCCACTCCAGGCGGGGCCGCCCCACTTGTGGGCCGACGCTGCGGCGACCGCCCAGCCCTGCGGCAGCGGCAGCCGGCCCGCGGAGGCGCCGACGGCGACGAAGAGCGGGACCGCGGGCACCGCCGCGGCGACGGCCTCGACCGGCTGGACCGTGCCCACCTCGTGGTTGGCGCTCTGCACGGCGACCAGCGCGACCGGCTCGGGGGCGCTCGCGACTGCTGCGGCGACCGCCTCCGGCGCGACCCGACCCGCCCGGTCGACGGGGACCACCACGTCCGGCGCGCCGGCCCAGGCGACGGCGTGGGCGACCGAGGAGTGCTCGACGGCGGTGCGGACGATGCCGCGGCCGTCGCGGGCCCGGCCGCGGTGCAGCCCCAGGAGGCCCCGGTGCACCGCCTCGGTCCCGCTGCCGGTGAAGGACACCTCGTCGGGTCGCACGCCGAGGCAGGTCGCGACCACCTCGCGGGCGTTGTCCAGCAGCAGCCGCGCCGCACCGACCCGGGCCGTGCAGACGTCGCGGATCGGCGTACCCCTTGTCGAGCGCGGCCAGGAGCGTCTCGCGAGCGGCGGGGTGCAGGGCCTCCGCCGAGGCGGCGTCCCAGACGGCCTGCGGGGCCGTCCCGGCGGCGTCCGGGCCGATGCTCACAATGGCGAACCTACAGGGCCACCCTCCCGCTGGATCGGGCCGTGATTCCGATAGTGTGACGGCTGTCGAGTGCCGTTCGAGAGAGAGGCTCCCTGTGGTGCCGCTTGGTCTGCCTGTGGGCGTGCGATCCCGACGAAACCCGCGACCCGCCAGACGCCTCGTGCTGGCCGCGATGCTCGGGCTCGGCGCGGTGCTGTTGTCCGGCTGCGGCACCGAGGAGCTGCACAACCTGGCGATGCCGGCGCGCGACAACACCGCGACCTCCCACTACGTCTTCGACCTGTGGCGCTGGGGCTGGGTGGCCGCGCTGGCCACCGGCGTGGTCGTCTGGGGCCTGATCCTCTACGCGTGCTTCGCCTTCCGCCGGCGCAGCGACGACGAGATCCCGGTGCAGACCCGCTACAACCTGCCGCTCGAGATCTTCTACACGATCGCCCCGGTGATCATGGTCGTGGTGTTCTTCTTCCACACCGTCAACGCCCAGAACGCCATCCTCAAGGAAGTCCCCGACCCCGACCACGTCATCGACGTCGTGGGCCAGCAGTGGCAGTGGACGTTCAACTACCCCGACGAGGAAGCCGTCGAGGCGCCCAACGTCTACGAGGTCGGCACCGCGTCGTACATCCCGACCCTCGTGCTCCCGATCGACGAGACCATCGAGTTCCGGCTGCACTCGCCCGACGTCATCCACGACTTCTGGATCACCGGCTTCCTGATGAAGATGGACGTCGTGCCCGGCCGGGTCAACCACTTCCAGATCACGCCGAAGCAGCTCGGCAGCTTCAAGGGCAAGTGCGCCGAGCTCTGCGGCGTCTCGCACTCGCGGATGCTCTTCAACGTCGAGGTCGTGACCCGCGACGAGTTCGACGCCTACCTCCAGGACAAGGAGGCGCAGGGGAACGTCAGCGAAGAGCCGCTCCTCGGAGGCGCCGATGCCGTCACCCAGGCCGGTCTGGCCGAGCTCGAGGAAGGAGAGTCCGAGTGACTGCCACCGCCGCGCGCGAGGTCTCGATCCCGGTCCGCAAGCCGCTGGGCCAGCAGGTCGTCCGGATCCTCACCACGACCGACCACAAGCTCATCGGCAAGATGTACCTCACCACGTCGTTCATCTGGTTCATGGTGGGCGGCCTGATGGCCATGATCATCCGCTCCGAGCTGGCCTTCCCGGGCTCCCAGGTCGTCAACGACCACCTCTACAACCAGCTCTTCACGATGCACGGCACGATCATGCTGCTGCTGTTCGCGACGCCGCTCTTCTTCGGCTTCGGCAACGTGCTGATGCCGCTGCAGATCGGCTCGCCGGACGTCGCGTTCCCGCGGCTGAACATGCTGAGCTACTGGCTCTACCTCTTCGGTGGCCTGATCGCCGCCTCCGGCTTCCTGACCCCGAGCGGGGCGGCGGACTTCGGCTGGTTCGCCTACACACCGCTGTCCGACGCGATCCGGTCACCCGGGGTCGGCGGGGACCTGTGGGTCATGGGGCTGTGGATGGCCGGGCTCGGCACGATCCTGGGTGCGGTCAACTTCATCACCACGATCATCTGCATGCGCGCGCCCGGCATGACGATGTTCCGGATGCCGATCTTCACCTGGAACACGCTGGTCACCAGCCTGCTGGTGCTGATCGCGTTCCCGATCTTCGCGGCCGCGCTGCTCTCGCTCGAGGCCGACCGCCTGCTCGGCGCCCACGTGTTCGACCCCGCGCACGGCGGGCCGATCCTGTGGCAACACCTGTTCTGGTTCTTCGGGCACCCCGAGGTCTACATCATCGCGCTGCCGTTCTTCGGCATCGTCTCCGAGATCCTGCCGGTCTTCAGCCGCAAGCCGATCTTCGGCTACATCGGCCTGGTCGGCGCGACCCTCGGCATCGCGATGCTGTCCGTGGCGGTCTGGGCCCACCACATGTTCGTCACCGGCGCCGTCGACCTGGCCTTCTTCTCCGGCATGACGTTCCTGATCGCGATCCCCACGGGGGTGAAGTTCTTCAACTGGATCGGGACGATGTGGGGGGGATCTCTGTCCTTCGACACCCCGATGCTCTGGTCGGTGGGCTTCTTGATCACGTTCCTGTTCGGTGGCCTGACCGGCATCATCTTGGCCTCGCCCCCGCTGGACTTCCAGGTCTCCGACTCCTACTTCGTGGTCGCCCACTTCCACTACGTCGTGTTCGGCACGGTGGTGTTCGCGATGTTCGCGGGCTTCTACTTCTGGTGGCCCAAGATGACCGGGCGGATGCTCGACGAACGGCTGGGCAAGATCCACTTCTGGCTGCTGTTCGTCGGCTTCCACACCACCTTCCTCGTCCAGCACTGGCTGGGGGTCGAGGGCATGCCGCGCCGGTACGCCGACTACCTCGCCAGCGACGGGTTCACCACCCTCAACCAGATCTCGACGGTCGGGTCCTTCCTGCTCGGCGCCTCGACGCTGCCGTTCCTCTACAACGTCTACATCTCCCGCAACGCGCCGCTGGTGGAGACCGACGACCCGTGGGGCTGGGGCCGCTCGCTCGAGTGGGCGACCAGCTGCCCGCCGCCGCGGCACAACTTCGAGACGCTGCCGCGGATCCGCTCGGAGTCGCCGGCCTTCGACCTCCACCACCCCGAGGTCGCCGCGATGGAGCTCGAGCACAACGACGCCGAACGCAACGGGCGCGTTCGCTGACGCGCCGGCCGTCGACGGCCGTGCGGAGATGCTGGGAGACCGCATCGACAACGACCAGAAGGGCACGGACCTGTGAAGCAAGAGGCCTGGATCTTCATCTCCACGACCATCTTCTTCCTGCTGGTCACGCCGGTCTACTGGATCCTCAGCGGCGACTGGACCGGCACCTCCGCGCTCGCCATGACCATGCTGCTGGCCCTGATGATCTCGGTCTACCTGGGCTTCCACGCCTCGAGGATGGAGCCGCGCCCCGAGGACCGCAAGGACGCCGAGATCGCCGACGGGGCCGGTCGAGCTCGGCTTCTTCCCGCCGTACTCCTGGTGGCCGCTGTGGTGCGGTCTCGCGCTGTCCGTGATCGTCCTCGGCACGGCCATGGCGGCCTGGTGGCTCGTGGTCATCGGCATCGGACTGGGCGCCCTCGCCCTCAGCGGCCTGGTCTTCGAGTTCTACCGCGGCGTCCACGCCCACTGACCCACCCCGCCGACCGGGCAGTTGTGCCGCCAGTGCGGGTGCTGAGCGGGCAGTTCTGCCGACGCTCACTGCCTGCGGTGTCGGCAGAACTGCCCGCTCGCCGCCTCTGGGCTGTGCAGAAGTGCCCGGTCAGCGGAGGGCGGAGCCGGCGGCGTAGTCGGGGAACGACGCGTTCCAGTCCCCGTAGCCGTTGTCGAGGGTCATCCACCGGTCGGTGCCGGTGTACTCGACGACGTCGCCGCGCTTGGAGTGGTCGTAGATCCACTTGGCGTTGGCGGTCGACATGCCCGTGCAGCCGTGCGAGACGTTGGCGTAGCCCTGGGACCCCACCGACCAGGGCGCGGCGTGCAGGAACTCACCGGAGTAGGTGACCCGCATGGCGTACTCGACGTCGTCGATGTCGTAGGCCTCGGGGTCGTCGCTGGCGATGCCGACGGTCTCGGAGTTCATCCGCTTGGTGCGGAACTTCTCGATGATCACCTTGACGCCGGAGCGGGTGGTGAAGCCCGGCTTGCCGGTGGTGATCGGGGTGGTCCGGGCGAGGGCGCCGTTGATGAAGGTCTGCATCTGGTGGGTCCGGGCGTTGACCTTGGAGATCACGGAGTCCCCGACGTGGAAGGACACCTGGCGGCTCTCCTGGCCGAAGATGCCGGCGCCGGCGGGGATGGAGTTGATGTCGGCGTCGACGGTGACGTCGGTGCCGGCCTGCCAGTACTTCGCCGGGCGCCAGTGGACCTCCTGGCTGCTCAGCCAGTGCCAGGCGCCGCGCTGCTTGGGCACGCTGGAGACGGTGAGGTGCTTCTCGATGGACGCCCGGTCGGTCACCGGCACGTCGAAGGTGACGATCACCGGCATGCCGACGCCGACGGTCTCGCCGGCCAGGGGAGCGACCGAGGGGTAGGTCTGCTCGTCGAGGGTGAGGTCGACGGTGCTGAAGGCCGACTGGGTACGGCGCTGCTTGCCGTCGGCGCGCACGGCGACGCTGTCGACGTGGTAGGTGGTGCCGGGCTCGAGCCGGCCGTCGGCGACCCAGGTGGCACCGTCGGCGCTCAGGGTGCCCGGGAGGTCACCGGCGGCGGAGGTGACCGCCACCGAGCGCAGCCGGCCGTCCGTGGCCTGCACGCGCACGGGCTGGGTCAAGGGGACCGCGCCGGGGTTGGGGCCGACCCGGGCGCTGACCTTGACGGGCGTGGGCGGGGGCGACTCGGGAGCCGCGGGCTCGTCGCCGCTCTGCGCGGCCGGGTCCTGGCCGGGGACCGTGGGGCCGTTCTGGCAGCCGGCCAGCGCGAGGCTGACGGCGACCACGACAACGGCGCGGCGCACCCGGATGCGACGAGCGGACATGTTGGGTTCCCCCTGGTGGACCTGCGGCGGCGAGCGGATCAAGGGTAACCGGCACCCGGTCGCGAATCCGAAACGACGAACGCGTGGCCCCCGACGGGAGCCACGCGTCCTCGGTCGTCCGGTCAGTGCCGCAGGGTGTCGTCCTCGACGGCCCGGTGGTGGTCGTCGAACTGGTGACCGTCGGCCGCGAGACCGTCCATCGGTGCCTGGAGCTCGTGCTCGTGCTCGGCGTGGTGCCGGGCCTCCTCGAGCTCCTCGGCAGTCGGCGGCTGCACATTGTCGGCGTACAGCTTGGACGAGAGCGCGGCCCGCAGCCTGGCCTTGCGCGAGTGCGGAGCGACCACGCCGTTGGCGTCAGTGTGCGACTCCACGGTGTACTGCTCGTCGCGCGGCCGGGAGGCGAGCGCGTGGGCGGTCGCCTCGGGCAGCGGGAGGTGCTTCTCGGAGTAGCCGCCCTCGGGCGAGCGCATGATCACGCCCGTCTCGTAGCCGTGCAGGAGCTTGTCGTTGTCCTGCCGCTGCAGCGAGATGCACCAGCGTCGGGTGATGTAGAAGGCGATCAGGGGTCCGACGAACACCGCCACCCGCATGAAGTAGGTGATCTGGTTGATGCTCAGGTCGAAGGTGATGGCGATGATGTCGTTGCCGCCCGCGGCCCAGAGCAGGCCGTAGAAGGTCATCAGCGCCACCATCGTGGCGGTGCGGGTCGGAGCGTTGCGGGGCCGCTGGAGCAGGTGGTGGTTGCGCTTGTCGCCGGTGATGAACGACTCGATGAACGGCAGCATCAGCAGGATCGTGAACATCAGTCCGGGCAGGACGATGATCGGCAGGAAGACGTTCCACGACAGCGTGTGCCCGAGGAAGTGGGACTCCCAGCCCGGCATGATCCGCAGCGCGCCGTCGGGCCAGCCCATGTACCAGTCGGGCTGGGACCCTGCGGTCACCTTGGACGGGTCGTAGGGCCCGAACTTCCACACCGGGTTGATCGACAAGAAGGCACCCATCAGCGCGGTGACGCCGAAGACGATGAAGAAGAAGCCACCGGCCTTGGCGGCGTACACCGGCATGAGCGGGTAGCCCACGACGTTCTCCTCGGTGCGGCCGGGGCCGGGCCACTGGGTGTGCTTGTGGTAGACGAGCAGCAGCATGTGGGCGCCGATCAGCGCCAGCAGGATGCCGGGGATGAGCAGCACGTGCACGGTGTAGAGCCGCGGGATGATCGACTGACCCGGGAACTCGCCCCCGAAGAGGAAGAACGACATGTAGGTGCCGACCACCGGCATCGACTTCATGAAGCCGTCCGCGGCGCGGATCCCGGTGCCGGACAGCAGGTCGTCGGGCAGCGAGTAGCCGGTGAAGCCCTCGAGGGTGCCGAGCAGCAGCAGCAGGCAGCCGATCACCCAGTTGAGCTCACGAGGCTTGCGGTGCGCGCCGGTGAAGAACACCCGCAGCAGGTGCACCATCATCGCGGCGATGAAGAGCATCGCGGACCAGTGGTGCATCTGCCGCATCAGCAGACCACCACGCACATCGAACGACAGGGTCATCGTGGAGTTGAAGGCCTCGGAGACCGGGACCCCGCGCAGCTCGTTGTAGGAGCCCTGGTAGGTCACCTCGCCCATGCTCGGGACGTACCAGAGGGTCAGGAACACGCCGGTGAGGAGCAGGACCACGAAGCTCCACAGCGCGACCTCGCCGAGCATGAACGACCAGTGGTCGGGGAAGACCTTGCGGATCTGCTTCTTCATCGCCGTGGCCAGGCCGAGACGCTCGTCGGCCCAGTTGGCGACGGCACCGACCTTGCTGGGCTTCTCCGGGCTGGCGGCCGAGCTGCGGTTGCTGTCGGCGACGCTGCTGGTGTCGAGGTGGGTCACGACGAGTCACGCTCCCAAAAGCTGGGTCCGACCGGTTCGGTGAAGTCACTCTGGGCGACGAGGTAGCCCTCGTCGTCCACGGCCAGCGGCAGCTGTGGCAGCGGGCGGTTGGCCGGGCCGAAGATGACCGCGGCGCTGTCACTGAGGTCGAAGGTCGACTGGTGGCAGGGGCACAGCACGTGGTGCGTGGTGCGCTCGTAGAGGCTGATAGGGCAGCCGACGTGGGTGCAGATCTTGGAGTAGCCCTGGATGCCGTCCACCGACCAGTTCTCCCGGCCCGGGCCGGGGATGATCGCCTCCGGCTCCATCCGGACCATGATCAGCGAGGCCTTGGCCTTGGCGACCTGGAGGTCGGCCCCCTCGTAGAGGGGCTCACCCTCCTCGTCCACGGCGTAGAGGTCGGCTGGCTGGCAGTTGACCAGGGTGCCGAACTCCAGGTCCTCGGGCTTGATCGGGGTGCCGAGCACGTCGACCACGACGCGCATGTTGGCCCGCCACGCTGTGTGCGACAGGCTGTCGCCGGGCAGGGGACCGAGGTCGCGGAGCGCGAGGATCGGCGTGATACCGACCAGCCCCAGCGCCCCGAGCATCGTGTTGCGCAGGAGCGGCCGCCGGCCGATGCCCGACTCGTCCGCGCCGGCGGTGAGATCGGCGAGGACGGTCGCGCGGTCCTCGTCGGAGGAGACCGCCGGGTGGCGCATCTCCACGATCTCGTGGTCGCCCATCAGCTTGCGCGCCCACTGGATCACGCCGACGCCGATGAACAGCAGAGCGAGGCCGAGCGAGGTGCCGAGCGCCACGGTCGAGGCGCCGAGGCCCCCGATGGTGTCGTGGTTGTCACCGATGTCGATGACGATGTAGGAGGTGATGAAGAGCAGGACGCAGAGCATCGCCAGGACGAACAGGCTGGCGACCTGGCGCTCGGCGCGCTTCTCCGCCTTGTCGTCGACGTCGGTGGGCCGCCAGGTGTGTGGCGGCAGGCCGGGCGCCGAGGAATGGGCCGCGGCGGGAGTCTCGGACGGGGTGAGCGCGCCGTCGGGCCGGCGCTCGAGATCGGTCATGCCTGCTCCTCAACGGCCGTCGCGGCGGCGGGGGTCCTCTTGGTGCGCGTCGTGTGGGCGGCGATCCACACCGCGAAGCCCACCAGCGAGCCGAGCCCGAGGACCCAGGCGAAGAGGCCCTCGCTGACTGGGCCGAGGCCGCCCATCCCGAAGCCGCCGTAGCCCGGGTTCGCCTCGAGCGACTCGAGGTAGGCGATCACGTCGCGCTTGGCGTCGGGAGGCATGGTGCCGTTGGGGAAGGTGGGCATGCCCTGCGGTCCGGTGAGCATGGCCTCGTAGATGTGGCGCGGCTCGACGCCGCGGATCGCCGGGGCGTAGCCGCCGCGCGGCATCGCGCCGCCCGAGGCCTCGAAGTTGTGGCAGGCCGTGCAGTTGGTCAGGAAGATCTGGCCACCCCGGACGACGGCCTCCTGGCGCTCCTCGTCGGTCATCCCGGCGGTGCTGTAGTCCTCTTCCGAGGGGATGGCCGGACCGGGGCCGAGCGTCGCGACGTACGCCGCGAGTGCGTCGATCTCCTCCTGGCTGTAGGACAGGCGCTTGCTCGGGATCTGCTGACCTGGCTGCACGGCGGGCATCCGGCCGGTGCCGACCTGGAAGTCGACCGCGGCCGCGCCCACGCCGACCAGGGTGGGCCCGAGAGCGTCGCCATCCTTGGTCTGCTGGCCCTCACCGTTGGCGCCGTGGCAGAACGAGCAGCCCACCAGGAAGAGCTCGCGTCCCTGGGCGACCTGCTCCGCGTCGGTCTCCGCCTGCTCGGCCGAGGCCGGCGCGAAGGCGGAGTAGACGGTTCCGGTCCCGAGGAGCGCGAGCAGCATCAGGACCAGCCCGGCCAGCTTGCTCCGGCGGTGCCGGGACAAGCGACCTGCGGAACGATTCAGGAAGCGCACCTCGGGTCCAATCCGTCGATAACTTAGACTACTTGTAGAGGTAAAACTGAACTACTGGATCAGATAAATCGTGGCGAAGAGGGCAACCCAGACCACATCGACGAAGTGCCAGTAGTACGACACGACGATCGCGCTGACCGCCTGCTCGTGGGTGAACTTTCGGGCCATGAAGGTGCGCCCGAGCACGAACAGGAATGCGATCAGGCCGCCGGTGACGTGCAGGCCGTGGAAGCCGGTGGCGAGGTAGAACATCGTTCCGTACGCCGAGCTGGGGATGGTCAGGCCCTCGTGCACGAGCTCGGTGTACTCGAAGGTCTGACCGGCGATGAAGATGGCGCCCATGACGTAGGTGAGCACGAACCACTCGCGCAGGCCCCAGCCGCCGACGTTGGCGATCGAGCCGCTGCGGCCGACCTGACCGCGCTCCGCCGCGAAGACCCCGAGCTGGCAGGTGACCGACGACAGCACCAGGATGATGGTGTTGACGGTCGCGAACGGGACGTTGAGCAGGTCTGTCGAGCCGGCCCACAGGTCGGGGCTCACGGCGCGGATGGTGAAGTACGCCGCGAACAGCGCCGCGAAGAACATCAGCTCGCTGGACAGCCAGATGATGGTGCCCACGCTGACCATGCTGGGTCGGTCGTGGTGCCCGTGCAGGCGGGACGCCGGGATCGCTGTTGCTGTCGCCACGGGCTCATTATGTCGGTCCTGGCGCCTGTGGCCACCCCGACCCCCTGCCCAGGGCGGTCTTATTGTTCACTTCGTGATCCGCGCGCCGCTGGAGGCGGTCCCGGACCTCCCGGAGTTCACCCTCGGACGGGTGTTCTCGACGTGGGGGGTCGAGCCTTTCCTCTTCGTCCTGACCGTGTGGGTGGCCGGTGCCTACCTCGTGGGCGTGGCCGTCCTGCACCGCCGGGGCGACCGCTGGCCGGTGGGTCGCACCTTCTCGTTCGTGGTGGTCGGGATGGGCGTCTTCGCCTTCGTGACGTCCTCGGGGATCGGCGCCTACGACACCACGCTGCTGAGCGTGCACATGGTGCAGCACATGGCGCTGACGATGGTGGTGCCGCTGGCCATGGCCCTGGGCGCGCCGGTGACACTGGCCCTGCGCACGCTGCCGCGACGCCCGCGCGGCTGGTTGCTGGTGGCGCTGCACTCGCGGGTCGCCAAGGTGCTGACCTTCCCGCCGCTGACGCTGACGTTGTTCGTGATCTCGCCGTGGGCGCTCTACTTCTCCGGGTGGTACGCCGCCAGCCTGCGGTCGCCGTTGCTCCACGACTGGACGCACGTCCACCTGGTGGTGATCGGGTCGCTGTTCTTCTGGCCCCTGATGGGGGTCGACCCGGTGCCGGGCCGGGTGGCCTACCCGTTCCGGGTGCTGATCGTGCTGCTCACGCTGCCGTTCCACGCGTTCCTGGGCGTGACGATCATGAGCCAGAGCACGGTGCTCGCGGGGGAGTGGTACGCCGGGCTGCGCGCCGGGCCGATGGGCGCCTGGCTGCCGCCCGCGCTCGAGGACCAGCACCTCGCCGGCGGCATTCTCTGGGGCGCCGGCGACCTGGTCGGCCTGGTGTTCTTCCTGGTGCTGTTCGCGCAGTGGGCCCGGTCGTCGATGCGCGAGGCCGCGCGTGAGGACCGACGGCTCGACCTGCTCGAGAGTCGCGAGCGGTAGCATCGCCGCCGTGAGCGACCCCACCTCGGCCCCGAACCAGACGCCCCTCCGGGTGCTGGTCTACAGCGACGACGTGAATACCCGGCAGCAGGTCATCCTGGCGCTCGGGCGGCGTCCGCACCCGGACCTGCCCGAGGTGACCTACGTCGAGGTCGCGACCGAGCCCGTGGTCATCCAGAACATGGACGCCGGTGGCATCGACCTGGCCATCCTCGACGGCGAGGCCGTGCCCGCGGGCGGGCTGGGCATCGCCAAGCAGGTCAAGGACGAGATCTACCAGTGCCCGCCGATCCTGGTGCTGATCGGCCGCCCGCAGGACGCCTGGCTGGCGACCTGGTCGCGCGCCGAGGCGACCGTGTCCCACCCGATCGACCCGATCCTGCTCGCCGACGCCGTCGTCGCGCTGCTCCGCGAGCGCGCCGGCACCTCGGTCGAGCGGGTCGAGACCACCACCTGACCGTGACCACCTGGCCCGACGTCCTGAGCGCGCTGGTCGCTGGCCAGGACCTGACCGCCCCGCAGGCCGCCTGGGCGATGAGCGAGATCCTCGCCGGCGACGCCACGCCGGTCCAGATCGCCGGCTTCGCCGTGGCGCTGCGTGCCAAGGGCGAGACGATCGAGGAGGTCACCGGCCTCGCGGACGCGATGCTCGCGGCCGCCAACCCGATCTCGGTGCCCGGCCGGCTGCTCGATGTGGTGGGCACCGGCGGGGACCGCTCGATGTCGGTCAACATCTCCACGATGGCGGCGATCGTGGCCGCCGGCGCCGGGGCCACGGTGGTCAAGCACGGCAACCGGTCGGCGTCGTCGGAGTCGGGCTCCGCCGACGTGCTGGAGGCCCTCGGCCTCCGGCTCGACCTGACGCCGGCACGGGTGGCCGAGGTCGCCGGCGAGGCCGGCATCACCTTCTGCTTCTCCGCGGCCTTCCACCCGGCGATGCGGCACGCCGCCGTGGCGCGGCGCGAGCTGGGGATCGGCACGACGTTCAACTTCCTGGGCCCGCTCACCAACCCCACCCGGCCCGCGGCCCAGGCGATCGGCTGCGCCGACCCGCGGATGGCGCCGGTGATGGCGGGTGTCTTCGCCGGCCGGGGCGTCGACGCCTGGGTGTTCCGCGGCGACGACGGGCTGGACGAGCTGACCACCACCACCACCTCGTCGGTGTGGACGGTGCACGACGGTGCGGTCGAGACCGCCACGGTCGATCCGCGCGCCCTCGGGATCGCCCCGGCCACCACCGCGGACCTGCGCGGCGGCAACGCCGCCCACAACGCCGAGGTGGTCCGCCGGGTGATGGACGGCGAGGTCGGACCGGTGCGTGACGCCGTGCTGCTCAACGCGGGCGCGGCGCTGGCCGTGCACGCCGCCGACGACGGAGACGTGGCGACGCGGCTGGCCGCGGGCTTCGAGCGGGCCCGCGCCGCGGTCGACGACGGCGCGGCCGCTGCCGTGCTGCAGCGGTGGGTGGCCGCGTCGTCTGCCTAGAGCTCCAGGACGTACGACGCACCCTCGCGTCGGAAGCCGGCCTCGAGCCGGTCGTAGTACGGCGCGACCATGTCCGGCGGGGTGACGACCGTGCGGAAGCCTCGCTCGCGCAGCCGCGGTGCGCGGCGCCAGACGAACTCGCCGGGGGAGAAGTCGCGGATAGCGGGGGGTCACGTAGTCCAGGATGACCCGCGCCACGTCCCCGTCGGGGCGGATCAGCACGATCCCGACCGTCTCGTCCCCCCTCTCGACCTGGAAGGCCAGGTCGTCGGCCTCGGTGCCGCTCCAGGAGGGGTAGAACTTCGTGATGTCGCGGGCGTGGACGCCCAGGAAGTGCTGGAAGTACGCCTCCCGCGGGCCGACCTGGAGCACCTCGAAGGCCGACTCGTCGTGCCGGTCGCGCAGCATCTTCGCGATGAACCAGATGTTGATCGAGGACGTGGCGATGTTCATCCCGACCATCGGCCACACCCCGACCAGGGCGTTGAAGACGATCAGGCTGAGCGAGGCGCAGAGGTTGAGGATTCGGAATCGCAGCACCCGGGTCTGGAGCAGCGAGACGATGAGGAGCGCGCTCCCGCACCAGCCGAACACGTCGAGCCAATGATCCGCGAGCCAGTCCACGCGCCGAAGGCTACTGCGGACGGGCGCGGGCCGGTCAGCCGTTCCAACGTGAGTGTGGGCAGTTGGACCGCGGCCGTTACGCCCCGGTCCCGACCACCGGACCCGACGGCGCACGCCATTGGACCACAGACCTGCGCGCAACCGTCCCGGTGAAGTAGAGCGCGCTGCCGGTCAGGTCCTGAGCCGCGGCGAGCCGCAGATGGGTGACGACCATGACACCCAACGCGATCGTTGCCGGCGACTGGGGCGTTCGGCCGCCTGTTCGCCGCGCCAAGTGCGGCAGCTATCACACCAGGACCGGTGACCCCAATTGGTGTTGCTATCAACCGGGCGACGCTTGTCTCTATCCCACTTTGACGCGACCCTCGGACAGTCTTGCTAGCCCGAGGTCGAAGAGGATGTTAAGTGCGTTTAAGTTGGACTGACCACGTGACCGGGAATAGTCGGTGTAATCGATGGTCACAGGCGCTCGACGTAGCTGAGTTGATAACGAGCGATCTGATCCGGAAGCTCGCTGGCATGTGCCATGCCCGCCTGGGCCAGATTGATTCGTTCCGCAGCCGCGCGACTGAGCACGCGCAGCCCGTTGTGAGCATCGGTCAGGACAAGACCTGTGGTGCGCATGGGTGAAGGCAACTCCCATTTTAAGAACTGCCCTGCGAAGACGTGGGATATGGACGGCGTCATCGCCTAGAAATCGCGAGCCAAGGACAACGTCGACGTGGCCTCGCTGAGCCATCTGGACCATGCGAGCCGCATCGGAGGCGCGGTGCTGGCCGTCTGCGTCGAAGGTCACAACGAAGCGGGTCTTTGCGTCCTCCAGTGCAAAGCTGATGCCGAGTCTGAAGCGCCGCGCCTTGTCCAAGGTTCACAGGGTGACGAACGACAACGGCCCCGGCGGCGACCGCAACCATTAGGCTGTCGTCCGAGCTGCCGTCGTCGACGCAAATGACCTTTGCAAAACTCTCCCGAAGGTCACGGACGACGTCGCCAATCGCGGTGGCCTCATCCAGCATCGGGATGACGACCGCCACATCGACGAAGGCAGGTCCAAGCCGCACCTGACGATCGTATTCTGGCGACGTCGCGTCCGCAGGCGATCGACGAATCACACCGGCGATGAGTTGAAGAGCCTTCGGTACGCAAAGCGCTGGACGCGGATCGGCAACAGTCGGTATGGCTACGCAGCACAAGGTTGCGGACCCCGACGCTCCTACCGATGAGTCCATAGCTGACGAGGTTCCGCTGCATGGCGAACTCGGCCGGGAGGAAGGCGGCGCCTGAGCGACGAGAGTGCATGTCGGGTGATGCTCTGAACGAGACCAGCGGATCGGGTAGGTTCGCGAACCGACCGCCGTTCGCCAGCATGCGCGCGAACAAGTCGTAGTCCTCCATGCCCTTGAGCGCCTGGTAGCCGCCGGCGCGCAGAGCGAGTTCACGCGAGAACACCACAGTGGGGTGGTTGACGGGATTGGAGCGGCGCATCGTCGCCGCGACCCCGGTGTGATCACGGGGCATACTGCGGAGGCCGTGCGGGTGTTTCGCGTCATGAACGAACTCGGTCATCGCCGACCCAAGAACATCGGTCTGTCCTGTAACGAGAACTTCGTATTGCCTGGCGAACCGATCGCACCTCGAGACGTCGTCGGCGTCCGCACGCGCAATCCACGGTTGCGACGCGGCGACGACTCCCACTTGTAAGGCGGCAGCGATTCCCCGGTGTTCTGGCAGAGGGATCACTCGCGCGCGCCCATCTGCGCACTGTAATCGTCGACAAACGATGCGACGACCGAGGCAGCCCCGTCGCCCACGGGACCATCCAAGTCGATGATGACCTCTGCTGCCGGCAGCTCTTGGCAAAGCAGACTGTCGAGGGCCTGCTGCAGGTGTTGGGCGTCCGCGGCGAAGTGGACGGGCATGACGACGGAAAGGGGCGACGCGCGGCTCATGGTCATATCCTTGCCGACGGGGTCACGTGGGTCAGTAGGCACGCGATCTCAGCCCTTCCTCGGGGGGCAACGTCCTCGAAAGTCAGTCGCGCGTGGGCAACGTGTCTTAGTGTGACTTGTCGAACTCCCCACTCGAGGACACGCATGAGCGAGATTCTCCTCCAGGTTGCCTTGGTGACCGGTATAGCCGTCGCCGGCGTCATCGCCCTGCGGGGTGGACAACGGGCAATCCATAAGGTTCTGTGGCGAACCTGTCTCTTTGGCCGTCCTGGTGGCCGGCGCCTCAGCGTGGTCTTTCCGGACATGTTGACGTGGATGGCTCGGAAGGTGGGTGTTGGACGCGGCGCAGACCTGCTGCTCTACGTCGCAGTGGTGACGTTCATGCTGGTGGCGGTGGCGTTGTTCCGACGTGTGTTGATCCTGGAGCGTCGCTATACGGCGCTCGCGCGTCACGTGGCGCTGCTCGAGGCTCGCAAACCGAGCGCGGACGCGCTGGAGCAAATGCATCGGACGCCCCGTGACGAGTGGCCCTGAGCCGCACGCAGCGCAAAGCCGCCCCGAGCGCCCTGCGTACGACGCGTTCGTCAAGATGGATGTCGGGCGCACTGCGCTCGCCGAGACTTTGGCGCGCCAGGTGTTGGCGACAGCGGGCCCCCATCTGTCTAGGCGCTTGGATCAGCTCGATGTCCTCGACGTCGGTTCCGGATACGGAGGAACGGCAGGAGCCCTGGCTGAGATGTGTGGCACGGTCGTCGGCCTCGAGCCCGCCGAGCATCTGCACCGCACTGCTGAGTCGTCGATTCGGCTGTCGAACGTCAGGTTTGTCCACGGAGGAGTGGACGATCTTCATGACATCGAAGCCTTTGACCTGATCGTTCTCGACAACGTCTATGAGCATTTGCCTGACCAGGCACTGGCACTCTCGCGGATCTGCAGGGCTTTGCGTCGGGGGGGGTCGTCTACATGGTGATGCCGAACAAGCTGTGGCCGATCGAGGTGCACTATCGGCTGCCGTTCCTGTCCTGGATGCCACTTCGCGTGGCCAACCTCTACCTCAGGATGACGCGTCGCGGAACTGACTATCAGGACGCGTCGTACGCACCAACGTACTGGAGCCTTCGTGCTTCTTGGACAGGGAGCCAGCACTTTCGTATGCGTTCGTGTTGCCGGGTGACCCCACTGCGACGATGGCGGGATCGCCCTGGCACTATCGGCTCGGTTGGGCGGTCCTCAGCGAAGGCACCCTTCCTCTGGGCCATCTCCAAGGCGTTTCTGGTTGTGGCGGTCAAGGCTGCGTCCGATCCCGGGACTGCCCGCGTGTCAGCGAGCCTGCCGCGGCGAATCCGACGCTGGTCGGGGGCTCCCGGTGCGCCGATGTGATTCCAACAACGCGTGATCCCAGTTCGAGGACCCTCACACTGCCGCGCTTAGGGGCAGTTCGGACTGTCTCGTGGGACCAGTTCAGGTTTGAGCCTGGGTGGCGAGCGGCGATAGTCGGAGTGCTCGTGGGGGTATCTCTGCTCGTCGCATGGATTGCTGTGGTCCCCCCTTTTCGGGGAATCGACGATCGGGACCACGCCGATGCGCAGGCGCAGTCTCACACGGGCAGTGGACAGCCGAGGCCGGGGAGCCGGGCGACGACAATCCGTCCCTACGTCCTGGCCCCGGACGATCTTGTCCACGCGGCAGCACCCGAGTGTGAGCGTTTGCGGTACACAACACCGGCTCAATGCGTCGGGGTCCCCGCCGACGGGGACTTCCACAAGGTGGCGGGCGGCTCGGGTCCTTACAATCCGCTGTATTACGCTTTCATTGGTTATCCCTCCCTGCCGTTTCAGGGATACGGCGCCCTCTACGCAATGCGAGCCATGTCCTCACTTGGCTGCATGTTGCTCTTGTTCATGGCATTGACATGTGTGCGCCACCTCCGTGGGTCACCGGTGGTTCCCCTCGTCGTCGTCGCCGCCATGACCCCCATGGTGCTGTACAGCAACGCGCTGGCCGCTCCCGACGGGATGGAGATCATGGTGGGGCTGTCCCTGGCGTGCAGCCTGGCGGTCGTTGGACGAACGACCGGTCCTCGTCCAAGCGAACGATTTTTGTCGCCGGTCTGTCGGGAGTCGTGCTCTTGACCCTTCGGTCTTTGGGGCCGCTGTGGGTAGTTCTGATCTGGGCCCTGGTGCTCGCCGTCTCGCCCCACCCGCGCTCTCTCTTGCGACTCCACAAGGTGCGCGCCGGCCTCGCTATGTACGGGGTCCTTCTGGTCGCCGGCGCCGCGAGTATGTGGTGGACCGCATCACAGGCGTCCTTGGGTACCGGGCAACGAGCATGGCACCGAAGGGCGACTGGTTCAGCGAGACACTCCTTCAGGCGGGCAAGCTGCTTCCGCTTTGGTTGCTGCAAGGGGTCGGCGCCTTTCCGTACCGGGACCAATTGGCTCCGGGCCTTTCGTACCTTGCCTTCGTGACACTCGGCGTCGTGGCGCTTGTCGGGGCCGTGCGCCACGCCCCGGACCGCGCTGCTGCAGCACTCCTCGTCGCGATCGGCACCTGGTTCGCGGTGCCCTTCGCCGTGACTGTCATCACCTGGGCACAGTTCGGCCACACCTGGCAGGGTCGCTATGGCCTTCCGTTTGGAATGACCATCGCGATGGTTGTGGGTCTGCTCTGGGGACAGAAGCACCGTGACTGGTGGCCACAGCTTTGCGTGGCAGGCGGGGTTCGGGGTCGTCGGTCAGCTGCCAGGCATTTTGCGTGTGTTGACCAACGAAGCGACGAACAGCCCGCTCGCCTCGGGTGGCGGATGGACGGTACCGACCCGAGCCCTGGTGGCCAGTGCCGTCGTAGTGGGTGGTGTCGTGGCCTGGGCCAGTGCTGTCGGTCTCGCGCAGTCGCTCGTGGTGGGCAACGAGAAGCGCTAGCAGGACGGATCGGGCGCGCGGGTGGAGTTGGCGCGCTGACGACGCAACGAAAGCGCCTGGTCGCGCAGATCCACACCGTCGTGTACGGGACTGCTGCACGGACCGGTGACAGGTTGGGTCACGCGGCCTGGGCGGCCGGTGTGGTCATGATGGTCTCGTACTCGATAGGGGTCAATCGGCCGAGCGCAGTCCTGTCGTCGGCGGCGGTGGTAGGTCCGTTCGATCCAGGTCACGATCGCGATCCGGAGCTCGTCGCGGGTGGCCCAGGTGCGCCGGTTGAGGACGTTCTTCTGCAGCAACGCGAAGAAGGACTCCATGGCTGCGTTGTCGCCGGCGGCGCCGACCTTGCCCATCGATCCGACTTGGCTGTGGCGGTTCAGGGCATGGACGAACTTGCGTGATCGGAACTGGGATCCGCGGTCGGAATGGACGACGCAGCCGGCCACCTCTGCGCCGTGGGCGGCACGTCTGGCGACGGCGGACTCGAGCGCTGCGACCGCAAGGCGTGACTTCATCCTCGAGTCGATCGAGTAGCCCACGATCCGGTTGGAGCACACGTCCTTGATCGCGCACAGGTAGAGCTTGCCCTCACCGGTGGGGTGCTCGGTGATGTCGGTCAGCCACAGCTGGTTCGGCTCCTCGGCGGTGAAGTCACGGTTGACCAGGTCGTCGTGGACCGGCGGCCCCGGCCGCTTGCCGTTCTTGCCGCGCTTCTTCCCGAAGGCGCTCCACCAGCCGTTGTCCGAGCAGATCCGCCAGGCCGTCCTGGCCGCCATCGACTCGCCAGCCGCGGCGGCCTCGTCGGCCAGGAACCGGTAACCGAACTCAGGATCGTCGCGGTGGGCGTCGAACAGCGCGTTGGCGCGGTAGGCAGCCTCGAGATCGGCCTCGGTCACCGGACCGGCCAGCCAGCGGTAGTAGGGCTGGCGGGCCAGCTTGAGCACCCGGCACGTCACCGTGACGGGAACACCGTCGCCAGCGAGCTCGCGGACGAGCGGGTACATCATTTTCCCGGCAGGTTCGCCTGGGAGAGATAGGCCGCAGCCCGGCGCAGGACCTCGTTCTCCTGCTCCAGCAGCCGGTTGCGGCGGCGCAGATCACGCAGCTCGGCCGACTCGCTCGAGGTGGTCCCGGGCTGTCACACCCTCCTCGACATCGGCAGCTCGCAACCAGTTGCCCAGACACGACTCCGCGATCCCGAAGTCATCAGCGACCTGCTTGATCGAGACGCCAGGCTCACGGTTCCGAGCGACGCGGACCACGTCCTCGCGGAACTCCTTGGGATAGGGCTTCGGCACAGTGCACATCCTTCCAGCAGCACCTCTCGGCACCACAGATCAGATGTCACCTATCCGTGCAGCAGTCCCTCCCTCGCGATAGTTGCTCTGAACGCATGTGCTCGTTCCGAATCGTCCGCGGTCGTTCGATCACGACCAGAATCTCGGTCATCGAGAACCAGGGGTTGGAGGTGTCCGACCGACCACGATGTCGATCTGTGTCACGCTCTCCACTTCATTGCGGCGCAGCGCGGAACGACAGCATTCAAGCCGTTCGCGGCAGAGCGGTGTTGTGCCCCGGATTCGGGCCCGAGGCACCGAGCCGCACAAGTCCGCGGGCGCCAACCGCCGCCCGCGACAGGCCACTCGCTTGGACCGGCACGGTCGTGCGACCGGATCAGCCACGCACTATCGGCTTTTCGCCGCCGGCCAAGGGTTGCCCGCCACGTCCTTGATCTTGGTCGTCGCGTGGACGATGTAGGTCCCGGCTTGAAGCGCGGCTTCACGTCGATGACGGCCTTCGTGCCCTTGCTATTGAGCTTGACCTTGGCCTTCATAGGCTTCTTCTTGCCCTCGGGCGTGATGTAGAGCGACTTCTTGGTAACGCCCTTGACCTTCTCGCTGAAGACCACCGTCACCAGCGACTGCGGCTTTGAGCTTCTTCGACGTCGGCTTGATCTTCTTGATCGTCGGCGGCGTCGCGTCGACCCTGAACGAGCGGGTCGCACTGGTCCCCAGCGAGTTGCCGGCCGCGTCCCGCGCAGTCACGCGCCACGTGTAGTCACCGGTGGCGATGGCCTTGATCGGCGCGTACGCGGTGGCCGCGGTCGTCGCCGTCGTGTAGTTCGCGGTCGAACCGAGCACCCGGACCTCCAGGAAGTACGTCGCGGCACCGGGGACCTCGCTCCACTCGAACAGCGGTCCCGCGGTGGGCTGCCAGGTGTTGTTGGCCGGCGCCAGCAGCTGCGGCACCGAGCCGAGCGAGGTGAAGCGCGGCGGGGTCCGACCAGGGCCCGAGGTTGCCGTCGGCGTCGGTTTTGCGCACTCGCCAGATGTACGGGGTGGAGTCGGCGGGGAGCGGCTGGCTCCAGGCGTACGCCGCGGTCTTGACGGTGGCAGCGAACACCTTGTTGCCCGGTGAGAAGGCGGCGTCGTTGTTGCTTGTAGACCTCGAGCGTGTAGGAGGAGGCGAACGCCTGGGCGTTCCAGGTGAACGGCGTCGTGCCCGCGACGGCCGCGCCGTTAACCGGAGTCGTGCATCGACGGCAGGCGTGGACTTCACAAGTGTCTGAACCTCGGACCACGCAAGATCGTTGTCGTCAGCATCGCGTGGGCTGACCCGCCAGTAGAGGCGTCCCTCGGGGTACAGCCTGTCGGCGGCGGTGTACGTCGCCTGGTCGACGATCTTGTCGTCGAGCAGCGGCGCCGCGAACGCCGGATCGGTGTCGACCTGAACGCGATACTGCTTCGCCGACTGGTAGCCGGTCTCGCCGTTCCACGCGGTCGCCGGTTGGTGGCGAGGTAGTCCTGCCAGCTGAAGGTGATGTCGCTGCCTGCCGGGTCCGAGGAAGTGAGGCCGTTGACGGCTGGTGAGGTCTTGCTGAACGAGTGCGACCCCGGGAGGTTTGCGTTCTCGGGTGATCGCCCACAGGTGCTCAGCGCGAAGCTGGTGCAAGGGCGCACGTACCAGTAGTAGGGGAACCCCACTTCGTTCTCGGGCAGTGTCGCGACCGTGTCGTTCAGGTTGAGGACGAGCTTGGTGTTCGACGTGACCGGGATTCGATTGACTTCGGAGGTGGTGAAGTTGGCGTCCTGTCCGATGTAGACCATGTAGGCGCCGGCGCCCGGCTGGTGGTCCCACGAGAGCACTGGGGTAGCCGGTGCGCCGTTGCAGCCGGGGGCCGCGCAGCCCTTGGCCGGGTCCTCGATGCCGGTGCCCGGTGATGCGCGATCTTGAGTCCCGTCACGGTCTCGAAGTGCCCGTGTAGGCTCCGCAGTTCGGCCACCCCAGATGACACCCTGGGGGGATGCGAACTGACCTGGGAGTCCGCCGTTCAGGTACGGCCGATCGAGAGGGATCCACCTTCCACCACGTCGGCGGCCGACGCGGAAGCTGCACGTCCCCGTTCGCCCGAGGGGTGTAGGTCGTCCCTGCGACCAGACTGTCCCGGTCTTGCAGGCGAGAACGTGCTGTCCGACGCGACGACGAGCTCGTAGTGGGTGGCGTGCTGCGACTGGCGTCCACTCGTAGTAGGGCGCCTCGCTGGAGAACGCAGCCGGAGTGCTCCGGAGCCACGCGGGTACACCGGCTGCGGCTGATCCGGCCAACCCGCTCGAAGGCGAAGTTCGACGCAGACCACGGCGTCTGCTGCCCGGCGAGGTCGACGGCACGAACGCGCCACCAGAACTGGTCGTTGTCGAGCGTGGTCGGAGGGGAGAAGCGACTGCCCTGGATGTTTGTAACAGTCAGCGCGACGTTGTTGAAGCCCTTGTCGAGCGCGACCTGAAGGTCGTACGTGCGTGCACCCGCGACCGGCGTCCAGTCGAACACGACGTCCTCGATGTCGACGTTCATGCTGTCCGGCGGGTAGACCAGCTCAGGCGACGGCGGCACGATGATGAAGCTCGCGGCAGCGCGACGGCGTCGGACACGATGCCGGCGGCTTTCACGGCCGTCACGCGCCAGAACCAATCACCGACCGTCAGCGGGTCAGGCACGACGAGGGACGTGGTCTTGGTCGTGTAGACCTTGGCGCCGATGAAGTCGGCATCGCCGTCCACTTCGACGGTGTAGGACGTGGCGCCCTGGCTGCCCTGCCAGCGCAGCAGGGGCGCGTTCTGCGGCTGTGCGAGCTGAGCTCCGTCGGCCGGGGCGGTCGGCACCGGCACGCCGACGGGGCTGACGTTCAGCGTCGCCTGGGTCCAGCTCGAACTCGTGGTCCCCTGCATCGCGCGGACGCGCCAGTGGTTCTGGCCCGGGCGCAGCGCGGCCGCCGGGACCGCGCGGTAGTTCACCGTGGTGGCCGAGAACTCCGGCGAGCCGAAGGACGGGTCGTTGTCGACCTGGACCTGATAGCTCGTCGCCTTCTTCACCTTGCCCCAGGACAGGATCGGGGTATTGGAGTTCTTGTTGGCCACGGTGAGCCCGCCAGGCGCGCCGAGCGCGGCGGTGGCGGAGGGCAGCACTGTCGCCTGGAGCGAGAAGATCGCGGCAGCCGAGACGAGTGCGAACAGGGTGCGTCGAGAGGTCACGGGCAAACGCTAGGTGCCCGCACCGAGCCTGACCGCCGAATGGCAAAATTAGTCCGCGATCGTTGTCGCTGAGGGCCGAGCCCCGGCCGGCTCGTGCGGGCAGCCGGGGCTCGTCCGCTCAGGAACCGACCGTCAGCTTGGCCACCGCGGACTTGCTCGTCGGGGTGGTCGGCGTCGCCGAGGTACTGCGCCGTGAGCTTGTGCTTGCCCTTCTTCAGCCCCGTCAGCTTGACGGTGGCCTTGCCGCTGCTCGAGGCGTCGAGCGTGACCGTCTTGATCACCTTGGCGCCGTCGAGGATCCGGACCTTGCCGGTCGGGCCCGCGACTCCCGGGACCTTCACCGTCACGACGAGCTTGGCGGCCTTGCCGGCCGGGACGGTCTTCTTGGCGAGGGCGCGCGCTCGTGGTCGAGGACATCTTCGCCACCGTCATCGGCGCGCTCGCGGCCGAGCCGACCAGCCGACCGGGCTCGTTCGCGGTCACGAGCGACGGTGATCTGCTGGGTCGCGTCGGCGGCCACGAGCGTGTAGCTCGCACCGGTGGCGCCCGGGATCGGCGCGCCGTTGCGCCGCCACTGATACCCGAACGCCGACGCGCCGGACCACGTGCCGGACGAGGCGGACAGCGTGTTGCCGACCTTGGGCGTCCCCGCGATGCCGGGCGCGCTCGACGCGACCGGCGCGGGCCCGGCGATGGCCTGGATCCCGTTGCTGGTCACGACGGTGTCCGTCCAGCCGCTCTTGGCTGCCGGTCACCCGGAGGCTGAGCACGCTGCCGAGGTCGGCGGGCGGTGACGGCGTACGTCGGGCCGGTCTGGCCGCCGATGGCCGTGCCGTCGCGGAGCCACTGGTACGTCGCGTCGACCCCGCTCTGGATCCAGGTCGGCGGCGTGCCCTGGAGGGTGCTGCCCACCTGGCCGGAGCCGGAGATGCCGGCCGGTGTCGAGGTGGTCAGCGACGGCTGCGGCACACCGGCAGATCCCGTTGCTGGTGACCACGGTGTCGCTGTAGCCGCTCTTGGAGCCCGTGACCCGGAGGCTGAGCACCTTGCCGATGTCGGTTGCTGTGACCGGTGTAGGTCAGGCCGTCTGTCGCCGCGATCGGGCTTCCGTCGCGCAGCCACTGGAAGGACGAGGTGACGCCCGGCTGGTCCCAGGTCGGAGCCGTGCCCTGGAGCGCGCTGCCGACCTCGACCGGACCCGGTGATGGCGGCCGGTGCCGAGGTGGTCAGCGACGGGAGCGGCACGCCGGTGATCCCGTTGCTGGTCACGGGGGTGTTCGTGTAGCCGCTCTTGCTGCCGGTGACGCGCAGGGTCAGCACCTTCGTGAGGTCGGCGCTGGTGACGGTGTAGGTCAGAGCGGTCTGGCCGGAGATCGCGAGCACCGTCGCGCAGCCACTGGTAGGCTCTCGGTCACGCCGGTCTGGGTCCAGGTCGGTGGCGGTGCCCTGCAGCGTGCTGCCGAGCTGACCGGACCCGGTGATGCTCGGCGGGCCGAGGTGGTCAGCGGCGCGGACGCGCGACACCGGTGATGCCGTTGCTCGTCAGCGACGGCGTCCGCATAGCCGGTCTTCTTCCCCGTCACCCGAGCAATACGTGGTGCTGCTGCCCGCGCCTGGCCGCGACTACATATTGTTGGTCGGTCGGCTACCCGAAGGTGGTGAACACCGGTCACCGGCCGGAGAGTGGGAGTCGAATGAGGGAGCTGTGCGACAGGTTCTTCGCTACCGGTTCCGCAGCGCCGTTCACCGACTCCAGCCATCGGGAGCTGCTGCTGGAGCTCTTCGAGACGGGGACCGGTGACCCATTGCGGTGGAGCGCGGCGCGTGTCCAACAGGCGATCGGCGGCGCGCCCGACAGCGAGGACAGCATTCCGTTAGAGGTCGCGTTAGACGCGCCCGATCTGCTACGCGCGTTTATCCCATACGCTCACGCGCGGGATTCGAGACGACCTGACGTTACAAACGCTCGCTATGGTCGACGCGCTGAGGTCGAGCTACAAGCGGGACGTTCTGAGGCATCACAAGTACTGGGGTGTCGACGATGCGGTCTAGCGGTGGGCGGCCAATCGAGATTTGTCGGACCTGGCTGCGATGATGGCGTCATGTCGTTGACCGGATCGTCTGCCACTGTTGTGGCGCGTCCTGATGAGCGTGTTGAGGTGTTGTTCGACGAGTTGGCGGAGTTGGTCGGTCAGCGCAACGCGATCGATGGGCGCATCGTGGAGATCGTGGCTGAGCTGGATCGCGACGAGCTGTGCGGTGCCACCGGCGCGCGGTCGGTGGCGGCGTTGGTGGCCTGGAAGACCGGTTCGTCATCGGCGAACGCTCATACGATCGCCACGGTCGCGCACCGACTGGCGGCGTTTCCGGCCTGCGCGCAAGGCATGCGCGAGGGCCGACTGTCGCTGGATCAGGTCGGTGTGATTGCGGGGCGTGCTGCCGACGGATCCGATGAACACTATGCGGAGCTCGCCCGCAGCGCGACGGTCAGTCAGTTGCGCACCGCGGTCAAGCTCGAGCCGCGACCCGACCCCGAACACGATCCTCGGCCCGAACCTGAACCCGAACCGCGGGCCTCGATCACCAAGACCACCGACGACGAGGGCACCTGCTGGCGGATCAAACTTGGCCATCTGGAGGCGGCGAAGTTCGACGCGGCCTTGCAGTCTCATCAGGATGCGTTGTTCGCTGAGTGGAAGCGCGATCACGACAACGGCGACCGCGCACCAGATCATCGGCCAGCGTTGCCAAGTACAGGCGCGGCGTTCATGCGGCTGGTCGAGGCCGGCTGGGACGCCGAGGTGGCTCGCCGGCCGCACGGACAGCACACGACCGTGGTCGTACATCTCGACGTCGAGCAACGCACCGCGCAGCTGCATCTGGGTCCGCTGCTCTCGGAGGCAGATCGGCAATACCTGAGCTGTGATGCCACCTGTGAGGTGTGGTTTGAACGTGACGGACAGGTTATCGGCGCTGGTCGGACGACGCGTCTGATCAATCGTCGGCTTCGCCGTGCGCTCGAGCACCGCGACCGCACTTGTGCGGTGCCCGGTTGTGGGGCTACCCGGGGTCTGCACGCACACCACATCCGGCATTGGGAAGACGGCGGCGACACCGAGCTAGACAACCTGGTGCTGCTCTGCCCCTACCATCATCGGTTGCACCATCGGGGCGTCATCACCATCACCGGGCCCGCCCACCAGCTCACCGTCACCGACAGCGCCGGCCGAGCGCTGAATCCAGGATCGCTGGCCCGTCCACCGAACCGACCCCCACCGCAGTAGCGCCATGCCCCGGACCGACCGGCGAACGCGCCGACTGGTGGTGGTATGAACCCTTCCAACCCCAAGCATCACCGACCGTCAACTAGGTGGTTGCCGAGGCTGGTCATTATCCGCACTACATCAACCCTCAAAAAGATTGAGACATCGAGGAATTGGTTGACTCGTGCCGTGCAGTTCACGGGTATCGGGTCAGCCGCCACGACGTGCGGTAGCCGGTGGTTTCAACGCGCAGTCGCGGCTTCTGGCCACATCACGGAAGCACGACGCGTCTCAGCCCTCCGCCGCCACCAACGACCCCAGCTTCACGTCGGGGTTGTCCCGTTGAAAGCCCTCCAGCCGCCACCGAGTGGAGAACAGCACGAGCATGACTCCGTCGGTGCGGGTGAGTACTTCCGATGACACCTGCCTGTCCATGAATTCGGCGTCCGCGGGGTCCACGATCCGCGCGACCTGGTAAGGCAGTGACTCCAGCGAGAGCGGTGCGCTGAGTTCGGTGGCCATCCGGTGGACGGCCACCTCGAACTGCATCGGGCCGACCGCGGCGAGCACCGGCGCTTGGTCGCCGCGACGGTCTGAGCGCAGCACCTGAACAACGCCCTCCTGCTCCAGCTGCGCGATCCCGCGACGAAACTGCTTGTGCTTACTCGGATCGGCGCCGCGGGCCACCGCGAAATACTCGGGGGAGAAGCTCGGTATCGGCGGATACTGCACGGGGACATCACGATACAGCGTGTCACCAGGGCGCAGCGCAGCAGCGTTGGCCAGCCCGATCACATCACCCGGCCACGCGGTATCCAGTGTGGCGCGTTGCTGGCCGAACACCGATTGCGCGTACTTGGTGACGAACGGCTTGCCGGTGGCGGCGTGGGTAAGGACATCCCCACGTTCGAATGTGCCCGAGCACACTCGCGCGTAGGCGATGCGATCGCGGTGGGCGGAGTCCATACCGGCCTGCACCTTGAAAACGAAGGCGCTGAACGGTGATTCGGTGACGCGCCGGGCCCCGTCGACGTCGAGTGCTCCGCTGGGCGGCGGCGCGAGTTCGACGAGCACATCGAGGAGCTGATTCACGCCGAAATTCAACGCCGCCGAGGTGAACAGGACCGGTGTGGCCGCGCCGCTGAGGAACTGCCAACGGTCGTAATCGGAGCCGTCCGCGGACAGCAGTTCGGACTCCTCGACGGCGTGATCCCAGTCGTCGCCCGCGGCACCGCGCGCGTCGGCCGCCGCGATGTGTTCTTCGGGGGCCGCGGTGGCGCCGCCCGCGGTGCGGGTGAACCGGATGAAGGTCCGCCGTCCGGCGGTCGAGCACCCCTTTGAAGTCTCCGGCGATGCCGACCGGCCAGGTCAGGGGAGTGGGCCGCAGCCCGATCCGTGCCTGGATCTCGTCCATCAGTTCCAAGGCATGGCGGCCGGGACGGTCCCACTTGTTGATCACCGTAATGATCGGGATCCGACGGTGCTTACAAACCTGGAACAGCTTCAGCGTCTGCGGCTCAAGGCCTTTCGCGGCGTCGATGAGCATCACCGCGGAGTCGACGGCCGTCAGCACCCGGTAGGTGTCTTCGGAGAAGTCGGCGTGACCCGGGGTATCGAGCAGGTTGATCACGCAGTCGCGGTATGGGAACTGCAACGCCGTCGATGTGATCGAGATGCCCCTGGCCTTCTCCATCTCCATCCAGTCAGACACCGTCGCGCGACGGCCCGCTTTGCCGTGGACCGCGCCTGCTTCGGTGATGGCCCGGCCGTGCAGCGCCAGTGCCTCGGTCAGCGTGGATTTGCCGGCGTCGGGATGGCTGATGACGGCGAACGTTCTGCGGCGGCCTGTCTCAGCGGTGATACGGCCAGGTGGCGAAGTGTCGGCGGTCGGCCGTGCGGCCAGGGCATTGTCGGTCATAGCGCCAGTGATGGTATTGGCCCCCGACTGCAAACCAGTAATCGTGCGCGGCGTTTGCGGCCTGACCAGGTCGGCAGCACCGTTGGCGCAGATCGACGCCGCGAAGGAGATGGCTCGCGCGAAGGGCGCACTGGTGCCCGACATCAGCGGGCCGATGCTGTACCGACTATTACGCCTTCTGCACGCCGTACCCAGCTGTTCTCACGACGGTGTCGCCGACTGCCAACGCCTTCCATGTGCCGCGGTCGACGCGCGTCTTGAGGGTCTCGCCGTCGTCGAGCCGAACCAGATGCGCCGGTACAGGTTCGACCCGTCCAGCAGCGCCCGGTACTTCTTGACGACGGTGCCCCGCCATTCGGGTGCGGACATATCAATCACCGGGTGACGGCGTAGCGGAGGTGGGCCACGCCGGGGGCGTGCAGGACACGGACGAGTTCCAGCTCGGGGATGCCGGCCTCGAAGCCGTCGAACAGGCGTTCGCCGGAGCCGAGGATCACCGGCGACACTTGCAGGTCGATCTCGTCGACGAGGCCGGCCTTGATCGCCTGCCGGGCGCAGGAGGCGCCTCCGGCGATAGAGATGTCCCGGTCGCCAGCAACCGCCTGAGCTTGTGCGTAGGCAGCTTCGATTCCGTCGATCACGAAATGGAAGGTGGTTCCACCCTTCATTTCGATTGGCTCATGTCCGTGATGGGTGAGGACGAAGACCGGGCAGTGGTATGGCGGGGTGTCGCCCCACCAGCCTTTCCAGTCCGAATCGCCCCATTCACCACGGATGGGTCCGAACATGTTGCGGCCCATGATTGTTGCGCCCATGCCATCCAGCATCTCGGACATCACCTGCCGGTTGACCGGGTGATCGCTGGCCGGCCCAATATGCCAATGGTGAACACTCATTCCACCCAGTCCGAGGGGATTCTCCTCGCTCTGGTCTGGCCCCGCGACATAGCCGTCCGCGGAGATCGACATCGAGAGGTTGGTTCGCGTCATGCCATATTCCGTTCGGTCGGGTCGATTCAGTGGCCTGTGCCTCTAAGAAGACCACTGGGCCACCCGAAACTCATCGGCGAGGGGCCGGAGGTCCAAGCTAAGTAAATGGTTCAGGTACTGGATCGTGCACACCGAAAGTCACAGCGACAGGCACAGCGCTGCAGTCGCAACGGTCTCGCTGCTCAGCGAATGTCTGTCATATCGCCGCCTTCGTGGTGTGGTCTCGGGAATACCCTGTGGAACCAAAGCCACCGGCAGAGAGGAATCCCAGCAATGGTCACGACGCGTGCCGAAGCGGCGCAGTATCTCAAGGACGCCGCAGGCCTGAAGCTTGTCGTTTACGGAGCGGATGGGCGCGAGGTCGCGGCGATGTTCGTGCGCGGTTCGGTGTCATACGACGAAGAGGAGGCCACCTTCATTGCGGTTGCGGAGGATGGCCAGACGGCTGGGGAACTATTCGTGGATGACATGATCATTTTCGACGAGAACATAGACGCTTTCGTCATCCGCGCTGCGCACTAGCGGCGCGCCCGGGAACGTTGGCTCCCAGCGAACTCTTGCGCAACTGAATTGTCATACCCCTCTGGGAGAATCGTTCAGTTATGCAAACAATCACCGAACGCCTTCACATCGTCGAGGGGAGCAACTGGAAGGACGCGGTGATCGCTCTCTTGGAGCCCGAGTCCCCGTACCGTCCCTGGCGCCACGGCTTCGGCGAAGCCCATGCCGGCGACCCCGTCGCCGTGGTCGTGGACACCGATCCCGCGTCGGTCCTGACGAGACTTGCGTACGTCGGGGACGACGGCGATCCCGGCTGCGCGGTGCTGAACACAGACGTTTGGCCGATTGCGCCGAGGCCACACGCCACCGTTGACCGATACGTTAGTGACGGCTAACGTATCGACGTGTGCCTGACATGCTGGAGGTCGCAGCGGAGCCGACGCGGCGCCGGCTGTTGCAGCTTCTTGCAGCGGGCGAACTCACCGTCACCCAACTGGCATCGCGGTTTTCAGTCACCCGCTCGGCGATATCGCAGCATCTGGGGATCCTCGCCGAGGTCGGTCTGGTCACCGCCCGCAAGCAGGGCCGGGAGAGGTACTACCGGCTCGACGAGCGCGGGGCGCAGCAGCTCCGCGCGCTTTTCGATTCGTTCTGGAGCGACGAGCTCGACCGCCTCGTCGCCGACGCCACCCAACCCCAAAAGGAGACTCCGCCATGACGTTTGACAAATCTGTGGTCGTGCCGTTGGACCCGGACGCCACGTTCGCCCTCATCACCCAGCCCGACCGGCTTCGGCGATGGATGGCCGTCGCCGCCCGCGTGGAGTTGCGGCCGGCGGTGACTATCGGTGGACGGTAACGCCGGGGCACACCGCTGCGGGCACGATCGTCGACGTGGAGCCCGGCAAGCGGGTGGTGTTCACGTGGGGATGGGAAGACAGCGGCGACCCGGCGCCGGGCGGGTCGACGGTGACGGTCACGCTGACGCCGGTCGCCGCAGGCACCGAGGTGCGGCTGGTGCACGACGGGCTGACCGACGAGCAGGCCGCGCACCACGCGGTGGGGTGGAACCACTTCATGGACAGGCTGGTGGCCGCAGGCCGCGACGGCGACGCGGGACCCGACGAATGGGCGGCGGCACCCGACCCGATCGACGAATTGCTCTGCGCCGAAGCGACATTGGCGGTGCTGCAGGGTGTTCTGCGCGACATGGATTCCGATGATCTGACCAAGCAGACGGCGTGCACCGAATACACCGTCGCGCAGCTCGCTGACCATGTGATGGGCTCGATAGCGTCACTCGGCGGGTGCGCGGGCGCCCTGATGCCGCCGCGCGATCAGGATTCGCCGCTGGAAACACAGGTCGCGGATGCGGCTCAGGCCGCGCTTGAGGCCTGGCGTCGGCGGGGGCTGGAGGGTACGGTCGAGCTGGGTCCGCAAGAGGTACCCGCAGCCATGCCCGTCAATATTCTCTCACTCGAATTCTTGGTTCACGCTTGGGATTTCGCCAGAGCAACCGGCCGAGATGTGGTGGTCTCCGAGCCGGTGGCGGACTATGCGCTGCAACTGGCGGGCAAGGTCATCACTCCTGAATCGCGTGGCTTCGCAGGCTTCGCGGACCCGGTCGAGACGGCGCCTGACGCCACATTGCTGGATCGGCTCATCGCATTCACCGGCCGGCAACCGGCCGTTGTCCAAACATCCGCCAACTAACGAAAGGTTCGTCATGCCAAAGAAAACCGAGTACGCGCAGGGCACACCGAGCTGGGTCGACCTGCAAACCACCGACCAGGACGCGGGTAAGGAGTTCTACGCGTCGCTGTTGGGCTGGAGCTATGACGACCGGCCGATGCCGCAGGGCGGCACATATTCGATGGCGCTGCTGAATGGCGAAACCGTCGCGGCGATCGCGCCGATGGCGCCGGGGGCGCCGGAGGGCATGCCGCCGATGTGGAACACCTACATCGCGGTGGACGACATCGCTGCGACGGTCGAGAAGGTCGGCCCGGCAGGTGGGCAGGTGTTCATGCCGCCGATGGCTGTCGGCGATGCGGGCACGATGGCGTTCGTCGCCGACCCGACCGGTGCGGTCGTCGGGCTGTGGCAGGCCAACCAGCACATCGGCGCGACGCTGGTCAACGAGCCGGGCGCGCTGATCTGGAATGAATTGATCACGGACAAGCCGGAGTCGGCGCTGGCGTTCTATGAGGCCGTACTCGGTGTGGGCACCGCGACCATGGAGATGGGCCCGGGGCAGACGTACAACCTGCTCAAGGTCGGGGATACGGAAGTCGGTGGCTGCATGGAACCGCCGATGCCCGGCGTGCCGAACCACTGGCATGTGTACTTCGCGGTGCCGGACGCCGACGCCACTGCGGCGCAGGCGGGCGCTGCGGGCGGGCAGGTCGCCGTCGAGCCGTTCGACATCCCAACGGTTGGACGATCCGCCGTCCTGATGGACCCACAGGGGGCGATGTTCAGTGTGGTGACGCCGGCGGCGCAGCAATAGGGGCACAAACGTTCTACGAATGCCAATCGTGGAACTCGTTGCAGTTGGGCACAATGCGGCTGCACCAGCGATTCGGCATCAGCGAATCTTCTGCCTTGGCCGTGGCTTCCCGGCCACAACTCCGCGCCAACGATCGCGCTGTCACGGCGGTGCAGAGCCCCGCCGAGGCAAGTTCGCTGCAAGATGGCATGCGTCCTGAAGCTGCAGCGCTTTCTTCCTGATCGTTGAGGTATTCGACACGGTCAATCAGGGCTTGGCGTAGGTTCGAAATCGTGCCGGTAGTGCCTTTGAAGGAGATCCTGGATCGCGCGCTCGCCGAGCGGTACGGTGTCGCCGCCATCAACATCTTCAACGATCTGACGCTGGAAGCCGTGCTGGCCGCGGCGGTCGAGCAGCGCTCGCCGCTGATCGTCCAGACATCGGTCAAGACGGTCCGGTCGATCGGGCTCGACGTGCTGTACGGCATGTGGGAGACGATGACGGCCGGTATCGAGGTGCCTGTCTGCCTGCATCTCGACCACTGCCCGGAGCGCGACGTCATCACCGACTGTCTGCGCAAGGGCTGGAACTCAGTGCTGTTCGACGCATCCCGCCAGCCGGTCGAGGAGAACCTGCGCCAGGTGATCGAGGTAGTGGCGCAAGCCCGGGCGGTGGGCGCCCACGTGGAGGGCGAGATCGAGGCGATCACCGGTGTGGAGGACGGCATCGGCTCCGACGACGTTGCCAAGCGGCAGTCGCTCGAGGTGGCCGTGGACTTCGTCCGACGCTCCAGCGTGGACATCTTCGCCCCATCCATCGGCAACGCGCACGGCGTCTACGTCGCCGAGCCCACGCTGGACGCACAACGGGTGACCGATCTCGTCGAGGCGACGGGCATCCCCATCGCGCTGCACGGCGAGACCGGCATGACCGACGAGCAGTTCACCGACCTGATCACCCGCGGTTGCGCGAAGGTGAACATCTCGACGGGCCTGAAAGTCACCTTCATGAAAACCAACCTCGAATTCCTGCGTGGCGCAGAGGCGGCCAACAAGTGGGATCCGCCCTCCCTGTTCCGCGACGTCCGCGCGACCGTCGTTGCCGAGATGGCCGCCGGTTACATGGACACGTTCGGCAGCGCGGGCAAGGCATGGTGACCCGGTCGCTCGTCTTCGACTGCGACGGCGTGCTCGCGGACACCGAACGGGACGGCCACCTGGCCGCGTTCAACCAGATGTTCGCCGAGCTCGGGCTGCCGGTGCCATGGAGCGAAGAGGAGTACGGGCGCAAGCTGAAGATCGGCGGCGGCAAGGAGCGGATGCGCAGCCTGCTCACGCCCGAGTTCGTGGCGGCCGCCAATCTCCCGACGGACACCGACGAGCAACTCGCGCTGGTCGGCCGCTGGCATAAGCGCAAGACCGAGATCTACACCGAAATGGCCGCCGCGGGAAAGCTTCCCGGTCGGCCCGGCGTACGACGGCTGGTCGGTGAGGCGGCAGAAGCGGGCTGGCAGCTCGCGGTCGCCTCGACGTCAGCGGAGCCGTCCGTGAAGGCGGTGTTGGAACATGTCGTTGGGCCAGAGGCCGCGGCCGGGTTCCTGGTGTTCGCCGGGGACGTCGTATCTCACAAGAAGCCTGCCCCCGACATCTACCTGCTCGCGCTGGCTCGCCTCGGCGTGCCTGCCTCTGACGCGGTGGTGATCGAGGACTCCGGAATCGGGCTCGACGCCGCGCGCGCAGCGGGCATCACCTGCCTGGTCACCGTCAACGAGTACACCCGCGACGACGACTTCGACGCCGCCGCCCTGGTGGTGTCCAGTCTGGGTGACCCCGATGGCGAGCGGACGCAGGTGCTGGCCAACGCCGGCGGAGTTCCGGTGGGCGACTGGGTAACCCTTGAGACGGTGGAGGCCCTGGTGTCCTGAGGCTGTTCGCCATCCGACTGTCAAACCCAACGAAGGGGAATCCTCATGGCCGCAACGCTTCCCGACGTCGAGCGCCTGGTGCGGGTGATGGCGGAGACGGTCGTGGCGAACGAAAAGTACTTCGGCGATCTCGACGCGGTCGTGGGTGACGGTGACTTCGGCTATTCGATGGCACGCGGGTTCGAGATCGTGCTGTCCGATTGGGACGGATTCGACCGCACCGATATCTCGACGTTCCTCAAGAAGGTCGCCGTCGTCATCACCAGCCGGATCGGCGGCACGTCCGGTCCGATCTGGGGAACGGGGTTCCTCAGGGCGGGGACGACGGCGGCGGGCGCGGCGAGCCTGGAGGTGGAGCAGGTCGTCGCGATGCTGCGCGCGGCCATTGAGGGAATCAAGGCCCGCGGCGGCGCCGAGCTCGGCGAGAAGACGTTGCTCGACGCGCTGGTGCCCGCCACCGACACCATCGAGGAACAGGCGAAGGAGGGTTCGTCGCCGGAGGACACGCTGCGGGCCGCGGCGGTCACTGCGCGGTCGGCGGCGGAGGCGACGCGGCCAATGCTCGCCAAGCGCGGACGCGCCGCGTACACCGGCGAGCGCAGCATCGGCACGCTGACGCGGGAGCGG